>NZ_CADIKB010000038.1 GCF_902859825.1 Paraburkholderia phenoliruptrix | reverse complement strand
CCGGTGCAGGTCCGCTGGACGTGTTGCAATTGCGTCATTTCATGTTGCCGACACGGGTCTTCGTCACCGGTGCGGCGAATGGGGCGGCGAATGGGGCGGCGAATGGGGCGGGGAATGGCGTGCCAAAGCGCCTGGCCACGGCTTTGCCAGCGCAGCCACCGCCGCTGCCGCCTGCTGCGATGGCCGCAGCGAGGCGCGCCGGGACGCCGTTGCCATACGGCGCGTTGCCGGAGGTGGAGTGATGCTGGCAGGACTGTTTGAGAAACTCTTTCCGGCACGGGACGACGGCGAGGAGCTGGCCCGCTCGCGCCTCGACGCGTGGAGTGCCTGGCTTCAGCCGCTCGCGGGCGACGCCGGTGTGGGCCGCGATCCCGGATATGAAGACACGTTTTTCCAGCTCCGGGAAGAAACGCAAAAACTCTCCGGAATCGACGATGGACTCATCATCCGCTCGTGCGAGCAACTGCTCATGGAGACCGGCAAGGACTTGCGTCTGGCCGGCTACTATGCACTCGCACGGCTGCGGCAGGATGGCCCCGCAGGTTTCGCGGATGGCCTCGAGTTGGCGGCAGCGCTCGTCGACCGGTTCGGCGAAGCCGCGCTGCCCGCACGCGTCGAAGCGAAAAAGGCGGCACTTGAGATGCTGGCCACCACCCGCATGATCGAGTTGCTGGAAACCCGCGGCGACTTCGCGTCAGCAGATCTCGAACGCGCGCTGGCCGCGCTCGACGTGCTCGTCGCACACACCGGAAGCTGGCCCGAGGCCGCGCGGCCCAACCTCCAACCACTCGTCTCACGATTCGAACGGAACGATGAAGCCACGGCAGGCACGCACCACCATGCCGTACTGCCTACCTCATCGTCGTCGTTATCGCGGGCACCGGCTTCTGGCTCGATCACTTCGACGCGAGATCTGCTGGACCAGGCGCGCGCCATGGCGACCTGGCTGCGGGATCAGGAAAACGGCTACCTGCCGTCCGTGCGACTCGTGCGCAGCGTGCGCTGGGACACGCTGCATGAAGTGCCGCCCGCCGACGCGACAGGCCGCACGCGTCTGGCGCCGCCGCGCATGGAGTTGCGGCAGCAGCTCAAGCGGCTCGTGCTGCAGAAGCAGTGGCACGAACTGCTCGAACGCATCGAAGGCGCTTTTATGGAGGGAGTCAATCACCTGTGGCTCGATCTGCAGTACTTCCAGCACGTTGCGCTGGATAGCGTCGGCGCACCGTACAGCACGTGGCGCGACATGCTGCGCGCGGACTTCGCGCTGTTCCTCGAACGGCTGCCTGGCATTGAACGGCTGGCGTTCAACGACGGCACTCCGTTCGCCGACGACGTGACGCTCGAATGGATCGCGCGGCACGCTGTCGTGCGCGATCTGGAAGCGGGCGAATTGCTGGCGTCGCTTCCGGTGTCCGCCGATAGCGAGGACGGCGCAACCGGCGACTGGCCGGAGATCGAGCTGCAAGCGCGGGAACTGGCTGGACGAGATGGCATCGAGGCCGCTTTCGCCTGGCTGGAAGCGCTGCCAGGGATGAAGACCGACCGTCATCGCTACCTGCAGCGGCTCGTGATGGCGCGCGTGGCCAATCACGCGGGCCGCGCTGACACGGCACTGGCCCTGCTCGCCGAGCTCGATGCCGGCACGCGTTCGTTACCGCTCGCGCGCTGGGAGCCGGCACTTGTCTTCGAGATCAAGCAGCAACTGGTCAGAGCGCTCAAGACGATGAGCAACCGCAAGGATGCCGACAAGCCAGGCCTTGCGCGTCGCATCGGCGAATTGCAGGCGGAACTCACCGTGCTCGATCCGGCGCGCTCGCTGACCCTTTCGTAACAAAAACTCCATGAAAAACGACGATCCAATTTTGCGCTACTACGAAAGGGAAATGCGCTATCTGCGCGAGTCGGGCAAGGAATTCGCGAAAGCGCATCCTGACCGCGCGCGCATGCTCAACCTCGATCGCGTGGGTGACCGCGACCCGTATGTCGAGCGGCTCTATGAAGGTTTTGCATTTCTCACCGCGCGGCTCCAGCAGAAACTTGACGACGAACTGCCTGAGCTGACTGAAGGGCTCGTGAGCCTGTTGTGGCCCCACTACTTGCGGATGATCCCGTCGCTGTCGGTGGTCGAGCTGATTCCGCTTGCGGAAAAGCTCCAGCGAACCGATGTCGTGCCGGCGGGCGTGCCGGTGCGCTCCGCGCCGATAGCGGTGCCGCTCGTGCCAGGCTCTGAGGGTACGACGCCGAAGACGGTGCAGTGCCTGTACCGGACCACGCAGCCGGTCACACTCCAACCGGTTGCCATCACGCACGCCGGCCCGACCGTGCGCCACGACGGCCGTTCTGTGGTCCGGCTCGGGTTTGCGCTGGACGCGTCGGCGCGTCGCCAGGAAACGGATTTGTCGCGGTTGCGCCTGTACCTGAATGCGGACCTGCCGACCGCGTTCGCGATGCATCTCGCGCTCACGCGCCAGGTCGATTCAATCGCGTGGCGTATCGAGGAAGCGAACCATGGTCAGGCCGCCGGCGAAGCATTGCCGCTTACCGGTGTCGCGCTCGAGCCAGCCGGGTTCTCGACCGAAGAGCGCCTATGGTCGAAGTCCGATGCGGCGTTCTCGGGCTACCAGTTGCTCCTCGAGTACTTTACTTTTCGCGAGAAGTTCCTCTTTGTCGACCTCCGCGGGATCGATATCACGAAACTGCCTGAGAAGGCGACCCGCTTCGAGCTCGAGATCCTGCTCAAGCATACGTATCCGTCGGACCAGCGTTTTACCGCGGAGAACGTGCGGCTCTTCTGCGCGCCGGTCATCAACCTCTTCGAACTCGACGCAGAGCCGATCGAAATCGGTCACCACGAGACGGAATACCGGGTGGTGCCGGCCGGCCATCAAGGGGAGCACGTCGAAACATACTCGGTCGATGCGATCGAGGCGTTCGATCACGAAACCGCGCAACGGTACGAATACGCACCGTTCACAACGTTCCGGCACCGCGGCGGCATGCTGCGTCACGAAGCGCCGGAGCGCTACTTTCATGCTCGCGTACGCCCCGGCGTCTCCGGGCTGCACGAGACGTGGGTCATTCTCGGCGGTCATGCGTGGGAATCCATGGCTACGCTGCCTGAGGAAAGCCTCTCGCTGCGCGTAACGGGTACGAACGGCATGCTGCCGCGCAAGGGTCTGCGCGAAGCGAGCATCGCCGAGCTTGCGGCGAGCACGCCGAACGTCGTGGGTGTGAGCAATCTCGTTGCCCCGACGCTTCCGCTCTATCCGCCGACCGGCGACCGCTTTCAGTGGCGGGTGCTGTCGCATCTCGCACCGAATTTCCTCTCGATGATGAACGCGGAAGTACTGCGCGGCGCGCTCGCGCTCTACGACTGGACTCATGACGAACTGAACCGCCGGCGTCTCGCCGGCATTCTGTGGGTTTCACAGGAACTGCTCGAAGAGGTCTCGGGCGGCGCTGTCGAACGCGGTGTGCTCATCGAAGTGACCCTTGATTCCCATGCATTCGCCGGTGAGGGCGATGTCATGCTCTTTGGTGAGCTGCTGCATCGCTTCTTCGAGCAGTATGCGGAGATCAATCTGTTTACGAAGCTGTCGATCGTGAGCCTGCCGTTGCAAACGCGCACGGACTGGCCGCGCAGCAAGGCACAGAGGGCGCCGCTATGAAATTGCGCGAGTTGCCCGATCTCGATCCGCCGAATCTGGACCCGCTGGTCGCATCACTGCTCACCCGCGCCCCGAAGATGAACTTCATGCAGCTGTGTCGTCTGCTCGAGGTGCGTGTACCGGCGCGTCCGGGCTTCGGCACGTGCGATACACCTGAGCACGAACCGGTTCGCTTCAGGCCGCGTCCCCGCACGGGGTTTCCGGCCGGTGAAGTAGCGTCAGTGGAGTTCCATGACGGGACAGATATCTTCGGCCCTGCGTTCGGCTCCCGCTTGCCGCCCACTGTGCGCACCACGTTCATGGGCCTGTACGGCGTCGACGCAGCGATGCCTCCGCACATGATCGACGATATCGTGCTGCGAGAGGAAGGGCACGAGGCCGTCGAGGCTTTTCTGGATCAGTTCCATCACCGCGTGGTCACGCTGTTGTACCGCGCATGGAAGAAGTACCGCTACGCCGAGAGTTTCCGCGCGGGCGGCAGCGATGCGCATTCACGTAATCTGCTGTGCGTGGCCGGCTTTGGCTTGGGCGATAAACCTCAGCGCGCTGGCTTGCCGGATTCGCGGATGCTCGCATTGCTGGGCTTGCTGATTCAGCGTACGCGAACGTCGGAAGGCCTCGCGCGCGTCGTCGCGCTCGCCGTCCCTGGCGTCGGCGTGCGCGTCGACGAATTCTTTCCCGTACTCACGCGGGCAGGGCAGCCGCGGCCGCTGACGTCCGGCGGCCGTGCTTCGGTTCCAGAAGACCGTGCGCAGCCCGGTCTTGGGGGCAGCTACGTGCTCGGCAGGCGGCTCGTCCATCGCGGCCGGGCAGTGCGGGTCATCTTGCGCCCGGCCGACGCGCAGCAGGCCCACGAGCTGCTGCCCGGGGCCACGCTTCATCGTGAGTTGCTGGCGTACGTGCAACTGTACGTGGGCGCGAAGGCGGACGTGCACCTGCGCATGGAAGTGTCGTCGCGGCTTGCACCTAAGCCAGCCATCGGTCACCCGTCAGGCGGACCGGCGCCGCGCCTCGCGTGGACCAGTGTGCTGCCCGCCGATGAGGAACGCCTGATCAATATCGCGCTCGGCGTCTACGAAGCATTCCCGAAGCCAGCGCCTAATCCACACCTCGCACCGCGCCATGCCTGACCGAGGAATATCGATGTCCATTCGTTTCGCTACCTCAACCCTCGCATCCGCTCTCCTGCTGTCGGCGTGCGGCGCGTGGCAGTCCGTTTCCGACGCGTCGTCGAGCGCGTACCACGCTGTGTTCTTCAAGCAGATCAAGGTGCTCAAAGTCGATCTTTCCGCCCGCGAAGCATTGAACCCCGATGACGCCGGCCGCCCCACGTCGGTTGCGGTGCGCGTCTATCAGCTGAAGGACCGCAAGATGTTTGACGGCGCTTCGTACGAAGACCTTTTGAAAAACGACCGGATCGTGCTTGCGCAGGATCTGCAGGCGAGCATGGCGTCCGTGCTGAACCCGGGTGCGTCTGCGAGCCTTACGCAGCCGATGCAGGCTGACACCAACTACGTGGCTATCGTCGCGTTCTATCGCAATCCGGGCACGGGCGACGGCTGGAAATACGCAATCGTCAGGAAGAAGCTCGACGCCGACAAGCCGTTGAAGCTCGAGCTGGTCGACCAGTTGCTTGTTGCGTCGGGCAGTGAGTCTCAGAACAGCTCCCGGTGATGGACCATCGGACACGCTTAACACTTTGTGACGACGTCGGGAACTTCGACCGCAGCTTTGCAAGGAGCAATGTCGAGTACTAGTCGCGGTATCGGAATATAAATTGGCGCGCCGCGTGTCGATCCACGGCAGTCGGTATCTGACTAATGCTCGACGCACAGCGCCGGATGAATGCGGTCGCTCGCCTGTTCAGCGCGTTGCGCCATCGACATTTCAGATCGACGCGCGCCCCAGCCATTCCCGCAAATAAAGCGAAGGCGACGGTCGCGAGGCAACGGCTGCGCGAGATTTCGGTGTCCCGACGAATAGAAAGCCGAGCACGCGCTCAGAAGACTCGAAATCGAGCGCAGCCTGCACGTTCGGATCGTAAGCGTCCGCGCCCGTCGCCCAGAAGCCGCCATAGCCGAGGGCGTGAATCGCGTTGAGCATATTCATCGCGGCCGCGCCGACTGAAAGCATCTGTTCAGCTTCGGGAATGTGCGAGCTCGCTGAAGGCGCTGCGGCTATCACGACGACGAGCGGCGCCGTGTACGCAAGTTGCCGCCGATGTTCGTGCTCAGCGCGCGCCTTCGCTGGCTCGCGGCGCGCCGCGGCATCCACGAGTATCTCGCCGAAATCGGCGCGCGCGTCGTCGCGTATCAGCACAAAGCGCCACGGACGCAGCGCGCCATGATCAGGCGCGCGCATCGCGGCATCGAAGATCACGCCCAACTCGGCATCGCTCGGACCTGGCTCGGCCAGCGGCCAGTGAGACTGGCGCGAGAGCAGCGTGTCGAAAAAGGCGTGCTGCGCGTTTGTCAGACTGTCGGAAGCGACGGAGTGGCTGAGGCGACGCTGTGAATTGGCCATGGCGAACGGCTTAAGTTTTGAATCCCCCCCATCATGGCGACAAACACATGCCAATGCAAATGATTCTTATTTGCTTGTCTGATAAAAGTTTTTGGCTTATGCTGCGTTCTTGTCTGGCGCACGTTTGCACCGCAGAGCCGAAGTGGGGCTTCGACCACGGGTCACGCCCCTTGATGCCCGCCGTGCCGACGGATCGCTTTAAATGTAAATGATTCGCATTTAAAACCTGTGCCAGATGCACGAGAATTGCAGTGGACCGCTCCGGCGGGACGCAGAAGGCAATACACAACTTCATTCAGGAGCCGCGATGAGCTGGGGTGACGAAAACAGCAATTTCGTTGTCGTTGTCAATCACGAGGAACAGTATTCGATCTGGCCTGACTACAAGGCCATTCCGGCCGGTTGGCGCGAAGCAGGCAAGTCTGGCAAGAAAGACGAGTGCCTGCAATGGATCGACGAGGTGTGGACCGACATGCGTCCGTTGAGCTTGCGTCAGGCAATGGCCGGCAGCGCAGGGCCCGAAGGCGTCACGAACGCCTGAAGCATGGGCACGGAACCGATGACTTCGTCCCGGCACGAAGCGCACGTGTCGAGCACGCTCACCCTTGTCTGCCTCGCGCATGCCGGCGGCAGTGTCGCGCTGTATCGCGATTGGTCGCAGCGGCTGCCGTCGTATGTGCAGGTGCGCACGCTCGAATTGCCGGGCCACGGTATGCGCCGTTTCTCGCCGCCGCATACCGAATGGCCTGCGCTCGTGGAGCAACTTGCGGACGAACTGCTCACGCTGATCGACGGTGCGGCTCCGTTCGCCTTGTTTGGGCACAGCATGGGTTCTCTCGTGGGGCTGGAACTCATGCATGCGCTGCGCGAGCGGGGCAAGCCCGGGCCTGTCTGGTTCGGAGCGTCCGCCACCATTTCGCCGGCGCGCCGCAAACATGAAACGCACTGGCTGAATTGTTCGCATGCCGAAATGATTGCGTGCCTGCGCGAGCGCGGCGGTACGCCCGCCGAACTGCTCGACGACGCGGATTTCGTCGACTTCATGTTGCCGCTCTTGCGTGCGGACTTTCACTTGTGCGGCATGCATCCGGCGCATAGGACGGCGCGCATCGTGTCCGCGGATAGCCCCGTTATGCCCGATTGCCCCATCGACGTGTTCGTCGGCCGGGACGATCCCGCGACGGCAAACAGCGCAGACGTCGAGGCCTGGGCGGAAGAGACGCGCGGCGCATGTACCGTGCACTGGTTCGACGGCGGGCATTTCTTTATCGACACGGCGCGCGAAGCGGTACTTGCAGTCGTCGCCGGATCGCTCGCGAAACGAGGCGGTCCAGTGCCAGGCATGGAAGAAGCGCAAGAAGCGAAATTTGCACAGCCGCCGCAAGAGTCGCAGCGCGCCGCGCCCATGACCGACCCGTTGCGCAGAGCCCTTGCATGAACCACTCGCTCAAAGCGCTGTGCAGCCACCACTCGCAGTTTGAGGCAACCCGGATAAGGACCGAATGACCATGAGCCAGGCTTCGCTGCCGATCTTCGATTTTTCGCCGTTCGTTGGCCAGAGCGGGCGCTACGTCGCGCTCATCAAACAGTTTGCCGCGGCCAAGCCGTTTCGCAGCGCGACCGTCGATGAGCTGCTGCTCGCCGACGACTTCCATCGCCGCCCGCTGCGGCCCGAGGACTTCGAGTTCCTCAAGTTCATGAAGCCGGTGCGCGAGCACAACGTGAGCCGCCTCCCGGCGCTCGCGTCCGGCCGCACGCTGATGTCGATTTACGAGCTCGACATTGCGCGCGCGCCTTCGAGCGGCGAGCCGGCAGACTGGCAACACTTTACCGACTTCTACCGCGAAGACACGCGCGAACTCGGAGCGCAAATCGCGCCGTTTCTCGAAGCGTATTCGTTCGAATACCTGACTAAAGATGTCGTCACTAGCGAAAGCGTCGACGCAACAAGTGCACGCGTCACGCGCATCGTCGACGAAGAACTCGCGTTCTGGAGCGCCACGTTCGAGCGTCTCATGCGCAACGATTACCTCGAGGAGGGGCTGCGCTTCATCATGGTGCAGCGCTGGGCGTTAGCAGTTTCGACGCGCCGCGCGCTCGCACGAGCTGCTGCGAGCGGCTTCTTCGACATGTTGCCGCCCGACGAACGGCCGAGCCTTCATCGCGAAGTGCCGGATGACACGCTCCTTGAACGCGTCGCGGCCGCGAGCGGCATCACGCGCCGGCAGCATGCGTACTGGCAGTTCTATCTGCCGACCAGCACGGCCAAATGCAACCTGTTGTATGCGCTCGCGCGTCGGCCGGATCGCGCATTCGGGCTCGTCGGCGCGGCATTCGCGGCCGAGGCTGAATGGCTCGCGTTCGGTCTTGCGCTCGAACGCGCGTGCGCCCATCTGCAACCCGCGGGTCGCGGTCGCGCGCAGGCGTCTGCGTTGAAAAGCGCGTTGGAACAGCGGGCGGCGCGCGCATTGGGGCGCGTGGCCGAAAACTTCGGCGCGGCCGCGCACGCACAATACGTGCAAGGTCTCGTCGCCGGCGAGCGACTTGCCGGGCGTGCGCGCTGGGATCTCGGCGAGCAGCTGCGCTGGCTTTCGTCGATTCGCGACTATGTCGCTTTCGCGCATCGCATCAGCTCGCGCATCGACGCCGAGTGTCCCGGTATCGATCGGGAGACCTTCGTCGAGCCGCACGAAATGTGTTCGACGACGCACGTGCATAACGATCATCGTCTCGTGACCATCGAAGAGGGCGACATGCTCTTCTGGGGCAACATCGGAATGCAGCTTGCCTTGCACAAAGGCGACATGGTGCTGATTCCAGATGGCCGTCTGCATGGCTCGACGGTGGTATCGAACGAATGCACGTATCACCAGCCGATCATTCCCGACGAGTGGGTCGAGGCCCTCGTCGCCGGGCTCGATGAACCGGCGGCTGCTTCGGCCTGAATGCGGTGCAACGACGAGCAAGCGGCAACACCATGCAGGCGCCCACGGCGAAGATCGACAACAAAGGTGCCTCTTCCCCACGACAGCAATATCGACGTCCCGGCCACGCGGTCCGGGATGCCTCGCGCGTTCGGCGCGTACAACAGTGGGTCAGGAAGAGAGAGCGAACGATGCAAAGTGGCAACAGTGCTATCGGAGAGGCAGATCGATTCGAAGTCAGCGACTGGAAAAGCCGGATCATCGCAGGCAGGGCGACGGGTGCGGCCGTGTCGGCGCCCGCGTGGCTGGACGCCTCCTACGCGACGCTGCGCGAGCAGGTGCTGGATCCGGCGTATCCGTGTTTTTTCGGCACGATGGCGGAACGGCGCGGCGAGATGTTCTACTCGTTCGTCAACGGGCGCGATCTGCGCGATCTACCCGCGACGATGCAAACCTTCGCAGAGCTCGCATCGCAGCCAGCGTACCGGAGAAACAATATCGCAGTGTTCTTCGAGCCGGACCCGCAGCCGCTTTCGCACGACGCCTATAGAACGTTGTTCTGGGGCATTCTGCAGCGCCTGCACGACATCGACCCGGACCCGTCCGCGGACCAGCAGCCGGACCCGATGGACGAGGCGTGGGAGTTTTCGTATGCCGGCGTGCAGATGTTCGTCGTCTGCGCGTGCCCGTCGTTTCGCGCGCGCCATAGCCGCAATCTGGGCCCAGGCATGGTGCTGCTGTTTCAGCCGCGTTCGGTGTTCGTCGACACGATCACGAACAAGGTGATTGGCCGCGAGGCGCGTAACCAGGTGCGCAAGCGCCTCGAAACGTGGGACGACATTCCCGCGCATCCGGATCTCGGCTTTTACGGCGATCCGGGCAACCTCGAATGGAAGCAGTACTTTCTCGACGACGCGAACGCGCCCATCGAGGAACGCTGTCCGTTCCTGAAACGCCGCACCCAGGGGGGGCATTCGGTGCATTCGGTGCAGGTGCACCGTCATGCGCCTGCCCACGGCACGCGTCACGAACACGAAAGAGCCTTCGCGCAAAGCGACGATGCGCGAAGCACCGATAACTGAGGGGGCCGGTGCGAGAGGCTGCCGGCTTCCGCCTCGTGCACTCACGCTCGCAATGGAAGGAGCTTCATGTCGTTACTTTTGCAACTGGTCAGCAGATCGCGCTGGATGATTGCCGCCGCGCTCATTACCAGCGTACTCGGTGGCCTCGGCAATGCCGCGCTCCTTGCGCTCATCAACCAGGCGCTCATCGCGACGCCGGACGGCCTCGCGCGGCTCGGCTTGCAGTTTCTCGCCGTGGGCCTCGTCGTACTCGCGATGCGCGCGCTCGCGCAGTCGCTCTTCATGTGGCTCGGCCAGCAGGCGAAGGCGACGCTGCGCATGCGCACCATCCGCCGCATCGGCGACGCCGCGTTTGCTCAGCTGGAAAAGCAGGGCGCGGCGAAATCGCTAGCAGTCCTCACGCAGGACCTCGATACGATCGTCGTGTTTTTCGTGAGCCTGCCTTCGCTTGCGATGCAAAGTGCGGTAATCGCAGGCTGTCTCGCGTATCTCGGCTACATGTCATGGCCGATCCTGCTCGTTGCAATCGTCACCATCGTGCTCGGCATGACGGGCTTTCGCTACGCGCATAGCCGTGCGATGTTTCATCTGCGCGCGTCGCGCAAGCGCGAGGACGACCTCGTCCGGCACTTCCGCGCGCTATTCGACGGCGCCAAGGAGCTGAAGCTGCACCGTGCGCGCAAGCGTGCTTTCGTCGAAGACACGCTCGCGAGCAACGTCGAGGCGGTGCGCGTGCAGCGCACGCGCGGCTACATGCTGTATGCGGCCGCGTCGAGCTGGGGCAACTTCATCCTGTTCGCCTTTATCGGTCTCACGCTCTTCGTTTTCGCGCGCTACATCAAAGTGGACCCGCACGTCATGTCGGGCTACGCGATCGTGTTCGTCTACATGATCATGCCGATCGAAGCCGTCCTGTCTGCGATGCCGAGCCTCAGTTCGGCGCGCGTTGCGCTCGAACGTATCGAACAGGTCAACGCGGAACTGCCGGGCGAAATCATGCTCGAGCCGCCAACCGCCGTGTCGTTCGAGAGCATTGCGCTCGACGGCGCCACGCATCGTTACTTCCGTGAAAAGGACAACGAAGTATTTACGCTCGGTCCAGTCGACCTCACGTTCCGGCCCGGCGAGCTCGTTTATCTGATCGGCGGCAACGGCAGCGGCAAGACCACGCTCGCCAAGATGCTGGTCGGCCTTTATGTGCCGGAGAGCGGCCGTCTGCTGCTGAACGGCGAGCCCGTCGACGAGGCGCGGCGCGATGTTTATCGTCAGCATTTCTCCGTCGTGTTCAGCGACTTCTTCCTGTTCGACACGCTGCTCGGCATGCAAGCAGACGGACTCGACGCGCAGGCGCAGCAGCTACTCGCGGACCTGCAGCTCGACCACAAAGTGAGCGTGAAAGACGGCAAGTTTTCCACGCTGGACCTCTCGCAAGGACAACGCAAACGGCTTGCGCTTGTCGTCGCCTATCTCGAGAACCGGCCGTTCTATGTGTTCGACGAATGGGCCGCGGACCAGGACCCGCTGTTCAAGGACGTGTTCTACGAGCGCCTGCTGCCGGAGCTGAAGGCGAGAGGCAAGACCGTGCTCGTCATCACGCACGACGATCGCTACTTTCATCTCGCCGAGCGCTTCATCAAGCTGGATTTCGGCCAGATCGTCGAAGAAGAAGCGGGCGCCGCGCGGCCCACGAGCCTCACGGCCGCCCCTCACTGATTCGGGATTCATCTTTCATGACCAGCAATCCGTCTGTTATCTCCGCGCCGCTCGCGCAAGGTGAACCGATGTACGAACTCGACGGCGTGTCGTTTCGCGTCGGCGAGCGCGTGCTGTTGCACCCGCTTGCCCTCACGCTGCCCAAGGCTCGTGTGTGCGGGCTGATCGGTCACAACGGGTCGGGCAAATCGACACTGCTGAAGCTGCTTGCGCGTCAACAGTCGCCGACTGCAGGCACGCTGCGTTTCGCCGGTCGTCCGTTGCACGCGTGGGAGAACCGCCAGTTTGCCCGTCAGGTGGCCTATCTCCCGCAGCACCAGCCGGCGGCGAACGGCATGACGGTGCGCGAGCTGGTCGCACTCGGCCGCTATCCCTGGCATGGCGCGCTCGGCCGCTTCACCGGGGTCGACGGCGAAAAGGTTCACGAGGCCATGACGCTGACCGACATCACGCGGTTCGCGGATCGCGCGGTGGACAGTCTGTCGGGCGGCGAGCGACAGCGTGCGTGGATCGCGATGCTGGTCGCGCAGGACAGCCAGTGCCTGCTGCTCGACGAACCGATTTCCGCTCTGGATATCGCGCATCAACTGGAAGTGCTCCATCTCGTGCGCACACTGAGTGAGCAACGCGGTCTCGGCGTGGTGGTCGTGCTGCACGACGTCAACATGGCCGCGCGATTCTGCGACGACCTGATCGCGCTCAAGGGCGGCCGGCTGCTCGCGAGCGGCAGCGCGACGGAGCTCATCGAAGAAAAGATGCTCGGCGCGATTTACGGCGTGCCGATGGGCACGGTCGCGCATCCGCGCGGCGGCACGCCGATCAGCTTCGCGTATTGACCGGCACGCGCGGGCCCGCGCTCGCCTCGCTTCGGCGATGAGCCGCGGGCCGCGCAGCTCCGGTACGACATAACGGCGTTCCCAAGAGACGCCAGGCTTTCCCCGCAATGACGAAATTCACGCTGCTGGCACGAGTGCATAGGCAAACGCAGATGCGTGCGACGGCGGCGCGCTGCGCGCCGCGCTTTGCGGCCTTGGGCGATGACAGCCGCGCGGCGCGCGGCCAATCTCGGAGGTGGGGATGTCTGTTACCAATACGCTGCGCCAGGATGGCGCGGACATGCATGCGACGAATCGTGTCGCACAGAACCATGCGTTAAGCGGCGCCGCGTCGCTCTTTGAGGCGCCGCACGAAACCGCGGCGGCGCCCGCAACGGATCTCGTTTCGGCGATGAAGCGGCATGTCCGCGCGCGCGCCGATCAACTGGCGGTGCGCTTTCTCGCCGACGGCGACACCGATGCCCACGAGCTGACTTACGCGGCGCTCAACGCACACGCCCGGCGGCTTGCGGCTGTCTTGCGCCGACATGGCGCGCCGAACGACCGCGTACTGCTGATGCTGCCGAGCGGGCTCGATTACGTGGTGTCGTTCTTCGCCTGCCAGTATGCAGGGATGATCGCCGTGCCGGCGTATCCGCCAGAAGCGCTGCAAAGCGGACATGTCGAACGGCTGCGGCGCATGTCGGACGATTGCACCGCGCGCATTGCAGTGGTGGAAAACGCATCGCAGGCGTCGCTGCGCAAGTGGAGCAGCGAGCTTGATCTCCACGGCGCCGCCTTCGTGTCGCCGGACGAAGGCAGCAGCCACGAAGGCTTTTGCATCGAACACGCCGAGCCCGACGCCATCTCGTTCCTGCAGTACACATCCGGTTCGACGTCGTCGCCGAAAGGGGTAATGGTTAGTCATGCGAACGTATGCGTGAACGTCAGCGCGATGTCGCGCGGCATGGGTTGCCGTGCCGGCGATCGCATGTTCTCCTGGCTGCCGCTCTATCACGACATGGGGCTGATCGGTAGCCTGCTGATGCCGGTGCTGTGCGGCTTCCAGGTCACGTTGATTTCGCCGCTGCATTTTCTGGAGCGCCCCGTGCGCTGGCTCGCCGGCATAGCACGCGAGCGCGCGACGGTAACCGGTGGACCCGATTTCGCCTATCGGCTTTGCACGGACCGCGTGCGCGATGCACAGCTTGCGGGACTCGACCTGTCGTCGCTGCGCGTGGCGTTTTGCGGCTCCGAGCCGATTCGCCAGACGACGCTCGACGGCTTCGCAGCGCGCTTCGGCGCCCACGGCCTCGATCCGCGCGCGATGTACGCATGCTATGGGCTTGCCGAGGCGACGCTGTTTCTCACGGGCGTCGAGGCCGGCTCGGGCGCGCCGCACACGCGTTTCTCCGCATCCGCGCTCGCGTTGCGCCCGCCAGTCGCGCGGTCTGTGACCGATGACAGTGAAGGCAAAGCCGTTGTGGGTTGCGGTGTGACTGCGTTCGGCCACGAGCTTGCCATCGTCGATCCGCAGACAGGCGAGCGCTTGCCGGATCGGCACGTCGGCGAAGTGTGGTGCGGCGGGCCGAGTATCACGCAGGGTTACTGGGAAAATCCGCAGGCGACGGCCGCCGTGTTTTTCGCCGACACACCCGGTTTTTCGGGGCGCTGGCTGCGCACAGGCGACCTGGGTTTCATCCATGACGGGCAGTTGTTTTTTTGCGGACGCCGCAAGGACATGATCGTGTTGCGCGGCGAGAACGTATACCCGCAGGATCTGGAAACTGTGCTCGCGGATCGCGTGGAATGGCTGCGCCGCGGGCGCGTCAGCGTGTTTCCGGTCGAGGCGGCCGACGGCGCGAAAGGCATCGGCGTGGCTGCGGAAGTGCCGCGCGGCAGGGCGCGGCAGGTGGCGCCGGAAACGATTTATAGCGCGATTGCGGCGGCGCTCGGCGACGCGTTCCGATACGAAGCCGCGTTGATTCTCCTGCTCGAACCCGGTGATTTGCCGCGCACGTCCAGTGGCAAGTTGCAGCGCAGCGCGTGCCTGGTCGCTTGGGAAAGCGGTGCGCTGGTGCCGTTCGCGATACACGACGCGCGGTCCGAAAGGCCGCACGCTATTGCCACACGTGCGGTCGCGCAACACATGAGCGGCGAAGCCTTGACGCCGACCGCGGAAATCGTCGCGCAGGTGTGGAGCGAGGTGCTGGACGTGCCGGCACCGTGCGCGTCGGACGATTTCTTCGCGCTCGGCGGCCGTTCGCTGCTGGCGGCGAAGGTTGCATCGCGTCTACGGGAGCGGTTGGCGTGCGAAGTACCGGTTGGCATGATGTTTAGTCATACGAAGCTTCTGAGCCTCGCGGCCGCATTGGATCTGCGCCGCGCGGCGTCGGCAGAAAACTGCGCGGCTATTTCGGCGCTCGTGCGCCGCGCTGAAAGCGAGCGTGTCGCGGCTCCGCTGTCGTTGCCCCAGGAGCGTCTATGGATGCTGTGGCAGATCGACCCGGACAGCCCCGCCTATAACATTTCCGCCGCGCTTTCGTTAACGGGTCCGCTCGACGCCGACGCCGTCAAAAGCTCTCTCCATGCGCTCGTGCGTCGCCATGAAATACTGCGCACGCGCTTCGACGATACCGGTGGCGCGCCGCGCCAAATCGTTGCGCCCTTGAAGGAAACGGGCGACCTGCGCGCCGCGTGGCACTGGGAAGTTGCCCTCGCACGCGGCATTAGCGACGAAGCATTCGACGCGCAGCTGCGTGTGCGTGCCCGCGAGCCGTTCGATCTGACGCGCGGGCCGCTCTTTCGCGCGACGCTGTTCGTTCGCGACGACGAGCGACACGTGCTGCATTTCGTGATGCATCACATTATCGCGGACGGGTGGTCGATCAATGTGCTGCTGCGCGATTTCTCTGCGGGTTATCGCGCCGCGCGGCGCAGCGGCGCCGCCCTTACCGGTGCACCGCCGGCACTCGCGGTCCAGTACGGAGACTACGCTGCATGGCAGCGCGAGCGCTTTTCCGTAGACGGCGGCGCCCGGCTCGACGCACAGCTCGACTATTGGCGGGATCGTCTGGCCGGTTACGACGCCTTGCTGGATCTCCCGACCTTGCACGAACGCGGCCGTCGCTATGAGCCTCGCGCCGAACGCATCGACGTGCGCATTCCCGTCGCGCTCGCGAGCCGCCTGGCGTCGCTCGCTCGCGCGGAGAACGCCACGTTGTTCATGGTGCTGCTCGCAGCCTTCGCCGCGCTGCTCTCGCGCTATAGCGGCGCGCAGGACGTGGCGATCGCGGTGCCGGTCGCCGGCCGCGACCGGCTTGAAACCGAGGAGCTGATCGGCTTTTTCGTCAACACACTCGCGGTGCGCGCGTCGGTGCAGAGCGCGATGCCGTTCGCCATGTTGCTGCGCGAAATCCGCGAGCACAGCATCGAGGCGCAGGCGAATGCCGAGGTGCCGTTCGAACGCGTGGCGGCCGCGCTGCAATCGGGCCGCCGCGCAGGCGGCAGCCCGCTCGCACAGATCAAGTTCGTACTGCACGACGCGTTCGACACGGTGCTCGATCTCGACGGCGTGCAGTGCGCCCTCGTCGACGCGGACGCGAGCGACGCACGCTTCGAACTCGCGCTCGACGTGCTGCGCGAGGACGCGGGCGGATTGCGCTGCGTGTTCGCGTACGCCGCCGAGCTTTACGACGACGTGTTCGTCGCGCAATTCGCGCGGCACTACGTCGAGCTGCTCGAACAGATCACCGACGCGCCGCTGTGCACGATCGGCGAATTACGGCTTGACGACGATGAAGCGGCCGGCGGCAGCGCGCCTGTCGCGGGAGCCGATGCGCTGTAGCGCGCCGCAGTCGTCAGGCCGCCAACATTGCCACCGAGATCGCCACCGACACCGAAACACACGGCCCGCGCGTCTTCGCACGGCCGTCAGACACCTGGATCACACCACGCACACCATGCAAGCCATCCATTTCGACACCGACTTTCTGCCTGCGCGCGTCGCGCGGTTTGCCATCGAACGGCCGCACGCCGTTGCGCTCGTCGACAGTGCAGGGCCGCTCTCGTGGCGCGATGTGTGGGCGTGGTCGGGGCGGCTTGCCGCAGCGCTTGTCGACGCAGACGTGCGGCCAGGCGATCGCGTGGTGCTCGCGTTGCCGCGCAGCGCGGCGTTCGTCGCGTCGATTCTCGCCGTCTGGCGCGTGCGAGCGTGCTACGTGCCGCTCGACCCAGCGTTGCCCGAGGCGCGTCTGCGCTGGCAGGCCGAGGACTGCAGCGCGCGCGTAGCGGTGACGCTTGAGGCAACGGAGTCTGCGATGCACGCCCGCACGCCTGCGTGGCTGCCCGAAGGTGCGGCGGCACTGAACCCCCATGCGTTGCGCGTAGTCAGCACGAGCACCGCGGCCGCCGATCAATGCGAAATCGTTGCGGATACACAAGCCGACGACGCGATGTTCGCGTGGCCCGCCTACGTGATCTATACGTCGGGCTCCACTGGCCGCCCGAAGGGCGTCGTGCTCAGCCACGGCGCGCTCGCCGCGTATCTGCGCGGCGTCTCGGAGCGCCTGCCCGACGGCATTGCAAGCGCGGCTTATCTGTCGACGCCCGCCGCCGATCTCGGTCACACGTCCTTGTTCGGCGCGCTCTGGCACGGCTGGACGCTTCATCTGATCGACGCGGAAACCGCCGCCGATCCCGACGCGTTCGCCGCCTACATGCACGCGCATGCCGTCGATCTGCTGAAGATCGTGCCGAGCCACCTCGACGCGTTGTTGCAGGCGCAGCGGCCTGAGCGGGCGTTGCCGCGCCGGTGTCTCGTGATGGGCGGGGAACCCGCGCCGACGCGTCTCGCCGAGCGCATTGCGACGTTGCGTCCCGAATGCGGGTTGATCAATCACTACGGACCGACCGAGACGGCTGTCGGTGTGCTCACGCGTGGCGGCGCGCAAAGCCGCACGGCGACTCTGCCGCTCGGCAAGCCCCTCGCACACGTTGACGCACGTATCGTCGATGCGCACGGCAACGCGGTGCCGAAAGGCGCGGCGGGCGAGCTGTGCATCGGCGGCGCGAGTCTCGCCGATGGTTATCTGAACCGGCCGTCGCTGACCGCTGAACGCTTCGTGCCTGATCCGAATGGCCACGGCGCACGGCTCTACCGGACGGGCGACCGAAGCCGCCGTCTGCCGGACGGTGACTTCGTATTCCTCGGGCGCCTCGACGATCAGGTGAAGATTCGCGGCTTTCGCGTCGAGCCCGAAGAGATCGCCGCGCGCCTGCGCGCCGAGCAAGGCGTGCGCGATGCCGTAGTGATCGCGCATGCAGATAACGAAGACGCGGCGCCGCGCCTCGTCGCCTGGCTCAGTTCCGGCGAGTCGCTCGACGTCGACGCGATCCGTGCGCGTCTTGCCGCGGAACTGCCCGACTACATGGTGCCGACGTCGCTCCAGGTGCTGCCCGCGCTGCCGCTTACCGCGAACGGCAAAATCGACCGTGCCGCGTTGCCGGTGCCGCAGCACGACAAGGCGGCGCATGCCGCGCGCGTGGAACCGCGCAACGACGCCGAACGCACGCTTGCCGGCATCTGGAAGCTCGTGCTCAAACGCGAGGACGTGGGCGTCACGGACAATTACTTCGAGATCGGCGGGGATTCGATTCTCAGTCTGCAGATCATTGCGAAGGCGCGCGCCGCGGGGTTCAAGCTCACGCCGAAGCAGATGTTCGATTACCCGACGATCGAGGCGGCGGCGCGCGTTGCGGTGGCGTTGCGGGCAACCGCTGCGCCAATGGCCGCAGCACAACATACGCATTCCTTTTCACATAATTCGTCATCCATAACATCTCGCGACGACGCTCTCTGGTTAGAACAGGCCGGCGTCTCGCGTGATTCGGTCGATGCCGTCTATCCCGCCACGCCGATGCAGCAGGGCCTGCTGTTTCAGGGAATGCTCGACGGCGAGCCGGGCATGTACGTATCCCAACTACGCCTGACGATTGACGCGCTGAACATCGATACGATGCGCGCGGCCTGGCAGGCGGTGATCGCGCGTCATCCGGTCTTGCGCACGCGCTTCGTATGGCCGGCCGGCGGCGAGCCGTTGCAGGTCGTCGAGCGGGAGGTACGCATGCCGTTCGACGTGCATGCCGGCAGTGTGCCGGTTGCAGCGGCGACCGCGTCGTCCGACGCGCAGTATGAGGCGGGCTATGACGCCGCTCGCGAGGCGCTCGTCGCGCGCGGCTTCGAGCCGGGCGTCGCACCGCTGATGCGCGTCGATGTATTTGAGCGTCCCGACGGCGCGCACGACCTTCTGTGGACTCATCATCACGCGCTGACGGACGGCTGGAGCACCGCCCAGGTCGTGACCGAAGTCGCGCGCACGTATGCGGCGATGGAAGCGGGCGGCGCTGGCGATGCGTCGCCCGGCGCGCCTTATGGCGATTACGTCCGCTGGCTGCGCCGCCAGTCCGATACTGCGCCGTTCTGGAGCGCACGGCTCGCCACGCGCGAGGACCCGGTGCGGCTCGCCGATGCGCTCGGCAGTCTGATGCGGCCTTCGCCGGAGGAGGGCGCCGTGGGGGCCGTGGCAAAAGCGCTGATTCGCGAGATCGACGGAGCCTCGCACGCGCGCCTGAAACGCGCCGCACAGCGCGCGCAAGTCACACTGAGCACGCTCGTGCAGGCAGCGTGGGCGCTCGTGCTCGCGCGTTTCTCGGGGCGTACACAGGTCGCGTTCGGCATGACGGTGTCAGGCCGTCCTGTCGAGTTGCCGGATGTGCAATCGATGGTCGGGCTCTTCATCAACAGTCTGCCGCTGTGGATCGACGTCGAATCTCATGCGCCGGTGCGCGCGTGGCTTGCCGCGCTGCAGCGGCGTAACGTGGAGTTGCGCGACGTCGAGCACACGCCGCTGGCGAGCTTGCAGCAATGGGCAGGCGCGCGCGTCGATGCACTGTTCGACAGTCTGATCGTGTTTGAAAACTATCCGCTCGACGACGCACTCGGTGTGCTGTCCGCCCGTGGCGGCGTCCCGCGCGTGCGCGCCGTGGAGACATACAACCGCAGTCACCTGCCGTTGATGCTGGTTGTCGCGCCTCGTCACGTGGGTGGCGGCGACACGCTGAGGCTCGAGTGGCATCGGCATGCGGCGCACGTGTCGGCGGACGGATTGACTCTTGTGGCAGCCTATTTCGAACAGATGCTGGATTGTCTTGCGACCGCGCTCGTCGACAGCCATAGATCCGATGTGCGGGTGCGCAATCTGCTAATTGATCGTACTCCGAATTTAAATGCGGCGCGCGCGGCCGCCTTTGCCTACGAGCCGATCACCGCGCGGATCGCGTTGCGGGCGCGCGAGCGGCCGGATGCGGTTGCACTCGTCGATGGCGACGAGCATGTCACCTATGCGCAACTCGATGCATGGTCCCGCGCGATTGCACATGAGTTGAAGCGCCGCGGCGCGAGCGCGGAAGTGCGCGTGGGCGTCGCATTGCAGCGCTCGGCGGCGCTCGTCGCATCGCTGCTCGGCGTGCTGCGCGCGGGCGCGGCCTATGTGCCGCTGGATCCTTCGTATCCGGCTGAGCGCCTTGCGCATATCGTCGACGATGCGCAGTTGCGGCTGATCGTCGCCGATGCGCCGAGTCTCGCGCAGCATGCGGCGCTGTTCGGCGCGCGGCCTACGCTCGATGCTGTGGCGTTGCGCGATACGGCGCGCGGTGAGGAGCCACGCGATGCCGAAGCTGATCCGCAACCGCATCCTCAGCAGCTCGCCTACGTGATCTACACATCCGGCTCCACGGGCGTGCCCAAAGGCGTGGGGATCACGCACGAAAACGTCGCGCGCCTCTTCGACGCCACACAGTCCCACTTCGCCTTTAGCGCGACGGACGTCTGGACACTGTTCCATTCGTACGCCTTTGACTTCTCCGTGTGGGAAATTTTCGGCGCACTGGTGCATGGCGCGCGACTTGTCATCGTGCCGCACTGGAGCACGCGCGAACCGGCTGCCTTTCATGCGCTGCTGCGCGAGCAGCGCGTGACGGTGTTGAACCAGACGCCTTCGGCCTTCACGCAACTGACGCAGGCCGACGAAGGCAACACGCTCGCGTCGCTGCGCGCGGTGATCTTCGGCGGCGAGCGTCTGGAGCCCGCGTCGCTCGCGCGATGGGCGGACGGCGCGCGTCGCCAGCGCGTGCTGCCGGCGCTCGTGAACATGTACGGCATCACTGAAACGACGGTGCACGTGACGCATCGCGCGCTGGATGAAGCGTCGCTACGCGAGGCGCGCAGTGTGATCGGCGCGCCGCTCGACGACCTCACGCTGCACGTGCTCGACGCGGATCTGAACCGCGTGCCGTCGGGTGCAGTGGGCGAGCTGTATGTGGGCGGCGCGGGGCTTGCGCGCGGCTATCTCGGCCGCGCGGCGCTGACGGCGCAGCGCTTCGTGCCGGACCCGCATGGTGCGCCGGGTGCACGCCTGTATCGCTCGGGCGATCTTGCGCGGCGCCTGCCCGACGGCGACCTCGAATACCTGGGCCGCAACGACGACCAGGTGAAGATCCGGGGCTTTCGCATCGAGCTCGGCGAGATTCAGGCGGCACTGCTGGCCCACCCCGAGGCGCGCGATGCGGCTGTGCTCGTGTCCGGCGATGTGAACACCAGCGCGAGTGACCGGCGCCTCGTCGCCTACGTGGTGCCGCGCGGCGAACCGCATACGGGCGATCCCGCGCGCTGGCAGGCGTGGCTCGCTGCGCGTCTGCCCGCGCATATGGTGCCGTCGTCGTATGTGGAACTCGAGCGCTTTCCGCTGACGCCCAACGGCAAGCTCGATCGCCGCGCGCTGCCTGCGCCGGAAACGGTGGCGAACGCGGTGGGCCGTGCGTCCTACGCGGCTCCGCGCGACAAAACGGAAGCGCGAATTGCCGCGATCTGGCAACAGGTGCTTGGGGTGGAGCGCGTCGGTGCGCTCGACGATTTCTTTCAGCTCGGCGGACATTCGCTGCTGGCCGTGCGTGTCGTTTCCGCAGTGAGGGCGGAGTTCGGCGACGCGCCGGCATTGCGCGCGGTGTTCGAGCATCCGCGGCTCGACGATTTTGCACGACTGTTGCGTGTGCAGGCGGAACAGGCAGACGAAGCACAAGGACACCTAAGCACTAACGCCATCCAACGCGCACCTGGGGCCGCTGCCGCTCAGGTCGACCTGAGCGCATCGATTCCGCTGTCGCCGTCGCAACAAAGCTTGTGGTTCCTGTGGAAGCTCGACCCGCGGAGCGCGGCATATCACGTCAACGGTGCGCTGCGTTTTGACGGCCGCCTCGATGTCCGCGCGCTCCGTGCCGCATTCAGCGCGCTGGTCCAGCGGCATCCGGCATTGCGCCTGCGTTTCGGCGAAGTGGAGGGCGTTCCGTTTCAGCGCATCGACGCAACGAGCGGCAGCGAAATTCGCGTGATCGAGCTGCCTCGCCGCGCTCACGATACCAACGCGAGCGACGAAAACCCGGATGAAGCGCTTGCCGCGTGTCTTGCCGCGCTCGTGCGCGTGCCCTTTGATCTGAACGGCGAGCCGCCGATACGCGCGACGCTCGTGCGCGTCGCCAACGATCGTCATGTGCTGCATCTGGTACTGCATCACATCGTCAGCGACGACTGGTCGGTGGGCTTGTTGTTCGCCGACTTTGCGCGTCTCTATCGCGAACATTGCGCGGCGTGCGGTATCGGTTCAGTCGAAGCGGCCATCGACGCTACGCATGTCGCGGCGACCGCGGCGACCGCGTACCGCGAGCTGATCGCCGCGCGCGCGGCGCAACTGACGCCGGAGCGCGAGGCCGCTCAACTCGCGTGGTGGCGCGCCGCGCTCGCGACCGACGACGAGTGCCCCGCCACACTCGCGTTGCCCTACGATCGCGTCCGCAGCGGCACGCGCCGTGCGGCTGGCGCGCGCCATCGCACGCGTGTTCCGGGCGGCACAGCAAATGCGCTGCGTGCGCTCGCGAGTGCGCATCGCGCGACGCCTTTCATGACACTTCTGGCCGCATTCGGCGCGTTGCTCTACCGATATTCGGGCCAGTCCGACATCCGCCTCGGCGTGCCGCTCGCGGGTCGCGAGCATCCGGGCGCGGCAAATGTCGCCGGCTTTTTCGTCAATACCGTAGTGGTGCGCACCGCACCGCGCGGCGAGATGCGTGCAGTGCAGCTGATCGACGAGGTGCGCGAGCGGCTGCTTGGCGCCTACGCAAACCAGGAGGTGCCGTTTGCGAGCGTCGTCAAGACCGTGCAGCCTGAGCGCGAGCTGACGCAGACGCCATTGTTTCAGGTGCTCGTGAATCAGCAGCAGCGCCACGATTTGACGACATCGTTCGGCGACGAGGTGCGCGTGTCCGTGCAGGAAGTCGACAACGGCGAGGCGCAGTTCGACTTGATGCTGAACATCGCAGAGACGGCTGACGATGCGTTCGATCTGACCTTCACGTACGCGACCGATGTGTTCGACGCGTCGACCATCGAACGGCTCGCACGTCATTTCAACGGATGGCTCGAGCAGTGGGCTACGGCACCGGATGCGCGAATTGCGTCGTTTCAGTTCGGAGAGCTAAGCGAGCGGGCAACGCCTTCTATGCCGGCTGCCTTTGCCTATGAGCCGATCACCGCGCGGATCGCGTTGCGGGCGCGCGAGCGGCCGGATGCGGTTGCACTCGTCGATGGCAATGAGCATGTGACCTACGCCCAACTCGATGCATGGTCCTGCGCGATTGCACATGAGTTGAAGCGCCGCGGCGCGAGCGCGGAAGTGCGCGTGGGCGTCGCATTGCAGCGCTCGGCGGCGCTCGTCGCATCGCTGCTCGGCGTGCTGCGCGCGGGCGCGGCCTATGTGCCGCTGGATCCTTCGTATCCGGCTGAGCGCCTTGCGCATATCGTCGACGATGCGCAGTTGCGGCTGATCGTCGCCGATGCGCCGAGTCTCGCGCAGCATGCGGCGCTGTTCGGCGCGCGGCCTACGCTCGATGCTGTGGCGTTGCGCGATACGGCGCGCGGTGAGGAGCCACGCGATGCCGAAGCTGATCCGCAACCGCATCCTCAGCAGCTCGCCTACGTGATCTACACATCCGGCTCCACGGGCGTGCCCAAAGGCGTGGGGATCACGCACGAAAACGTCGCGCGCCTCTTCGACGCCACACAGTCCCACTTCGCCTTTAGCGCGACGGACGTCTGGACACTGTTCCATTCGTACGCCTTTGACTTCTCCGTGTGGGAAATTTTCGGCGCACTGGTGCATGGCGCGCGACTTGTCATCGTGCCGCACTGGAGCACGCGCGAACCGGCTGCCTTTCATGCGCTGCTGCGCGAGCAGCGCGTGACGGTGTTGAACCAGACGCCTTCGGCCTTCACGCAACTGACGCAGGCCGACGAAGGCAACACGCTCGCGTCGCTGCGCGCGGTGATCTTCGGCGGCGAGCGTCTGGAGCCCGCGTCGCTCGCGCGATGGGCGGACGGCGCGCGTCGCCAGCGCGTGCTGCCGGCGCTCGTGAACATGTACGGCATCACTGAAACGACGGTGCACGTGACGCATCGCGCGCTGGATGAAGCGTCGCTACGCGAGGCGCGCAGTGTGATCGGCGCGCCGCTCGACGACCTCACGCTGCACGTGCTCGACGCGGATCTGAACCGCGTGCCGTCGGGTGCAGTGGGCGAGCTGTATGTGGGCGGCGCGGGGCTTGCGCGCGGCTATCTCGGCCGCGCGGCGCTGACGGCGCAGCGCTTCGTGCCGGACCCGCATGGTGCGCCGGGTGCACGCCTGTATCGCTCGGGCGATCTTGCGCGGCGCCTGCCCGACGGCGACCTCGAATACCTGGGCCGCAACGACGACCAGGTGAAGATCCGGGGCTTTCGCATCGAGCTCGGCGAGATTCAGGCGGCACTGCTGGCCCACCCCGAGGCGCGCGATGCGGCTGTGCTCGTGTCCGGCGATGTGAACACCAGCGCGAGTGACCGGCGCCTCGTCGCCTACGTGGTGCCGCGCGGCGAACCGCATACGGGCGATCCCGCGCGCTGGCAGGCGTGGCTCGCTGCGCGTCTGCCCGCGCATATGCTGCCGTCGTCGTATGTGGAACTCGAGCGCTTTCCGCTGACGCCCAACGGCAAGCTCGATCGCCGCGCGCTGCCTGCGCCGGAGGCGGTCTCTCATGCTACGCAGACCGTCACCGCATCGACGCCGGCGGAGGCCGCATTGCTATCCGTGTGGCGCGCAGTGTTGCGCCGCGACGATATCGGCGCGAACGACAATTTTTTCGTGATCGGCGGCGATTCCATTTTGAGCCTGCAAATCGTGTCGAAAGCGCGTGATGCCGGCTTGCACATCACGCCCCGCATGGTGTTCGAAGCGCCGACCGTGCAACAGCTTGCGCGCGCGGCGCAACCGCTGCCGGCGGAGTCTGCCGCGTCATCGTCCATTGCAGCGGCGGCGCTGCCGCGTGCCGATGGTCCCGCGTCGTCCGATGCATGGCGAGCGCTCGGCCTCGCCCCCGAGCATATCGAAGATGTTTATCCGGCGACGCCGCTGCAGAGCGGCTTGCTTTACCACACGCTCGCGGAGGCCGGGCAGGGCGCTTATCTCAACCAGATGCGCGCGACGCTCTCGGGTGCGCTCGATGTCGCCGCGATGCAGGCTGCGTGGCAGGCTGCACTCGAACGTCATGCGATTTTGCGCACGCACTTTGCGTGGCAGCACGGCGGCGCGGTCATGCAGATCGTTCATCGGAAGATCGCGCTGCCGTTCCAGGCGCATGACTGGTCCGCTGCGGCGGATTACGATGCGCGCCTTGCCCAATGGCGCACGCACGATCTCGCGGACGGCATCGCGCCGGACACGGCGCCGCTCATGCGGGTCGCGCTGTTCATCCGCGATGCGCGTACCGCCGACCTCGTGTGGACGCATCATCATCTGCTGCTCGACGGCTGGAGCGTGTCGCTGCTGTTCGCCGAAATTCTGCACGACTATCGATCGCGCATGGGCGGCACGGCTGCCGTGTTCAACGCGGCACCGCCGTATCGCCGCTACGTCGAGTGGATTCGCGAGGCGGCCGACGATCCCGCGACCGAAGCATGGTGGCGCGCGTGGGCCGCGCGTGCCGACGATCCGACAACGCTCATCGCAAGTCTCGGCGAGCCACGCGCGGACGAACCGGGCGCCCATGCGCGGCGCCGCGCGCTCGATGAGGCACTTGTCGCGCGCTTGCAGGCCACAGCACGTCGTCACGAGATTACGCTCAACACGATCATGCAGGGCGCGTGGGCCGTGCTGCTCGCATGCTATGGGCATCGGCGCGGCGTGGTCTACGGCACCACGTTCGCGGGACGGCCTGCGCATCTGCCGGACGTCGAGCGAATGCCCGGGCTTTTCATCAATACGCTGCCCGTATGCGTCGATGTCGATGCCAACGCCGAGCTCGGCGCATGGTTGCGCAAGCTGCAAGGCGAGCTGACGGAGCTGCGCCAGTACGAACACACGCCGCTCGCGCGCGTGCAGCAATGGAGTGGACGCAGCGGCGATGCATTGTTTGACAGCATCGTCGTGTTTGAAAACTATCCGGTCGATGCCGTTCGCAACGGCGACGCGAGCCTGAAGGTGGAGGCCGTCGACTCCGTCGATCCGACGCATTACCCGCTGGCGCTCGCGATCATTCCGCGCGGGCGGACGCTTGCGCTCGAATGGGCGTGGAACGGCGAGCGGATCGATCGCGACACAGTGGAGACAATTGCATCGCAGTACGAAGCAGTGCTGACGCAGATGGCAGAGGGCGTGCAGCAGCGGGTCGGAGCGCTGAAGCTGCCCATGCAGCGTGAAGCGAAGCCGCTGCAGAAGTATCCATTCGAATCCCTCGGGATGGCACTGGCAGCGCAGGCGAGGCGCACGCCGCAGGCGCTGGCGCTGTGCTGTGAAGATGCGTCGCTCACCTATGCGCAGCTGGATGTGTGGTCATCGGCCCTCGCAGCACGGCTCATCGCGCGAGGCGTGGGCGCGGAGCGGCGCGTGGGACTGTGCGTCGCGCGCGGGCCGGCGCTGATTGCGGCGCTCGTCGGGATCATCCGCTCGGGTGGCGCGTTTGTGCCGCTCGATCCGGAGTATCCGGCTGCGCGGCTCGCGCAGATGATCGACGATGCGGGCATTGTGCAGGTGGTTGCGGACGCATCCAGTGCCGGACGCGTTGCTGGCGTGCTGGCGCAGTGTGAAGTGGTCGACGTCGGCTCGATGGCAGGGGTGGTAGCTTTGGGGTCACCGGCGGATGCAGCGCGCCACACCGACCTCACACTCCACCCCGAGCAGCTCGCCTACGTGCTCTACACCTCGGGCTCGACCGGCCGGCCCAAGGGCGTCGCGGTGAGCCACGGCGCACTGTGGACCCATCTGCAGGACTTCCTCGCGACTTACGGCATCAACGAAGCGGACACGGTGCTGCATTCGTCGACGATCAACTTCGATGTGGCGCTGCACGAAACGCTGCCCGCGCTGCTGCGCGGGGCGACGGTGGAAATGCGCGGGGTGCAGCCATGGGATCTGCAAACCTTGAGCGAGCGGCTGGTAACACGCCGCGTGACGTTCGCGCGCATTCCGACGGCGCTGTGGCAGCAGTGGCAGCGCCCTGCGCCGCCGCGCGAACAGCTCGCGCTGCGTCAGGTGACGGTGGGCGGCGAGGCACTGCCGGGCGATGCGCTCGCACGCTGGCGCGACGGGCCGCTCGCCGACATCCGGCTCGATAACCTGTACGGCCCGACCGAGACGACCGTGGCCGCGCTGTACCGCCGCACCGAGGCCGCGGACGTGAACCAGGTGACGGTGCCGATCGGCCGTCCGTATCCGGGGCGAACCGCGCGCGTGCTGGATACATTCGGCGATGAAGCGCCGGTGGGTGGCCTGGGCGAACTGTGCATCGGCGGGCCGACGGTGGCGCGCGGCTATCTGGGGCGCGCGGGGCTCACCGCTGAGCGCTTCGTGCCGGACCCGTATGGCGAGCCGGGCGCGCGCGTGTACCGCAGCGGCGACCTGTGCCGGATGCGCGCGGATGGCACCGTCGAATTTCTCGGAAGGCTGGACCAGCAGGTGAAGCTGCGCGGGCAGCGCATCGAGCTGGGCGAGATCGAGGCGGTGCTGCGCCAGTGCGAGGGCGTGCGCGAGGCCGCGGTGATGGTCGTGGGCGAAGGGCAGAAGCAGCGGCTCGCGGCGTATGTGGCGGTTGGTGGTGAAATAGCAGACGCCAGCGCAGCAGCTGCGCCCACGCCCGACGCCGCCCACCTGCAACGCGAACTCGAACAGAAGCTGCCGGGCTACATGGTGCCGTCGTCGGTGACGGTGCTCGCCAGGCTGCCGTGGATGCCCAACGGCAAGCTCGACCGCGCGGCGCTGCCGGCGCCGCAGGCCGAAGCACGCGAGCGCGTGGCGCCGTCCAACGAAGTCGAATCCGCGCTGCTGTCGATCTGGAGCGCCGTGCTCGGGCGTGACGATCTGGGGGTGACGGAGAACTTCTTCGAGGCGGGCGGCGATTCGATCCAGAGCCTGCAGATCATCGCGCGCGCACGCGAGGCGGGCTGGCGGCTCACGCCGCGGCAGATCTTCGAGCATCCGACGGTGGCCGCGCTCGCGCAGCGCGCGCAGCGGCTGGATGCACCTGGCGCTCACGCACCCGACGACGGCGCTGCACTCGGCTTGACGCCGATCCAGCGGCTGTTCTTCGAGCGCTATCCGCA
Source organism: Paraburkholderia phenoliruptrix (assembly GCF_902859825.1). Classification (GTDB taxonomy): domain Bacteria; phylum Pseudomonadota; class Gammaproteobacteria; order Burkholderiales; family Burkholderiaceae; genus Paraburkholderia; species Paraburkholderia phenoliruptrix. The sequence continues at coordinate 24,388 of NZ_CADIKB010000038.1, read as the reverse complement.
CGGGGAATCGCACTGGAACCAGGCGGTGCTGCTGAAGGTGAAGGGGCGGCTCGTGCCCGAGGCACTGGAGCGTGCGGTGGCGGCGCTGGAGGCGCGTCACGATGCGCTGCGTTTGCGGTTCGTGCAGGAGGCAGGGGCGTGGCAGCAGGTGGCTGACGCTGCGCACACCTCGCCGACGCCGCAGACCGCGGTCGTTCGCCATGAAACGCCCGGCTCGTTAGCGGACCTGAAGGCGGCCTGCGAGCGCATCCAGTCGAGCCTCGATATCGTGCAGGGACCGGTGTGGCGCGTCGGCCACTTCGAGACACCGGACGAGACGCGCGTGCTGATCGCGATTCACCACCTGTCGGTGGACGGCGTGTCGTGGCGCGTGCTGCTCGAGGAGCTGCAAAGCGCGTACGAGCAGGCCGAACGGGCTGAACCGATCCAGCTCCCCGCGCCGTCGATGCCATGGCGTGCGTGGGTGCGGGCGCTTCATGACTATTCTCGATCAGAAGCTGTGCAGTCCGAAGCAAGTTGGTGGGAGGACGCGCTGAGCGGGGCTCAGGCTGCGTCGGGACTTCCGTTGCGCCCGCCTGCCGGCACGCGGGTGGCCGAAAGCGGCACGATAGACTGGGCACTCGATGCAAGCCGCACCCGCGACCTGTTGCACAACGCGTCGCGTGCCTATCGGACGCGGGTCGACGAACTGCTGCTCGCCGCGCTCGCGCAGGCGCTCGGCGCATGGAGCGGCGCGGCGGAAATCGCCGTGGAACTGGAAGGCCACGGCCGTGAGGACGTGATCGACGGCGCCGATCTGAGCCGCACCGTGGGTTGGTTCACCACGCGTTTCCCGGTCGCACTGCCCGCCGCATCGGCGGCGCCCGGTGACGCGCTGGTTGCGGTGAAGGAGCGCGTGCGCGCTGTACCGAACAAGGGGTTGCATTGGGGATTGCTCGACGCGAGCCGCATGCGGCCGCGTCCCGCCATCAGCTTCAACTATCTGGGGCGCTTCGATCAGTCGTTCGACCCGGCGTCGCGCTTCGCTTTCAGTTCCGAGGACGCCGGCAGCAGCTACGGCGAGGGCGCGCGCCTCGACTATGCGCTCGACCTGAACGGCATCGTTACCGGCGAAACGTTGCTGCTGCGCTGGCGCTACGACCCGGCGCGAATCGACCGCGAAAACGTCGAGCGCATCGTCGCGGCCTTCGGCCAGCAGGTCGACGCGCTGATTGCGCACTGCCTTGCTGCGCCGCCGGGCGCGACGGCTGCGGACTTCCCGCTGTCGGGCCTCGATCAGCGGCAGTTGCGTGGGTTGAATCTGGCGCTTGGCGGCGTCGCCGATATCTACCCGGCTACGCCCCTGCAGCAAGGGCTGCTCTACCACAGCGAACTGCATCAGGGAGAGGGCGTCTACGTCAACCAGGTGCAATTGACGCTCGATGGCCGCCTCGATGCGACAGCACTGCGCGCTGCGTGGCAGGCCGCCGTGGCGCGGCACGACATGCTGCGCACGCGCTTCGAGTGGCGTCATGGCGAGTCTGCGCTGCAGATCGTGCAGCGTGAGGCCGTGCTCTCTTTCACGGTGCACGACTGGCGCAGTGAAGAGGACTACGATGCATGTCTTGGCAGGTGGAGATCGGCCGATGTCGCCGCGGGTATCGATCCGTCGCGCGCGCCGCTCATGCGCGTGAATGTCTTCCGGCGTCCGGATGGCCGCTTCGATCTCGTGCGCACGCATCACCACGTGCTGACGGACGGCTGGAGCGGAGCACGGCTTCTCGCCGAAGTGTTCGACGACTACGAACGTACATTGGGCGTTTGCGCGCATCCGGCGCAAAGCACGCCGCCGTCATACCGGCGTTATGTCGAATGGCTCGCGGCGCAGCCCGATCCGCGCGAGTGGTGGATGAGGCGTCTCGAAGCTGCTGACGATTTCGGCACCCTGACGGCGAGCCTCGCCGCGCCGCGCGACACAGCGGCGAGCGCAACCGCGGCTGAACTGTCGAATCTACCGTTAGCCGCGTCGCGCAGGATCGCGCTCGAACTCGACGCGACGCTCGATGCGCGAGTGCGCCGTGCCGCCCAGCGGCATCGCGTGACCCTGAATACGCTGATGCAGGGGGCGTGGGCCGTGCTGCTGGCGCGATTGAGCGGCAAGGCTTCCGTCGCGTTCGGCGTGACGGTAGCCGGACGCCCGTCGTCGCTGCCAGGCGCAGACGAAATGTTTGGACTCTTTATCAACAGTTTGCCGGTATTCGCGACGGTGCCCGCTGACATGAGCGTGCCGGCGTGGCTCGGCGCATTGCAGTCATACAACCTGCAGATGCGCGAGGTGGAACATACGCCGCTCGCGTCGTTGCAGCAGTGGGCGGGCCGCAGCGGCGACGCGCTGTTCGACAGCCTCATCGTCTTCGAAAACTATCCGGTCGCCACTCGCGCGGCACCCGCGGAGGCCGGCGCGCTGCGTATCGACCGCGTGGATTCGGTCGAGCGGACGCACTATCCGCTGGCGCTCACGATTCTGCCGGCCACGCGCATCCAACTGCAGTGGCAGTGGGACCGCCGCCGTCTCGCGCACGCGCAGGTGGAGCAGTTGCAGCGGCACTACCTTGCGCTGCTTGAGCAACTCGCCGATGAAGGAGAGTGCGCGCCGCGTTTCGTCGGCGAACTCGCGGTGCGGCGCAGTGGCTTGCCCGCGGAGCCGTTGGCCGCGTCGCTGCCCGCATGGCGCGCGTGTCACGAGCGCTTTGGGGTTGAAGCGGCGCGCGTGCCGCAGCGGATCGCGGTCCGGCAAAACGGCGAGGCGTTCGACTACGCGACGCTCGCTCGCTGGTCCGCGGCAATCGACGCGCGCCTGCGTGCGAACGGCGTCGCACGGGAAGAGCGCGTTGCGGTCTGCATGCGCCGCTCGCCGGCGCTGATCGCAAGCATGATCGGGGTGTGGAGGAGCGGCGCGGCTTATGTTCCCCTCGACCCCTCGTTCCCGCCTGGGCGTCTTGCCGACATGCTGGACGACGCAGGCGTGACGCGTGTCATCGTGGATGAGGAAGGCCGCGCACGGCTCGGCAGCGTGCTCGACAGTCGCATTGTGCTGGAAGCGGGAACGGTGCAAGCGGTGGGAGACGCACAAACCCTTTCGGGTAATGCAGCGAGCGCAGCATTACCCGCGTTGCCGTGCGACGCATCGCAACTGGCTTATGTGATCTATACCTCGGGTTCGACTGGGCGGCCCAAAGGTGTCGCGGTTTCCCACGGCGCGCTGGCGCGGCTGCTCGCGAGCGTCGGCATCGCGCCGGGACTTAATCAGGATGACATACTATTGTCGGTCACCACGCCGTCGTTCGATATTTCGCTGCTCGAGTTCTGCCTGCCGTTGACGAGAGGCGCGTGCGTGGAGCTGGCCGACGCGCAGACGGTGGCGGACGGCGTCGCGCTAGCCCGGCTGATCGACGAAAGCGGCGCCACATTCGTGCAGGCGACGCCCTCGGGCTGGCGTCTTCTGATCGCAGCGGGTTGGCGCGGGGCGTCGCGCGGAAGGCTGACCGGCATTGCGGGTGGCGAGCCGCTGCCTGCCGACCTGGCGGCGCAGCTTGCGAAATGCGGCGTCGAATTATGGAATCTGTACGGCCCCACGGAGACGACGATCTGGTCGAGCTGCGCCCGCGTGTCGCAGGACCGCCCCATCACCGTAGGCCGCGCCTTGCATGCGAACGTGCTGCGGATCGTCGACGCGAGCGGGCAGTTGACGCCGCAAGGCGGCATCGGCGAGCTCTGCATCGGCGGAGACAATCTCGCGCGCGGTTATCTGGGCCGCCCGGGCCTCACTGCCGAGCGCTTCGTGCCGGACCCGTACGGGCCGCCTGGCGCGCGCCTGTATCGCACTGGCGATATGGGCCGCGAGCGGCTCGACGGCGAATTCGAGTGTCTCGGCCGCATCGACCAGCAGGTCAAACTGCGCGGCTACCGCATCGAACTCGGGGAGATCGAGGCGGCACTGCGCGGCTGCGACGGCGTGCTCGACGCGGCGGTTGCGCTGGCACCGGGCGCGGGCGATGCCGGGGCGAAGCTCGTCGCGTATGTCGTTCCCGAGGCCGCAGGCGAAGCGCATGCGCTGCCCGCCGGCTGGCGTCAGGCGCTGGCCGCGCGTCTGCCTGGCTACATGATTCCAGCTGCGTTCCATGTGACCCGCGCATTGCCGCGCACCGCGAACGGCAAGCTCGATCGCAACGCGCTCCTGCGTTTCGAGGCGATGCCCACGGCAGACACCGCATGGGTCGAACCGTCGGGCGAAACGGAAACGCTGATTGCACGGCTTTTCGGCGACGTGCTCGGGCTCGCGCGGGTCGGCGCGGACGACGACTTCTTCGCGCTCGGCGGACATTCGCTTGCGGCCGTGCGCCTCGTCGCGAGATTGTCGGAGCAGCTCGGCCGCAAGGTCGCGCTGGCCGCGCTGTTCGACTGCCCGACGCCGGCACTGTTGGCGGCGTTGCTTTTTCCCCGTGTCGAAGACGAGGCCGGGCGCGCGGTGTCGCCGCGTGGAGTGACGGGTGACGAGTTGCAGGCGCTCGATGAGTTGTTCGATGAGCTTGAATGAAATTGGCGCGCGGAAGCTGGCTTGTGTCGATGCCATGTGTATGGACATCGATCCCGGCGGCTGTCCGCGTTGCTTTGCGTCGCTTCGATCAAACACGAATACTGCGCGCCGCGGCAAAGCACGCTCTGACCGCTACATATTGAGACCATGCTGACTCCCATTCGCAAAGAACCGAACGAACCAGCGGATGCTTTCTCCGCTGCGCACACCGATCCGTCGAGCCAGGCGCTCACCATCTCGCGCAAATACGCGGCGCTGTCGCCGGAGCGTCGGCGCCGCTTTCGCGAGAAGGCCCGCGAGCAGGGCATCGATCCTGCGCGGCTGCCGATTGTTCCGCTGTCACACGGAGCGGATGCTGTCGATGAGGCGCCAGCGATTGCCGTTTCGGCTGCGGAATTGGCGACCTACCCGCTTGCGCCCGCGCAGGAGCGCCTCTGGTTCCTCTGGAAGCTCGATCCGCTCAACCCCGCCTATAACCTGTCGCGTGCGCTCCGGTTGACAGGGCGTCTCGACGTGCGCGCGTTGCGTCGGGCGTTCGATGCGCTCGTCGCGCGTCACGGCGCATTGCGCACGCGCTTCGTCGAGACGCGCGGCGTCGTGGCGCAGTGCATCGCCGACGAGACCCACTACCTTTGGCGCGAGCACGCGCTGCACGATCCTGCGCAACTGCGCGACCTGTTGCGGACGGTCGCGCGCGAGCCGTTCGATCTCGTTCAAGGTCCACTGCTGCGTGTCGATCTCGTTGCCATCGATGTGGACTGCTATGCATTGTCGGTCGGGGTTCATCACATCGTGTCTGACGGCTGGTCGCAAGCGCTGCTCGTTCGCGACCTGGCGGCGCTGTACCGCGCGGCATTGACGGGCGAAGACGCGGCGCTGGCTCGCGCGTTGCCGCCGCTCGATCTCCATTTCGGCGATGTCGCGGCGTGGCAGAACGAATGGCAGGAGGGCGCGCTCGCCGACGATCTCGCGTATTGGACGAAGCGCCTGAGTATCGGGCGTCCCACGCTCGAGCTGCCTCTCGACCGGCCACGCGCGGCAATGCGCGGCATTGAAGGTGGGCGTGTCAGACGCGACGTCGGCGCAGCGCTCGCAGACTGTTTGCGCGGCCTCGCGCGTACTCGGCGCACGACGCTTTTTACCGTGCTGCTCGCCGCTTATGCCGCGCTGTTGTATCGCTACGGCGGTCAGTCGGGCGTGCGGATCGGCGTGCCGTCGGCAGGGCGGCAACGCAGTGAAACAGCGGGGCTGATCGGCTTCTTTGTCAACACGCTCGTGATCGACGTGGACGTCGACGGCGGCATGCAGTGTGCGACGTTGTTGTCGCAATTGCACGCTCGCGTGCTTGAAGCGCATGCGCACCAGGCGGCGCCGTTCGGCCGCATTCTCGACGCGTTGCGGATCGAGCGCGATCTCGGACGCTCGCCGCTGTTTCAGGTCATGTTCAACCTGGAGCAGGCGACGAGCGAAGCATCCGTTGCGATGCCCGGACTCGTCGTCGAGCCGGAGGCGGGCGGCACCGATACGGCGCGTTTCGACCTGGTGCTGAACGTGGTCGACGATGGCCACAGTTTGCGCCTGATGTTCAACTATGCCGCTGACGTGTTTGACGCGAGCACCGTCGAGCGGATCGCATCGCAGTACGAAGCAGTGCTGACGCAGATGGCCGAGGGCGTGCAGCAGCGGGTCGGAGCGCTGAAGCTGCCCATGCAGCGTGAAGCGAAGCCGCTGCAGAAGTATCCATTCGAATCCCTCGGGATGGCACTGGCAGCGCAGGCGAGGCGCACGCCGCAGGCGCTGGCGCTGTGCTGTGAAGATGCGTCGCTCACCTATGCGCAGCTGGATGTGTGGTCATCGGCCCTCGCAGCACGGCTCATCGCGCGAGGCGTGGGCGCGGAGCGGCGCGTGGGACTGTGCGTCGCGCGCGGGCCGGCGCTGATTGCGGCGCTCGTCGGGATCATCCGCTCGGGTGGCGCGTTTGTGCCGCTCGATCCGGAGTATCCGGCTGCGCGGCTCGCGCAGATGATCGACGATGCGGGCATTGTGCAGGTGGTTGCGGACGCATCCAGTGCCGGACGCGTTGCTGGCGTGCTGGCGCAGTGTGAAGTGGTCGACGTCGGCTCGATGGCAGGGGTGGTAGCTTTGGGGTCACCGGCGGATGCAGCGCGCCACACCGACCTCACACTCCACCCCGAGCAGCTCGCCTACGTGCTCTACACCTCGGGCTCGACCGGCCGGCCCAAGGGCGTCGCGGTGAGCCACGGCGCACTGTGGACCCATCTGCAGGACTTCCTCGCGACTTACGGCATCAACGAAGCGGACACGGTGCTGCATTCGTCGACGATCAACTTCGATGTGGCGCTGCACGAAACGCTGCCCGCGCTGCTGCGCGGGGCGACGGTGGAAATGCGCGGGGTGCAGCCATGGGATCTGCAAACCTTGAGCGAGCGGCTGGTAACACGCCGCGTGACGTTCGCGCGCATTCCGACGGCGCTGTGGCAGCAGTGGCAGCGCCCTGCGCCGCCGCGCGAACAGCTCGCGCTGCGTCAGGTGACGGTGGGCGGCGAGGCACTGCCGGGCGATGCGCTCGCACGCTGGCGCGACGGGCCGCTCGCCGACATCCGGCTCGATAACCTGTACGGCCCGACCGAGACGACCGTGGCCGCGCTGTACCGCCGCACCGAGGCCGCGGACGTGAACCAGGTGACGGTGCCGATCGGCCGTCCGTATCCGGGGCGAACCGCGCGCGTGCTGGATACATTCGGCGATGAAGCGCCGGTGGGTGGCCTGGGCGAACTGTGCATCGGCGGGCCGACGGTGGCGCGCGGCTATCTGGGGCGCGCGGGGCTCACCGCTGAGCGCTTCGTGCCGGACCCGTATGGCGAGCCGGGCGCGCGCGTGTACCGCAGCGGCGACCTGTGCCGGATGCGCGCGGATGGCACCGTCGAATTTCTCGGAAGGCTGGACCAGCAGGTGAAGCTGCGCGGGCAGCGCATCGAGCTGGGCGAGATCGAGGCGGTGCTGCGCCAGTGCGAGGGCGTGCGCGAGGCCGCGGTGATGGTCGTGGGCGAAGGGCAGAAGCAGCGGCTCGCGGCGTATGTGGCGGTTGGTGGTGAAATAGCAGACGCCAGCGCAGCAGCTGCGCCCACGCCCGACGCCGCCCACCTGCAACGCGAACTCGAACAGAAGCTGCCGGGCTACATGGTGCCGTCGTCGGTGACGGTGCTCGCCAGGCTGCCGTGGATGCCCAACGGCAAGCTCGACCGCGCGGCGCTGCCGGCGCCGCAGGCCGAAGCACGCGAGCGCGTGGCGCCGTCCAACGAAGTCGAATCCGCGCTGCTGTCGATCTGGAGCGCCGTGCTCGGGCGTGACGATCTGGGGGTGACGGAGAACTTCTTCGAGGCGGGCGGCGATTCGATCCAGAGCCTGCAGATCATCGCGCGCGCACGCGAGGCGGGCTGGCGGCTCACGCCGCGGCAGATCTTCGAGCATCCGACGGTGGCCGCGCTCGCGCAGCGCGCGCAGCGGCTGGATGCACCTGGCGCTCACGCACCCGACGACGGCGCTGCACTCGGCTTGACGCCGATCCAGCGGCTGTTCTTCGAGCGCTATCCGCACGGGGAATCGCACTGGAACCAGGCGGTGCTGCTGAAGGTGAAGGGGCGGCTCGTGCCCGAGGCACTGGAGCGTGCGGTGGCGGCGCTGGAGGCGCGTCACGATGCGCTGCGTTTGCGGTTCGTGCAGGAGGCAGGGGCGTGGCAGCAGGTGGCTGACGCTGCGCACACCTCGCCGACGCCGCAGACCGCGGTCGTTCGCCATGAAACGCCCGGCTCGTTAGCGGACCTGAAGGCGGCCTGCGAGCGCATCCAGTCGAGCCTCGATATCGTGCAGGGACCGGTGTGGCGCGTCGGCCACTTCGAGACACCGGACGAGACGCGCGTGCTGATCGCGATTCACCACCTGTCGGTGGACGGCGTGTCGTGGCGCGTGCTGCTCGAGGAGCTGCAAAGCGCGTACGAGCAGGCCGAACGGGCTGAACCGATCCAGCTCCCCGCGCCGTCGATGCCATGGCGTGCGTGGGTGCGGGCGCTTCATGAGTATGCCGAATCATCAGAACGCGTGGCGGAGCTCGCATGGTGGCAAACCATACTCGACGCGCCCGCCTTGCAAGCCGGCCCGCTGTTCCAGGCGCTCGCCCCGAAACCGCAACCGCAAAAGACGCTGCTCAAAAAGCTCTCGCGACAACTGACCGTCTCGCTCGTGCGCGAAGCACCGCGCGCGTACCGCATGCGCGTCGACGAAGTGCTGCTTGCGGCGCTTGCGCGCGCCGTCGGCGATAGGGTGTCGCGTGACGAAGTGCTGATCGAGCTCGAAGGCCACGGTCGCGAGGATGTGATTGACGGCGTGGACCTGAGCCGCACCGTGGGCTGGTTCACGACCCAGTATCCGCTCGCGTTGCCGCGCGGCACGCACGCTGCGGACGCGTTGCTGCGCGTGCGCGAGCGTCTTGCGGCCGTGCCGCTGCGCGGACTCGGCTGGGGACTGCTCGCCTGTTGCGCGGATGCCGCAAGCCGGTCGGCGCTACGCGCGTTGCCGACGCCGGAGATCGCCTTCAACTATCTGGGCCGCTTCGATCAAACCTTCGACCCGACAAGCCGCTTTGGCTTCGCCACCGAAGCGTCGGGCGACGCCATCGCGCCTCGTGCAAAGCTGCCGGATCGCGCGCTCGACATCAACGTCTGGATTGCCGGCGATTCGCTTGCACTGAACTGGGGCTACGCACCGCAGTTCATATCCGATGCGCTTGCGGAACAACTGTTCGCGTCGTTCGAATCCGCGCTGGGCGACCTGGTGGCACATCTGCGCACCGCCATGCCGGAAGCCGAGGCGCCCGCGCCGCGGCGGCCCGTTCCCGAGCCGCTCGAAAGACTCGCACGGCACGATGCGGTCGCGGCGAGCTGGACCGCGCGCGCCGTCTATGAGGCAAGCCTGCCCGTGCCATCCGCCGACGCACTCGCGGCCTGGTTCGCGCGACGCCGGCCGCAAGCCGCGCCCGCCCGCGCTCTCGCCGCGCCGTCGGCGGCCGTCCCGCTGAATGCGCTCGGCGCGCCCACCACGCTGTTCTGCCTGCACCCGGGCTACGGCATGGTCGGCGAGTACCGCACGCTGGCTCAGGCGCTCAACGGTCGCGTGAGTCTCATCGCGATCCAGGCGCCCGCGTTGCGCGGCGAGCCGTGGCAAGGCAATACTTTCGAGGCGCTCGCCGCGCATTACGCCGACTGTATTGAAACGCTGCAGCCGCACGGCGACTACGCGCTGCTCGGCTGGTCCTTCGGCGGCCGGCTCGCCATCGCCATCGCGGACCATGCCGAGCGGCGCGGCGAGGGCGTGTCGTTCGTCGGCATTGTCGATACTGCGACGCACCGGGAGGAGGGCGCCGGGTCTGCCGACGCCAACCGCGTCGCCGCCGACGACACTGCGCCCGCGTCCGCGCTCGCGCTGCTTGAAGAAGCGCAGCCGTCTCTGCTCGGAGACGCCCTCGCAGCCGACGCCCTGCATGCGAGCTTGATGGCGCGGCATGCGTTGCCGCGGATCGGCTGCGACCTGCATGTGTGGCGCGCGCTGCGCGTCGGCGATTCGCGACGCAGGATGGCGTGGGCGGAACACACGCGTGGCCGGCTGCATCAGTTCGACGTCGACGCGAGCCATTCGAGCATCGTCCACCATCCGCTGCTGGCGATGCAGCTTGCGCAGTGCTTTGCGCAAGCGCTGCCACGAGGCCGCGAAGGTGAGCGGGTGAGCGCGCCTTGAGCCGCGGCCGCTCGCATTTCAGCGGGCGAGTTACCTAAGCCTTCGCGCCCGCCGCCCTATCTCGCCTTCCAACACGAACCTCTAACATTGAATGCGAACGAGTATTGTTTACATTACGATGCCAACTTGAGAAAATCACGGGGCGCCGGAAACGGCGTCCACACGCCGCGCATGACACGGGGATAGAAGAATGGGGATCAAGAAGAATGAAGCTTGAGAAGGCAGCGAAATGCAGTGCTTTGCGCGCGCGCGGTGTGCCGCGTCTGCGCCCAATCTACGTCGCTTCGATACTGGCTTTGGCCGGGGCCGGCGCGCACGCGCAGGAATCGCCGCCTGCGGCCTCCGGCGCCGGCACCGGCGCGGCGAAGGAATTGCCCGCTGTTCAGGTGCGTAGCTCTGCTGAAGATCCGCAAGGGCCGGGCGTCGGCTATGTCGCCAAACGCTCGATGACCGGCACCAAGACGGATGCCTCGTTGCTCACGAGTCCGCAGAGCGTGTCCGTCATCACGCGTCAGCAGATGGACGATCAGGGCGCGCAGACCGTCGACCAGGCGCTGCGCTACACGCCGGGCGTCTACTCGCAGGACGGCACCGACATCCGCTTCGATCAGCTGTACGGTCGCGGCTTCACGCTCGACTCGTATCTGGACGGCCTGCATCTATACCAGTCGCCGCGTTTCGCGACGCCGCGCATCGACCCTTACTTCATGGAGCGCATGGAAGTGCTGCATGGTCCCGCGTCCGTGCTGTACGGGCAGGGCAGTCCGGGCGGCCTCGTCAACTACGTGAGCAAGCTGCCGATGGAGCAGCCGTATCACGAAGTGATGATGCAGGTCGGCAACCACAATAACTATCAACTGGGCTTCGACCTGAGCGGTCCGGTCGACGCGAACGGCACCGTGCTGTACCGCGTCACAGGCGTGGCCCGCACGGCGGAGACACAGGTTAGCGAGATCAAGGACCAGCGGCTTGCCATCGCACCTTCGGTCACGATCCGTCCGGACCGCGACACCACGTTCACGCTGCAGGGCAGTTTCCAGCGCGACCCGAACGGCGGCCTGTTCAATCCCGTGCCGGCAGGCGCGACACTGTTTAGTAACCCGAACGGTCAGCTCGGGCCGGACAAATATTTCGGCGATCCGAACCGCGACGGCATGCATCGCACGCAATACTGGTTCGGCTATCAGTTCGACCACGCGATCAACGACAAGATCAGCGTGTCGCAGAACCTGCGCTATCTGCACATCGACCAGCATTACTACCAGACTTCGGTGACGAGCGCGCTCGGCGCCAATCAGCGCATTGTGTCGATGTGGGGCAACGTCGACAACGAGCACTACACGCAATTTCAGGTCGACACGCACGCGCAGGCGAAAGTCACGACGGGGCAGATCCAGCACACGTTGCTGTTCGGTCTCGACTATCAGCGCTCGATGCTCGGCGACACGGAAGGCAATTCCGTGCTCGGCACAGTCGATCTGTACAACCCGAACTTCGCGTCGCTGCCGACGCAGCAGGCCAACACGCGCCTCGATTATTCGTTGAGCACGGTCGGCGTGTATGCGCAGGACGAAGCGCGTTGGCGCAACTGGGTGCTGACGGTCGGCGTGCGCGAGGACTGGACGGGCGGCAATCAGCAAACCACCTTGCTCACGACGGGCGCCGGCACGACCTACCATTCGAACGATCATGCGTTCACTTGGCGTGCCGGACTTGCTTATGAGTTCGAGAACGGCATCGCGCCGTATCTCAGCTATTCGCGCTCGTTCCAGCCGGTGCTCGGCGCGACGTATTCCGGCGCACCGTTCTCGCCAACGAGAGGGCGCCAGGTCGAGGCGGGCGTGCGCTATCAGCCGAAGTGGTTCGACGGCTTCTTCTCGCTCGCCGCGTTCACGCTGACGCAGGACAACGTGTCGGTGACCGATCCGAACCATCCGACCAACGCGGTGCAAACCGGCCAGATCCGCTCGCGCGGTCTCGAATTCGAAGCGCACGCGAATCTCACCGCAGACGTGAAAGTGATTGCTTCGTACACCTACCTGAATCAGGAGGTAACGAACAGCACGATGATCAATCTGGGCAAGCGGCCGACCATCACGCCGCGCAATACGGCTTCGCTGTGGGCCGATTACACGTTCCACCGCGGACCGCTGCGCAACTTCGGCGTCGGTTCCGGCGTGCGTTACATCAGCAGTTCAGCGGGCGATGCAGCCAACACGTTCACGGTGCCCGGACGCGTGCTGGTCGATGTGGGCGCGCATTACGACATCCAGAACTGGCGCCTGTCGCTCAATCTGAACAACGTGTTCGACCGCGAGTACATCTCCTACTGCACGACAGCGGCGGTGTGCTACTGGGGCGCGACGCGCACCGTGCTCGGGACGGCGCGTTACCAATGGTGATGGCCATGCGCAAGCGGCGGACGCTTTGCACGCGGCTCGCGTCCTCATGACGGCACGTGTCGCGGTTCGCCACAAGCGACGCCTCGCGCTTGCCGGTTTGAGCGCGGTAGCGCTCACGCCATTCGCACGCGCCGCGGTCGGCGCGGCTGACGGCGCAGCGAAGGAGCCGCCCACGCGCGTCGTCGTGCTCGACTGGCCGTTGACGGAAGTCGCGCTGTCGCTCGGCATGGTGCCCGTCGGCGTTTCGCGTCCCTCGTGGTATGCGAAGCTCGACGGCGTGCCGGCCTTGCCGCCGCAGGTTGTCGATACAGGCTTGCTGTATCAGCCGAATTTCGAGGTACTTGCGGCGCTGCAGCCCGAGCTCATCGTCATCACGCCATGGCACGCGCCGCTGCGCGCGTTGCTCGAGCGGATTGCGCCCACGCTGACGGTCCAGCTGTTCGGTCCCGGCATCGACGTGTATCCGGCAGTTCGGGACGCCACGCGCACGCTCGCCGCTGCGCTCGGCCGCGACGCCGCAGCCGATGCGCTGATCGCGCAAGCCGCGGCGAATCTGGCCGCGGCGTCCGGGCGTCTTGCGGATTTTCGTGCGACGAGGCGCCCCGTCTATTTACTGCGTCCGATCGACGACCGGCATATCGCCGTGTTCGGCAACAACAGCCTTTTTGGCGGCGTGCTCGGCGCGCTCGGAATCCGCAACGCGTGGCAGGGCATGGCCGACCCACAAGGCATGACCGAAGCAGACCTCGGCGCGCTCGCGCAACAGGCGGATGCGCAAGTCGTCACCATCGGCGTGCCGCCCGGTGTCGCCGCGCAACTCGCGCGAAGCCCGCTGTGGAACGCGTTGCCGTTCGTGAGGCAAAACCGCGTGCGAAACATCGGCCCGCTGCCGGCGCTCGGCGGGGTGGTTGCGTCGATGCGTTTCGCCGACAGCCTCGCCACAGCGCTTAAAGGAGTCACGCAATGAACCGCTCGACGATGACTGTGGCCGCCGCGCCGCGCGCCTGGCGGCTGCCCGCGCTGCTGCTGGCGCTGGCGGTGTGGCTCGTTTATCACACACTGTCGGCGCGGCTGCCCGTCGCACAATGGCGAGGCGCGCTGCTGTCCGGCACGGACGCCTCGCTGCCGCAACTCGTCGTGCGTTACGGCTGGCTGCCGCGCTTGGCCATCGCGCTGATCGCCGGCGCGGCGCTGTCGCTGGCGGGCGTGGTGTTCCAGCAGGTGCTGCGCAATCCGCTGGCCGAGCCGCTGACGCTCGGCGTGTCGGCGGGCGCCTATCTGGCGTTGACGATCGCCGCGGTGACCGCGCCCGCGCTCGCCGCGGACATGCGCTTCACCGTCGCGCTGGCGGGTGCCGCGCTCGCGATGCTCGCCACCATGACGATGGCGTGGCGCAAGGGCTTCGCCGCGGTCTCTATCGTGCTGGCGGGGATGATCGTCAATCTGTACTGCGGGGCATTATCCGTTATCCTAACTATCGTGTTCGAGCGTTCGCTCACGGCGGTGTTCATCTGGGGCGGCGGCTCCCTCGTGCAGAACGGTTGGGCAAACGTCGTCTGGCTGCTGCCGCGCGTGCTGGTCTGCGGGATTGCCGCGGCGCTGCTGGTGCGCCCGCTCACGCTGTTTTCACTCGACGACGGCAGCGCGAGCCAGCTCGGCATGTCGCTCGAATGGACCCGGCCCCTCGCGCTCGGCGTCGCCGTGACGTTGAGCGCGTTCGTGGCGAGTGCCGTCGGCGTGATCGGCTTCATTGGTTTGGGCGGCCCCGTGCTCGCGCGTCTGATGGGCGCCCGCCGCGTGCGCGACCAGTTGCTGTGGGCGCCGCTCGTGGGCGCGCTGCTGCTCGCCATCGCGGATCAGGCGGTGCAGAGCTTGCCCAGCGTGCTCGGCGAATTGCTGCCGACGGGCGCCGCGGTCGCGCTCTGCGGCGGCCCGCTGCTGCTGTGGATGCTGCGCCGCGTGCATATCGAGGCGCCGCGTCCCGCGTCCGCTGACAGTGCGCCGCCCCGTCGCGCATTGACCGTGCCCGCACTGCTGCTGGGCGGCCTGCTCGTCGCTGCGGTCGTCGTGTCGCTGTGTTTTTCGATGACGCTGCACGGCTGGCAATGGAGCGGCGCGCAGCAGTGGAGCGGCGTCTGGTTCTGGCGCGTGCCGCGGCTCGTCGCCTCGCTCGGTGCCGGTGTCATGGTAGCGCTGGCCGGCACAATTCTGCAGCGGGTCACCGGCAATCCGATGGCGAGTCCCGATCTGCTCGGCGTGAGCGGCGGCGCGATGCTCGGCATGCTGGCCGCGGCGGTGGTGGCGGCTGCGCCGTCCACGCCGGTGTTGCTCGCGGGATCGTCGGCGGGCGCGCTGATCTGTCTCGTGATGATCGTCGCGCTGGGGCGCCGCAGCGGTTTCGCGCCGGAGCACGTGCTGCTCGCGGGCATCGCCATCAGTGCATTCTCGCAGGCGGTCGTCATGCTCGCGACGGCGAGCGGCGGCGCGTATGCGAACCTGTTGCGTCCGCTGCAGTACGGCTCGACCTACCTGATCGTGCCCGCGACGGCAATCGCGGTCGGCGCGTGCACGGTCGTCGCGGTGTGCGTCGCGTATCTGGCCGCGCGCTGGCTGGAGATCCTGCCGCTCGGCGCCAACGTGGCCAATGCGCTCGGCGTCGGCGCACAGCGCGCGCGCCTGATGCTGCTCGTGCTTGCCGCGATACTGACGGCGGGCGCGACGGTGGTGATTGGACCCATGTCGTTTGTCGGCCTGATGGCGCCGCATCTCGCGCGGCTGCTGGGGTTTGCGCGCGCGCGTTCGCAGATGCTCGTGGCGGCGCTGATCGGCGGCTTGCTGATGGTGCTGTCCGACTGGCTCGGGCGGAACCTGATTTTTCCGCAGCAGATGCCGGCGGGCGTGATTGCGACGCTGCTGGGCGGGCCGTATTTGATGTGGTTGTTGCGGCGGTGATGAGACTCTGCGGTAAGCCTGCGGCGCAGCAGCGGCCCTCGCTCTCACGCAACACTCAAAGTCAAAACGAAAAACTCGTATTCAACATCACGAGCCGCGATTCCCCAACCGCGATAATCAGATTGCTGTTGCTCGACGGATAGTACGTCTTGTCGAACACGTTTTTCACGTTCAGTTGCACATGCGTCGGGATCTTGCCGATCTTCGTGTCGTAAGCGGCAAACAGGTCGGCAACGACATAGCCCGGCAGCGTGAAGCTGTTCGCCGTGTCGCCGGGCCGCTGGCTCACGAGCCGTGCTCCGCCGCCGAAGCGCCATTGCCCCGGCAGATACGGCAGCATCGTGTCGTAGACAGCGAAGAGGCTGCCCGTATGGCGCGCCGCATTCATGAGACGCGTACCGTTGTCGCGGTCCGTCGCGTTGGTGTACGCGTAGCTGCCGATCACGCTCACGTGCTGCGTGAGCCGTCCGGCGACATCGAGCTCGATACCGCGCGACCTCGCGCTGCCGACCGTCTCGGTCGTATCGCCGACAGTGACCGCGACGTTCTGCTTGTCGATCTGATAAACGGCGAGCGTGCCGGTGATGCCGTGCGCGTCGAACTTGAGGCCCGTTTCATAGACGCGTCCCCGTTCCGGCGCGAGCGGCTCGCTGACCTGGGTGGCGACGTTCGGCACGAACGACTTGCTGAAGTTCGCGTAGGCGGAAAGCGCGGGCGTCATCCGGTAGACGAGGCCGAATTGCGGCAGCCACACCTGTCCATGCGAGTGATCGGCGACGACGAACGGGCGGCCCATGCCCGACAGCTGCTGCCAGTTCTCCCAGCGCACGCCGCCGACGGCGAACAGTCCGTCGGTCAGATGAACCGTGTCCTGCGTCACCACCGAATACGTGTGAACCTTCGAGAGACTGTCGCTTTGCGTCGCGCTCGGCGTGCCGCCCGGCGCGAGCCTGCCGTACACGGGGTCGAACAGATCGAAGCCGGACACCGCCTTGCCGCGAATCGTGTCGCCGCGAAAGCTGCGCTGGCGTTCGTACTCGCCGCCCACGTACAGCTCATGACGCATGCCCGCGAGGTTCAGATTGCCGCTCGCGCCGACCGTCGCAATCTCGTCCGAATCGTTGCGCTGCAGGTTGGCATCCGAGGTGCGGCTCATGATGCCGGTCGTGCTGTTGAACGCCGTCGCGCGCGTGATGTACTGGTTGTAGCGGTCGCGGCTCCATCCGTAAGTTGCGCGCACGCGCCATTCGTCGGAAAAGCGATGTTCGACTTTCGCGCGCAGCGTTTCCTGTTCGCCGGAACTCTGTGCCCAGGGTTCCTCGTAACGCGTATAGCGCAGGGCATCGTCGGGATGACCGTTCACGAGCACCGTGCCGCGGTCGAACGGCGTCGTGTAATCGGCGTACTGGTAGCTCACGTCGATCGACGTATTCGCGTCGTGCCACGACAGCGACGGGGCGATCAGCGCGTCGCGCTGACGTCCGAAGCTGCGCCAGTAGCGCGCGGTGGTTGTATTCGCCGGTGAGGCGGAACGCCAGCGTGCCGCCCGGGACCTCGCCCACCGCGCCGACCGGCCCCGTCAGGTCGAAGCTCGTGCCGCTGCCTCGATGGCTCGTGTAGTTCGCCGAGACCAAGCCGTGGAAGGTGTCTTCCGGCTTGCGCGTGATCAGATTGATGACGCCGCCGGGCTCCTGAATGCCGTAGAGGAGCGACGCCGGGCCCTTGAGGACTTCGACGCGGTCGATCGTCGCGAGGTAGTGGTGAAGCGTCGTCGAGCGCATACCGTCGACGAGAATCGAGCCGTCGTCGTTCGAGCCGAAACCGCGCTTGATGAACGCATCGCGCGTCCCGCCGAGCGTGTTCGTCTGCGTGATGCCGCTCACGTTGCCGAGCACGTCGTCGAGCGTGCGCGCCTGCTGGTCCTGCATCACGCTCGAGCTGACCACCGCGACGGACTGCGGAATGTCGCTGATTTTCGTTGCGACGCCGCTCGACGTTTCGCTCGTGCGCGGGCGGTAGCCGGCCGTCGGATCGGCGAGCGGCGCGGCGTGCACGGCGACGGCCGGCAGTTCTGTCGTGGCTGCGGCGGTGGTGGCGGGCTGGACGCTCGTCGCGCCGTCGGAGGAGGCGGCGAGTGCGGCGGGCGCGGTCGCCATATACATCAACATAGAAAGAGGAAAGCGGATGCCGGAACGGCGAGCGCGGCCCGGCGGCGCGGAAGTTTTGACGAAGCGCATGAATGGTTCGGACGACGCGGCACCCGCAGCCGACTAGCGGGGAAGGTCCACGACGTGAGTTCTTATTAAGGATGCGAGAGCATAATGTAAATGAGAATGATTATCAAATGAAAGAACGATGAACGGAGTTGACCCTGTGCGCCGTGGCGGCTGGCGTCCGCGGTGTCTGCCATTGCCTGCCCGTAATCAACGGTGACGGGCGCGCGCTCAGCCGGCGGCCACCGCGCGAGCAGGCGAGGCACGGTTGCTCTAAACTAGCTGCCGCCCACGCCAGCCCCATCTACGTCACGACCTCGATGCCCGCTCATTCCGACGATCCCGCCGACGCGCCCGATTCCTCTACGCGCAGCCTGCCGAAGCAACCGGCGTTTCAGCGCTTCTGGTGCACGCGCATTCTCTCGTCGCTGTCGTTCCAGATGCTCGCGGTCGCGATGGGCTGGCACATCTACGCGCTCACGCACAGCGCGTTCGCGCTCGGCCTCGTGGGACTCGCGCAATTCCTGCCGATGTTTTTGCTGACGCTCGTCGTCGGTCACTTTGCGGACCGTTATGACCGCCGGCGCATCGCGGCTGTTTGTCAAAGCCTCGAAAGCGTCGCCGCCTTGCTGTTCGCCTGCGGCACGTTCGGCGGATGGATCAGCGCGCCGGTCATCTATGTGCTGGCGGCATGCGTCGGTGCGGCGCGTGCGTTCGAGTCGCCGGCGGTCGCGTCGCTCCTGCCTGGCGTCGTGCCGCGCGGGCAATTACCCAAAGCGACGGCGTGGGCAACGTCGGCGAACCAGACGGCACAGATCGCCGGTCCGGCGCTCGGCGGCCTGCTTTACGGCATCGGGCCGGGCGCCGCTTATCTTGCTTGCACGTTGTCGTTCGCCGCCGCGGCCACGGCCGTGCGGGGCATTCCGCTGCGCGCGAAGCCGGCGAGTCGCGCCCCCGTGACGCTGGAATCGGTGTTCTCCGGCATCGCCTTCATTCGCAAGGAGCCGGTGATACTGGGAGCCTTGTCGCTCGATCTGTTTGCCGTGCTGTTCGGCGGCGCCACCGCGCTCCTGCCCGTGTTCGCGCGTGACATCCTGCATACGGGGCCGCTCGGGCTCGGCCTGTTGCGCTCGGGCGCCGCGATCGGCGCGCTCGCCGGCACCGTCTGGCTCGCGCATTTCCCGCTGCGCAACCGGCCGGGCGCGGCGATGTTCGGCGGCGTGATCGCGTTCGGCGTGGCGACGCTCGTGTTCGGCATGTCGCATCAGTTCATCGTTTCGCTGCTTGCGTTGATGGCGCTGGGCGCGTCGGACACCATCAGCGTGGTCGTGCGTCTGTCGCTGGTGCAACTGCGCACGCCCGACGACATGCTCGGGCGCGTGAGCGCCGTCAATTCGCTTTTCATTGGGACATCGAATCAATTGGGCGAATTCGAATCCGGTGTCACGGCGGGCTGGTGGGACGCGCGCACGGCCGTGCTGGTGGGCGGCATCGCGACAATCACGGTCGCCTTGCTGTGGATGAAGCTATTCCCGGAACTGAGGAACACGCGTTCGCTGGAGCGCGAAGAGGAACTCGCGGCGAGCGCCTGAGAAGCGCGAGGCTTGGTGGAGCCCGCTTCTCTCATGCGACGAGAACCTGCTTCTCGCAAAAGCAGGCTTCTGCGCGGGAGCGCGGGCGCGTAACGTTGAGCGCGTTACCTGCGGGACAGCCCGCCAAGGAGCCGTTTCATGACAAGCCTCGCATCACAGCCGCCCGCTTACCCTAGCGATATTGCCTTTACGCCGACGGTCAAGGCATGGCAAAGCCGCCATGGCTCGCGCGACGCCTACGCGCGCATGGAGGAAGAGCACGGCTGGCAGACGCGGCTTACGCCCGACGTCGCGCGTTTCATCGAGCAGCAGACCAGCGTGTTTCTCGCCACGGTCAGCTCGGAAGGGCAGCCGTATATCCAGCATCGCGGCGGGCCGGCCGGTTTTCTGCGCGTGCTCGACGATCACACCATCGCCTTTGCCGATTTCGCCGGCAACCGGCAGTACGTGACCGCCGGCAATCTGGCCGACAACCCGAAGGCGCATCTGTTTCTGGTCGACTACGCGCATCGGCGGCGCATCAAGATATGGGGCGAGGCGCGTGTGATCGACGACGATCCCGCGCTGCTCGCGAAGCTGATGCCCGAAGGTTACAAGGCGCGCGGCGAACGCGTGATCGTGATGACCGTGCGCGCGTGGGACGTCAATTGCCCGAAGCATATTCCGCAACGTTTCGACGCGGCCGATGTCGCCGCCGCGTTGAAGCAGCGCGATGAGCGTATCGAGGAACTGGAGGCTCAGCTGGCCGAGCTCAAACGCAAGCTCGGCGATGCGGGCGCAATTGATCGGCGCTGAACGGTTACGTAGAACGTTACGCTCGCCGCGCCACAATAAAACCGCGCCGGCGCGCCGAGCAATGGTCTAGCGAGCGCGTCAGGCCGCGGCTTCGCTGGCCGACATCAGCGCCGTGCGGATGGCGTGCGCCAGTTCGCCGGCCTGGAACTTCGCGACGTAGCCGTTGGCGCCGGCATTCTTCACATGCGCTTCGTTGGCCGCGCCCGTCAGCGACGAATGGATGATCACCGGAATGTCCCGGGTCCGTTCGTCGGCCTTGATCTGACGGGTCAACATGAAGCCGTCCATCTCGGGCATTTCGAGGTCGGTCAGCACGAGCGCGATGCTGTCCTTCACGCGTGCGCCGTTGGACTGCGCTTCGTCGGCGACCTGCTGCAAGGTCTGCCACGCCTCTTCGCCGGTCTTGGTCATGACGAACTCCGCGCCGATCGCGGTCAACGCCTGCTCGATCAGCTTGCGGGCGAAGCCCGAGTCGTCGGCGGCGAGAATCTTCGCGCCCGGGCGGATGCCGAGCGCATCGCCGACCGACGTCGGGTCCACGCTCGGATGCTGCGACGGGAACACGTCGCGTAACACCTGCTCGACGTCGATCACCTGCGCGAGCCGCGAGTCGCCGGTATTGCCGTCGATCCGCGCAATGCTCGTGACGAGATTGCCGCCTGCCGCGCCTTCCGCCGAGAGCACCTGGTTCCACTCCAGCCGCACGATGTCGTCGACTTCTTCGACAGCGAACGCCTGCGTGGAGCGCGCGAATTCCGTCACGAGCAGAATATTCAGCCCGCGCGTGGGCTCGCAGCCCATCAGCCGCGGCAGGTCGATCACGGGAATGATCTGCCCGCGAATGTCGACCGCGCCCATCACGAAAGGCGACGAGCCGGCGATCGGCGTGACGGGCGGCATGGTGGAGATTTCTCGCACCTTGAACACGTTGATGCCGTAAAGCTCGTGCGCGTCGCTGCCGGGCACCGAGCCCAGCCGGTACAGCAGCAGCTCGAATTTGTTGGAACTGGTCAGGTTGGTGCGTTCGTCGTGCGAGCGGTTATCTGCTGCCATCGAATCTCTCCGGAATTGCGGTGCGGGGGCGCGCGCGCGTTCGTCGATGCCCGGCGCGCTTCTTACTTTCTGTTATCGGCGCCGCTGCCGAAAAATTCAGCGGCGCGCCGGTTTTCTGCTGGCAATCCCTGGGTGTGGGTTCAATCGCAGGTCAAATCCCCGATTCATTCGCATGCAGAACGCGGCGTCATTCGTGTGAAGGTTACCTAACGTTACACAAGCGACAGCGTCGTATCACATGGTGCGAAGGCCCGCTTCTAGAATTTTCCAGACGAAAAAACGCGCGCCACGCGCCGTCCATCAGGCGCGCAGCGGTATATCAATTGTGTGTAAGTCGCCTGCAAGGCGGCCGCGCCTCGCGTCCTTCACCGTCGCCGTTTCGCTTCCATTCCAAGGAGAAACTATGATCCGCTTGCCTCTCGCCACCTTTTCGAGTGCCTGCACGGCCGGCCTGCTGCTCGCCGCTTCGGCCACGACGGCCACCGCTCAGACGGCGACCCCTGCCGCGCCGGAAGCGGGCCGTTTGCATGCCGCCGACCAGACGTTCATCGCCGAGGGCACCCAGGCCGTGGCCACGCAGCGCGACGCGGCCCGCATCGCGACCTCGCGTTCGACCGACCGCGACGTGAAGGCCTTCGCCGAACGCGTGTCCGCGGATAACGCGAGGATTTCGGACTCGTTGCGCGCGGCGAGCCCGCGCGGTGTCGACGTGCCGAAGAACGACCCCGACAGCGCCGTGCTCGCGAGCATCAACAACCTGCGCGGTGCCGAGTTCGACAAGACCTATATCGAACAGGTCGCGCTCGCGGGCGAGCAGAAGGCGCTGTCGGCGTTCCAGGCGGAAATCGCTTCGGGCCGCGATCCGCAACTGAAGGATGCGGCGAGAAAGGCGCTGCCGACCATTCAGGAGCATTACGCGATGGCGCAGGAACTGGCTAAACGCAAGCATCTGCCGGCTGCCGCGCAGTAAAGTCGCGCACCCGCGGTTCGACGCGTTGGTTCTGTGCCGTGCCCCGGTGGCCGAACCAACGCCCGGCCGCTTGGGGTCGCTCAAGCCAGCCCGCCGTTTGCGCGCAACACCTGGCCGTTCACCCAGCCGGCCTCAGAACTGACGACAAACGCCACCACCGAAGCAATGTCCTCCGGTTGTCCGAGACGCTCGAGCGGCGGCATCTTCGCGAAGTGCTGGATCTGCGCCTCCGTCTTGCCGTCGAAGAAGAGCGACGTCGCGACCGGTCCCGGCGCCACCGCATTCACCGTGATGTTGCGCCCGCGCAGCTCTTTCGCGAACACATGCGTGAATGCCTCCACCGATGCCTTCGTCGCGTTGTAGATCGCATAGCCGGGCAGGTTCAGCGCGAGCGTGGTGCTCGAAAAGTTGACGATGCGGCCGCCGTCGTTCATGCGGGCCGCCGCTTCGCGCAGCGTGTTGAAGGTGCCGCGCACGTTGATGTCGAACGCGCGGTCGTAGAGTTCGTCGCTCGTGTCGGCGAGCGGCGTCGGCTTGATCACGCCGGCATTGTTGACGAGCACGTCAACCTTTCCCAGTTGCTGCTCGGCTGTCTCGAACAGGCGGCGCACGTCGGCGGCTTTGGAGACGTCGGCCTTCACGGCGATCGCCCGGCCGCCGGCGGTGTTCAGCTCCGCGGCGAGCGCATCGGCTTCGCTAGCGCTCGCCGCATAGTTGACGACAACGGCAAAACCGTCGTTCGAGAGACGCCGTGCAATGGCCGCGCCGATGCCGCGCGAGGCGCCGGTGACGATAGCAATCTGAGCGTTTCGAGTCGTGTTCATGGTGTGTTCCCTTGATGTGTTGAGTCGGTGAGGGAATGATGGAGTCTTTCGCTTCTGAGATAATCGGGTGGGGGCGACGATCATCGTTCCAATCACTTTAACAATCATCCGCCAAGGGCTGACCGCACATGGATCGTTTTGAGGAAATGCGTGTCTTCGTCCGGGTCGCCGAGCGGCAGAGCTTCACGCGCGCGTCCGACGATCTGCAGATACCGCGCGCCACCGTCACGAATCTCGTGAAGCGCATGGAGGAGCGGCTCGGCGCGCGCCTCCTGGAGCGCACCACGCGCACGGTGCGCCTCACGCCGGACGGACAGGCGTACTACGGCCGCTGCGTGCGGCTGATCGCCGATCTGGAGGAGGCCGAAGGTTCGTTCTCGAACCTTGCGCCGAAGGGGCTGTTACGGGTCAACCTGCAAGGCACGCTCGCGCGGCACTTCATCGTGCCGGCCTTGCCGGCGTTTCTGGCGCGCTATCCCGGCATCGAGCTGACCATCGGCGAGGACGACCGGCTCGTCGACCTCGTGCGCGAAGGCGTCGACTGCGTGCTGCGCGCGGGCAACCTGCAAGATTCGTCGATGGTGGGGAGGCGCGTCGCGCAACTGCCGCAGGTCACGGTGGCGAGCCCCGCGTATCTGGAACAGTACGGCGAGCCGGCCGATCCGCATGCGCTTGCGCGGCACCGCGCCGTCAACTACGTGTCGAGCGCGACGGGCAAGCCGGTGCCGCTCGAATTCAGCATGGAAGGACGCAACACGCCGATGCTGCTGCCGGGCGTGGTTTCGGTCACCGGCGTCGAGCTTTACACCGGCTCGGCGGTGGCCGGCCTCGGAATCGTTCAGGTGCCGCGCTACCGGGTGCGCGACGAGCTGGCGAGCGGGCGGCTCAAGATCATTCTGGCGGACTTCCCGCCGCCGCCGCTCCCGGTGTCGGTGCTGTATCCGCAGAACCGGCAACTGTCGTCGCGCGTGCGTGTGTTTGCGCAGTGGCTGCGCGATATCTTCGAAACCGCGCACACGGCGTGAGCGCGGCGGTGCACAGCGCAACTGCGGATTTTCGCAGGTGCGACGCGTGCAAAACTGTATAGATATATGGGCTATCCATTTAGCTCCACTTGCGCCATGATCGGGTAGTGAGCGAACTCAAGCATACCCCGACTGCCGGTGAAGATTTCCCTCGAACATGGAGCCAGTTTCTGGA
>NZ_CADIKB010000037.1 GCF_902859825.1 Paraburkholderia phenoliruptrix | reverse complement strand
CGCCGCACCGGCGCCGCACCGGCGCCGCCCGGCGGCCCTCGCGGCGCGGGCGGGGTATCGTCCGCCGCGGCGCCGCTCGGATTCCGGCCGTCAACGCCTCGCGGGCCGATGCGGTAGAATTCCATTTTGGAATAAGGATCGGAAGATGCACTGGCAGCCTCGGATCGCCCACTTGATGCCCGTCCCGCGTGAGTCGTGCCCCGCGGCGGAGCGTCACGTCCGCCACGCACGATCGTGTAGCAGTATCTGAGCGCCGCGAAGCGACCGACGTGGGTAGGCCGTCGGTGGCGCTTCGCTCCAAGAAGATTTCCAAGCATTGCGCCCCACGCGCACCGTCAGCCGTCGCCTCGCCATGAGCGCGCCGGGCTGATCCACCGAGTCGTCCACACATGAACGCACCTCAAGTTTTCGATCCGCACGGAGCCGCCGCCGCGGTCGCCGCCGATCCTGAAGCGCGCCTGCGCGAAATTCCCTATAACTACACGTCGTTTTCCGACCGTGAAATCGTCATCCGTCTGCTCGGCGACGACGCATGGGCGGTGCTGGCCGAACTGCGCGCGGAGCGCCGCACCGGCCGCTCGGCGCGCATGCTCTATGAAGTGCTCGGCGACATCTGGGTGGTGCGCCGCAATCCTTACCTGCAGGACGATCTGCTCGACAACCCCAAGCGCCGGGCGATGCTGATCGAGGCGCTGCATCACCGTCTGTCGGAAATCGAGAAGCGCCGCCGCGCCGATCTGACCGAACACGGCGACGAAGCGGGCGTCGAACGTGCCGCGCGCGTCGAAACGCTGGTGCAGGCCGCGCGTCGTGCCGTCGACGAATTCGAAAGCGAGTTCCAGAAGACTTACGATCTGCGCCGCCGCGCGACGAAAGTGCTCGGCCGCGTCACGCAAAAGGACAACATCAAGTTCGACGGTTTGTCGCGCGTTTCGCATGTGACCGACGCGACCGACTGGCGCGTGGAGTACCCGTTCGTCGTGCTGACGCCGGATACCGAGGCGGAGATCGCCGGCATGATCAAGGCGTGTTTCGAGCTTGGACTGACCGTGATTCCGCGCGGCGGCGGCACCGGCTACACCGGCGGCGCCGTGCCGCTGACGCCGTTCTCCGCCGTCATCAACACGGAAAAGCTCGAGCAACTGGGCGCGGTGGAAATGACCGAACTGCCGGGCGTCGACCGCAAGGTGCCGACTATTTTCTCCGGCGCGGGCGTCGTCACGCGGCGCGTGACCGAGGCGGCCGAGCAGGCCGGCTTCGTGTTCGCCGTCGACCCGACTTCGCTCGACGCCTCCTGCGTGGGCGGCAACGTCGCGATGAACGCGGGCGGCAAGAAGGCGGTGCTGTGGGGCACGGCGCTCGACAACCTCGCCTGGTGGCGCATGGTCGATCCGGAAGGCAACTGGCTGGAAGTCACGCGTCTTGCGCATAACCTCGGCAAGATTCACGACGTGGAGGTGGCGCGCTTCGAGCTGAAATGGTTCGACGGCAACTATGCGCCGGGCGAGAAGCTGCTGCGCACGGAGTCGCTCGACATCAAGGGCCGCGTGTTCCGCAAGGAGGGCCTCGGCAAGGACGTCACGGATAAATTCCTCGCCGGCCTGCCGGGCGTGCAGAAGGAAGGTTGCGACGGTCTCATCACGTCCGCGCGCTGGGTGCTGCACAAGATGCCGGCGCACACGCGCACCGTCTGTCTGGAATTCTTCGGCCAGGCGCGCGAGGCGATTCCGAGCATCGTCGAAATCAAGGACTACCTGTTTGAAACGTCGAAGCAGGGCGGCGCGATTCTCGCCGGCCTCGAACACCTCGACGAGCGTTACCTGCGCGCGGTCGGCTATGCGACGAAGAGCAAGCGCAACGCGTTTCCGAAGATGGTGCTGATCGGCGACATTGTCGGCAACGATGCGGACGCCGTGGCGCAGGCCACGTCCGAAGTGGTGCGCATGGCCAACGGCAAGAGCGGCGAGGGCTTCGTGGCGGTGAGCGCCGAGGCGCGCAAGCGCTTCTGGCTCGACCGCAGCCGCACGGCAGCCATCGCGAAGCACACCAACGCGTTCAAGATCAACGAAGACGTGGTGATTCCGCTCGACCGCATGGGCGAGTACACGGACGGCATCGAGCGCATCAACATCGAGCTGTCGATCAAGAACAAGCTGCAGCTCGTCGACGCGCTGGAGGCGTTTTTCAAGGGCGGCAAGCTGCCGCTCGGCAAGAGCGACGACGCCAACGAAATCCCGAGCGCCGAGCTGCTCGAAGACCGCGTGCAACAGGCGCTGGATCTGCTCAAGCGCGTGCGCACGCGCTGGGAGTTTCTGCGCGACAAGCTGGACCTGTCGCTGCGCGAGGCGCAGCACTATCTGGTCGGCCTCGGCTACGAGGCGCTCGCCGAGAAGTTCGCGGACCGCGTGGACGCGCAGCCGGACGCGACCGTGTTCCATGTCACGCAGGACCGCACGATCCGCGTGTCGTGGAAGCAGGAAATCCGCGCGGAGCTGCGCCAGATCTTCAACGGCGGCGAGTTCAAGCCGATCCTCGACGAAGCTCAGGCCATCCACAAGCAGGTGCTGCGCGGCCGCGTGTTCGTCGCGCTGCACATGCACGCGGGCGACGGCAACGTGCACACCAACCTGCCGGTCAATTCCGACAACTACGAGATGCTGCAGGACGCCCACAAGGCGGTCGCGCGCATCATGAAGCTGGCGCGTTCGCTCGACGGCGTGATCTCCGGCGAGCACGGCATCGGCATCACCAAGCTCGAATTCCTGACCGACGACGAAATCGGCGAATTCCGCAAATACAAGCAGCGCGTGGATCCGCACGGCCGCTTCAACGCGGGCAAGCTGCTGGAAGGCGCCGATCTGCGCAATGCCTACACGCCGAGCTTCGGCCTCATGGGCTACGAATCGCTGATCATGCAGCAGAGCGACATCGGCGCGATTTCCGAGTCGATCAAAGATTGCCTGCGCTGCGGCAAGTGCAAGCCGGTGTGCGCGACGCACGTGCCGCGCGCGAACCTGCTGTACAGCCCGCGCAACAAGATTCTCGCGACCTCGCTGCTGGTCGAGGCGTTCCTGTACGAAGAGCAGACGCGCCGCGGCGTGTCCATCAAGCACTGGGACGAATTCGGCGACGTCGCCGATCACTGCACCGTCTGTCACAAATGCGTGACGCCGTGTCCGGTGAAGATCGACTTCGGCGACGTGACCATGAACATGCGCAACCTGCTGCGCAAGATGGGCAAGAAGAAGTTCAATCCGGGCAACGCGGCCGGCATGTTCTTCCTCAACGCGACGAATCCGCAGACCATCAACCTCGCGCGCACCGCGATGATGGGCATCGGCTACAAGGCGCAGCGCCTCGGCAACGAGGTGCTCAAGAAGTTCGTGAAGAAGCAGACGGCGCATCCGCCCGCTACCGTCGGCAAGCCGCCGGTCACCGAGCAGGTGATCCACTTCATGAACAAGAAGATGCCGGGCAATCTGCCGAAGAAAACCGCGCGCGCGCTGCTCGACATCGAGGACAACAAGATTGTCCCGATCATCCGCAATCCGAAGACGACCACGGCCGACACGGAAGCGGTGTTCTACTTCCCCGGCTGCGGCTCCGAGCGGCTCTTTTCGCAGGTCGGTCTCGCGACCCAGGCGATGCTGTGGGAAGCAGGCGTGCAAACGGTGCTGCCGCCGGGTTATCTGTGCTGTGGCTATCCGCAGCGCGGCTCCGGCCAGTACGACAAGGCCGAGCAGATCGTCACGGACAACCGCGTGCTGTTCCATCGCGTCGCCAACACGCTGAACTATCTCGACATCAAGACGGTGGTGGTGTCGTGCGGCACGTGCTACGACCAGCTCGCCGGTTATGAATTCGACAAGATTTTCCCGGGTTGCCGGATCATCGACATTCACGAGTTCCTGCTCGAAAAAGGCATGAAGCTCGACGGCGTCACGGGCACGCGCTACATGTACCACGACCCGTGCCACACGCCGATCAAGACGATGGACCCGGTCAAGCTCGTCAATTCGCTGATGGGCTCGGAAAAAGACGGCTACAAGATCGAGAAGAACGATCGCTGCTGCGGCGAGTCGGGCACGCTCGCGGTCACACGTCCAGACATTTCGACGCAAGTGCGCTTTCGCAAGGAAGAGGAAATCCGCAAGGGTGCGGCGAAATTGCGCGGCATACCGCTCGTCGCCGAAGCGGGTGCGAACGCGATCAACCCGGCCAATGCATCGGCCGGCGCGGCCGGTGCGGCGAACGGTTCGGTGCTGAAGGCCGGCGACGGTCCGCAGCCGAAGGGCGCGACCGACGTGAAGATTCTCACGAGCTGCCCGTCGTGCCTGCAAGGCCTGTCGCGCTACAACGAAGACGCGGGCATCGAGGCGGATTACATCGTCGTCGAGATGGCGCGCCATGTGCTCGGCGAAGACTGGATGGTCGACTACGTGCAGCGTGCGAACAATGGCGGAATCGAGCGCGTGCTGGTTTAATGGCACGACTGACGATTTTTGCCTGAGGACGACGATGGATTGCGTTTTTTGCCGTGAAGATGGCGGCGATGTGCTGTGGCAGGACGACACGCTGCGTGTCGTCCTCGCCGACGAACACGATTACCCGGGGTTTTGCCGGGTGATCTGGAACGAGCACGTGGCGGAGTTTTCGGATCTGGACGCGGCGGGCCGCGATCGCGTGATGAAGGTCGTGTATGCGGTCGAACGTGCCATGCGGCGCATTCTCCAGCCGGCCAAGGTGAATCTCGCGAGCCTCGGCAACCAGGTGCCGCACGTGCACTGGCACGTCATCCCGCGTTTTTCGAACGACGCTCATTTTCCGCTGCCGATCTGGGCGCCGCGGCAGCGCACGGTTTCCGAAGCGATGCTGTCGTCGCGCCGCGCGCAAGCCACGCTGTTGCGCGAGGCGGTGCGGCAGGAAATCGAACAGGCGCTCGCCTGAGCGCCCATCACCGCCGCTTCGCACCATGGCCTCACGGGGCGCATGCGGGCGCGGCGGCGTTTTCATATTGAGGCCATCATGAGCGGACTGACTCCCGATACTCCGGTGCCGAGCGGCGTCGTCGTGCATGCGAAGTCGCGTGTGCTCGAATTGCAGTACGCAAGCGGCGAATCGTACCGGCTGCCCTTCGAACTGCTGCGCGTGTATTCGCCGTCGGCGGAAGTGCAGGGTCACGGCCCCGGCCAGGAAACGCTGCAAACCGGCAAGCGCGACGTGACCATCACGATGATCGAGGGCGTCGGCAACTACGCGATCCAGCCGACTTTCTCGGACGGACACTCCACCGGCATCTATTCGTGGGATCTGCTCTACGACCTGGCGCGGCGCCAGGATGAACTCTGGCGCGCGTATCTCGACAAACTCGCTAAGGCCGGCGTCGATCGCGACGCGCCGATGGCCCCGCCGGGCGCTGCGCACGGTCACCGTCACTGATACGATTCGCCAGGCCCGCCGCACTGATGCGGCGCAACATTTGAGAATACGCGGAAAGGACAAGCGCGATGAGCAAAACCCACTTCGGCTTTCAATCGGTCGACGAACAGGAAAAGGCGCAGAAGGTGGCGGGCGTGTTCCACTCGGTCGCCGCCAACTACGACCTGATGAACGACCTGATGTCGGGCGGGTTGCACCGGGCGTGGAAGATGTTCACGATCGCCCAGGCCAACGTGCGGCCGGGCTACAAGGTGCTCGACATCGCGGGCGGCACGGGCGACCTGTCGAAGGCATTCGCGAAACAGGCGGGCGAAAGCGGCGAGGTCTGGCACACGGACATCAACGAGTCCATGCTGCGCGTGGGCCGCGACCGGCTGCTCGACAAGGGCGTGATCACGCCCGCGCTGCTCTGCGATGCCGAGAAAATTCCGTTTCCGGACAATTACTTCGACGTGGTCACCGTGGCATTCGGCTTGCGCAACATGACGCATAAGGATGTCGCGCTGGCAGAAATGCGCCGGGTGCTGAAGCCGGCCGGACGCCTGCTGGTGCTGGAATTTTCGAAGGTGTGGGATCCGCTGAAAAAGGCCTACGACGTCTATTCGTTCAAGGTGCTGCCGTGGCTTGGCGAGCGCTTTGCAAAAGACGCGGAGAGCTATCGCTACCTCGCGGAGTCGATCCGCATGCATCCGGATCAGGAAACTTTAAAAACAATGATGGAACAAGCGGGTCTCGATGGCGTCAAATATTACAATTTGTCAGCTGGCGTGGTAGCTTTACATGTGGGGACCAAATACTAGGGTCTCCAACCCGTCGATTTTTAAAGGAAAGTGCGAAATGTCCGATTCAATGCTGTTATCTCCCCGTAAGGTTAAGCGGTCGCTGGTGAGAAGAATCGGACTGATCGCCATGGTCGGTCTGATCGTCGCCGGCTCCGTCGCGTCGCTCGACGCCGAAGCGCGCCGCATGGGCGGTGGACGTAGCATCGGCCGTCAGTCGAATACCGTCCAGCAGCAGGCCGCGCCGTCGCAGCCGGCGCCCACCAATCCGGCCATGCAGCAGCGCGCGCAACCGGCCCCCGCGCCGGCTCCCGCCCCGGCTGCCCAGCCCAACCGCTCGCGCTGGCTCGGGCCGATTGCCGGTCTTGCAGCCGGCCTCGGCATTGCCGCGCTGCTGTCGCACTTCGGTCTGGGCGGCGCGTTCGCGGGCGCCATGGCCAACGTCATCGTGATTGCGGTGCTCGCGATGATCGGCATCTGGCTCGTTCGCCGCTTCATGGGCCGCAAACGCGATGCGTCGCAACCGGCTTATGCCGGTCACTCGCCGTCGCTGAATTCGGGCGCTGCCGGCTACACGCAGGAGCCGCGCTATACGGCGCCGCCGACGGGCTCGTATCTCGAACCGCAAGGCAATCCGCTCACCACGCCGTCGGTCAACGCCACGCCGAGCGTGCCGGCCGGCTTCGATTCTGACGCATTCCTGCGCAACGCGAAGGTCTATTTCGTGCGCCTGCAGGCCGCGTGGGACGTGGGCAATATCGACGACATCCGCGAGTTCACCACGCCGGAAATGTTCGCCGAGGTGCGCGTCGATCTGGCCTCGCGCGGCGCGGAGAAGAATCAGACTGACGTCGTGCAGCTGAACGCCGATCTGCTCGGCGTCGAAGAACGCGCGAACGAGTACTTCGCGAGCGTGCGCTTCTCCGGCCTGATTCGGGAAGCGCCGGGCGCGGCGGCGGAGCCGTTCGTCGAAGTCTGGAACCTGTCGAAGGCGAACCGTCCGGGCGAAGGCTGGCTGCTGGCCGGCATCCAGCAGGTCGCGCAGCACTAAAGCGGCGCGGGCATGCAGCGCCGGTTGCGATCCGGCGTCTGCAGCTTGCGAGGCCGCTTCGACGTTCTCTTGCGGCGGCTCACCATGCGCCGCGGTTAGCCGTTCGGCCGAGCAGGCCGCGAAGCGAACGGACGTTACAATAGGAACCCGCGCGGGCAGTCGCTCGCGCGGGTTTTTTCTTGCCACTTTCAATGACCCTCGCCGCCAAGCCTTTTGTCGCCGCTGTCAATCATCTGCTTGCCCGCGAATCGTGGGCTCGCGAGCGCCTCGCTCCCTATGCGGGCAAGACCGCCAGACTGTCGTCGCCGCCCGTCGTGCTCACGCTGCTCGTGCAGCCGGACGGCTATCTCGGCACCATCGGCGAAACCGACACGCAGCAGTTCGACGTGACGCTCTCGGTGCCGTCCGACGCCTTGCCCGCCTTCGTGCAGGGCGGCCAGGCGGCCGTCATGAAGCACGTGAAGATCGAGGGTGACGCCGAATTCGCGACCGTCATCGCGAAACTCGCGGAGCACCTGCGCTGGGAGCCGGAAGAAGATCTGGCCAGGCTGATCGGCGACGGGCCGGCGTGGCGAGTGGGGTCGATCGTGCGCACGGTCGGCGAACACGTGCAACGCACCGGCCGCAATCTGCTCGACACGGCCACCGAATATCTGCTGGACGAGAACCCGCAACTCGTGCGTCGCAGCGCGCTTGGCGACTTCAACGCGGAACTGGCGCAAGCGCGCGACGCGCTCGCGCGTGTCGAAAAACGCATCCAGCGTCTTGAACAGAAGGTCGAAGCCCGCGGCGCCGCCGCGCCGGGCAGCGCCGCCACGTCGCGCGGCACGCGCTAGTCACCGGGCACAACTATGCGCTTTCTGCGTTTCCTCAAGATTTTCTTCACCGTAATCCGCTTCGGTCTCGACGAGATGATGCTCGGCCGCGTCAACGACCGGCGCGTGCGCATGCTGCTGCGTATCACGACCATCGGCCGGAAGTTCGAGGCGCCGCCGGGCGTGCGGTTGCGTCTCGCACTCGAAAGCCTGGGGCCGATCTTCGTCAAGTTCGGGCAGGTGCTGTCGACCCGGCGCGACCTGCTGCCGGTCGACATCGCCAACGAACTCGCGAAGCTGCAGGATCAGGTGCCGCCGTTCGATTCGGCGGTGGCGATCGGGCTCGTCGAGAAGTCGCTCGGCGCGCCGGTCGACGTGCTGTTCGACGACTTCGAGCGGGTGCCGGTGGCAAGCGCGTCGATCGCGCAGGTGCACTTCGCGACCGTGAAGGCAGGACAGCATGCCGGCAAGGCCGTCGCCGTGAAGGTGCTGCGCCCGAACATGCTGCCGGTGATCGACTCCGACCTCGCGTTGCTGCGCGACATCGCGGTATGGGCCGAGCGGCTCTGGGCGGACGGCAAGCGCCTGAAGCCGCGCGAGGTGGTCGCCGAGTTCGACAAGTATCTGCACGACGAACTCGACCTGATGCGCGAGGCGGCCAACGGCAGCCAGTTGCGCCGTAACTTCGCCGGGCTCGACCTGCTGCTCGTGCCCGAAATGTATTGGGAATTCTGCACGCCCACCGTGCTCGTCATGGAGCGCATGGTCGGCGTGCCGATCAGCCAGGTCGACACGCTGCGCGCAGCCGGTGTCGACATTCCGAAACTGGCCCGCGAAGGCGTCGAGATTTTCTTCACCCAGGTATTCCGGGACGGTTTTTTCCACGCGGACATGCACCCGGGCAACATTCAGGTGAGCCTCGATCCGGCGCATTTCGGCCGCTATATCGCGTTGGACTTCGGCATCATCGGCGCGCTGTCGGACTTCGACAAGAACTACCTCGCGCAGAACTTCCTCGCGTTTTTCAAGCGCGATTACCACCGCGTCGCGACGCTGCATCTGGAATCGGGCTGGGTGCCGCCCACCACGCGCGTCGAGGAACTGGAAAGCGCCATTCGCGCGGTATGCGAGCCGTATTTCGACCGCGCGCTGAAGGACATTTCGCTCGGTCAGGTGCTGATGCGCCTTTTTTCGACGTCGCGCCGCTTCAATGTCGAGATCCAGCCGCAGCTCGTGCTGCTGCAAAAGACCATGCTGAACGTGGAGGGGCTTGGCCGTTCGCTCGATCCGGAATTGGATCTATGGAAAACGGCTAAGCCCTATCTGGAACGCTGGATGAACGAGCAGATCGGCTTGCGCGGCTGGTACGAGCGGCTGAAGATCGAGGCGCCGCAGTGGAGCAAGACGCTGCCGCAGTTGCCGCGCCTGATTCATCATGTGCTGGCCGAGCGTCATGACCACGGGCGCGTCGGCAACGACGACATGATCCGGCAGATCCTGCTCGAGCAGAAGCGCACTAACCGGCTGCTGCAGGGCTTGCTGCTGTTCGGCGTGGCGGTGGGTGTCGGCGCGGCGCTGGCGCGTCTCTTTCTCGCGCTCGCGTACGGCGCCTGATCCACAGCTTGCGAGGCAAATGATGAGCGATCCGACCCAAACCCCGGTGCCCGAATTCGAGAGTCGCGATCCCAACTCGCCGACGTTCTGGGACGAGCGTTTCGAGCGTCACTTCACGCCGTGGGACCAGGCGGGCGTGCCGTCGGCGTTTCAGGCGTTTGCGGGGCGTCACGCCGGCGAGGCGGTGCTGATTCCGGGCTGCGGCAGCGCGTACGAAGCCGCGTGGCTGGCCGCCCGTGGGAGCCCGGTCCGCGCGATCGATTTTTCGCCTGCGGCGGTTGCGGCTGCGCGGGCGCAGTTGGGCGAACAGCACGCCCAGCTCGTGGAGCAGGCGGATTTCTTCAGTTACGAGCCGCCGTTCACTCCCGCGTGGATTTATGAGCGCGCGTTTCTCTGCGCATTGCCGCCGGCGCGCCGCAGCGACTACGCGCGCCGCATGGCCGAGCTGTTGCCGGCGGGCGCGCTCCTTGCCGGGTTCTTTTTCATCGGCGCGACGTCCAAGGGGCCGCCGTTCGGCATGGAGCGCGGCGAACTCGACGCGTTGCTCACGCCGCATTTCGAGCTGATCGAAGAGGAGCCCGTCAGCGATTCGATCCCGGTCTTTGCGGGGCGCGAGCGCTGGCTCACGTGGCGTCGCCGTGCCTGAACGACGGGCGTTGCCGTGGCTCGCGCCGTGAAGCGCGCGCCTGGCGGCCAGCGCTTGCCCACCCCTTGATTTTTGCCGCGCCCGCCCTCATTTAGCGCAACGGCGGTCGCGTCGGGCGCCGATCCCCAAAATGCCGGGGAGCGTTGCCGTTTGCGGCTATAATTCAAGGCTTTGCAAGCGTTTACAAGATTTCAGTAGGGAAACGGTCATGCCGATCTACGCTTATCGTTGCGAGTCATGCGGCTTTGGGAAGGACGTCCTTCAGAAGATGAGCGACCCCCAGTTGACGCAATGTCCCGAATGCGGGAAAGACACTTTCCGGAAACAGGTCACGGCCGCGGGTTTCCAGTTGAAGGGCTCCGGCTGGTACGTCACCGATTTTCGCGGCGGCAGCGGCGGTACGAGTGCGCCCGCCAATGGCGCTGCGAATGGCGCTGGTGATGGTGCCGATAAGGGCGCGTCCACCGGCAACGGCGCGGCCAAGCCGGAAACGGCCGCGGCCGCCACGCCGGCTGCGCCCGCCGCGGCGCCGGCAGCAGCGGCAAGCGGCTCCGGCAGCGTCTAGTAGCACGGCCGCCTTCACGGGCGGCGCACACGCCGCGCGTTCTTCACGCCGCGCGGCATTCTGGCGGTACACATGACGACGAAAAAAACGACGCTCAAATCGGTGTTCCTGACTGGCCTCCTGGTGCTGGTGCCTTTGGCCATCACGCTGTGGGTGCTCGGTCTCATCATCGGCACGATGGACCAGACGCTGTTGCTGCTGCCGAGCGCCTGGCAGCCGGAGCGCGTGTTCGGCTTTCGCCTGCCGGGCTTGGGCGCGGTGCTCACGCTGGCGTTTGTGTTTGTCGTCGGGCTTCTGACCCAGAACTTCGTCGGGCAAAAGCTCGTGAAGTGGTGGGAGCTCGTGGTCGCGCACATCCCCGTAGTGGGGCCGATCTACACGAGCGTCAAGCAGGTGTCCGACACGCTGCTGTCGAGCAGCGGCAACGCGTTTCGCAAGGCGCTCCTGATCGAATACCCGCGCCGCGGCTGCTATACGATTGCGTTTCTGACCGGCATTCCGGGCGGCGACGTGATCAACCACCTGAAAGAAGACCACGTCAGCGTGTACGTGCCGACCACGCCGAATCCGACGTCCGGCTTCTTCCTGATAGTGCCCAAGAGCGAAGTGATCGAACTCGACATGACGGTCGACGCCGCGCTCAAGTACATCGTCTCGATGGGCGTCGTGGCGCCGTCCGCGCCCGCGGCGCCGCTGCGCCGCACGACAGTCGAGCCGCCGCTGTAATGCCGGCGCGCCCGCCTCCATCGCGGCGCGCCGTTCAACCAATGCAAAACGAAAGTCAAACATCATGTCGATGAGATCTGAATACTGCGGTCTGGTGACCGAAGAACTGCTGGGCCAAACCGTCTCGCTGTGCGGCTGGGTAAGCCGCCGCCGCGACCATGGCGGCGTTATCTTCATCGACCTGCGTGACCGCGAAGGCCTCGTCCAGGTCGTGTGCGACCCGGACCGCGCGGAGATGTTCAAAGCCGCCGAAGGCGTGCGCAACGAGTTCTGTCTGCAGATCAAGGGCGTGGTGCGCAGCCGTCCGGAAGGCACGACGAACGCGGCGCTCAAGAGCGGCAAGATCGAAGTGCTGTGCTATGAGCTGATCGTGCTGAACGCGTCCATCACGCCGCCGTTCCAGCTCGACGACGACAACCTGTCGGAAACCACGCGCCTCACGCATCGCGTGCTCGATCTGCGCCGTCCGCAGATGCAGCACAACCTGCGTCTGCGCTACCGCGTCGCAATCGAAGTGCGCAAGTACCTCGATACGCTCGGTTTCATCGACATCGAAACGCCGATGCTCACCAAGAGCACGCCGGAAGGCGCGCGCGACTACCTCGTGCCGTCGCGTACCAACCCCGGCCAGTTCTTTGCGCTGCCGCAATCGCCGCAGCTCTTCAAGCAGCTGCTGATGGTGGCGAACTTCGACCGCTACTACCAGATCACCAAGTGCTTCCGCGACGAGGACCTGCGGGCCGACCGTCAGCCGGAATTCACGCAGATCGACTGCGAAACCTCGTTCCTCTCGGAGCAGGAAATTCGCGATCTGTTCGAGGCAATGATCCGCCACGTGTTCAAGGAAACCATCGGCGTCGAGCTGGACGCGAAGTTCCCGGTCATGGAGTACTCGGAAGCCATGCGCCGCTTCGGCTCGGACAAGCCGGACCTGCGCGTGAAGCTCGAATTCACCGACCTGACCGACGCGGTGAAGGACGTCGACTTCAAGGTATTCAGCGCGCCCGCCAACACGAAGGACGGCCGCGTTGCGGCGATCCGCGTGCCGAAGGGCGGCGAGCTCTCGCGCGGCGACATCGACAGCTACACGGAATTCGTGCGCATTTACGGCGCGAAGGGCCTCGCGTGGATCAAGGTCAACGAAGTGGCGAAGGGCCGCGACGGTCTGCAAAGCCCGATCGTCAAGAACCTGCATGACGAAGCGGTCAAGGCGATCATCGAGCGCACCGGCGCGCAAGACGGCGACATCATCTTCTTTGCCGCGGATCGCGCGAAGGTGGTGAACGACAGTCTGGGCGCACTGCGTCTGAAGATCGGCCACTCGGAGTTCGGCAAGGCCAACGGTCTCGTCGAGTCCGGCTGGAAGCCGCTGTGGGTGGTGGACTTCCCGATGTTCGAATACGACGAGGAAGACAACCGCTACGTCGCCGCGCATCACCCGTTCACGAGCCCGAAGGACGAGCACCTCGAGTACCTGGAATCGGATCCGGCGCGCTGCCTCGCCAAGGCCTACGACATGGTGCTGAACGGCTGGGAAATCGGCGGCGGCTCGGTGCGTATCCATCGCGAGGAAGTGCAGAGCAAGGTGTTCCGCGCGCTCAAGATCAACGCGGAAGAAGCGCAGGCCAAGTTCGGCTTCCTGCTCGATGCGCTGCAATACGGCGCGCCTCCGCACGGCGGCATCGCGTTTGGTCTCGACCGTATCGTCACGATGATGGCCGGTGCCGATTCGATCCGCGATGTGATCGCGTTCCCGAAGACGCAGCGCGCGCAAGACCTGCTCACGCAGGCGCCGAGCGAAGTCGACGAGCGTCAGTTGCGCGAGTTGCACATCCGTCTGCGCGCGGCCGAGCCGAAGGCGTAACGGCTGCGGCGGCGGCTCGATGCCGCTGACTGCTGTCTGAAAACGACAGCGCAAGCAAAACCAGGAAGGTGCGGGGGGAAACTCCGGCGCCTTTTTCGTTTTTTGCGTTACAGTCGAAGCAACAACGTTCGACCCTTCCTCGACCACTCGCCGACATGTATCGCGCAAGCGTTGCGCATCGTTTTTACGCCATGCTGAAACCGCCGAAGATCCCGCAGTCCGTACTCGTCGTCATTCATACGCCCTCGCTCGAGGTGCTGCTGATCGAGCGCGCCGATATGCCGGGCTTCTGGCAGTCGGTGACGGGCTCCAAGGACAGGCTCGACGAGCCGCTCGCGGAAACGGCCATGCGCGAGGTTGCCGAAGAGACGGGCATCGTGATCGGCGGCGCGCTGGTGCCGCAAAGCGCCTTGTTCGACTGGCAATACTCGATTGAATACGAGATCTATCCGCAGTTCCTGCATCGCTACGCCGAAGGCGTGATCCACAACACCGAGCACTGGTTCAGCGTGGAAGTGCCCGAGCGGCTCGAAGTCACGCTCGCGCCGCGCGAGCACACGGCGTTTCTCTGGCTGCCGTATGAAGAGGCCGCCTCGCGTTGCTATTCCTCGTCGAATGCGGATGCGATTTTGCAGTTGCCGAAGCGGCTGCGCGGGCGTTCGGAGTCTCGCCGATGAGTGTCGGCGGCGCACGCCGTTTCGCTCGTCTGCGGCAATCGCTGCTCGGCCGCCGCTACTGGCAGCGCTACCGCTTCACGAGCGGCAACGAGGTCGAGCTGCTGCGCTCCGGCGACGAGTTCTTCAGCGCGCTCGTCGCGCGTGTGGATGCGGCGGAGCGCGACGTCGTCCTCGAAACCTATATTTTTTGCTACGACGATGCCGGACAGATGGTCAACGCGGCGCTGCTGCGGGCGGCCGCGCGCGGCGTGCGGGTGCGCGTGATCACTGACGGCGTCGGCACCGCGCGCCTGCCGATGTTCAACGATTGGGTCGGCGCCGGCATCGAGCATCGCATCTACAACCCGCACATCTTCGGGCGCTTCGGGTTTTCGCGCACGCATCGCAAGCTCGCCGTGATCGACGATCAGTTCGCGTACTGCGGCGGCATTAATATCGTCGACGATTACGAGAACAACGGCGAGACGCTGCCGTACCGCCGCTGGGATTTTGCAGTCGAGTTGCGCGGCCCGGTGGTCAACGACGTGCGTCAGGCATTCGAGGTGCAATGGCGGCGCATTCGCGTCGGGCATAAACCGCTCGAATCGCTCGAGCCGGATCTCAGCCCGAAGACCACGGCCTCGCTCGGCAGCCTGCGCCGTCGCCGCCGGCGCCGCAACGAGGAACTGTGGGCGGGCGGCCAGCCGTGCGTGGCGTTCGTCGCGCGCGACAACCTGATCAATCGCCGCGCCATCGAAAAGGCGTACCTCGCGGCGATCGGCCAGGCGCGCAGCGAGGTGCTGCTCGCGAATCCGTACTTCATGCCGGGGCGCAAGCTGCGGCGCGCGCTCGTCTATGCGGCGCGGCGCGGCGTGGTGGTGAAGCTGATCATCGGCCGCAAGGAGTTCAAGGCGCTCGATTACGCCGTGCCTTTCCTCTATCGCGCGTTGCTGAGAGCGGGCGTGCAGATCGCCGAGTACGAGAAAACTCTGCTGCACGGCAAGGTTGCGGTGGTCGACTCGAACTGGGCGACTGTGGGCTCGTCGAACCTCGACGCGCTCAGCCTGATGCTGAACAACGAAGCGAACGTCGTGCTGGTCAACGATCCATCGATCGACGCGCTGCGTGAGGCGATGCTCGCCGCCTTCAAGGACGCGCGGCGCATCGACGAAGCCCACTACGACGCGCGCCCGGCCGGCGAGCGCCTGCTCAACTGGCTGGCCTACACGACTTACCGGCTCGCCATGAAGCTTCTGACAGTGGGCGGCTACGACTAGAGTCGGCGGGGCATGCGTAGAGACATGTCGGCAGAGCAAACGAAGGTTTCGTCTGAAGAAGCCATGACTTAAGGCGAACCCCTCTAAAAAATCCGATTCCTCCGATTGCCAGATGCCCCAAAATTGAAACCTGGTTAGAAACCGGTTTCTAATAAAGTCCTTGTTTCGCGGACGGCGCCACTCAATAATAGTACGGCCGTTCGATTTTTTGTTTCGGTCACATTAGAACGGTAAAAACTATGCGAAAAGGCGAACAAACGCGAGCCGCAATTCTCGATGCAGCACTTGACCTGGCAAGCCGCGACGGACTGGAGGGTCTGACGATCGGCCTTCTCGCCGAGCGCATGCAGATGAGCAAGAGCGGCGTGTTTGCGCACTTCGGGTCGCGCGAGGACTTGCAGGTCGAGGTCGTGCGCGAATACCACCGTCGTTTCGAAGACGAGGTGTTCTTCCCGAGCTTGCGCGAACCTCGCGGACTGCCGCGTTTGCGCGCCATGATTTCCCGCTGGATCGAAAAGCGCATACAGGAAGTCACGACCGGGTGCATCTACATCAGCGGCGCCGTTGAGTACGACGACCGCGCAGATAACCCGGTGCGCGAACAACTGGTGTCGAGCGTGACGATGTGGCGGGCGGCGCTCACTCGCGCCATTTCGCAGGCAATGGAAGAAGGGCATCTGCGCGCGGACACCGACCCGCACTTGATGCTCTTCGAACTGTACAGCTTCACGCTCGGTCTGCATCACGACGCGCGCTTCCTGCATCTGCCGGAGGCGGTGCGCCTCACGTGGGCCGCGCTGGAAAAATTGATTGTTTCGTATCAAAGCGAAAGCCGTTAGCGAAAGCCGCGGAACTGCACAAGATCCGGCGGCAAACGTCGCGCAGTGCTTAAGCACTGAAGCGACAGACGAGATCCGCATCACGCCCTCGCGCTCACGGCCTGGCTTCATGTTCAAACTTTGGAGAGAGTCATGGGACAGTACGCCGCGCCGCTGCGCGACATGCAATTCGTGTTGCACGAGCTGCTTAACGTCGAAGCCGAGATCAAGCAGATGCCGAAGCACGCGGATCTCGACGCCGAGACGATCAACGCCGTGCTCGAAGAGGCCGGCAAGTTCTGCTCCGAAGTGCTGTTTCCTCTGAACCACAGCGGCGACCAGGAAGGCTGCACGTACGTCGGCGACGGCGTCGTGACCACGCCGAAGGGCTTCAAGGAAGCCTATCAACAGTATGTGGAAGCCGGCTGGCCCGCGCTCGGTTGCGATCCGGAGTACGGCGGCCAGGGGCTGCCTGCGTTCGTCAATAACGCGCTGTACGAAATGCTCAACTCGGCGAATCAGGCGTGGACGATGTACCCGGGCCTCTCGCACGGCGCCTACGAGTGCCTGCACGCGCACGGCACGCCGGAGTTGCAGCAGCGCTATCTGCCGAAGCTGGTCTCCGGCGTGTGGACCGGCACCATGTGTCTGACCGAGCCGCATTGCGGCACCGACCTCGGCATCCTGCGCACGAAGGCCGAGCCGAACGGCGACGGCTCGTACTCGATCAGCGGCACGAAGATTTTCATCTCGAGCGGCGAACACGATCTGGCGGAAAATATCGTTCACCTCGTGCTCGCGCGCCTGCCGGATGCGCCCAAGGGCACCAAGGGCATTTCGCTTTTCATCGTGCCGAAGTTCATTCCGAACGAAGCCGGCGAGCCGGGCGAGCGCAACGGCGTGAAGTGCGGTTCCATCGAACACAAGATGGGCATTCACGGCAACGCGACCTGCGTGATCAATCTCGACAACGCGAAGGGCTGGATGGTCGGCGAGCCGAACAAAGGCCTGAACGCGATGTTCGTGATGATGAACGCCGCGCGTCTCGGCGTCGGCATGCAAAGCCTCGGGCTCACGGAAGTCGCCTATCAGAACTCGCTCACGTATGCGAAAGAGCGTCTGCAAATGCGCTCGCTGACCGGCCCCAAGGCGCCGGAAAAAGCCGCCGACCCGATCATCGTGCATCCGGACGTGCGCCGCATGCTGCTCACGCAAAAGGCGTATGCCGAAGGTGCGCGCGCATTCTCGTACTGGTCAGCGCTGCATATCGACAAGGAGCTGTCGCACGCGGATGAATCTGTACGCAAGGAAGCCGCCGACCTCGTCGCGCTCCTCACGCCGATCCTGAAGGCGTTCCTCTCGGACAACGCGTTCGAAGGCACGAATCACGCCATGCAGATTTACGGCGGCCATGGCTTCATCGCCGAGTGGGGCATGGAGCAGTATGTGCGCGACGCGCGCATCAACATGATCTACGAAGGCACGAACGCGATTCAGGCGCTCGACCTGCTCGGCCGCAAGATTCTCGGCGACATGGGCGCGAAGATGAAGAAGTTCGGCAAGCTCGTGAGCGAGTTCGTCGAAGCCGAAGGCATCAAGCCGGAAATGCAGGAGTTCGTCAACCCGCTCGCCGACATCGGCGAAAAGGTCCAGAAGCTGACGATGGAAATCGGCATGAAGGCCATGCAGAACCCGGACGAAGTGGGCGCCGCGGCCGTTCCGTATCTGCGTACCGTCGGTCACCTGGTGTTCTCGTACTTCTGGGCGCGCATGGCACGCATCGCGCTTGACAAGGAAGCCTCGGGCGATCCGTTCTACAAGGCGAAGCTCGCCACCGCGCGCTTTTACTTCGCGAAGCTGCTGCCCGAAACCGCCATGACCATCCGTCAGGCGCGCGCCGGTTCGAAGCCGCTGATGGACATCGAAGAAGCGCTGTTCTAGGTCATCTCACGCAAGGCGCCGCGTGGTCAGCCACGCGCGGCGCTTTCGCAAGCCACATTCATCGCGAACCCGTCGACACATTCGCGACACCGCATAACTCCCCGGAGGAACGACGTGAGCAATCTGATCATTCGCAAGGTAGCCGTGCTCGGCGCCGGCGTGATGGGCGCGCAGATCGCCGCGCACCTGATCAACGCCAAGGTGCCCGTGCTTCTTTTTGATCTGCCGGCCAAGGAAGGCCCGAAGAACGCCATCGCGTTGAAGGCGATCGACAATCTGAAGAAGCTGTCGCCCGCGCCGTTCGGCGTGAAGGACGACGCGCAATACATCCAGCCCGCGAATTACGACGACGATATCGAAAAACTCGCCGAATGCGACCTCGTGATCGAAGCGATCGCCGAGCGCATGGACTGGAAGCACGACCTGTACAAGAAGGTCTCGCCGCATATCGCGCCGAACGCGATCTTCGCGACCAACACGTCGGGCCTGTCGATCACCGAACTGTCGCAAGGTTTCGCGGATGAGCTGAAGGCGCGCTTTTGCGGCGTGCACTTCTTCAATCCGCCGCGCTACATGCATCTGGTCGAGCTGATTCCGACCGCGGCCACGCGTCCGGAAATTCTCGATCAGCTGGAAACGTTCCTGACGAGCGTGGTCGGCAAGGGCGTCGTGCGCGCAAAAGATACGCCGAACTTCATCGCGAATCGCGTCGGCATTTTCTCGATTCTCGCGGTGATCACCGAAGCCGCGAAATTCGGCCTGC
Source organism: Paraburkholderia phenoliruptrix (assembly GCF_902859825.1). Lineage (GTDB taxonomy): Bacteria > Pseudomonadota > Gammaproteobacteria > Burkholderiales > Burkholderiaceae > Paraburkholderia > Paraburkholderia phenoliruptrix. Next base: position 42,613 of record NZ_CADIKB010000037.1, on the reverse strand, counting down.
GTTTCGACGAAGTCGACGACCTGACCGGCTCGCGTCTTGGCCGCGCGAAGTCGGCCACGTTCCGCACGGCGGACGTCGTCGGTCTCGACACGATGGCGCACGTCATCGAGACGATGCAGGACAACCTGAAGGACGATCCGTTCTTCCCGGTCTACGAGACGCCGGCCGTGCTCGCCGAACTCGTGAAGAAAGGCGCGCTCGGCCAGAAAACGGGCGGCGGCTTCTACAAAAAGGAAGGCAAGGCGATCAAGGTGCTCGACCCGAAAACGGGCGAGTACGTGGAAAGCGGCGCGAAAGCGGACGAACTGGTCGGCCGCATTCTGAAGCGTCCGCCGGCAGAGCGCCTGAAGCTGCTGCGCGAGTCGCAGCACCCGCAGGCGCAGTTCCTGTGGGCGATTTTCCGCGACGTGTTCCATTACATCGGCGTGCATCTGGAATCCATCGCCGATAACGCGCGCGATGTCGATCTCGCGATCCGCTGGGGCTTCGGCTGGAACGAAGGTCCGTTCGAAGGCTGGCAGACGGCCGGCTGGAAGCAGGTCGCCGAATGGGTGCAGGAAGACATCGCGGCGGGCAAGGCGCTGTCGAGCGTGCCGCTGCCGTCGTGGGTGCTCGAAGGCCCGGTTGCCGAAAAGGGCGGCGTGCATACGAACGAAGGCTCGTGGTCGCCGGCTTCGAAGACGTTCGTGCCGCGCTCGTCGCTCGGCGTGTACGACCGCCAGGTGTTCCGCGCGCCGCTCGTCGGCGAAACGGCTGCGGATCCGAAGAGCTACGGCAAGACGCTGTTCGAGACCGACGCCGTGCGCGCATGGGTCGACGACCGCGCGGGCGAGAACGACGTGCTGATCGTGTCGTTCAAGAGCAAGATGAACACGATTGGGCCGTCGGTGATCGACGGGTTGACGCAGGCCATCGAACTGGCGGAGAAGGACTTCAAGGGCCTCGTCGTCTGGCAGCCGACGTCGCTGAAGCTCGGCACGCCGGGCGGTCCGTTCTCGGCGGGCGCGAATCTCGAAGAAGCGATGCCGGCGTTCATGATGGGCGGCGCAAAGGGTATCGAGCCGTTCGTCAAGAAATTCCAGCAGGGCATGCTGCGCGTGAAGTACGCGAGCGTGCCGGTCGTCGCGGCGGTGTCGGGCATTGCGCTCGGCGGCGGCTGCGAGCTGCTGCTGCATAGTGCAAAGCGCGTCGCGCACATCGAAAGCTATATCGGTCTCGTGGAAGTCGGCGTGGGTCTCGTGCCGGCCGGCGGCGGTCTGAAGGAAGCGGCGCTGCGCGCGGCGGAAGCGGCGACGCAGGTGGGCGCGACCAACGATCTGCTCAAGTTCCTGCAAAAGTCGTTCGAAAACGCGGCGATGGCAAAAGTCTCGGCGTCCGCGCTCGACGCCCGCGCAATGGGCTACCTGAAGCCGTCGGACACGATTGTCTTCAACGTGTTCGAGCTGCTCGACGTCGCGAAGAAAGAAGCGCGCGCGCTTGCCGGCGCGGGCTACCGTCCGCCGCTGCGCGTGACGCAGGTGCCGGTCGCCGGGCGTTCGGCGATCTCGACCATCAAGGCCTCGCTCGTCAACATGCGCGACGGCCGGTTCATCAGCGAGCACGATTTCCTGATCGCGAGCCGCATCGCGGAAGCGGTGTGCGGCGGCGACGTGGAAGCGGGCAGTCTCGTCGACGAGGAATGGCTGCTGCAACTGGAGCGCCGCGCGTTCGTCGAGCTGCTCGGCACGCAGAAGACGCAGGAACGGATCATGGGCATGCTGCAAACCGGCAAGCCGGTGCGGAACTAACAGCGACGCGCGGACATTCTGGAGAAACATATGAGCAAGCAATTGCAAGACGCATACATCGTCGCCGCGAGCCGTACGCCGATCGGCAAGGCGCCGCGCGGCGTGTTCAAGAACACGCGCCCCGACGAACTGCTGGTGCATGCGATCCGGTCGGCCGTGGGCCAAGTGCCCGGACTCGATACCAACGTGATCGAAGACGCCATTGTCGGCTGCGCGATTCCCGAGGCGGAGCAGGGCCTGAACGTCGCGCGTATGGGCGCGCTGCTGGCCGGGCTGCCGCAGTCGGTCGGCGGCGTCACGGTGAACCGCTTTTGCGCGTCCGGGCTGACGGCCCTCGCGATGGCCGCGGACCGCATTCGCGTCGGTGAATCGGACGCGCTGATCGCGGGCGGCTGCGAGTCGATGAGCATGGTGCCGATGATGGGCAACAAGCCGTCGCTGTCGCCGCATATCTTCGATCGCAATGAAGACGTCGGCATTGCCTACGGTATGGGCCTGACCGCCGAGAAAGTCGCCGAGCGCTGGAAGATCAGCCGTGAGGCGCAGGACGCGTTCTCCGTCGAATCGCACCGCCGCGCAATCGCCGCGCAGCAAGCCGGCGAGTTCAGCGACGAGATCGCCGCATACACGGTCACCGAGCGCTTTCCCGACCTCGCCACCGGCGAAGTACGCGTGAAAACGCGCGAGGTGTCGCTCGACGAAGGTCCGCGCGCCGACACCTCGCTCGAGGGCCTCGCCAAACTGCGCACAGTGTTCGCCAACAAGGGTTCGGTGACGGCCGGCAACAGCTCGCAGACGTCGGACGGCGCGGGCGCGCTGATCGTCGTATCCGAAAAGGTGCTCAAGCAGTTCAACCTGACGCCGCTCGCGCGCTTCGTCAGCTTCGCGGTGCGCGGCGTGCCGCCCGAGATCATGGGCATCGGGCCGAAGGAAGCGATTCCGGCGGCGCTGAAGGCAGCGGGCCTCAAGCAGGACGACCTCGACTGGATCGAGCTGAACGAAGCGTTCGCCGCACAATCGCTCGCGGTGATTCAGGACCTCGGTCTCGATCCGGCGAAGATCAACCCGCTCGGCGGCGCGATCGCGCTCGGCCACCCGCTCGGCGCGACGGGCGCGATTCGTGCATCGACGGTGGTGCACGGCCTGCGCCGCCGCAACTACAAGTACGGCATGGTGACGATGTGCGTCGGCACCGGCATGGGCGCGGCGGGCATCATCGAGCGGCTGTGACACGGCCCGCTTGGGTGGACGCGGCACGCCGCCAAGGCGCCTGAACGGTTCGCAGGCCTCGCGCTTGCGAACCGTTTTTTCCATTCGGACAGCAGTTCTGCGGCAGTGTCTGCTGCAGTCGAGGAGACGCAAATGACGACGGATATTCTGGTCGAGTGCGCGAACGGCGTGCTGACCCTCGCCTTCAACCGGCCGGACAAGAAAAACGCGATCACGGCCGCGATGTACCAGACCATGGCCGACACGCTCGTCGAGGCGCAACGCGACGCGTCCGTGCGCGCGATGCTGATTCGCGGCAGCGCGAGCATATTCAGCGCCGGCAACGATCTCGAAGACTTCATGAAGGCGCCGCCGATGGGCGAAAATGCGCCGGTATTCCAGTTCCTGCGCGCGCTCAGCTCCGCCGACAAGCCGCTGGTGGCCGCGGTGGCGGGGCCGGCGGTGGGCATCGGCACGACGCTGCTGCTGCACTGCGATCTCGTCTATGCCGCCGATTCGGCGAGCTTTTCGCTGCCGTTCGCGCAGCTCGGGCTGTGTCCGGAGGCGGCGTCGAGTTTGCTGCTGCCACGCGTTGCCGGCTATCAGGCCGCCGCCGAAAAACTGCTGCTCGGCGAGGCGTTCGACGCCGCCGAGGCACAGCGCATGGGCTTTGTGAACCGCGTGCTGCCGGCTTCCGAAGTCGACGCGTTTGCGGCATCGCAAGCCGCGAAGCTCGCGGCGCTGCCGGCGTCGTCGTTACGTGTGACCAAGAGTCTGATGAAGCGCGCGAGCCATCAGGAACTGCAGACGCAGATGTCCGAGGAGGCGGTGCACTTCGGCAAGATGCTGATCGCGCCGGAAGCGCGCGAAGCGTTCAAGGCGTTCTTCGAAAAGCGCAAGCCGGACTTCCGGCAATTCGACTGAGCGCGGCGGGGGCTTGAGGCGGCCCGCGCGACGCTCGCGAGCAGTGGTTCAAGGCTGAACCGTGTCGTAATCGACGTAGCTCGTTTCGCGGCAGAAGCTCACGAGCCGCACGCCCGCCTTGCGGGCAATCGCAATAGCCAGCGACGACGGCGCCGAAATGGTCGCGACCATCGGCACGTCGACGCGCGCGGCTTTGCGCACCAGCTCGTAGCTCGCGCGGCTCGACAGGAATACGAAACCTTCTTGGGTATCCACGCGATCGAGCACGAGCTGGCCGATCAGTTTGTCGAGTGCATTGTGGCGGCCCACGTCTTCGAACGCATAACGGATCGCGCCCGCCGCGTCGCACCACGCCGCGGCGTGCAGGCCGCCGGTCAGCCGGGTCAGGGCCTGATGGTCGGGCAATTCGCGGGCCGCGCGCGCAATGGCGTCGGGCGCGAGCCGCTGCAAGAAGCCGGTGTCGGGCACGCGCTCCGGCTTCAGATCCAGCAGATCGATGCTTTCGATACCGCACACGCCGCAGCCGGTGCGGCCGGCGAGCGCGCGGCGCTTTTCCTTCAGCGCGACGAACGCCTGCTGCACGACTTGCAGATGCACTTCGGCGTGCGGCAGGTCGGCGTCGTCGTGCAGCTCGACCTCGATATCCTGAATGTCGCTGCCGCGCTCCACGATGCCTTCCGAAATCGAGAAACCGACCGCGAACGCTTCCAGATCGCGCGGCGTGCACATCATCACCGCATGCGAAATGCCGTTGAAAACCAGTGCCACCGGCCATTCCTGACCGACGTGGTCGGTGACCGTTTCCACCGCCGCGCCGCGATGGCGGTGCACCTCGCGCTTCACCGCGCCGGGCTGGCCTGTTTGCAATTCGTCCAAGCTGATCCACTCCATGAATGCCGCGCGCCTTGCCGTCGCGCGCCTTGCCGCGCCGCCGCCGTGCGAATAAGGTTCTAAAATACCTCAAGCCGGGCTTGCGCGTTGCCCATCATCAAAGAGGACACTGCCATGGGACTGAATGAGGCACCGCTGCTGTTCGACTTCGAGGTGCAGTCGTCGGAGAATTTCACCTATATCCCGATGTCGGTTCGCTTCAACCTCGATCGATTCGGGCTGCGCATTTCGCTCGCGCAATGGCAAATGCTGCCGCTGGAAGACCGCAAGCTTCTTGCCCGCTTCCCCGTTGCTGATGACGCGGAGATCGAGCCGAATTTCGATCACGCCCTTTTCGAGATGTTGCGCACTCATGCGAATGTCGAGCCCGAGTGGTTCACGCCCGACGACGCGCCCGCCTGGCGCAATACGGAGGCCGTGCCGGAGAGCGTCGAGCGGCAGGCGAAAATGGCGGGCCTCGCGGCCCCGAGCGCGGCACGCTGGGCGGAACTCGACCCGTTCAAGCGCTACGTGCTCGCCAAGCTGTCGCGCAAGCAGGAAATCAACCACGACTTCATCCCGGCGATGAGGGAATTTGGCGCGGCCGGCTAGGCGCGGCCGGCTAGGCGCGGCCGGCTAGGCGCGGCCGGCTAGGCGCGGCCGGCTAGGTGCGGCCGGCTAGGTGCGGTCGGCTAGGCGCGGTCAGCTAGCTGCGGCCGGCTTGCTGCGGGCGGCCAGGAGCGGGTGGCAGGCGCTGGCGCCGAGCCTCTGCCTTTCCGCTGCTGCCGCCGAGCCGCCGCCGTCCTGCCGCTGCAGCCCAGCCGCAGCCCCCCGGCCCCTCGGCCCCCTCCACGAATTTTTTTCACCCCGCCCCCTAAAGCCTTCCCGAACGCTGCCGTTATCCATGGGTTGGCGCGTAAAAGACTCGCATCGCAAGCGGCCTCGCGCTCCCGCCCGAAGAACGATCGACGTTCGGAACCCATGACTCCTCTCATCTCGAAGCGGCTGCTGATCAACATGGCGGTCGTGGCCGTCGCGCTCGGCGCAAACGTGTTCGTCGCGTGCCTGCAGATTGCCGGCCAGCGCGACGCCGACGCCCGCACGCTGCATTCGACGCGCGTCCGCCAGAGTCTCGACGCCTACCAGGCGGCGCTCGACGGCGGCCTTGCCGCGCTCGCCCGCTTCGAGGCTTCGGGCAAGGACACGCCCGTCAACGCCGCCGCGACGATGAACGCGACGCTCGCCAGTCTCGAAAGCGAGTTGCGCGGCGAGCTGGTCGCCGAGCCGGTCATGCTCGCCACGCTCGCCCAGCTCGGCGCGGACCGCCACGCGCTGCAACGCGACATCGGCGATGCGTTGCTCACGCGCGACGCAGAGGAGCCGGCCGCGTCCCGTGCATGGACGGCGGCGTCCTACATGCATGTCGGGCTCGGTCTGCAACGGATGGAAGCGGGCCTGGCCGCGCTGCGCGCTGCCGAAAACCGCGCGCTGGAGCTGTCGCTCGCGGCGGCGTCGAAAGAGCGGCGGCATGCGGCTTTGCTTCTCGTCGCGACCATGCTCGCGGGCAGCGCGCTCCTGATCTTCACCTTCGGCGCCCGCGAAAGCAGCGCGCGCAAGAAGCTCCACAGCGTACGCGCGCTCGGCCGCAATGACGAGCGCTTTCGCAGTCTGTTCGACGATCATCCCGTGCCGATGTACATCTTCGACCGCGAGACGCTGCGCTTTCTCGCCGTCAATTCAGCCGCGATCCAGCAGTACGGCTATTCGGAGAGCGAGTTTCTCGACATGACGATTCGCGCGATCCGGCCGAACAGCGAGATCGGGCGGCTCGAGTCGCATCTGCTGCGCGCCGACAGCGCCGAGCGCGGCCGCACGATGGCGGGCATCTGGCATCACCGGCGCAAGGACGGCTCGCTCATCAGCGCGGACATTTCCTATCACGCGCTGAACTTCCTGGGCCGCGCCGCATTCTTTGTTCTCGCCGACGACGTCACCGAGCAGATCAATGCCGAAGCCGAGGCGCAGCGCTCGAACCAGATGCTCGAAACGGTGATCGACAACATTCCGCAGCGTATTTTCTGGAAGGACCTGGAGTCGCGCTATCTCGGCTGCAACATGGCGTTCGCGCGCGACGCGGGGCTGTCGTATCCCGAGCAGGTGGTCGGCAAGAGCGACGCGGACATGCCGTGGCGCGCGTTCGCGGAGCTGCTCAACGCGCACGACAGGGAAGTGGTGCAGACCCGCGTGCCGAAGATGAACTTCGAAGTCGACGTGGTGATCGGCGGCGTGCATCGCACGACGGTCACGAGCAAGCTGCCGTTCACGGACAGCGACGGCCGCGTGATCGGCGTGCTCGGTTCGTACACGGACATCACCGAGCGCAAGCGCGCGGATCTCGCGCTGCGTCTGCAAAGCCGCGCGCTCGACGCGAGCGTCAACGCGATTCTGATCACGGCGCCTTCGCCGGCGGGCAACCTGATCGAGTATGTGAATCCGGCCTTCATGCGCATCACCGGCTACGATCCTGCCGAGGTGATGGGCCACGACTGCCGCGTGCTGCAACGCGACGACCGCGATCAGGAGGGCGTCGCGCTGATCCGCGAGGCGCTCGCCGCGAATCGCGAAGTGAGCGCGGTGGTGCGCAACTATCGCAAGGACGGCGCGCTGTTCTGGAATCAGCTCTTCATCGCGCCGGTGCCGAATGCGGAAGGCGTGATCACACATCACATCGGTGTGATCAACGACGTGACCGATCTGATGCGCTATCAGGAACAGCTCGAATACCAGGCCAACTACGACAGCCTCACGCGCCTGCCCAACCGCAACCTGCTGCGCGACCGTCTGCAGCATGCGCTGATCGTCGCGCAGCGGCATCACAAGGGCGTCGCGGTGGTGTTCATGGACCTCGACGGTTTCAAGAACGTCAACGACAGCCTCGGCCACAGCGTCGGCGACCGGCTGCTCGGCGTCGTGGCCGAGCGGCTCGCGCGCTGCACCCGCACGAGCGATACGGTCGCCCGCCACGGCGGCGACGAGTTCGTGATCGTGATGACGGATACCGTCGACGAACAATCGCTGATTGCGTGGATGGAACGCGTACGCGCGTCGATCTCGGAGCCGGTGTGGCTCGACGGCACGGAGCTGTATGTCGGCTGCAGCATGGGTGCGAGCCTGTTCCCGCAAGACGGCGACGACGCGGAAACGCTGATGAAAAAGGCCGACCTCGCGATGTATCGCGCGAAGGACATGGGCCGCAACACATTCCAGTTCTATCAGCCGGAGATGAACGCGAGCGCGGGCGCACGCCTTGCACTCGAGCAGCGTCTGCGGCGCGCGCTGCGCGACAACCAGTTCCTGCTGCACTATCAGCCGCAAGTGGATATTCACACCGGCCAGATTGTCGGCACCGAGGCGCTGGTGCGCTGGAGCGACCCCGAAGCGGGGCTCGTGCCGCCGTCGTCGTTTATTCCGGTTGCCGAGGAAAGCGGGCTGATCGGGCCGCTTTCCGAATGGGTGCTGCGCGAAGCATGCCGTCAGAACAAGGCGTGGCAAAACCTCGGTTTGCCGCCGGCGCGCGTCTCCGTGAATCTGTCGGCTCGCGTGTTCCAGCAGCGCGATATCGCGAAGCTCGTCATGCAGGTGCTCGACGAAACCGGCTTGGAGCCGCAATACCTGGAACTGGAGCTGACCGAAAGCGCGATCATGCGCAACGCGGAAGAGGCCGTGTCGATGCTGAACGAACTGAGTGCGCTCGGCATCGGCCTTGCAATCGACGACTTCGGCACCGGCTATTCGAGCCTCAGCTATCTGAAGCGCTTCCCGGTGGATCGGCTCAAGATCGACCGGTCGTTCGTGTCCGACATCGGCATCTCGGGCGACGACGAGACCATTACCTCGGCGATCATCGCGCTCGCGCATTCGCTGAAGCTGCAGGTGATTGCCGAAGGCGTGGAGACCTCGGCGCAACTCGACTTCCTGAAGGAGCGCGCCTGCGACGAGATGCAAGGCTTCTACTTCGCGAAGCCTTTGTCGACCGAGGCCATCTCCGAACTGATGAAGGGCGGCATGGCGCGCGAACCGGCGCTGGCGTGACGCGGCGAAGGCGCGCCCCTGAACCCTCGTCGCTGCTTTAGTCCAGCGCGGGCAGCGCACGCGGGCGGCGGTCGCTGTCGGTGGCGACGTAGGTCAGCGTGGCCTCGGTCACCTTCACGATGTCTTGCGCGAGGCTCATACGTTGCGCGTAGACCTCGACGGAAACGGTAATGGACGTATTGCCCGTCTTGACAATATCCGCGTAAAAGCTCAGCAGGTCGCCGACGAACACCGGCTGTTTGAACAGGAACGAATTGACCGCGATGGTCGCGACCCGCCCATTCGCGCGACGGCTCGCCGGGATCGACCCGGCAATGTCCACTTGCGCCATGATCCAGCCGCCGAACACGTCGCCGTGAATATTGGCGTCCGCCGGTTGCGGCATGACGCGCAGCGCGCAAGGCTTTTGCGGAAGTTGGAGGTTATCGGTCATGAGGACACTCGGAAAACGCGGGTTGGTTTGATGCGCTCGGCGATGGGCGCAGACATGATCGGGCGCAGGGCGGCTTAGCCCGCCTCAGCCCGGCACCACGGCCGCGTGGCCGATAAAAGCGGCGCCCGCCGGCTTCTGCGACAATACGAAGATCAGGAATTGTACGGGAAAGCGCCCAGGCGGGTTGCGCGACGAGGCCGCGTGCTCACGCACGCGCTGCGGGCCCGCGACCGCGGTGGACTCCGGCATTTCCCCCTTCTCCCCAGCCGAACCATGCGCCGCTCGCTTCCGTCCGAACCCTCGCCGATTTCCACCCAGCCGCGCAACGATTGGCAGACCATCCTGTCGCTGCTGCCGTATCTCGCCACTTACAAGTGGCGTGTCGTATTCGCGCTCAGTTGCCTGATCGGCGCGAAGGTCGCCAACCTCGGCGTGCCGATCGTGATGAAACGGATCGTCGACAGTCTCGCCTCCGTGCAGCATCTCACGGCGCTCGGGCGTGCGCACGATTCGCCGGGCATCGTGCTGCTCGGCGGCGTCGGCCTGCTCGTGGTCGCGTACGCGGTGGTGCGGCTCTCCACGTCGCTCTTCACCGAATTGCGCGAGATTCTGTTTTCCAAGGTCACCGAGAACGCGGTGCGCCAGCTCGCGTTGAAGGTGTTCCGGCATCTGCACGGCCTGTCGCTGCGGTTTCATCTGGAGCGGCAAACCGGCGGCATGTCGCGCGACATCGAACGCGGCACGCGCGGCATTACGCAGCTCATTTCGTATTCGCTGTACAGCATTCTGCCGACGCTCGTCGAAGTCGGCCTCGTGCTCGGCTTCTTCGTCGTCAAATACGAGGCGTACTACGCGGTTGTGACTTTCGTGGCACTGGCCGTGTACATCGTGTTCACGGTGAAGGTGACCGAGTGGCGCACGCATTTCCGGCGCACGATGAACGAGCTCGATTCGAAGGCGAACTCGCGCGCCATCGACTCCCTGCTCAACTACGAGACGGTCAAGTATTTCGGCAATGAAGAGTGGGAAGCAAGCCGCTACGACGAAAACCTGAAGCGCTATCGCACGGCGGCAATCAAGTCGCAGCGCTCGCTTTCCGCGCTGAACTTCGGGCAGCAGGCGATTATCGGCACGGGGCTTGTGTTCATTCTGTGGCGCGCGACGGAAGGCGTGATGGCGGGGCGCCTGACGCTCGGCGACCTCGTGCTCATCAACACGTTCATGTTGCAGCTTTATATTCCGCTGAATTTTCTCGGCGTGGTGTATCGCGAGCTCAAGCAGAGTCTCACCGACATGGACCGCATGTTCACGCTGCTCGGCGCGGCGCAGGAAGTGCCGGACGTGCCGAATGCGCCGCCGCTGCAGGTGAGCGGCGGGCAAGTGCGCTTCGAGCATGTGAATTTTTCGTACGAGCCGGCGCGCCAGATTCTTCACGACGTGAGCTTCACGATTCCTGCCGGCACGACGACCGCGGTGGTCGGCCATAGCGGCTCGGGCAAGTCGACGCTCGCGCGGCTCGTGTTCCGCTTCTACGATCTGGACCGCGCGACGGGCGGCGCGATCACCATCGACGGTCAGGATATTCGCGATGTCGCGCAGGCGTCGTTACGCGCGTCGATCGGCATCGTGCCGCAGGACACCGTGCTGTTCAACGACTCGATCTACTACAACATCGCCTATGGACGTCCCTCGGCGACGCGCGAGGAAGTGATTGCGGCGGCGCGTGCCGCGCATATCCACGAGTTTATCGAAGGACTGCCGAAAGGCTACGACACGCCGGTCGGCGAGCGGGGCCTGAAGCTCTCGGGCGGCGAAAAGCAGCGCGTCGCGATTGCGCGGACCATCCTGAAGAATCCGCCCATCCTGTTGTTCGACGAAGCCACGTCCGCGCTCGATTCGCGTTCGGAGCGCGCTATCCAGCACGAACTCGATCAGATTGCGCGCGAACGCACGACGCTCATCATCGCGCACCGGCTTTCCACCGTGGTTCACGCGCAGCAGATCATCGTGATGGACAAGGGGCGTATTGTCGAGCGCGGTACGCACGCAGAACTGTTGCGCGCCAACGGCCTCTTCGCGCAGATGTGGGCGCTGCAGCAGCAACGCGCGACCGAGGCGTCGCAAGCCGCGGAAAGCGCCGGCGCCGCAACGCTGCCCGACCGCGCGGAGCTGCCGGCGCGCTGAGCGAGCCGTATCGATAGGAACAGCTTGCCGCGCTCAGCGCGCGCGCAAACGCTGATCCAGTTCGGCGAGTTGTGCCGGCGTGCCGACGTTTTCCCACAAGCCTTCGTAGAGCTCGCCGGTTGCGAGGCCGCGTGCAATCGTCTCGCGGTAATACGGCGTGAGCGCGCGCCGCGTGCCGCGCGGCAGGTCGCGGAACATGCGCGTGTCGTAGAGTCCGATATTGCCGAAGGTGAAGCGCCGCCCGGCTTCGAGCGACAGCACACCGCGTTCGAGTGCAAAGTCTCCGTTTGGATGAAACGGCGGATTGGGCACCATCACGAGATGCATGCCGGGTGCGGGCAAAGCCCGCAGTGCTTCGGCCTGCGCGTTCAGCACGCTGTAGTCGAAATCCGCGTACACGTCGCCGCTCACCGCGACGAACACTTCGCTCGCGCCGTGGTCTTCGATCAGCGGCAGCGCCTGTACGATTCCGCCCGCGGTCTCCAGCGCTTTACGCTCCGGCGAATAGCGCAGTTTGATCTGCCAGCGCGATCCATCGCCGAGCGCGGCCTCGATCTGCTCGCCGAGCCACGCGTGATTGATCACGATCGTCTGAAAACCCGCGCGCGCAAGCCGCTCGATCTGCCAGACAATGAGCGGCTTGCCGCCCGCTTCGAGCAAGGGCTTGGGGCGCGCGTCGGTCAACGGACGCATGCGTTCGCCGCGACCCGCGGCGAAAATCATCGCTTTTTTGAGGGACATTGTGGTTATTCAGAACGTGTAGCCGACCTCGTTCGCGCGGCCTTCGAGATCGTCGAGCAGCTTCGCGAACGGACGCAGCGGCGCGTAGCGTTCGGCCACCTTGCGCGCATAGCCGATGAAGCGCGGCAAGTCGTTCATGTAATGCGGCTTGCTGTCGCGGTAATTAATCCGGCAAAAGAGACCGAGCACCTTGATATGCCGTTGCAGACCCATCCATTCGATCTGGCGGTAGAACTCGCCAAAGTCGGGGTCGACCGGCAGGCCGGCTTTTTTCGCGCGCTCCCAGTAGTACACGAAGCAATCGAGTTCGAACTCCTCGTCCCAGCTGAGGAAGGCGTCGCGCAGCAGCGACGCGACGTCGTACGAGATAGGACCGTACACGGCGTCCTGGAAGTCGAGCACGCCGGGGTTCAGTGCGCGGTTTGCTGCCTCGGCCGCGCCCGGTTCCGCGCACACCATCAGATTGCGCGGCATGAAATCGCGCAGCATGAATACCTGTGGCTGCGCGCGGGCGCTGGCGATCAGCAGCGCGAACGTGCGGTCGAGCACACCGCGCGTGTTGTCGTCGACCTCGCGCCCGAGGTGCCTGCCGATGAACCACTCGGGCATCAGTTCCATCTCGCGGCGCAGAAACGCTTCGTCGAACGGCGGCAGCACGTCTTCACGCGAGGCGAGCTGCCAGCGGATCAGCGCGTCGAGCGCGTCGCGCATCAGCGTGCGTGCGCCGCGCGGGTCGTTCTCCTTCTGCGCGGCGGTGAGCGCGCCGAGATACGAGGCAGTGCCAAGATCGGTGACGAGCATCAGGCCCGCGTCGACATCGACCTCGAGGATGCGCGGCACATGCACGCCGGCCGCTTCGAGCAACCGCGCGACCTGCACGAACTCGCGGCATTTTTCGGGCGGCGGGGCGTCGACGGCGATCAGCGTGCCGGCGCTGTCGCCTTCCGCCGCCTTACCGGCGAGCCGGAAATAGCGCCGGAAGCTGGCGTCGGAGGAAGCGGGCGCGAGCGTGCCGATATTCAGTGCGTAACGGGCCGCATGGCCTTGCAGCCAGGCCTTCAGCAGGTCGAGGCGGCTGTCGGAGGAAGGGTGGGTGAAGTCTTGGGAAGGAGGCAGCGTCATGAAAACCGGCGGCAAATTCAGAGGGGCAACGTCTTGCCATATAATACCCCACGACTTTTTTGACGCGACTCACGCCAGCTTTCGCGTATTCCGCTTTACCGCCCGCCTCACCGTTCGGAGATTGTAAATATTGATGTGCAGCCGACTGTCACGGTCGTGGTGTGCAGGCGGTGGATCGTGACTGCAGAAGCTGACGGACGGGCCGATTCGCCAAACGATACATGCCGCCTAGACAGCTTTCCCAAACGAATCCCTCTTGTGCCGCGATGCCGCGCAAAAGGCGGCTCGTCGCGGCGTTGATCGCCGTTCCGGGCCTCGTGCCCGCGCTTGCTCACGCCCAACTGGTCGGCGAGGCCGCGCAGCCGCAGCCGATCGACCCGCCGTGGGGCATGCAGCTCGCCCCGCAACTCGAAGACCATGTGCTGCAGCCGGGACAGAAGCCGGCCACGTTCGTGCTCGGCGATTCGACCAACGGCACGACGGATCAGGACCTGGCCGTGAAGGGCGCGGCGGAAGTGCGGCGCAATACGGTCGTGATCAAGTCCGACGCGCTGCATTACGATCAGGACTCGGACATGGCCGACGCATACGGCCAGGTTCGCCTGAACAACAACGGTACGACGTTCGCCGGACCCGAAGCGCACATGCGCGTGGATTCGAGCGAAGGCTTCATGACCGCGCCCAAGTACCACTTCAACGTGACGGGCGGTTCGGGCAGCGCCGAGCGCGTCGACCTGCTCGACAACGAGCGCTCGGTGTTCACCAAGGGCACGTACACGGCCTGCGCGTGCACGGACAATCCGGCGTGGTACATCAAGGGCAGCGAATTCGACTTCGACACGGGCGCCGACGAAGGCGTGGCCTACAACAGCGTGCTGTTTTTCCAGGGCGTGCCGGTGTTCGCCTCGCCGTGGCTGTCGTTTCCGCTGTCGGGCGAGCGGCGCAGCGGTATCCTGCCGCCCACCTTCTCGCTCAGTTCGACGAACGGCTTCGAACTCTCGGTGCCGTATTACTTCAACATCGCGCCCAATCGCGATCTGACGCTCACGCCGCGTCTGATCTCCAAGCGCGGTGTGCAGCTGCAGGCCGCGTTCCGCTATCTGTCGCCCACGTATTCGGGCTCGATCACCGGCGAATTCCTGCCGAACGACCGGCTGACGAAGACCAACCGCTACGCGCTGTACATCCAGCACAACCAGAACTTCGGCAACGGGTTCGGCGGCTACATCTACTACAACAAGGTTTCGGACAACACGTATCCGGAAGACCTGTCGTCGTCGGCGAATCAGTTCATGAACGGCACCCAGCTCCTGTATCAGCAGGAAGCCGGGTTGACCTATAACAACGGACCGTGGTCCGTGCTCGCGCGCGAGCAGCATTGGCAGACGCTCACGCCGTCGGTCGCGCCGTATGGCCGCGAGCCGCAATTGAACGTGAAGTACGCGAAGTACAACGTGGGCGGCTTCGACTTCGGCGCCGAGGCGGACTACACGAATTTCCGCATCACGACCGCTGACATGACGCAGGGTCAGCGGGTGATGTTCAACCCGTACATTTCGTACTCGGTCGTCGGGCCCGGTTATTTCGTCACGCCGAAGGTGCAGTGGCACTTCGCGTCGTATAACCTGAACAACATCAGCAATGACGTGCCGGCCGGCACGCCGAAGAACTTCACCGAGTCGATCCCGACGCTGACCTTTGACACGGGGCTCATTTTCGACCGCTCGGTGCGGCTCTTCGGCGAGGACTACATCCAGACGCTGGAGCCGCGCCTGTACTACGTGTACACGCCGTATCGCAACCAGGCATCGGCGCCGCTTTTCGACACCGCGGAATCCGACTTCGGGCTCGCGGAAATCTTCACGCCGAACACGTTCGTCGGCAACGACCGCATCGCGGACGCGAACCGCCTGACGGCGGCCATCACCACGCGCTTCATCAATCCGGCAACGGGCGACGAGCGCGCGCGCTTCGTGATCGCGCAGCAGTATTACTTTCAGGATCAGCGCGTTACGCTGCTGCCGAACCAGACGAGCACGCAGGCCACGCATTCGGACCTGATCGTGGGCGCGTCGCTCAAGCTCGGGGCCGGTTTCGCGTCGGAAACTGCGTTCCAATATAATGCGGACAACAACCAGCTGGTCAAGACGAGCGTCGGTTTCGGTTTCAGTCCGGCCACCGGCAAGGTGCTCAACGTTGCGTATCGTTACACGCGCGCGAACACCACGCTCGACAATGAGCCGATCAACCAGGTGCTGGTGTCGGGCCAATGGCCGCTGTCGCATCGGGTTTTCGGGGTTGGGCGGTTCAATTACGATCTCGGCGGGCATCGGATCGTCGACGGACTCGTCGGTCTGCAGTACGACGCAGACTGCTGGACGCTCGGCGCCGGTATTCAGCGCTACGCAAACGGGCTGAATACGTCGGGGCAGCATCAGTCGAGCACGCGCTTTCTCGCGCAGTTGACGTTCAAGGGCTTGTCGAGCGTCGACAACGGGCTGATTGCCGCGTTCCGCAGCAGCGTGGCGGGCTATACGCCGCTGCCGCCACCGCCGCCGCCGGAGTCGCGGTTCATCAATTACGAATGACGCTCGCCCGGTCGTTCATCGAATGCGAAAAGACGGGCCAAGCGTGCCCGACATCATTGGAGTATCTGTGGCAATCATGAAAAAGCTTCGCTTGGCAACGCTCGCGGCAGGTCTCGCCGCCGTGGCGTCTTTCGTGTCGGTTGCGCCGGTACAGGCGCAGGCGCTCGCCGGCAACCGCGGCCAGACGGTCGACACAATTGCCGCAGTGGTCAACAACGGCGTCATTACGCGGCGCGAGCTGGACGAGCGCGTGAACCTCATCACCCGCCGTCTGAATCAGCAGAACGCGCCGATTCCGCCCGCCGACCAGTTGCGTCAGCAGGTGCTCAACCAGATGGTGCTGGAGCGCATCCAGCTGCAGAAGGCGAAGGAAGACGGCATCAATGTCGACGACGCCGCCGTGCAGAAAACGCTCGAACGGCTCGCCCAGGCGAACAACCTGTCGCTCGACGTGTACCGTGCGCGGATCGAGGCGCAAGGCGTGCCTTGGGCCACGTTCACGAGCGACGCGCGTACCGAGCTGACGCTGTCGCGTCTGCGTGAGAAGGAAGTGGACAGCAAGGTCACGGTGTCGGACGCGGAAGTCGCGAACTACATCGCGAGTCAGCGCGGCCCGAATGCCGGCGCGACGAGCGACCTGCACATGGAGCACATTTTCCTGAAGGCGCCGCTGAACGCGCCGCAAACCGACATCGAAGCGGCGCAGAAGAAGGCCGAGACATTGCTCGCCGAAGCGAAGGGCGGCGCCAACTTCGGGAAACTGGCGAAGTCGAATTCGCAGGCGCCCGACGCGGCCAAGGGCGGCGACATGGGCTACGCGGCGCCTTCGAAGCTGCCGCCGGAATTCGTCAAGGCCGCCTCGGCGCTGCGTCCGGGCGAGGTCAATCCGGAAGTGATCCGCACGAATGACGGCTTCGAGGTCGTGCGCCTCGTCGACCGCCGCGCCGGTCAGGGCACGAGCTCGGACGCGCCAAAGCTCGTGCAAACGCACGTGCGCCACATTCTGCTGCGCGTCGGCGACGGCATGTCCGAGCCGCAAGCGCGTCAGAAGCTGCTCGAAATCAAGAAGGAAATCCAGGCAGGCGGCGACTTTGCGAAGTTCGCCCACACCTATTCGCAGGACGGGTCGTCGTCGCAAGGCGGCGACCTCGGCTGGATCAGCCCGGGCGAGACGGTGCCGGAATTCGAGCGCGCCATGAACACGCTGCAGGACGGCCAGATCAGCGACCCGGTGCGCAGCGAATACGGCTATCACCTGATTCAGGTGCTGGAGCGCCGCGAAGCGCAAGGCTCGATCGCCCAGCAAATGGACCTGGCCCGTCAGGCCATCGGTCAGCGCAAGGCCGAGCAGGCTTACGCCGACTGGCTGCGCGAACTGCGCGACACCGCGTATGTCGAAGTCAAGCCTGACCTGTCGAGCATTCAGTAAGCACCATGAGCACCACCGCCCAGTCCGCCAGCTTGCCGTTGCACGTCGCGATCACGACCGGCGAGCCGGCCGGCGTCGGTCCCGAGCTGACAGCCCAGGCGCTGGCGGGCGCGGCAACGCACTGGCCGAACGCGCAGTTCACCGTGCTCGGCGATGCGGCGCTTCTCGCGGAGCGCGCGCGCGCCGTGGGCGTGGACTGGAGCGCGCTGCTGGCGGACGGCAAGCGCATTCAGGTGCAGCACCGGCCGCTCGGGGCGCCGGCGGTCGCGGGCAAGCTCAATGCGGCCAATGGGCGCTATGTGCTCGATCTGCTGGACAGCGCCATCGACGGGGCAATGGCCGGCACCTTCGACGCCATCGTCACCGCGCCGCTGCAAAAGAGCACGATCAACGACGCGGGCGTGCCCTTCACCGGTCACACCGAATATCTCGCAGAACGCACGCGCACGCCGCGCGTGGTGATGATGCTGGCGGGCACGGGCAAGCGTCCGCTGCGCGTCGCGCTCGCCACTACGCATCTGCCGCTCAAAGACGTTTCGGCGGCGCTTTCCATTGACGGACTCGTCGACACGCTGCGCATCGTCGATCACGACCTGCGGCATCATTTCGGCTTGCCCGCGCCGCGCATCCTCGTCACGGGGCTCAACCCGCACGCGGGCGAGAACGGCTATCTGGGCCGCGAAGAAATCGACGTGATCTCGCCTGCGCTGAAGCTCGTGAACGGTGAAGACATCGACGCGCGCGGTCCCTATCCGGCCGACACGCTGTTCCAGCCGCGCTACCTCGACGAAGCCGACTGCGTGCTTGCCATGTTCCACGATCAGGGCCTGCCCGTGCTGAAATATGCGACGTTCGGCGAAGGCATCAACGTTACGCTGGGCTTGCCGATCATCCGCACGTCGGTCGATCACGGCACGGCGCTCGATCTCGCCGGCACCGGCCGCGCCGACGCGGGCAGCCTGATCGCCGCCATCGACACCGCGGTTTCCATGGCGCACCATCGCCGCGCGGGCTGAGTCAACGCGGCATCATCGGCAGGCTTGCGCGGCGTCTTTTTCAAGCAGTTCTCATTCTTAGCGTTTCTTCGATGTCCACCAGCAGACAGCAACAGGGCCGGCACCAAGGTCATATCGCGCGCAAGCGTTTCGGGCAGAACTTTCTGGTCGACCTCGGCGTGATCGATTCGATCGTCGACGTGATCCGGCCGCAGCGCGGCGAACGCATGGTCGAGATCGGGCCAGGGCTCGGCGCGCTCACGGAGCCGTTGATCGAGCGTCTCGCGACGCCCGAGGCGCCGCTGCATGCCGTCGAGCTGGACCGCGATCTGATCGGGCGTCTGAAAAACAAATTCGGCGATTTGCTCGAACTGCACGCGGGCGACGCGCTCGCGTTCGACTTCGGCTCGCTGGCGGCGTCCGGCGACGCGCCGTCGCTTCGCATTGTCGGCAATCTGCCGTACAACATTTCGAGCCCGCTGCTGTTTCACCTCGCTACCTTCGCGCATTGCGTGATCGATCAGCACTTCATGCTGCAAAACGAGGTGGTCGAGCGCATGGTCGCCGAGCCGGGCACGAAGGCATTCAGCCGTCTTTCGGTGATGCTGCAGTATCGCTATGTGATCGACAAACAGCTGGACGTGCCGCCCGAGGCATTCCAGCCGCCGCCGAAAGTGGATTCCGCCATCGTGCGCATGATTCCTTATGCGCCGCACGAACTGGCGCCGGTCGACGAGCGCGTGTTGGGCGAGGTGGTCACCGCGGCCTTTTCGCAGCGGCGCAAGATGCTGCGCAACACCTTGGCTGCGTTGCGCGATACGGTCGACTTCGACGCCATCGGCTTCGACTTGCAACGCCGCGCCGAAGACGTGCCGGTGGCCGAATATGTGCGCGTGGCGCAACTCGTGGCGGCAAAGGCCTGAGCGCGCTACACGCCGGCGGCCTTGTGAGCTGGTAAGCGAATGAGCGGGTGAGCGCTCAAAGCAGTCGCCGTAGTGAGGCACCGCGACATTCCAGTACACCACTTGCGCAGCGCGATGCAGCGGCTCCCACAGAGGGAGCACAGCCGGGCTTCTTTCCTGAACCGAACAACGAGCCTTCCCGCCAGGCGCGCCAGGCGGTTTACGCCCGCTTGCCCGGCGCATTGACCAGCGCGATGCCGGTCAGCACCAGCGCCGCCGCCATGAGAAAGCGCAAGCTGAACGACTCGCCGAGCAGCAGCACGCCGAAGGTCACGCCGAACAGCGGCGTGAGAAACGAGAAGACCGACAGGCGCGACGCGACATAGCGCGTGAGCAGCCAGAACCACACCAGATAGCTGACGAACGCGACCACGATCGCCTGATACGCGAGGCTCGCGACTGCGAGCGGCGTGACCGTGTCGACGCGCGCCTCGCCGAGCCCGAGCGCCAGGGCGAGCAGCACCACGGCCGACACCGCCAGTTGATAGAAGAGCGTCTTGCTCGCGCTCGACTGCGCAAGCCGGGTGGCGCGCACGACGACGGTCGTCGCGGCCCATGCGATGCCGGCCAGCACGCCGAGCGCGTCGCCGGCCACGGCGCCGAGCGTCGAGCCGCTCGCGGTGGCGCCATGTAGAAAGCCGTCCGCGAAAGCCAGCGTCATGCCGGCGAACGCCACGAAAATGCCGAGCCATTGAATGCGCCGCATGCGCTCGCCGTCCACGAACCAGTGCAGACCCAGCGCCGTAAAACACGGCGCGGTGTACAGGAAGACGGCCATGCGCGACGCGCTGGTCAGCGTGAGCCCGAGAAAGATGCACACGAATTCGGCGGCGAACAGCATGCCCGCGAGCAGGCCGGCGGCGAGCGTGCCGTCGTCGCGAAAAAGCGGCGTGCCGCGCGAGCGAGCCCAGCCCCACACCAGCAGCGCCGCCAAGGCCGAGCGCAAGCCCGCCTGAAACAGCGGCGGCAGCGCGGCGTTGGTGCTCTTGATCGCGACTTGCTGGAAACCCCAGATCGCGCACAAGCCGACCATGAGGAGGACGGCGAAACCATCGGGGGCGCGACGCGCGGGCAGGGCAGTGGTGCTCATGGGCAAGGTCGTGGCGATGAAGCCGAGGCAAGGTTGGACGATGCAGCCCGTACGATACCAAACGCCCCCGTTCTTTCAGCCGATGTCCACACCGCCTACGCGTGCTTCTTACAAGTCGCAAGTTATTTGCTGATTTAGCGACGGCGGCGCAACGCGCGCGCAACACATATTTCTTACCATTTCGATTTCGCGCTAAGGTTCGACGACGCTTTCTGTCGGTAGATTCGTACGCGCTACGTCGCGAATTCCGAGCTTCCGTAGGAATTTAGCGAGCCGGCGTGGCGCGAATCGGCGGCCCCCAACTCTATCCGCGTGAGGCGGAACCACGACGAGGAGACTAGACGATGACCCTCAGCAGAGGCGCAGCCGTCGCGGCGCTGTTGTCGCTCGGCTGCCCGGTGGTCGCGCAGGCGCAGTCGAGCGTGACGCTCTACGGCGTGGTCGACGAGAGCGTGCGCTATCTGACCCACGCAAACAAAGCCGGCGACTCCTCGCTCGGACTCGGCACCGGCGGCATGACGCAAAGCCGCTGGGGGCTCAAGGGCGTCGAGGACCTGGGCGGCGGCTGGTCGACCTTTTTCAAGCTCGAAAATCGCATCTTCATCAACAGCGGGCAGAGCGATCCGACCTTGCCGTTTTTCAACGAAGCGCAAATCGGCGTGCGCTCGAATTCCTACGGGCAGGTCATTCTCGGCCGTCAGTACAACGTGATGATCGAGGGCATTACCGTCGGCGGTTACGGCAGCAATCCGTGGATTCCGTACGACTTCAGCTTCCAACCCGAAGTGACGATGACAGGCGGCATCTGGACCAGCAACCAGGTGCAGTATCAGGCGAAGTACAACGGCCTGAGCTTCGCGGCCGGTTACGCGTTCGGCGGCAACGCGGGTAATTCGTATGGCAGTCAGATCGGCGCGGCGGCGGCTTATGCGCCCGCGGGCGGGCCGTTCACCGTCGGCGGCGCGTACGAGGAATCCAAAGACTCGGTCAACGGCGCGGCGGCGAAAGCATGGACATTCGGCGGCTCCTATACGTGGAACAAGACGCGCTTTTCGCTGGGTTATATCGTCAACCGCGCCGACGCCGGTTTTTCGACTTTCGCCAACGGTCCGTTTTCCGCAGCCTCGCTGACCGCGCTCAAGTACACAGACTTCTCGCGGCGGCGCATGTTCATGGGCGGCATCACGCAGCAGGTCGGCAACGCGTGGCATCTGGCGGCGAATGTCTGGCGGACATTGCAGGACGGCAAGACCGCCGCGAAGGACGGCTCGGCGTGGCAATACCAGCTTGTCGCCGACTACAACCTGTCAAAGCGCACGGACGTCTACGTCGAAGGCGACTATTCGCTGTATCGCGGCGATCTGATCGGCGCGCAGCTGCAAGGTGTGAATAGCGTGGGACTCGCGCAGAAAGGCTCGCAAATCGGCTTGATGGCGGGGCTGCGGCATCAGTTCTGAAGCGTGGTGGCGGGGGCTGCGCGCGGGCGAGGCGAGCGGCGGCCCGACTGCAACGGCGGTCGATTCCGGGTACATTTACGCTCTCGACATCAAGCAACAGGGAGTACATGATGCGCCTTCTTCACACCATGCTTCGGGTCGGCGACCTGGACCGTTCAATCGCGTTCTACACCGAACTGCTCGGCATGAAACTGCTGCGCCGCCAGGATTATCCGGAGGGGAAGTTCACGCTGGCTTTCGTCGGCTACACGGACGAGGCCGACGGCGCCGTCATCGAGTTGACGCACAACTGGGACACACCGTCGTATGACCTGGGCACCGGCTTCGGGCATCTCGCCGTCGAGGTGGAAGACGCCTATGCGGCGTGCGAGAAGATCAAGGCCCAAGGCGGCACGGTGGTGCGCGAAGCCGGGCCGATGAAACACGGCACGACGGTGATCGCATTCGTCACCGATCCCGACGGCTACAAGATCGAGTTCATTCAGAAGAAAAAGTAACGCGGGCGTCAGGGCTCAGGGCTTTAGGGCACTAGAGCGTGGGCAGCAATTCCGGCGGATGCGACTTCAGCGTCTGCCGCGCTTCGCGGAATTCCGGGAAGATCGATTCGACTGTTTGCCAGAAGCGCGGGCTGTGGTTCATCTCCCGCAGATGCGCGAGTTCGTGGGCGACCACGTAATCGATAATGGAAAGCGGAAAGTGAATCAGCCGCCAGTTCAGTCGAATCTTGCCGTCGCTGGAACAACTGCCCCAGCGCGTGGCCGCTGACGAAAGCGCATACGCGCGATAGTTCACGCCCAGCTTCTCGGCGTAGACGGCCAGACGCTCGCCGAACAGACGCTTCGCCTCGCTCTGCAACCAGCCTTGCACGCGGTCCTTGATCTGCTGCGGGTCGGCTTGCAAGGGCAGCGGCACTTGCAGTGCGCAATTTTCCGCACTGAAGGCGAGCGTGCCGTGCGGCGAGCCGAGCGTCACGCGCACCGGCTGACCCAGATAGGGCACTTCTGCGCCGTCTTTCCAGTCCACCTTCGGCAGCGCGCGTTGTTCGACACGCGTTTGCCATTCAATCAGCTTCGTGAAGATCCAGCGCTGCTTCTCCGTGATCGCTGTTTCAATATCCGCGAGCGTGACCCAGCGCGGCGCGGTGATCGTCAGACCCGTGCCGTCGATGGCAAAGCCAATGGAGCGGCGCGCCGAGCGCTTGAGCGCGTAATGCAACGTGCGCGAGCCGATGACGAGACTGCGCAGCTTGCTGCCGTCCGGCGCGAGCGGCACGGGGGGCTGCTGGCCCTGAGGTGTGGCGCCAGGCGCGGACGGTGAAGGTGAAGGCGACGACGACGTCGACCCCGGCTCGGCGAAGAGCGGGAGATCGAGTTGCCGGTTATCGAGCGCCGCAGCGGGCTGCGGCGTAGGAGACTTCTGCATTGATTCGGCTTCGCGCAAGTACGCCTTCGAGGGCGTGGCGCGTCAGATAGGTGCGGCGGCGGAACTGCTGTCCGCCGCGCGATACGCAGCGGGATCGATGCGACGCATTTCAGCTTCGATCCACTGTTCGACGCGCGTGTTCACTTCATCGGGCGTGAGCCCCGTTGTCTGAATCGGCTTGCCGATCGACACTGTGACTATACCCGCATATTTGAGAAACGAGTTGCGAGGCCACACCCGTCCGGCATTGTGCGCGATCGGCACGACCGGCGCGCCGGTGGCGATCGCAAAGCGCGCACCGCCGGTTTTGTACTTGCCCTGCTTGCCGGTCGGCGTGCGCGTGCCTTCCGGAAACATGATCACCCAGGCGCCTTCCGCCATGCGGGCCTTGCCTTGCCTGATGACCGACTCGAACGCGTACTTGCCTTCCTTGCGGTCGATGTGAATCATCTTCAAAAGGCCGAGCGCCCAGCCGAAAAACGGCACGTACAGCAGTTCGCGCTTGAACACGTAGCACAGCGGCTTGGGCATCAACGCGGGAAAGGCGAGCGTTTCCCATGCCGACTGATGTTTCGACAGCAGCACCGCCGGTCCGTCGGGCAGGTTCTCCATGCCTTGGACCGTGTAGCGAATGCCGTTCAGCCAACGCGCCACGGCGAGCGTGACGCGGCACCAGCCGGCCGCCATCCAGTAGCGCCTGTCGGCGCGCATGAACGGAAACGCGATGAAGCACGCGATCGCGTACGGCACCGTGAAGAGCACGAAGTAGATCAGCAGCAGCAAAGAACGGATGAAGCGCATCGGCGTGGTCTGTGGGAGTTAGGGACGCGCGTCACTCTTGGGCGTCGGCGAGGAAGTCGAGCACGAATGCCCTCAGGTCGTCGTGCACCACCGTGCCTTCCGGCAAGCCGCCGGCCGCGAGCGTTTTGCGGCCCTTGCCCGTCAGCACCAGATGCACGGGATGACCGAGCGCCGCGCCCGCTTGCAGATCGCGCATTGCGTCGCCGACCACCGGCGTGTTCTCGGGATCGACCTCGAAACGCTCGTTGATCATTTTCAACATGCCGGGCTTCGGCTTGCGGCATTCGCAATGGTCTTCCGCCGTGTGCGGGCAGAAGAACACCGCGTCGATGCGCGCGCCGACCGCCGCCGCCATGCGATGCATCTTCAGGTGCATGGCGTTCAGCGCATTCATGTCGAACAGGCCCCGGC
Source organism: Paraburkholderia phenoliruptrix (assembly GCF_902859825.1). Lineage (GTDB taxonomy): Bacteria > Pseudomonadota > Gammaproteobacteria > Burkholderiales > Burkholderiaceae > Paraburkholderia > Paraburkholderia phenoliruptrix. The sequence goes on along the minus strand of NZ_CADIKB010000037.1, from coordinate 18,096 downwards.
CGATGCCGGACTGATTCGTCGCAATCGCCACGCGATAGCCCGCCTGGCTCAGACGCGCGATGGCTTCCAGCGAGCCCGGCAGCGCGACCCATTCGTCCGGCGACTTGATGAACGCGTCGGAGTCGACGTTGATCACGCCGTCGCGGTCGAGGATCACCACTTTTTTGGTCGGCATGGCGCGTAGCTCAGGCGGCGAGTCGCGAAATATCCGCGACGCAATTCATCTGCTGATGCAGCGCGCCGAGCAGGGCCAGGCGGTTGGCACGCAGCGCCGGATCTTCGGCGTTGACCATCACGTCGTTGAAGAACGTGTCGACCGGTTCGCGCAGCGCGGCGAGCGCGGTCAGCGCGCCCGTGTAGTCGCGCGCGGCGAGCTGCGACTGCACGCGCGGCGCGACCTGTTCGAGCTGCGCAAACAACGCCTTTTCCGCTGCCTCGACGAGCAGCGCCGGCTGCACGCCGCCGCTTGCCGTTGCGCCTTCCGACTTCTTCAGAATGTTCGAGATGCGCTTGTTGGCTGCCGCGAGCGACGCGGCTTCCGGCAACGCCGCGAACTCGCGCACCGCATCCAGACGCGCGACGATGTCGTCAAGCCGCGTGGGATTGAGCGCCAGCACCGCGTCGATTTCACCCGGCGCATGACCGCGTTCGCGCAGCAAACCGCGCAGGCGGTCCATGCTGAATTCGTAGATGGCCTGGGTCGAGTCGGTTACGTTCGGCAGGGCGGCGAATTGCGCGTGAGCCGTGCGCAACAGTTCGACGAAGTCCACGGGCAGTTGCTTTTCCACCAGGATGCGCAGCACGCCGAGCGCGTGGCGGCGCAGCGCAAACGGATCTTTTTCGCCGGTGGGCTGCAGGCCAATGCTCCAGATGCCGACCAGCGTTTCGAGCTTGTCGGCGAGCGCGACCACCGTGCCCGTTGCCGTGGCCGGCAACGCGTCGCCGGAAAAGCGCGGCTGATAGTGCTCCGAGCACGCGAGCGCGACTTCTTCCGGCTCGCCGTCATGGCGCGCGTAGTACGTGCCCATGGTGCCTTGCAGCTCGGGGAATTCGCCGACCATGTCGGTGATCAGATCGGCTTTCGCGAGACGCGCGGCGCGCTTCGCCAGCGCCACGTCCGCGCCGGTCAGCGCGGCGATCGCGCCGGCCAGCGATTCGAGGCGCTCCACGCGCTGCAGCGCGGAGCCGAGCTTGTTGTGATAAACGACGTTGGCGAGCAGCGGCACGCGATCCGCGAGCGGCTTCTTCTTGTCCTGCTCAAAGAAGAACTTCGCGTCCGCGAGACGCGGGCGCACCACGCGCTCGTTGCCTTCGATAATGTCGCCGGGCGTCGCCGTCTCGATATTGGACACGATCAGGAAACGCGAGCGCAGCTTGCCGTTCGCGTCGGTCAGCGCGAAATACTTCTGGTTCGTCTGCATGGTGAGGATCAGACATTCCTGCGGCACTTGCAGGAATTCGGCCTCGAAGCGGCACGAATACACCACCGGCCATTCGACGAGCGACGTCACTTCGTCCAGCAGCGCTTCCGGCATCACGACCTGATCGCCGTCGGCGTGCGCGAGCAGATGGGTGCGGATGGTTTCCTTGCGATCCGCGAAGTTCGGCACGACGCGGCCTTTGTGCATGAGCGTGTCAACGTACGAATCGGCGTGCTGGATCTGCACGAAGCCTTCGGACAGGAAGCGGTGGCCGAGCGTGGTGTCGTCGGCGTCAATGCCGAGCGCGCTGACCGGCACGACGTGCTCGCCATGCAGCGCGGTGAGGCGATGCGCGGGACGCACGAACTGCACATTCGAGCCGTCCGGCCGCTGGTAGGTCATGACCTTCGGAATGGGCAGCTTCGCGAGTGTTTCGTCGAGCGCGCCTTGCAGGCCTTCCGCGAGCGTGGCGCCCGGCGCGGCGTAGCGCAGGAAGAATGCTTCCGCCTTGCCGTCCTGCGCGCGCTCCAGGTCGCTCACCGAAAAATCGGGGAAGCCGAGCGCCGCGAGTTTCTTGGCGAGCGGCGCGGTGGGTTGGCCGTCCTTGTCCAGCGCGACGGAAACCGGCAGCACTTTTTCGCGCACCTGTCTTTCCGGCGCGACCGCGCGCACGTTCTTCACCGTCACGGCGAGACGGCGCGGCGTGGCATAACGCTCGAACGACAGTTCGCCTTCAATCAGGTCACGCGCGGCGAGGCGCTCGGCAATACCTTCGGCGAAAGCGTCGCCGAGACGGGCGAGCGCTTTGGGCGGCAGTTCCTCGGTCAGCAGTTCGACCAGCAGGGTAGCTTGATGGGGTTGAGTCATTTCTTGATGTTCTCGTCAGTCCTGGTCGATCTTGCGTTCGACTTTCAGCGGCGGCGCCCACGCGGGCTTGGCGGCGTCCTGCTCGTCGGTGGTGAGGCCGGGCACGCCGTGCACCGGATTGCCGAGCATCGGGAAGCCGAGCTTTTCGCGTGAATCGTAATAAGCCTGCGCGACGAGACGCGACAGCGCGCGAATCCGGCCGATGTACGCCGCGCGCTCCGTCACCGAAATCGCGCCGCGCGCGTCGAGCAGATTGAACGTGTGGCCGGCCTTCAGCACGAGTTCATACGCGGGCAGGGCGATCTGCGCTTCGATCATGCGCTTCGCTTCGGCCTCGTAGCTGTTGAAGAACGAGAACAGCAGATCGACGTTCGCGTGCTCGAAGTTGTACGTGGACTGTTCGACTTCGTTCTGGTGGTACACGTCGCCGTAGGTGAGACGGCGCATTTCCGGGCCGTTCGGGCCTTGCTCTTCCCACTCGGTCCAGACGAGGTCGTAGACGTTTTCGACCTTCTGCAGATACATGGCGAGGCGCTCGAGCCCGTAGGTGATTTCGCCGAGCACCGGTTTGCAGTCGAGACCGCCGACCTGCTGGAAGTAGGTGAACTGGGTCACTTCCATGCCGTTCAGCCACACTTCCCAGCCGAGACCCCAGGCGCCGAGCGTGGGATTTTCCCAGTCGTCTTCGACGAAACGCACGTCGTTCTGCTTCAGGTCGAAGCCGAGGGCTTCCAGCGAGCCGAGGTACAGATCGAGGATGTTTTCCGGCGCCGGCTTCAGCACCACCTGGTACTGATAGTAGTGCTGCAGACGGTTCGGATTTTCGCCGTAGCGGCCGTCCTTCGGGCGGCGCGACGGCTGCACGTAGGCCGCGCGCCACGGCTCCGGGCCGACCGCGCGCAGGAAAGTGTGGACGTGCGAGGTGCCCGCGCCGACTTCCATGTCGATCGGCTGGAGCAACGCGCAACCCTGCTTGTCCCAATAGGACTGCAGTGTCAGGATGATTTGCTGAAACGTGAGCATGAAGTGCCTTTCGGGCATGAGGCCGCGCCGCGGGCGCGAAGGCACGCGGGGCGACCGTGGAGCAAAGTGCTAAACCCGAGATTTTAACGGAAAGGCGGGGGGGTGTCCGTTTTGGGAAGGGAGCGGTTGTCCTTGCCGAGTGCTTCAGGCCACCGCCAACTCCACCTTCGGCGAAAACGAATCGCTTTGCGCAACCGGCCACCATTTCTCGTACAGCGAGTAACGATAATTCCCATTGAGAAGATCGTTGGGCTCGAGATACTTCAGCAGCTCGGACATCAGCTGCACCTCATGCGACGACACACGTCGCACGATGTGATGCGCGCGCAGCTCCGCGGGATGCTTGAGACCGGCAGCCTGAACGATCTCCTTCAGCGCATGCAGCGTGTTGTGGTGGAAGTTGAAGACGCGGTCGGCCTTGTCCGGCACGACAAGCGCACGCTGGCGCACCGGGTCTTGCGTCGCGACGCCGGTCGGGCAGCGCCCGGTGTGGCAGGTTTGCGCCTGGATGCAGCCGAAGGATATGGCCCCCAAAAACCAACTATTGCGCTCGATGTGAGTGAGTACGGGGTTTCGTAATAGTTGGCTAACTATTACCACGCTTGTTCGGCGGTACTCGCACGGGAGAGTTCGGACGAGCGGAAAAGGAACGAGCCTTGCGGCGTGCTGGTCGCGCAGTACGCTGACTTGGTTGGCGGTGGAGCTCTCCCCGGCTCACCGGGCTGCCACAATCCCGTGCAACGTTACCAAAGCGGCATCGCTCGCATCAGTCTTGGCCCTCCGAACGTAGGCGTTCAAGGCATCGGTCAGTTGCGTTCCAGAGAGTCCGTCGAGAAGCAAAGGTGGTAGCAGGCCGCCCGGCACTAACAGATATCCATCGGCTCCGAAGGCATGTGCGAGATGTGGATGGCATCGGGTCCGCAGAAGTTCGGAGATTCCGGTCAGAAGCCCCCAAACCCTCGCACATGCAAAACGATGGCGGCGACAAGCCGCTCGTCGGCCTCTTTGTCTTCTCTATCGCTGCTGCGATGCTGTCGTTGAGTGGCGCACGCGCAACAGACTTGACTGTTCGGAACGCTGAAGAAACTCCCGAAATTGGGTCTCGTGGAGGCATTTAAATCAATTGCTGTAAACGCTCTATGACCTCGTTCGATGCAAATCAAGGCCCCACATACCTTGATGCTCAGGAACTGGCCGAACTGCTTAATCTGTCAATTCACACTGTAGTTCTGCAAGCAAAACACCGCCCCTGGCTCCTGCCACCCCGCGCTCAGTTGTACGACCGCGAACTTCTCCGTTGGCGACAGGACGCAGTCCAAACGTGGTTGAACAACGGATAAGCGCGAGTGTCCTGGGCCTAAAGCAGCTCGACAGGATGGATTCCAAATGCCGCTGCGAGCTTCTCGAGCGTCGCAAGCTCAAGGGGCGTGGTGCGGCCGTGTGGTGCTTCAACCCTTGAGATGAAATTGCGGTCAACCCCCGCGAGCTCCCCAAGCTGTTTCTGTGTGAGCCCCATTTTTTCTCGCAATCTTGCAACCTTAGCGCCAACAGCGGCGCTCGTGACATCGCCGGTCGGCGGGCGTCGCTCGATTTCACCCTTGCCAGAGAAAGTCATCAAAACACGAACATCGATGCTCAGTGCGCTCGCGAGCGCCTCTGCGCGTTCCAATGTCGGGTTGCCGAATGTTCGTTCCAGACGGCTGATGGCCGTACGGTCGGCGTCAATGTAAGTGCCGAGCTCCTCCTGCGTCATCCCCAGCTCAAGGCGATAGGCCCTCAGGTTTCTTGCGAAACGTTCTCGCAGGGTCACGGGCTCACTAGATTTTTTCATGCCGCCATTTTGATGACGACAACGTAAATGTCTACAGCAGATAAATGTTCTACATTTAAATTGTAGACATTTACATGTACAACGTAAACGCCTACACTCCGTTCTATCAGTTTTAGGCGGGCTGCAACGGCTCGCACATCGCGTCCAATCGAGGTGGCTTTTGACTTTAGACAATCCCGCGGGCAGCACGTGGAAGCTGTTTCGCGACCGGCCTTTTCCGCGAGTTCAGTTGCTCGGCGGCGGAAACCCCGAAGAGCGCGTCCGCGCTTTAGAAGGCGTAGGCAAGTGCGATGTGCTTGTGGTGCCGGGCGGCCTGCCAGATGTCGTCAAGGCGGTGAGCGCACTTTCTACGCTCGGTATGCCCGTGCTCTACGTAGCCGGTCTGGACGAATGCCGCGGCCGCGACTGCTCACAGGTGGTGGCGTCTGGCAAGCAGGCTGCCTCCGGCACAGCGGTCTACATACTCGACCGGGATACGGTCGTTTTAGATGGCGTCCGCTATCTTGGCTGCACATTCTGGTCGTCGCCCGAGAGTGCCGGGCTCAGCGCGAGAGATTGGACACATGACGTTGACTTGGTGCTTTCCGAAGTCGATACGGCGGCCTGGCTGAGCGACGCTATGAATGCAGAGCAGGCTAGTGCGATTGCATTTGCGCATCAATGGGAATCTGTCACTGGTGGCTCAAAGGCATCGGCGGATTCGGCTCGTCGTGCGTTCGCTCTCATAGAGAATCGTCGGGCCATTGCCTGGCTTGCCAACGAGCTGCGACAACGGTTCGAGGGACCAACGGTCGTCGTGACGCACTTTGCGCCAGAGTTACGGTCGCCAAATGCAGCCGCGGGTGGGGCCGTGCAAAGTAGCGTCCGCGCATTGCTTCGTCAGTATCCGGGCGCGGTTGACCATTGGCTGCACGGGCAGACCGACACAACGACAGACGTGGCTATCGAAGGAACGCGCGTCTTCGGCGGCTTTGCAGACGAAGACGCGGCCCTAGAGGTTGGCGAACGGCTGGACAAGGCGCTGAGCGAGGCGGCGATGGGAAAGGACCGTCGAAGGCGGGTGCAAAGCGAACGGAAGCCCATCTTGAGCCCGGTAATCAACCTCGAAGACGGACTACGTGCGCCGCTTTCTAGCCAAGCGGCAACCATCGTCGAAGCGATGAGACAAGTGCATAAGAATGTGGACGCCATTGTTCCGCACACAATGACGCGAAGCTCAACTTTGCGAATGTGCGTGCGCCGGACTATTCACGATGAGATGCAGCTGTTCACGAGAGCGGTCAGCGCGGCGGCCGAATTGGAGCGTCAAATCTACCAGCCGGCAGACCACCTCCAGTCGTTGCTCCTCACAACACGCATAGACTATGCAGTGCCACCTGGCTATCCCGCCAAGGATTCCCGAGATTCCGGTTTCGACTATTACGAGCTGCTCAACAGGATGGAGACGCACATCGATTCGGTGCGTGGAATAGCGGGAGAGGCAGCCCGGACGCTCAGCCAATGGGCCAAGCGTGCTGCCGCAATTTTGCGGGAACTGGAGGCGCGTGGAATCGAGGCGCGTGCAGTGGCTCCGCCGGTCCATGCGATTAGGATGACGAAGGTATGTGAGTATCTCGACATCCATGTCCGATGCCAAGAGGTGGAAGTTGAACAGCTTCGGAAGCATCTCAGAGAGATGTTCAAACGCGACGAGGAGTGGCCGTTTATCACGCGCCTGACCCGGGTCGGAGAATTTCCGCAGGGTGGTCCGAGGCTTCTCGATTTGTCTACTTTGCTTGACGCGCTCGACTACGCCGACCGTCTCGCCGTTACTTCGTAGGCTACGGGGGAGGCGTCGGTCGTGGACAATACGGTCATGAGCACGACATGCCAATCGGACGATGGAGACGAAACCACGTTGCGATGGTCTTCACTTGGCGCTGAGGAGGATGGCGTGGTCGCCGCACGGAAGTCACGACTTGAGGACAGAGTCATGCGCTCAATACGCACCCGAGTTGGTGTCGTGATTCTCCGTTCCGAGCTATCGCATCTCGGCGGACCCTCGCAACTGACGCGCGTTCTGGCACGGCTGGTCGCGACTGGACAACTGATACGAGTGGGCCAAGGCATTTACGCGAAGACGCGGATGAATCGGTTCACTGGAACGCTACTGCCGGCAGCCCCTTTTGAGGCCATAGCTGCGGAGGCTTTCAAAAAGCTGGGCATTTCCGTCGGTCCGGGAAAGCTCGCGAGAGAGTACAACGGTGGTACGTCCACGCAGATACCGATGGTGGCAGTGGTAACAACTGGCCCACGACGTATCACCCGGCGGATTCAGGTTGGTAGCAGGAGAGTCTTGTACGAGCGCGTTGGTAAGGACACGCTGTGACCCGAACCTACAGACGAGAGGATGGGCAATGAGCGGAGCTTCAGGCTTGTCGCCAGGCACCACCTCCCTGCAGACAGACGTCGCTGTGTACCTGGGTGACTGCAGTGCCGACACCTTGTTCGTAGTGTGTGATGGCAGCTCAATCGAATCGCGCGGTTCGACGTGGCAGCGGGCGATACTCGCCCTCGCGCACCCGACTCCGCCCGGTCCATATCCAGTCGCCGCGCAATTCACGATTTTTGTTCACGAGACGTCTGGCTATGCGACGACGGACCTTCGCGCAGTGGTCACCTTTCGAATTGACGTTCGATGTGAGGGCAGGTTCGCTTTCGCCACCGTACAAACGGGTCAGTCGGTCCAGCGGCTTCCGCCATGCCACTACGTCATTGGCGATGACGTGGTCACCGCTTCTCGTCGCGTGCTGGAGGCTGCGTTAGCGCGTCCGGGTCTTTGAGCATCCAGCGCGAGGAAGAGGTGCATTGCCCTGCCAATGGCCGAAGCAAAAGGAAGTCTGTTTTCAAATATCGTTCGCCGGAAGGGCCATGCTGACAATCGCAATTTACGACAGAGAGGGCTCGGGTGGCATTCCTTTACATGAGCCTCTCTGCGAGCTTGAGGGTTGTGTCGTGCGCCATGATGGGCAACGGTTAAGCCTTCTTGAGGAGGCGTGCAAAGTTTTGGAGGTGTGTCTCGACAGGTACAGCACGCCAGCGCCGCCGAGCGATTGTTTCACTGTGTTGGTCAAGCGCTCGCGGCGCAGTGGTATCGAGCTTGTCGCGCGCATCAATTTTGTTGCACGAAACAGACGAACGAATGCGAGCGTGTTGCTTGAGCATGGTGAGTGCGTGGGCGTGGAGAGCGTCCACGTTGACCCGCATGACGACGCGGCGACGATAGTACTGCAGGTTGTGAAGCAGCTGATTGCGAAGGGGTGGTGATGAAAGTCGCTGAATTGCTCACGCGCCTTAAAGACGCTGACCCGGACGCAGTCGTTTTATTGTTTCCACGCTATGCCGACTTCGCGGAGACCGAAGAACTCGTCGACGTCGTCTTGATTGCAGAACCATGGACCTGCGAGCGTCATCGCGAGGCCGATGGTACTACCAAAGTTATTCATCATCCTGCGAGCGACGGCTGCCCGATGGGCTGGGACGCCGCAACCGATGACAACTGGCTCGAGCGAGTGGTCATTTTGTCGCCGCAGTCAGGAAGCATCGAGGCACGGCTCCAAGAGGACTCGAGGATGCGGTCCGACGCCGTATCTCTCGAAGACAGTATTCGTGAGCAAGCTTTGCAAGCACGGCGTCAGATGGTCGCGAACGGTCAACTCCTTCCGGCAGATGAATTCCATGCTCGCCTTGGTGTCAACAAAAAGCGTTTCGCGCACATGCTCGATGACGGCAGCATCTTCAGCCTTGATGTCGATGGCACCGCCTATTTCCCTGCGGTGCTGGCCGACCCACGACTGAACTGCAAACGCCTGCAGGCAATCTGCAGAATCATTGTCCCCGCGCCTCAAGGCAGCCGTCTCGATTTTCTGTCCACGCCGCACGGTGCCTTGGGCGCAAAGAGTCCGCTTCAAATGCTCGCTGATGACCGTGATTACAAGCGGCTTTGTGAATTGGCCAAGGCGTGGGCGGCGCAGTATTCGCGGACTGCCGTCAGACTTTACGAGGGTGAGCACGAGAGTGAGCCTGATGGTGTCGAGCCGCTGTTCACGGCGATTGCGGAGATTGACCCGCGTAAGCCCCTGTGGGAACGCGCTTCCGAGGCCCTTCACTCGCACGGATACTCGTGGCCGCTCGGACCATACCCCGGAGTTCGAACGTTCACCGTGTTTATCGAGCGACAGTCTGCGGGCTACTCACAACCGGTCCCGGAAGCTCGCGTGCATATCCTCGCAAACGGCGGCTTCATTCGCGTACATGCAGCATTTGCGTCGGGTCCCGCAAGGGAATCGAGAATCGCACTTATTAGCAAACATAGATGCGTCGTTGATGTCGCCAAAAAAGTTGTCGCTTATCTTCGGAAGCGCTGACCATTGTTCGCGCTCATACCCCAAACCTTTGCAGTCACGTTGCGGGCACTGCAAATGCATACGTCTCTACGGAGTTGGCGCAGCCAACGTCAGCCATGCCTACATCGTGCGGAAATTGCTGCACAAGCACGTTTTGCGGCCAGCGCTCGTTATCGGCGGTTACCGGTATCTGCTGCGCGAAAAGCCGAGGCCCATCGTCGCAAGCGCAAAAGGATTGCGCGCAGGGCGCTGCGCGAACAGGCGCGCGTTTCGCAGGAAGCAGGCTTGTACTCCTGAGCACCAAATGCCTCGCAAATGTTACGTGGTCAGCCAGCCGAAATGCGAAAAGGTCTGCGAGCAGCAAGAACTGGGAGTCCCGGTGCGATGCTGACAGGAATTCACGCTCTGAGTTTCGAAATACCGCCCCCGCGACGCACAGGCGGCCGCGTGCTCTATCTGGATTACGACGGTGTTTTGCACCCTGAATCCGTTTATCTGCTTCACAAGCGTGGCCCCGTTCTGCTGGACGCACCGGGTCACAGCCTTTTTGAGAACTCCCAATTGCTCGAAGAGGCGCTGGAACCGTACCCAGAACTGAACATCATCTTGTCGACAGCATGGGTACGGCGATACCGAGGAAGCATTGTTCGTGTGTCGCGCAGACTGACACCGGGTTTGCAGACACGAGTTGTTGGTGCCACGTATCACAGCTATATGGACGCCGAAACGTTTTCCGCTGCACCACGCGGCATGCAAATCTGGGCGGATGTCCTGCGCCGGAGGCCGGTCGCGTGGTTGGCTTTGGATGATGATTGGCTGCATTGGCCTGCGTGGTGCCGCGACGACCTTGTCCGCACGGACCCAGTGCTTGGGATAAGCGAGCCTACAGTGCTCGCGGAATTGAAAACAAAACTAGAGCGCATGTGCAATACGAAGGCCTGATACGAGACGCGCACGAGGAATCGCTGGAGTCGCTCGAGCTGAGCCGGCCGGACAAGGTGCTTGTGAGCGTGCTGGCTCACTGGGTTCAGCACGTGGCGCCGCTTGAGCCGCTGCCTATGTCGGCAAGCGACGCGATTGCTCTTGCGGAGTGTGTTCACAAAGCAATTGGAGGCAAATATTGTCGCGTGTGACAGTCGAACCGTGGCCCAGTAGTGGGCGTCGTGAACTTTTTGCGTGGTCGGAATCGGCCGACCAACTGCTTGGGCAGCTTCAAAGTTTCGTGCGCCATCGTGCGGACGACCCCGCGTTAGTTTTGGTTATTTGGGGAAAAACTGCGACGGAAGCCGAAATCGAGGGAGTTCTGAATGCTCGGCACAAACATGCCGCCGCCGTGGCGCTGTTCAACGCGCGCTTAGACCTGTGGTCATAGCACGTCGCGGAGGCCGCTATGGGGAACGCCGTGACCTTCGTGCGCGAAAATTGGATGCTGCTGGCCGTGCCGGCATGCGCTGCGCTAGCTGGGTACATGCTGGGGCGACTGCTTCGCAGCCGGAAATAGCGATGTGTCGGGTCATTTCGGCAAGTGTGCACCGACAGTCAGCCCAGACGACTTGTGATACTTGCGCCGTGCTTTCTCACACTTTCTCATCGCTTTTGAGAACTCCACGGGGTACTCTGGCCCCAAATGTGCTGTACTTTTTGCGGGAAGTGCAGTACCGCGAAAGCCTTGTCACGCTTGGTGTTTCCGGGATGGCACGTGCGTGCATACAGCCTGTGTGCTGTACAGAAAACACGTGGCCGTGGTTGTTGTGTTCAAGCCTCTTAAGGCTGGACGACAAGCAGTGTGCCGGCAGGTAGCAGCGCCAGTTTGTCGCGCGTGAGAAGGGCTGCACGGCTTACGCTGTACAGCTTTTCTTGTATCTACTTTCGGAGTACCAAATATCGATTTTTCAGACATCGACTCATTCGCTATTTTTCTCGTACTTCACCGTTTTGGTTCCGACCTGGATTTTTCTGCGTATCCGGCGTGCTCCCGTACTGACCACGCTGTCCATTGGAACCTGCGTACTGCGCCCAGCGTTGTATTCACGCGCGAGTCGCCCGGGCTGCACTTCAATTCGCAGTTTTCGAAACGTCTCCGCGGCAATCACTTCGAAAGGCGCTGCTGGTACCAGTGCCTTCGTAAATTTATTTAGGCGCGTTTTAGCGTACACCCCTTGGCTGACACGCACGAGCGTTCCGTTGGCAACGAGTTTCGCAAGTACCCGACCGACTTGAGCGCTGCTACCAAGCGAGGCGACCTCGGAACGCAAAACGACAACGCTCTTCCGTCGTTTGATAGAGAGAACGATGCGGTCTTCAAGTGTCATTTGTTTCTTTGCCGGGTTCTCAACGCATACGCGTTTGCATCAACAGCATAGCGTATGCGTTGCGTTAGAATCGGGTTTAATAGCACTCTACTTTCCAGCGACTAAATCCGTGGCATCCAGTTCCGTTTGGATAGTCCACGCAATTGAGGTCGCCATCACTACCTGGAGGAATTCCAGTTCCCGAGACACCGTCGTCACCGGGCATACTTCTCGCGTTGCGGTAAGCGCGAACACTTACGGGGACGTCGCACCTATTGTGGAAGGTCAGGACATAGTTAACCTGTCCACCTTGCTGTCGTTCCTCGTGCCGCCCAACGAGACTGATGCAGTTGGTCTCTGCGCAAACTTGTGCAGTTGATTCTTGGGGAATCGTAAGTCCAGAAATCAGAACCATTGTCAACGAAGCTACTCCAAGTGCGATTTTAAACATCTCAGCCTCCATGCTATTCACATTTTGATAGGGCAACAGGTTGTCGCCGCTCTCTCTGGAAGGGGCTCATCTTCGCGATAGGCATTTGTCTAGAATGTCTTTAAGACGTCTCGGTACAGGCTCACCAGTGCAACGCAAGTAGGTAAGTCAGCCTCTTATGAAACGCCGAGGGAGTCAGTGACATGCCCAGGCAATCCCGGGAGACGGATTCAAGACGCAATCCTGTGTGTCGCTTCCGTTACCGTTTCCGCTCGTAGCTGCGGCATCCGCTGCGGCCACGCCCCATGGGTCGGAAGACTGGATATCTGCCGTATTCGAAAGTGACGTAGTTCCTGCTGTTACCGCCGACGAGTCAGTCTTGAGCCAATCGTCAGAGTAAGTAATCGGCAGGTAGTCGTCTGCGATTTCTCCAAGTTTGCTGGTTGCTGTGGCAAACGCAGTTCCAAGAGCGTCGGTCAACTCCATCTTGCCCATGTCGGTTAGGAAACCCAATACGCGGTTCTGAACATTGGAACCTGCTATGTCCGTGTACTCTGTAATGGAATCGCCCAAAAATTTTGACGTGACATTGGCTGTGTAAAATTTGACCGTGTCTGTCCAGTCCAGTTGTGTATCGGAGTCCAAACCACCAAAACGGGTGGCGTTATCCAGAATCATGCCCTCGGCAATGCCGTACAGCAGACCTACGCCAACAGCGGCAGCACCGACAGCAATCAGTGGAGTAACTGACAGGACTTCTCCGGCAATCAGGGCCGCGCCTCCAAATTTCAGAAGTTTTGTTGCGCCATCCCGAGCATCGGTAGCGAGATTGCTGGCAATGCCTTTTATGTCAAGGTCAACTGATGCTACATTCGACAACTCAGGTTTGGCCACAGCGGTAATCTGGGACGCAGCGGTAATTTGTGATGCAACTGTTGTTTGTGCTACGCCCAGGTTGGCGATGCCGGCCGCGTTAAATGCGGCATATAGGTAGGCTTCCAGAATGGCCAACTGGTCGGAAGTAAGACCGATTGAGCCAAATCCAGCAGGGCCGAACACGAATTTAGTGTTGGTAACGTAAGCCGGTCCGGTCTTTGGTAGCACAACGGGTGCAGCGGTTTCTTTGAGCCGCTCCTGAAGTCCGCCTGCCGCTCGCACCATGGTCCCGGGAGGATAGGGGCTTGGCTGGAGTGCAGACACGTTTACGGGAATTGTCGCGACAACCGACTGAGCTTGCCCACGGGTACGGGTGACCGTTAATGTTTGTGCGCCTCCAGTCCACACCGACCTTGAGGTCATGAAGACTGGAACAGGGACGAGAGCTGTATCAGTTCCGGCGATGAATGGGATGACGGATTTGGTGATATCACTCCAGCTTGCCTGAAACGTATCGCCAGGTTGGATGGTTGGTATGGAAACCTGCACGGTAGACAAGGGAGTTGCACTCTGTGCCGCTTGTGCGGTGGGAGCAGAAGCCGAGGCGCCAGAACCTGGGTCCCCACTCCCGCCACCACCGCCGCAAGCAGTCAACATTCGAGACAGTGCAAGTCCTCCCGATAGCAAAAGGAATGACCTGCGATTCAGTTTGTACGGGGTCGTCGTGTTCATCTCTGTTCTCCAGGCGCATGACGCCGTAGATACTTCCGGTTGAGCGGTTTGTTTTTGCATGTATGTAATAAGTAATCCGAATTTATTGATTCAAATTGATGAAGAATAAAGGCACTAACGGTTCATCAGGATGGTCCGTTGAAAACTACAGCCGTGAAGGTGGCTGTGGCCGCACGTATAAGCGCATGACTAGCAGGCGATGCGTGGTTAACCTTCCGTAAGAAGGGTGAACTGGTGAACTTCGTTGCCGACTTTGATGGCAATGACCAGAGGTGCGGCTTTCACGTTTTCCACCACGATATAGCCCGCTGTTGCTTCGCCCGGCGACAGGTATTCCCCTCGAAACCGTGCTCTCATGAATGCAGCCTGTCTGTCCCTTGCTGTCTTGTTTGCGCTGTCGACATCCTTGGTGAGAGGGTCTGCTATGGAGTTGACACTGGCTGAGTCGATTGTATGGGCTACCGCAAGGAGTGCTCCCCCTAACAGCGCCATCACCATGCCGGCACTGACGTGTGATTGCGTGTAGTGGTTGTCGATGGTGTTAGCCCGGTCACTGGTAACAAGAACGGGTTTTCCACCGTCCTGCCGCAGGGAGATGTCTTGCTCATCGACCATAAATGGCTTCTTGCTCCGGTTTACTATAACAATCGCAATGGGCGTTCCGTACCCAGTGAGCAACTTGGGCGAAACAGCAGCTATTGCTACTCTCGAGTTGACCTGAAAAGAGTCGAGAACGAGACCGGCCTGGCATTGAACGACTTTTTGCGTCGCTGCAGGTTGGACTTTCTTGAAGGTGACGTAGTCGCTACTCACTGACGATAGGCAACCAGACAGTAGCACGCACACAAGCAGAATCGAGGACTGAGGTCTCACGATGAGCTCCTAGTTCCAACAGGTCGAAATCTGAGCTTCCATCGCGTGCAGGGCGATTGACGTGTACCGGCCCGCTACGTAGGCGCACATACAGGAGGCACGGACGCCTCCGCACTGAAGCGCATGGGTGTTGGATGAGTTCCAGTTTTTCCATGGCGCGTCCGCACTGTCTCCGACGGATGTTGCAATTGCGCATTGTTTTCCTTCTTCTGAACTCCTGTCGGCAGAGGCTTCCTCGTCGTGTAGCTCTGCGAGTGCGTGAGGCATGTCATAACCCTGCGCCTTTACGTTCTGCATGTATTCGGGGACGCTCTGGATAAGAATCTGGTCTCGAAGACTCATCAGCGTAGGGTCAGTGAATCTGGGTAACTGAGCGTCGAGATATCGAAGATTGCCTTGACAGCTCTTCAGTGTGATGCCGTCGGTACGAGCCGCAATGGCGGCTGTTGAGCCCGTTGAGGTTCCGGAGCCGTCACCCGAGGAAGAGGCGGCCTGCTGCTGCACGGATTGCAGCTCGCTCTGGAGCGCGGCTTTGTCCGCACTAGTCGGAGAATCGCCTATTACGGCATTCAGTACCTGGGACATGGTCGAGTCGAGCTCATCAGACGAGGCGAGTTGGATTGATACGCCAATCAGTCCGCAGGCAATGCAGGCCATCACCGTGAATCGCCTGAGAGGCAATGTTGGAATCTTCATGGCCGCGCCTTTCGCGAGAATTACCTGTGAGCCATGCACAGATGGTAGAAGATGGCGTCGCTCGACCCAATGGTGCAAATGCACCAGTTACCGGCTAACGGCGAGCGATTACGCTGGTGCAATATCACGACGCGCCCATGGAGGAGACTATGGACAGTGATGCGCCGACGCTCTTCCTTCACGGTGGTCCGGGATTGTCAGCGATTGCTGAACGAGCCCTTTACGGGCGAGCGCTACCGATTTACTGGTGGGACCAGCCGCGGTCCGTAGTTCTTTTTGCAAATCCGTTTGCAGCGCTTGTAGATGCGGCGCAAGAGGAGTTCGAGCGGCTCGCACGCGTATATTCACAACCGGTTAACATCGTCGCCCATTCGTTCGGCGCGCATCTAGCCCTACGGCTTGCGATGCGTCTCCCAAATCGGCTTGGGAAAATCTTGCTTCTTGCGCCGGTCTTCGACATCGGGGACGCTTTCATTCGCTTCGCAAGTCGCCTCGGTTTGGAGGACCAGTCGTATGGGCCTCTTTTGGTCGCTTTAGATGAATTCAGGAGGAGTAGTGATGGTTCGCGATTTGCGAAGGCGGTCGCTCCGATGGCTGGCATCGCGAACTTCATTGACCTATGTTGGAGTCCGGGAGCGGGCGAACGTCGTCGTTGGTATGTAGACCTGGTGACACATCAGCCCCTCGTGGACCTGAACGCTTTCGAAGTTGTTGTGAAAGATTTCTGGCTTGAGGCGCCTATCCTGATGTCAACGACCGCGGTTGATTCGGTGCATCTGGTCCTTGGCAAAGGAGACCCATTCACGGACATTGACTCAGAGAGTCGGATTTGGACGGCATTTTTCCCTAATGCGGTTAGCCATGTGGTCGATAGCGGTCATTTCGTGCACCTGGAAAAGGCTGCAGATGTTTGGTGGAAAACGAGGTAGCGCGTGGCATCTAGAACATGTAACTGTATTTCGGTTGCTTCATGGAACTGTGGTTGGAAGTGAAAAGGTCCATCGGCTGCATGTCGTATTCAAATGTCAATGTTCCGGAGTTTGGTCGTTAACTCAGCGTTGTTGTGGACTCCCAGATGGTCGTGAACGGCTTGAATATGGTGGCGCACAGTCGCGGGCGAAATATTCAACGCCTTGGCTATCTCCTTATGAGTGAGGCCGGCTGCTACCTGGCGGGCAACGTCCAATTCGCGACGCGATAGGCCGTCTGCTTGCATGCGTGGGCGCGCGTGGATGAAGGCTGAGTTGCGAATAACTTTGACGCAGAAGACAACTGAGCGACCAATGAGCTTTGCCGTTTGCTTGCTCGAAGCAATTTGTGTGAGTTCGGAGGGAATGACTTGTCGCGCTCCGTGCGGCCATTCTTGGATGAGCAATTCAAAGAAGGGCGGCTCCGCAAAACGCAGTCGCCCACCCGCATCACATATCGCCATCGCCCATCGATATCCGTCTCCACGCGGCCTGAAGCGCTCAATATTTAGGCATTGATTTATCCGCAATGCTTCGCGCAGGTGGGAGAAGACGAACTCGGCAAGTTGTCGCTGTGCCTCCGTGAACGGCCGATTTGCTGAGGCGCCGTACGCAGATAGAGCGTCGTAAAGCCCAGTCTCTGCATTCAGGTGTGCGGTAATCAGTGCATGCTCATGGTGATATCGGCGCTGATATGAACGTAACCCGCCGCTGCTTGCCGGGTAGTATTCCGCAAGCGGGAAATTGTGTGTTATGTCCGGGTTCGCCAGTACAAGAGTCGCCGCGGTGTCCTGCTCACGGAACTCGTTGTAGTCCTGCAATGATTCGGGTGGGTCTCTGTAGAACCAGGGCGTTTGGTACGACGCACCCCGCTCATCGATGGCGGTCGTTCCCCACCGGGCCGAGTCGAATGGAACGAGCTCATTAAACAGTGTCAGCGCGTGTTCCGGGAAATCGTCAAGCGACACTTCTCTTGATGCTCGGTACAGCCGGAGCAAATATTGGTTGAGCTCGTCCATAGAGGGCCGTATTTAACTTCGTAAATACTCCGGTACAAGAGAGCAGACATCCACAGTGCATTCTATTCTTAAACGCTTCGGGGGAGTCGGGCTCGCGAATTGCCGTGGTCGCTGTCGCCCTTATTCCTTCTGATGAATAGGCTTGCCACCTCGGGTGGTCGGGCAGTCTGCGTCAATCATGTTTTGGATACGGTGTCGGGTTTCAGCATTCACCATGTCATTGCCGCGTTATTCGTTATGGACGCACGACATTCACCTTCATGCCGAACCGTAACTCATCATAGCCGTGGCGAGGTCCTGTATCGTAGCTTCGAGTATTTGGGTCGAGGTCCAAGCAGGTTCTCAGGCACGCTTCGCACACTTTGACGGAAGACCAGCGCGCATACTGAGACCGGGTGATAACCGCTGCACCCACTCGACGATAGCGTTTCGGCAATGGTGATTGGTGAGACAGGGATGGCGGGAGGACTCGCGGCTACGCCTGAAAGCCCGAATCCGTTGGATAGGTCGACCAGGGTTTGCTATTGCGATTCAAGAGCGTCGAGGCGCACTTCCGCTATCTCGTTGGGGTGCTGTTACGTCCCGGTCTATTTGAGGATCGGCGGGGGATGTTTGTATCGCGAACGTCGGGAACGAATTTTTGAACTTCACCGCAAAGAGCGCGGGATACAGCGGACGTAAAGA
>NZ_CADIKB010000036.1 GCF_902859825.1 Paraburkholderia phenoliruptrix | reverse complement strand
AAAGCAGCAAGAGCACTCGATGGCCGAAATCTGGCCTAACTTGTTGCTCCGTAAGACCTTTCGCGCCACTGCCTGTCTGCATCAAAGACTTGACAGCGGACATTTTTCATTCCATGCGAAACATCATACGCACTTAGCTGCGCGTGATCTCACCATCCCGACGACGCCACAGGTTCAGCGGATTCGCGTCGGCCAGCGCCTGCGGCAACAGATCCGCCGGGAAATCCTGGTAGCAGACCGGACGCAGGAAGCGCTCGATTGCGGTGGTGCCGACCGAGGTCGCGCGGCTGTCGGACGTCGCCGGGAACGGGCCGCCGTGAACCATCGCGTGGCAGACTTCAACGCCCGTCGGGAAACCGTTGACGAGCAGCCGCCCCGCCTTGCGCTCCAGAATCGGCACGAGCTTTTGCGCGGCGGGCAGATCGGCGCTGTCCATCTGGATGGTCGCGGTCAATTGACCGGCGAAGTGCTCGGCAACCTGCAGCAACTCGGCTTCGTCCCTGCAACGCACGATCGTGGAGGCCGGGCCGAACACCTCGTCCTCCAGCGCCGGCGTGGCGAGGAAGGTGCGCGCGTCGGTGACGAACAATGCCGCGCACGCTTGGTTCGGACCGGTTGCCCCGGCACCGCGCGCCACCGTTTCGACGCCGGCGGTCGCGGCCAGCTTGCCCTCGCCTTCCGTGTACGCCGCGTGGATGCCCGAGGTCAGCATGGTTTGCGCGGGCTTGGCCGCGAGCGCCTCAGACGCCGTCGCGACGAAATTTCTGAGTGCGTCACTGTCGACGGCGATCGCGAGACCCGGGTTCGTGCAGAACTGGCCGGCGCCGAGCACGAGCGAATCCACGAAACCGCGCGCAATGCTCTCCGTGCGCTGCGCGAGCGCGTTCGACAGCAGAAACACCGGATTGATGCTGCTCATTTCCGCGTAAACCGGAATCGGCTCTGGGCGCGCCGCCGCCACGCGCATCAGCGACAGACCGCCCGCGCGCGAGCCGGTGAAGCCGACCGCCTTGATTGCCGGATGCGCGACCAGCGCCTCGCCGACCGAATTGCCCGCGCCGACGATCAGCGAGAACACGCCCTCGGGCAGATCCAGCTCCTCGGCGACGCGTTGGATCACGCGACCGACAATCTCCGACGTGCCGAGGTGCGCGCGGTGCGCCTTCACGACCACCGGGCAGCCGGCAGCCAGTGCCGCAGCCGTGTCGCCGCCCGCCACCGAGAACGCCAGCGGGAAGTTGCTCGCGCCGAACACGACGACCGGGCCGAGCGGAATCTTCTGCATGCGCAGGTCCGAACGCGGCAGCGGCTTACGCTCCGGCAGCGGCGAATCCAGCGTGGCGGCGAGCCACTGGCCCGAACGCACCACTTGCGCGAACAGCTTGAGCTGGCCGGTCGTGCGGCCGCGCTCGCCTTCGAGGCGCGCCTTCGGCAAGCCGGATTCCTGCTGCGCGCGCTCGATCAGCGCGTCGCCCAGCGCGGTGATGCCGTCGGCGATACGCTCGAGGAACTCGGCGCGCACGGCGAGCGGCAGTTGCCGGTACGGATCGAAGGCCTTGTGCGCTAGTTCACACGCCGCGTTGACGTCGCTGGCCGTGCCGCTGCCGAACACCGGCTCGGCGATATTCGTGCCGGTAGCCGGATTGAACGCGTGCAGCGCTGCTTCGGCGCCGCGTACGGCCTTGCGGCCGATCAGCATTTCGCCGGTGATCTGGCCGGTGACTTCGCTGGAATGGGACATGTCTCTTTCCTTGTTTGAAAAGCACTAGATATAAGTCATCCTACAACACACGGTGCACTGGCGCAACCGCAAACGGGTCCGCGGCACCGGCGGTTCGGGTTAACGTGACCGTTACAAGCGGCTGATCGGGTGCTACTCTGCATTTAGATATACGACGACCTATAACATGCGGTTCAGCCCTCGTCGGAACTCAACCCGATCTCACGCGTTCGAGGAATACGTTCATGCCAGCCGCGCCCTGCCCGCCTTATCAGTCTTTTCCCAACAGCTTCCGCCACGCGGTACGCAGCGGCGAAACGCTGGTCGGCTGCTGGGCCTCGCTCGCGAGTCCGATCGTCACGGAACTGCTCGGCGTGATCGGCTTTGACTGGATGCTGCTCGACGCCGAGCATGCGCCCAACGACGTCCTCACACTGATCCCGCAACTGATGGCGCTCAAGGATAGCCGAAGCGCGCCGGTGGTGCGCCCGCCGGCCAATGACAGCGTGGTCATCAAACGGCTGCTCGACAGCGGCTTTGCAAATTTCCTCGTGCCGTTCGTCGATAACGCCGACGACGCGGCGCGCGCGGTCGCCGCCACGCGCTATCCGCCGCAGGGCGTTCGCGGCGTGTCGGTGGGCCACCGCGGCAACCGCTACGCGACGGTACCCGACTATTTTGACATGGCCAACGACAACGTCTGCGTCATCGTGCAGATAGAAAGCCGCCAAGCCGTGGAGTCGATCGACGCGATTCTCGCCGTCGACGGCGTCGATGCCGTTTTCGTCGGCCCATCCGACCTCGCGGCGGCTTATGGGCATCTCGGCAACGCCGCGCACCCGGACGTCCAGCAGGCCATCGCGCATGTGTTCGAACGTGCGCAGGCCGCAGGCAAGCCGAGCGGCATTCTTGCACCGGTGCAAGCCGACGCCGAACGGTATCTCGCGATGGGCTGTCGCGTCATCGCCGTATGCGCCGATCTCGGGCTTTTGCGGAACGCGGCGCAGGCGGTTCATCGACACTTCATCAAGAAACCGGCGGATCCGAGCTGACCCGCGCATCGCGCGGGCCCGACCGGGGCCGCCATGACATCTTCGGAGCATTCCATGCAAAAAGCAGGCTTTATCGGACTCGGCATCATGGGCAAGCCCATGGCCGCGAACCTTTTGAAGAACGGCGTGAAGCTGGCCGCGTTCACGCGCAGCGGCGTCCCCGCTGAGCTCGCCCAAGCCGGCGCGCAGGCTTGCGACAGTCCCGCGGCCGTCGCCGCAGAGGCCGATGTGATCTTCATCATGGTGCCGGATACGCCGGACGTCGAACGCGTGCTGTTCGGCGAAAACGGACTCGCCAGCGCGTTGCATGCGGGCCAGACCGTGGTCGACATGAGCTCGATTTCGCCGATGGCCACGCGCGATTTCGCGGCGCGCGTGCGCGAGACCGGCGCCGACTATCTGGATGCGCCGGTGTCGGGCGGCGAAGTGGGCGCGAAGGCAGGGTCGCTCACCATCATGGTCGGCGGCGAGCAGGCCACCTTCGACAGCGTGAAGCCGCTCTTCGACATGATGGGAAAAAACGTCACGCTGATCGGGGCGGTGGGCGCCGGACAGGTGTGCAAGGTCGCCAATCAGGTGATCGTGGCCGCCACGATCGAGGCCGTCGGCGAGGCGCTGCTGCTTGCATCGAAAGCGGGCGTGGATCCCGCTCGCGTGCGCGAAGCGCTGATGGGCGGCTTTGCGTCCTCGCGCATCCTCGAAGTGCACGGCGAACGCATGACGAAGCGCACGTTCGACCCGGGCTTTCGCATCGAGCTGCATCAGAAGGATTTGAATCTGGCGCTTTCGACGGCGCAGGCGCTCGGGGTTTCGCTGCCGAATACGGCCACCTGCCAGGCACTTTTCAATGCCTGCGTCGCGCACGGCGGCAAAGCGTGGGATCACTCCGCGATGGTGCGCGCGCTCGAAGTGCTCGCCAATCACGAAATCGGTCAGCAAACCGCCTGATTCGCCACGCGCCCGGCTCGCGCCGCTTCGCCTGTTCCCTTCGACGAACGGGTAAAGCGGCGCGTCATACGTTAATGGGCTCTATACCCAGACACATAGCGGGGCTGAGCCGACAAACGCCCTTCGTTTCTTTCACTTACTAAGGATGACTGAATTAAATGAAAGCGAGTGCAATGAACACGGCGCTTTCCTGCATCGACGATTATTGACAACGCCCTGAAGGGCAAGGAGACATTCGTGGCAACTCACTATAAGAACAGCAGCAAACGGGCAGCTTCGAACCACGCGGCTCAGGCCGAGCCGCATTCGCCCGGACGCCGGGCCTTCATGGTGTTCGCCGGAACCTCCGCTGGTGCGACGCTGCTCGGCGGCTTGTCCGGCTGCGGCGGCTCCGGCAGTTCGGGCCTCACGCCGGAAGATCCGATCTGGGGCAGCTACGGCGCCGCGACGCAAATCATCGCCTCGCTCGCCGGCATCACGCAGTCCATGTTCCCCTCGCGCGACTTCGTGGTCACGCAATACGGCGCGCAACCGTGCGCCGTGGTCGCGGCGACGAATCCGTATACAGGCGCTTCGTCCCCGGCGAGTCCCGGTTCGAATCAGACCCATGCGGCCTCTTCCTTCGACTCCCGGCCCGCGTTTCTCGCGGCAATTCAGGCTTGCAATGCGGCGGGCGGCGGCCGCGTGGTGGTGCCTTCGGGCAACTGGTATTGCGCGGGTCCGATCGTACTCCTGAGCAACGTCAATTTTCACCTCAGCGCCAATTGCACGATCTATTTCAGCCCCAATCCGGCTGACTACGCCAAAGACGGCCCGGTCAATTGCGGCGCGAACGGCAACCTGTTCTATAGCCGTTGGCAGGCCAACGACTGCCTGAACTTCGGCTCGCCCATCTACGCGCGCAACCAGAGCAACATTGCGCTGACCGGCGAAGACGCCACCTCGGTGCTCAACGGCCAGGCCATGACGCCCTTCTCCGGCTCGGGCAATACGGCGACGTGCTGGTGGACCTTCAAGGGATCCAACGGCGCCTACGGTTGCGTGAGTTCGTCGACGCCCTCGCAGGTCTACAAGAATCCGAACAACGTGGATCTCCGGACCGCCGCGCCGGGCATTTCCGACGCGCTCTACGCCCAGCTGACGAGCCCGACAACGCCCTGGCAGGAGGATCAGAACTACTTGCCCGCGCTTTCCGAGGCCGGCGTGCCGCTCGCGAAGCGCGTCTTTGGCATGGGGCACTATCTGCGCCCGTGCATGGTCGAGTTCATCGGCTGCACGAATGTGCTGATGGAAAACTACTGCACGAACAACACCCCTTTCTGGCAGCACCATCCGACCGACTGCAAGAATGTGGTGATTCGCGGCGTGACGACCAACAGCATCGGTCCGAATAACGACGGCTTCGACCCCGACGCGTGCGATAACGTGCTGTGCGACGGCGTGACCTTCAACACCGGCGACGACTGCATCGCAATCAAATCCGGCAAGGACCTCGACACGCAATACGGCCCCGCGCAAAACCACGTCATCCAGAACTGCACGATGAACAGCGGCCACGGCGGCATCACGCTCGGCAGCGAAATGGGCGGCGGCGTGCAGAACATCTACGCGCGCAATCTGCAGATGCTGAATCAGAACTGGGCGACCAATCCGCTGAACATCGCGATCCGCATCAAGACGAACATGAATCGCGGCGGCTTCGTGAAGAACTTCTACGTCGACAAGGTCACGCTGCCGAACGGCGTCGCGCTGAAGGGCGGCGGCTACGGCAGCGCGCTGCTCGCCGGCAGCCCGATCAACAGCACCGTGCCGCTGGGCGTGGTGAGCGCAGCGGCGGCCAATCCGTCCGCGGCCCAGGGCGGCCTGATCACGTTCGACTGCGACTACCAGCCGGCCAACGACGCGATCAGAACGCGGCCCGCGGTCGTGCAGAACGTCAACATCTCGAACGTGCAGGCGAGCAACGTGACGCTCAACGGCGTCACCGGGTCGTGCTTCCAGGCAATCGTCGCGCAAGGCCCCGTCGCATTCGACTACAACGGGCCGACGCCCGCGCCGACGATTCCGCCCATCACCGGCGTGACCATCTCGAACTGCAATCTAGGCACGGCGGTGTGCGCCGGACCGGCCACGTCGACCACACCCGGGCAGATCTACGCGTACAACGTCAACGGCATTACGTTGAAGAACGTGGTGATCGGCTCGACGACGTACAACACGAACGTGGTGGATCTGCGGTAAGCGTGAAACGCGGCGGGGGTGCGCCCCGCCGCGTTTTCAGATGGCTGTCGCGGCTAACGCAGCGACAAAAAAACCGCTCCGGGGAGCGGCTTTTCTGACAACCAGAGCACGAAGCCCTGCGCAAGCATCAATCGTCGAGCAGCGACAGATCGCGCACCGCGCCTTTGTCGGCCGACATCACCAGCTTCGCATAAGCCTTGAGCGCCGCCGACACCTGGCGCGGACGCGGCTTGGCCGGCTTCCAGCCCTTCGCGTTCTGCTCTTCGCGGCGGCTTGCAAGCTCGGCGTCCGACAGCAGCACGTTGATCGTGCGGTTCGGAATGTCGATGCGGATCTTGTCGCCGTCGCGCACGAGGCCGATCGCGCCGCCCGCCGCCGCTTCCGGGGAGCAGTGGCCGATAGACAGGCCCGACGTGCCGCCGGAGAAGCGGCCGTCCGTCAGCAGCGCGCACGCTTTGCCGAGCCCCTGCGACTTGATGTAGCTCGTCGGGTAGAGCATTTCCTGCATGCCTGGTCCGCCCTTCGGACCTTCGTAACGCACGATCACGACGTCGCCCGCCTTCACCTTGCCCGCAAGGATGTTCTCGACTGCTTCGTCCTGCGACTCGGTCACATGCGCCGTGCCTTCGAACACCAGAATGCTCTCGTCGACACCGGCGGTTTTCACCACGCAGCCGTCGAGCGCGATGTTGCCCGTCAGCACTGCAAGGCCGCCTTCCTTCGAGAAGGCATGCTCGTACGAGCGGATGCAGCCTTCCGCACGGTCGAGGTCGAGGCTCGGCCAGCGCGTGTTCTGGCTGAACGCCACCTGCGTCGGAACGCCGGCGGGACCCGCCATGTAGAAGGTGCGGACGGCTTCGTCCTCAGTACGGACGATGTCCCAGTGATCCAGCGCGTCTTTCAGCGTGGGCGCGTGGACCGTCGGCACGTCGGTGTGCAGCTTGCCCGCGCGATCCAGCTCGCCGAGGATCGCCATGATGCCGCCCGCGCGATGCACGTCTTCGATGTGATACTTGTTCGTATTGGGCGCCACCTTGCACAACTGCGGCACCACGCGCGACAGCCGGTCGATGTCGGCCATCGTGAAGTCGATCCCGGCTTCCTGCGCAATGGCCAGCAAGTGAAGAATCGTGTTGGTGGAACCGCCCATCGCGATGTCGAGCGTCATGGCGTTTTCAAACGCCTTGAAGCCGACTGCGCGCGGCAGCACACTCGCTTTTTCCTGTTCGTAGTACTCGCGGGCCAGTTCGACAATGCGGCGACCGGCGCGCTTGAAAAGCTGCTCGCGGTCCGCGTGCGTGGCGACCACCGTGCCGTTGCCCGGCAACGAAAGGCCGAGCGCCTCGGTGAGGCAGTTCATCGAATTGGCCGTGAACATGCCCGAGCACGAGCCGCACGTCGGGCACGCGGAACGCTCGACTTCGGCGACGTCCGCGTCGGAATAGGCCTTGTCGGCGGCAATCACCATGGCGTCGACCAGGTCGAGCTTCTTGAATTCGATCGTGCCGGTTTTCGGATTTGCGAGGCGCGTCTTGCCCGCTTCCATCGGGCCGCCCGACACGAAGATCACGGGAATGTTCAGGCGCATTGCGGCCATCAGCATGCCGGGGGTGATCTTGTCGCAGTTCGAGATGCACACCATCGCGTCCGCGCAGTGCGCGTTGACCATGTATTCCACGGAGTCCGCGATGATGTCGCGGCTCGGCAGCGAATAGAGCATGCCGTCGTGGCCCATGGCGATGCCGTCGTCGACGGCAATGGTGTTGAATTCCTTGGCGACGCCGCCGGCAGCCTCGATCTCGCGCGCGACGAGCTGGCCGAGATCTTTCAGGTGCACGTGGCCGGGCACGAACTGGGTGAACGAATTGACCACCGCGATGATCGGCTTCGAGAAATCTTCGTCTTTCATGCCGGTGGCGCGCCACAGCGAGCGCGCCCCGGCCATGTTGCGGCCGGCGGTGGAGGTTTTGGAACGGTATGCGGGCATCGTGGTTGTTGAATGAATATCGCTTGAAAGAAGCGGGCCAAGGGAGTGACGGCCCCTCGAGCGCCCGTGCGAACAACCTTTTGAGCCGCGCCGCGGGCAAAGCACGCAATTATCCCACAGCGTATGAGGGTGTGCGGGTCCGTGCGTGCCGCGGCTGCGTGGTCGGGCAGTTGGGTAGTTCGCGCCGGATCATGCCGGCGCAACGCATCATCCTCTGCTACTTCGCGGCGACCGTGCCATTGGCCTGCGACCAGCGCGGCTGTGCGGTCTTGTCCGCGCTCTTCGCGAGCAGGCACACCACACAGGCCGCGATGATGTCGAACACCGCGAGCAGCACGAAGAGCGGGCTGTAGCCGACCTGCGTCACGAGCACGCCGAAGAGCGCAGTGAACGCCGCGGCGCCCAGATAACCGGCCATGCCGCCCATGCCCGTCGCGGTCGCGACTTCGTTCTTGCCGAACATGTCCGACGTGATCGCGTACAGCGCGCCCGACAGCGTCTGGTGCGCAAAACCGCCCACGCACAAGAGCGCCACCGCCACGTAGGGACTCGCGACGAGGCCCACGCACGCCGGTCCGATCATGCACAGCGCGCCGACCACGAACACCATCTTGCGCGACGTGAAAAGCGACACCTTCGCGTACTTGTGGAACAGCGGGCTCAGATAGCCGCCGAGCACGCAGCCGATATCCGCGGCGAGAAACGGCATCCACGCATAGAGCGCGATCTCCTTCAGGTTCATGTGACGCTCGGTCATCATGTAGAGCGGGATCCACGCGTTGAAGGTCTGCCATGCCGGCTCCGACAAAATGCGCGGAATGCCGATCGCCCAGAAGTCGCGGCTCTTCAGCATGGCGAACCAGTTGCGCCTCGGCGCGCCGTCGTCGCTGTGCTTCGCTTCCTGGCCGCTCAGAATGTAGTCGCGTTCGGCATCGCCGAGCATTTTCTGGTTGCGCGGATGCTTATAGAGCACCATCCACACCACGCTCCACACAATGCCCGCCACGCCGACGATCACGAAAGCCAGCTGCCACTGGCCGTGCAACAGCGCCCACACCACGAGCGGCGGCGCGAGCAATGCGCCGATCGACGACCCGATGTTGAACCAGCCGATCGCGACCGAACGCTCCTTGGCCGGAAACCACTCGCTCGTGGCCTTCACGCCGGCGGGAATGCCGGCCGCCTCGGCAATCCCGAGCAGGCCGCGAAAGAACGCGAGGCTGCGCCAGCCCGTCGACCAGGCCGCGGCCGCGCACGCGAGTGACCACGCCAGCGCGAAGGCGGCAAAACCGAGCTTGGTGCCGACCGTGTCGAGCAGAAAGCCCGCGACCGGCTGCATGAATGCATAGCAGAGCTGCCACGCGACCACCACGTGAGCGTATTGCTCGGTGGTGATGTGGAGGTCCTTCATCAACGTCGGTGCGGCCACCGACAGCGTATTGCGCGCCAGATAATTGATGATGAGCCCGGCGGCGACCAGACTGACCATCCACCAGCGGATGCCCTTGATCTTCATGCTACGTCTCCTGGTAATGCTTTGAACTGTCTTCAGACCGGCTGCGTGCCCGCTCCGCTGCGCACGCCGCCTTCTTCACGCGAATAGTCGATGCCGACAAAGCCGCCGCCCTGGAAGCGCTGGCCCAACGCATCGAGCGGATTGGGGCGGGCCAGAATTTCTTGGGCGTAGTCTTCGGCGTTCTGCTTCGGCTGATAGCCGAGGCGCGCGGCGCCGCTGTTGTCCCACCAGCTGCGCGTATTGGCCGAGACGCCCCACACGGTGATGAAGCCGAGCTCATCGGCTTCGATGCAGCGGTCGAGGAAATGCATCAGATCGGCATGGCCGAACCAGGTGCTCAGATGGCGCGGTTCGGTCGGGCGCTTGAGGCAACTGCCGATGCGCACGCACACGCTCTCGATGCCGTGCTTGTCCCAGTACATGCGCGCGAGCGCTTCGCCCCACACCTTGCTGAGGCCGTAAAAGCCGTCCGGGCGCAGTTCGCAGTCGAGGCTCAGACGCTCGGTCACCGGATACATGCCGATGGCGTGATTCGAACTCGCGAACACGATGCGCTTGACGCCGTGCCGCCGCGCGCCCTTGTACACCTCGACGAGACCGCGCAAATTGTTTTCGATGATCTCGGGCAGCGGGCGCTCCACGCTGGTGCCGGCGAAGTGGATCAGCACGTCGACGCCGTCGAGCAGCCGGTCGACGACCGCCGGATCGCGCAGGTCGCCGTGCATGACGTCCTCGCCATCGACGAGCGGCGTGAGCGGCTTCGAGCCGGCCGCCGAGCGCAGCGGCGTGCCGCGCGCAATGAACGCGGCGCGCACGACCGAGCCGAGCTGGCCGCCGGCGCCACTGAGGGCGATCTTTTTCATAGGGGTTCCTTTACTGCACCGGCTTCCGGGCGAGGTCGACACTTGTCGCAGCTGACCGAGAGGTTCGCGATAAAGCGTTAGTTGTACGATAACGTACTATCAACTACGCGCGAACGGATTTCAACTAGGCATTTACCCGAAGTCGAGTTCCGCATTTCAACCAGCCTCTGCCTAAATCCTGCGGCTGATGGCCTCCATAATTATGCGATGTCATATAACATCAGGCATCAAGCCCTGCCTCCGCGAGGCAGCGCGGCGCTCGGCTTGCAGCGACTGCGCGAATCGCCCTGCACAAGCCCCGTCGCCCGCCTCGACCAGCGTTTCCAAGCCTTGCTGCGACGCGGTCGATTGCCGCACTTGTCGCCTGCCGGGCCGTCATCGCGCTATCTCACGCAGTAAGCAAAAGCTGATACAGATCAGCTATTTGCGACGCAAAAATCCCGAATCGGCGCAAACAACGCGGTTTTTTGACGCACGTCGCGGCGCAGCATAAACGCCCGTCTTCCCCTAATCTTCGGCCATCTGCGAAACGCAGTGCGCACCGACACCGGTCGACGCGCGTAGTCCGCAACGAGCGGCATCACGCCTTCACGATCATGAACTCCGCAATATCGGCATTCGACCTCGCCCGCATCCAGTTTGCGTTCACCGTCTCCTTTCACATTGTTTTTCCCGCGCTGAGCATCGGCCTCGCGAGCTTCATCGCCGTGCTCGAATGGCGCTGGCTCAAAACCGGCAAGGCTTACTACAAGGACCTGTGCCTGTTCTGGTCGAAGATTTTCGCCGTCGCGTTCGGCATGGGCGTCGTCTCCGGCGTCGTGATGAGCTATCAGTTCGGCACCAACTGGTCGGGCTTCTCGAGCTTCGCCGGGCCCGTCACCGGACCTTTGCTGATGTACGAGGTCATGACCGCGTTCTTTCTGGAGGCCGGCTTCCTCGGCATCATGCTGTTCGGCTGGCAGCGCGTGAGCCCGCGCGCGCACTTCGGCGCGACGCTGATGGTCGCGATCGGCACGCTCATTTCCACTTTCTGGATTCTCGCGTCGAATAGCTGGATGCAGACGCCGCAAGGCTTCGAAGTCGTGAACGGCCAGGTCGTGCCGCTCGACTGGTTCAAGATCATCTTCAACCCGTCGTTCCCGTACCGGCTCGCGCATATGGCGCTCGCGGCGTTCATCGTCGCGGCGCTCGTCGTGGCGGCGGTGGGCGCGTGGCATCTGCTGCGCGGACGGCGCGATCCGGCCGTCAGGAAAATGTTCTCGATGGCGCTCTGGCTGCTGCTGATTCTCACGCCGATCCAGGCGTTCGTCGGCGATCAGCATGGTTTGAACACGCGCGAATATCAGCCGGCGAAGATCGCGGCCATCGAAGGTCTGTGGGACACCGAGAAAGGCGGCACTGCGCTGAACCTCTTCGGCATTCCCGACATGCAGGCGGAAACCACGCGCTACGCGGTCTCGATTCCGCACCTGGGCAGCTTGATCCTCACGCATAGCTGGGACGGCGAGATTCGCGGCCTGAAGGAGTTCCCGCCGCAAGACCGGCCGAATTCCACGGTGGTGTTCTGGAGCTTTCGCATCATGGCCGGCCTCGGCGTGCTGATGATCGCCATGTCGGTCGCCGCGTGGCTGCTGCGCCGCCGCGGCCGCCTGTTCGAATCGAAGGGGTTCCAGCGCTTTGCCCTCGCCATGGGCCCGAGCGGCTTCGTCTCGCTGCTGGCCGGCTGGGTCACCACGGAAGCCGGCCGCCAGCCGTGGGTCGTGTACGGCGTGATGCGCACGTCGCAAGCCGTGTCGCCGCTCACCGCGCAACAGGTCGGCATTTCGCTGATGGCCTTTGTGGTCGTGTACTTCCTCGTGTTCGGCACGGGCATCTATTACATGCTCAAGCTGATGCGCTCGGGTCCGGCGCTGCCCGGACAGACGCCGCACGGCGTGCCGGCCCCTACGCCGGACCAGACCGCGCGCCGCCCCTTCTCCGCCGCCGATCAGATGATCGACGCCGCCTAACCCAGCCCTCTCTCTTAGCCAGGTATCACCATGGACGTCACCGTAGTCTGGGCCGCGATCATCGCGCTAGGCCTTTTCATGTATGTCGTGCTGGACGGCTTCGACCTCGGCATCGGCATCGTCTTTCCGTTTTTTCCGGACGAGAAGGAACGCGACCTGATGATGAACACCGTCGCGCCCGTCTGGGACGGCAACGAAACCTGGCTCGTGCTGGGTGGCGCCGCGCTCTTCGCCGTGTTCCCGATGGTGTATTCGACGGTGCTCTCCGCGCTTTATCTGCCGCTCATTTTCATGCTGGTCTGCCTGATCTTTCGCGGCGTGTCGTTCGAGATTCGCGCGAAGGCCAATCGCACCAAGCACCTGTGGGACCTCGCGTTCATCGGCGGCTCGGCGGGCGCCGCGTTCTTCCAGGGTGTCGCGCTCGGCGCCTTTCTGCAGGGCATTCCGGTGATCGACGGTGCCTATGCCGGCGACGCCTTCGGCTGGCTCACGCCGTTCAGCCTGCTCTCGGGCCTCGGGCTGGTGGTGACCTATGCATTGCTCGGCTGCTGCTGGCTCGTCGCGAAGACCGAAGGCGACCTGCAGCGCCGTCTGCATCGCGTGGTGTGGCCGCTGACGGTCGTGCTGCTCGGCTTCATCGCGACGGTGAGCCTGTGGACGCCGCTGCAGGACGCGAACATCGCGCAACGCTGGTTCGACGACGGCCTCTTCTACCGGCTGCTGCCCGTGCCGTTCCTCGTGGCGGGCTGCGCGTTCTTCATGCGCCGCGCGGTGCGCGAGCGGCATCACAACACGCCGTTCGCGCTCGCGCTCCTGCTGGTGCTGCTCGGATATGCCGGCTTGCTGGTGAGCCTGTGGCCGTATGCGATTCCGTCGAGCGTCACGCTGTGGGAAGCAGCCGCGCCGCGCGCGAGCCAGACCTTCACGCTGGTCGGCGCGGCGGTGATTCTGCCGATTATCATCGCCTATACGACGATGGGTTACTGGGTCTTTCGCGGAAAGGTGCGCCATGGCGACCAACATCACTATCACTAAGTCCGCGCGCAAGCTGCCGGGCTGGCTCTGGTTCGTCGCGCTGTGGTGCTTCGGCGTGGGCTCGGCGATGTCGCTCGGTTACGCGTTCAAGCTTCTGATGAATGCGACGCTCTTTGCGGTGAAATAGCGGCAGGGCGGCCAGCGCGTGGACGCGCAGGCACAGATCAGGGGCGTTTCGATCCGCCCGGCATAACCTTTCGCGGCAGCCCCGCGCCCGCTTGAAAAACGGCGCGCGCGGCTCGTCTACGTAGCAAGCCGGAACGATGCGCGAGAGAGACCACTCTTCACACGACAGACAAAAAACGTGGCGCCGGCGATGCCACAAGCAGAGAATGACCGGCGCGGCAGCCGCAAGGCCCGCCGCGCCAACCGATCGGCTTAAGATCACGGGGTAGCCGGCAATGATGCGATTCACGACAATAGAAGCACAACGGGGCCTGGCAACGGCGGTAGTCCACAACACGCAAGCTCGACTCGTGGAGACATCATGAAGTTTCTTGTGGCGGACGACCATGAACTGATCCGGCAAGGCGTCAAGGGCATGCTCCGCGGCCTCGACGCCGACGCCCAATTCGACGAAGCCGACAGCTGGGAAACCCTGGCCGCGGCCGCGCGGCCCGACGCCGATCACGATCTCGCGATCGTCGATCTGCATATGCCGGGCATGAGCGGCGCGTCGTCGCTGGAAATACTGCTGAAGGCCAATCCCGCGCTGCCGGTGGTCGTCCTGTCCGCCGAGGAGTCGCCGGACGAGATGCGGGCGGTGCTGGCGGCGGGTGCGCTCGGCTTCGTGCCGAAGCGCCAGCCCGCCAGCGTGATGCTGAAGGCGATCGAACTCGTGCTGTCGGGCGGAGCCTATGTGCCGATGGAGGCGTTGAGCCTGCTCGGCTCGCGCGAGGCCCAATCCGCCGACGCCTGCGCCGGGCAGACCGGCGCAGGCTCGCCCCAGCAGGCCCCGACAGGCAGCGCAGGCGCCGTCACGCTCGCCGAACCCGTCGCGCAGCTGCAGGCGTTGCAGCCGCATCAGCAGCATCTGCTGGAAAACCTGTCGCCGCGTCAGCAGGACATCATGCGGCTCGTGCATCGCGGCTGGACCAACAAAATGATCGCGCGCGAACTCGGCGTGGCCGAGGGCACGGTCAAGGTGCATCTGTCCGTGATTTTTCGGGCGCTCGGCGTGCACAACCGGTCGACGGCCATCGCCGTGGTCAACGGCTGGCTCGAAGCAGGTAAAACGCTTTAGCGGCTGGGCAATGTGCAGTTGACTGCCTAGGGTGCTGCCGGTGGCGCAGGCTGCGGTGCTGCCTCCCGTGCTGCCTGGGCGGAAAGGCCACCGCCTAACCCGCACCCGCGCGCCTACGCCTCCCGTGGCGACGCGCTTTCCTGGCCATGCCGCGCTTCCCGTTGCGCCGCGAAAGGCGGCGCGCCCGCCACGTCGCGAGAAACGTCTTTTTCCATGCGGCCTGCTGCGCCGGCTGCGTCCGCCATCTGGGCGACGGAGCTTTCGGGCGCCGAAGCCACCCGTGTCTTGTCCCGCTCGGCCTGCTGCCACAGCATGTCGAGCGTGCGCCGCAAGCGCGCCGCCGTGACCGGCTTGTGCAGCACCGGAATGCCTTGCAACGCGAGCGCCGCCAGTTCCGCCGACGCCATATCGCCCGTAATCAGCAGCGTCACGACGCCCTCGTGGCCGGAGCGCGCGAGCTTGTTGCGCACCGCCGTCAGCGCCTGCGCGCCCGTGCGGTGATTGGCCAGCTGGTAATCGCAGAGCACGGCGTCGGGCAGGAAACCGTCGTCGAGCGCAGCCAGCGCGGCGGTTTCGTCGCGCGCGCCGCGCACCGTGCAGCCCCAGCGGCCGAGCAGGCTCGACAGACCTTCGAGAATCGACGGTTCGTCGTCGATGCACAGCACGCGCCGCCCTTGCGCCGCCGGAGCGCCCGCCACCGTTTCGTTCAGGCTCGCGACGACGCCGCTCGCCTCGCCGGCCTGCACCGGAAAGCGGAACACGGAGCCGCGCCCGGGCGCCGAGCGCAACTGCAGTTCGCCGCCGAGCAGGCCGACGAGGCGCTTCACCGTCGGCAGGCCGAGGCCGTGCCCCTGGCGCGCATCGCGCTGCGGGTTCGCGACCTGATAGAACTCTTCGAAAATACGCTCGTGCTCCTCAGGCGGTATGCCGATGCCCGAATCGCGCACCTCGATATAGCCGCCCGTGCTTCGTCCGGCGCGCCGGAAACCCAGCCAGATCGCGCCTTCCTCCGTATAGCGCACCGCGTTCGACAGCAGATTGCTCAGCACGCGCTCGAGCAGCACGGGATCGTCGTGCACCACAATCGACGTCGGGGCGATGCGCAGCGCCAGCCCCTTCGCCGCCGCCTGTGGACGATACTGGCTGCCGACGCGCTCGAACAGCTCCGAGAGCCGGAAATCCAAACGGATCACCTGCGTGACGCCGCTTTCGAGCCGCGCGAGATCGAGCACCTGGTTAAAGAGCTGATTCAACGCCTCGACGTTATAGACGATGTGTTCGGCCGTTTTCGCATGCTGCGCGGGCGTGGCGGCCGGCTCGTTGAGCGAGGCGGCCAAGAGGCCGATCGCATGCAACGGCTGGCGCAAATCATGACTTGCCGCCGCGAAAAAGCGTGTTTTCGCGAGGCTCGCCTCTTCCGCGACATGCTTTTGCACCGCGAGCGATTCCGCGAGGTATTGCTGATCGACGCGCGCCTGCACGACCTGCTGGAACAGCTTGCGGTAGCTGAGCGCGTAGACGTTGATTGCGCAGAAAAAGAATGCCAGCACAATGGCAAGAATCGTGCGGTCAAACGTATGTACACCGAAATGCAGCACGATCGACGGAAACAGCAGAAAGGGAATCGCCGTGGCGAAATTCAGGAGGTCGAAGCCATTCGACATGAACACGCCCGCTGCGAGCGTGACGAGCATCACCGTATGCAGCAGCGGCAAATCGCTTTGCGGGCTCTGGAACGCAAACCAGATCGCGAGGCCGGGCGCGCTGTACAGCAGCACGCCGCGCAGCGCGTGCAGATTGATCCAGCCGCGCGGCGACAGCAGATGCGGATAGCGGCGGTTGCATATCCATAGCGCGAGACCTGCGCAATTGGCGGCGGCATAGAAGCCGAAGCAGGCAATGAAGAGCGGCGGTGACGGAATGGCGGGCCAGTAAATGGCCAGCAGCACCGCAATCGAAAACCAGTGCGAGAAGAACGCGATCGGGTCTTGTGCGTACAGCACGCGCACCAGGTCTTCGTCGATTGCATGCTGGATCGGGTCAGCCCGCATCGCGCGGTCTCCTTGTCGGGCACGGCAAATTCGGTGATGGGGCGCGGGAGCCGGGCGCTGGCGCAAAGCGCGGCCCGGCGTAGTGCGCAAGAGCTTGCACGCTTTTACTGCAATGCGGCCGCGCGCGGCCGCCGTTCTCATCAGACGAATGACAGGCCTTATGCCGGATGGTTTACCCGGCAGTTTACCCATCAGCTAACACTTAATCCATATAGGCGAAGCCCACGCCCGCGACCATACTGCCTTCACGAACAGCGCGGCCACCACGTCTTCAGCTTCCACTCTTCGCCAGCAGTCCGGCTCGCCGCGCTTCCCACGCTACCGTCGCCTTACCCGAATGGAGGCTTTCATGGGCGCAGTTCCGAGCCACGAGTTCGTCCGCAATCTCGACGACGCGATCCTGCCCGATCTGTGGCGCCGCCGCACGCAGCTGTCGGCCGACGAAATGGTGTCGATGGTCGAACTCGTCAGACGGGCCTTGCGCACTTACCATCCGCTCGAATTGCAGGCGCTCGGCGAAGACAAGGAAGAACTGGTCGCGCAGTTCATTTATTCCAAGGTGCTGCGACTCGCCCCCGGCCACACGGAAACGCATGCATGCGCCGACAGCGCGCCGTCCAATGGCTACGCGCTCTGCGCGTACTTTCGCCGCTACCTGATCGACTGCCTGCGCAGCGCCGGGCATCAACGCAATGTGTCGATGGAAACCGACGGCATGGCGCAGGAAATCGATTTGCACGCCCAGGCATTGGAAGACCCCGTGCAAAGCGTGCTGCTGCAATATGGACTCGACGAACAGCGGGTGCGGCTCGCGGCGCGCGCATTTATCGAAAGTCTCGACGAGCCCGAACGCATCGTGCTGGCCGGCAGTCTCGGCTGGTGCTCGGAAGGCAAAGGCGGACTGTCGGCGGTTGCGGCTCAGCATCGGGTGCCCTCATATCACTATCGCGCCGTCAAACTCGGCGTCACCATGAAAAAGACGGCCACCGCCGAGGATTTTTCCAATACCAAGATCGGCCGCTGGCTCACGGACGTGCTCGGCATCGACATCGACATCGACAATCGCAGCGCCATTCTGCTCGCGCTGAATCTGCTCGCTGCCGAGTCGACCGATAGTGAAATGAATGAAGCGGCCGCGTAAGAACGCGCAAAACGACCCTGCCCAGCGATAAAAAACGCGAAAAGTCGCTCAACGCCGCAGCGCATCCTGTCGATGCGCCTTTTTTTGTTCCCG
Organism: Paraburkholderia phenoliruptrix; assembly: GCF_902859825.1. Lineage (GTDB taxonomy): Bacteria > Pseudomonadota > Gammaproteobacteria > Burkholderiales > Burkholderiaceae > Paraburkholderia > Paraburkholderia phenoliruptrix. The sequence continues at coordinate 44,052 of NZ_CADIKB010000036.1, read as the reverse complement.
CCCACCGGCTAGGATAAAAAAGCCGCGGCAGCGCGCCGTCTTCCTTCCGACGCCCGGTCCCTTCCCTGCATCGATTCCTGACGAGGTGGTCGCGTATGAACCGCTTATCGAGCGCCGTGACGGCGATGAAATCGCACTATGAAGTGGTCGTAATCGGTTCAGGTTATGGCGGCGCCATTGCGGCGAGCCGCATGGCCCGCGCGGGCCGCAGCGTCTGCGTGCTGGAGCGCGGGCGCGAGTTCATGGCCGGCGAATACCCGCGCACCCCGTTTCAGGGCGCCGAGCAGATCCAGTACAACACGCCCGCCGCGCAGATCGGCTCGCCGCTCGCGCTGCTCGAAGTGCATGTGAACGACGACGTCAACGCGGTGGTCGGCTGCGGCCTCGGCGGCACCTCGCTGATCAACGCGAACGTTGCGTTGAAGGTGGATCCGCGCCTGTGGGACGACGCGCGCTGGCCCGCTGCGCTACGTGCGGACGAGGCGGGACGCGACACCGGTTATCAGCGCGCATGGGACATGTTGCAACCCTCGCCGGTACCGGCCCGATTCCGCGAATTGCCCAAGCTGCTTGCGCTCGCACGATCCGCCGAGGCGCTCGGCATGGCGGAGCGCTTCAGCACGCCGCCCATCACCGTCACTTTCGAGGATCGCACAAACGCGGCCGGCGTCGCGCAGAAAGCCTGCACCGGATGCGGCGACTGCAACTCGGGCTGCAACTACGACGCAAAGAATTCGACGCACATGAACTATCTGCCCGACGCCGTTGCGCACGGCGCGCAGATTTTCACGGGCGCCGCGGTGCATTCGGTGACGCGCAATGCCGCTACCCAAACGTGGCAAGTCGGCTATCAGCTGGTGCGCCTTGGCCGCGAGAGCTACGACGCGCCGGACCTGTTCGTGAGCGCGGACATCGTGATCGTATCCGCGGGAACGATCGGCTCGACCGCCTTGCTGCTGCGTTCGCGCAATGAAGGCCTGAGCGTGTCGGGCATGCTCGGCGAGCGCTTCACCGGCAACGGCGACGTGCTCGCGTTCGCGTACAACACCGACGACACCATCAACGGCGTCGGCTGGGGCGCGCATGTGGAGGGCGATATCCCGCCGGTGGGGCCGACCATCACGGGGTTGATCGATCATCGCAATACCGTCGACGTCAAAGACGGCTTCGTGATCGAAGAAGGGTCGCTCGCCGGGCCGGTCGGCGCCGCGCTCGTGGGCATGTTGGGCGCCGCTGCGCCGCTCGCCGGCGTGGACGTGTCGGGACCGCGCACGGCGGACCGGCAGCTCGCCTACGACGCCCGCGTCGTCGAAAGCTTCCTGCACGGTCCGTACCGCGGCGCGCTCAATCACACGCAAAGCTACCTCGTGATGGCGCACGACGACGAAAGCGGTCAGATCAGCGTCAACGACAAAGGACGGCCGCGCATCGCATGGGAGAACGCCGGCAAGCAGCCGATCTACGAAACGGTCGAAGAGACGCTGAAGAATGCGACGGTGCCGCTCGGCGGCAAATATCTGCGCGATCCCATTTCCAACGACATCTTCGGCAACCGCACCGTGACCGTGCATCCGCTCGGCGGTTGCCCGATGGGCGAAGACGCCGAACACGGCGTGGTCGATCATATGGGCCGCGTTTTCAGCGGCATGGCCGGCACGGCCGTGCACGACGGCATGTACGTGATGGACGGCGCAGTCATGCCGATGTCGCTCGGCGTCAATCCGCTGTGGACGATCTCGGCGCTCGCCGAGCGCAATTGCGCGCTGCTCGCCGCGTCGCGAGGCTGGACGATCGACTACGACTCGAAGGGCACCGCCGCCGCGCCGCCCCCACAAAAAATCGGCCTGCGCTTCACCGAAACGATGGTCGGGCATTACACGCCGACCGGGGCAAGCAAGGACGCGGCAAGCCCGATGGCGTTCACGCTGACCGTCGAGTCCGACGAGCTCGCCGATATGCTCAGTGATCCGAACCATCTGGCGCGAACCGCCGGCACACTCACCTGCCCCGCCCTTTCCGCGCAGCCGATGACGATCACCGACGGCACCTTCAATCTGTTCGTGGCCGACCCTCAGGATGTCGACGAGCGCAACATGAACTACCGGATGACGCTCAACTCAGCGGAAGGGAAAACCTACTATCTAAGCGGTCAGAAGATCATCACGCGCACGTCGCCGCTCGAACTGTGGGAGCAAACCAATACCCTTTATGCGCGCGTTTTCGACACGCCACACGCCGACGCGGCGCCGCTCGGCAGCGCGACGCTGATCATCACGCCGGAAAATTTTCTGAAGCAGCAGCGCACGCTGGAAGTCACGAACGCGCCGGATCTGGCAACGCGTCTCGAATGGACGCTCAAATTCGGCAAGTTCTTTGCGGGCGTGCTGTTCAGCGAGTACGGCGGCATTGCCGCGCCTTTGCAGTACTACGATCCCGACGCCAAGCCGCGCCTGAAGCGAGCCTTGCGTGCACCGGCGCCGCAGGTGTTCTTCTTCGACACGCCCGACGGCACGCGTTTGCGGCTTACGCGCTATGTCGATCCTGCGCGCAAGAACGCACGCCCCGTGTTGCTGATTCACGGCTCGGGCGTGTCGAGCCGCATCTACTCCACCGACCTGATCGACACCAACCTCGTCGAATATCTGTGCGCCGCGGGCTACGACGTCTGGCTCGTCGATCTGCGCGTGAGCATCGAAATGCCGAGCGTGCTGGTGCCGACCAACGTCGATAAAGTCGCGCTCGAGGACATTCCCGCGGCCGTCGCGAAGATTCGCGAAGTGACGGGCGCCGCCGCTATCCAGGCGCTCGGCCATTGCATGGGCGGCCTCGCGTTGAGCATGTCGTTGATGGCGGGACTGGAAGGCGTACGCTCGGCGGTGATCTCGCAGGTCGCCGTGCATCCGGTGCCGCCCACGCTCGGCCGTATCAAGGCGGGCCTGCACATTCCCGACATCATGCAGCACCTCGGCGTGACCGACCTCAACGCTTACACGCAGGACGAAAAGTGGCCGCACAATCTCTTCGACGAGGCGCTGCGGCTCTACCCTGTCGACCACGACGAGGGCTGCGGCAATCCGATCTGTCATCGCGCGACGTTCATGTACGGGCTGCTCTACGAGCATGCTCAGGTGAGCGAAACACTGCATTCGAACCTGCAGGAACTGCTCGGGGTGCATGACGTCGGCGTGTTCAGGCATCTGGCCGCGATGGTGCGTGCGGGCAACGTCGTCGACGTCGACGGAAACGATGTCTATCTGCGCGGAGGGCATGGCATGAAAGGCCTTGCCGGCATGCGCATTCCCATTGGCTTCATTCACGGCGACCGCAACGAAACCTATGTGCCGAAGAGCACCGCGCTCACCTATCAAATGCTCGTCGACGCCTTTCCCGAGCAACCTTACGAGCGCTATCTGATTCCGGGCTATGGACATATCGACTGCATTTTCGGCAAGAATGCGGCGGTCGATGTCTATCCGACTATCGCGCGCTATCTGAACGCGCATTGAACTCGCGCTCTTCAGAAGAGCTTGCCCGGGTTGAGGATGCCGCGCGGATCGAGCGCATGCTTGATGGCGGCCATCGCGGCCAGTTCGGCGGACGAGCGCGAGATCGGCAGGAATTCGCGCTTGAGCAAACCAATGCCGTGTTCCGCCGACACCGACCCGTGCAAGGGCCCGAGCATGTCATAGACGAACGCGTACACCGCATGATGATCGACGCCGGGAATCGAGTGGCCATCCACGGTGACATGCAGATTCGAATCGCCGATATGACCGAAGAAATACGATTCGTTGCCGGGCCAGCGCGCGTCGAGCGCCGCGCGGCAACGCTCGACGAAAGCACCGATCGCGCCAATCGGCAGACTCACGTCGAAGTTGATCGGGTCCAGCCGCACCGGAAACTCGGCCGTGCATTCGCGGATCGCCCATAACGCGCGCGCGTCCGCCACCGATTGCGCAATCACCGCGTCGCGCATCGCCCCTTCGTCGAGCGCGTCGGTGAGCGCCGCGGCAAAACGTTCGCCGCTGTCGCTCGCATCGAAGCTCGCGTGTTCGATCAGCGCGTAAAGCGGATGCGCGCCGTCGAACGGCGAGCGCGTGCCCGTCAGCTTCACGCCGAAATCGTAGAAGTCCGGCCACATGACTTCGAATGCGCCGATGTCGTTGCCGAAGCGCGTCGACAAACGCCGCAGCAGGTTCACTGCTGCATCGTAGCCGTCGAGCGCGACGAGCGCCGTATGACGCGCGGCGCGCTGCGGATGAAGCCGCAACACCGCGCGCGTGATGACGCCAAGCGTGCCTTCCGAACCGATGAACCAGTGCTTCAGGTCGTAGCCGGTGTTGTTCTTGACCATCTTGCCGAGCGAGCTCAGCACGTCGCCATTGGCGAGCACGACTTCGAGCCCGAGCACCTGGTCGCGCGCGGTGCCGGACTGGATCACCCGATTGCCGCCCGCATTGGTCGCGAGATTGCCGCCGATTTGGCACGAGCCGCGCGCGCCCAGGTCGAGCGCGAGTTCGAAGCCGGCTTCTGCAGCGGCTTCCTGCGCGGTTTGTAACGTGGTGCCGGCGCGCACCGTGAGCGTGGCCGAAGCGGAGTCGATTTCCTCGACACCGCTCAAGCGCTCGAGTGACAACGCGATGTCCGTGGCGCGCGCAATCGCACCGCCTGCGAGTCCCGTCATGCCGCCTTGCGGCACCACCGGCTGATAGGCCGCGTGGCAAACGGCGAGCGCACGCGCCACTTCGTCCGTCGTGCGCGGCAGCAGCAAGGCAGCGGGGCGCGTGGGCGCGTGGCGCGTCCAGTCGGTCATCGCGCGTTCGCCGATCTGCTCGCCGACGCGCACGGCATCGTCGCCGAGAGCATCGCGCAGCGCGTCGAGCGTGGCCGATAGCGGCGCCGTACAGGGTTGCGCGGTCGCGTCGTTGTGGAGCGTCATCCGATCTTCCTTGCTGGGTTCAGGTGGTTTGCGCGGCGTGCTTCTTTCGATAACCCATCGAATCGTTGATGCGCCCGAGAATATAGTCGCCGGCCGCCACCGGCTCATACTTCACGCTGTCAGCACTCGCGCCGAGATCGCGCGGGTCGACCATGGCGCCATAGGTCGGATCGTAGAACGTCGCAATCGAATAGCGCTCGCGCCCGGACGCATTGATCACGCGATGCAGCGTCGAGCGAAAGCGGTCGTTGGTCCAGCGCGCGAGCAGATCGCCGACGTTCACGACGAAACTGCCCTCCACGGGCGGCGCATCGACCCATGTATCGTTGGCGATTTCGCGCACCTGCAAACCGCCCACCTGATCCTGCCACAGCAACGTGATGCAGCCGTAATCGGTATGCGGCGCGACGCCGAACTGATCCTCGTCGGACTGGGGCGGTTGCGGCGGATAGTAGACCATTTGCGTTCGCTGCATCCGCTTCGTATAACGCGACGCGAAAAAATGCTCGTCGACCCCGAGACTCACCGCGACCGCGCGCAGCAGATCGGCGCCGCATGCACCCACCGCTTCATAGTAGCCGTACAACGCGGGACGCAGCTGCGGCATGAAATCCGGCCAGTTATTCGGCCCGCGCAGCGCTTGCCCTGCGAGCACGTCCGGATCGTCCTCCGGCAATTCGAGCCCGATGCTGAAAAACTCCTTGTAATCGGGCCGTTTTGCCTGATACATGGTGGCGTCGCCAAGTGCATTGAAACCGCGATGCCGGTGATTGACCGCCGCGCGGCGCTTGGTTTCCACCGGAAACGCGAAGAATGTCCGTGCGGCTTGCGCGGCGGCGTCGATGATTGACTGCGGCACGCCATGATTGACGATGTAGAAAAACCCGATGGTCGTGCACGCCTCGCGAATCTGCCGTGCCACGTCGTGCAGCGCCTGTGGATCGCCCGCGCGGACGCCGGCAAAGTCGATGAGCGGGATACGGGTCACAGGCATCGCAATACTCCGGTAAGAGAGTCCGACGGGTGGACGGGAGCGCCAGGTCATTGCAGTGGTATATACCGCCAAAAGCGCACTCGCAAGTGAACATGCGACGCCCGCATGTAAGGGCTTTTCTCTACCCGTGCGTTTATTTATTTCGCGGCAGATCTGCGGTATATACTGCCTCGCATGACTCGCGCCGAGCCGCCGCTTTAGCCGCCCGCGCTTCACGTGTGCGACCTCGCTTTGCCAACTGGAGAATCTCATGAGCATCCTTGCAGGCTGGAAGTGTCGTTTGGTCATGCTGGCGTTGTGCGCCGCAAGTGTCGGCGCCCATGCGGAAGACCAGCTCGCCAAAGTGAAGAAGGCCGGCGAACTGGTGGTCGGCACGGAGATGCAGTTCGCGCCTTTCGACTTCCTCGAAAACGGCCAGCAGGCGGGCTTCAACAAGGAGCTGTTCGCCGAAGTCGGCAAGGAACTCGGCGTGAAGGTGCGCTTCATCGACCTGCCGTGGCCGAGCGTGCTGCCGGGTCTCGAAGCAGGCAAGTTCGACATGGTGGGCGGTCCGCTTACCGTCACGAAGGCGCGCATGGAGCGCTACACGTACACGCTGCCCATCGCGGACGCGACAGACGCGCTCCTTAAACGCGCGAACGACTCGTCGCTCAAGCAATCGTCGGACATTGCGGGCAAGACCGTGGGCGCAGGCAAGGGCTCCGCGCAGCTCGACCAGCTGAAGGCGTATGTGGCCACCTTGCCGAAGCCGCCTGAAATCCGCGAATACGTCGACAACAATCAGGCATACGCCGACCTCGCCGCCGGCCGCATCGCCGCCGTTGCGAACTCGATGACCAACATCGCCTATGTGGCCAAGCAGCGCCCGGAAACCTTCGCGGTGGTGCAGCCACCGTTCGGCGCCAAGGTCTACTTCGCGTACTGCATGCGCAAGGACGCGGACAGCAAGCCGCTCGCCGACGCGTTCAATGCGGCGCTCGTGAAGATGCACAACGACGGGCGCCTCGCCGCGTTGCAGAAGAAATGGTTCGGCGTCGCGATGGACGCGCCCACCACCCTGCCCACGCCGAATTATTGACGCGCTCGACCGCGACGTCGAGCCCCTATTGACGCTTTCGACAGCACATCAGCGAGGGCGACGCTCATGTTTAGCACGACCGTCTTCCTGCAGGGCATGCCGCTGCTGTTGCACGCGGCGCTCGCCACGATCGGCGTGTCGCTGACCGGCCTTTTTATCGGCTTCTTCGTGGCGGTCGGCGTGTGTGCTGCACGGCTGTCTGGCAATCGCGCGGCGCGCCGGTTCGGCGGCGCGTATGTGTTCTTCTTTCGCGGCGTGCCGATGCTCGTGCAACTGCTGCTCGTGTACTACCTGCTGCCGTTTGCGGGCATCAACGTCTCCCCGCTTGTCGCGGCGGTCAGCGCGGTGTCCTTGTGCTCCGCGTCGTATATCGCCGAAATTCTGCGCGGCGGTTTTCTCAGCATTCCGCCGGGTCATATCGAAGCCGCGCGCATGCTCGGCCTCTCGCCCTTCGACACGCTGCGGCGCATTCTCGTGCCGCAGGCGTTTCGCCTGACGTTGCCGTCGCTCGTCAATGAAATGGTGCTGCTGATCAAGGCTTCGTCGCTGATTTCGGTGGTGGGCGTCGCGGAGTTGACGCGCACCGCGCAGAACATTGCAGCCAGCACGTATCGACCGCTCGAAGCGTATTTGGCGGCCGGCCTGATCTACTTCGTGATCTGCGGCGCGCTCGCGCTCATCGCGCATGCCGCCGAATACCGCCTGAAGCACGCCTGAAGCGCGCCTGATCGACCGGAGCCCCGCGATGCAACAGTTCGACCCCACCGTCATCACGCACAATCTTCAGCCGATTGCCGCCGGGCTCGCGACCACGCTCGGCACCTGGGCCGCGGGTGTCGCCATCGGCATGCTGATCGGCTTCGTCATTGCCGTGCTGCAGCTTTTTTGCGGACGCTGGGTGCGCGGCCTGTTGCGCTTCTATATCGAGCTCTTTCGCGGCACGCCGTTTCTCGTGCAGCTGTTCCTGCTCTACTACGGCGGTCCGTCGGTCGGCCTCACACTCGAGCCGATGACAGCCGGCGTGCTCGGACTCGGCATGTATGGCAGCGCCTATTTCGCGGAAGCTTTTCGCTCGGGATTTCAGTCGGTGCCGCCCGGTCATCTGGAAGCGGCGTCCTGCCTCGGCTTGACGCGCACGCAAGCGGTACTGCGCATTCAGATGCCGCAAATGCTCGTGCTGATTGTGCCCGCGCTTACGAATCTGATCATCGTGTTGAGCAAAGAGACCGCGGTGCTCTCGATCGTCACCGTGCCCGAGCTGACCTTCGTGCTGACCGGCATCGGTTCGGCGACCTTCGCTTTTGTCGAAACGCTGCTGATGCTGTGCGTGTGCTATCTCGCGCTCGTCGAACTGACTTCGCGCGCGGGCATGTGGGCCGAAGCGCGCATCGCCCGTTTCATGGCTTAAAGGAATCGGACCACATCATGAACGCCATTGCCGACATGCCCTCTTCCGCGTCCACCGTTGCCGACGGCGAGCGCGGCGCGCCGTTGATCGAGGTCCGCGATCTGCGCAAGCGTTTCGGCGATGTGGAGGTGCTGCGCGGCGTCGATCTGCAGATAGCGCGCTCCGAGGTCGTGTGCATCATCGGCCCTTCGGGCTCGGGCAAGAGCACCTTGCTGCGCTGCCTCGCCGCGCTCGAAACCTACGATCACGGCGACGTGCGCATCGAGGGCGAACTGCTCGGCTACAGCGAGCGCAACGGCCGCCGCGTGCGGGCGTCGCAGGCGGACATCAACCGGGTGCGGCGCAACATCGGCATGGTGTTTCAGCAATTCAACCTGTGGCCGCACATGACGGCGCTTGGCAACGTGATGGAAGCGCTGCTGCGCGTGCGGCATCTTTCGCACGACGAAGCGCGCCGGCGTGCCCATGCGATGCTGGAAACCGTGGGCCTGTCGCACAAGGGCGATGCGTATCCGGCGAAGCTCTCGGGCGGCCAGCAGCAGCGCGTCGCGATTGCGCGCGCGCTCGCCATGGAGCCGCACATCATGTTGTTCGACGAACCCACGTCCGCGCTCGATCCCGAGCTCGTCGGCGAAGTACTGCAAGTGATGAAGCAACTCGCGCGCGACGGCATGACCATGGCCGTCGTTACGCACGAAATGGGTTTTGCCGCGCAAGTGGCCGACAAGGTCGTATTCATCGACGAAGGACGCATTGCCGTGCAAGGCAAACCGCGCGAAGTCTTTCACGACGCCGGGCAGCCGCGCTTGCGGCAGTTCCTGCAGAACTACTTCGACCGCAATGCTTTCTGGGCGCGCGGCCCCGACGACGGGGCGCCCTGAGCGCGCCTTACGCTTCGCACTCCGCACGAACCGTGAAAAGGGGCCGCCGATGTCCGCCATGCTTCGCAGCAAAAGCCACCCTGCCGGCGAAAGGCCGCGAGCCGCCGCGGCTAAAAGCGTGCGCGCCGCGGCGCAGGCGCCGGCTGCGCGCTACGAGCAGGTCAAGCATCACATTCGCGGCATCATCGAATCCGGCGCGCGTCAGGCGGGCGATCGCCTGCCTTCCGAGCTCGATCTGGTCGCCACGCTCGGCGTGTCGCGCATGACGGTGAACCGCGCGCTGCGCGAGCTCTCGCACGAAGGGCTTGTCACGCGCGTATCGGGCGTCGGCACCTTCGTCGCGCAGGCAAGGCCGCAATCCACGCTTCTGATGATCGCGCATATCGGCGACGAAATCCGTTCGCGCGGCCACGAATACAGCTACCGCACCGTGCTGCTGCAGCGCGAGACCGCGTCCGTCGTGGTGTCGAATGCGCTGGGGCTCGCGCCCGGCGCCTCGGTCTTTCATGTGATTTGCGTGCACCGCGAAAACGGCTTGCCGGTGCAGCTGGAGGATCGCTACGTGAATCCGGCCGTCGCGCCTGAGTTCCTGCGACAGGATTTCTCGGCGATCCGGCCGTCGGAATATCTGTATGAAACAGTGCCCGCGCACGACGTCGAACATATTGTCGACGCTCACCTGCCCACTCAGGCCGAAGCCGAACTGCTCGACATTCGCGCGGACGAACCGTGCCTCACGCTCGTGCGCCGCACGTGGACGAGCGGCATTGCGGTGACCTTCGCGCGGTTTGTGCATCCCGGTTCGCGTTACCGGCTAGGTTGCCGCTTTTCGCCGGATCTGTCGCAACGGCAGGGCTGACGCCAACTAGCGAGCGGCGCGGCAGCCGCCTCGCCGGCCCGCTAGACATTTCCCGCCAGATGAAAACGCGACGCCGGATGCCACAACTGCACCGACGTCGCGACATCGTCACCCACCCACGTGCGACGCCAGAGCAACAGACACGGCTCGCCGATCTCCATCGACAGATGACGCCGCACGTACGCGTCCGGCTTTTGCGCATAGATGCGGAATTCCGCGCGCTGAATCGGCGCGAGGCGCACCATGTAGTGATTCGGTGTCTCGACCGTGAAGTCCTGTTGCAGATAGTCGGGAAACACCTTCGGATTGACGTAGCGATCTTCGTACTGGATCGGCTCGCCCTCTTCGCTGTGGACAATGCACGAATGAAACGCCGGGCCGCTCGCGAGGCCGAGCGCTTCGAGCGCGCGCGGATCGTCGCTCGGTTCGAGCATCAACACGCGCGCCGAATGACGATGGCCGCGCGCGGCAATTTCGTCGGCGATATTGCGGATTTCCAGCACCGTCGATTCGTAGCGCTGCGGCGCGACGAACGTTCCTGAACCTTGCACGCGCGTGAGCACGCGTTCGGCAGTCAGCTCGCGCAGCGCGCGCGACACCGTCATGCGCGCGACGCCGAATTCTTTCACCAGTTCGGCTTCGGACGGAATCAGCCCGCCCGGCTTCCAGTCGCCTTCGCTGATGCGGCGGATCACGTAGCGCTTGATCTGCTCGTACGCGGGCATGGCTTTCGCGGGCGTCTCCTTGCATGCGGCGCGCCGAGTCGCGCCCGCGCCGTGCTCGCCATCTGGCTGCGCCGGGTTGTGCCCCGCTTCGTGAGTCTCTGTAATTGTGTTCACTCCGACCTCGTGGGTGGGTTGGGTGTCGTAGCCGTCGTGCCGCTCGTCCACCCGCTGAAGTCCCGGCTCGCCGACGGATAGTCCGCGCACCGGCTCCATTCGAATCAGGCCGCGTGCGCCGCGCTGATCGTACTATTTGCGCTGTTCGCCGCTGCCGGGAAGGCCTCGGCAGCGCTCACGCCGGCGATGGATGCGCCCGCAACGAACTCTGCGCCGCTGTTCGTCGTGGCGTCAGGAGCAGCATGGCGAATGTCGTCAGGCGGCCCCATCTTACCCGGAGTAGGCAGCGGCGGCGGCGCCTCGCCCGCGATCATGCCGAACGCGACGCTCATGTCCTCGGCGAGAGGACGGTCATCGCGATAGGTCGGCACTTTCTGGCGGACGCGTTGCCACAAGGCATGCGTATGCGGCGCGCGCGGCGCATCGGTGGCTTGCAGATCGTACGCTTGCGCCGCGGCCAGCAGCTCGATCGCCACGATGCGTCCCGCGTTGTCGACGATCTCCAGCGCCTTGAGCGCGGCGGGCGTCGCGTGACACAAATGGTCTTCCTGCAAGCCGGACGTGATGCCGCCGTCGAGACTCGCGGGCAACGCGAGGCGCCGGTTCTGCGCAACAAGCGAAGCCGCCGTGTACTGCGCGATCATGAAGCCTGAGCAGGTGCCGCCCGGTTCCGCGAGAAACGCGGGCAAGCCGCTCACAAGCGGATTGACGAGGCGGTCGAGCCTGCGCTCGGCCATCGCGGCGACCTGCGCGATGGCGGTGGCAAGGCTGTCCATCGCCAGCGCAATGGATGCGCCCACCGCATGCGCCTGCGAATACACGCGCGGCTCCTCGGGCGTGCCGGCGACGATCGGATTGTCCGTGATCGACGCGAGTTCGCGATTGACCACGTCGGCGGTGGCGGCGAGCACGTCGCGCGCGGCGCCGTGCACATGAGGGATGGTGCGCATGGAAAGCGGGTCTTGCGTGCGCTGGCCGACCACCGCGGCAAGAATGCCGCTGTCGGCGAGCGCCGTGCGCATGCGCTCGCCCACCAGGTTGAGGCCCGGCGAAACGCGCAAGGCAAGCGAGTCTGCGTCGAATGCGGCAAGCTGGCCGCGCAGGTTCTCGAAGCTCATGGCCGCGACCACATCGGTCCAGTCGAAGAGGCGCACCGCACGCGCGAGCGCCAGCGCCGCGAGGCCCGTCACGCACGGCGTTCCGTTGATGAGGCTCAAGCCCTCTTTCGCCTCCAGCACGAGCGGCTCGCGGCCGAGCAGTCGCAAGGCGTCGCGGCCCTTCAGCCGTTCGCCGCGAAAGCGCACATAGCCCTCGCCGATGCACACGAGCGCGATATGCGCCATATGGCTCAGATAACCGACTGAACCGAACGCGGGCACTTCCGGCAGACAATCGGCATTGAGCAACGCGACGAGTTGATCCGCGACGTCAAGACGAACGCCCGAGTGACCATGCGCAAAATTGTTGACCGCCGCGGCCATGATCGCGCGCGTCTCCGCGACGCCGAGCGGCGCACCCACGCCGACCGCGTGACTCATCAGAATGTTGCGCGAAAGCGTGCGCTGTTCGGCCGGCGACACGATCACATCGCACAACGCGCCCACGCCGGTATTCACGCCATACGCGCGAATGCCGCGCTCGACGATCTGTTCGACGAGCACGCGCGCCGCCGCGATGCGCGCGCGGGCGTCGGCGGAAAGCTCGAGCGGCTCGCCGGCGGCGACCGCTGCCACCTGTGCCCAGTCGAGAGGACGATCGGAACGGATCACGGCCATGATGGTGCTCTACACGATTAGGGGTGTTAAACGCTGTGCGTCATAACGCGGCGTGCCGGGAAGGCGCGCGTCAGTTCGTCGTGCGGTCGTGATGACTCGACACGAATTGCCGGAAACGCTCCGACTTGCACTCGACGAAAACCTCGTCGGGCGAGCCGTCCGCTTCCACCTGGCCCTGATGCAGGAACATCACGCGATTCGACACGTGACGCGCGAAACCCATTTCATGCGTCACCACCAGCATCGTGCGGCCTTCCTCGGCAAGCGAGCGCATCACGCGCAAGACTTCGCCGACCAGTTCGGGATCGAGCGCGGAAGTCGGTTCGTCGAACAGCATGACCTTCGGATGCATGGCGAGCGCACGCGCGATCGCCACGCGCTGCTGCTGGCCGCCCGACAGATGCGCCGGATAGTGGCCGCGTTTTTCCGCGAGACCGACTTTGGCGAGCAGCGCCTCGGCTTCTTCCACCGACTCCGCGCGGCTACGCTTGAGCACGCGCATCGGCCCTTCGATCAGATTTTCGAGCACAGTCATATGCGACCAGAGATTGAAGTTCTGAAACACCATGCCGAGTTGCGAGCGCACGCGGTCCACCTGGCGGCGGTCGCTCGGTTGCAGCTTGCCGTCGCTGCGGCGCTTCATTTTCAGCTCTTCGCCGGCGAGCGCGACGGAACCGTCGTCGGGCGTTTCGAGCAGATTCAGGCAGCGCAGAAAGGTGCTCTTGCCCGAGCCGCTCGCGCCGAGAATCGAAATCACGTCGCCTTGATGCGCATCGAGCGAAATGCCTTTGAGCACGTGATGATCGCCGAACGATTTGTGAATGTTCTTGACCGACAGTGCAACGGGTGCCGTAGCGTTCATGGAATTCTCCAGGTTCATCCGGAATGGCCGGCGCTCAGGGCGCGGCACGGCGTGCTTCAGTGGTGGCGGACACCGGGCGGCTTGGCGCGGCCGGCCGCGGCGCCGCGCGCAGATGCCGCGACAGGCGCGCCTCCAGCAGGCCGAGCGCGCGCACGATCACGAAGTTCAGGAACAGATAGATCAGCGCGGCGCAGATGAAAACTTCCGTCGTGCGATAGGTTTGCTGAATGATCTGCTGCGCGACGCCGGTCACTTCCCACACGGTGACGAGACTCGCGAGCGCGGTGGATTTGACGAGCAGCACCGCTTCCGTCGAATACGCCGGCAAGCACTGGCGCAGCGCAATCGGGCCGATCACGCGGCGCAGCAGCGCGAAGCCCGAGAGGCCGATCGAATAGCCTGCCTCGATCTGCCCGACAGGCACGGCCATCAAACCGCCGCGAATGATTTCCGCGGTGTAGCCGGCCGTGCACAGCGCAAGCGACAACACCGCGCACAGGTACGGTTCGCGCAGCACCGGCCAGAGGAAGCTCTCGCGAATCAGGCCGAACTGGCCCATGCCGTAGTACACGAGGAACATCTGGATCAGCAGCGGCGAGCCGCGAAATACGAGGATATAAGCGCGTGCAAAGCGATTCGGCAGCCAGTGCGGCGACACCCGCATCGTGACGATGACGAGCGACAACAGTCCGCCGAGAATCAGCGAGCAGAAGAAAAGCCCAAGCGTGGTCGGCACGGCGGCGAGCAGTTGCTTCACCGTGTCGAGCAGAAAGTCGAAGTCGAAATTCATAATGCCGTCGCCGTCAGTTGCGCGCGAAGTTGCGCTTGAAAGACCGGCCCACGCGCGCCTCGGCGTGGTTGAAGACCCGGTTCGAGATGCTCGTCATCAGCAGATACAGCGCGCCGCCCACCACGAAGAACGTGAAGTACTGATGCGTGGAGCCCGCCGCCACCTGGCTCGTGCGCAGCAACTCCGCCAGACCCGTGACCGAGATCAGCGCGGAATCTTTCAGGCTCAGCTGCCAGACATTGCCGATGCCCGGCAACGCGAAGCGCAGCACTTGCGGAATCAGGATGCGGCGCGCCATCGTGAGGGTCGGCATGCCGATGGAACGGGCCGCTTCCAGTTCGCCGCGCGACACCGCGAGCACCGCCGAGCGATACACCTCGGCCTGATACGCGCCGGAAATCATGCCCACGGCGAGCGCCCCGATAACGAACGGCGGCACGCCGACAAAGCCCTCGGCGCCAAACCACTGGCCGACCGTGGTGACGAGCGTCGAGCCGCCGAAGTAGAACAGGTAGATGACGAGCAGTTCGGGCACGCCGCGAAACACCGTCGTGTAGATGTCGCCGACCACCCGCAACGCGCGCAGGCGCGACAGTTTGGCCGCCGCGACCAGCGCGCCGAACCCCGCGCCGACCGCGAGCGCGGCGAGCGTGAGCGCGACGGTCATCAACGCCGCGAGCAGCAACACGCCGCCCCAGCCTTCCGGCCCGAAGCCGAGCACCTGTATCAGAGCCATTGCCTACCTCTCATTCATGACGGCCGATGAAACAGCTGCACACGCAAGCTCGCGCCCGCACGTGCAGCGTGACTCCAACGCCGCGTAAGTCAGGGCGTGACGTCGGTCTTGAACCACTTGGCGGACAGCTTCTTGACGGTGCCGTCGGCGAGCGCCGCGCTGATCGCGGTGTCGAATTTCGCCTTCAGATCGGCGTCCTGTTTGCGGAATGCGAGGCCTTCGCCCGGGCCCCAGATCGGGCCGCCGATCTTCGGACCGGCCATGATGATCGACGAGGTTTCCTTCTTGTCGACGTTCGCTGCGTAGTACGTCACGTCGTCGAACGACGCGTCGATGCGGCCGTTCGCCAGATCGAGATCGCGCTCCGGCGAGGTCTTGTAGACGCGGATGGTGGCGATGTCCTTGAAGCCGTCGTTGATAAACTTCGTATAGACGGTGCCGGACTGAATGCCGATGGTCTTGCCCTTCAGCTGCTTGCGCAGCGCGTCGACAGTCGGCTGATCGGCTTTCGGGTCGCCGGAGAGCTTGACGACGGCGGCGCCGGGTGCGGCCTTCGGCAGCACCTTCGCGTCGGCGACGGCAAACGTGGCCGGCGTGGCGGCATACGGCTTCGAAAACGCGATGATCTTCTCGCGCTCCGGCGTGATCGAGATGGCGTCCATCAGCACGTCGAACTTGCCGGCTTGCAGCCCCGGGATCATGCCGTCCCAGTCTTGCGCAACCAGATTGCATTGCAGCTTGATGCGCTCGCACAGATTCGCGACCAGTTCGGGTTCAAAGCCGCCGAGCTTGCCGCCGGGCAAGGTCAGGTTCCACGGTGCATAGCCGCCTTCCAGCGCGATGGTCACCGTCTTCCATTCCTTTGCTTGCGCCGGCGCTGCGAGGATTGCCGCCGCGCCGAGCATGGCGCCGATCAATGCTTTTGCTGCCGTGGTGCGTTTCACTTTCACGTCGAAACTCCTTGATTGAGGAAACCGTCGAGCCGAATGTTTAATCGCCGCTTAATTTGTATAGACAAGTCTGCATGAGTCAAAAAGCCGTCGCAAGCAGATTCGTGCAAAATTGCGCCAATCATCGGGTAAGCCCCTAGGGATCGCGGCAGGACAAGGCTTTCAGGGAAGTTTCCGAACGCTGGCGAAGCACCGCGTACGTCGGCGCGATGCTTCGGCGCGGTGCATTTTGTCTAGACAGGTTCACGCATGCGCCGCTCGGGTGCAGGCGGCCCGGCGCGTCTACCAGATGAGAGGAATGAAGCGATAGCGCACACGCGCCATGTAACCCGTATAGCCGTCGAGCTGTTCGGCAAGCAGCCGTTCTTCGCGCACTGCGCGCCAGCCGAGCCCGAGCACCATGACCGGAACGAACGCGAGGCCCCACCGCGAACCCAGCAGCAGAGGCGTCCCGACGAAGAACAGCAGCGCCGCCGAATACATCGGATGACGCACGTAGGCGTAGAGACCGCTGTCGATCACCTTATGGCCGCGGCTCGCCTGAATCTTGACGACCGGCGCCGCATAGCTATTGGCCGCAAACACGAAGCGGCACATGACGATAGAGACGAGCACGCAAAGCGAGCCGAGGCTTACGAGGGCCACCGGCAGCGGTGCGGGAGCGCGAAAGCGCATCGCATCGAGCCCCATGACGACGAGCCAGCCGCACCAGACGCATGCCACGGCCGCCATGAAGAACCGGTCCCAACGGCTTTGCTGCTTCTGCACGAACGGCGCGAGACGCTCGGCGAGCAAGCCAGGATCGCGCCGTGCGAGCCACAGGCCGATCCACAGGCTCAGCGCGCCGAGCTCGATCAGATACCACCAGGCGGCCGGCCACGCGAGCGTGCCGGCCGCGCCGAACAGCAGCACGCCCATGCTCGCGAGCCACAGCACCGTTTGCACGACGAGGCGCGCGACCATGGCCGTTGCAGGTCAGGCCGGATCCGCCTGAGTGCGCACGCGGTTGAATATCTCCGCAACGTCGATGTCGCCGGTATCCAGACCGAAGCGATCGCGCAGACAGGCCGCGAGCTCCTCCGCGTTGGCGAGGCGCGCTTCGCAAAGCAGGCTGCCATTCGCCGCGCGTTCGCTCAACTGGTCGTTGAGCAGCGTGAGCCGCGCCTCGGCCAACACGCGGCACACGATCAGATTGCTTGCGAAAATCACATCCGGCGACGTGGACGTGTACCAGTTCGAGGTTTCGTTATCGATCCATTCGACCGGCTGCAAGTCGAGACGATAGACAGGCGACCACCTTTCATCACGTCCCTGCACTTCGAGGTAAACCGCGTTGTGCGAGGCGTCCGCGAGCCGGAAAGTGCCGAGATCCGTGCGTTGCGCAAGACCGGGAGACAGGCGCAGCGGCGAGGTCAGCGTGACGCTGCCGAAACCCACGTCGGCGATCCATGCTTCGTTATCCAGATCAATACGCAAAGCCAGGTGTGTGCGGGGCGTGACGGCGCTATGATCGCGGCCCCACAGCACGCGGCCGAGCAGCGGCGTGACCTGGAAGCCCAGTTCCATGAGCACGTGGGCGAGCAGCGTGTTGTGCTCGAAGCAGTAGCCGCCGCGACGATCGACGACGAGTTTTGTTTCGACGGATTCGAGGTCGAGCTTCACGGCCCGGCGCGCGAGCGGGCTCAGGTTTTCAAACGGAATGGCGCGTGGGTGCAGGCGATGAATGGTCTGCAGCACCTCGAGCGTCGGCGCGCGCGGTCCCGTGTAGCCAATGCGCCTGAAGTAGTTGTCCAGATTTAACGTATGTGACATCGGAATGGTCCATTGTTATGAATTTCGCCGTCTTACTGCGTTACTGCGTTACTGCGCGCCGCCGAGTGCCGACTTGGCAATAGACGGCACGCTGATACCGTGGCTCGATGCAAACTGTACCGCGGAACTGAGGGTGGACATGAGCGACTGCAACTGCCCCGGCGCCGACTGCGCGATATACGACGCGCTTTGCATGGTCTGCGGATTCATGCCGGCCTGCAGCAGCGACGAAGGATTCATCTGCCCGATACTGCCGAGCCCCGACTGCATGCTCGAATACTGGCTCACTCCCTTGGCGAGCGACGAGAGGCCCTCGCTGAACGCCTGCTTGTTCACCGGCGTTTGCGCGCCACCGCCCGCGCGGCTCGCGAAGGCCTGCGTCAACGTTTGCGACAGCGACTGCTGTGTGCTGCCTACCTGTGTCAACTGACTCACGGATGGCGTGCCGCCACCGGCGAGCAGGCCGGCCGCCTGTTGCGCCTGGCCGGCGGCGCTGCTCAGACCCATCGCCGAGGCAAGCGTCGACTGTCCGCTCAGCACCTGCTGATTTGCGCCCACGTAGGTTTGCAGCAGTTGCGACAGTCCGCCGGGCGACGCCGCGCCGCTCGCCTCTGCCGCACTATCGCCGCCGCCAATGCCGAACTGCTTGAGATTCAGTTGTGCGTTCGCGGTGCCGCTTGCGAACCCCGCAACAGCGCCGGCACTGGCCAGCAACGAAATGAGGAGGGCGCGCTTTTTCATGATGTAACTCCTTGTAAGGGGCTGCTAAAACTCGTGCGATTTCGACAAGCCGTATCGCCAGGCGTTCGCGCAAAAACACGAATTTGTCAGCTTGCAACGCGATGCGCGCGGTGTCGGTCCACTTCCGTTGACGCCCACAAGCCGCGTGGGTACGATCACGCGCATTCCGCAGTTCCTCGCGAACCCATCCCCGCCTATCCGCTTGCCCGCCCGTTAAACAGCCATTTAACGGCGCGAAATGCCCGGGCAGTCGATAACAACTTGAAAGGCTTTTCATGAAGCTCGTCCGATCCATTCGACGCGTCGCGCCGTTGCCTGCCGGTCGCGGCCTCACGTCGCAGAGCGGCAGGACCGCCCGGCACGCGCGCCTGCTGTCGCTGCGCCGCACGGCGCTATATACCGCGCTCGCATGGGCTTCGCTGTACGGCGCAGCCATGGCGCAGACCGGCGCCGGTTCGGCCGCCGACGGCAAGCCGGCGAACGACGCCGATGCGAACAGGACATCGGCGAGTGAAGCGGGCTTGTGGGGCCGCGAGCAGCTCTTCGGCGACATGGGCGGTCTGCGTCCATGGCTCGGCCAGTATGGCGTGACATTCGCGCTGACCGAAACGAGCGAACTGCTTGGCAACCTGCGCGGCGGCCTTGCGCGCGGCGTCGCATACGACGGCCTGACCACCGCGACGGTGCAACTGGATACGGACAAGGCATTCGGCTTGCCGGGCGGCCAGTTCAACGTCAGCGCCCTGCAGATTCATGGGCGCAATCTCAGCAGCGACAAACTGGGCACGTTGAACACCGCAAGCGGGATCGAAGCGGACGACGCGACGCGTCTTTGGGAGCTGTGGTATCAGCAGTCGTTCCTGAACAAACGCATCGACGTGAAGATCGGTCAGCAGAGTATCGATCAGGAGTTCATCTCCAGCACCTACTCCGCGCTTTTCCTCAACACGATGTTCGGCTGGCCCGCGCTGCCTTCGTACGACATGCCCTCGGGCGGCCCCGCGTATCCGCTGTCGGCGCTCGGCGTGCGCGTGCGCGGACAGATCACGCCTTCGTTGACGGCACTCGCGGGCGTGTTCGACGGCGATCCGCTCGGCAACAATCCGAACAACCGCAGCGGCACCAACTTCAATCTGCATAACGGCACGCTTTTCATCGGCGAGCTGCAGTATGCAATCAATCAACCTGCCGACAGCAGTGAAGGCGCGACGCAAGGGCCGGCCCGGGTTGGCCTGCCGGGCGCGTACAAGATCGGCATCTGGTACAACAACGGCCGCTTCGCAGATCCGCGCTACGACGGCAACGGTGTGTCGCTCGCGAGCCCCGCGTCGACGGGCGTGGCGGCGAACCATCGCGGTGACTACAGCTTCTACGCGGTGGCCGACCAGATGATCTGGCGCCCGAACCCCGGCGAGGCGCGCAGCCTCGGCGTATTCGCGCGGGTGATGGGCGCGCCCGGCGACCGCAACCTGGTGAGCCTCGCGGCCAATCTCGGCGTCGTGTTGAAAGCGCCGTTCGCCGGCCGCGACAATGACAGCGCCGGTCTTGCTCTGAGCTATATCAAGGTCGGCAGCCACGCGCGCGGAATCGATCAGGATAACCTGGCAATGAGCGGCGGCCCGTACGGCGTTCGCACCAGTGAAACGGCGCTCGAGGCGACGTACCAGTATCAGATCGCTCCCTGGTGGATGCTGCAAGCCGACGCGCAATACACGTTCAATGCGGGCGCCGGCCAAAATCCCAACGATCCGACGAAGCCGCTGCGCAACACGTTCGTGGTCGGCCTAAGAACGAATATCGCGTTCTGATGCCGCTCGCGGGGCCACCGCACGCGCGAGCGGCGCGAGCCGTCAAGAAGCCGCTGTCACGAAGCCACCGCCACGGATCCGCGCGGCTGGGCCCGCACCGATAGGTCCTGGACCATCTGGGCAGCCAGGTAATCGCAGGTGGGCCGGTCCGACTTCGCGCTGCGCGCCACCACGATTTCGAGCGGCTCGATGGCCGGCAAGCCCTGCGCCTCGCCGAGAATGGCCAGCCGCGACGGCACGCTGCAACGCGTGAGCGCAACCACCGACAACCCGGCATCCACCGTGGCCACGAGGCCCATCAGGCTCGCGCTGCTGAACGCCGCGCGATAGCGAATGCGGGCACCGTCGAGCGCGGCGAGCGTATGCTGACGCGCCACGCAACCGGGCTCGTACAAGCCGACCGGCAACGGCGACGCCGCGAGCACCGGCGTATCGACAGAAGCGCCCACCCAGACCATCGGCTCACTGCGCACGAATTCGCCGCGCATCTTGCGGTCGCGCGTGACAAACGCGAGATCGATCTTGTTGTCCGCGAGCATGGGCGCGAGCGACGTGCTTTGCGCACAGACGATTTCGATTTCCACGTGAGGATAGAGATTCGAAAAGCGCCGCAACACCGGTGACAGGAGCGACGACACATAGTCGTCCGGAGCGCCGAGCACCACGCGCCCCGTGACCTCGGGCCGCACGATCGCCGACCAGGCCTCTTCATGCAATGCGAGCACGCGCCTCGCGTATTCGAGCAGCGTGTTGCCCGGCCGCGTCAGCGAAAGATTGCGCGTATTGCGCGCGAAGAGCGTGGTGCCGAGCATGCTTTCGAGCCGTTTTATCTGCATGCTGACGGCCGCCTGCGAGCGATGCACGCTCGCCGATGCCTTCGTGAAGCTGCCCGTGTCCACGACCGCAACGAAAGTGCGCAGCAAATCCACGTCGAATTCGGGGTGCATGATTTATCAATTCCGCTGATGGAATTTCTAAATTTAATTCGTTTGTGCACGCACGGCAACCGGCGCAATACTGGGTGCAGTTCTTCGCTCACTCACTCAAGGAGACGCCCGGCATGTCCCTCACGCAACGTCAACAAGGCGCCATCACATTGGCGGCCGGCGGGCTGCTAATGGGTACGCTCGGCATGTTCGTCGAGGAAGCGCGGCTCGGCGCGTTGACGCTCGTGTTTTTCCGCTGTCTTTTCGGCTTCCTGTCGCTCGCTGCGTATTGCGCATGGAAAGGCTTCTTCACGCGGGCGCATTTCACGCGACGCACGCTCGCGCTTGCGCTCGTCTCCGGCGTGCTGATGGTCACGCAATGGGTCGGTTTTTTCGATGCCATCCACCGCACGAGCATCGCGGTGGCGACCGTGGTGTTTCATGTGCAGCCGTTCTGGGTCGTGCTGATGGGCGCCGCTCTTTTCCACGAGCGGCTCGGCGCGGACCGGCTCGGCTGGATTGCGACGGCCTTCGTCGGGCTCGTGCTCGCCTCGGGCGTGGCCGCTACAGCCAATCTGCAGGGCCACACGAGCTATCTGATCGGCGTCGGCGAAGCCCTCGCCGGCTCCGTGCTCTACGCGAGCGTCACTTTGATCGCCAAGGGACTCGGCGATTTACGCCCGCATCTGCTCACGCTCATGCAATGCGCGGTCGGCGTGGTCTGCCTGCCGTTCATCGCGCCGCTGGTGGCGCCGTTCAGCACCGCGCATATCGAGCCGATGCAGTGGTTCTGGATTGTCGGCATGGGCGTGCTGCACACCGGGCTTTCGTATGTGCTCATCTACGGGGCGTTGCCCAAGCTGACCACGCCCGTCATTGCGGTGCTGCTGTTCGTCTACCCGCTCACCGCCATTGCCGTGGATGCCATCGTGTACGGTCGCGCGCTTTCACTGCCGCAACTGGCCGGCATGGCATTGATCGTGACGGCGAGCCTCGGCGTCAATCTCGGCTGGCCGCTTCTTTCGCTGCTGATGCCGCGCGGGCGCGCACGACGCCACGCCGAGTAAGCCGCGGGCTGGGCTGGGCTGGGCTGGGCTGTGCGATAGCTCGCGGTCGCGCACCGTCCCCTTCACGAAGTGCCCGCGTTTTTCGGGTTTGCCCGCGTATAA
The DNA here is from genome assembly GCF_902859825.1 of Paraburkholderia phenoliruptrix. GTDB lineage: Bacteria > Pseudomonadota > Gammaproteobacteria > Burkholderiales > Burkholderiaceae > Paraburkholderia > Paraburkholderia phenoliruptrix. The sequence continues at coordinate 21,485 of NZ_CADIKB010000036.1, read as the reverse complement.
ATCGCGTCGTTTTATATATAATATTCTAACTATGAACGATGCAACGTCCCATCCCTCCGCCGTCGATACGCCTTCGCGCGCCCCGCTCCTGCCCGCTGCGGCGCCGCGAGAAAGCACATCGCGCGTCATCGCCGAGGCGCTGCGCGAGGCGATCATCGACGGCACGCTCGCGCCCGGCGCGCCGCTGCGCCAGGACGCGATCGCGCGCCATTTCTCGGTCAGCGCGATTCCGGTGCGCGAGGCGCTGCGCCTCCTGGAAACCGAAGGCTGGGCAAAAGTCGCCGTGCACAAGGGCGCGACGGTGGCGCCCTTATCGGCGGATGAAGCGCGCGAGATCTATGAGATTCGGTCGGCGCTCGAGAGCCTTGCCATCGGCCTCGCCATTCCCAGACACACGCCTGCCACGCTGCGCGAATGCGCGGCGCTCTGCGATGCGGCCGAACGCGAACCCGACCCGTCACTGTACGTCGCGCGCAATGCCGCGTTTCACATGAGCCTGTATGCACCGGCCGCGCGTCCCCAGCTCGAAGACCTGATTCGCGTGTTGCATCGCCGCGGCGAACGTTACCTGCGCCTGAAGTTCGGCCTGCCGTCGTACAAGGGCGAGTCCGATGATGAGCACACCGAACTGCTCGACGCCGTGCGACGCGGCGACGTGCCGACGGCTCAGGCGCTCGTCGCCGGGCATCTGCTCGGCACGGGCGAGTTGCTGCACCGTTTCCTGACCGAACGCGCGCAGGCGGAAGCCGCGCTCGCGAACCGACCCAAGCCGCGCGGCCGCCCCCCGCGCACCACCACCGGGAGTTGATGAGCCGATGAACGCACCCGCCGAAACATCCGCCGCACGTTCGTGGACCACGCGCCGTGACGAAAAAATGCGCCGCCTGGCCGCCATCGCGCCATGGCTCGAAGACGGCGTGCTGCCGTCGGCGCGCATCGTCGATGCGCTCGAAACGCTGATCCGGCCCGGCGACCGCGTCGCGCTCGAAGGCGACAACCAGAAGCAGGCCGATTTCCTGTCGCGCTCGCTCGCCAAGGTCGATCCGCAAAAGCTCCACGACGTGCATCTGCTCATCTCGAGCATCAGTCGTCCTGAACATCTGACGCTGTTCGAGCGAGGCATCGCGCACAAGGTGGACTTTGCGTTTGCCGGGCCCCAGAGCCTGCGCGTTGCGCAACTGCTTGAAGACGGGCAACTGGAGATCGGCGCGATTTATACCTATGTCGAGCTGTACGCGCGCATGTTCGTGGACCTGACGCCGCACGTCGCGCTGCTCTGCGCGGAAAAGGCCGACCGCCACGGCAATCTCTACACGGGTCCGAATACCGAGGACACGCCGACCATCGCCGAGGCGGCCGCGTTCCGTCATGGCATCGTGATCGTGCAGGTCAACGAAATCGTCGACGAATTGCCGCGCGTCGACATTCCCGGCTCGTGGGTCGACGTTGTCGTGCAGGCCGACCGGCCCTTTGCCGTTGAGCCGCTGTTCACACGCGATCCGCGCCATATCGGCGACCTGCAGGTGCTGACCGCGATGATGGTGATACGCGGCATTTACGAGCCGTATGGCGTGAGTTCGCTGAACCATGGTATCGGCTTCGACACGGCGGCGATCGAATTGCTGCTGCCCACCTACGGCGAGTCGCTCGGTCTCAAAGGCAAGATCTGCCGGAACTGGACGCTCAACCCGCATCCCACGATGATTCCGGCGATCGAATCCGGCTGGGTCGACAGCATCCATTGCTTCGGCAGCGAAGTCGGCATGGAAGCGTATATCGAGGCGCGCCCCGACGTGTTCTTCACCGGCAACGACGGCACGCTGCGCTCGAACCGCGTGCTGTGCCAACTGGCCGGGCAATATGGCGTCGACCTTTTCATCGGCTCGACGCTGCAGATCGACGCGGACGCGAATTCGTCGACGGTAACCCGCGGCCGCCTCGCGGGCTTCGGCGGTGCACCGAACATGGGGCACGATCCGCGTGGCCGGCGTCATTCGAGCGAGGCATGGCTCAAGCTGCTCAAAGACCAGGGGCCGGTCTCGCGCGGCCAGAAGTTGGTCGTGCAACTGGCGGAGACGTACAAGAAAGGCGGCGAGCCGACTTTCGTCGACGAACTCGACGCGGTCGCGGTCGGCGCCAAAAGCGGCATGCCGATTGCGCCCGTCATGATCTACGGCGACGACGTGAGTCACGTCGTGACGGAGGAAGGCATTGCGCATCTGCACAAGGCCGAGGGCGTCGACGAGCGGCGCGCGGCGATTGCGGCCGTGGCCGGCGTCACGCCGATCGGGCTGCGCGCGAAGCCGGAGAAGACGGCGGAGCTGCGCCGACGCGGCATCGTCGCGTATCCGGAAGATCTCGGCATTCGACGCGGCGAAGCGAAGCGTTCGCTGCTCGCGGCACGCAGCATTGACGATCTGGTCACGTGGTCAGGCGGTCTGTATGCGCCGCCGGCACGCTTCAGGAGCTGGTGATGAACGCCGCCGCCCTGCTGGAGCGCGATGAAGCGGCGTGCGCGGCAGACGACCATGCCGCGTCCGCGCCCACTTGCATCGCACCCCGCCCGCACCATCTGCCGACCGACGCGGAGCTTGCCGGCTACGCCGTCACCGCGCTGATCGAGGAAGCGGAGCTCACGCCCAAGCCCGCGCTCGTCGACCAGCGCGGCAGCGGCGCGCATTGCGACCTGGATCTGTCGATCATGCGGCGTTCCGCGCGTTCGCTCGAGCCGACCTTCGCGGCCCTCGCGCGCACGGGCCGCCGACGCGGCGAACCGTCAGCGCTGTTGCGTACCGAGCTCGCGCAGATCGGCCGCGCCGGCGAACAGGAGATGCTGCGCGCGACGGGCGGCAGCAACGCGCACCGCGGCGCCATCTGGATCGTCGGACTGCTGGTCGCGGGTGCGTCCTTGGCCGAGACCGCGCTGCAACTCGACGCCGCGTCGATCTGTCGGCGCGCAGCGCACATTGCCTGCTTCCCGGACCGCTTTGCCGCGGTCACCCACAGTCACGGCGAACGCGTGCGGCAGCGCTATCACGTGGGCGGTGCGCGCCGCGAAGCGCAAGAAGGTTTCCCGCATGTGATTGCGACCGGCTTGCCCGCATTGCTCGCGGCGCGCGCGCGCGGCATTGCCGAAGACGCCGCGCGCGTCGACGCCCTGCTCGCGATCATGACCTCGCTCGACGACACCTGCCTGCTGCATCGCGCGGGTCTGGCCGGCTTGCATGCCGGTCAGCACGGCGCGTGGCGCGTGCTGCAGGCCGGCGGCAGTTCGTCGCGAGCGGGCCAAGCAGCGCTTGCCGCGCTCGAGCACGAACTGCTGTCACTCAACGCATCGCCCGGCGGCGCAGCCGATCTGCTCGCCGCCACCCTTTTCCTCGACATGCTGGCGCGTCGCGGCGCCGGCGGGAGTTCAGCCACATGGAACATCTGACCTTCGACTATCCGGCGCAACGCGCCGTTACGACCCGCGCGCACGTCGGCGTGGTGGGTTCGGGCGATCTGGAAGTGCTGCTTTCGCCCGCCGTCAGCGCCGACACGTTGACGGCGCACGTGGTGGTGCGCACGAGCGTGGACGGCTACAGCCACATCTGGAAAAGCGTGCTGGACCGCTTTTTCACGCGCTACGACGGCGCTGCGCAGATCGAGATCAACGACTTCGGCGCGACGCCTGGCGTCGTCGCGTTGCGGCTCGCCGAAGCAGTGGAAGCCGCCGAGCAGGGAGACGACGCATGAGCACGCTCGCCACACCGCACGCTGCGCCGCTGCTGCGCGAGAGCTTCATCGAGTTGCCGGCGCGAGAGCGCGCCCGCTCGCTGCTGGACGCGGGCACCTTCCGCGAATTGCTCGGACCGTTCGACCGGATCGAGTCGCCGTGGCTGCCGTTGCAAGGCGTGGTGTGCCAGGCGGACGACGGCTGCGTGATCGCGCGCGGCACCATCGCCGGAGAACCCGCCGTGGTCGCGGCCATCGAATCGGCGTTCCAGGGCGGCAGCATCGGCGAAGTGTCGGGCAGCAAGATCGCCGCCGCGCTGGAAATGGCCTTGCGCGATTGCGAGCGCGGCAAGATCGTGCGCCCCGTCGTGCTGCTCGAAACCGGCGGGGTGCGGCTCCAGGAAGCCAACCTGGGTCTCGCGGTGATCGCGGAGATTCAGGCGGCCATCGTCGCACTGCGTCGACATGTGCCGGTGGTCGGTGTGATCGCGGGCATGGTGGGCTGCTTCGGCGGCATGTCGCTGGCGGCCGCGCTCTGTTCGTACCTTGTTGTGACGAAGCAGGGCCGGCTCGGCATGAACGGGCCGGAGGTGATCGAGCAGGAAGCGGGCATCGACGAACTGGACGCCAGCGACCGGCGCCGCGTGTGGCAACTGATCGGCGGCGAACAGCGCGTGGCGAGCTCGCTTGCGGACCGGCTCGTGGACGATGACGCGGAGGCGGTGCGCGCCGCCGTGCATGCCGCATTCGCGCAAGGTGTGCCGCCCGCGCATCGCAGCGAACAGGTCGACACGTTTTTGCAGCGGCTCGCGCGGATCGATCCGGCAAACGTCACGCCCGAGAGCATGCGCGAAGTCTATTCAGCACAAGCTGCCCACTCTCAGCCGCGTAAGGAGCAAGCATGAGCGACATTCCACTGAGCCGCGGCGCGCGCTGGTTTCATGCGCTCGCGGGCGAATCCCGCGGCGCGGCCCCCGTTTGGAGCGCCGACGCGCCGCTCGGCGGCGAGCGCGCACGCTTCATCACGGTCGTGCCCGATCCCGGCAACCGCTTTCCGCGCGCGACCGACAACGTGGTCGGGCTCGAGCAGGGCTGGCAGCTCGCGCGTGCCGTGCGCGAGGCCATCGTGGACGATGCGGGAAGCGCCACACGTCGTCCGATCGTCGCCATTGTCGATGTGAAGAGCCAGGCGTACGGTTATCGCGAGGAAATGCTCGGCATTCATCTCGCGTGCGCCGCGGCGGTCGACGCGTATGCGTCGGCGCGCGACGCGGGACATCCGGTCATCGCGTTGATTGTCGGCCCCGCGATGTCCGGTGCGTTCCTCGCGCACGGCTATCAGGCCAACCGCATCGTCGCGCTCGATGCGCCAGGCACGATGGTGCACGCGATGGGCAAGGAAGCCGCCGCGCGCGTCACGCGCCGCACGGTCGAGGCGCTCGACGCGCTCGGCGAGACCATCGTGCCGATGTCTTACTCGATGGCCTCGTTTGCGAAGCTCGGGCTGCTCGACCAACTGATCGAAGGGATCGACGCCGACGCGCCCGACGCGACGCAAATCGCGCGCGTGCAGCAGGTGTTGTGCGAGCAGATCGCGAGTGCGCGTGAGGGCAGCCGCAAGCTCGCGCGCCGGCTCGAATCGGCGGCCGCGCAGAAGAACCGCGCGGCGTCCATCGAAGTGCGGCGGCGTCTCGCCGAACAATGGGATGCCGTGTGATGCCCGTCTGCGCCGCACCGCCGTTTGCAAGCGAGCTGGCCGTGTCCTGCGACGAACGCTGGCGCGCGCATGATTTGCTGCGGCTGCGGCGCCTCGCTGCATTCGACGGCGACCCGGCGTGGGTTCGCGACGCGTTCGAGCGCGCGCCCTATGCCGTCGTGCGGCGTGCGCTCGTCGCCGAGGGCATCGTCGCAATCGGTGTGCGCGGCACGGGGCGCTCGCAACGGTACGGCACATGGGCGGCATCGACGGATGTTGCGGAAGTCGTTTCGCCCGAAGCGCTGGTGTGCAGCGCGCCACCCACCGGGCGTGCCGGGTTGCCCGCCTTCGCTGCGCTCGCCGCGTTGCAGCGCGACGCAGGCAGCATATTGAACACGATGGTATGGGGCCCCGCCGGCAGCGCCGGGTTTGAGCTGGCCACACGAACAGCCGCCGTGACGCCATCCAGTGATCTTGACCTGCTGATTCGGACACCACAACAGTTATCGCGTGACTGCGCTGCGGACTTGCTGACCCATCTGCAAGCGCTTGCGCGCGAAACCGGCACTCGCATCGACGCGCAGCTGGAAACGCCGGCAGGCGGCGTTGCGCTCGCCGAGTGGGCGTCAGGCAAGACACGCGTGATGGCGCGTCATGCAAGCGGTCCACGACTGCTTGCGGACCCCTGGTCCGCCACTCATCGCACGGCTAGCTGATGCTCGCGTTGCTCTTCCCCGGCCAGGGCGCTCAAACCGAAGGCTTTCTGCATAGGCTGCCGACGCATTCCGCCGTGCGGGCCACGTTGGACGAGGCGTCGCAAGTGCTCGGCACGGATGCGCTCGCACTCGACACCGCCGATGCATTGCGCTCGACGGTTGCCGTGCAATGCGGTCTGACGATTGCAGGCGTAGCCATCGCCCGTGCGCTGGCGGAGGAAGGACTCGCGCCGGACATGAGCGCCGGTTTGTCGGTAGGCGCGTACCCGGCAGCGGTAAGCTGCGGCGCCCTCGCCTTCGACGATGCGCTGAAGATGGTTCGCCGCCGCGCCGAACTAATGGAGGGCGCGTATCCATCGGGCTACGGGCTTGCGGCGGTCTCCGGCCTGACGGAGCACGAGGTCGCCACGCTGGCCGCGCGGCGTATCGAGGAAGGCGAGCCGCCCGTGTATATCGGCAATGTCAACGCGCCGCGCCAGATCGTGGTGGCGGGCGCAGACGCGGCGCTCGACAGTTTTATCGACCGAGCACTCGCGGCCGGTGCACGCAAGGCGACGCGCCTCGCGGTCAGCGTTCCTTCGCATTGCGAACTGCTCGCGCACGCGAGCGATGAACTCACCGTCTACGCGCGTTCCATTCCGTTTCGTGCGCCACACGGCGTGTATATCGGCAATCGCGGCGGCCGGCCGCTGTATACAGCCGATGCGATTCGCGACGACCTCGCGACCAACATGCGCTACACCGTGCGTTGGTTCGACGCGCTCACCGTGATGCAGGAAATGGGCGTGCGCGTCGCGATCGAGGCGCCGCCAGGCCAGGTGCTCACCGACATCGCCCGCGAGCACTATCCGGAGATGGTCGCGCTCGCCGCGAGCACGCTCGCGTTCGAACGCCTCACGGCGACGGCGCAGCGGCGCCTCCAAAGCGAATAGCCGGGGCGCGCTTTCTGTACCGGCTTTTCTAGCGCTTCGCGATCAACTGTCGCCCCATCGCTCGCGCATATTGCTCGCATGCGTTGCGCGCGACGCGCGCCGCCGCAAGCACGCCGACATCCGCGTCGTCGCGGTAATACATCGCCACGTTGATGGCAGGCGGCAGCGGTCGCACCTGCAAATGCCCCAACTCCCCGCTCGTCAGATACGGCTCGACAAAAAGCGCGGGCACTGCGGCGATGCCATAACCGTCGCGCAACAGTTTGACGATGACGGCGACTGACGGCATGCACGTGACCTGCGTGTCGGCGAGGGGCACGCCAGCGCGTCGCGCAAGCGTCTGCACGATGGCCTCGACCGCGATTTGCGGCGCAGTGCCGCGTCCGAACGTGAGCACGGGTTTGCTCAGCAGCACCCCGACATGTTTTGCGCGACTGGCGGGAATGAGGTCGCTGCGCGCGATCCAGCGCACCGGATAACTGGCGAGCAACGCCGACACCATCGACGTCTCCTCGTCCCCCGCTTCTTCCACCTGAATCACGAGGTCGAGTTCGCCCGCGCGCAAACGCGGCCCGAGCACCGCGCTCGAATCGACAGTCAGATCCACCACGATGCGGTGGTACTCGAGGTTCAGCATGCGAATGTAGTCGGGCAGCCAGCTATGCACGACCGTTTCGATCACGCCGAGGCGCAGCCGCGTCGCGAGTTGCGTCTCGTCCTGAGCGGCAAGTTGCAGCGAGCGCGTAGCCTGCACGACGGTGCGCGCGTGCGCGAGCAGCCGCTCGCCATTTGCTGTGAGCCGGAATTCGGGCGCGTCGCGCTCGATCAGTTCGACGCCCAGCTCCGATTCAAGGGTCTTGATACGCAGCGAGATCGCGGCGGGGGTGGCGTGCATCGCAGCCGCAGTCGCGCGAAAACTGCTGAGTCTCGCCAGCGTGAGAAACGTTTCTACAAAGCGGGTATTCATTGCATCAGGTCTCGCACGAGCGGACGGCGCGGGATTGTCGCCGGAAAAGCGCTAATTGGACGTTAAGTTTAATTTAACAAAACGCAAGAAAAACTCGCTGGATGGATATTTTTGGCGTTACTAACCTGCAAACGCATCACCGTTCGGTCTCCGTCAACGTCAATCGAGTCGTTCATGTCCTACACGCCATCCGAGTTCCGTCAGCAGATCCGCAGCGGCCGCTTGTCGGGCCCGACCGCGGGCTATTGCGGCGATTATGCGCAAGCCAATCTCGCCATTCTTCCGCAGCAATATGCTGATGATTTCCTGCGTTTCTGCACGCTCAACCCGAAGGCCTGCCCGCTGCTCGGCGTTGGCGAACCGGGCGACTGGCGCGTGCCCTCGCTCGGCGCGGATCTCGACATTCGCAACGATGTGCCGGCGTTTTACGTGTATCGCCATGGCGAACGAGCCGAGGAAGTGCGCAGCCTCAACGAACTGTGGCGTGAAGATCTCGTGGTGTTCGCGATCGGTTGCTCATTTTCATTCGAGGAGATGCTGCGCCGCGAAGGCATCGGCCTGCGTCACATCGAACAGCAGCTCAATGTGCCGATGTACCGGACGCGCGAGCCCAACGTGCGCGCCGGCGTGTTCGGCGGAAACCGCGTCGTCTCGATGCGGCCGATGAAGGCCGCCGACGCGATCCGTGCAATTCAGATCACGAGCCGCTTTCCCGCCGTGCACGGCGCGCCGGTGCATATCGGCGATCCTGCGCTCATCGGCATTCGCGATCTCTCGCGGCCCGATTTCGGCGATGCGGTGACAGTGCACAGCGATGAACTACCCGTGTTCTGGGCGTGCGGCGTCACACCACAAGCGGCGATAGAAAGCGCGCGCCTGCCGTTCGCAATTGCACACAAGCCGGGGCACATGCTCGTCACCGACATTCCGAACACCACGCTCGCCGTGATCTAACGCGGCGCCATTTCATACAGGTCGCGCGCCAGCACGCGCGTCATCACAAGACCGGAGCTCAAGCATGGAAACCGAAGCGCAATTGACCGCCGACGCCGAACGCTACGGCACACCCGACGCAGGAAAAGGTCCATTCGCATGGTATCGGCAGATCTCCGCTGCCGAGAAGCGCGCGTTCTGGAGTTGCAAGATCGGCTACGTGCTCGACGCAATGGACACGCAATTCCTGAGCTTCGTAATTCCGACGCTGATCGCGACGTGGGGCATCACGCGTGGCGACGCGGGGCTGATCGGCACGGTTACGCTATTGAGTTCCGCGGTGGGCGGATGGGCGGCGGGCGTGCTGTCGGATCGCGTCGGCCGGGTGAAGACCTTGCAGATCACGATTCTCTGGTTCGCAATATTCACGCTCGCCTGCGCACTCGCGCAGAACTTCTCGCAATTGCTGTGGGCGCGCGGCTTGATGGGACTCGGCTTCGGCGGCGAATGGACGGCAGGGGCCGTGCTTATCGGCGAAGTGATTCGCGCCCGCGACCGCGGCAAGGCGGTCGGGCTCGTGCAGGCCGGCTGGGCGATCGGCTGGGGCGTATCGACGCTGCTCTTCATGGCCGTGTTTTCGCTCGTCCCCGCCGACTATGCGTGGCGCGTGCTGTTTGCAATCGGCATCGCGCCTGCGCCGTTCGTGATCTGGATTCGACGTTTCGTTGACGAGCCCGAGGTGCATCGTCGGCAAAAGGAAGCGCAGGAGACGGCGCAGACGCGCCCTTCTCTATTCGATATTTTCCGCCGCGACATCGTGTGGACGACGTTGCGCGCGTCGATTCTCGCGACCGGCGTGCAAGGCGGCTACTACGCAGTGACCACCTGGCTGCCGACGTATCTGAAGACCGAACGCCACCTGAGCGTGATCGGCACCGGAGGTTACCTGGGCGTGGTGATCGTCGGATCGTATTGCGGCTATCTGACGGGCGCGTATGTGAGCGACCGTATTGGACGCAAGCGCGCATTCATCGCGTTCGCTCTGGCTTCATGCGCGATTGCCTCCATCTACACGCAGCTTCCGTTGGACAACGTGTCGATGCTCGTGCTCGGTTTCCCACTCGGCTTTTGCGCATCCGGCATTTTTTCCGGCATGGGCGCGTTTCTGACCGAACTGTTTCCCACGCGTATCCGCGGATCGGGCCAGGGCTTCTGCTACAACTTCGGGCGGGCCATAGGTGCAACGTTTCCGTTCCTCATCGGCTATGTGTCGCAAACCATGACGCTCGGCCACGCGATCGGCGCCTTCGCGGCGGCGGCATACGGGATCGTGATTCTCGCGGCGCTTACGCTGCCGGAGACGCGAGGCCGGGCGCTCGACCAGTAAAGCCCCCTCCGCGAGGGAAAGCGGCCCGCACAGTGCGTTCGGGCCGCCGTTGCGAAGCGCTGGTCACGCTTGTCCGGGGGCGCGGCCTATTACGTGCGAATCGGATGCTGTTGAAGGCTCGCCATGCGCGCGCTCGCGTCCCGAAGTCACCACAGCGCCTGTGCCGCCGGGACGCCTCACCGACTTCGCATGCCGTTCGATCAGCCGCTGCAGCAAACAGAAAGCGCACAGCAGCGCGCCGATCACAATGCGGGTCCACCACGAGCTCAGCGTGCCGTCGAACGTGATCAGCGTCTGGATCGTGCCGAGAATGCCGACGCCGAACAACGACCCGATCACATAACCGACGCCGCCCGTCAGGAGCGTCCCGCCGATCACGGTCGCGGCAATGGCGTCGAGCTCCATGCCCTGCCCTTGCAAACCATAACCGGACAGCACGTAGAAGGTGAAAACGGCACCACCGAGCGCCGAGCAGAAGCCGCTCAGTGCATACACACCAATGCGCGTATGCGCGACCGGGAGCCCCATCAGCAAGGCCGAGCGGGCATTGCCGCCCACCGCGTAGACATTGCGGCCAAAGCGCGTGAAGTGCGCGATGTAAATGGCGAGCACCAGCGCAACGAACGCGATCAGCACATTCGCGGTGACGGAGCCGACGCCGATATCGAGCCGGAATGCCGAGATGGCGCGAAAGGTCGGATCAGTGATGGTGATGGATTGCGTCGTGATCAGGAAGCACAGGCCGCGTGCGAAAAACATGCCGGCGAGCGTCACGATGAACGCCTGCAGCCGGAAGAAGTGGATCAGCGCGCCTTGCACGGCGCCGAATACGGTGCCCATCAGCAGGACGATCGGCAGGATGATCCACACCGACATATGCAGGCGCTCGGACAACACCGCTTCGACGATCGTTGTGAGTGCAACGATAGAGCCCACCGACAGATCGATGCCGCCCGACACGATCACGAACGTCATGCCGATCGCCACAATCAGCAGGAACGCATTGTCGACGAGCAGATCGAGCAGCACCTGCCATGAGAAAAAGCCGGTGTACATGACGGAGCCAAAGCCGAACAGCGCGCAGAACAGCAGGATCGTCACAGCAATGGGTAACGTGCGCGGGTCGACAATATGCGCGCACGCGGAAAAAAACCGTCTCATCGCGCCACCCCGCGTTGCCTGATGATATGCATACCGAACGAAACCGCTAGCGCTCTTGCCGCAGGCGATTGGATCACACTGACCGCCAGCACCACCGCTGCTTTCACGACCAGCGTCGCTTCGGGCGGCACGCCGATGGAATACGTCGTATAGGTGAGCGTCTGGATGATGAGCGCGCCGAGCACCGTTCCCGCCAGACTGAAGCGGCCGCCGAGGAGCGACGTTCCGCCGAGCGTCACGGCGAGAATCGCGTCGAGCTCCAATAACAGGCCCGCGTTGTTGCCGTCCGCGCTACGCACGTTCGAGCTGATGAGAATGCCGGCCATCGCCGCGGTCAGTCCCGAGAAGCCGTACACCGCAAAAACCAGTGCTTTCGAGCGCAAACCGACGAGGCGAGTCGCAACGGGATTGACGCCGATGGCTCGAATGAAGAGCCCCAGCGCCGTTCCTTCGACGAGCGCGGCCGTGGCCAGCACCGCAAGCGTCGCGATCCATACCGAGCACGGTACGCCGAGCCAGTATCCGCCACCGACGAACAGATAGCCGGGCGCGCCGATCGGAATGATTTGCCCTGCCGTCAGCAGTTGCGCGATGCCGCGGCCCGCGACCATCAGAATCAGGGTGGCAATGATCGGCTGCATGCCGACAAACGAGACCAGCAGGCCGTTCCACATGCCGCTCAGCACGCCGACGATCAACGCGGCCAGCAGCGCCTCTGCGATCAGGCTGCCGCTCGCCACCGACTGCGTGGCGAGGATCGTGGCCGCCGCCGCGCCGGCGATTGCAACCACTGCGCCGACAGAAATGTCGATGCCGCGCGTCGCGATGACGAGAGTCATGCCCGTCGCGACGAGCACGAGCGGCGCCGCACGGTTCAGCACGTCGATCGGCGCGCCGAACAGATGGCCGTCGAGCATGCGCAGCGACAGGAAATGCGGATTGACCCACAGATTCAGCGCGCACAGCAAGGCCAACGTCACGCATGGCCAGATCAGCGGACGCTCGACGCCGTCACGCGCGAGCCAGTTCGATAGCTTCATTCGCCGCTCCCCGCGATGAGTCGATAGATATTGTCTTCATTCGATGCCGTGCCTTTGACCTCAGCGATCTTGCGGCGGTCGCGCAGCACGGCCACGCGATGACTCACGCGCAGCACTTCGCTGATCTCAGAGGAAATGAACAGAATGCTGAGCCCGTTCGCGCACAACGCGAGCAGGCGATCCATGATGTCGAACTTCGCTGCGACGTCGATGCCGCGCGTGGGCTCGTCGAGAATTAGCAGTTTTGGATCTGTCGCCAGCCAGCGCGCGAGCAGCGCCTTTTGCTGATTGCCGCCTGAGAGCAGGCCAATAGGCTGCTCTGCATCGGAGGCCTTGATGCCGAGCCGCTCGATCCACACATCGGCCAGTTCGCGCGCGCGCTGCCGGCTGATCTTGCGCCACCAGCCACGCCTTGCCTGCAGCGCCAGCAGGATGTTCTCGCGAATCGACAGGTCCGCGACGATGCCCTCTTTCTTGCGATCTTCGGCGCAGTAGGCAATGCCGTGGCGCACTGCGTCGTGCGGCGAGCGTAGCCGCACGGGCTTGCCGTCGACGAGCATCGTGCCGCTGTCCGCCCGGTCGGCGCCGAACAGCAGCCGTGCGGTTTCGGTGCGCCCCGAGCCAAGGAGGCCCGCGAGTCCAAGTATCTGACCACGCTGCACGTCGAGATCGATTGGCTGCAGCGTGCCGCGCTTGCCGACACCGCGCAGTTCGATAAACGCGGGCGCCGTGCTTTCGCTTTGCGCTTCTTCGCCGGCATCGGATGCTTCATGAGCGGCTTCGCGCAGCCGCTCGCTCATGCGCTCGTGACCGACCATCTTCGAGACCAGCAGATCGGCAGGCAGATCTCGCGCGAGGTATTCGCCTTCGCGCTCGCCATTGCGCATGACCGTGATCCGGTCGGAAATGGCATACGTCTGCTCAATGAAGTGGGTGACGAACAGAATCGCAATGCCGGATTGCTTAAGATGCCGAAGTATTTTGAAGAGTTGCGCGACTTCGCTATCGTCGAGGCTCGACGTAGGCTCGTCGAGAATCAGCACGCGCGCATCGACGGAAAGCGCTCGTGCGATCGCCACCATCTGCTGGACTGCGATCGGATACGCGTCGAGCGAGCGCGTGACGTCGAGCGCGATATCGAGGCGCGCGAGCGCGGCTTGTGCGCGGCGTTTGATGTCGGGCCAGTCGATCGCGCCGAAGCGCCGCGGCTGCCGGCCCGCGAAGATGTTTTCGGCGACCGAGAGGTTTGGACAGAGATTCACTTCCTGGTAAAGCGTGCGCACGCCCGCCGCCTCGGCTTCCTGCGGCGATGCGAACGCCACGATCTCGCCCGCGAGGCGGATCGTACCGGAATCGGGCGCGAGCACGCCCGTAAGCACGTTGATCAGGGTCGATTTGCCGGCGCCGTTCTGGCCCATCAGCGTATGAACTTCGCCGGGGAAGAGTCGGAAATCGACGCCCTGCAGCGCCTTGACGCCGGGAAATGTCTTGCTGATGCCGGTCGTGGCGAGGATTGGCTCGCGTGCGTTGCCGTCGTCGGAAGTGGCGGCGGCAGCGGATGCAATCGAGTTCGCGGCCGGCGGATGGGATTCGGAAGCGGGATGCGTCATAGACCTCGCTCGAGCGGCGGTGCGTTGATGTCGTGGTGCTTTCGTGCCGGGGGTGCCTACAGGACCGGGTTCGGCAAGCTCCAGCATCGGTGTGAAAAGAGACCGTCCGCTGCCCAAGCAATCGGACGGTCAGGCACCGCTGGAGAAACTTTACCCGCTGCTTCGCCTGTTTGCGCCTCGTGCTGCGCCATTCGATCCAGCAGGCAGGTTAACTTATTTATAGGGATGACTAATTAATCGTGCTTAGTACTTACGCGTCGGCAATGTCTGTGCTGCGACGCTCATCGGGAACACGGTCTCTTCCGTGAGGATGCGCTTCGGCAACGGCTTGCCGGCCACGACGTCTTTGACTGCCGACATCAGTTGCGGTCCGAGCAGCGGACTGCACTCCACGTCGACGTTCATCTTGCCCGCGGCCATCGCCTGGAAGCCACCCTTAGTGGCGTCGAACGAAACGACAACGACGTCCTTGCCCGGATGCATGCCCGCCTCTTCCATGGCCTGGATCGCACCGAGCGCCATGTCGTCGTTATGCGCATAAACCACGTTGATCTTGTTGCCGTAGCTCTTGATAAACGCTTCCATGACCTGCTTGCCGCCGGCCAACGTGAAGTCGCCGCTTTGCGACGCGATGATCTTGAACTTCGGATCGCTCTTGATCACTTCGATCAGGCCAGCGTGCCGGTCGTTGGCAGGCGCGGAACCGACCGTTCCCTGCAATTCGGCGATGTTAATGGGCCCTTGGGCGTCCTTGTAGTGGTCGGCGAGCCACTTGCCACCGCGGCGGCCCTCCTCCAGGAAGTCGGAGCCGATCATCGTCACGTAGAGCGAGGTATCTTTGACGTCGATATTGCGGTCGGTCAGGATCACCGGAATCTTCGCAGCCTTCGCCTCACGCAGCACGGGTTCCCAGCCGGATTCGACGACTGGCGAGAAGGCGATCACATCGACCTTTTGCGCGATATAAGAACGGATCGCCTTGATCTGGTTTTCCTGCTTTTGCTGCGCGTCTGAGAACTTGAGCTTGATCTTGGCGTCGGCGGCAGCGGACTTCACCGACTCTGTGTTGGCGGTTCGCCAGGCGCTTTCCGCGCCGACCTGCGCGAAGCCCAGCGTGATCTGTTTGTCCTCTGCGTGTGCGCCGGGCGTTGCCAGCGTCAGCGCGCCGAAACCCGCGCACATCGCGAGCGCGCCCAACGCACGACATGCGGCGCGTCGTGTATTCGCCATGACTGTCTCCTGATCGTTGTTGTGTAGGCGATCCACCGGATACGCCGGCCCTTGCGGCCATCGCGATGTATGGATCGTGATGTAGCGTAGTGTGCGGGGCGTTAACAGTCCAATCATATGATTCGCGTCGCCAATATCAATTTTGATATAGGACGCGGGATGGGCGGTGTTGTTGTGAACCTTCCAGGTGCTGGGAGGGCTTTCGGCCGGCTTCGGGTTGACATCAGAGGCGCGGCTGAGTCGCAAACCCGGTCCACGCGGGTTTTTATGCGCTTACTACAACAAGCGCCTCCAGCCGGCGAAGCCAGAGACGGATGGCGGTCATCAGCCCGATGCGCGGCCGGTCTGCTCCCGGGGCGTGACGAAGCGGAACGTAAGATTGATGCGCTCGCCGCTCACGCGTGGTTCTTTCGGCACCCGGTGCCGCCACTCCGCCTGCGTTTTGCCTTTCATCACCAGCAGACTGCCGCCTTTGAGCGAAAAGGACTGGAGGGCGCCGGTCCTGTTGTGCCGCAAGTCAAAGACGCGCGCTGCGCCGAGGCTCACGGAGGCAATCACCGGTTCGGGCCCAAGCTCCGGCTCGCGGTCGGCATGCCATCCCATGCTGTCCGCGCCGCTCCGGTAGCGATTGAGCAGGACGCTGTTGAACCGGGCATTGCACGCGGCCTCGGCAGCGGCCTTGAGTTCGAGGACGGCTGGCGTCCATGGGCGCGGCAGATTGCGGATGCCGGAATAGACATACACTGCATCGGGATCGCCCTGCCATGCCGTCAGCCGCGGCAGCGCGACCCGGCCGCCGGGCGTGCCCATCGTGTCCTGCCGCCATTCGACTTCCCCGATGACCCGGACAAGGAGCTGATCGGCCTTTTCCGGCGGCAGCCAGTCGGGATACCAGTCGACGTCGGGCGCCGGAACGTCATCGAAGAGATCGGTCATAAGTTTTCTGCCTCGGGAAAGCGCTGGGCGGGCCCGCCGGTACGTTGACTATTATGGCGGGGTCGGGCGGCGGGTTACTGAAGCGGCTTATGGTTTTCGTTGGCTTTCTTCGCGGTCCTCGAGGTTGGGGACGTATTTGCGCTTTGTCAGTGCTGGGGAACGCGTCCGTTGGAGAGTTTCATGTCCCGGAAATCAGCGCCACCGCCCTTTCCCCTTTTTAAACTTGACCGGACAATTATCATGCCCCTTTCAGACCACGCACTCGACGAACTGTTTCGTCATGCGCGCACCCACAGTGCCTGGCAGCCGAAACCCGTCGATGACGCGGTGCTCGAGCAACTTGTCGAGTTGACGCTACTCGGCCCCACCTCGGCCAATTCAAGTCCGGGACGTTTTGTCTTTGTCAAAACCGCAGCCGCCAAGGAGCGGCTGCGGCCGGCGTTGTCAGCGGGCAATGTCGACAAAACGATGGCGGCACCCGTGACAGTGATTGTCGCGATGGATATGGCGTTCTATGAGTACCTGCCGAAGCTCTTTCCGCACGCCGACGCCCGCAGTTGGTTCGCCGGTAACGACAAGGCGATTGCGGACACGGCGTTTCGCAACTCCACGCTGCAAGGCGGCTATCTGATTCTCGCGGCTCGGGCCCTCGGTCTCGACGCGGGCCCGATGTCGGGCTTCGACGCCGACAAGGTCGATCAGGCGTTTTTTGCCGGCACGACTATCCGGTCGAACTTTCTGATCAATCTTGGCTATGGCGACGCGTCCAAGCTATATTCCCGCAGCCCGCGCCTCAGCTTCGACGAAGCCGCCCGGATAGAGTAAAGCGCGGCTTCAACTGAAGATTGCGACGTAGAACACCACCACGCCGATGACTGCGCCGACAAAGCAGAAACTTTCTTGCGTGTCGTCGCCGTTTGAGCGAAGCCATGCGCCGACGACGCCGAAAAGCCCCGCTATCCCCAGCGCCACGCAAAGCATGACGACGTCAAACAGCGCGCTTTTCCCAAGCTCTGAGAAATCGATATTGCGCACGGCTAGATACAGACCGAGCGCCATCAGCGATATGCCGACGAGAGGCAGCATCACGTGGCTACCCTCGTACCCCACGTGATGTGCGCGGTGCGCAGAGTCGCCGTGGTGAAAACGATGACCTGGTCCGAGCAGCTTCATGATTGCCTCCTGCCTCGCCCACTGCAGGCGAATACCACAACTGAGCTGGTCCGCCGCCGCGTCAGCAGGCGTTGCAGCGACGCTTGGGGCGATCAGCTCACTTTCAGCATAGTCCACGTGTATCCGTAATTCAAAACCCATTTAATTGGGTTGCCCCGGAGGCTTTGAATATTGCACGGCTCCAGAGCACGCTAGTTGACACTGATTGCCATGCTTGCCTCATCGTCGCCGTGACGCAGCACGACGTGCGGGCCGCGCCGCTTGCGGACCGGGATTCTTGCACCGTCGGCACGCCGCTGCGCATGCCGGTAGAATGGTCCGGCCGTTAACCGCATTGCTGCGGCGACTGGCCGCCGCCGGCATTCCGCTCGCATTTCGCTCGCACTTCGGTCGTATCATGCCGGCCTTCATCCGCCCTGACTTTTCCTATGCGCCGCTCATCGTTTCTCGTACGCCTGATTGTCATCGGCATCCTGCTGCACATCTACGTCGGCTTCCGCCTGATTCCCGACATGCCGGTTAGCGTCACCGTGCGCTGGCTGTCGGGATTGTGGCTCGTACTGTCCGTCTTTCTCATTCCGCTCGGCATGCTCGCGCGCACCATCAAACGGCAGCCGTTAGGCGACCGGCTCGCGTGGATCGGCTTGCTGGCGATGGGCTTCTTTTCCTCCCTGCTGGTCCTGACCTTTGTGCGCGACCTCGCGCTTGCTTCGCTGATGACCCTCGACGCGATCTCGCCCGACATGATTGCTCTCACGCATTGGCGGACCGGCACGGCCGCAGCCGTGCCACTGCTCGCAATACTGTCGACACTCATCGGCCTCTTCAACGCCCGCCGACGCGCGCGAGTCGTGACAATCGAGGTGCCGATCGACGACTTGCCTGCCCCGCTCGACGGCTTTACGATCGTTCAGATCAGCGACATTCACGTGGGCCCTACCATCAAACGTCGCTATGTCGACGCGATCGTCGACGCCGTGAATCGGCTGAAGCCCGACCTCATTGCCGTGACAGGCGATGTGGTAGACGGCAGCGTCCCACAACTGACCCATCACACGCAACCGTTGTCGCGGCTCTGTGCGCGCCACGGCGCGTTTCTCGTTACAGGCAACCACGAGTACTACGCGGGCGCCGATGCGTGGATCGACGAATTCCGCCGCCTCGGACTCAATGTGCTGCTAAACGAGCACGTGGTCGTGCAGCACGACGGAGCGCGCGCCGTGATTGCCGGCGTGACGGACTATTCGGCCGGTCATCACGATCCGCTACATCGCAGCGACCCAATGGCCGCGATTGCGGGTGCACCCGGCGATGTGCTGATTAAGGTGCTGCTCGCGCACCAGCCACGATCCGCCGAAGCCGCCGCTGAAGCCGGCTTCACACTGCAACTCTCAGGTCATACACACGGCGGTCAGTTCTTCCCGTGGAATTTCTTCGTGCGGTTTCAGCAACCGTTTACTGCAGGCCTGGCGCGTCTCAATGGACTGTGGGTCTATACGAGCCGCGGCACCGGCTATTGGGGACCACCGAAACGGCTTGGGGCACCGTCCGAAATCACACGATTGCGTCTTGTGCCCGGGGAACCGGATTAAGCCGAGAACCCGGTGACGCAAACCGTCGCGCTTGAGAATCTCTGCGTTTTTTGTGCTCTAGAATCACTTGCACGCGAGCCGCGACGTAAATGTGCGGGTCATTGCGCGGGCGCCACGGCAACGTTGATTTTCGGCGCAAACGCCACCAAAACCTGCATCCCCGGTGTCACGTTGACGAGCTTCGCCGGATCGCGGCCTTGAATGTGAAACACAGAGCCGTTCGCCCCTTTCAATGCCATGACACCGGAAGCGTGATCGATTGCCTGCACTTGCGCGCTTACGTTCTGCTCAGGGTTCTTCTGCGCGATCGGTGCAACGACGGCAGCACTCGAGCTTTGCCCATCCGCTGCGCGGGTAACGCTGATCACGGCATTGCGCATCATGCGGATATGGACCTTTCCGCCTTGCGTAATCCTCTCAAGATCTCGCGTATCCGCCACCTCGAATGATGCCTCGCTGCCTTGCGCGTCGCGCACGGTTACCGAATGCTTGGCACGGTCCACAGACTTCACGACTCCTTCGGCCTGCAACGTGCTGCTTCCTTCAAAGGGCGCGGGAAGCCCCGCGGCGAGCGACCAGAACGGAGCGGCAGCGACGAACGCGCCGGCAACCATGCCCAGAACTTTTGCTTTCATACATTCCTTACTGACGTGGACGGCCCTGAGCGGGCACCGTGATGCGAACCGGGATTGTGTGCGCCGTGGCACAAAGCCATTGCCATTGCGCACTCAGATCCGGAAAGTGCAACCAGTGTCTTTTTAGTGATGGCCGCCGTCAATATTTGGAGTACGTATTACTTCGTCGATCGGTCTACGCTGCGCGTCGAATTTTCTCTAAACCTTACACGGGCGTGTCTACACCTGCCCTGCAGCAGATTCAGACAATGTTAATTCCGCATCCTGAATATGGACTGACGACGGACGTTCGACTAAGCTCTGTCACCGTGCATTGTTCACACTCAACCATGGAGCTTCGATTATGGAACACGGCATCATTGCGTGGCTTGTCATTGGCGCCATTGCGGGCTGGCTGGCCGGCGTGCTCGTCAAGGGCGGCGGTTTCGGCCTTATCGTCGACATCATTGTCGGTATTGTCGGCGCGTTCATTGGCGGCTGGCTCGCGCGCGTGCTGCATATTTCGTTAGGTGGCGGCTGGATCAGCTCGATCATCACCGCGGTCATTGGCGCGGTCATCCTGCTGTTTATTATCCGACTGGTCCGACGCGGTAGCTAAGCACGCACTAGTGTGCTCAGGCATCAGCGGCAATCTCTCTGATGCCTGCTTTACGCGTCACTAACTTGCGCATCGATTTGCAATGCCGCCACGTGGCATGCGATCCTGCGCAACAGCGCAGGATCGGCGGAAAATCTGTTACCGCGGTGAACGAACGTTGCCCTTTCTTTCCGACCTCTTCAGTTAGGAATGCTGATTATAAGACTTAAGCCCAAACATCGGCCCAGCCCTGCTTCCTCACGCCCGGTCGAAGTCCCGCTTTTTTGATCGCCATACGAGGCACCTAACGGCCTCGCTCCGCTGCGCGAGACGTTCAACGCCCAGCGAGCGTCAGTATGATGTATGAAGCGCCGACAAATCACTCCTGGACGGCGGCATGCGACGCAAACCAGGTATGAGTTCTTGTGATGGCGGCAAACGTAGATCGTGCGTACACGACCGAAAGGACGGAAATGCTGCGGCACGCTGACAACCGTAGACTCATGCTCACATATACGATCGAGCAGCGAGCATGAGACTGTTGCCTCTGTCTCTTCGACCCGCGGTGCTGAAGAGTATCTGACTCGTCTGCAATGGCGGTCATCGCATACATATGGCGATCTTCCGGTATTGCGCACGGCATGAGAGCCGACGTCGTGCTGACGCATGTTGTACGTCCGCGAGCGTGCTTTAAGGCAGTGGCAAGATACTGCCGTCAATCGCGTTATTGCCACGGAGCGCGGGCCGCGCCTCTCTTGCACCGTCGCACCCGTCGCTCAACATACGGTGTGCCCAGCTACCTATGCGAGAGGGCGGGCGATGCGATAAACGTCTGTGTGATGTAGTCCTGGCGGGGATTTTTCGAGGCGGAGATATGGGAGACTCGTTGCTTGGGTCTGCCAAGGGAGGTTGCGTGCGACAGGTATTGTTAGCGAAGACCGGCCGAACCGATACGCCAAATGAGGTGCTGCCTCGAAGCGCTGCCCGGATCTACTAGCCAATGGGTCGCAAGAATTGAGCGGTAGTGACTTAACTACGTTCGCCATCCGGCTGCCGTCAGCACGATGGGGCCAATCGTTTCCATAACGCTGTTCCCGCGGGCCGTAAACGCAGAAACCCCACCTTTGCGGGGTGGGGTATCTGACGGTGGTGGGGAGCCTGACGATTACCTACTTTCACACGGGTA
>NZ_CADIKB010000035.1 GCF_902859825.1 Paraburkholderia phenoliruptrix | reverse complement strand
AGTGCGGATTACCCGTGTGAAAGTAGGTAATCGTCAGGCTCCCCACCACCGTCAGATACCCCACCCCGCAAAGGTGGGGTTTCTGCGTTTACGGCCCGCGGGAACAGCGTCACACAAAACGGATACCCCCAACAAGCCCATCAGCAAATGACTGCACGCCGTCCAGCCATTTCGCGGTTTCAGCCAGTTAAGCGTGGCCGTCAAGCCCTCTTGCGCGCGGGAAGCTGATGCGGCAAACCGGCGGTAAAGCGATCGAGCCGTTCGCTCGCTTCGGTGATTGCCCACAGCGGGGCGCGATGCAATTGTTGATCGTAGTTCGTTGCTATTTGCGCAAAAAGTGCAAACTCATCTTCATCTAGCGACCATCTCCCGCTATCTCGACCGATATCGAACGCCTTCGCTATCACGCGCTCCGCCGCGCCGAGCTGCTCACTGGTCGCTGATCCGAAGCCAGCTTCCGCCAGAAAGCCCGTCAATAGCATCACCTGTGTCAGCGTCTGAGCGTCGCCCATTCCGCCGTCGCCTCGGCGCAACGCATCCAGCGCCAGATGTACGCGCAAGGCGAGATCATCGGCGACTTGACGGGCGATCGGCAGCAGCATTGCCTTGGCGTGCCGGGCACGGCCAGCGCCGGTAGGGCGGGAAAATGGGATAGGTTGTGCCATGAAGGTTCAAAATTGTGCCTGTGCAGATGCAATAACGGCGCGCGCGATAAAAGGTTGAGCCCGGGTTGAGCCCGCTCTCACTCCATCATTCCCCGCCATCCATTCCATCAGCCTCAGCGGAATCCGCCGGCGCGACGTTGCGCGCCCGCACTCGCCGACGGATCTCCGAATCCAGTATCAATCTCCCTCGCAACTTCCCTTTCATCCGCTTCACGTACCGGGGCGCCTCCGTCATATGCACGGTCATCAACTCGCGCACTTTTTCCGCATCACGCTCGCGTGCCGCTTTGGTAATCGCCTTATGAATCTTGACGTTGGCCTGTCCGAACCGCTCATGCTCAGCCTGCGGCGTATCGTTACGGAACTCGATCAGTTGCCGGATCATCTCGTTGATGAGTTCGCAACTGAAGCGCAGAAACGGATTCGGATTCGCCGCAGCGAGAATGTCGTGGAAATTCACATCCTCCTGACGTTGCCGCACGATATCCTGGCCGCCTTGCACCGAAGCCGGCCGGTCGCAACACGCGATGCTCGCCTCCAGCGCGTCGAAATCCTGCTCCGTCAGGTAGGGCACCGCCCCCGCCGCGAGCTCCGGCTCGAGGAGTTTGCGCACCGTGTAAATGTCGTCGATAGACACGTCCTTGAAAAACAGATAGTTCTGCAGAAGCTGCAACGTTCGATCCAGCGGCACCTCCACCACCATGCCGCCGCCGCTCGGTCCCGTTGTCACTTTGATGAGCCCTTGCACCTCCAGCGATTTGAGCGCCTCGCGAATTGTGCTCTTGCTCACCGAAAAGAGCTGCTGCAGTTCGACCTCGCGCGGCAGCCGGTCGCCGGGCTTCAGATCCTTCTCTGTGATCAAGCGCTTGATTTCCTCCGCGACCAGATCGGCGCGCTTTTGCTGCTTGATCTCGATCGCCGCGCCAGCCTTGGCTCGATCCATGGCCATGTTCACTACTCCCATTTTTGTGTACTGCACCATCTATGTTCCGCCGACGTCCGCCGCAACGCAGGCCATCCCGCGTCGTCGCCACCAGGAATTTTGCCTTATTGACACCGGAATTTATTGTACCTACGATCGTTTCTAACCTATTTATCATGATAAATAGTACAGAGCCGGAGCGGTGAAAAACTTCTCGGCGGCCAGCAGGTTTTCGCAGTCGTTCAGTGCGTGTCTCTTCGAAGGAGCGTCATTTTGAATCGCCGAAATATGTTGAAGCTGGCCGCGCTGTCGGCCGTCCCGGGCACGCTTGGCTCGCTCGTCGCGCGTAGCGCCTTTGCCCAGGCGGGCACCCTTCAATTCGCCTGTCCGGTACCGATGTCGGGCGCGTTCGCCGCAAACGGCAAATACGCCGATCTCGGCATGAAGCTCGCCATCGAGCAATATGGCAAGGTGCTGGGAGAGCCGCTCGCCTATACGGTGCTGGACACCGAGGGCAAGCCGGCGACGGCCGTGCGCCGCGTGCAGGAAATCGCGCAGCAAAAGAACGCGCGGTTCTTCGCCGGCGGTATTTTGTCGTCCGAAGCATTGGCGATGGGCAAGGAAGTGCAGAAGGCCGGCGGCGTTTTCATCACGACCGCAGGCGCCGACGAAATCACAGGAAAGGATTGCAACGACGCGACTTTCCGCTGGTCCGTACCCACCTATGGCGCGATCGAACAGACGGTGCGCCCGCTCGCGCAGATGCTGCCGAAGGCCAAGCGCTGGTACACCATCACGCCGCAATACGTGTTCGGCGACGGTTTGCTGTCCGCGGCGAAAGCGGTCTTCAAGGACAAAGGCATCGAGCACGTGGGCAACAGCTATCACTCGCTCAACGAAAAGGAATTCAGCGGCTATCTGACGAATGCGGTCGCCGCGAAGCCTGACGTGCTGCTCATCCTGAACTTCGGCTCGCAATCGTCGGACACACTGCGCCAGGCCGTGAGTTTCGGCATGAAGAACAACTGCACGATCCTGCTCGCGTGGGCTTCCGGCCTCGAGCAATTCGAGTCGCTCGGCGCGGATCTGTGCGACGGCGTCTATTTCGGCGCGCAGTATTGGCATGCCATCGATTCGCCGCTCAACCGCGATCTTGTCAAACGCACGCAGGCGGCGTTCAAGGCCAATCCCAACTACAGCCTCGCGGGCTCGTACGTTTGCACGAAGATTTTGCTCGACGGCATCGTCAAGGCCGGCAATGTCGATCCGAAGAAAGTGGTCGCGGCGCTCGAAGGCATGAAATACGGCGGTTTGACAGGACCCGAAGAAGTCCGCAAGGGCGATCACCAGGTGCTGAAAAACTACTATCTGCTGAAGGGTAAGGCGAAGAGCAAGATGAAAAATGCCGACGACTACGCGGATATCGTGAGTTCGGGCCAATCATTCCTGCCGCTCGACAAGACCGGTTGCAAGCTTACCTGACGCGAAACCGCGCGAAGCATCGCCGCGACCGGACGGTGTCGGGGCCCCAGCGGGGCACGCATTAGCGCAGCAACGTTTCGCCTAACCTTCAGGCGGTAGCCATGAACGTTTATCTTCTGCAGATCGTCAACGGTATCGGAGTCGGGATGCTGTACTTCCTGCTCGCGGTCGGTTTGTCGATCGTCTTCGGCCTGCTGCGCTTCGTGAACTTCGCGCACGGTGCCTTTTATCTGCTCGGCGCTTACTTCTGCTATCAGGCGATGCAGTGGTCGATGAGCTTCTGGACAGCTCTCGTCGTCGTGCCGATTGCAGTGGGCGCGTTGGCGTGGGTCGTCGAGAAACTGGTGCTGCGCCACGTCTACGCTCAGCAGCACGAGTTTCATATTCTCGCGACGGTGGGCCTCGCGCTCGTCGTGCAGGAATGCGCGATTCTCGCGTGGGGGCCGCTTGGCGACAACGTGGCCGTTCCCGACCTCCTGAACGGCGTGGTGATCTGGGGCAGCTTTGTCTATCCAAAGTACCGTCTGTTCGTGATCGGCTTCACCGCGGTGCTCGCCGCACTGCTGTGGTGGGTGCTGGAGGGGACGCGTCTTGGCAGCGCAGTACGGGCGGGCAGCGAATCGACGGAAATGGTGTCGCTGCTCGGCATCAACGTGTTGCGCGTGTTCAGTCTCGTGTTCGCACTCGGCGCCGCCACCGCTGCGCTCGCCGGCGTGCTCGCGGCGCCGATTCGCGGTGTCGATCCTTTCATGGGCATCGAGGCGCTCGGCGTCGCCTTTGTCGTCGTGGTGGTGGGCGGCATGGGCAACTTTCTCGGCGCGCTGGTGGGTGGACTGCTCGTCGGCATCGTGCAGAGCGTGATGAGCACGCTATGGCCCGAGGGCGCGCGTCTGATGATCTACGTCGCGATGGCCGCCGTCCTCCTTTTGCGGCCGAATGGCTTACTCGGGAGAGCCGCGTGATCAATACTTCGAAATCCGCAGTGACGAAGCCGGGGCCGCATGCATCGGGCCGCCCGTTAGGCCACGCGCTGCATCGCTACCGTTTTCTTTTGCTGGCCTTGCTGGTCGTGTGCATTCTGCCCGCGACGCTGCGCTCCGGCTCGCTCGCTACCGAAGTGCTCGTATTCGCGCTTGCTGCGCTGGGCTGCAATCTTCTGCTCGGCCATACCGGGCTGCTGTCGTTCGGGCAAGGCATCTTCTTTGGACTCGGCAGCTACAGTGCGGGGCTCGTGCTGACCAAAGCCGCGCTGCCGGTTCCCGTCGCGCTGCTGGCGGCGATCGCGGTCGGTGCCGTGGCGGCCGCGTTTGTCGGATGGTTTTCGATCAGACAGCGCGGCACCTATTTCGTGATGCTGACGCTCGCGTTCGGGCAACTGTTCTACTTCCTCGCCTACACCACGCCGGATCTGACCGGCGGCGACAACGGCCTGCTCGATATTCCGCGACCTGCGCTCGGGCTGTTTGGCAAGAAATTGATCGTGCTGACGTCTCCCTGGCAGTACTACGGATTCGTCGCAGTGCTTTTTCTCGTCGTATTCTGGCTGCTCATGCGCGTTTCGCACTCGGTATTCGGCCGCACGCTGCTCGCCATCCGCGACAACGAAGCGCGCGCCGCGGCTGTCGGTTACGACGTCAAGCGATTCAAGCTGATGGCGTTCGTGATCTCCGGCGGAGTCACGGGGCTTGCGGGCGCGCTGCATGCGCTGATGACCGGCATCGCGCCGCTATCCAATATCGACTACCACACGAGCGAAATGATCCTCGTGATGACCGTGATAGGCGGCACCGGCAATCTGTTTGCGTCGGTACTGGGCGCAGCATTTTATGTGCTGTTCGCCGACTGGCTCTCCACATTGTGGCCGCGCTGGCTGCTGCTGCTCGGCATCGTGCTGATGGCGGTGAGCCTCTACATGCAGCGCGGTTTGTGGGGACTCGGCGAGCGGATCTGGCAAGCACTGCGCCGCAATCCGCCAGTCCACGCCAACCCGGCCGATGCCGGCGACGACACCGCAACGGAGCGCATATGAGCGAAGCCATTCTCAACGCAAGCGGCGTGGCGAAGCGCTACGGCAAATTCACGGCGCTCTCCGATGTCAACTTGCGCATCATGCCGCGCACCGTGCACTCGGTGATCGGCCCGAACGGCGCGGGCAAGACCACGCTCTTTCATGTGCTGACCGGCACGCTGCCGATCACCGCGGGCACCATCGTGTTCGACGGCCACGACGTGACGCACGAGCCCGACCACAAGCGCGTGCGTCGCGGCGTCGCGAGGTCGTTTCAGGTGACGAGCCTGTTCGCCAATCTGAGCGTGCGCGAGAACCTGCGGCTGGCCGCGCAAGGCGTCGACGCGAAGCGCGCGCTCAACGCATGGACGCCGCCGCGCGGCGCGCTGGCGCACACGGATACCGTCGACGGCGTGCTCGAACGTCTGGCGTTACAACGCTTCAGCGAAGTCTCTGCAGGCGCGTTGTCGCACGGACAGCAGCGGCGCCTCGAGGTCGGCATGGCGCTCGCCGCGCGCCCCAAGGCGATTTTTCTCGACGAGCCGACGTCCGGCATGGGCATCGACGATCTCGACGATATGAAGCAGCTGATCCGCGGGCTGCGCGACGACTACACCGTCGTGCTGATCGAGCACAACATGGGCATCGTGATGGACATCTCAGACACGATTACCGTCATGCAACAAGGGCGCGTGCTGGTGGAAGGGCGGCCCGACGAGATTCGCGGCGACGAGCGCGTGCGCAGCGCGTATCTCGGCAACATGATCACCGGAGGCCGCGCATGATGCTCGATGTTCAGGACATTCACGGCTTCTACGGCAAAAGTCACATACTGCAAGGCGTTTCGCTGCAGATCGGCGAGGGCGAGACCGTCACGCTGCTCGGCCGCAACGGCGCGGGCAAGTCCACCACGTTGAAGGCGATTGCCGGCGTCGTCGTGCCGAAAAAGGGTCGCGTGACTTTCAACGGCGCGACGATCAGCACGCTGCCGCCGCACAAAATCGCGTCGCGCGGCGTGTGCTTCGTGCCGGAGCATCGCGGTACTTTCCGCTTGCTCACGGTTGAAGAGAACCTGCGGCTCGGCGCGCGCAAGGACTCGCCGTGGCAACTCGACGACATCTACCGCATTTTTCCGCGCCTGAAGGAGCGGCGCACGAACGGCGGCGGACAGCTGTCGGGCGGCGAACAACAAATGCTTGCCATTGGCCGCGCGCTGATGAATCACCCACGGCTTCTGATGCTGGACGAACCCGTCGAAGGCCTCGCACCTGTGATCGTCGAAGAAATCGTCGCGCAACTGAAGCTGATTCGCGAAGCGGGCGTCGCCATTCTGCTCGTCGAGCAGAACCTGGAAGTCTGCACGCAACTCGCGGATCGCCACTACATCATCGAACAGGGCGTGATCGTTTATTCGGGCGACAACGCGTCGTTTGCCGCGGACGATTCGATCAAGGACCGCTATCTGGGCGTCGGCGTCGTCTGAACCCACGCCTGACTTCACTATGAGGAAGCATTGATGCAAGTTCATGACTTTGAGAGCGGCGCGGCGCTCGCTCGTTTGCGCGTCGACGGCCAACGGCTTTGGAACAGTCTCATGCAACTCGCGCAGATCGGCGCGACGGAGAAGGGCGGCGTTTGCCGGCTCGCGCTGAGCGAACTGGATCGCATCGCGCGCGACCGGTTTGTCGCGTGGGCGAAGGAAATTGGTTGCACGGTGCGGGTCGACGCAATCGGCAATATCTTCGCGCGCCGGGCAGGCTTGCGCGACGACCTGCCGCCTGTCATGACGGGCAGTCATATCGACACGCAGCCGACCGGCGGCAAATTCGACGGCAACTACGGCGTGCTGGCGGGCCTCGAAGTGCTGCGCACGCTGGCCGACGCCAACATCACGACGCTCGCGCCGCTCGAAGTCGCGGTGTGGACCAACGAGGAAGGCTCACGCTTCGTGCCGGTGATGATGGGCTCCGGTGTCTTCGCCGGCGCCTTTACGCTGGACCACGCGCTCGATCAGCGCGACCGCGACGGCGTCTCGGTGCGCGACGCGTTGGCCGCCATCGGCTACATCGGCGAAAACGCAAAACCGCATACCGTTGCAGCGTATTTCGAAGCGCACATCGAGCAGGGTCCGGTGCTGGAGGCGCACGACAAGACCATCGGCATTGTGCAAGGCGCGCTCGGCCAGCGCTGGTACGACGTGACCGTGCACGGCATGGAAGCGCATGCCGGCCCCACGCCGATGGAACTGCGCCGCGATGCGCTCCTCGTCGCCGCGGATCTGATCCACGCGGTGAACCGCATCGCGCTCGATCATGCGCCGCATGGCCGCGGCACGGTCGGCTGGCTCGACGTGCATCCGAACTCGCGCAACGTCATTCCGGGCCGCGTGAAGCTCACGGTCGACCTGCGAGCCGCCGACGACGCCACGCTCACCGCGATGGACAGCGCATTGCGCGCCGCTTGCGAGGCTGCCGGCAAGCAGGCGGGCATCGAGGTGGAGATCGAGCCCGTTGTGTACTTTCCGCCGCAGCCGTTCGCAAGCGATCTGGTCGCCGCCGTCAAGCAAGGCGCGGACATGCTCGGTTTGTCGTCGATGGACGTGATCAGCGGCGCGGGCCACGACGCGGTGTATCTCGCGCGCGTCGCGCCAGCCGCGATGATCTTCGTGCCCTGCAAGGACGGCATCAGCCACAACGAGATCGAAGACGCGCGCGCGGAACATCTCGAAGCCGGCTGCAATGTGCTGCTGCAAGCCATGCTGAAGGCCGCGCAAACCGTGCGCCCAATTGCAGTGGCAGAGGACGAGAGCGTATGAAAATCCTGATTGCGCGGATGAACCACGAGACGAACACGTTCTCGCCGGTGCCCACGCCGTTGTCCGCTTTCGGCCAGAACGGCGCGAACGCCGGCCCCAGTTTCGGCGAGGACGCATTCAACGACAACAAGGGCATGCAGACCGCAATGGCCGCGTTTATCGACGCCGCCGAGCGCGAGGGCGCGCAGATCGTGACGCCCGTGTCGGCGGCGGCGAATCCGAGCGGACCCGTCGAAGCCGCCGCCTACGACACCATCTGTGACGCGATTCTCGCCGCCGCGCCCGGGTGCGATGCTGTGATGCTCGATCTGCACGGCGCGATGGTCGCGGAGAATTCGAACGACGGCGAGGGCGATCTGCTCGCGCGCGTGCGCGCCGCGTTGCCCGATGCGCCGATTGCCGTTGCGCTGGATTTGCACGGCAACGTTACGCAAAAGATGATCGACAACGCGGACGTGATCGTCAGCTTCAAGACGTATCCGCACGTCGACATGTACGAGACCGGCGCGCACGCCGCGCGTTTGCTGTTCGCGCTCGTGCACGGCAACGCGAAACCCGTGATCGCGTGGCGTCAGCCGCCGTTGCTCGCGCACACGTTGCGCAGCTCCACGGCGGAGGGCGCGATGAAGCGCGCCATGGATGCAGCGCGCGCCGCCGAGGCCGAAGGCATGCTCGCCGTGTCGGTATTGTCGGGCTTTTCTCTCGCGGATATCGAGGCGCCGTGCATCAGCGTCGTGGTCGTCGGCGATGGAGACCGCACGCAGGCCGAAGCAGTGGCCGAACACATCGCGCGGCAAATCTGGAGCGAGCGCGAAGATTTCGTTTATCGCAGCGCGCCGCTCGCGGAGTCGGTCGCGCAAGCGGCCGCGCTGGCGAAAGACGCCGACAAGCCCGTGTTGCTGCTCGACCATGGCGACAACTGCATGTCCGGCGGCACCTGCGACACCATGGACCTGTTGGAGGAAGCGCTCGCGCAGAACCTCGACGGCATCGTGACCGGGCCATTATGCGATCCGCAGGCGGTGGCCGCGCTAATGGCGGCGGGCGTCGGCAGCACGGTCACCATCACGGTCGGCAACAAGGTCGAGAGTAGCGCGATAAAGCTGCGCGCGCCCGTTGCAATGACCGGTGTCGTGCGCGCGTTGACCGACGGCGAGTACGTGATCAGCGGTCCGACTTACACGGGGCAGCGCGCTCACATGGGCCGCGCCGCGGTGCTCGACACGGGCGCGGTGAAACTGGTCGTGACCGAGCATACGCACGAACCTTGGGACCTCGGCGTATTCGAGAGCGTCGGCATCGACCCGCGTCGCGCGCGCTTTCTGCTGCTGAAATCGCGCATGTATTGCCGACCGGTTTTCGTGCCGATTTCAGCCGGACTCGTGGAATGCGACAGCCGCGGCGTAACGAGTTCCGACTATGGGCTTTTCGCATTCAGGAATGTGAAGCGCCCGGTCTTTCCACTCGATCCCCACGCTGAGTGGAACCCGGCGCACTGAATCACGCGAGCCCGCTCACATGAATGCCGCGAGGCTCTTGTGCACTTGCAAGAGACTCTCTATAATTCGCGCCTCTACAGGCTCGTAGCTCAGTTGGTTAGAGCACCACCTTGACATGGTGGGGGTCGTTGGTTCGAATCCAATCGAGCCTACCAACGCATCAGTGACGTAGACGAAAGTGGTTCCGCTTTCGTCTACGGTCCTGTCAAGGCAGTTTCTTCGGTTCCTTGTTTCCCTTTGTTTGTCTCACAGCGCGCGTTGCAACGCGGCGCTCGATGCCGATGCCTTGCGCGCGGCGGGTTCACTGTCGAACTCATAGAACGACAGTGCCGTGGTGCGGAGAATCGCACTCAGGTCATCCGCACGCAGGCCGATGTCCACGAGCATCGACAAGGCGTCCCCATAGCGCGTGACCGTTTCATATTGCGTGTGCGGCCAGTCGCTGCCCCACATCAGGCGGTGCGGGCCGAAGTGTTCGATCAGTTCGGCCGTTGCGTCCGCAACGAAGCGCGAGCCCTGCACCGCGCAGCGATAGGCGCCCGACACCTTGACCCACACGCCACCCGTCTTGCCATAGCCGAGCAGCGCCTTGAAGCCGCTGTCCTGGGTGCCCAAAGCCGGGTCCGGCCGCCCGAAGTGATCGACGACGACTCGCACGCCGCGCTCCAGCAGCCGGTCGATCATCGGCGCCAGATCCACAGCGTTTCTATGCAGCTCCACATGCCAGCCGAGCCGCGCGACGTGATCGAGCAGCGACGCCCACGGCTGCGCGCCGAGATCCGGCAGCGCCTGTTCCATCAGATTCAGGCGAACCCCCGTCACGCCGTGGCAATGCATCTCCGCCAGTTCGCTTGCGGCAATGTCCGGCGCTACCACGGCGACTCCGCGCAGGCGCTCGCCGGCAGCGGACAAGGCTCGCAGCAGATAGCGGTTGTCCGTGCCGAGAAAGCTCGGCTGCACGAGCACCGCGTGCGTCATGCCGTGTGCATTCAGAAGTGCCAGGTAGTCGTCCAGCGTGGCGTCGTAGGCCGGCGCGTAGCGGCGCTCGCCGCTGAGAGGCAAGCCTCGCTCGAAAACGTGCGCGTGCGCATCGACGCCACTTTGTGCAAACGGGAGTGAGGAGGCAAACGTGTTCATATTCAACTGCGCGGAGGATTCAGAGTGAGATGAGCGGCGTCGGCGGTTCGCGCGCCATTGGCCGGCTGTTCCGGCGCAGTGCCACGCAGACGCTTGCCGCGCGTTTCCGGAAGCAGCAGCACGGCGATCATGGCGAGGCCGTAGGCGATGGCCGCGTCGATGCCGATGGCCGCGCCGAGCGACATCGAATGGCTCATGTAGCCGACCAGCACCGGAAAGCCCGCCGACGCAATGCGTCCGAAGTTGTAGCAAAAGCCGACGCCGGTGCCGCGCATGTCGGCGGGATACAGTTCGTTGAAGAGCGGCCCGAGGCTCGCCGGAATGCCCGCGGCGAAGAGGCCGAGCGGAAAGCCGAGCACGAGCATTTGCGTGTTGGTCAGCGGCAACATGACGTAGGCGAGCACGGTGACGATGCAGCAGAACGCGAACAACGCGATATTGCGACGACGGCCGATGCGATCCAGCAAATACGCGCTCAGCATGCAGCCGCACCAGAACGCGACGATCACGACCGCGAGATAGCCGCCCGTGTTCAGCACCGACAAATGCCGCTCCTTCGCAAGGAATGTGGGCAGCCACGTCATGATCGCGTAGTAGCCGCCGTGCGCGCCCGTGCCGAGCACGGCGCCGATGATCGTGGTGCGCAGCACGCGCGGCTGAAACACCTGCACGATGTGACCCAACGCGGACGCCTTGGGCTCGACACTATCCGCTGCCGGCACGGCGCGCGCCGGCTCACGCAGATTGCGCCGCACGTAGAGCACGAGGAAGGCAGGCAGCAAGCCGACCGCGAACATCACGCGCCAGGCGGTGCCGCCGGGCAGCCATGAAAACACGGCCGTGTAGACCAGCACCGCCGCGCCCCAGCCGACGGCCCACGCGCTTTGCACGGCACCCATCGCCTTGCCGCGATGTTCGGTGCGGATCGTCTCCGCCATCAGCACCGCGCCCGCGGCCCATTCGCCGCCGAAGCCAAAACCTTGCAGCGCCTTGAGAACGAGCAGTTGCGGGAAACTCTGCGCGAACGCGCACAGGAAGGTGAAGCCCGCGAACCACAGAATGGTCATCTGCAACGTGCGCACGCGGCCGAAGCGGTCCGACAGCGCGCCGGCAATCCAGCCGCCGAGCGCCGACGAGATCAGCGTGACGCTGCTGATCGCGCCTGCCTGCGTGTGGCCGATGCCATAGGCGGCGATGATCGCAGGAATGGCTAGCGTGAACATCTGCACGTCGAGCGCGTCGAGGCCCCATCCCGCGAAGCAGCCCCAGAAAGTGTTGCGCTCCACGGGCGTGCTTTCCTTGTACCACCTGAACATAGCCTTCTCCGTCCCTGGGCTCCCGCCCAAATTCATCTATTCATATATATGACTGTATGAATACTGCGCTTATTCCGGCGCGTGGTCATTGGGTAATAACCCTTGCTCGCCCGCATCTCGCGCGATGCGGTACAGTATCTACTCCTGTGTATAACTGTATGAATTCATGAATACGGCGTCTTTCGTGTCGCGGCCGGACGACCGGCTACCCCGCTACCAGCAGTTGCGCGACGATCTCGTCAGCCGCATTGCCGCTGGCGAATGGGCGCCCGAAGAGGCCATCGCCACCGAGGCGGAACTGGGCCAGTTCTACAACGTGTCAACCGGCACCGTGCGCAAGGCGATCGACCTGCTGGTGAGCGACGGCGTGCTCACGCGGACGCAAGGCAAGGGCACGTTCGTGCGGCGGCCACGCTTCGACTCGTCGCTGTTCCGCTTTTTCCGCTTCGTCTCGCGCGACGGCCAGCCGGTGCGTCCCACCGCGCGCGTGCTGAAGCGCGAGATCGTCAAACCGGGCGAAGAGATTCGCGACGCGCTGCGCATGAAGGCCTCGGAGAAGGCGATTCATCTGTCGCGCGTACGCATGATCGAAGGCCGCACGGTTCTCGCGGAGGAAATCTGGCTGCCGCGCGCGCGTTTCGAAGCGCTCGCCACCTTGCCGCTCGACCAGTTCGAGGACCTGCTGTACCCGCTCTACGAACGGCTCTGCAAGCAGATGGTGGCGTCGGCGATGGAAGTCCTCCGTGTCGAACAGGCTACCGCCGAAACCGCCGGCCTGCTCGGCATCAAAACGGGCAGTCCGGTGATTCTGGTTCACCGCGTGGCGTCGGACTTCGCCGGCGCGCCGTTCGAATGGCGCAGCACGCGCGGCGCGGCGGATACGTTCCAGTATCAGGTCGAAATCCGCTAGACGTCGCTGCGGCGCGCCTCTCCGCGAAAACGCCCCGCCTATCCACATCCGCAAGTCGCCCCGCGCTATGCGGGTATCACCCCATGGCGTGCGCGTGCAATTCATACAATCATATATATGACTGTATCAATTTTCGCCGTGGGACGCGGCAAGTGGAGAAACCATGTCCTCAGAACTCGCATTCGAGCAGCAGGTCATGAAGAAGATGGCGTGGCGGTTAATGCCGCTGCTCATCGTCATGTTCCTGATTTCGTTCATCGACCGGCAGAACGTCGGCTTCGCCAAGCTGGAGATGGTGCACGCGCTCGGCATGACCGAGGCGTCATACGGGCTGGGCGCGTCGCTGTTCTTCATCGGCTATCTGCTGTTCGAGGTGCCGAGCACGCTCGCGCTGCATCGCTTCGGCGCGCGCGCGTGGCTCGCGCGCATCATGATGACGTGGGGCGTCGTCACCGTCCTGATGGCGTTTGCGCGTTCGCTGCCGGTGTTCTATTCGTTCCGCTTCGCGTTGGGCGTCGCTGAAGCCGGGTTTTATCCGGGCGTCATCTATTACCTCACGCAATGGTTTCCGCAGAGCTATCGCACGAAGGTGCTGGGCTTCTTCACGCTCGGCAGCTCGCTTGCGAACATGCTCGGCTCGCTGATCGGCGGGCTGTTGCTGACGCTCGGCGGCACGTGGGGCTTCGCGGGCTGGCAGTGGGTGTTCATCGCGACGGGCCTGCCGGCGGTGATCGTGGCATTCGTCGCGCTCAGATACTTGCCGAATTCGGTCAGCGACGCACCGTTCCTCTCGCAGCAGGAGAAGGACGTGGTGATCGCCGCGCTCAAGCGCGAGGCCGCTGACAATGCCAAGGCGACGCACCCTTGGGCCGCGCTGCTCGATCCGAAGGTGTTGATGTTCGCGGCGACCTACATGCTGATGTCGACGTCGCTTTACGGCGTGACCTACTGGATGCCGACGCTACTGAAGAGCGACGGCGTGTCGTCGTCGCTCAACGGCGTGCTCAACATGATTCCGTGGGCGCTCGCGACGCTGCTGCTGTTGTGGCTGCCGGGCAAGCTCAAGCGCGAGCGCGTGGTGTTGAAGGCGATGAGTGTGGTCGCCGGCATCGGCGTGGTGTGCTTCGCGTCGAGCCTCGTGCTGCCGACGGCGACGCTGCGCTTCGCGGCGCTCTGCTTCGGCGGGGCGTGCATTCCCTTGCTGTATCCGTGCTTCTGGTCGCTGCCGCCGCGCTTTTTCTCGGGCGCTCGCGCCGCGGCAAGCGTCGCGGCGATCAACGCGATCGGCAATCTCGGCGGCTTCGCCGGGCAGAACCTCATGCCTTACGTGGGCAAGGCAGCGCACAGCCAGATTGCGCCGATGCTGGTGCCGACCGCGTGTCTGCTCACGTTGGGCATCGGCACGGGCATTGCCGCGTTGATCGGCGCGCGTCGCCGCATGTCGCTCGAAGCCGCGGCGCTGCGTTCGAACTGAGCTGGAATGCTACGGACTGCATAAAAAAAGCGGCCGTGCTCGCGCACGGCCGCCATCCCGCAACCGGCTACCAAAACCTGCTATTGATCCCGCCTCACGGACGAAGCAGATCAAAGCTCGCCAGCACGACTACTCCCGTCACGGCCATCAGCGCCACGGAGTGTTGACCGAAATAGAGAAGCGCCGCCGCCGACCACGACGCGAGCGTAAACACCGCAAGCCTTTTCATCAGAACCTCGAAACCTCAGAACCTCAAGGCCGCCGCGAGCAGGCCGCTCACCACGCCGCAGATCACCACGGCCAATGCTACGACGGTCAGAATACGCTTCGGGAACGAGCGCCCGAGCATGGCCAAAGACGGCACACTGATCAAAGGCAGCGTCATCAGCAGCGCGCCGGCCGGGCCGGCGGCCATGCCGAACGACAGCATCGCCTGAATGATGGGCACTTCGCCCGCCGTCGGAATCACGAACAGCGTGCCGGCGATGGACAACGCGACGATCCACAGCACACTGTTGTCGATATCCGGCCCGATGTGCGGAAAGAGCCACGCGCGCGCCGCGCCGAGAATCAGCACGAGCACGATGTACTCGGGCACGAGACGCAAGGTCATCGTGCCGAGAATCTTGACCCAGCGCGTGAAGGCGGTGCCCGGTGCATCACCGGCGACGAGTTGCGCGATCGCTTCGCGCGACGCCTCGGCCTCCTTCGGCGTCACCATGCGGTTCACCAGATAGCCGAGGCCGAACACCATGACGAGGCCGAGCGCGAGCCGCAAGCCCATCCACTGCCAGCCGAGCACGAAGCCCATGAAAATCAGCGTGGCCGGATTCAGCGCGGTATTGCCGAGCCAGAATGCGATGGCCGCGCCCGGCGCCGCCTGACGCGCGCGCAGTCCTGCGACGACTGGTGCCGCGCAGCACGTGCACATCATGCCCGGCAACGACATCAGGCCGCCTTTCACGACGCTGCTGAAGTCGCTGCGGCCGAGCGCGCGTGCGACCCATTGCGGGGGAATCAGCGCCTGAACCGCCGAGCCGAGCAGCAGGCCCAGCACCATGGCCTGCCAGATCGCCTTGCCGTAAGCGAGTGCGTAGTCGATGGCGGAGTGCCACGACGCTTCGGGCGCGCTCGCCGCGGTGCCCATCAGGATCGACTTGCCGATGGAATGCTGGCTCGCGGCGACGAACGCGCGGTTGTAATAGGGAAACCACTTCACATAGAAGAGTCCGACGACGGTGATCGCGATGAACACGATCCAGCCAAGCGCGACGCGGGGCTGGCGAAGGGTTGATTGCATGTTGTTCTTAAACGTGGATGTTGAGTCAGACGAGCGCAAATGAACGTTTCTCGAGTTGCGCGAGAAGCGCCCTGGCCTGATCGACGACGTCGGCGTCGTTCGGCCGGAACTGCACTTGCAGCGCCTGCGGCAAGTGCACGAAATGCTGGTGGCTGCTACGCGCGTAGGCGGGATCGTAATGCAATTCGATCAGCGCATTCGCGAGTTCGGCGCGCCGGTTTTCGTCGACGAGCTTCTGCCAGCCGGCCACGCGCTCGCGGCTATGCAAGCCGATCAGGCGCTGCAGTTGCGCCTTCAGCGACGCCGGGTCGTCGAACAGATGCGCGTAGTCGTGAAGCAGAAACGCCGAGCGGTCTTCGCGGCTCGTCGCCACTTCGATGCAGACGCCGTGATGAAACGTATCGAGCAGCGCGAGCGGCAGCGTAATGGCGCCGATGCGGCGGCTCTCCGCCTCGACGAACACGGGACGCGCCGGATCGAAGCCGCGCAGCGCGCTCACGAGCCTGGTGTCGAAGCCCTTTTGCGACGGCTGCGGCACACCCGCCCACGCGCCGAGCAGCGAGCCGCGGTGCGCGGCGAGCGCCTCCAGGTCGAGCGTCTGTGCACCGGCCTCGTGAAGCGCCGCGAGGAGCCGCGTCTTGCCGCTGCCGGTCGGGCCGACCAACGCGACATAGCGGAACTGCGCCGGCAGCGTGGCGAGCGCCTCGACGGTGGCGCGCCTATAGGTCTTGTAGCCGCCGTCCAGTTGACGCGCCGGCCAGCCGATCATGTTGAACAGCGTCGTTACCGAACCGGAGCGCTTGCCGCCGCGCCAGCAATAGACGAGCGGCCGCCAGTTGCGCGGCCGGTCCGCAAAGGTGGTTTCCAGATGCCGCGCAATGTTGCGCGCGACGAGCGCCGCGCCCACTTTGGTGGCCTCGAACGGCGACACCTGTTTGTACATCGTGCCGACGATCACCCGTTCCTCGTTGCTCAGCACCGGCGCGTTCATCGCCCCTGGAATATGGTCGTCGGCAAACTCGAGAGGCGTGCGGACGTCGATGATTTCATCGAAATCACCTGCTTGGTCGAGGCTGACGAGTAGGTTCTTCAAGGGTGTACCGGCAGAAAAACAGAACGCAAAGCGAACGCAACAGCGAACGGAAACATGAAGCGCAAAAAAGGGCGCAAATGCGGTTCGTGAATACGGGCCGCAAAAGTAGAAAGCAGTACAAAGCAGCGCAGACCGGCCTGAACGGCTTAAAAAAGGGCCGCAAACGCGCGCCGGAAAGACATGGATTATCGCACGCGCCGCGCACGCCAGCAGGGCGCGACTTTCTGAATGCTTTCAGCGCGGCTCGCCGCCCGCCGGCTCGCTCTAGACCACTTCCACGCGCCCCGCGCCGGCCACCATCTCGCCGATCACGCGGGCTTCGCCGAAACCGTCGGCGTGAAAGAGCGCGAGCACGTCGGCGACGGCGTCGGGTGCACACGACACCAGCAGGCCGCCGGACGTTTGCGGGTCGGTGAGCAAAGTGCGCGCGGCCGGCGGCAAGCTTGCCGGCAAGGTGATGTCCTTGCCGTACGCATCCCAGTTGCGCCCAGACGCGCCCGTGAACACGCCGGCTTCGGCGAACTCGACGACGCCCGGCAGCCATGGCAAATCGGCGTAGCGCACGCGCGCGGTCAGGTTCGAGCCGCGCGCCAGTTCGAGCGTGTGGCCGAGCAGCCCGAAGCCCGTGATGTCGGTGAGCGCATGTACGCCCTCGAGCGCGGCCAGTTCGGCGCCCGGCCGGTTCAACTGGGTGGTTGCGCCGATCATCGCGGCGTAGCCGCTCGCGTCGAGCCGGTCTTTCTTCAGCGCGGCCGACAGCACGCCGACGCCGAGCGGCTTGCCGAGAATCAGCACGTCGCCGGCTCTCGCGCCCGCGTTGCGCTTCACGCGCCGCGGATCGACCACGCCGATTGCGACGAGACCGTAGATGGGTTCGACGGAGTCGATCGAATGCCCGCCCGCGAGCGGAATGCCGGCGTCCGCGCACACCGATTCGCCGCCCTTGAGCACCGCCGCGATCACCTCGTGCGGCAACACATTGATCGGCATGCCGACGATGGCGAGCGCCATCAGCGGTTTGCCGCCCATCGCATAGACGTCGGAGAGCGCGTTGGTCGCGGCAATGCGGCCGAAGTCGAACGGATCGTCGACGATCGGCATGAAGAAGTCGGTGGTCGCGACAATCGCCTGCTCGTCGTTGAGCTTGTAGACGGCGGCGTCGTCGGCGGTATCGTTGCCGACCAGCAGGTCGGGGAAGAACGGCAGCGGCGCACTGCGCTTGAGCAGGTCCGCGAGCAGGCCGGGCGCGATTTTGCAGCCGCAGCCGCCGCCGTGCGAGAGGCTCGTCAGGCGGGGCGAGGAACTGGTTGGAGTGTGGGTGTCGATCATTGTGGCGCGAATATCTGGCTTCGAATGATCGCATTATGAAGCTTGTCGGCGTGGCGCGCTGCGGGCCGTGCTGCTGCACAGCGGCGCGCCACGCCCTGTTTTCATGCTGTTTCCACGAATCAGGCGAGCCAGCCCTTGATCGCCGCCGACATCGCCGACGTAGAAATGCCGTAGCGGTCATGCAGCGTCGGCAAAGCGCCGGCCGCGAGGAACGCGTCGGGCAACGCGACCTGCCGGAACGGGCACGACACGCCCGCGCGCATCAGCTCGACCGCAATCGCTTCGCCGAGGCCGCCGATCGTCGTGTGATTCTCCGCGACCACGACGAGCCGGCCCGAGCGCTTCGCCTCGCGCACGATCGTTTCCGTATCGAGCGGCTTGATGGTCGGCACGTGCAGCACGCCGACGCCGATGCGCTCGCTCTCCAGCGCCTTCGCGACTTCGAGCGCGCGCATCGTCATGATGCCCGACGAGATGACCAAGACGTCTGCGCCGTCGCGCAGCATCTTCGCCTTGCCGAGCTCGAACGTGTAATCGTATTCGTCGAGCACCGCGGGCACGTTGCCGCGCAAGAGGCGCGCATA
Organism: Paraburkholderia phenoliruptrix; assembly: GCF_902859825.1. Taxonomy (GTDB): domain Bacteria; phylum Pseudomonadota; class Gammaproteobacteria; order Burkholderiales; family Burkholderiaceae; genus Paraburkholderia; species Paraburkholderia phenoliruptrix. The sequence goes on along the minus strand of NZ_CADIKB010000035.1, from coordinate 49,735 downwards.
GACCGGGCCGTTGTGCGCGGCGATGGCGGGCACCATCTGCTCGATGTCGAGTGCGTCACACGGATCGATGACGGTCATGTTCGGCATGGCGCGCATGAGGGCGAGATCTTCCGCGGCCTGGTGGCTCGGGCCGTAGCCCGTGGTGAGACCCGGCAACGCGCAGACAATTTTGACGTCGAGATTGTCTTCGGCAATCGCCTGGTGCATGAAGTCATACGCACGGCGCGTCGCGAACACGGCATAAGTCGTCACGAACGGTTGCGCGCCTTCGTGCGCGAGGCCGGCAGCGGCGCCCATCAGCAATTGCTCGGCCATGCCCATCTGGTAGTAGCGCTCGGGAAACGCCTTCGCGAAGAGGTGCAGGTCGGTGTATTTGCCGAGGTCGGCTGTCATGCCGACCACGTTGGCCTTCTGCCGCGCCAGTTCGACGAGCGCGTGACCGAACGGCGCCGAGCGCGTGACCTGACCTTCGCCCGCAATCGAGGCGATCATCGCCGATGTTTTCAGGCGCGGTTTGTTCAAAGTGGCGTTGGTCATGCCTGACTCCCGATTGCTTGCGACTTCGTTTTTTCCAGTGCTTCGAGCGCGAGTTGCCATTCGTGCGCGTCGACGCGGATAAAGTGATTCTTCTCGCGCTCTTCGAGGAACGGCACACCGCAACCCATGCGCGTATCGGCGACGATCATGCGCGGTTGTGCGTGAGGATGCTGGCGGGCCGCGTCGAACGCGGCGGCCACCGCGCCGATGTCATTGCCATCCACGCGTTGCACGAACCAGCCGAACGCCTCCAGCTTGTCGACGAGCGGCTCGAACGCCATGATCTGCGTGGACGGTCCGTCGGCCTGCTGGTTGTTCACGTCGACGATGGCAATCAGGTTGTCGAGCTTCCAGTGGCTCGCGGACATGATGCCCTCCCAGATCGCGCCTTCGTCGAGCTCGCCGTCGGAAAAGAGCGTGTACACGAGCGAGTTCGAGCCCTTGCGCTTGAGGCCGAGACAGCGGCCCACCGCGATGGCCAGGCCGTGACCGAGCGAGCCGCCCGACATTTCCATACCCGGCGTGTAGCTTGCCATGCCGGACATGGGCAGACGGCTGTCGTCGCTGCCGTAGGTGTCGAGTTCGTCGGCGGGCAGAATGCCGGCTTCGAGCAGCGCCGCATACAGCGCGATCGCGTAGTGTCCGTTGGACAGCAGGAAGCGGTCGCGCGCTTCCCATTCGGGATCTTCCGGGCGGTAACGCATGGCGCCGAAGTACGCGACAGCCAGCACGTCTGCGATGTCGAGCGCCTGGCCGATATAGCCCTGGCCTTGCACTTCGCCCATTAATAGCGCGTTTTTGCGGATACGGTATGCGCGTTCGGCAAGCGCTGCCGTCGACGCGTTGGATGGACTATTCATTTGCTCTCCTGAATTCAGTCGGAATGTTGGTAAGCGGTCAGCGGTTCACGGAACGCGCAGGCACGAGGAACACCAGGCACGCGCCGAGCGTGACGGCAGCCGAGATAAAGATGAGCCCGGCGGTCGAGCGGCCTGTCAGGTCGTTGAGCCAGCCGACGATGGCCGGCGAAAAGAAGCCCGCGAGATTGGCGAAGCAGTTGACCGCCGCGATGCCCGCCGCAGCCGACATACCGCCTAACAGCGCCGTGGGCAGCGACCAGAATTGCGACGACGACGCGAGAATGCCGGCCGCCGCAATGCTCAGACAGGCGATCGACGCAGGCACGCTGCCGAGCGTGGGCAGAATCGCAAAGCCGGCGGCGGAGATCAGCATCGGAATCGCGAGGTGAAGCCGGCGTTCGCGGCGACGGTCCGCGCTCATGCCGATCAGCGGCAGCGCCACGATCGCGCACAGATACGGAACGGCGGTGAACACGCCGACCCACAGCGGATCGGCAACGCCCGATTTGCGGATGATCGTCGGTAGCCAGAAGGTCAGGCCGTACTGGCCGAGCACAACGCAGAAGTAGATCGCCGCCATCAGCCACAAACGGCGGTCGCCGATGAACGAGCGAATCGATATGTGCGCGGTGGTGTGTGCGCTGTCGCTCGCGACGTTGCGTGCCAGCAGATTCTTTTCCGACTCGGTGAGCCACTTCGCCTTCGCGATGCCGTCGTCCAGATACAGCAGGATCGCCACGCCGAGTACAAGCGAGGGCAGCGCTTCGAGCAGGAACAGCCATTTCCAGCCGGCCATGTTCATCGCGCCCTGAAGCGAATGCATGATCCAGCCCGACAGCGGACCGCCGAGTATGCCGGCAAGCGGAATCGCCATGAAGAAGATGGACAGCGCCTTGGCTCGGCGCGTGGCGGGAAACCAGTACGTGAGGTACAGAATCACGCCCGGCGCAAAACCCGCTTCGGCGACGCCGAGTAGAAAGCGCAGCGCGTAGAACGCGGTGGGCGTCTTGACGAACACGAACGACGCGGAGATCACCGCCCACGTGAGCATGATGCGTGCGAGCCACTTGCGCGCGCCGACACGATGCAGAATCAGATTGCTCGGCACTTCGAACAAAAAGTAGCCGAGAAAGAAAATGCCCGCGCCCATGCCGTAGATCGTTTCGCTGAAGCGCAGGTCGTTGAGCATCTGCAGCTTGGCAAAGCCGACGTTGACACGATCCAGATACGCGCCCAGATAGCACAGCATCAGAAACGGAATCAGTCTACGGCTGACTTTCGCGTAGGTGCGCGACTCGAAGCTCGTCGAATCCGCGGCGGCCGGCATTTCGCCGTCGATCGCCGAGGCAGTGTATTTCGATTTCATGTTGTGTCTCCTTCCATGTGCCTCGGGGTTGGCCCTGTGTTGGCCTGCGTTGGCCCCGAGTGCCACGAACACGGCGTCGCCTTGAGGCGACGCCGTCAATGAATGAGCATGCCGCCGTTCACGTCGAGTGTGATGCCCGTCAGATACGTCGACAAGTCGCTCACGAGGAAGAGGCAGGCATTCGCGACATCCGCGGCATCGCCGAGACGGCCGAGCGGAATGCCTTTGATGATGTCCGTGCGCATCTCGGGCGTGAGCTTGTCGCCGGTAATGTCGGTCTGGATCAGGCCGGGCGTGATCGAGTTCACGCGAATGCTGTCGGGGCCGAATTCGCGGGCCATCGCGCGTGCGAGACCGAGCACGCCGGCCTTCGCCGCGCTGTAGTGCGGGCCGCCGAAAATGCCGCCGCCGCGCTGCGCCGAGACCGACGACATGCACACGATGCTGCCGCTTTTCTGTTCCTTCATTGCGGGCAACACGGCTTGCGACATGTACAGCGTGCCGCGCAAATTGACGTCCACAATCGCGTCGAAGCCCTCGGCGCTGATGTCGAGCGTACGCACCGGTTGCGTGATGCCCGCGTTGTTGACGAGGCCGTCGATGCGGCCATAGGGTTCGAGCGCCGCTTTGGCGGCCTTCACGCACGCGGCTTTGTCTGTCACGTCGCAGGCAAGCCCGAGATGTCCGGCGCCGAGATCCGCGGCGGCGGCTTTAGCGTCTTCCTCGCGCAGATCGAGGATCACGACATGCGCGCCTTGTGCGGCCAGCGCTTTCGCGGTCGCCTTGCCGATTCCGCGCGGCGACGCAGCGCCCGTTACGATAACCACCTTGTTCTCGAGCAGCATCACGTGTCTCCTGAGTGTTGATGTGATGGCGCAAGTGTCCGGCAGGCCGCTACCCGCATCAACGCGGTACGGCTCAACTATGCTTGAGAAATTTTCAGGTGTTCGCGCGCGGCGGCGACACGCTTGCTGGACGGCGCCTGGCGCGCGGCCCGCAAGCAGGTGCAACGATGACGATGATGGAATACCCTGGTGCCGATGCGCACGCGTTTTTCAGGCCGCGCGCTCCTTGTGGCCGATTTCGCGCTCGATCCACGCGATGAACCGCACCACGCGCGGCAAATCCGCATTTTGCGGCGGATAAACCAGATGATGCGCGCCCACTTCGACCGCATGCGACTGGTCGAACACCGGCACGAGCGCGCCTTCCCTGATGCGAACCGAGGCGAGCATCAGGCTTTCGAGCGCGATGCCGAGCCCGAGCGCCGCGGTTTCGAGCGACATGTACGAGCGGTCGAAAGAGAAGTCGAACGTCTTCTGCTTCGCGGAAACGCCGGTGCGCCCGAACCATTGCTGCCACTGCACGAGCGGCGTCTCCGAATAGATCAGCCGATGCGCGAGCAGATCTTCCGGCGTGTCGACCGGGTGGTTGCGCAGATAAGCGGGCGACGCGAGCGGCGCGATGAACTCGTTGCGCAGCGTGCGCACTTCCAGGTCGCGCCAGTTCCCGTAGCCGTGCCGAATGTCGATGTCGTAGTAACCGCTCGTGAACGACACATCCTCGTATGAGCAGGCAAGGTTCAGCTGGATGTCGCCGTTCGCTTCCTGAAACGAGGCAAGCCGCGGCAGCAGCCACATGAGGCCGAAGCTCGGGCTCGAATGCACGCGCAGAATTTCGACCTCGGTGCGGCTCGACGCACGTTCGGTGGCGCGGCTCAGGTCCGCGAGAGAACCCGTCACGTCCGACAGATAGCGCTCGCCCGTCGGCGTCAGGACGAGGCCGCGTCCGGAGCGATAGAACAGCGCCTGGCCGATGACCGACTCGAGATTGCTGATCTGATGGCTCACTGCGGAAGCCGTCAGCCCGAGTTCCTCCGACGCGCGATTGACGCTCCCGGTGCGGGCCACGCTCTCGAACGCGATGATGGCTTTGACGGGTGGAATGCGCATGTGAAGTCTTTTTGTGTTCGTTGCGAAGTGTTCCCGATGCTGACCTCGGCCACGCGAGGGCAGTAGTGCGGTAAACCATGAAGCGCCTCGTGCAGTGCAGCAAGTGTGCGGACGCAGCGGCGATTATCCGTCAATCGCGGCGACATGCAGCGACATGCCGCGGCGGTACGCGCTTTGCTGCCCTCCCTTCGGACGATGCCGGCAGCAGGCGAGACCCGCGATCGTTCGCAATAGCGGCTGGATGGCGCGGCATGGAGGCGTGGCATGGGATATGGCGCAAAGGGTGTCATGACGCTCGGGCAGGAAACCGACATAGCCGGCGAGGAAATGCTGAACATGCAGCACCTTGAAGCGAGCCCGGACGGCAAGTTCGTGCTGCTCGTGGAAACCGAGCGTTCCGAATGGGGCGTGCAGCAGCAGACGTGCTACCGGATGCCTGCGCAACGCCTGATCGAGTTGATCAGAAAAGAAGGCGAGCGCATGGACGGCTAGTGGTGCGAGTCTGTCTTTTGCGCACACGGCGAGGCGCCTGCGTGCAGTGCAGTTCAATTCAGCGTATGCGGCGGTGCGCGCCGGTTGTGACGCGCGAGCGTGTCGCGATAGATGCCCGGCACGGTGGCCAGTTGCGCGGGTGTGCCCTCCTGCACGACGCGGCCGCGATTGAGCACGATGATCCGGTCGAACGACTGCAACGTGGAAAGCCGGTGTGCGATTGCGATCACCGTGCGATTTTTCATGAGACGTTCAAGCGCAGCCTGAATGACGATTTCCGACGAGGTGTCGAGCGCCGAGGTCGCCTCGTCGAGCAGCAGCACGGGCGAATCCTTCAATATCGCGCGTGCAATTGCGATGCGCTGACGCTGTCCGCCCGACAGCTTCGTGCCGCGGTCGCCGGCTATCGCATTCAGGCCGTCCGGCAATGCGGCGATGAAGTCCATGCAGCTCGCGTCCTCGCACGCGCGCCGGACATCCGCTTCGGTTGCATCGGGGCACCCGTAGCGGATGTTCTCCAGCAGCGACCGGTGAAACAGTGCGACGTCCTGCGGCACGACGGAAATCGCTCTCTGCAGGCTTTCCAGCGTCACGTACGAGATGTCCTGGCCTGCAATGCGCACACACCCGCTGGCCGGCTCGTAAAAGTGCTGCAGCAGCGCGAGCACCGTCGATTTCCCCGCGCCCGACGGCCCCACGAGCCCGACGCGCTCGCCGGCTTCGATATGCAGCGTCAGGTCGCTCAACACGCGCCGGCGTCCTGGATAGGCAAACGAAACATTCTCGAAGTCGATCGTCGCTTCGCGCACGACGAGCGGTATCGCTTTCGGCGGTTCCGGCATCGAATAGGGCATCAGCAAGGTTTGCGATGCTTCCGCGAGACGCGCCACGTGCTGCGTCAAATCGACAAAGGCGACGGCGACATCGCGCGAACCGTGCAGAATCGCAAAGCCGAGCGAGCCGACCAGCACGACGTCGCCGGTGCTCGCTCTGCCTTGCGTCCAGAGCCAAAGGGTCCAGCCGAGCAGCGCGGCCGACAGCAACGCAGTGACGAGCGCGTGCAGAATGCGTAGCTTCTCCAGATACAGCAGACTGCGCCTGCGCGTTAGCGCTTCGGCTTCGAGGTGGCTGTCGAAGCGCCGCACTTCCGCGTGCACCGCGCTGAATGCGCGCACGAGTCCCATATTGCCGATCACGTCGACGAGTTCGCCGTCCACCGAAGCGGCCTGGCTCGCGAACGCCTCGTGCCGCGACGTGCCTTTGCGCGCGAGCCAGAAGAGACACGCGGTGAGCAGCGCGGACACCGCGACGAGCGCGAGGCTCATCGGCAAGCTGACGGTCGCGACCACGACGATCGCGCCGATCACCGTGAGCGTCGGCGGCAACGCGGTCCACGCGACCGTGTTCTCGATCACATACACAGCGTTCGCCGTGGCCGACACGCGGCTCGACAGCACGCCCGGCGGTTTGTCCGCGAAGAAGCCGGGTGCGTGGCCCATCAGATAGCCGAACATGTCCTCGCGGATGTCGCCCGTCACGCGCACGAACGCGCGTGACGAGACCCAGCCGGCGACGCGCCACATCAGGTTGTCCGCGAAAATAAGGGCGACGAGCACGGCGAATGCATACACGACGGTGCGCGGATGAGCGCGTCCGTGCGGCAGCGCGTCGATCAGATTGCGAATGCCGTATTGCGAAGCGAGCGCGAAGCCGACTGCGGCCGCGACGCTCCCGAGCACGACGGCGTGCGCCACTTTGCGGCGCGCGACATAGCGCCAGATGAGACGAATGGGCCGGCCCGCGTAGCGCGACAGAACGCGTGAATGCCGCCGCCCGCGCACGCGGCTCGCGCGGCTCCGATCGCTGTGCCCGACGAGATCCATGGTGCCCTTCCCGAACTTGCGCGCCGGCAGGCGACAGGTTGTCCTTCCATGCGGAAAGGGCTCCATGTGTCCGGCGAAGGAGCTGCGCAAGTGCCGTGCCTCGTGACGTTGCGCCGTCTATGCGGATGCTGATGCGCCCCTATCCGCGGCAATACGCGCTTGCGTTCAGTTGTGCACCGGTTAAGTGCCGCTCTCGTCGCCCGGGCGAAGGGCATCGAACTGAATGACGTGCTCCGCGAGCGCACCGTTCCTTCGCTCGATGTAGACGGTGCCGCGATAGGTCACCCGCCAGCCGTCGCGCGCGGCGACGAGCGGCAGGTTGCCGCCTTCGCGGCTGTCGATGCCGCCGAGCCCCGCCGCGGGCGCCGGCACATGGTTCTCCAGTGTCGCGTTCGACGAAATCACGTTGTCGTGCCACAAAGACGCGTTTTTTCTCGCTTCCAGGTTCTTCGCGTCCGTGTCGACGGTGTTGTCGGTTCCCGCGGTGTTCGCCGTGTCGACGGAAACCGTGCGGCTCTTCGCGCGGTGCAGCGGGTCGGGGGAGTCGGCGGTGACGGCGTCGAGGTCGATGGGCGGCAGGTTCGACGCGTTGCTCTTGCGCGGCGTCGGCTCAGCCGAGCCCGCGTTGCTCGAGCTGCCGAATTCCTTCGCCTGCGTGCGCGCGTCCGGGGAGGCGGTGCCCGTCGCGGGCGTCTGCGCCGGACTTTTTGCCGCCATTTCGTTCTGCTGTTTTTGCGTGGGATTCTGTTCTGCGTTCTGCATAGCGCGACTCCTGCCGTCGTGCGAAAAACCCGCGCGAGACGCGCGGGGATACGCACATGAAAGGCTTACATGAAGCGTTGAAAAAATTGACTGGCGCCCGCTTGGAACGGCTTGCGAACAGCTTGCGTCGTCGCGATGGCGGGCGCTTTGCTGGTTACCCGCAGCGAACGTTCCCGGCAGGTGGGTTCGCTGCGGATGCGAGTGGCGAGGCGGCGACGGTGAGGCGAAAGGCGTCAGTTAGCGAGGCTCGGCGCAGTGACGGCACCGTAATACGTCGCCGAGCCGGAGCCGCCGCTCGCCGACGCTGCTTTATAACCGGCGATGAAGTGGCCGGAAATATACGGATTGCTGCCGTTGTCCGCGTTGTCTATGTGAAAAGGCGCAAACGCGACTATCGGCACCGTGCTACCCGTCGTGCCGCTGCCCAACGACGCGACGACCGGCAGCAGCACATCGGCGGGGTACGGCACATTGTTGTAGATCGAGTTTTTCAGGCCTGACTGGATCCACGTCATATCGCCGATTTGCAGCGGCGTCGGGTTGCCGTTGGCGATCAGATTGCGAATCGAGGTCACGTCCTGAACGTTGAGCTGGAACGACGTCCACTGTCCGGAGCCCATGCCTGCCGCGCACCCGGGATAGTTATAGGCGGAGCCGATCTTGAACTCCTGAGGCTGGCCTGTCGCAGGATCGTTCACCGGCTGTCCCGTCGTCGCATTCCAGTACGCCGAGTAAAGACACTGCGAAATAGCCTGCGGAAAAAGCGCTCCCGGCCCCGCATAACCCGGTGCCGAGATGACCGCCACGGCCGTCGCGCTGATCGGCATGGTGGTGATGCCGAGAACCGGCGCGAGCACGAGCGACAGCGGTCCGCCGTTCTGCCCGGCCGCGCGGCTCACCGTGACCTGTACCGCGGGCCGGTCGTAGGCGCCCGGCGCAGGGACCGGCAGCGCCTGCATGCCCGCGGGCGTGCCCTTCACGTTCCAGTAGCCGGTCTGCACCTGGGCCGTCACAAGCGCAACGCCCTCGGTCTTGTTCAACGTGATCGCGGATTGCGCCTTCGCCGCCGCCTGCGTCCAGTCCGGACTCTTGTAATTCGGCCCGAGCGAACCCGCGCCAGCGAGCGCCGCGGCGTCGGCGGCATTCTGCAATTCGTTGCGCACGACCCACGCGCGGCCCAGATCGACCGCGAGTGCCGTTGTGCCGACCAGCGCGGTCAGACACAGTGCGGTCATCACGGCGACCGCGCCGCGTTGGCGCTCGCGCGCCGCCCTATGGCTTTTTCTGGCTTGCATGTTGGACCTCCATCGCGTGTGGATTGCGTCAGGCAGCGGCCATCGGCTCGCCGCTGCGTCTTCGCTCGCTATTCGTAGTTCATGGTGGTGACGGCGGTGAGCGGCACCGTGCCCACCAGTTGAGTGACGATCGAGCCGAGTCCGACGCCGCTGTACGAATAGGTGAGCGTGACCTTGAGCGGCTGGCCCGTCGTCGTGCCCGCCGATTGATCGACGGCCACGCTCACCGGCGTCGAGGTGCCGAAGGTGATCAGATACGTCGACGCATAGTTCTGCGCGACGGTGGTGATCTGCGCGGGCGTCAGCACCGGCACCTTGTACATGACGCCGGCGCGTGCCGCTTCCCGGCTCGCGTTGGTAATGACCGCCTTGTCGTACAGCGCGATGCTGAATTCGACCATACCGAACACGAGCAGCAAGAGAAGCGGCAGAATGAGCCCGAACTCGACCACCGCGACCCCCGCTTCGCGGCGCGGCCCGCGTCTGCGCAACGCAAGCAGCGTGCGTCCTGCGTGCGCCGCGACCAGCCGCTGTTGACGGCGTCCTGTGCCGTTTTCCGCGCCGCGTGACTGACGATGCGGCAGCTCGGCGCCAGCCGGGCGCGCGCCCGCCGAAGCCGGAAAATGCCTTGTCTTATGGTTCATTTCGTGTCCCCTGTGCGCGCCGCGGTTTCGCGTTTCATGCGCGGCGCTGTTCCCGATAGATGTCGTTCACGTACCGAGCGTCGGCAGCAGCACGCGGTAGATGTGAATGAACGCGGGCCCCATCAGCACCGTCATCAGCGCCGGGAAGATGCAGAAGATCAGCGGAAACAGCAGCTTCAACGCGATCTTCGCGGCGCGTTCTTCGGCGCGCATTCTGCGGCGCGTGCGCAGCGTGTCCGACATGACGCGCAGCGAAGCGCCGATGCTCGTGCCGAAGCGTTCAGCCTGCACCAGCATCGACGCAAACGTGTCGATGTCGTCGACGCCCGTGCGTAACGCGAAGTTGCGCAGCGCCTTCTCTTTGGTGAAACCCGAACGCAGCTCCAGCAACATCAGTTGCAATTCGCTGGCGACTTCGGGACTCGCGAGCTGCATTTCGCCCGCCACGCGCATTAGCGCGGCGTCCATGCCGAGGCCCGCTTCGACGCAGACGGTCAGCAGATCGAGCGCATCGGGAAAGCCCTCGACAATCGCGCGCTGCCGCCGCGCACGGCAGCGCGCCAGCACCGCGTTGGGCACGTAGTAGCCGATGGCCGCCAGCATCGCGAGAATGAGTGCGCTCACGGCAAACTGTCCGTTGACGGACGGCATCTGCATCAACGCGGCGAGGCCGAGCAAAGGCAGCAGCAGCGCGAGCACCGTTTTCGCCGCGAAGTAGAGCGCAGCTGCCGTCGACGAACGCCAGCCCGCGTTCATAAGGCGCAGCCGCAGCGGCGAGTCTTCCCAGCCTTCCTTCGGAATGGACAACTGCGAAATGGGCCGCGACATGTCCGCGATTTTTTCGGCCCATCCCGATGCGACCGGGGACGGTGCCTCCGGCGCGAGCGACACGCCGCCCGCCTGTTCGATGCGGCGCTGCATGTCCCTCGGCGTCATCCACCACATGACGGCAACGACAGCGGCAAAGGCTGCCAAGAACACGCCGCCTAACAGCAGCATGTTGGCTGAATCGAGCGTTTGCATCATGATTCCCCCTTATCTGTTCTTGTCACGCGATGCCGGCCTCACACGCGAATCCGCACGATTCGCCGCATCCACAGCACGCCGAACACCATGGAAACGAGCACCGCTTCGATCACCTTGAGGCCGGCGGGATCTTCCCAGAGCACGGAGAGAAAGCTCGGGTTCAGCAGATTCATTCCGCCTGCGGCGGCGAACGGCAGGAGCCCGATAATCCACGCCGAGAGGCGTCCCTCGGCTGACAGCACGCGCACCTGGTCGAACAGGCGCAGCCGTTCGCGTACGAGCGAGGCGATACCGTCGAGAATCTCCGCGAGATTGCCGCCGGTTTCGCGCTGGATCAGCACTGCGATCACGAAGAAGCGCAGGTCGCGCACCGGCACGCGCGTCGCCAGGTTGAGAAGCGCTTCGTTGAGCGTGACGCCGTAGTTGATCTCGTCGAAGACAATGCGAAACTCGCCGCCTGTGGGCTCCGCGAACTCGTTGCCGAGCATGCCGATCGCGCTCGAGAACGAATGCCCTGCTCGCAGTGCCCGGCTGATCATGTCCGCGGCTTCCGGCAGTTGGCGCTCGAGAAGGCGCAGGCGCTTGCTGCGGGCGCGGAGCATGCGCAGCGTCGGAAAGACAAAGGCGGCAAAGGCGACGAGCGCCGTGATGAGCGCCGGCAGTTGCACCGGAGCGAAGCTCGCCGCGAGCAGCACGACCACGAGTGCCACGACGCTATGCGTCGCGAGCCGCCCCACCGTGAGGCTCAAGCCCGACTGCACGATGAACCGGTCGAGCAGATGAATGCGCGGCACGCGCATCATCAGCGCATGGAGCGGCGCCGAATTGCTCAGCATGCGCTCCTTGAGGATGGAGAGGCGCTCGCTGCTCGCATGCGCGCCGGCCGACAGCGCCTGGATGCGTTGATCGAGGCGGCGCGCGGCGGGGCCGTGATGGCTGTTCCACCACTGATACAGCCCCTCGATACCGAGGACCACGGCGATGAACAGCAGGATGGCGAAGGCGTAGAAGATAGGATTCATGAAAGCCTCACAAAAATGAGCCGCGTGCCGCCGGCGTCATGCCGTCTCGAAGTGCCGGCTCGGGTCGTAGAGCTGGTCGGGCAGCGTAATGCCGAAGGCCTGCAGGCGCTCCGTGAACCTTGGCCTCACGCCGGTCGCGCAGAAGTGACCGCGCACCGCGCCGTTCTGATCGACGCCGGTTCGCCGGAAGGTGAAAATCTCCTGCATGTTCACCATCTCGCCTTCCATGCCGGTCAATTCCTGAATGCTGACGACCTTGCGGCGCCCGTCGTTCAGGCGCGCGACCTGCACCACCACCGAGATGGCGGACGAAATCTGCTGACGCAAGTTCTTGGGCGGCAGCGCGAGGCCCGCGAGGCTGATCATGTTCTCGAGGCGCGTGAGCGCGTCGCGCGGCGTGTTCGCGTGAATCGTCGCGAGCGAGCCTTCGTGGCCGGTGTTCATCGCGTTGAGCATGTCGAGCGCTTCGGCGCCGCGCACTTCGCCGAGGATGATGCGATCGGGCCGCATCCGCAGCGCGTTGCGCACGAGCGTGCGTTGCGTGACTTCACCGCGTCCCTCGACATTCGGCGGCCGCGTTTCGAGGCGCAGCACGTGATGCTGGCGCAGCTGGAGTTCGGCGGCGTCTTCAATCGTGACAACGCGCTCGCCCTCGGGAATGAAGCCCGACAGGATGTTGAGCAGCGTGGTCTTGCCGCTGCCCGTGCCGCCCGACACCAGCACGTTGACCTTGGCGCGCGTGAGCGCGTCGAGCAATTCGGCCATCGGCGGCGTCAGGCTTTGCGACGCGATCAGGTCGCTCATCTGCAGCGGATTCACCGCAAAACGGCGAATCGACATGAGCGGTCCATCCACGGCTGAGGGCGGAATGATCGCGTTCACGCGCGAGCCGTCGGGCAGCCGTGCGTCGACCATCGGGCTCGATTCGTCGATGCGCCGCCCGACCCGCGAGACGATCTTTTCGATCACCTTCATCAGATGGGCGTCGTCGTAGAAAGTGACGTCCGTCAGTTCGAGACGGCCGCGGCGTTCCACATAGGTGGTGCGGTGCGTGTTGACGAGAATGTCCGACACGGTCGGGTCGCGCAGCAGCGCTTCGAGCGGACCGAAGCCGAACATTTCGTCGTGAATGTCGGTCGTCAACTGTCTGCGTTCCAGATCGTTGACGGGCGCCTTGTCTTCTTCGAGGATGCGCGCAATCAGCCCGCCGATTTCCTGGCGAACCTGTTCCGTGGGCAGGCGGGCGAGGCGTTCGAGTTCGACGCGGTCGAGCACGGCTTCGTGGACCTTGCGCTTGAGCGTCTGATAGGCGGCGCGCGCGAGGCCGAGCGGCGCGCGCGGGCCCGGCTGACGATCCGGCAATGCGTGGACTGCCTGTGACGACATCTGTTCGCGTAGTGACATGAGATTCTCCTGGCTGACGTTATGACGCCGTCGACTGCCGCTGTGTGGCGGAGCGGCCGAAGAGGCGGCTCAGCAGCGGTTCGTCGCGCTTCTTCTGCGGGACGACGCCCGTCGACTGATTGACGATGCTTTGTGCGAGCGCCTGCACGCCGCGCGCGAGCGCACTGTTGCGCGCCACCTTCAGCAACGGTTCGCCGAGATTGACGGCTTCGCTCGCCGCTTGCGGGTCGTCGGCGATCACATGCGAAGGGCGCTTGCCGAGCACCTGTTCGAGCGCGCTCGCGGCTCGCTCGTCGTGGCGGCGGTGCCGGTTGAGCAGGAGGCGCAACCGCTCGGGCGAATAGGCGAGGGCGACCAGCATTTCCTGCAGACGGCGCGCCGCCCGCACATACGGCATGCTCGCCTGAAGCACCATGTGAATCTCCGCGCTGCGATCCAGTGCCACGATTGAAAGCGCATTGATGCTCTGGCCGAGGTCGAACAGCACGACGTCGTAGCGCGGCGCCGCCACGCCGAGAATCCATTCGAGCTGCTCTTCGTGGATTTCTAGCGCCTTCAGCGGATCGCCCGCGCCCGCAAGCACATGAAAGCCGGGGGTGACATGCGTGAGCGATGCCTCCAGAAACGCGGCGTCGATGCGCTCGATCTGCGCGCACATCTGCGGCAAGGTCGACGGCGGCTCCTGGTCGCTGACGAGAAACGCGGCGTCCGCGAACATCTGGTTCAGATCGACGAGCAACACGCGCTTGTTGTGCAGCGTCGCGATCGCGTGGCCCACGTTGGCCGCGATGAGACTCGTGCCCGCGCCGCCCTTGCACGAAATGAACGACACCATGTGCGTTTCGTGGCGCGCGTCGCCGGCGTGCGGGGCCATCGCGCGCTGCACGGCGTCGCCTAGCGCGCGGGCGTCGAGCGGCCAGTTCAGCACGTCGCGGATGCCGGCGCGCATCGCCGCGATCAACGTGTCGGGCGAGGTCTGCGGCAACAGCAGCAGGCACGTGAGGCGCGGATAGCGGTGCACGAGCACGTTGACCGAGTCGAGTTCGGCGCGCTCGGGCGACGACGCGTCGATGATCAGGACATCGAATGCATCCAGACTGTCGCCGCGTTCGAGCAACGTGGAGGGCGCGCCCAGCATGCGGGTCGTCGTGCAATTGCCGCAGTCCGTCACGAGGCGAACGACTTCGGACATTCGGCCTGCGTGCTCGGAGTTGATGAGGATATTGATCATGATGTTGTCATCCGCGGAAATCGTTGCCTGGTCGGTCCGGCAGCGGCTCGCACCGCCGCCGGGCGCATGTTGCTATTCGCCGTTTGCGGGCGCAGCCATGCCCCCGCTGTCGGCGGCAGCACCCGGGCCGCTGCCGCCCACGCCGATCACGAACGCATTGGCGGTTCGCGGCGGCGCCTTGAACGACGCGCTGTAGTTCGCCATTGCGCCCACGGCTGCCTTGCCGTCGACACCCGGCGTCGACGGGTTTTTCGTGGCCGCGTCCGGATCGATGATCTGCGCCGCGGTGAAGCTCCTCACGGATTCGCCGAAGTGCCGGTCGAAGTCCGGTGTCGTCGACATGCAGCCGTTGAGCGTGAGGCACGCCGGCACGAGTAACGCAGCCCAGCGCGAGAAGGAAATGGTGCGATTGGTCATGATGTTCTCCGGGGATGCGTTTAGTTGTGAGCGCGGGCGGACGGCGAGCGCGGTTTGTCGGCGGGCAGCGTTTCGCGCGCGGCGATCTGCGCGGCGTTCGCTTCCACCTGGGCGGCGTGGGCGGCGGCCTCGTATGCGGGCTTGCTGTCTTCAGCCGGCGTGCTGACTTGCGGCTCGGGCAGCGGCGTGGCGATGGCAGCGGGCGTCGGCACCATCGCCGATACGGGCGGTTCGCTGGCCGGCTGTGCAGCCGGGGCTTGCGGTTGCGACGGTGCCGGAGCCATTGCCGGGGACGGCGTCGGCGCGGGCATGGGCGGTGCGGGCTTCCTGCTGCCGGCGGGATCGCGGCCTTCCATGTTGCCGAGCAGATAGACGTCGGCTTCGTTCGGCGTCTTCAGACGGTCCGTAGGCAGCGGCAAATTCGCTACCGCTTGCAGCGGCTTCACGAGATGCGGCGTGATGATGAAAATGAGTTCCGTGCGGTCCTGCTGATACGACGTGCTCCTGAAGAGCGCGCCGAGCACCGGCACTTCGCCGACGCCGGGAATCGCCTTCAGCGTACCCGCCGCGTTGCTCTTGATGAGGCCGCCGATCGCGAAGGTTTCGCCGTCGTTCATCTGCACGGTGGTGGAGGCGCGGCGCGTGGTGATGAGCGGCAGCACCGTGAGGTTGTTGGTATTCGTCGCGCCGACGGTGACGCCGGTGGACGACAGCTCCGACACTTCCGGTGCGACCTTCAGGTTGATGCGGCCGCCCGCCAGCACCGTGGGCGTGAACTTCAGGCCGACGCCGAATTCCTCTTCCTGCAGGATGATGGTCGACACCCCGTTCAGGTTGCTCTGCGGAATCGGAATAAAGACTTTGCCGCCCGCGAGGAAGGTGGCTTCCTGGCCGCTCAGCGTGACGAGGTTCGGTTCGGCGAGAATCTTCACGAGGTCGTCGCCGTGCTGACCGTCGACCGCCACGTTGAACGGCCGGTTGTTGGCTTTGCTGACGGCTGCGATGCTTTGCACGCCCGAGAGCAGGCTGCTGATCAGCGCGCCGCTCCATGAGCCGAAGCCGCCCTGAATGTTCATTGCCGAGCCCAACTGGTTGAGCACGGTCTTCGAGACTTCCGCGACCTTCACTTCGAGCATCACCTGCTGCGGCGAGTCGACGCTCATCATGTTCAGCACGGTGGCGGCTTTGGCGGGCGCGCCGCCGTTGCCGTTCGTGCCGCCATTGGCAGCGGGCAGCGTGCTGCGCGCATAGGCCTTGGCAATTTCCTGCGCCTGGGCGGCGGCCTGTGCGCTTGAGACGCGGCCCGCCAGCACGAGATCGCCCGCAACCGTCGATACGCGAATGTTGGGCTCGTCGGGCATCAGTTGGGACAGCGAAGTTTGCAGGCCACCGGAGTCCGCGTTCACCACCACGTTGATGACTTCGCATGCGCCGCTCTTGCCTTGCACGATCATGTTGGTCGTGCCGACGGCCATGCCGACGACGTAGAGCGTCTGCGGTGAGACCATCGTTGCCTGCGCAACGAGCGGATTGCCGAGCGTGCGATTGCGCACCGGTTCGGCGGTCTGCATCAGCGTCGACTTGCCGACGGGGACCACGACCGTGCTCTGCTCGCTCTGCGTGCGCGTGCAGGCCGGGCCGCGCGCAGCGGCGCTTTGCATCGTGTTGGCAGGCTGCGCCGGCGCCGGATTCATACTGATGGTCATCTGCACCGGTCCGTGCGGGATGGGTATGGCGGCGGCCTTCGCGTTCTCGACCGCTTCCTGCGCGTGCAAGCCGCGCGCGGCGAGCAGCGCTGCGCAGACCGCGGTGGTCACCAACGCGGCGCGTAATGCGGTGTCCTTCTTCACTGCCTCTTGATTCGATTTCATTTCGTTATCTCCCCGTAGCCCGCTGCGAGCAAACCGTCGTGCGTCAGACGCCGCGGCGTCGCGTGATTGCGTATTCGATTAAAAGCATTCCTGACTACCTTGCGCTCCCGACAGCACGCCGACACAGTCGCGCTTCGGCGCCGGGCGCGGCACGTATTTCACGCGTGCGGGCGCGGCCGCGACGACGGGCGCGGGTGCCGGTGCAGCAGGCTTGCCGAGCAGCGTGATCTTGGTGGCGCCGCCGGTGGGCAGCGGGCGGTCGTCGATCTGATTGCGCAGTACCAGCGACAGGCTGCCGACGCTGCGCGCGAGGTCGAGCTTTTCCGCCTGGTCGGGCGTAACCTCAAGCGTGACCGCGTTGACGACCTTCGGCTGGGTGTCGTCGCGGCTCACCTGCTGCGCGACGGCGAGCACCAGAATCTTTTCGAGGACGATCTTCGAGATGCTTTGTTGCGGATCGGCCGTCTTTGCTTCGGGTTCCTGAGTATTGACGATGACGTCGACGTAGTTGCCCGGCAGCGCGAATCCCGCCACGCCGACCACATCGTTCACGCGTACCGTGATGGCGCGCTTGCCTTCGCCGATGACCGCGGACAGTCCGCCTTTCGTGCCTTGCGGCGCGAGCTTCGATTCGATCACCGGCTCGCCGGGTTCGAGGCTCGTGCGCACGACGCGCCCGTCCAGTGCTTTCGGATCCTTGAACGCGCCGGGCGGCACGCTCGCGGTGGGCCAGTTCACGGTGCGGATCATGTTCGCGTTCAGCGGCTGGCCGAGGCTCACCTCGGCGGTGGCGACGGCGACCGGCGTCACCGCCGACGACGAGGTCTGCAACAGCCATCGGGAGGCGAAGGCGACAGCGGCAAGACCCGCCAGCAGGGCCATTCCTAACATCACAATTGCGCGACTGGTTTTCATGGTGAGACTCCTTTCATGCGTTGCTGGGGCAGCTGTGGATCAAGCGCCGGCATACCGTTTGTCGGATTGCCCGCTGTGGGATGGATACGTCTGGTCATGCTCCGGCGCGCTGCCGAAATAGCTGTGCCATGCGTGCGTGAGCCGGTACTCGGTGACGGTCGGGACATCGCCGTGATAGAGCGCGAACGAGCGCAGCACGCCGAGCAGATCCGCGGGATAGCAGGCGAGAAACGGCGTGCGGCTGCGCAGATGCAATTGGTGCAGCAGATACTCGAACGCGCCAGGTTCGATGGCGATACCGAGCGACGCGCATTGCGCGTCGAAGAGGTGCCGGTAGTCGTCGACGCACAGCGCGTCGACGTGGATCTTCGAGCCGAGCCGGCGCAAGAAGGCGTTGTCGTTCAGTTCGGCGGGCGTGAGGTTGGTCGAGAACACGGGCCACACGTCGAACGGGCTCACGAACCGCGCGCCGGATTGCAATGCGAACTGATCGACGCCGCGATCGAGCGGGGTGATCCAGCGGTTGAGCAGTTCGCCGGGCGCCACTCGCTGGCGGCCCAGATCGTCGATGACATAAAGGCCCATGTTCGCCTTCATATGCGGCGGCGCCTGATAAAAGCCGCTGTTGGCGTTGTATTGGAGGTCGAGCATCGCGAGAGTCAGCTCGCCGCCCGACATGACCACCGGCCGCTCGCAGACGCGCCAGCGGCGGTCGGTCACGGCGGGCAGTGCGCCCGGGGCGGCGTCCTTGTGAATCAGCGGGTCGTGCAACTGGATCACGTCGCCGGCGACATAGAGCGCATACGGCACGGGCACGGCGCCGCGCAACAGCATGCCGAGGCGTTCGGCAAGGTACGTTTTGCCGCTGCCCGCGGGGCCGTAGAGCATCACGGGCCGTCCAGCATTCAATGCGGCCACTGCCGAATCCAGCAGCGACATATCGGCGATGAAGTTCGCGAACGCCGCGCGTACGTCGGACTGCGAAATATGAATGCGCTTCACCGAGTAAGCCGCGACCACGCTCACGTACGCGTCCAGCGAGACAGGCGCGGGGCCGCAATAGGTGGAGCGGCTCGCCTCGTGGGCCGCCAGTTCGCGGCCGGCATCGGTGAGGCGCAGATGCACGTCGACGTCGGTTGCGCCGCGGTGTGCAATTTCCACAAGGTGCTCGCGAACGAGGAAGCCGATGGTTTCTTCGAGCACCACGGCTGTCAGGCAGTGTCGTGCCATCAGATCGCCCATCGACGACTTGCCGTTCTGCAGGATCGACTTGAGGAGCAGATGCGCGACGAAAAGCGCAGGCAGGCCGGTGTCCGCGAGGGTCCGCGGCGCGCGCAACAGTGCTGCGCCCATGCTGTCGATGGCTGCCGCCGCGTCGTCACGCATTGTGTCGGCTGGGCGTTCCGTGCCTGTGCTGTTTGCGTTCATCTCCTGCTCCCCGGTGCCGCGCGCCGCTTCGTGCGCCGCGCTGTGTTGTGTCCGTTCTGCGCGTTATGTCCGTTGCTTCTGTCGACCGGATCGCCGTCCGGCTTCTGCTTGTGATTCAGCTATGCACTTGCTGTCAGCAGCACCGCGACGGTTCCCGCCGCGATGGCGACGCCGTATGGCACCGAGCCCACCGAGTCGATGGAATCCCTCGCCGAGCCCTGGCCTTGTAGAGCAGGGTGGGCAATGACCCGCAAGTTGGCCCACACCTTTCCGAGCTGATGACGCCGCACGATCAGCACGAGCATCCATGCGCCGCCGATCACGCACGTGGCGAGCGCCGCGTAAAACACGAGCAAGGGGCCGATCCATGCGCCGACCATGGCGAGCAGCTTGACGTCGCCGGCGGCCATGCCGCGCACGAGGTAGAACGGCAGAAAGAGTGCGAGTCCGACGACGGCGCCGGTGAGCCATGCCATGGCGCCCGCACCGGTTCCCTTCAGCCAGCACTGCACGAGAAGCGCACCGAAGAGACCCGCGCCGACCAGCAGGTTCGGAATACGCCGGCACTGCAGGTCCGTGCTTGCAGCGGCGACCACCAGTGCGATGACGCACGGTGCGATCGGCGGCAGAACGTTCGCGGTAGTCAGCATGGCAAGCTCTCGTAAGTCAGCCAAAGGTTAAAAAAGGGGCGGTGCGATGGACGATGGCGCAAGCGCTGCACGCCCATCGGCACCTTGCGCGAATCAGGTCAGATAACCCGCGATCGCCATGAACTTCGCTTCGAGATTCGTCCCGATGCTGGTCACGCCGACGACGATGGCAAGCGCAATAAGCGTGGCGATGAGGCCATACTCGATTGCGGTGACGCCCTCTTCGTCGCGGACGAACGCGCCGATGGTTTGAATGATCGATTGCATTTCGACTCCTGTTTGAAGTTGAAGACGGCTTTGCCGGCCGGGCAACAGGTCGGGAGCGGTGGCGGCGGACATGCGCTCGCGCGGTTTGTCCGCCCGCACCGTCCCGGGTTACTGGAGCTTGCTGGCGATCAGGACGAACTTGGCGGCGAGGTTCGTGCCGACGCTCGTCACGCCAGTGATGATGACGAGCGCAATGAGCGTCGCGATCAGGCCGTACTCGATGGCCGTCACGCCGTCTTCGTCGCGAACAAATGCCTTGGCGGTGTTGATGATCGATTTCATGGTTTATCTCCCTTAGGATGGCTAAATATATGTCGTCGGATGACGACGGTTGGAGTACTGCCTACTGCCTGACTACAGGGTGCTACAGGAAATGACGTCCGGACGCTGCATGAGAATGCAGCCGGACAGAGCCGCAAGCGGCTCGCTGGAATTCATACGCAGAGGCTCGTGCTGCCTGATGGGCAGCAGCACAGGAAGCTGGGCACGCTGGCGGTAAGCCAGGCCGTGCAATGGCGAATTGACGATGACTGCGAGATGCCGCGCCATCAGCCGACGCGCAATGCGAATTGCGCACCGCAACCCTGTTTGAATTTGAATGAAAGATCGCATCTTCCACCACTCCTTGTTTTTTCTTGCGCAGCCGGATTGTTCTTCTCGCTGCCCGTTCGTGGGCGTACTTCCGAGAAGCCCCCGTCGGCATCGACCTGGTCACGGGCCGTGTCGCCGGTTGCGTGAAAACATAAAGGCAAGGAGTGGGCCAGCTGTGCGGGACTCACGAAAGCATCGGGCTTTGAGCCGCTCGGATGCGTTTTCGTCAGAGAGTCTGCGCGCAGATCTGACCGACTTGAATCAGAACTGCATCATCGGCCGGTCATTGTTGCCGCCGCAAAAGATCGCGTCTGCGGCCATGGTCACGGCCTCAAACCCAAATTTAGGGATTTGGTCCAGGTGTATCGAAAGCGAATGCCGCCGTTAAATTGGGGCCGTTTTTTGGCCCCGCCGTGGACGGATTCGTTGCAAGCTTGAAACGCGGGTCGCCAAAGCGCGTGTTTTGGGCGAAAGACTGGCGGTTTTGCGCGTGTACTGAAGCACGCACATACAACAGAAGCCGCAGCGCGTGCGCTAGCGCGGCGGGCTACGCGCTGCCGGAACCGACACCGAGATTGCTCAGTTTGCGGCGGCTAACGCAGCGGCGTCACGCCGACCGGCGATGGAAACCGCCTAGAAAGCCGCCTACGAATCCAGGCCGCCCTGGCACAGATACTTGATCGACAGATAATCGTCGAGCCCGTACTTCGAGCCTTCGCGGCCGTAGCCCGATTCCTTCACGCCACCGAACGGCGCGGCTTCGCTCGACACCGCGCCTTCGTTGATACCGATCACGCCCGCTTCCAGTTGGGCAGCCACGCGGTTGATGCGCCGCACGTCCTGCGTATAGAAGTAAGCGGCGAGACCAAACGGCGTGTCGTTCGCGAGGCGGATGGCTTCTGCTTCGTCGGCGAAGCGGAAAAGCGGTGCGACCGGTCCAAAGGTCTCTTCGCAACACACGAGCATGCCGTCTTGCGCATTCGTCAGCACAGTCGGCGCATAGTAATTCGGACCCATTTCGGTGAGGCGTCTGCCGCCGGTCAAGACAGTTGCCCCTTGTTTTACGGCGTTTTCCACGTGACGCGCGATTTTGTCGATGGCGCGTTCGTTGATCATCGGCCCGATTTGCGCGCCCGGATCGGTTGCGGGCGCAACTTTCAGTGCAGCGACACGTTTGGCGAGCAGGTCGGCGAAACGCTCATACACGCCGGCCTGCACATACACGCGATTCGGGCACACGCAGGTTTGTCCGCCGTTGCGGAATTTCGCCGCCATGAGACCCGTCACGGCCGCGTCGAGGTCGGCGTCGTCGAACACGATGAAGGGCGCGTTGCCGCCCAGTTCCAGCGAGAGTTTTTTCAACGTGGCGGCGGATTCGCGCGCGAGATGCTTGCCCACGGGCGTGGATCCGGTGAACGTGATTTTGCGCACGCGTGCGTCTTCGAGCCAGTCGGCGACCGCTTCAATGCCTTGCTCGCGTGAGGCCGACAACATGTTCAGCACGCCGTCCGGCACGCCCGCTTCCTGCGCGAGCGCGGCGAGCGCGAGGGCGGTGAGCGGCGTGTCTTCTGCGGGCTTGGCGATCACCGTACAACCGGCCGCGAGCGCGGGCGCAATTTTGCGGGCGATCATCGCGAGCGGGAAATTCCATGGCGTGATGGCGGCCACGATGCCGATGGGTTCCTTCACGGCGCTCATGCGCTTGCCGCGCTGCTGCTGGGGAATGATGTCGCCGTAAATGCGCGTCGCCTCATCGGCGAACCAGGCGACATATGACGCGCCATAGGCGACTTCGCCGCGGCTTTCCGCGAGCGGCTTGCCTTGTTCCGTCGACATCAGCTTCGCGAGATCGTCGGTGTTCGCCACGATCAGCGCGTGCCAGCGGCGCAGAATCTCGGCGCGCTCGCGCGGCAGCCGGTCGCGCCACGCGGGCAACGCGCGGGCGGCGGCGTCGGTGGCGGCGCGCGCGTCCGCAGCGCTGCTGTTCGCCACTTCGACGATCGTTTCGCCCGTTGCCGGATTGGTCACGGCAAAGCGCGCGCCGCTCGCGGCGGCGATCCATTGACCGTCGATCAGATTGAGCGGGCGAATCAGTTCACTGCGCGTCAATGCAAGAGACATTGCGTGGCTCCTTGGTTTTTCCCTTGAAGGGGTCGGGCATGAGAGTGTCGATGTGACGCCGGGCGGCGCGGCGGCATGCATGCGGTGATGCGACAAGCCGATACTACGCGTGTCGCGCAGTCGATGAATCGCCTCAAAAAGCGGCGTACGGCGTGTGTATGGTTTTTTTCGAGCCGCTACAGCATTTTCTGCTGAGGGTGTTGACATGCGGCCGGCAAGCCGGGGCTGGCGTTGGCGGCACGCCCGTGTCGACGGGCGCATCACGAGTTGTGCGGAGGGCCGAGCACCATGGACCGTTGCCGCTCGGGCGTTTGGGTCCGCCTGATGAGACTCGCTATGGACTGTTCCGACGAAGGCGTTAGTGCGCCGACGCCTGCTGCTTGCGCGCGTTGACGCAGTCCGAGGTGAACGCCATGCTCGCCTGATCCGGCGTCATGCGCGGCGCGTTCGGCGCGTAGATTTTCTGGATGATGCCGGCGAAGGTGCGGCGGTCCGCATCGTCCCGATAGTACTTCGCGGCCTGATTCAGCGCCTCGGCCTTAGTCTTCTTGTGCGCGCGCCAGGAAGCGACCTGGCCGGCGATATCGCCGATCGCAAAGCACTGGTCGCTCACCGTTTGCGCTGCCGCGGGAGCGGAGATTTGCACAAGGCACGATGCAAGCAATGCGGATACCACTAGGCGTTTCATGACGACGAATCCTGTTCGGCGCAAAGGCCGCAGTTTAACGCGGCAGCGACCGACTACTGCCCGCGTCCATTCGTCGCTCCCCGAGCCTATTTCTTGTCGGGCTCCGCTTCGGTGTCCGTGCCGCTTTTGCCATTGCTTCTGTTGGTGACGGCGCCGGTTTCGTCGAGTTCGTCGTCGAGGTCGTCGTCGTTTTCACCGGCTGGCGGGTCCGAGTCGGTCGCGGCTGACAACGGCACGCGGCGCTGGGGCAAGGCGTAGTCCATCGAGTTCGGGTTCATGTCATGCGCTCCTGTCGAAGGTTCGCATGGCATTCAGCAAACCGCGCGCCCGTTGGCAGGTCGGCCAATTTCGGATCAATCCGATATTCCGCGGGACGAGTGGCGCACGAGGATCGAAATCAGGGCCAAGACATCGTTGAGCCGTTGCTTACTCTGGCATGACGGCTCTTTTCGTTCCTCGGAACAGATCTACGGGAGGACACCCATGCGCATTCCAGTCGTCCGTGCCGGCGATTTCACCACTACGGGTGGAACCGTTCTGGCGGTAAAAGCACACATAAGTGACAAAGGGAAAAAGATCGCTCTGGACGGCGAACACGCGACCTGCGGCAACTGCGAAGGCTCGTGGCCAATCGATGGCACGGGAGAAGAGATGAACGATCACGGCATACCCGTAGCTTGCGAAGGCGATCGGGTGTTATGTCCATGCGGAAACAATCGCGTCGTCGCGGGCGCCGACGCCGGGTGTTTCATTCATAAGCAACGCGACGGTGCCAGCGCGGGCAAAACCAACTCGCTGTTGCGCCAACCGGTAGACGCCCGGCGTTTCGACGAACAATTCGCATTGCTTGATACGTCAGGCCGCCCTCTCCCGGGTTTCCGCTACCGGATTGTTACTGGCGATGGGAGGGAGGTAGCGGGGATCACCGACTCGGACGGTAAGACCCAGCGCGTCTCGACGCAAACAGCGTCGCCGTTGACGCTGCAATTGGAGAAATGAGCATGTCAGAGGGCACCGAATGGGTAACGGTACACGATTCAGCAGTCACTAACGCTGATCCCGATTCCATGGTTCGCGTCACGATTAATACGGATCGAATTTGTCCGAACATGACCAACAGACAGTTCGCCGACGTCGTAACGCGAGCGCGGGATGCCGGCGTCGCGTTGATCAAGGATCGCATTGCGGGGGTTGGCAGATGGGATAAAAATGAGCAGGCTCGCGCCAGAATATACTTTGCACGCGCGGATGAAGAAATCAGAACGACATTGGCTGTAGGCTTGCCGCGCTTACTGGCAGCAATGCAGGAGTTGGTCGCCGAGAAAGTCGTGCGCTGGGACAGCAACGCTAACAAGATGCTCACGTGTGCGATCGTGCCCGACAATGGCGCTAATCGCGCCGGCGTATGCAAGCCAGACTCCGACAGACGAGTGATAGCGATTTATTCAAAGTTCTGCAGCGATTCAAATGGCGAACTATTTCACGCTTCAAAAGTAAAGGTGTTGATCCACGAATGCACGCACTATACGGACACCTTTAACTCGGAGGACCTTATGTACGGCGATACTGAAGCCGGCATGAGCGCATTCGCGATGCGGAACCCCATCTCCGCGATCAGGAACGCCGACAGTATCACCGGCTATATCGCCACATTCGACAGGGTCGTCATCAAATGACTGCATTGCGTATTGTCCGATCCAGCATGGCCGCCACGTTCGCCCTATCTACCTGCTTCGGTGGGCTGGCGAGTGCTTGCACTATCGGAGAGGAAGCAAGGGCACAATTCCCGCTCAACACCAGCGTGCTTTCCAATGCTGACAGACTCACCATTGCCGGTACTGTGGCTGAGGCAAAAAACTGGCCTGACGTGCAAATTCAAGCCGTCGTAATTGCTGGGGCATACATCGGCGAGCGCAATATTGAACGATTGAAAGACGCGCGTGCGGAGACTGTGCAGGCCTATTTGGAACAACTCGGCGTCA
The DNA here is from genome assembly GCF_902859825.1 of Paraburkholderia phenoliruptrix. Lineage (GTDB taxonomy): Bacteria > Pseudomonadota > Gammaproteobacteria > Burkholderiales > Burkholderiaceae > Paraburkholderia > Paraburkholderia phenoliruptrix. Next base: position 24,331 of record NZ_CADIKB010000035.1, on the reverse strand, counting down.
AGCGGCAGAACATATTGATCGACAAGAAGACGTTCACGGACGCCATGGTTACCAAGGGGCCTGGCAATGCGATCCATCTCCACCAGGTCATCGTCGAGCTGACGCCGATATGTGAGGGCAGTTGTGCATCGCTTTGCGACGATCCGCGAGTTAGGCCACATAGCAAGGCTGTCGGCCAGGAACGTTAGCTCCTACGGAAAAACACCCGAAACGTTAGCGCAGCGCCCAACGTTTCGGGTGTCGTCAAGAAAGCCGTCCACCCCCCTCAATGCCCAAACGACTCCGCTTTCGACACCGCCGCATTCGACGCATACGGCCGCGCCGCCTGTTTAATCAGCAGTGCGATGCATGCAATGATGCCGGCGACGGCGATCGTCGCGAAGATGCCGGCAAAGGTGAAGTGACGGCGTGTCAGTTCGGCCACGAGGAACGAGCCCGCAATGCCGCCGAAGCGTCCAATGCCGAGCATCCACGCGACGCCCGTGCCGCGGCCTTGCGTCGGGTAGAACGCGGCGGCGAGCGCGGGCATCGACGATTGCGCGGTGTTCATCAGCACGCCCGCCACGAATACGATCAACACGAGCGCGCCGACATTGCCCGCGGCCTGGCCGATCAGGTACACGCTCACGGCCGTCAGCGCGTAGCACGCCGCGATAATCCGGTTCGCGTTGAAGCGGTCCATCAGCACGCCGCACACCACGGCGCCCACGCCGCCCAGCGGGAACAGCGCGGAAATCAGCGTCGCGCGTTGCGGCGTCAGGCCGGCGTCCTTGAGCAGAATCGGCATCCAGTTGATCGACGCGTAGAAGATCACGAGGCCCATGAAGTAGGTGATCCACAGCATCACCGAGCCGACGATATACCCGCGCGACAGCACCACAGCCGCGCCCTTGCCGCCCGTCTGCGGCGCGCTCTCGGTCATCGTGAAGGCCTCTGCCTGGGCGGCGGCGCTCGACACGCGCGCGAGCGCCGCGCGAATCCGCGCGGCCGGCTGATTGTTGGCGACCATATAGCGCACCGATTCGGGCATCTTGATCATCAACAGCACGAACAGCACGAGCGGCGCGATCCCGCCGAGCACCAGCACGCTGCGCCAGCCGAAGTGCGGAATCATCCACGCCGCCAGAAAGCCGCCGAACGCTGCGCCGAGCGGAAAGCCGCAAAACATCAGATTGATAACCGTGGCGCGGCGGCTGTCGGGGCAGTACTCGCCCATCATCGTGACCGCGTTCGGCATGGCCGCGCCGAGCCCGACGCCGGTGACAAAGCGCAGCACCGTCAACTGCTCGATGCTTGTCGAAAACGACGAGCCGAGACACGCGGCGCCGAACAGCAGCACCGAGCCGAGCAGCATCGAGCGTCGCCCGAGCCGGTCGGACAGCGGCCCCGAAGCCAGCGCGCCGCACGCCAGACCGAACAGCGCCGCGCTCAGCACCGGCGCGAGCGCCGGTTTCGGGATGCCCCACTCCGCGAGCAGCGACGGCGCGATAAAGCCGATAGCGGCCGTGTCGAAACCGTCCAGCAGCACGATCACGAAGCACATGAAAAAGACGAGCCACTGAAACGGCGAAAACGGGTGCTCGTTGAGGAAGGTCTGAACGTTCACAGCATCGCTGCGATTCATGGTGGGTCTCCTGACTGCAAAAAGGCTCGTCGCAGCGAGCCTTGTCTTACCTTACGATCGCGCGTCCGGCGCCGCGCGATGCCTGCGCCTCATACCTCATCCGCCTCATTCCTGCATGGTATGCGGACGGACGGGGCATCGCCATCAATTTAATTGTTCGTATACAGAACGTCGATTCTCTTGGCGAACAGGCGCCACTGTTAGGAATTTCCGAGCGGCGGGTCAACGCGGGATTACCCGACACCCAGGCCGGTCCCCGTCAAGGCGGAGAGCAAAGAGAAAGCACACAAGAAAAAAGGAGGGCAGAAGCCGCGGCGCGCCCACGCGCGCCGGGTAGGACAGGAGATGAGACCGGAATGAAGGGCTAGCGGAATCAGAGAATCACGCGCCGCGGTTCGACGAGGTGGCGATGGTCTCTTCGACCTTGCCGAGACGCACGACCGTCACGCCGGGGCGCAATTGCCGCAACGAAGGCATGACGAGCATGCAGTCGTCGTAAGGCGTGGTGACGGGCTCGCCGTTGGACCAGCCGATTACGGCGCCCGCTGTGGGAAAGATTTCGAGCCCCGTATAAGGCCCGGCAAAGCGGAAGTCCATGCTCGTCGCGACGACCGGTTGCGTCACGCGCACGATGTGCTGCGCGGGCGGCAAGGGCGCGAGCCAGTCCGCCGGCAGATCGCTTTGGTCGATTACACCGGCGAGCAGCAGAAAGCGCGCGGTGGTGTCGCGCGCGACTGCGACGGCGCTCTTCTCCCAGTGTTGTCCGCATTCGATCAGCAACGCGTTCTTCGCGCTGGCCGGATCGCCGAAGCCTTCGTAGTCGCGCATGCGGCGGCCCTCAGGGTGCCCTTCGTCGCAGATGACGGTAGCGGGCGTGCCGAGCCGCACGGCGAGGTCGATGCCTTTTTGCAGCGGCCCCGCGACGATCAGCGGCTTGCTCTTTTCGTGCATCGAATGCAGGTCGAGCAGCGCGTCGACGCTGTCGATCACCGGCCGCATGGCCCGTGCGCGCGCGAGTTCGCTCGAGTTGCGCGACGCGTCGTCGAGCACCGCCTCGGTCCACACGCGGTTGAAGTCCTGATCGACGAAACGGGCCGCGTCCGGTTTGGCGGGATCGAAGCGCCGGTAGGCGTCCACATTGGCGAACGCGAGCGTGAGCCGCCCGCGCCGCGGCCGCAAGCCGCGGCGCAGCAGTTCGTCCACGACGATCGCGCCGCATACTTCGTTGCCGTGCGTGAGCGCGTTGATCATGACGTGCGGGCCGGCCACGCCCGAATCGAACGAATGAACGTAGGCAATGCCCGAGGACGACTGCTCATGCGCTGAGATGTCGGGGAACTGGACTTCGATCGGATAGTTTTCCGTGCTCATGTTCAACCGAGCCTCGCTGCGATCGCTTCGCCGACTTGCGTGGTTTTCGCCTTGCCGCCCAGGTCGCCCGTATGCGGGCCTTCGACCAGCGTGGCTTCGATGGCGGCCAGGATCGCGTCGTGCGCCTCGCGCTCCTTGCCCTCGTGATTGCCGAGAAAGTCGAGCATCATCGCGGCGGACCAGATCATCGCGATCGGATTCGCAATGTTCTTACCGGCGATGTCCGGCGCCGAGCCGTGCACCGGCTCGAACAGCGAGGGAAACTTGCGATCCGGATTCAGATTACCGGACGGCGCGAGACCGATCGTGCCGGTGCAGGCCGGGCCGAGGTCGGACAGAATGTCGCCGAACAGATTGGTGGCCACCACCACGTCGAAGCGGTCCGGATTGAGCACGAAGCGCGCGCAGAGAATGTCGATGTGCTGCTTGTCCCACGTCACGTCCGGGTATTGCGCCGCGATGCCGGCCGCGCATTTGTCCCACCACGGCATGCTGATGGCAATGCCGTTGCTCTTCGTCGCAACCGTGATTTTCTTGCGCTCGCGGCGTTGCGCGAGATCGAACGCGAACTTCAGCACGCGCTCGCTGCCGTGGCGCGTGAACACGGACTCCTGCAGCACGAATTCGCGCTCCGTGCCTTCGAACATCACGCCGCCCACCGACGAGTACTCGCCTTCGGTGTTCTCGCGCACGATCCAGAAGTCGATGTCGCCCGCCTTGCGGCCCGCGAGCGGCGAGGGCACGCCGGCAAAGAGCCGCGCCGGGCGCAGGTTGATGTATTGGTCGAATTCGCGGCGGAATTTGAGCAGCGAGCCCCACAGCGAAACGTGGTCGGGCACCGTGTCGGGCCACCCCACCGCGCCGAACAGAATCGCGTCCGCCGATTGCAGCTGTGCCTTCCAGTCGTCCGGCATCATCTGGCCGTGCTTCGCGTAGTACTCGCAGCTGGCCCACTCGATGTGCTGATACTCGAGTTCGAGGCCAAAGCGCGTCTTCACCGCGTCGAGCACGCGCAGCGCCTCGGGCATGACCTCGACGCCGATGCCGTCGCCGGGAATGACTGCGATCCGATATTTCTTCGACATGTTGTGCTCCTCCATTCGGGGCTGATACGGGGGTAATGACAGTTATTCTATTCCTGCTGTTTGGCTTTAAAATGATTGCTTTAGTTAAGCCACTGTGCACGATTCGTGTATAAACCTGAGCGTCGCTGGGCATCTCCGAGTCACTTATGAACGCTGTCCCGTCACCCGATCTCGGCGATTTGCGCGTGTTTTGCGAAGTCGCGCGCAAAGCCAGCTTCAGCGCGGCGGCGGAGTCGTTGTCCGTGTCCGCGGCGTATATCAGCAAGCGCATCAATGTGCTCGAGACTACCCTCGGCACGCGCCTGCTGCACCGGTCCACGCGCCGCGTCGCGATTACCGAGGCGGGCGAGCGCGTCTACACGTGGGCCGAAAAGATTCTCGACGACGTCGACCAACTGGTCGAGGACGTCTCCACCACGCGCCGCATTCCGGGCGGCAAGCTACGCATTTCAAGCAGCTTCGGTTTTGGCCGCCGCTTCGTCGCGCCCGCGCTCGCGCGTTTTTCCGAGCACTACCCGCAGTTGAGCGTGCGGCTCGATCTATTCGACCGGCTCGTGGATGTCGCCGGTGAAGGCTTCGATCTCGACATTCGCATCGGCGACGACATTGCGCCGCATCTGATCGCGCGGCGGCTCGCGTCGAATCATCGCGTGCTGTGTGCGTCGCCCGACTATCTCGCGCGGCACGGCGCGCCGCGGCAACTGGCCGATCTCTCCTCGCATGCGTGTCTCGCCATCAAGGAGCGCGACCATCCGTTCGGCTTGTGGCGCCTGACCGTGCGCGGCGAGGCGGCGTCCATCAAGGTTACCGGAGCGTTGTCGACCAATCACGGCGAGGTCGCGGTGCAATGGGCGCTGGCCGGGCGCGGCATCGTGCTGCGCTCGATGTGGGACGTGCGCCCGCTTCTCGACAGCGGCCAGTTGCAACAGGTGTTGCCGGAGGCCACACAGCCGGCGAATCTGTGGGCGGTCTATCCGGCGCGGCTCGCGCAGTCGGCGAAAGTGCGGGTGTGTGTGGATTTTCTGAGCGAGGAGTTCGCGCAGTGGAGCCCGCCGGAGGCGGGCGCCTGATAGCCCGATGATAGCCTCGTGAAGGCTAGTGATGATTCTGCGAGAACAGCGTTTCGAGCGGATAGTGGCTCTTCACGAACGGCGACTTGATGATCACGTAGCTGAAGTACTTTTCAATGCCGATGTCGCGTTCCAGCAAGCCCTCAATAATGCTCTGATAATGGCTCACGCTGCGCGTGACGAACTTCAGCAGATAGTCGTAACCGCCGCTCGCGAGATGGCACTCGACGATCTCATCCACGTCGCGAATCGCATTCACGAACTTGATGAAGTCTTCCCGCCGATGGTCGGCGAGCGTGACTTCGGTGAAAACGATCTGCACGTCACCGAGCTTTTCAAGCTGGATCTGCGCGCCGTAGCCGACGATGTAGCCGGCTTTCTCCAGCCGCTTGACGCGAATCAGGCAAGGGCTGGGCGAAAGGCCGACCGCATCGGCAAGCTCGACGTTGGTAATGCGGCCTTTCTTCTGCAACTGCGAAAGTATGCGCAGGTCGATACGGTCTAGCTTGCAGTCGCTGCTCATCGTTACGTTGTGGCTCCGGCGGTTGAGAAAAGGGACTGAGGGCGCCCTCTACTCTAGCATGCAGTGGCAGTAGTTTTGGCCTGGTGGTTGACCGTGGTTCTGCCGCTGAGCGCTGCCCGAACGTCGGCTTGCGCGAGCACGTCGTTCAGGGTTTTCTGGAGCCGCTCGAACATCAGGTCGAAGTCCGCTTCGGTGTACGAGAGCGCCGGTGCAAAGCCGAGAATGTTGTCGCCGAACGCACGGAAAATCAGGCGGTTTTCATACGCGGCCACAGCAATGCGCTCGGACAGTTTCAGGGCGGGGTCGAACTGCGCCTTGGTGTCCTTGTCGGCGACGAGTTCGAGCGCACCGAGCAGACCGCGGTGACGCGAATCGCCCACGAGCGGATGCGCGAGCAGGGCGTCGAGGCCGCGCGCGAAACGCGGCGCGCGGGCCACGCCGTTCGCGAGCAGCCCGCCTTCATGATAAAGACGCAGCACTTCGAGACCGATCGCCGCGCTCACCGGGTGCGCCGAATACGTGTGGCCATGGCCGACAATCGCCTCGGCGTCGCCGTCGGCAATGCCCTGGTAGATTTCGTCTGACATCAGCACGGCGCCCATCGGCGCATAACCGGCAGTCAAACCCTTCGCGACCGTCATCAGGTCGGGCTCCACGTTCTCGCCCTGGCAGGCGAAGAGTGGACCGGTGCGGCCAAAGCCGGTGATCACTTCGTCGGCGACGAACAGAATGCCGAGCTTGCGGCAGCTTTCGCGCATGGCCTTGAGCCAGCCGACCGGCGGCACGATCACGCCGCCCGAGCCCTGAATCGGTTCGCAGAAGAACGCGGCGACGTTATCCACGCCCAGTTCCGCGACCTTCGCTTCGAGCGCGGCGACCGAGGCGGCGATCAGCGCGGCGTCGTCGGCGAAATCGTTGCGGTACGCATACGGCGACGGCAGGTGATGCTGGTTAGGCAGCGGCAGATCGAAATTGCGGTGGAACGCGGGCAGCGCGGTCAGCCCCGCGCCCATGCTCGACGAGCCGTGATAGCCGCGTTGCAGTGCGATGATGTGCTTCTTCGACGGACGCCCCGTCGCATTGAAGTAATGCGTGATGAAGCGGATGGCCGAGTCCACAGCGTCCGAGCCGCCCAGCGTGAAGTACACGTGCTGCAGCGACGCGGGCGCGACTTCCGCGAGTTTTTGCGCGAGCTCGATAGCCGGCTCGGAGCCGAAATGGAAATAGCTCGTGGCGTAAGGCAGTTTTTTCATCTGCGCGGTGGCGGCCTCGACAATGCTCTCCTGGCCGTAGCCCACGTTCACGCACCACAAGCCGGAGAAGGCGTCGAGCAGCTCGTTGCCGGCGGCGTCGCGCAGGAACGCGCCGCTCGCGGATTCGAGCACCGTGACGCCGCGCGCCTCGTGCGCACGGTAGTTGATGACAGGGTGAATCAGATGCTGGCGGTCGGCTTCAATGAGCGATTGGATCGGCATGGTGGGGTCTCGTCGGCGAAAGGGCTGTTGACGGTTCCATACTACTGATCCGGGGCGATGGCCCGCTTACCTAAACAATTGCCTGAAAAGCGCGCGCGACGCGTTTTGATGTATGCCCTTAGCATTTTGTGCTGCGAAGGCCCGAAAGCGGCGTTGCGCGGGTTTGCGCCCGGGTGTGACTAGGTGCGCCCGGGCGTTGCGCGGCTCAATAGCCGCGTGTGCGGTCGACCTGGCCGAGCATCGGCAGGCCTTCGCGATGGCGGCGCAGATTGTCGAGCACGACCTCGACGGCGGTCTCGGGCCGCGTCGCGCTGGCGATATGCGGCGTGATGCGTACGCGCGGGTGCGTCCACAGCGGATGGCCGGCGGGCAAAGGCTCAGGGTCGGTCACGTCGAGAATCGCATTCTGCAACTGACCGCTTTGCAGCGCCGCCAGCAAGTCCTGCTGATTGAGATGCGCGCCGCGGCCCGTTTGAATCAGCGAGGCGCCGCGCGGCAGCTTCGCGAAGAGGCGCGCATCGAGCAGGCCGCGCGTGGCCGGTGTAAGCGGCAGCAGGCAGACCAGAATGTCGGTGCGCGCGAGAAACGCGTCGAGCGAGGCTTCGCCCGCATAACAGTCCACGCCCTCGATCTCGCGCGGCGAACGGCTCCAGCCTGCGCAAGCAAAGCCGAAGAGACGCAGCCGCTCCAACACGGCGGTGCCGAGCACGCCCAGCCCGAGCACGCCGATGCGCCGTTGCGCGGCGGGCGTAAGCGGCAGTTCGCGCCACACCTGCTGTTGCTGCTGCAGACCGTAGTCGAAGAGATCGCGGTGAAGGGTGAGCACCGCCTGCGTGACGTACTCGACCATGCCTTCCACGAGCCCCGGCTCGATCATGCGCACGACGGGCACATGCTCCGGCACGCCGGGCAAGTCGAACTGATCGATGCCCGCGCCCACCGAAAACACCACTTCCAGATTGGGAAACGTGCGCGTCGGGTCCTCGGGCGGCTGCCAGGCCACCAGATAGCGGATCGCGGCCGGATCGCCGTGATCCGGCCAGATGTGGAACGGCAGATCGGGCGCCTTCTCGGCGAAGAGTCTTGCCCATTGCCGGCCGCGCGCCGGGTCGGCTTTATAGAGTAGGGCCATGACGGATCAGAAAATCGCCTGATTGATGATGCCGTACTGCGCATACGGCGTCGCGTTGGCCGTCACGCTCTGCGGGTCGGCATTGCGCACCATCCTGACGACGGTGTCCACGCGCGGCAGGCCGAGCTGTTCGAGCCAGTCGGTCAGGCCGCTGTCGCTGGGCGTGTCGACACGCACGAACACGCCTGCGTTGAGCGCGAGCCAGTGGCTGATGAGCGCCTTCGCGCGGCTCGAATCCTCGGAGGGGAGCGCGACCACCGGGCCGATCGCAAAGCCGCGCCCGAAGCGGCGAAAGAGCGCGAAGCCGACGAGTTCGCCGTCGCGGTCGAGTGCAATGCCGTCGGCATTGTCGAGCAGCGCGGGCAGCACTTCGGCGCGATCGAGGCCGCTTGCCTGCGATGCCAGTTCCACGAGGCGCGCGGTGTCGCTGGAACCGAGCGGGCGCAAACGTTCGCCCGCCGGCAACGACACGAGCGGCGGCTGGAACGCCGCGCCCTGATGCTGGTCGAGCGTGCCGGCCGCGCGAAAGCCGAGCTTCTCGTAGAGCGGCTGGCCGGCGGCGGTCGCGTGCAGGAATGTGATTCGGCCGCCGAGCTCTTCGAGCACCATCTCCATCAGCTTTCTGCCGATGCCGAGCCCCTGCCGCGCCGGCGACACGATCACCATGCCGAGCGACGCGCGGTCCGCGCCGTACTTCCAGCAGAGCGCCGTGCCGATCACGCCGCTCGCGTCTTCGGCGACGAAACCCACGCCCAGCTGCGCGACGAACTTCCAGTCGTCCGGGCGATGCGGCCATTTGAGTTCGACCGTCAACGCGTGCGCGGCGGCGACGTCGTCGAGGGTAAAGCGTCTGTATGTAATCGAATCGGGCACGCCGTGCTCCCTGAATGGCTAAAGGCTTACGCGCCACTTTGTCATCCGGGGCGCGATGTGACTAGGACGATCTTTCTATCCGGCGCGCCACAGAGAGGCGCAGCGCAATTCGATGCAAAACGCCCCGTCTGGCCGCGCATTACAGGCAGGTTCTGCTGCGCGGCGAATTTTGTCGGCGACATATGCCAGGCGCGCGGCTCTACGATTTTGTCATGGCGAGCGGGCGGCGATGCTGCGCCGCGCGCGGTTTCCATCCAAAGGTCATTTTCTCAGGACACTTTCTCATGGACAGCTTCAATCCTGACGATGTCGCGATTCGCAGCGGCCATTTCATCGGCGGCCAGTATGTGGACGGCAACGCGGGCGCGCGCCGCCTGGAGGTGGCGCGGCCGTCCGACGGCGTGGTCTACGCGAGCGTGCCGGTCGCCGACGCCGACATGGTGGATCGAGCGGTCGAGAACGCGTGGCAGGCGTTCCGTACCAGCGGCTGGGCCCGCATGGCGCCGCGCGAGCGCGCGAAGATCATGCGCCGCTTTGCCGATCTGGTGGAAGCCGAGGCGCCCGCGCTCGGCCGCCTGGAGGCGCTCGGCTCCACGCGCCCGGTCGCCCAGGCCGTGGCGTGGGACGTGCCGTTCACCGCCGAGGGCATTCGCTTCTATGCGGAGTTCGCCGACAAGCTGGGCGGCGACGTCGCGGCCACCGACCACGATCATCTCGGCATGACGATCGCCGAGCCATACGGCGTGATCGGCGCCATCGCGCCATGGAACTTCCCGCTCGTCATGGCTTCGTGGAAGATCGCGCCCGCGCTCGCCGCCGGCAACGCGGTCGTGCTCAAGCCTTCGGAGATGACGCCTTTTTCGGTGCTGCGCCTCGCCGAACTCGCCGTGCAGGCGGGGGTGCCGGCCGGCATCTTCAACGTGATCCAGGGCGACGGCCGCATAACCGGCGACGAGCTCGTGCGTCATCCGAAAATCAGCAAGGTCACGTTCACCGGCTCGACGCGCACCGGCGCGGCCATCATGGCGGCGTGCGCCGCGAGCGGCACCAAGCCGGTCACGCTGGAGCTGGGCGGCAAGAGCCCGCAGATCGTGTTCGCCGACGCGCCGCGTCTTGACGACGTGGCGCGGCGCATCGCGGGCGCGATCACCGGCAACGCCGGGCAGGTGTGCGTGGCGGGCTCGCGGCTGCTGGTCGAGCGCAGCCTCGCTGAGCCGCTCGCCGAGCGCATCGGCAGGGTTTTTGCCGAACTGCGGCCGGGCGCGACCTGGGCTGCCGGCACGACGCTGTCGCCGATCATTTCCGAGCCGCAGGCGGCGCGCATCGAAAGCATTGTGGGGCGCACGCTGGGTGCGGGCGCGACCTTGTGCCATGGCGGCAGGCGCGCGCAGGTGAGCGGTGCAGCCGCGGGCGCGTTCTATACGCCGACCTTGCTCACCGATGTCACGGCCCAGTCCGAGGCCGTGCGCGAGGAAGTGTTCGGCCCGGTCCTCACGCTGCAAACCTTCGACACCGAAGAAGAAGCGCTCGCGCTCGCGCAGCATCCCGAGTACGGGCTTGCTGCCGGCGTGCATACGGCAGACCTCGGCCGGGCACTGCGCTTCGTGCGCGGTCTGGAGGCGGGCACCGTATGGGTGAACCGCTATGGCCGCACCTCCGACTTCATGATCCCGACGGGCGGCTACAAACGCTCGGGCATCGGCAAGGATCTGGGGCCGCAGGCCTACGAGGCCAACCTGCGGTTCAAGAGCGTGCTGATCGATCTGCGGCAGTGACACGCGCCCTTCACGATGCCCGCAAACCCAGACCGGGTAAGGGCGGACAGGGTCGATAAGGGTTTCGCCGGAGCACGGCAGACTGTGCTGCGCAATGGCCTCAAAACGCATGGTTTGTGTCACCGGCAGCGCGCGAATCAGGAACATCTATGTTTTTGCGCTGATTAAATCCTTTACAGGAACAAGCTTTAGTTGCTGTTTTCGCCAATGAGCTCGACGCGAGTTCACCACCCCGATAGGACTGCACCATGATCGAATTCGAACCGAAATACATCACCTTCGACTGCTACGGCACGCTGACCCGCTTCCGCATGGCCGAGATGACGCGCGAGCAGTACGGCCACCTCCTGAAGGCCGACGACCTGGAAAAACTGGTCGCTTTCTACGCGGGCTATCGTCGCGACGAAGTGCTGGGTGCATGGAAGCCGTATCGCGAGGTGGTGGTCAATGCGCTGCGCCGTGCCTGCGCGCGCCTGAACGTCGAATTCAACGAAGCCGGCGCGCAACAGATCTACGAAGCCGTGCCGACGTGGGGCCCGCATCCCGACGTGCCGGAAGGTCTGTCGCGTCTTGCGAAGAAGTACAAGCTGGTGATTCTGTCGAATGCGTCGAACGACCAGATCCAGAGCAACGTGGACAAGCTCGGCGCGCCGTTCCATGCCGTTTTCACCGCCGAGCAGGCGCAATCGTACAAGCCGCGCATGCAAGGCTTCGAGTACATGTTCGACAAGCTCAACTGCAATCCGGAAGACGTGCTGCACGTGTCGTCGAGCCTGCGCTACGACCTGATGACGGTGCACGACATGGGCGTCAAGCACAAGGCCTTCATCAACCGCGGCCATGAACCGTCGACGCCGTATTACCAGTACTACGAAGTGAACGACATTCCGCAACTGGCCGCCGAACTCGGCCTGTAACGCGGCTGGCAAGCCGACCTGTAAGCGCTCGACGGGCACGCCGTCGCCGGCCCCTGCAACCATGGACATGCACAGGATGAAGCTCGATTCCTACTGGCTCGACACCGCGCCGCCGTTCGCCGCGGCCTGCGAAGGTCCGGTTGACGGCCACGCCGACGTGGTGGTGATCGGCGCGGGCTTCACCGGCTTGTCGGCGGCTCAGGCGCTCGGCAAGCGCGGCGCGTCCGTCACGGTGGTGGACGCGGGGCGTGTGGGCGGCGGTGCCTCGGGCCGCAATGGCGGCCAGGTGAACACGGGCGTGGCGCAAGACTTCGCCGCGCTCGCTGCGCAACTGGGTATCGAGCGCGCGAGCGCGTGTTATCGCGCGTATTCGGACGCGGTCGATACGGTGGAGCGGCTGATCGGCGAAGAGCAGATCGACTGCGATTACGTCGCGACCGGCAAGCTGAAGCTGGCGTCGAAGCCGCATCATCTCGCGCATCTGGAGAAGACCGCGGAACTCATTCGCCGCACGGTCGACACCGACATCGAGCTGATCGACGGCGAACGCATTCGCGGCGAGGTGCAGTCGGACAGCTTTTACGGCGGCCTGCTGCAACGTCATGGCGGCCAGATGCATATGGGCAGGTTCGCGGTCGGACTCGCCGAAGCCGCGGTCCGGCGCGGCGCGAAGCTGTATGAACACGCGGCCGTTACGTCGATCGTGAAAGAGAGCGGCGCACACCGCGTGATCACCACGCGCGGGGAAGTGCGCGCGAAGCAGGTGTTGATCGCAACCGGACCTTCGCGGCACGGACCGTTCGGCTGGTACCGGCGGCGCCTTGCGCCGGTCGGCTCGTTCATCGTCGTGACGGAGCCGCTCGCGCCCGCATTGCTCGCGCAGTTGCTGCCGAAGCGGCGCGCCTACACGACCACGCGCCTCATGCACAACTATTTCCGCGTGACGCCGGATTCGCGCCTGCTGTTCGGCGGCCGCGCGCGCTTCACGGCCTCCGAACGGCCTTCGGACGCCAGGAGCGGGCGCATCTTGCAGCAGGGTCTTGCCGCGATGTTTCCGACGCTCGCCACGGCGCGCATCGACTATTGCTGGGGCGGCCTCGTCGACATCAGCGCGGATCGCCTGCCGCATGCCGGGCAGCACGACGGCCTCTATTTTTCGATGGGCTACAGCGGCCACGGCACGCAGATGTCCACGCACATGGGCCAGGTGATGGCCGATGTGATGGACGGCCGCGCGGATCGCAACCCATGGGACGAGTCCGAGTGGGCAGCCATTCCGGGACACACCGGTAAGCCCTGGTTCCTGCCGCTCGTGGGCACGTATTACCGTATCAAGGACATTTTCTACTGAAGTCCCGCTGTTGCATCCGTCGTTGCAGTGCCGCTGTTGCAGTCGCCGATCAACCCCACGCAGCCCTCACAACTGCCCATCCTCGCGGAGAAGTTCGATGAATAAGGAAAACTCACCACATGGCGCTCATGACCTCGGCGACCGGCTCGAGCAAATGACAGCGAAAGGCGCCTCGCGGCGCGACGTGCTGCGCGCGATGGCCGCGGCCGGGATGATGTCGATGACGGGCACGGGTCTGCTCGCGGCCAGCGGCGCGGCGTTCGCGCAAGCCAGGCCGAAGCAGGGCGGCAAGATTCGCGTGGCGACGCAGTCGGCTTCCGCAGCCGACACGCTCGATCCCGCGAAGGGCGCGCTCAGCACCGACTACGTGCGCTGCAACATGTTCTACAACGGCTTGACCGAGCTCGACTCGCACCTCGGCGCGAAGATGGCGCTGGCCGAATCGATCGACACCAAGGACGCGACCGTGTGGGTCGTGAAGCTGCGCAGCGGCGTGCAGTTCCACGACGGCAAGTCGCTCGCGCCCGCCGACGTGGTCTATTCGATCATGCGCCATAAGGACCCGGCGACGGCTTCGAAGGCAAAGACCATTGCCGATCAGGTGAAGGAAGTGAAGGCCACCGGCCCGAACGAAGTGACCATCACGCTCGAAGGCGCGAATGCCGACCTGCCGGTGATTCTGGCCACGTCGCACTTCCTCATCATCAAGGACGGCACGAGCGATTTCAAAACGGCCGTGGGCACGGGTCCGTACAAGCTCAAGGAATTCTCGCCGGGCGTGCGCACGGTCGGCGTGAGAAACGACAAGTACTGGAAGCCGGGCATGCCGTATCTCGACGAGATCGAGCTGATCGGTATCGGCGACGAATCGGCGCGCGTGAACGCCTTGCTTTCGGGCGACGTGCAACTGATCAACGGCCTCACGCCGAATTCCGCTGAACGCCTGAAGACGGCGCCGGGTTTCAAGGTGCTCGAAACGAAGACGGGCGGCTACACGGACCTGATTGTCCGCGACGAGGGCGGCCTCACCGGCAACGACGATTTCCGCCGCGGCATGATGTACCTGCTGGACCGCGAGCAGATCCGCCGCTCGGTGTTTCGCGGCTACGGCGCGATCGGCAACGATCAGCCGATCGACCCGACCAACAAGTACTATCTCGCCGGCCTGCCGCAACGCGCGTTCGATCCCGACAAGGCCAAGTTCTATTTCCAGAAGGCCAAGCTCGGCTCGACGCCGCTGCAGGTCTATGCGTCGCCGGCAGCCGACGGGTCCGTCGAAATGGCCATGCTGCTGCAACAGGCGGCGCCGCGCGCGGGCCTCAATCTGCAGGTGAGCCGCGTGCCCGCTGACGGCTACTGGTCCAATCACTGGATGAAGCATCCGCTCGGCTTCGGCAACATCAATGCGCGCCCGAGCGCGGACGTGCTCTTCACGCAGTTCTTCAAATCCGACGCACCGTGGAACGAGGCCAACTGGAAGAACCCGAAATTCGACCAGATGCTCGTGGCCGCACGCGGCGAACCGGACGACGGGAAGCGCAAAAAGATCTACGGCGACATGCAGGTGCTCGTGCACGAAAACGGCGGCATCGGTATTCCGCTCTTTCATAGCTCGCTCGACGGCTATACGAGTAAGCTGAAGGGACTCGGTTCGATCCCGCTTGCCGGTCTGATGGGTTTTGCCTTCGCGGAAAACGTCTGGCTAGAGGCGTAACGTGAAGTGAAGGCGCTTCGGCTCGCCGGGTCGGAGCGCCAGTCCCCGCAATACGCGTAATACATGCACTGGCGCGCCGCTTCGACGCGGCGCGCATGCTTCAAGAAGGAGGCGACTTTCAATGAAAGCACACGCGCAACGACTCATCGCCGCGCGCCTCGGCCTCGCGCTGCTCACGCTGCTGCTGGTGTCGGCCATCGTGTTCGGCGTGACGGGGCTGCTTCCCGGCGACGCCGCGCAGCAGGCGCTCGGTCAGGCGGCCACGCCCGAGGCCGTCGCCGCATTGCGGCACCAGTTCGGGCTCGATCAACCGGCGCTGCAACGCTACGGCGAATGGCTCCTTCATATCGTCACCGGCAACTTCGGCACGTCGATGTCGAACAATCTGCCCGTCAGCGAGCTGATCGCTACGCGCCTGCCGAACTCGCTCGTGCTTGCCGGCTTGACCGCGGTGGTGTCGGTGCCGATCGCGCTTCTGATCGGCATTACGTCCGCGATGTTTCGCGGCTCGCTGCTCGATCGCGTGCTCAACGTGCTGACGCTTTCGACGGTGGCGGTGCCCGAGTTTCTCGTCGCGACCATCGCGGTGCTGATCTTTGCGGTCAAGCTGCGCTGGCTGCCGGCGCTGTCATATCTGTCCGAGGTGAATTCGTTCGGCGCGCTGCTGCGTATCTACGCGATGCCGGTCATGACGCTGTGCTGCGTGATCGTCGCGCAGATGGCGCGCATGACGCGCGCCGCGGTGCTCGACCAGTTGAACTCGTCGTATGTGGAAATGGCCATCCTCAAGGGTGCCTCACCGGTGCGCGTGGTGTTGCGCCATGTGCTGCCCAACACCGTCGGGCCGATTGCCAACGCGGTCGCGCTGAGCCTGTCGTATCTGTTCGGCGGCGTGGTGATCGTGGAATCCATCTTCAACTATCCGGGCCTTGCGAGCCTGATGGTCGACGCCGTGACGAACCGCGACATGCCGCTCGTGCAAGGCTGCGTGATGGTGTTCTGCGCCGCGTATCTCGCGCTCGTGCTGATCGCGGACCTGTGTCAAATCGTATCCAACCCGAGGCTGCGTCGATGATTAGCCGACCTACCCACCCCCCCGTCCCGCACGCGGGCACCGAACTGTACGACGTGAGCCGCGACGAGGCCGTCGCCGAAGCGCCGGTTGTCGATACTTCGCCCGTTCGCCTGAACACGCTGCAACGGCTCGTGCAGCGCTTTTCCGTGCTCGGCCTGCTCGGCCTCGTGATCGTGCTGTTCTGGCTGCTGGTCGCGTTCGTCGGGCCGCTCGTCGCGCCGTACAAAGGCGGTGCGCTGACCTCCACGGAAATTTTCGGCCGTTACAGCGCGGCGTATCCGCTCGGCACCGACTATCTCGGCCGCGACATGTTGAGCCGGATTCTCTACGGCGCGCGCTACACGGTCGGCCTCGCGCTCGCGGCGGCCATGCTCGCGAGCACCGTCGGCACATTCTTCGGACTGCTTGCGGCAGTCTCGGGCAGATGGGTTGACGAGGGGCTGAGCCGCCTGTTCGATGCGCTCATCTCCATTCCGAGCAAGGTGCTCGCGCTCGTCGTGATCGCCGCATTCGGTTCGTCGATCCCGATGCTCACGACGGTCGCGGCGCTTGCCTACATTCCCGGCGCATTCCGCATCTCGCGTTCCCTCGCATTGAATCTGATGGGACTCGAATACGTGCAGGTCGCCCGCGCCCGCGGCGAAGGGTTGCTGTACATCGCGCGTGTCGAGGTCTTGCCGAACATGATTCACCCGATGCTCGCAGATTTCGGCCTGCGCTTCGTGTTCATCGTGCTGTTGCTGAGCGGCCTGAGCTTCCTCGGTCTCGGCGTGCAGCCGCCGAATGCGGACTGGGGCTCGCTCGTGCGCGAGAACATCGGCGGCCTGTCCGAAGGCGCGCCTGCCGTGTTGATGCCGGCCGTCGCGATCGCCACGCTCACCATCGGCATGAACCTGCTGATCGACAACTTGCGGCGTCGCAGCCGTAGCCACGGAGACGCATGATGGCCGAGCACGACATGATTGAAGTAAAGGGGCTGCGTGTCGTCGCGGGCGCGGCGCACGGGCCGGTGACGGAGATCGTCAAGGGCGTCGACTTTTCGGTGAAGAAGGGCGAGGTGCTCGCGCTGATCGGCGAATCGGGTTCAGGCAAGACGACCATCGCGTTGTCGCTGCTCGGCTATGCGCGTGCGGGCTGCTCGATCAGCGGCGGCTCGGTACGAATCGGCGACGTGGATGTGCTTGCACTCGATGCGCAAGGCCGCCGCGCGTTGCGCGCGCGCACCGTCGCGTATGTCGCGCAGAGTGCGGCCGCGGGCTTCAATCCGGCGCGCACGATCATGGATCAGGTGACGGAGCCCGCGCTGCTGCATCAGTTGATGAGCAAGGAAGCCGCACGCACCAAGGCGATCGGCCTCTTTCGCGCGCTTGCGCTGCCCGCGCCGGAGACGATCGGCGAGCGCTATCCGCATCAGGTGTCCGGCGGCCAACTGCAGCGTTTGATGGCGGCGATGGCGTTGATCACCGACCCGGCTGTCGTCGTGTTCGACGAACCGACCACCGCGCTCGACGTGACCACGCAGATCGAAGTGCTCGCGGCGTTCAAGAAGGTGGTGCGCGAACTCGGCACGACAGCCGTGTATGTGTCGCACGATCTGGCCGTCGTCGCGCAGATGGCCGACCGCATCGTCGTGCTCAACGGCGGCGCGGTGAAGGAAAACGGCGCGGTCGCGCAGGTGCTCGATGCGCCGGTGGATGCCTACACGCGCCAGTTGCTGGCCGCGACGCGCCGCCCGGAGGCATCGTTCGGTGTACCAAAGGACGGCGCCGAACCCGTGCCGCCGCTCCTCGAAATCCGCGGACTGTCGGCGGGCTATGGCCGCATCGACCGTAACGGCGTGCCCGCCGTGCGCGTGCTCGACGACGTGAGTCTCACCATCCCGCGCGGCAGCGCGCTCGGCGTGATCGGCGAATCGGGTTCGGGCAAGACGACACTGGCGCGCGTGGTGGCGGGTCTCGTCGACCGGGCGCGCGGCGAAGTGCTGTTCAACGGCGAGCCGTTGCCCGCGCAACTATCCGGCCGCACGCCCGAGCAGTACCGGCAGATTCAGATCGTGTTCCAGAACGCCGATACCGCGCTGAACCCGAGTCATTCGATCGCGGATATTCTCGCCCGGCCGCTCGCGTTCTATCACCATCTGCGCGGCGCGGCCGCGAAGAAGCGCATGCTCGCGCTGCTCGATCTGGTCAAGCTGCCGGCCTCCATTGCGACGCGCACGCCGGCTGGGCTCTCCGGCGGCCAGAAGCAGCGCGTGAACCTGGCGCGCGCGCTCGCCGCCGATCCCGCGCTGATTCTCTGCGACGAGGTGACGTCCGCGCTCGATACGGTGGTCGGCGCCGCGATCCTCGATCTGCTCGCCGAATTGCGCCGCGAGCTGGGCGTGTCGTACATGTTCATCAGCCACGATATTTCGACTGTGCGCGCAATTTGCGACGAAGTCATCGTGCTATACGCAGGCCAGCGCGTGGAAGCGGGACAGCGCGACGTGCTCGCCGCGCCGCCGTATCACCCCTACACGGGCTTGCTGGTCGATTCGGTGCCCGAACTGAAACCCGGCTGGCTCGACGCACGCCGGCACGTCGCCGCGTGCGCATTGCCCGCGATGGGCGAGAGCGCCGCCGTGCCCGAGCTGTGTTCCTTCCGCGCGCGTTGTCCGGTGCGTATCGACGGCGTATGCAACGTCACGCCGCCCTCGCTGAAGAAGCTGCCTTCCGGCGCGGAGATTCTGTGCCATCACTCGGCGGCGGAGCTGAGCCGGTTGCAGAATCTGGAGACGATCCCCGCATGAACCAGCGATTTGCGCGGCTCGCGGAAACGGGTCGCAAGACTTTTCCGATCACCGTCGACGGCGTGACGCGCGAGGCCGCCGAAGGCGACACGCTGATGGTCGCGCTGCTCACGAGCGGCAGCACGCTGCGCGATTCCGAATTCGGCGACGGCCGCCGCGCCGGCTTCTGCCTGATGGGCGCGTGCCAGGACTGCTGGGTCTGGACTGCGCAAGGCGAGCGCCTGCGCGCCTGCAGCACGCCGGCTGCGCCGGGCATGTCGATCGTGACGAGACTCGCCGATGCGGGGGAGGGCGTATGGCCACGCGCGTAATCATCGTCGGCGCGGGGCCTGCCGGAGTGCGCGCGGCACAGGCCTGCGTCGAGGCGGGCCTGCGCCCCACGGTGATCGACGAAGGCCGGCGCGACGGCGGCCAGATTTACCGCCGTCAACCGGACGGCTTTTCGCGCAGCTACGACACGCTGTACGGCACGGAGGCGGCGCGCGCGGCTGCGTTGCATCAGAGCTTCGACGTGCTGAAGGGCCGCATCGACTATCGGCCGGAAACGCTTGTGTGGAATATTTCGGCGAACGAAGTACACACGGTCAGCGGGACGCGCTACGGCACGCTGCCGTTCGACGCGCTGATCATTTGCAGCGGCGCGACCGACCGGCTCATGCCGGTGAGAGGCTGGCATCAGGCGGGCACCTACAGCCTGGGCGGCGCACAGGTGGCACTCAAATCGCAGGGCTGCGCGATCGGCTCGCGCATCGTCATGATGGGCAGCGGGCCGCTGCTCTATCTCGTGTCCGCGCAATACGTGAAGGCGGGCGCGCAGATCGCCGCCGTGCTTGACACGTCCAGGTTCATGCAGCGCCTGACCGCGCTGCCGCGTCTCCTCGCCCTTCCTGCCGTGCTGAAAAAAGGCCTTGCGTTGACGCGTGTGCTGTCGAAAGCGCGCGTGCCGGTTTATAGAGGCGTGCAGCCGCTCGAGATAAAGGGCTCGCCGGAAACGGGCGTGAGCGGCGTGAAAGTCGCGTTGCCTCGCGGCAAACGCCTGGAATTCCCCTGCGATGCGGTCACGCTCGGCTATCACTTGCGCCCTGAAACGCAGCTCGCAGATCTCGCCGGCTGTGGCTTCATTTTCGACGACGATACAAAGCAGTGGCTTCCCGCCATCGACGGCGACGGCCGCAGCAGCGTAAAGGGCGTGTATCTGGCCGGCGACGGCGCGCGCGTGCGCGGCGCCGACGCTGCCGAACGTGCGGGCCGCCTCGCGGCGCTTGCCGCGCTGCAGGACCACGGCGTGCAAGCGGCCGGCATCGGCGATATGGACGGTTTGCGAGCCGAGCTCGCGCGCTTTTCGCGCTTTGCCGCGGGCTTGCGCGAGGCGTTTCCATGGCCGGCGAAGTTCGCGGCGGCCCTGCCCGACGAAACGATTGTCTGCCGCTGCGAAGCGATCACGGCAGGCGAACTGCGCCGCGTCGTTCGCGAAGCCGGTGCCACGGAAGCCAACCGCGCGAAGGCGTTTTCGCGCGTCGGCATGGGCCGTTGCCAGGGACGTTATTGTGGTCATGCGGGCGCGGAAGTCATCGCGGCGGCGGCGTGCGTGCCGCTTGCTTCCGTGGGACGGCTGCGCGGTCAGGCGCCCGTCAAGCCGCTGCCCGTTGCGCTCACCGAGGAGGTCACGCAATGAGCGCGGCGCGCAACGAAGCCGACGTCATCGTGATCGGCGGCGGCATCATGGGCACGACGACCGCGTTTTTTCTGCGCGGGCGCAATCGCTCGGTCATCCTGCTTGAGCGCGGGCTCACCGGACAGCAGGCGAGCGGCGTTAATTTCGGCGGCATTCGGCGTCAGGGGCGCGCGCTGCCGCAGCTTGCCATGGCCAATCGCGCGCTGCGCACCTGGCAGCGTTCGGCGGAACTGCTCGGCGAGGACGTGGAGTTCCTGCCGGTCGGCCATACGCGCGTGTGCTATCACGAGAAGGACGTCGAGCATTTCGAGCAGTATGCGATCGACGCGCGCGCTTACGGGCTCGAGCTCGAAGTGCTGCATGGCAAGGCTATGTTCGAGCGCTTCCCGTTTCTCGGACGCGAAGTGCTGGCGGCGTCCATTTCGCCGCTCGACGGCCACGCGAATCCGCGCCTCGCCGCGCCCGCGTTCGGACGCGCGGCGGCGCGGCTCGGCGCGCAGGTGATCGAGAATACAGAGATCGTGCACGTCGAAAAAGACGGCGACCGCTTTCGCGTGGAGAGCGCGCGCGGCGACGTGTACCGCGCGGCACAACTGGTGATCTGCGCGGGCGCGTGGGCCACGCGCCTCACCGAACAGTTCGGCGAAGGCGCGCCGCTTGCCGTGAGCGGGCCGCAAATGTGTGTGACCGAGCCGGTGCCGTACATTTTCAAATCGTCGATGGGCGTGTTTACGTCCATCAAGCAGGAGAGCATTTACTTCCGGCAGATTCCGCGCGGCAACATCATCGTCGGCGGCGGGCCTGCGGGGCCGGCCGATGCTGCGACGAGCCGCGCGTCGGTGCTGCCCCACAACACCGTGCGCCAGCTTGCGCAAATGCGCCGGCTCGTGCCCGCGCTCGCGCCGCTGCATGTGATTCGCGTGTGGAGCGGTGTCGAAAGTTATCTGCCCGATAGCGAACCAGTGATCGGTCCGAGCAGCAAGGTGGATGGGCTCTTCTATGCGTTCGGCTTCAGCGGCTCCGGTTTTCAGATCGGTCCGGGCGTGGGCGAGACGTTGGCGGAGCTCGTCGATAGAGGCAGCACGCCGATTTCGCTCGACCGATTTTCCATTCAGCGTTTTGCCAAAGAGGCGGCGCCCCGCCCGAGCATCGTGACGTCATGAAACAGTCCATCAGCCTCAATGCCGCGCGGGCTTTTATCGAAGCGCATTTCAACGAGCCCGTGACCCTCGCTCAACTCGCGGCGCTGTCCGCGCTCAGCGTGTCGCGTTTCGCGACCGTGTTCCGGCAGCAATACGGCTCCTCGCCGTATCGCTATTTGTGCGGCGTGCGCATTCAGCGGGCGCAGACGCTGCTGCTCGAAGGCGTGCCCGGCTCCGTGGTCGCGACCGAGGTCGGCTTCTTCGACCAGAGCCATTTCGGCAGGCATTTCAAGCGATGCTGCGGCATGACGCCGAGCATGTTCATCGCGCGCGCGGCGGCCAATGCCGGCAAGCATGGCGCAGCCGCCGTGAAGAAGACTAACGCGCCGCGTTCAGCTTCCGCCATAACGTCGTCTTGCTGATGCCGAGCGCGTCGCACACCGCATCGCGGTCGCCGTCATGCGCGGCGAGCGCGGCACGGATCTCGTCGGCTTCCACATGACGGCTGCGCTCGCGTAGTGTCAATGCGGCTTTCTTCGCCCGCGAGTGCGGCGGCTCCGCGATTTCCGGCGCGATGCTGCGCAACATGTCTCGCGTGATGAGCGCTTCGCTGCCGGTTTCCGGGTCGGCGTCCGTCTCCATCTCCGCCAGCTCCACGGCAATCCGTTCGATCACGTTTTGTAACTCGCGCACATTGCCCGGCCATGCGTAACGCTGCAACGGCTCGGCGAGCGCGGCGAGAACGCGTTCGGCGGCAGCGGCGTCGGGCAGTCGCGCGGCGAGTCTCGGCTCGCGTGCCGCGGCTTGCAGGAGCAATTCGACGGCGAGCGGCAGCAGATCCGTTGGACGCTCGCGCAGCGGCGGCAGCGCAATGCTCAAAATGTTGAGCCGGTAGTAGAGATCGGCGCGAAAGCGGCCCGCTTCGATCCCCTCGGTCAGCGCGCGATGTGTCGCGGCGATCACGCGAATGTCGACGCGCGTCGGTTCCGTCGAGCCGAGCCGCACGACTTCGCGCTCCTGCAACACGCGCAGCAAACGGCTTTGCAATGACAGCGGCATCTCGCCGATTTCGTCGAGAAACAGGGTGCCGCGATGCGCGACTTCGATCAGCCCCGCCTTGCCGCCTTTGCGCGCGCCGGTGAACGCGCCTTCTTCGTAGCCGAACAGTTCGCTTTCCAGCAAGGCCTCCGGAAACGCGCCGCAATTGATCGCGACGAACGCGAAGTCGCGCCGCGCGCTCAACTGATGCATGCTCTGCGCGACCATTTCCTTGCCGGTGCCGCTCTCGCCGAGAATCAGCACGGTCGCGTCGGACCTCGCGTAACGCTGCACGAGCGCGCGCACGCGTTGCATGGGTTCGGAGGCGCCCACCATTTCTTCCAGCCGGTAACGCGCGCTGAACTGCTGCACGCGCTGACGCGAGCGCAGCGTCCGGTCGAGCCGCTCGACCGCGCGCGACTCCTGAAACGTCAACACGGTGCCCGCCGCCGCGCCGCCGCTCGCAAGCGGTCCGCGATGCACGACGTAGCTCGCGCCGCGCACGGTGCAGAACGCGTCGCCGTCCGAGTCGGGCAGGCTGCCGGCGAGATCCGGCGCGAGTTCGAGCAGCGCCCGGCCGGCTGCATTCGCCGCGTCGATGCCGAGCACGGCGGCAAGGCGCTGGTTCATCGCCTCGACGCGTCCTTCGGCGTCGAGCGCGACGACGCCGTCACGCAGATGTTGCAGCAGATTGTCGAGCCGCTGCCGGCGTAGCGTTTCGCGCCGCGTGGCCTGCGCAACTTCGAGCGCGGTCTCGAAGCCGGCGCGCACCGAAGCGCGTGAGTACAGGAACACCGCGCCCATGCCGGCGTTCGCGGCGAGGTCGGTGACGAGTCCGGGGCCGACCACCACGTCGATGCCGCGATCGCGCAGGTCCAGCACGACGCTCTCCGCGTCCTGCGCGGATTGGTGCGAGGCGAACGTCACGTCGAGCCCGAATGCGGCGACGAAACGGCGCACTTCGTCGGGCGTGTCGCCGTGCATGACCAGCGCGACCTTCGCGCCGTCGCGGCGGGCGCGGGCGAGCGCATGCATCACGTCGAAACCCGTTGGGGTGATCATGACGACCGGCACGGCGACGCGCGTCTTCAGATACGCGCCGTTCGAGCCGCCGGCAATGACGACGTCGGGGCGTCCCGCGCCGGCGGCTTCGATTTCGCGGACGGCGTCTTCGAAGCCTCGCGCGACAATGCGCAAATCGGCGCGCTCCCCATATTCGCCGGCGATGTCGAGAAAGAGATCGCGCAGGCGGCTGATGCTGAGCGCCCAGATGCGCGGGCGCGGGGCGGCGTCGAACGGTGGGGTGCTCACGGTTGCAACTCGCGAAAGGGTGTGTGCGAAGGTGAAGGTCCGCGTATTATGCGCGCTTGCGTTTCAAAAATGAAATGCGGCCATTTCGCTTGTGAAACGGCGACGGCCAGGGTGCACAGAACTCGTTTGCCAAATCAGGCACTTAGCGTATGCCAGCAGCGGTGGCCCATTCCTTGCGTTTAAGGCCGCGGTCAACCCAACCCCCCAAAGCATCTGGAGACACACCGATGAGCGAAGCAGACAACAGCGCGAACACGGCAAACGCAGGCGCGTTCAAACCGAAAAAGTCCGTCGCGCTGTCCGGCGTGACCGCGGGCAACACGGCGCTGTGCACCGTCGGCAAGACCGGCAACGACCTGCACTATCGCGGCTACGACATTCTCGACATCGCC
>NZ_CADIKB010000034.1 GCF_902859825.1 Paraburkholderia phenoliruptrix | reverse complement strand
GCCGCCCTGAAGCGTTCGCCCTCGAAATCCAACATTGACCATGATCGCAAGGTCGCATAATCTATGCCGCACCCGCCGTCCCAACCTTCAACTGTCTGTGGGACATTGCCTCAAAGGACTCAAGCAGCCGCTCGCCGCCTTTGTCCGGCTGGCCGAACCCATTCCCTTCGAATCGCCCGACGGCCAGCCGGTCTCGCTGCTCATCTTCCTGCTGGTGCCCGAACAGGCCACGCAGCAGCACCTCGAAATCCTTTCGGAAATCGCGCAACTGCTGTCCGATCGCGACGCACGCGAGCGCCTGCATACGGAACAAGACCGCGAATCATTGCATCGCCTGCTCACTCAGTGGCAACCTTGATGCAGCGGCGGTCATCCGCACGCCGCCTATCCGCACGCACAACCGTCCGCGTGCGGGTACAGCCAGGCTCGGCTCACGGCCCGCGTTAGCACGGCCGGCGCCGCGCCCGGCAAGCGGCCAACACTGGAGTCACTGACTCATGGATACGTCCAGCATCAACGCCCAAAGCATTTTCGACGATAACGCCGCCACGCTGAAACTGAGCTGGCTGACAGGGCATGAAGGCTGGGAGCGCGGCTTTTCTTCGGAATCGGTCGCGAACGCCACGTCGAGCGCCGACCTCGTCGGTCACCTGAACCTGATCCACCCGAACCGGATCCAGGTGCTCGGCGACGCCGAAATCGACTACTACAAACGCCAGACCGACGAAGACCGCTCGCGCCACATGGCCGAGCTGATCGCACTGGAACCGCCGTTCCTCGTGGTGGCGGGTGGAGTCGCCGCGCCGCCCGAACTGGTACTGCGCTGCACGCGCTCGTCCACGCCGCTTTTCACCACGCCGATGTCCGCGGCCGCGGTGATCGACAGCCTGCGGCTTTACATGTCGCGCATTCTCGCGCCGCGCGCCACGCTGCACGGCGTATTCATGGACATCCTCGGCATGGGCGTGCTGCTCACCGGCGACTCCGGCCTCGGCAAGAGCGAGCTTGGCCTCGAGCTGATCAGCCGCGGCCACGGCCTTGTCGCCGACGACGCCGTGGACTTTGTGCGCCTCGGCCCGGACTTCGTCGAAGGGCGCTGCCCGCCGCTTCTGCAGAATCTGCTCGAAGTGCGCGGCCTCGGCCTGCTCGACATCAAGACGATTTTCGGTGAAACCGCCGTGCGGCGGAAAATGAAACTGAAGCTGATCGTGCAACTGGTGCGCCGTCCTGACGGCGAATTCCAGCGGCTGCCGCTGGAGAGCCAAACCGTCGACGTGCTGGGCCTGCCCATCAGCAAGGTCACCATCCAGGTGGCGGCCGGCCGAAACCTCGCGGTGCTCGTCGAAGCGGCCGTGCGCAACACGATCCTGCAATTGCGCGGCATCGACACCTTGCGCGATTTCATGGACCGTCAGCGTCTCGCCATGCAAGATCCGGATAGCCAGTTTCCCGGCAAATTGATCTGAGCCGGGGCTTCGCGCGGCGCTCGCAGCCTTCGCCCGCGGGCGGCCGCGGATAACGCGCGCAAGGCTCAGATGCTATGATGAAACGGACCGATTTCACGATTCCATGCGCATAATCCTCATCACCGGCATATCCGGCTCCGGCAAGTCCGTCGCGCTCAACGCGCTGGAAGACGCGGGCTATTACTGCGTCGACAATCTGCCGCCGCGCTTTTTGCCCGAACTCGCGTCCTATCTTGCCGAAGACGGACACGACCGCCTCGCGGTCGCGATCGACGCCCGTTCGAGCGCATCGCTCGACGACATGCCGGCCATGATCCGCGACCTGTCGCGCGCGCATGACGTGCGGGTGCTGTTCCTCAACGCGAGTACGCAGTCGCTGATTCAGCGCTTTTCGGAGACGCGCCGCCGTCATCCGCTCTCGGGTTCCACCGCGCATGATGCGGATGTGGGGCTGCTCACTTCGCTCGCCGAGGCAATCGAACGGGAGCGTGAGCTCGTCGCGGGCCTCGCGGAGTTCGGCCATCAGATCGACACCAGCAATCTGCGCGCAAACGTGCTGCGCCAATGGGTCAAGCGCTTTATCGAACAGGAGCATGCCGGTCTCGTGCTGATGTTCGAGTCGTTCGGATTCAAACGCGGTGTGCCGCTCGACGCCGACTTCGTATTCGACGTGCGCACGCTGCCGAACCCGTACTACGATCATGAATTGCGCCCACTCACGGGCCTCGATAAACCGGTGATCGATTTCCTCGACGCCCTGCCGGTCGTGCATGAAATGATCGACGACATTCAGAAGTTTCTCGCCAAATGGCTCCCGCATTTCCGCGACGACAATCGTAGTTATCTGACAGTCGCAATTGGTTGCACGGGCGGCCAGCACCGCTCGGTGTTCATTGCGGAGACGCTCGCCGCGCGTCTTGCCAATGCAGCGAATGTGATCGTGCGGCACCGCGATGCACCGGTCGAAGCCGGCGCATCATCGAAGTTAGTGGCTTAACCGGCCGCATCGCGCGGCCTCAACTCGAAGCGTTGCGCCATGTCCTCTACTTCTACTGTGCTCGCCGATGTGCCGCTGTTCCCGCTACACACGGTTCTGTTTCCCGACGGCATTCTGCCGCTCAAGATTTTCGAAGCGCGCTACCTGGACATGGCGCGCGACTGCCTGCGCGAAAAGACGCCGTTCGGCGTCTGCCTGCTGAAAAGCGGCGCGGAGGTCGCACGGGAAAACGAGCCTTCGGTGCCCGAATCAATCGGCTGTCTCGCCGAAATCGACCAATGCGACGTCGAGACCTTCGGCATGCTGCTGATTCGCGCGCGCGGCACGCGCCGCTTCCGGCTGCTGTCGCACCGCGTGGAAAGCAGTGGCTTGCTGGTCGGCATGGCCGAGCCGCTCGGAGAAGATGAACCGCTCGAAGGCAATCAGCAGTTGGCCAAATTCGGCGCATGCGCGGAAGTGCTGGAGCGGATCATCGCGACCATTCGCGAGCGCGATCCCGACAGCCTGCCGTTTGCCGAGCCGTTCAGGCTCGAAGACCCGTCGTGGGTGTCGAACCGGCTCGCCGAAGTGCTGCCGATCGCGCTGCGCGCGCGTCAGAAGCTGCTCGAAATGATGGACGCGGGCGCGCGCATCGAGGTGGTTCATCGCTACATGCAGCAACATCAGCTGCTGTAGGCTGCGCGCGACGCCCTCACGCGCGATTCGTCAGATCAGCGAACCTTGCAGGCTGTCCAGCAATTTGCGCACGGGCGCCGGCACACCGAACGAATCGAGATCGCTGAGCGCAACCCACGCGGTGTCCGCATCGCCAAGCGCGGCGAGCGCGCCGACACCGCGATCCAGTTCCGCGAGCCGCGGCTCGATATCCAGCTTGAAATGCGTGAATACATGCGTGAGCGGCGCGAGCGGCGAAAGCTGGGAAACGCCGCCGCCATCGCCGCCGAACTCGCGCGCGCGGGCGGCGAGCGAGGCTTCGTCGGCGGCTTCAGGCAGGCTCCACAGGCCGCCCCAGATTCCCGACGGCGGACGCTTCTCCAGCATCACCGCGTTGCCGTCGCGCAGCACGAGCATCCACGTGCGGCGCGTCGGCACGGCTTTCTTCGGGCGCGCCGCCGGCAGTTCGCGCTGACGCCCCGTCACGTTGGCGACGCAGTCGGCGGCAAACGGACAACGCAGGCAGTCCGGCTTGCCGCGCACGCACAAGGTGGCGCCGAGATCCATCAGGCCTTGCGTGTATGCGCTGACGTCGTCGTCCGATGCGTTCGACGGCAGCAGCGATTCCGCCAGCGTCCACATGGCATTCTCGACCTTCTTCTCGCCGGGAAAACCTTCCACGCCGAACACCCGGGCGAGCACGCGCTTCACGTTGCCGTCGAGAATGGTCGCGCGCGCGCCGAATGCAAACGACGCGATCGCGGCCGCGGTCGACCGGCCGATGCCGGGCAATTCCGCGAGCTCCTCGACCGATGCCGGAAACGCGCCGGCATGCTGCTCGACCACGGCTTGCGCGCAGCGGTGCAGGTTGCGGGCGCGCGTGTAGTAGCCGAGGCCGGCCCATAGCGCCATGACGTCGTCGACAGGCGCGGCGGCCAGCGCGGCAACATCCGGAAAACGCGCGAGAAATTTCGCGTAGTACGGAATGACCGTCGACACCTGCGTCTGCTGCAACATGATTTCCGACAGCCAGATCCGATACGGATCGCGCGTGTTCTGCCAAGGCAGATCATGACGGCCATGCTTGCGCTGCCAGGCGATCAGCCGCACGGAGAAGTCGGACGTTAGCGAGGACGCGGACGAATCGGCCGCGGCGGCGGTCGGCAAAGGCTGCGCAGAGCGTGGACTTAAGCGGGAAGGCATGCGAAATTTAGCGCTGACAGGTAGGACAAAAGTAAGTGGAGCGCTGACCTTGCACGATCTGTCTGACCGGCGTGCCGCACACACGGCAGGGCTGCCCCGCGCGATCATAGACGAAATAGTCCAGCTGAAAATAGCCGCTTTCGCCGTTGCTGCCGACAAAATCGCGCAGCGTGCTGCCGCCCTTTTCGATCGCCGCGGCAAGCGTCACGCGCACGGCGTCGGCCAGCAGCCCATAACGCACGAGCGACACACGGCCGGCCGCGGTAGTCGGCCGGATGCCGGCGCGAAACAGGCTTTCCGACGCATAGATATTTCCCACGCCGACCACGATTTCTCCCGCAAGCAGCGCCTGTTTCACCGACACCTTGCGCCCACGCGTGAGCCGGTGCATGAGCGCACCCGAAAATGCCGGCGAGAACGGCTCGACGCCGAGACCCGCGAGCAGCGGATGCGCGAACACATCGCCGGCTTCGCGCGGATGCCAGAGCACCGCGCCAAAGCGCCGCGGGTCGCGAAAGCGCAAAATGAAGTCGTCAAAAATCCAGTCGACATGGTCGTGCTTCGCCGCGGCCGGCGGATGCGGCACATGACGCAGCACCCGCAGCGTCCCTGTCATGCCAAGATGCACGATGAACCAGCCCGCGTCCGTTTCGAACAGCAGATACTTGCCGCGCCGCTCCACGTTGCGCACCACGCGGCCGCGCAAGGTCTTCGCAAGGTCCGCCGGAATCGGCCAGCGCAGCGCGGGGGTGCGGACATCGACGCGCTCGACCTTGCGGCCGGACACATACGGTTCGATTCCCCGTCGGGTAACCTCAACTTCTGGCAACTCTGGCATGTCTAACTGGTGTGCAACTTGCGTGAGTGGTTGTGCGCGTATTGTAGCGAGCGCGTTACAATCGTCCGAAACATTGAACGGATTTCCATGAACTTGTCCTTCGTGAAGCTGTTTTTGAAGCGCCCGACGTGCGCGTTCCGTGTACCGCGCGCAGTGTCCGTGCGGCGCTCGCTGGGTGTGGCCGCGCTGGCGCTGTGGGCGCTCGCCGCGGTGCCCGCGCACGCGCAGGACCCGGCGCCGGACGCGGACGACACTTCGGTCACGCTGAGCGATCCGCTCGGCCCGCCGTCGGCGGAAGAACAGAAGGCGCTGCCCAACGTACAACTGACGAGCCAGATCGTCTTCCAGGTGCTCGCCGCCGAAGTCGCGCTGCAACGCAACCAGCCGGCGCCTGCTTATCAGACGTATCTTGCGCTCGCGCGCGACACGCACGATCCGCGCATGGCGCAGCGGGCCACGGAAATCGCGCTCGCCGCGCAAAGCCCGTCGGACGCCCTGGCCGCGGCGCAGTTGTGGCAGCAGTATGCGCCGAGCTCGGAGCGCGCCGCCCAGTTGGACGCGTCGTTGCTCGTGCTCTCCGGCAAGCCGGATGACGCTGAGCCGCTGCTTGCGCGTGAACTCGCGAAGATACCCGCGGACAACCGGGGCAATGCGATTCTCGCGCTGCAGTTGCTGCTTTCGCGCGGACCGAACCGGATCGGCGGCCTGCACGTATTGCAGGACATGTTGAAGAACGACATGAACCGGCCGGAAGCGCAGTTGGCCATCGCGCGTCAGCAACTGGTCGCGGACGACGCGCCGGGTGCGCGCAAGTCGCTCGAACAGGCGCTCGCGCTCAAGCCCGATTATTTGCCGGCGGCGCTCATGCTGTCGCAAATGGGCCCGGAGGAGCGCAAGGAAGGCATAGCGTCGCTCGAAAAATACGTGCAGCAGAATCCGAAATCGCACGATGCGCGCCTCGCGCTCGCGCAAATGTATCTGGCGAGCGACCGCCTGGACGACGCGCAAAAGCAGTTCGAGATCATGCACAAGGCGAACGCGAACGACCTGACGCCCCTCATGGCGCTCGCGCTCATCAAGATCCAGCAGAAGAACTTCAACGACGCGCAAACGTACCTCACGCAGTACGCGCAGCAGGCCGAGAAAACGCCGGGCGCGGACCCGGGCCAGGCGTACATCTACCTTGCGCAGTTGTCGCTGGAACAGAAGAACGATGCGGCCGCTGCCGACTGGCTCGACAAAATCTCGCCGGCGAGCCAGCAGTATCTGTCGGCGCAGATTACGCGCGCGCAGTTGCTCGCCAAGCAGGGCAAGCCTGACGACGCGCGGCGCCAGCTTGCCAACCTGCACCCGGCCGATCCGCGCGATCAGGCGCTGGTGGCGCGCACCGACGCGGCGATCCTGTTCGACGCGAAGCGCTATCCGGAAGCCGAATCGCGCCTGCAACAAGCCACAGCGGCGTTTCCTGACGACCCCGATCTGACCTACGACTACGCGATGGCCGCCGAAAAGAACGGCCACTTCGATACCATGGAAGCGCAATTGCGCAAGCTGATCCAGACGCAGCCGGACAATCCGCAGGCGTACAACGCGCTCGGCTATTCGCTGGCCGATCGCAATCAGCGTCTCGCGGAAGCCGACAAGCTGGTCGAGAAGGCGTCGTCGCTCGCGCCGAACGACGCGTTCATCATGGACAGCGTCGGCTGGGTCAAGTACCGCATGGGCGACACGACAGACGCGATCAGGCTGCTGCGCAAGGCCTACACCCTTCAGCCGAACGCCGAAATCGGCGCGCATCTCGGCGAAGTGCTGTGGAAGTCCGGAGACCAGGACCAGGCGCGCGCCGCGTTCCGCGAGGCGCGCAAGCTCGAACCGGACAACGAAACGCTCGTCAAAACGCTGCAACGTCTTCAGGTGAACGATCTTTAATGCGTCTTTTCAGTCTCGATACTTCCTTTCCGGCGCCGCGCCGCGCGGCGCTCGGGCTCGCGGCGGCAGCCGTCGTCGCACTGGCCGGCTGCGCGTCGGTGAAACCGCAAGGGCCGTCCACGTCGAATGCCGCAACCGCGGTGACCGCGCAAACCAGCCGCGCTTACCAGGGCCGTTTCGCCGTCCAGTACAACGACCAGAACGGCCAGCAGCGCAATGCATACGGTAATTTCTCGTGGCAGGAAACGGGCGACACGGTCACTTTGCAGTTGCGCAATCCGCTGGGCCAGACACTTGCCATCGTGACGTCGTCGCCGGCTTCGGCCACGCTCGAGTTGCCGAACCGTCAGCCGCTCACGGCGGACAACGTCTCCACGTTGATGCAGAACGCGCTGGGCTTCGCACTTCCGGTCGAAGGCTTGCGTTACTGGCTGCAGCCGTCGCCCGCGCCCACCTCGCGCGCCAAAACGGAGAAGGACCCGGAGCAGCCGTCGCGTCTTAAGGAAATCAGCCAGGACGGCTGGACGATCGACTATCTCGCCTACGCCGACGCGCCCGCCACCGGTGTGAAGCGCGTCAATCTGTCGCGTTCGGAGCCGCCGCTCGACATCAAGCTCGTGCTGGACCAGTAATCACGCGCCTTCGCGCGCACTTGCCGCTTATTCGGCGCCTGTTTGGCGCATGTAGCCTCGACTCATGATCGAAACCACCCACTCGCTGCGCGATTGCCTCGCGCCAGCGAAACTCAACCTCTTCCTGCACATCACCGGGCGCCGGCCGGACGGTTATCACACGCTGCAAACGGTCTTCCAGTTGCTCGACTGGGGCGACACGCTCCATTTCACGCGGCGCGACGACGGCCTTGTCACGCGCAGCACCGACATCGCCGACGTGCCGCCGGAGCACGATCTGACGGTGCGCGCGGCAAACCTGCTGAAAGCGCATACGGACTCGCCGCAAGGCGTCGAGATCGAAATCGACAAGCGCCTGCCGATGGGTGCGGGCCTCGGCGGCGGCAGTTCCGACGCGGCGACCACGCTGCTCGCGCTGAACCGGCTGTGGAACCTCAATTTGCCGCGCCAGGAACTGCAGGATTTGGCATTGAAGCTCGGCGCCGACGTGCCGTTCTTCGTTTTTGGAAAAAATGCGTTCGCGCAGGGTGTCGGAGAAGCATTAGACGTTGTACAATTGCCGCCGCGTCATTTCCTGGTAGTGACGCCAAGGGTTCATGTTCCGACTGCAGCGATTTTTTCCGAAAAAGCGTTGACAAGAGATTCAAAAGCCCTCACAATTACGGACTTTCCTGCAGAACTTAGCTGCAACACTGAATGGCCAGAGAGCTTCGGCCGTAACGACATGCAGCAGGTTGTCGTAGGGAAGTACGCGGAAGTAGCGCAAGTGCTGCGATGGTTTGAAAATATCGCGCCAGCGCGGATGTCTGGATCCGGTGCAAGTGTCTTTGCAGCGTTCCGTAGCAAAGCTGAGGCAGAAGCGGCTCAAGCCAAACTGCCGGGCGAATGGAACAGCGCAGTGGCCGCGAGTCTAGAGCAGCATCCACTCTTTGCTTTCGCGTCATAGGTTTTGCATCGTCGAACGAAACTCCACGTTCGGCGGAGCTCAAAGTTAGTGTAGGGGAGTCGCCAAGCTGGTTAAGGCACCGGATTTTGATTCCGGCATGCAAAGGTTCGAATCCTTTCTCCCCTGCCAAAAATTCTCGCATTTCCCCTCGCCCCCAGCCTGAAGCAGGTGCACGATGAGCAGCCATGACGGCCTGATGGTTTTTACTGGCAACGCAAATCCCGCGCTTGCACAGGAAGTCGTCAAAATCCTCGGTATTCCCCTCGGCAAAGCAATGGTTAGCCGTTTCTCGGACGGTGAAATCCAGGTCGAGATCCAGGAAAACGTGCGCGGCAAAGACGTGTTCGTGCTGCAGTCCACGTGCGCACCGGCGAACGACAATCTGATGGAACTGATGATCATGGTCGACGCGCTCAAGCGCGCATCCGCCGGCCGGATCACCGCAGCCATCCCCTACTTCGGTTATGCACGCCAGGATCGCCGCCCCCGTTCGGCGCGCGTCGCCATCTCGGCGAAAATCGTGGCGAACATGCTGGAAATCGCCGGCGTCGAGCGGATCATCACCATGGATCTGCACGCCGACCAGATTCAAGGCTTCTTCGACATTCCGGTCGACAACATCTACGCTACGCCCGTGCTGCTCGGCGATCTGCGCAAGCAGAACTACGAGAACCTGCTGGTCGTGTCGCCGGACGTCGGCGGTGTGGTGCGTGCCCGGGCATTGGCGAAGCAGCTGAACTGCGACCTCGCGATCATCGACAAACGCCGCCCCAAGGCGAACGTTGCCGAAGTGATGAACATCATCGGTGAAGTCGAAGGCCGGACCTGCGTGATCATGGACGACATGGTCGACACGGCCGGCACGCTTTGTAAGGCAGCCCAGGTTTTGAAGGAACGTGGCGCGAAACAGGTGTTCGCTTACGCCACCCACCCGGTTCTGTCGGGCGGCGCGGGCGAGCGTATTGCCGCCTCCGCGCTCGACGAACTGGTCGTCACGGACACGATCCCGCTCGGCGAAGAAGCCCGCTCGTGCGCCAAGATCCGTTCGTTGACCAGCGCCGGCCTCCTGGCCGAAACGTTCTCGCGCATCCGTCGCGGCGATTCGGTCATGTCGCTGTTCGCGGAAAGTTAAGTATTTGCGAAGGCGCGGCGGCCGCTTCATGCGGCATGCCGCGCTTTTGCACAATCGGCATGAACGAACGAAGGTTCATGCCGCAGTTCTGGGGCCTCAGC
This sequence comes from Paraburkholderia phenoliruptrix, assembly GCF_902859825.1. Taxonomy (GTDB): domain Bacteria; phylum Pseudomonadota; class Gammaproteobacteria; order Burkholderiales; family Burkholderiaceae; genus Paraburkholderia; species Paraburkholderia phenoliruptrix. The sequence continues at coordinate 65,542 of NZ_CADIKB010000034.1, read as the reverse complement.
CATAACGGCTTGCGGGCCCCGTTTTTACTGCCTGGTCGCGGGCAGTGCAATGGAGATTCAAAATGAAAGTTGTCGCTTTCGAGCGTTCTTTGCAAGGTACGGGTGCGAGCCGCCGCCTGCGTAACTCGGGCAAGACCCCGGGCATCGTATATGGCGCTGGTGCTGAGACGCAATTGGTCGAACTGGACCACAACGCGCTGTGGCACGCGCTGAAGAAAGAAGTTTTCCACTCGTCGATTCTCGATCTGGAAATCGGCGGCAAGTCGCAACAGGTTCTGCTGCGCGACGTGCAATACCACCCGTTCCGTCAGCTCGTGCTGCACGTGGACTTCCAGCGCGTCGACGCGAAGAAGAAGCTGCACACCAAGGTGCCGCTGCACTTCATGAACCAGGAAACCAACCCGGCAGTGAAGCTGTCGAGCGCGGTGATCTCGCACGTCGTCAACGAACTGGAAATCGAGTGCCTGCCGTCGGCACTGCCGGAATTCATCGAAGTCGACCTGGCCAAGATCGAAGCCGGCCAATCGGTTCACGCGAAGGACATCCCGCTGCCGGCAGGCGTGGCGCTGGTTGCTCACGTCGAAGCTGAAAACCCGGTCGTCGCTTCGGCAACGATCCCGGCTGGCGCCGTGTCGGAAAGCGACGCTGCTGCCGCTGAAGGCGAAACGCCGGCTGCTTGAGCGCCCATCGCGCACTGAGCAAGCAATCCTCTCGATCCGTTTCAATGAGACGGTCGACGTGACCCGCCGAGGTTCGCCCCGGCGGGTTTTTTTTCGGTTTTTTTTGGCTCGGCCGCGTTCGGCTTCCGGGCCTGATGGACCCACGCAATCATGATCAAGCTGATCGTCGGGCTCGGCAATCCGGGCGCCGAATACACCGCGACGCGCCACAACGCAGGCTTCTGGCTGGTCGATCAACTGGCGCGCGAGGCCGGCACCACGCTGCGCGACGAGCGGCGCTTTCACGGCTTTTACGCGAAGGCGCGGCTTCACGGCGAGGAAGTGCACCTGCTCGAGCCGCAGACTTACATGAATCGCTCGGGTCAGTCGGTGGTCGCGCTGGCGCAGTTCTTCAAGATTCTTCCCGACGAGATTCTCGTCGCGCACGACGAACTCGACATGCCGCCCGGAAGCGTGAAGCTCAAGCTCGGCGGCGGAAGCGGCGGCCATAATGGTTTGAAGGACATCACCGCGCATTTGTCCTCGCAGCAATACTGGCGGCTGCGCATCGGCATCGGCCATCCGCGCGATCTGATTCCCGAAAGCGCGCGCGCGGGCGCGAAGCCGGACGTCGCCAACTACGTGTTGAAACCGCCGCGGCGCGAAGAGCAGGACGTGATCGACGCGTCCATCGAGCGGGCGCTCGCCGTCATGCCGCAGATCATCAAAGGCGAGCTTGAGCGCGCGATGATGCAACTGCATCGCAATTCGTAGTCCGTGTTGCCGTGCGGTGCCGCGGCGCGCGCTCGTGGCCCCGAACCGTCTTGCTTGGGAGAAAGCTTTGAGCCGATATTGGAGTGACATCGTTCACCGTCTGACGCCGTACGTGCCAGGCGAACAGCCGGCGCTCGCCCATCCGGTGAAGCTGAATACCAACGAGAACCCGTACCCGCCTTCGCCGCGCGTGCTGGCAGCGATCCGTCAGGAACTGGGCGACGCCGGCGAGTCGTTGCGGCGCTACCCCGACCCGACCGCGCTCCAGCTTCGCCAGACGGTCGCCGCGTATCACAACATCCGCGCCGATCAGATATTCGCCGGCAACGGCTCCGACGAGGTGCTTGCACTCACCTTCCAGGCTCTGTTGAAGCACGACAAGCCCTTGCTGTTCCCTGACATCACGTACAGCTTCTACCCGACTTACGCGCGGCTTTTCGACGTCGACTATAGGACAATTCCGCTCGACGACACCTTCGCAATCAATGTGGACGACTACGCTGTGCCCAACGGCGGCATCCTGTTTCCCAATCCGAACGCGCCGACCGGTCGCCCGTTGCCGCTCGCGGACATTGAACGGCTGGTCGCCAGGAACGCCGATTCGGTGGTGGTGATCGACGAAGCGTACGTGGATTTCGGTGCGGAATCGGCAATCGGCCTGATCGACCGCTATCCGAACCTGCTCGTCGTGCAGACGGTGTCCAAGTCGCGCTCGCTCGCGGGCATGCGTGTCGGCTTCGCGTTTGGCAATGCCGGATTGATCGACGCGCTCAATCGCGTGAAAGACAGCTTCAATTCGTATCCGCTCGACCGCCTCGCGCAAGTCGCCGCCCGCGCGGCTTATGAGGACGACGCGTGGTTTCGCGACACCTGCGCAAAAGTGATAGCGAGCCGCGAGCGGTTGGCGGCGGGGCTAAGCGCGCTCGGCTTCGACGTGGTGCCTTCGGCGGCCAACCTGCTGTTTGCTCGCCATGCAGCCTACGATGCGGCGACACTGGTCGCGCGGCTTCGCGAGAAGGAGATTTTCGTGCGCCACTTCGAGGCACCGAGAATCGACCAGCATTTGCGCATCTCCGTCGGCACCGACGCCGAATGCGACATGCTGCTCGACGCATTGCGCGAGATTTTCAGCAGCTACGTCAGCTAGCCGCGGACCGGCGCAACTCAATAAAAAACGGCGAGGCCTGCGCCTCGCCGTTTTCCGTTCCGTTGCACGAAAGCTCACGCGCTTTTTTCAGCCTGCAGCGCGTGGTACTTCGCCATCAACCCTTCCGGCGTTTCGAGATGCTCCGGATCGCGCGGAATACACTCGACCGGGCACACCTGAATGCACTGCGGTTCGTCGAAATGACCGACGCACTCGGTGCACTTTTTCGGGTCGATTACATAGATTTCCGGGCCCATCGAAATGGCGTCGTTCGGGCACTCGGGCTCGCACACGTCGCAATTGATGCACTCGTCGGTAATCATCAGGGCCATACTTCTCTCACTTCATGCCGGCCGCAGCCGGCTTCGTTCCGTCAAACCGACAGTTTACGCCGGTTATGGCTGCCCCGCCGGAGCGCCGTTATTCGGGTCCAATGCGGCGACCTTTTCTTTCAACCATTTTTCGACCGACGGAAACACAAACTTGCTCACGTCGCCGCCCAGTTGCGCGATCTCGCGGACGATCGTGCCCGAGATGAACTGATATTGATCGGACGGCGTCATGAACATGGTCTCGACGTCGGGCAGCAGATAGCGGTTCATGCCGGCCATCTGGAACTCATATTCAAAGTCCGACACTGCACGCAGGCCGCGCACGATCACCCGAGCGTTGTTAGTGCGCACGAAGTCCTTCAACAGCCCTTTGAAGCTCATGACCTGCACGTTAGGGTAATGGCCGAGCACTTCGTGAGCGATATCCAGACGCTCTTTCAGCGTGAAAAACGGCTTCTTGTTGCGGCTGTCGGCCACGCCGACCACCAGCGTGTCGAAAATGCTCGACGCCCGCCGAACGAGGTCTTCGTGACCGCGCGTCAGCGGATCGAACGTGCCCGGGTACACGGCGACTACCATGAGATTTCTCCTCTCTTCAGACAGTTGGGCACGTCAAAGCGTCCACGCGACGCATTTGGCACCGGCCGCGCGCGTGACGTCAAACCGTCCGGCGCTTGTTATGGAAGGCGCATTATTCCTCATTTTCGCGTTGCAGCAAATGGAAGTGGACAGCACCGGCTTTGCCTTGCCGCACCATTTTCCATCCGGTCAGCGCTTCGTTCTTGCTCGGCTCCAGTTCCGCGCCGGCTTCGACATAGAGAAAGCCGTCTTCGCTGACGAGCGGCGCGGCGAGCGCGAGCGCCTTGTCGAGCAGATCGTCGCCGAAAGGCGGGTCGAGGAAGACCACGTCGAACGAACCGGGCGGCAGGCTCGCTGCAAGCCGCAAACCGTCGGCCTCCGCAATTTCGATCATGCGCGCGGCGAGCCGCTCCTGATTCGCCCGCAACTGCGCGGCCGCGCGCGCGTTGCGCTCGACCATCAGCACACGCGCGGCGCCGCGCGACGCCGCTTCAAAACCCAGCGCGCCGCTGCCGGCAAAGAGGTCCAGGCAGCGCTCGCCGTCCAGACGCTGGCCGAGCCAGTTGAACAGCGTTTCGCGGACGCGGTCTGGCGTGGGACGCAGCCCGTCGAGGTCGAGCACGGGCAGCGGCGTGCGTTTCCAGTCGCCGCCGATAATCCGGATGGCGTGCGGCTTGCCGCCTTTGGACGAAGCGCCGTGGGCGCGTGAAGGTGCGGAACGAGGCATGCAGATTCGATTACGTTGATGAAAGCGTCCGCCGTCTTCGCGCACGCGAGGGCGCAAGCGGACCGGAGCGCCCACGTTACCACAGGGGCGCGGCGCGTCCAGCCTGGCCATTCGGCCGATACGACGCGCGACGGCGCGCCTGATAAAATGTGCGGCTTCCAGCGCCTTGCATCCCGCATTGCAACGCTGCCTGCCGCTCCCGCCGGTGCTGTGCCGGCTGCGCGCATCGGCGCGCGCTCTCACCACGCCAGATCATGTTCAGCTTTTTCAAACGATTCAAGGGTTCGAAAGAGTCCGAAAACGCGCCAGACGAGTCGCCAACCGCTGCAGATGAGTTCGTCGACGAGTCCACGGCGGTAGAAACGCCGGCCGAACCGCCCGCCGAAGTGGCGCCGCAGGCTGCGCCGTCGCTCGCCCCGCAATTCGCGCCAGAAGCCGCGCCCGAGACGGATTTCGAAGAATCGTCGCTCGATACCGTGGAAATCGTGCCGCCGCCGGTGCAGGACGCGAGCGCGAAACGCTCGTGGCTGACTCGTCTGAAGACGGGCTTGTCGAAGACCAGTTCCAGCCTCACCGGCATTTTTGTCGGCACGAAGATCGACGAGGATTTGTACGAAGAGCTGGAAACCGCGCTGCTCATGTCCGACGCCGGCGTCGACGCCACCGAATTCCTGCTCGAGGCTTTGCGCGAGAAAGTGCGTGCCGAGCGTCTCACCGAGCCGCAGCAGGTCAAAGCGGCGCTGCGCGCGCTGCTGGTCGATCTGTTGAAACCGCTGGAAAAGTCGCTCATGCTCGGGCGCGCCAAGCCGCTCGTCATCATGATCGCCGGCGTCAACGGCGCGGGCAAGACGACCAGCATCGGCAAGCTCGCCAAGCATCTGCAGAGCTTTAACCAGTCGGTGCTGCTGGCCGCCGGCGACACGTTCCGCGCGGCCGCGCGCGAGCAGTTGGCGATCTGGGGTCAGCGCAACAACGTGACGGTGGTCGCGCAGGAAAGCGGCGACCCGGCCGCCGTGATTTTCGACGCGGTCGGCGCCGCGCGGGCGCGCAAGATCGACGTGATGATGGCGGACACGGCCGGCCGTCTGCCCACGCAGCTGCATCTGATGGAAGAGCTGCGCAAAGTGAAGCGCGTGATCGGCAAGGCGCAGGACGGCGCGCCGCACGAAGTGCTGCTCGTGATCGACGCCAATACAGGGCAGAACGCGCTCACGCAGGTCAAGGCTTTCGACGACGCGCTCGGGCTGACGGGGCTGATCGTGACCAAGCTCGACGGCACGGCGAAAGGCGGCATTCTTGCGGCCATCGCGCGGCAAAGGCCGATTCCCGTGTATTTCATCGGCGTGGGCGAAAAGGTCGAAGATCTGCAGCCGTTCAGCGCGGAAGAGTTTTCGGACGCGTTGCTGGGCGCCTGAGGCGCGACCGGGCGGTTCCTTCGGCCGCACCACCGCTTAAAGCAAGGCGACAAACCAAGGGCACTCCGCGGAGTGCCGTTTTGTCTTCACTGCCGCCGCCGCAGATTCATTCGGCGTCCGGCTGCACGCCCGGCGCGGCGCGGGCAAACGCATCGGTCTGCATCGCGTGATCGTAAATGCGTTGAATTGTCGGAAACTTCGCCGTATCCACCTTGAAGCGCTGCGCATTGAACACCTGCGGAATCAGACACGCGTCGGCGACCGTCGGTGCGTCGCCGAAACAGAACTTGCCGGTGCGCGCGTCGCCCGCAAGATGCGCCTCGAGCGTCGCGAAGCCGGCTTCCACCCAATGACGGTACCACGCGTCTTTGGCGTCGTCGTCGACGCGCAGCGTGTGCTTCAGATACTTCAGCACACGCAGGTTATTCAGCGGATGAATCTCGCACGCCACCTGCAACGCGACTGACCGCACATAGGCGCGATCGGCCGGCGTTCTGGGCAATAGCGGCGGCTCGGGGTGCGTTTCCTCCAGATACTCGATGATCGCAAGCGACTGCGGCATCACCTCGTGGCCGTCCACCAGAGTCGGCACGATGCCGTCCAGGTTGATCTTGCGATACTCCGGCTTCAACTGCTCGCCGCCATCGCGCACGAGATGCACGGGCACGTACTCGTACGGCAAATTCTTCACATTCAGCGCGATGCGCACCCGATACGACGCCGAGCTGCGGAAATAGCTGTAGAGCTTCATGTCGTTGTCTCCTCCCCAAACCGCGTCAAACCACGCGCACGCTCAGCTCGCCGAGCCCTTCGACGCCGCCCTTCATCAGATCGCCCCGCACCACCGCGCCGACGCCTTCCGGCGTGCCCGTGAAAATAAGATCGCCGGGTTGCAATTCGAACAGCGTGGACAGGTAGGCAATGGTTTCACCCACCGACCAGATGAGCTGCGACACGTCTGAACGCTGCTTCTCCTCGCCGTTGACGGACAGCCAGATCGCGCCTTTTCCGACGTGGCCGACCGTGGCAACCGGATGGATCGGCCCGAGCGGCGCCGAATGATCGAAGCCCTTGGCCGTGTCCCACGGGCGCCCCAGCTTCTTCGCTTCCGCCTGCAGGTCGCGTCGCGTCATATCGAGACCGAGCGCGTAACCGTAGACGTGGTCGAGCGCGCGCTCAGCGGGGATGTCTTTGCCGCCTTTGCCGATCGCCGCGACCAGCTCCATTTCGAAGTGGACGTTGCTGGACAGCGACGGATAGGGAAATTCGCCCGTCGCGCCAGGCGCGACATAGAGAACGGCATCCGCCGGCTTGCCAAAGAAAAACGGCGGTTCGCGATCCGGATCGTGTCCCATCTCGCGGGCATGCGCCTCGTAATTGCGGCCGACGCAATAGATGCGGCGCACGGGAAACTGTTCGCTGGACCCGACAACCGGCACCGCAACCACCGGTGCCGGCGCAAAAACGTAACTCATCCGGTTCTCCGTTTTTCGTTGGATATGAGCCGCGGCGCGGCGATAAACCGCGAGTGTAACGCGCGGCGCAAGGCGGCGCGCGCCAGTCCTGCGGGGCTGCGCGACAGCGGCGCGACGCCGCCGGGTCTCGCGGGACGGCCATAGATGCGATACTCACACCAGACACCGTCCTTTGAATACCGCGGCCGCCGGCTCCCCGGCGGCACGCCAGCACGTCCATTGCCCTCATGACCGATTCCGCCGACACCGCCAACCCGTTCCCGTGCGCCCGCTTCATCAAGGAGATCGGCCGCGGGCCGAACGGCGCCCGCGCGCTCACCGCCGAGGACACGCGCGCGCTCTACACCGCCATGCTCGACGGCCGCGTCGGCGAACTCGAGCTGGGCGCAGTCCTGCTCGCGTACCGCGTGAAAGGCGAATCCGCCGACGAACTCGCCGCCATGCTGGCGGCCGCGCATGCATCGTTCGAACCGGTTCATCTGCCGCCGGGCGAATTCCGGCCGGTGTCGATTCCGAGCTACAACGGCGCGCGCAAGCAGCCGAACCTCGTGCCGCTCCTCGCGCTGCTGCTCGCGCGCGAGGGCGTGCCGGTTCTCGTGCACGGCGTGACTGAAGATCCCGGCCGCGTGACGAGCGCTGAAATATTCACGCATTTGCGGATTGCGCACGCAAGCTCGCACGACGATATCGAAGACGGTCTCGCCGAGCGGCGCATGGCTTTCGCGCCCATCGAGATCCTCGCGCCGAAGCTCGCGCATCTGCTCGCGCTGCGCCGGCGCATGGGCGTGCGCAACTCGACGCACACGCTCGTGAAAATTCTGCAGCCGTTCGCGCCCGCCGGACTGCGGCTCGTGAACTACACGCATCCGCCGTATCGCGACAGCCTCACGGAACTCTTCAGCACGCATCCGGATGCGGCGGCGGGCGGCGCGCTGCTCGCGCGCGGCACGGAAGGCGAAGCGGTGGCGGACACGCGGCGTCAGGTGCAGATCGACTGGCTGCACGACGGCATCTGCGAAACGCGCGTGCCGCACGAGCGTTCTTCGCGCGACGCGCCCGAAGTCGAGTTACCCGAAGCGCGCGACGCCGCGACCACCGCGGCGTGGATCGGCGCGGTCCTGCGCGGCGAGGCGCCGGTGCCGGGGGCGATCGAGCGGCAGGTCGAGCTGATCGTGGATGTCGCCAGAACGCCGGCCTGAGTTCACTCGATCGCGCAACGCGTCGCCTGCCACGCGATGAGCCGCCACTGGCCGTCTTCGTGCGTGTGGATCGCCGTGTAGGCAATGGGGAAAAGCAACGCGCCGTTGTTCGCTTCCATCTCGATCAGCGCGCGGCCGGTCACGACGCAGGTTTCGCGTCCGACCGGCAGCACGTCCTGCGACTGCACTTCGATCTGCCGGTAGCGGCGGCGCCCCGCGGTAATGCCGTCGATAAACTGCCGCTTCGTCTCGCGCTTACCGTTCGTGTGCACGTAGCTCACGTTTTCAGCGAGCAGCGCGTCGAGCGACTGCCCGTCGCCGTCGACCATCGCGCGGAAGCGTTCCCTTTCCAGCCCGCGAATCGCCTCGATTGTCTTTGCCGCCATTGCTCAGCCCCTTGTACCGGTGAGCCGGACGCGGCCACGGTCAGAAGTTATATTGCAGATATAGCTGGTGGAAATTTATACCAGGATTGGGCTCTTTGATACCGCCATTCGACACATGCTGGAAGCGGTAGCCGGCCTGATACTGCTGATGTCCGCCGAATTGCACGCCGACGCCCGCCATATCGGCGAACTGGAACGCGGTGGAAAGCGTGAAGTCAGAAGAGATCCGGGGACTCGACAGAAGGCGCACGCCGGCGCCGGCCTCGACGAAAGGCCGGATCGATCCGGATCCTTTAATGAAGCGAATGATAGGCGTCACACCGATCTCGCCGATGTTCTCGTGCACATTGCCTTCGTTCGTATGCCACCATGCCACGTGCGCCTCGCCGATCAGCGCGAAATGCCAGTCGCCGATCTGCCACCATGTGAGGTTCGGGTCCCAGACAATGCCAAGGTCCAGCTTTCTGACATGATGGTCGCCAAGCCCGCCGGCAATCTGCACGCCGAACTGGTCGGCCGCGGCGACGCCGGAAAGGCCAAGCAGCAGGGCCGCACAGCCGGTTTTTAGAGCCAGACCGCGCAAGACATTCTTTTTGTTGTTCATCTGAACACCCGAGCTCAGCAAAGGTTGAACAAATTGTAATAGTCCTGCTTATTCTAAAGACAATCCGAAGTCGGCGGATCATCTTAAGAAACTTAAATTTTCGCAATTACTCACGTTAAAAAGCGAAAAAATCGGTCGAAAGTGAGAATGAAGGCGCTTCGTCAGGTAATTTATACGGCCTCTGCGCCGACCGCCCAAGGCGCGTATGATGACTATTGAAAGGGCAGATTCGATAGGAATTGACGGAACTTCGATGCCCCTACGACCTCTAAGTATTAGCACTCGGAAAACGAGAGTGCTAACATCCAACGCTGGAGTCGTTAACTGAACAAGCTTTTGCCTGATTCCAAAGGAGTTTTACACGTGAGCCATGCATTGACCCTTCCGAGTACTCTGAGCCCGTCGTCGGCTAAGGCCGCTCCGGCAGGTGCGCTGGCGCTCTCGCATTCCTCCCTGCTGCCCGGTCAACTGGGCAATATCGACGCCTACATCCAGGCCGTAAATCGGATTCCGATGCTGACGCCGGCAGAAGAACGCCAGTTCGCCACAGAATTCCGCGAGCACGACAACCTCGAGGCTGCACGCCGCCTCGTGCTGTCGCACCTGCGGCTGGTCGTTTCGATCGCGCGCAACTACCTGGGCTATGGGCTGCCGCACGCCGACCTGATCCAGGAAGGCAATATCGGCCTGATGAAGGCCGTGAAGCGCTTCGATCCCGAACAGAACGTGCGCCTCGTCTCGTACGCCATGCACTGGATCAAGGCCGAGATTCACGAATATATTCTGCGCAACTGGCGCATGGTGAAAGTCGCCACCACGAAGGCGCAGCGCAAGCTGTTCTTCAATCTGCGCAGCCACAAGCAAGGCTTGGGCGCTTTCACGCCGGACGAGATCGACGGTCTCGCCAAAGAGCTGAACGTCAAGCGCGAAGAAGTGGCCGAAATGGAAACGCGTCTGTCCGGCGGCGATATCGCGCTGGAAGGCCAGGTTGAAGACGGCGAAGAGTCATATGCGCCTATCGCGTATCTCGCCGACTCGCACAGCGAGCCGACTGCCGTGCTGGCCTCGCGTCAGCGCGACAAGCTGCAAAGCGACGGTATCGCGACGGCACTCGAGGCGCTGGACGCCCGCAGCCGCCGCATCATCGAAGCTCGCTGGCTGAAGGTGCAGGACGACGGTTCGGGCGGCTCGACGCTGCACGAACTGGCCGACGAGTTCGGCGTGTCGGCGGAGCGTATTCGTCAGATCGAAGCGAGCGCCATGAAGAAGATGCGCGGCGCGCTGACTGAATACGCGTAACGCTCGTCCGGGGCTGACGGGCGGCGTCGTAGGCGGGTTACGAATTGCCCGAGAGCGCCATCCGACACGCCACCCAACGCGCCACCCAAGCGCACCGAAAGCAGCCCGCAAGTAGCAAAGCCCTGCCGTCGCATGACGGCAGGGCTTTTTTGTTGCTGCGCCCCGGCGGCGTTCGGAGCGCTTTTGTGTGACTAAAGTCCATCGGCGACAAAGCGCCAAAACGAAAGCGCTCCGCCGCCATCCTGATTGCGTCAGGCCGGCACAGGCGCCGCGCCGCCGCTCGCCGGCATGCGCGTTGCGAGCGTGTCCGCATAACGCCGCGCGGCATCGCCGACGACAATGTGGAACGTGTCCGCCGATACCCACGCGGTATCGAGCGCGGCCAGACGTTGGCGATCCACCGCCGACGGATCGCGCACGACGATCCGCAGACGCGTCGCGGCCACCGCGTCGAGCGACAACACATTGCCCGCGCCGCCGAACACGGCGAGCCAGCGCAACGGATCGGGGTCGAGCGGACCATTGGCCACGCCCGTGGAAGCCGCAGCCGAAGACGGGGCCGAGGCCGCAACCGGAGCAGCAGCAACGACCGCGGGCTTTGCCGCGCTGGCAGCGGCACGATCAGCAGCGCCGCCGCCCTGCCCGATCGCCGTGCGAATTTCATCGGCGATGATGTCTGCTTCCGGCCCGATGATCACCTGCACATTGGTCGCGCCGCGCTTGAGCACACCGCGCGCGCCGATCGTCTTCAGTTCGTTTTCCGAGACCTTGTTCGAATCGACAACCGACAGACGCAGGCGCGTCGTGCATGCATCCACTACCGACAGATTCGACGCCCCGCCGAGCGCAGCGATATAGCGCTGCGCTCGCGGCACGGCGGCCCCTGCAATCGGCGAAACGAAGCCGCCCGCCGCGAACGACTCGACCTGCTCGTCGGCAGCGGCCGGCTCGCGGCCCGGCGTCGCCATGTTGAACTTGCGGATGAAGAAGCGGAACAGCCCGTAATACACGACCGAATACGCGAGACCGAGCGGGATGGCCAGCCAGCCCTTGGTCGACAGACCGTAGTTCAGCACGTAGTCGATTGCGCCTGCGGAGAACGTGAAGCCGAGGTGAATGCCGAGCGCCGAGCAAATGGCGAGCGAGAGCCCTGTCAACAGGGCGTGAATCACGTACAGCACCGGCGCGAGGAACATGAAGCTGAATTCGATCGGCTCCGTCACGCCCGTGAGGAACGACGTCAGCGCCATCGAGAACAGCAGGCCGCCCACCACCGCGCGGCGCTCCTTCGGCGCTTCATGGAACATCGCGAGACACGCGGCGGGAAGACCGAACATCATGATCGGGAAGAAGCCGGTCATGAACGTTCCGGCAGTCGGATCGCCGGCGAAGAAGCGATGCAGGTCGCCTGTCACCGCAGCGCCGCCCGGCGGCGTGAACGTGCCGAACACGAACCACGTCAGCGAATTCAGGATGTGATGCAGCCCCGTGACGAGCAGCAGCCGGTTCAGCACGCCGAACACGAACGCACCGAACGCGCCGGCCGTGGTGAGCCAGTGGCCGGCCGTATCGATCACCGCCTGCACCGGCTGCCACACGTACCCGAACAGAATGCCGAGCCCTAGACAGACCACGCCCGTGACAATCGGCACAAAGCGCTTGCCGCCGAAGAACGCGAGGTAATCCGGCAACTTGATGTCCTTGTAGCGGTTGTACAGCAAGCCCGCGACAACACCCGCCACGATCCCCGACAGCACGCCCATGTTGAGCTTATCGTTGATGTCCTTCATCACCGCGACTTCGATCAGATAACCGATCGCGCCCGCGAGACCGGCCACGCCGTTGTTGTCCTTCGCAAAGCCGACCGCCACGCCGATTGCAAAAAGCAGCGGCAGGTTGTCGAAGATCGCGCCGCCGGCGTCGGCGATCATCTTGATGTTGAACACATCGGGCTGGCCAAGCCGCAGCAGCAGGCCGGCAACCGGCAGCACCGCGATAGGCAGCATCAGCGCGCGTCCCAGGCGCTGTATCTTCAGAAACGGATTCCCATCCATTGATTACCTCCAATCCATGTCTCGTTGTCGACGGACGTCGTTAAGTTGTGTGGCCGGACGGCTCCGGACCGCGGGTTTCAATCCAGCGGCCAGGTTTCCCGGCTGACTGCTCTTACCGCCTGCGCCGATTCGAGCGCCAGGGCGTCCTGGGCACGTTGGCGGCACAGTTGATAATCGAGGTTGCGCACGCGCGCCTTGATGCCCGGCACGGAGGCCGGATCAACCGACAGTTCGGTCACGCCGAGGCCGACGAGGAGCGGCATCGCGAGCGGATCGCCCGCCAATGCGCCGCACACGCCCACCCATTTGCCATGCCGGTTCGCGCCTTGCACGGTCGCCGCGATGAGTCGCAGCACCGCCGGATGCAAACCGTCCGCCTGCGCGGCCAGGTCCGCCTGGCAGCGGTCCATGGCGAGCGTGTATTGCGTGAGGTCATTCGTGCCGATAGACAGGAAGTCCGCGTGTTGCGCGAGCTGGTCGGCGAGCAGCGCCGCCGACGGCACCTCGATCATCACGCCCACTTCGATCGGCTCCGTGCGCCCGAGCTCGCGGGCGAATTCGTCGATGCGCTTGCGGATGCGAACCAGTTCGCCGACGTCGGTCACCATCGGCAGCAGAATGCGCACGGCGCCGAACGGCTTCACGGCAAGCAGGCCGCGCAACTGATCGTCGAGCAGATCCGGGCGGACCTGCGCGAGGCGAATGCCGCGCAAGCCGAGCGCGGGATTGGGCTCCGGCGGCAGCGTCAGGTAATCCACTTCCTTGTCGGCGCCCACGTCGAGCGTGCGGATGATCGCCGTGCGCCCGCTCAATGCGTCGACAATGCCCTGATAGCTCTGCCGATGCTCGTCCGTGGTCGGCGCGGCGGCGCGGTGAATGAAGAGCAGCTCGGTGCGCAGAAGGCCGACGGAGTCGGCGCCGTTTTCAACGGCCGTCTTCGCGTCGTCGAGTGTGGCGATGTTCGCGGCCACTTCGATTGCGCGACCGTCCGCGGTGACCGCCGCTTGCTGCGACATGCGGCGATTCGCCTCCCGCACGCCTGCAAGGCGGCTGCGCTCGAGCCGCGCGCGCTCGACGTCCAGCTCGGTCGGCGCAAACTCGAGGCGGCCGATGCTCGCGTTCACCACCACCTGGGTGCCTTCGGGAATCGCATGCAGCGCGTCGCCGACGGCCACGAGCGCCGGAATGCCGGCCTGGCGCGCGAGGATGGCCGCGTGCGAGGTCGCGCCGCCGCGCGCCATGACGAGCGCGGTGACGCGCGAGCGGTCGAGCGTCGACAGATCGGACGGCGTGAACTCGTCTGCGGCGAGCACGGCTTCGTCCGGCAGCGCCCGCGCGGCCGCGTTGGTATAACCCAGCGCGCGCAGCACGCGCTTTTCGATGTCGCGCAGATCGGCAGCACGCTCGGCGAGCAAAGCGTCTTCAATATTATTCAGGATGCCTATCTGTGCGCGGATCGCTTCGCGCCACGCGAAGCCCGCGCTCTTGCCGAGGCTGATCAGATCGCGCGCGGCGTCGAGCAGCGCCGGATCTTCGAGCAGCACGCGATGCACCGCGAAAATGCCCGCCTCGCCTACCGCGCCGCGCTGCGACGCGTCGCGCACCGTGGTGCCGAGATCGGCGTCGACGCTCGCAAGCGCCTTGTCGAGCAGACGGCTTTCTGCCGCCGACGTGCCGCTCGCCTGTTCCGGCGGATCGATGTCGGCGTCGTCCCAACGCACGAGCTTGCCGACCGCGACGCCGGGCGCCGCGCACACACCCGCGAGCGTATTCGGCGCGAGCGCCTCGCCGACGGTGGGCGCGGCCGTTTGCGGCGCGGGCGAGCTTTGCCGCGCGGGCTTCTCTTCCACTTCGCCGAGCGCCTCGCGCGTCAGTTCATGCGCGATTGCGTCGACGGCAGCTTGCGCCTGCGGCCCCACGCCGAGCAACTCGACGGTGGAGCCCTGCCCGGCGCCGAGGCCCAGCAGACCGACCACGCTTTCGATTGGCGCCTTGCGTCCTTCGTAGCGGACCTCGACACGCGCATCGAAGCCGCGCGCCGCTTCGCGAGCACGCGCCGCCGGGCGCGCGTGCAAACCGCCCGCGTGAGCCAGCGTGATCTGCGCGCGCGCTTCTTCGGTCACGCTGCTTGCGCTCAACTCACGCGAGGCCGCAGCCGCGGCGCCGTCGCGGGCACGCAGGAGCAGCAACGGTGTTTCGCCCGCCTTCAGCATGCCGCCCTGCGCGCGCTCGACAATCTCGAATGCATCCGAATTGGCGATCGCAATCACCGAAACGAGGCTCGGTGCATGCAGCGCGACCTGATCCTGGTCGAACTCGATCAGCACGTCGCCGGCACGCACCTGCGCACCTTGCTCGACCATCGGCGCAAAGCCTTTGCCGTTCAGCTCGACCGTGTCGATGCCGATATGCAGCAGGATTTCCGCGCCTTCCGCGGTGGCCAGCGTCACGGCGTGGCCGGTGCGCGCGAGATGGGTGACGGTGGCGTCGCATGGCGCGACGAGCCGGCCCTCGAGCGGATCGACACCGATGCCGTCGCCGAACATGCCGCCCGAAAACACCGGATCAGGGACGTTCGCGAGCGGCACGACCGGACCGGTCATCGGCGCGAGCAAAACAATATGGCCTTCAGAATGGCTCATTAAGCGGGACTCCTCGACACGTCGCATCTGATTCTCTCGTCAGTGAGTTTCGGTGACTTTGTTGAGATGGCGCGGCGCGTCGGGATTGCGCCCGCGAGCGGCCGCGAGGCCCGCCGCCATCACGTAAAAGGACAGGATGGCGGCGATCGGGTCGAGCGCCGCGTGCGCGGTAGTGGCAAGCGCCAGCGTCGCCTCGGCCACATGCGAAGGTGCGGCGAGCAGCACGCGCGCGCCGCGCGAGCGCATGTCGCGCGCGAGTTGCAGCAAACCCGCCTGCTCCGGGCCGCGCGGCGCGAATACGAGCAGCGGATAGTCGCGGTCGATCAGTTCCATCGGCCCGTGGCGCACTTCAGCGCTCGAAAACGCTTCCGCCTGAATGCCGGAGGTTTCCTTCAGCTTCAGCGCGGCTTCCTGCGCGATGGCAAGGCCGAGACCGCGTCCGATCACAATCATGCGTTCGACGCCGCGCAATTCCTCGACCGCTTGCGACCAGTCCAGCTGGCCCGCAGCCTGCAGCGCGGCGGGCAGCGCGTTCAACGCGCCGAGGAGCGCCGCGTCTTTCTGCCAATGGGCAACGAGCTGTGCCGACATCGACAGCATCGCGATATAGCTCTTGGTCGCGGCCACGCTCAACTCGGGACCGGCGACAAGCGGCAGATGCCACTCGCACGCGTCGGCGAGCGGCGAGGCGGGCGCGTTGACGGCGGCCACGGTCAGCGCGCCGGCCGCTCGCAACGCCTGCATCGTGCCGACGAGATCCGGGCTCTTGCCCGACTGCGAGAACGCCAGAGCGAGCTGATCACGCACCTGAAGCGGGGCTTGTTGCAGCGTCGCAACCGACATCGGCAGCGAGGCGACGGGCACGCCGAGGCGGCTCATCGTCAGGGATGCGAAATAACTTGCAGCATGATCCGAGCTGCCGCGCGCCACAGTCAGCGCGACGTGGCGCGGCTCTTCCGCAAGCCGTGCGGCCAACGCCTCGACGCGCGAGGTGTCCCTGAGTTGCGCGGCGACCGTCTCTGCGGACGCCAGCGCTTCTTTAAGCATATTCGACAATTGCTTCTCCTTCGACGTAAGTCGCGCTCAGCGCCAGTTGACGATCGAACACGACGACGTCGGCCCACGCGCCGCGCGCGAGGCGCCCGCGGTCTTCAATGCCGAGGTAGTCGGCGGCATAGCGCGACATACGGTTGGAAACATCGGCGATCGGCAGGCCGATCGACACCAGATTGCGCAGCGCCTGATCCATCGTCAGGGTGCTGCCGGCGAGCGTGCCGTCGGCGAGGCGAACCCCGCCGAGGCACTTCGTCACGTGCTGGCTGCCGAGGCGGTATTCGCCGTCGGGCATGCCGGTCGCCGACGTGCTGTCCGTGACCACGTAAAGACGCGGAATCGCGCGCAGTGCGGCGCGGATCGCGCCGGGATGCACGTGCAGCAGATCGGGAATGATTTCGGCGAACTCGGCGTGCGCGAGCGCTGCGCCGACGAGCCCCGGATTGCGGTGATGCAGCGGCGACATCGCGTTGAATAGATGCGTGAAGCCGCACGCGCCGTGCTTGAGCGCGGCGACGGCGTCGTCGTAGGTGCCGAGCGAGTGACCCAGCTGCACACGCACGCCGCGCGCCGCCATCTCCGAGATGATGTCCATGTGGCCCGCAATCTCGGGGGCAAGCGTGACGACGCGAATCGGCGCAATGGACAGATACTTGAGCACTTCGTCCATCACGGCGGAGACGGCCGCGTCCGGTTGCGCGCCGAGCTTGCCGGGGTTGATGTACGGTCCTTCCAGATGCACGCCCAGCACGCGCGAGCAGCCCGGCGTGCGGACTCGCGCGACGTCGCCGAGGCCGGCCACCACGCTCATCAGTTCGTCGCGCGGCGCGGTCATGGTGGTGGCGAGCAAGCTCGTCGTGCCGTAGCGGGCATGCGTTCGCGTGATGGCCTGGATCGCGTCGCCGGCTTCCATCACGTCGGCGCCGCCGCCGCCGTGCACGTGCAGATCGATGAAACCTGGCAGGATGTACGGCGCGTCGTTGGTAGCGGGATCGACGCGCTCGCCGGTGAGCGCCGTGATGCGGCCGTTTTCGAATTCGAGCGTGCCGTGAATCCACCCTTCGGTGGTGAGTATGTTTCCGGTCAGCATGAGTCTCTCTTGCAAGGCGTGATACAGGGCGAGGCTGATTGGGCTGGGCGGCGTCGCGGGTGAGTGCGGCTCGTGCGGCTCGCGTGATGCAACCGGACGCGGCTCAGGTGCGCAATTCAGCGACGAAGTCGTAGTAGTCGTCGCGGCAATAGGTGTCGGTCAACTCGATCGCGCGCTGATCGGCGCTGTAACCGATACGGGTGATGACCAGCAGCGCCGAGCGCGGTTCGATATCCATCAATGCAGCGATCTCGCTCGAAGCGTTGACCGCGCGAAAATGCTGCAGGGCGCGCACGACCGCCGCCCCGCGTTGCTCCAGGTAGCTATAAAGCGAGACGCCGATGGCGAGCGGATCGGGCACGATGGCAACCGGCAGCGCCGAATGTTCGACCGCCATCACAATGCCGTCCGCGCGCCGCAAGCGGCGCAGGCTGGCTACTGCCGCGCCGGGCGACAAACCGAGGTGCACCAGCTCCTCGCGATTGGCGGCGCGGATGTCGCGCTCGAGCCATACCGAGTCGGGGCGAAAGCCGCGCTGCTGCATTTTCTTGGTGAAACCGGTGAGCCGCGACAGCGGATCTTCCACGCGCGGCGTAATAAAACTGCCCGCGCCGCGCGCGCGCCGGATCAGGCCTTGCTCGACCAGCAGCTCGATCGCCTTGCGTGCGGTGATGCGCGACACGCCGATCGCGTCAGACAGCGTGCGCTCCGAAGGCAGCGCCTCGCCCGCCGACCACACGCCGCAATGGATGGCCGTCGCCAGATTGCGCGCGAGCTGCAGATACAGCGGCGTGACGTTGCGAGCGTCAGGCATGAGTGCGGACCAGCGAGTTTCCATGGCGCTCCGGGCGGCCTTGCCAAAAATCCGGCCTACGAAAATGAGAGCCCATTATATAACCAACATAATACCAGTCAACGAACTGGTTATAGGCTGGTCTGTTGATAGGGAAAGCCTTGTGGCGCGGGCCTTAGAGGGGGAACAAACCGCTCTGGCGACCGGATGCCCGGCCCCAGGACTTACCCGTATTCGAGATGGGTGGCATGGGTTAGTGGCCACTTGCGGACCACTTGCACACTTTTGCGGCGCCGCTAGCTCGGCGCTTCTTCGCATCGCGCGATGCTCGCGCAGCCACGCGCCTTTGTTAATAAGGGCGCGTTCCAATATAGTGATACGCGAATGCATAAAATCCGGAGAGCAGCATTTGACCGATTCCGAGGCGCTGCAGCGGGCTCAGGCAGTCCGCCGTTTCAATCGCTTTTACACGCGGCTGATCGGCGCGCTGCATGAGCACCTGGCCCAGAGTACGTTCTCATTGACCGAGGTGCGCGTCCTGCACGAGCTGTCGCGCGGACGCGCGCAGACGGCGTCCGTGCTCGGCCGCGCGCTGGGACTGGACAGCGGTTATCTGAGCCGCCTGCTGACCAATTTCGAGCGACGCAATCTCATCACGCGACGGCCGTCGGAGACGGACGCGCGTCAGTCGCTGATCGCGCTCACGCGTGAGGGGCACGCGGCCTATGCGCCGCTCGACGCCGCCGCCAGTCAGGAAGTGCTGGATCTGCTCGGCGGCCTCAGCGTGAACTCGCAGGAACAGTTGATTGCCGCGATGAACCTTGTCGAAAGGCTCCTCGGCGACAAGCCGCGGCAGGACGCCGTGGAACTGCGCGCGCCGCGCGCCGGCGAATGCGGCTGGCTCGTGCACCGGCAGGCGCAGTGGTTCGCCGCGCAATATGGTTGGGATGCGTCGTTCGAAGGACTGCTCGCGCGCGTGATCGCCGACTACACGCAGCGCAACGATACGCTTCGCGAGCGGTGCCTGGTCGCCGATCAGCAAGGCATGGTGGTGGGCGGCGTGTGCGTCGTCGCCGTTTCGACGACAGTGGCAGGCGTGCGGCTCCTGTGGGTCGAGCCGGACGTGCAGCGCGGTGGCATCGGCACACGCCTCGTAGCGGAAGCAACGCACTTCGCTCGGCGCGCCGGTTACACCCGATTGACGCTGACCACGGCCAGCACCCTGGAAGAACCGCGGCGCCTGTGCAAGCGCGCCGGGTTCGAGCTCGTCAGTACGGCGCCGGAGCGCCGCTTCGGCAAGGACCTGATGATCGAGCGCTGGGAATTGGGCCTGTAGGCCGCCTTCGTCAGAACGACGGCACCACCGAGCCCTTGAACTGCGTCTTGATGAACTGGCGCACGTCTTCGGACTGATACGCGGCAACCAGCTTCTTCACCCACGGCTTGTCCTTGTCCTGCGTGCGGACCGCGATCAGGTTCGCGTACGGGCTGTGAATGTCCTCGAGCGCGATGGTGTCTTTGGTCGGCTGCAGACCGGCGGCGAGCGCGAAGTTCGTGTTGATTGCGGCGGCGTCGACATCGGCGAGCGAGCGCGGCAATTGCGCGGCGTCGAGTTCGACGAGCTTGATCTTCTTCGGATTGTCGGCGACGTCGAGCGCCGTCGCGTTGTTGCCGTTCGTGCCCGCGCCCGCCTTCAGCTTGATCACGCCCTGCGCTTGCAGCAGCAACAGTGCGCGGTTCTCGTTCGACGGATCGTTCGGCACCGCGACCTTCGCGCCTTGCGGCAGATCCTTCACCGACTTCAGCTTCTTCGAGTAGATGCCGAGCGGCGAAATGTACGTGAGACCGGCGCTCACAATCTTGTAGCCGCGCTGCTTGACCTGGCTGTCCAGATACGGCTGATGCTGGAAGCTGTTGGCGTCGAGGTCGCCCGCGTCGAGCGCGGCGTTCGGCTGCACGTAGTCGTTGAATTCGACGACCTTCACGTTGAGGCCCTCGCGCCTGGCCACTTTCGTGACGACTTCCCAGATCTGCGCGTCCGGGCCGCTGATGGTCCCGACCTTGATGACCTTGTCGCCGGCATGTGCGCCGAAGCTGGTGACAATCGCCGCGCCGGCGATCACTGCTGAGAGGGCTTTGAGGATGTTTCTGCGCTGCATGTAATTCTCGCTGTTTCTGATCGGAGCCGTTCGCAAACGGACCCGGGTGATAGCCGGAAGCACACGCTCACGACACACGCGTCACCGCGCAACGACAGCGGCGCCTCCAGCCGGACCGTAAATCGTCTCACAGGCTGCGCAAGATGGGAAATACCGCAATGGCATATGAGTATGCGACGCGCTCTGACACCACTGCACCGCGCGGTGGCAGATAATCCGGAGTCTTGCCGCGAGTTTTCGCGGCCTCTTCATTGCTCCCGAGGACGCTCATCCATGTATGTCATCAACCTGATCTACACCGCACCGCTCGAACGGATCGACGACGCGCTCGAAGCGCATCGCGCGTTCCTGGCAAGGCAGTTCGAGGCGGGGGTATTCGTGGCCGCCGGGCCGAAGGTGCCGCGCGACGGCGGCATCATTCTGGCGGTGCGCATCGAGCGCGACAGGCTCGACGCGATCCTCGCAAGCGACCCGTTCGCCGTGCAGAATCTCGCGCGTTATGAGGTGACGGAATTCAAGACCACGCGACTCGCGCCGGGCCTGAATCTGCCGATACCGGTTTGAGGTTGTCGCGGGAAGATGTGCCTGGGGTGACGCGGCGGTGTCGCGGCGGTGGACGCGGTTCCGACTTGCTTTGGACGCGGCCTCGTCGCCGCGTCAGTCGAGCAGCAGCTTGATGTCGTGCACCCACGGCGCGGCGCCTTGGCCGTCGCGCGCGAACAGGCGCAGCTTGCCGTCGGTATCGAACACGTAGCTCGCCGCGGTGTGGTCCATCGTGTAGCTGTCAGGCGTCTTGCCGGGTACCTTCGCGTAGTAGACGCGGAAGTCCTTCGTCACCTTCTTGAGCTCGGCCTCGTCGGCGGGCCGCAAACCCACGAAGGTCGGATTGAACGCCGGCACATATTGCGCGAGCAGCGGTGCGGTATCGCGCTCCGGGTCGACGGTGACGAACAGCACCTGCACGCGCTTCGCATCTTCGGGGCCGAGTTGCTGCAGCGCCTGCGAGAGCTCGGCCATGGTGGTCGGGCACACATCCGGGCAATGCGTATAGCCGAAGAACAGCACGACCACCTTGCCCTTGTAGTCCGCCATGGTGCGGACCTTGCCGGACGTGTCCGGCAGCGAGAAGTTGCTGCCGAATTGCGTGTTGCCCGTAATGTCGAGATTCTGGAAGGCCGGCTGCTCTTTACCGCAGCCGCCAACCAACAACGCGCCGCCGAGCGCGCAAGCAATCACAGCAGCGCGCGCCGCGCGCCCGAAGCGGGTAGAGAGCATGGGTATTACGCGCCGATCACAACGCGCACATAGTGGTCGATCAGCAGCGCGGCGAACAGCAGCGACAGGTAGACGATCGAATAACGGAAGGTTCGGCGCGCCAGATCGTCCGAATACTCGAGGTAGATCTTCCACGCATACGCGAGAAACACGGCGCCCAGCAAGACCGCCGCGGCAAGGTAGACCACGCCGCTCATGCCGGAGATGAACGGCATCATGGTGACGGCGAACAGGATCACCGTGTAAAGCAGAATGTGCAGCCGCGTGTATTTTTCGCCATGCGTGTTGGGCAGCATGGGCAGGCCGGCGTTTTCATAGTCTTTGCGCCGATACAGCGCGAGCGCCCAGAAATGCGGCGGCGTCCACACGAAGATGATCAACACGAGAATCCACGCGTCGCCGGGAACATGGCCCGTCACGGCGGCCCAGCCGAGCGCCGGCGGCATGGCGCCCGAGGCGCCGCCGATCACGATGTTCTGCGGCGTGGCAGGCTTCAGCAGCAGCGTATAGATCACCGCGTAGCCGACGAAGGTGGCGAGCGTGAGCCACATGGTCAGCGGATTCGCAAAGGTGTAGAGCGTCCACATGCCGAGGCCGCCGAGCACGGCCGAAAACAGCAGTATCTGCGCAGTGGTAATTTCGCCGCGCGCCGACGGACGCCACGAAGTGCGGCGCATCTTCGCGTCGATCTTCTGTTCGACGAGACAATTGATGGCAAACGCCGCGCCGGCCAACAGCCAGATGCCGACGGTGCCGCCGATCAGAACGGTCCACGGCACCATGCCCGGCGTCGACAGAAACATGCCGATGACGGCGCAGAACACGGCGAGTTGCGTGACGCGCGGCTTGGTCAGGGCGATGTACTGGGACATCCGGCTGCCGGGCGTTTGGGAGAGTGTTGTGCTGTCCATGTGGAGTCACGCTGGCGCGGCATCGCGCGCAGGCAACACGGCGCGGCCGGGACGGCTATAAGCGATTCGAAAGTTTAACATAACGAGCAAAAGCAGCAGGACCGCGGCGCCGCCGTTATGCGCTACCGCAACAGGCAGCGGCCATTGCAGCACGATGTTCGACAGCCCGGTGACGAACTGGATCAGCACGACCAGCAAGACGCCGTTCGCGGGACGCCGCAGCGACTCGAAGCGGCGCAGCTTCCACGCAAACCACACCAGGTAGACAATCACCACGAACGCAAATGTGCGATGCGTCCAGTGGATGGCGACGAGCGCATCTTGCGTGATCATGTCGCCGTCGCCCGTCATGCCGAGCGCGCGCCACAGGTGGAAGCCGTGCGTGAAATCCATTGGCGGAACCCATTGTCCGTTGCACGTGGGGAAATCCGTGCATGCGAGCACAGCATAATTCGTGCTGACCCAGCCGCCCAACGCGATCTGCGCAACCAGCAGCACGAGACCGGCGAGCGCCGCGGCGCGCCAGCGCGCGGCCTCCGGTTCATAGGCGGGCAGCGGCGTTTGCCGCGCGGCGAGCCAGCCGAGCGTGCCGAGCAGCGCGAGACCGAGCAGCAGATGTGTCGTCACGATGACCGGCTGCAGCTTCATCGTCACGGTCCACGCGCCGAATGCGCCTTGCACGAGAATCAGCAGCAGCAGCGAAGTCGGCCACCACGGCGACACGTGCAGCGGGCGGCGCTTGATGCGCGCGACCCACGCAATGATCGTCTGGGCGATGATCAGCACGCCGATCGCCATGGCGAAATAGCGGTGGATCATCTCGATCCAGGCCTTCGTCATGCTGACGGGGCCGGTCGGCATGGCCTGATGCGCCGCGGTGATGGCCGCGTGCGCGATGAACGGCGACGACGTGCCGTAGCAGCCGGGCCAGTCCGGACAGCCGAGCCCCGAATCCGTGAGACGCGTGAAGCCGCCGAACATCACGAGGTCGAGTGTGAGAAAAGTGGTGAGCCAGACAAGCTTGCGGAATTTGTTGTCGTCGGCCTTGACCCACACGTAGGACAGCGGCAACAACGCGATACACAAGCCGATCAGGCCTAATTGCAGAACGAACATCTTCTTTACCCTGGTGACGGCGTCAGCCGATGCGCGACCACTTCAGCAGCTTGGTCAGGTCGCCCTTGATCTTGCTCGGGTTCGGGTCTTTCGGGAAACGCATCATCAGATTGCCGTTCGGATCGACCAGATAGAGGTGGTCGGAAATCTGGGTGCCCTGGTCGACGGGCAGCCACGCCGAGACCTGCGCCGGATCGGCGACCAGCATGTCGGTGTCGGGGTACGCCTTTTGTATCACGTCCGCGACGTTGCCCGCATCGGTGCGCAGCCACACTTCCACGACGCGCTCGCGTTCCGCGCCCTGTGCCGCGCGGATTTGCCGCATGAAGTAGAGCTTGGTGGCGCAGGCTTTGTCGCAGGCGCTGCTGTCGACGGAGATCATCAGCCAGTGGCCGCGCAGTGAGGCGAGCTTGAGCGGCTTGCCGTTTTCGCCCGTGACGACGAGCGAATCCGGAATCGGCCGTTGCGGTTCGACGAGCGTGCCGTAGCTCGTGGTGCCGCCCGTCGGCTTGACCACGTAGTACATGAAGTACGAGATGGCGATCGGCGCACCGCAGACAATCGCCACCAGCAGCAGCATCCAGCGGCCGCGTTGCCACGAGCCGCGGCCGTTGGGCTGGCCGGGCATTGGCTTCGCTGCGGCGGGTTGGGCGGCGTTGGCCTGCGCGGCGGCCGGTTGGGCGGCGGCGGGTTGGGCAGCGGAATTGCCGGACTGCGGCGAACGGGGAGATTGCGTGGACACTACCTGACCTCTTTCAATGATTGTTCTGCCGGCGCGGGATTCGCGTGAAGCCGCGCGCAGCACTGCGCATTACACGCCGGGCGCATGCTCTTTTCTCGCCGCGCGGCGCGCCGCGTACAGGCCAAAGGCGAGCGCCGCAGCCGCCATGCCCCACCACTGGAACATGTAACCATAATTGCGCTCGACGCCGCTGGTTGGCGCGGGCCAATCGCGCACGAGCTTGTCGCCGTCGTCGCTCAATTGCTGGATCACGAACGATTGCAAAGGCAATCCGGTCTCCGCGGCGTAGGCGGCGACGTCGAGATTCTGGCGAATCAGCTGATGCGCGGCCGACCCGCCCTGCCCGAGCTCGTAGGCGCGCGTCGCATCCGCGCGCGCAATGCCTTCGATTTCAATCTCGCCCGGCGGCGTGACGTACGGCGCGATCGTTTCGCGATTGCTCATATTGCGCGGCAACCAGCCGCGGTTCACCAGCACGTACCCGCCGTCGGCGAGTTTAAAAGGCATCACGACGTAAAAGCCCGGCTGATCGTTATACGGACGATTATCGAGATACACGACCTTGTCCGCGACGAACGTGCCGCGCGCTTTGACGCGATGGAATTCGATGTCCTTCAAGGCCACGGGCGCGCCGGTGACGGGCTGCGCGGGCGCATTCTCAAATTGCGTGATGCGCGCCTCGAGCGCCTCCTTCTGATGCGCGCGCTCGCGCTGCCAGAAACCGAGCCGCACGGTCACCACGACGACGAAGAGGATCAACAACGCCGGAACGAGCCGGATTTTCATCGACCGCACTCCCGCACTGCGTTGATCCCCGCGAGAGACGCGGGGCAAACGCCGGCTCGCGGTGAGATAATGACTATGTTGCCTTCGCGCTTTTTCGTTTCAGCAGGTTCCATGCACATTCTCGTTCCCATTGCCTTTGCACTGATCATCGCCAGCATGGTGTCGGCGCTGTACTTCATGATGCATGACAAGGGCAAAACCAAACGGATGGTCTGGTCGCTCGCCACGCGAGTCGGACTGTCGATCTCGCTGTTCCTCTTCATCCTGTTCGCCTACTGGATGGGCTGGATTCAGTCTACCGGCATTCCGTACGGGCGCTGAGTCCGGAATTAGAGCTCTCTTGCGCCAAAGCAAAACGCCGCCCTGACAGGGTCGAGGGCGGCGCTGCATCCAATTCTGCGTATTTGCTGCGGACGTTCCGCCCGCTGCTTCGCTCACTGCTTGTGAACTGCTCGCGACCTGCCCAACGACGGCCCGTC
This sequence comes from Paraburkholderia phenoliruptrix, assembly GCF_902859825.1. GTDB lineage: Bacteria > Pseudomonadota > Gammaproteobacteria > Burkholderiales > Burkholderiaceae > Paraburkholderia > Paraburkholderia phenoliruptrix. The sequence goes on along the minus strand of NZ_CADIKB010000034.1, from coordinate 39,846 downwards.
GCCTTGCGCGTCGACCGCTTCTTTGGCAACGCGCGCCGCGAACAGCTTACGCAACAGGCCGCCCGCGCACGATCCGCAAGAGCAGCCGGCGCGCAGGCCGGCCTTCTTACAGCCAGTACACGACGACGTACAGCCCGAGCCAGACCACGTCCACGAAGTGCCAGTACCAGGCTGCACCTTCGAACGCGAAGTGGTGATCCGCTGTGAAATGGCCGCGGATCATGCGCACCAGCACCACTGCCAGCATCGTGCCGCCGAGGAACACGTGGAAACCGTGAAAGCCGGTCAGCAGGAAGAACGTCGAGCCATACACGCCTGAAGCCAGCGTCAGGTTCAGTTCGTTGTACGCGTGAAAATATTCGAAGCCTTGCAGGAACAGGAAGCAGACGCCGAGCACCAGCGTAGCCGCCAGCCACACAATCGCCTTCTTGCGATGATTTTCACGCAGAGCGTGGTGCGAGACCGTGAGCGTCGCGCCCGACGACAGCAGCAGCGCCGTATTGATAGTCGGCACGGGCCACGGCGTCATTGACTTGAAGGTCGACACTAGCGAAGCCGGACCGTTGTTCGGCCACACCGCCGAAAAATCCGGCCAGATCAGCTTGTAGTCGAGGCTGGCCAGTTCATGCAGCGCAATGGCGCGTGCATAGAACAGCGCGCCGAAGAAAGCGCCGAAGAACATGACCTCGGAGAAGATGAACCAGCTCATGCTCCAACGGTACGACTTGTCGACGTTCTTGCCGTACATGCCGCCTTCGGATTCCGCAATGGCGTCGCCGAACCAGTGCCACAGCGTAAAGAGCAGCCACAACAGACCGACGACCACGCCGATCGGCGCCAGTTCATGTTCGTTGATCCAGGCCGCCAGCGATCCGAGCATGATCAGCAAGCCAACCGCGGCGCTGATCGGATGCCGCGACGGATGCGGTACGAAATAGTACGGGCTCTCGTTTTGACCGCTCATTCTTGATTCTCCACTTCAGTCCAGTTGTTCCGGAAACTCCGGCTGCATCTTCGACGGCGCGTGTGTACCGCACCGCTTCACTCTAATTCGTGGGCGCCGCGCGCCCGGTCCTGCATCGTGCCCGCGCCGTGCCGGCGTCTCAGCCGACCACCGCCCGGACCACCAGAATCAGCACGCCGATGAAAATCGCCGTGCTGATCAGCGCCGCGATAATCACATGCAGCGGATTGAGCTGCGTGGCGTCGCTTTCCAGATCGCGCCGCTTGCGCACCCCGAAAAACGACCAGAACACCGCCCGCATCGACTGGCCAAAGCTGCTTTTGCGCGGGCCGCCGCTGTTATCGCTCATTGTTGTCTTCCTTCGCCCGGGCTTTGGCCATCAGGCGGGATTGGCGGCCGTGGCCGCCGTCTCAGCCGGAAGCGCCGCGCTTCCGACCTTTGCCGTTGCCGGCGTGTTCAACTCGAAGAACGTGTACGACAACGTGATCGTTTTCACATCCTTCGGCAGCTTGGGATCGACGACAAAAACCACCGGCATGCGCCTCGTCTCGTTCGCCTTCAACGTCTGCTGCGTAAAGCAAAAACATTCGATCTTCTTGAAGTACTCGGTCGCCTGCTTCGGCGCGTAGCTCGGAATGGCTTGTGCCTGAATCGTGCGCGCCTGTTCGTTGCTGACCTCGTACATCACCGTCGTCACTTCGCCCGGGTGCACGTCCAGACTGTGCTGCTCGGGCTTGAAACCGAGCGGGCCGCGCGCGTTCGCATCAAATTCGATCGAAATCGTGCGGCTCATGTCGACCTGCGTATTCTTCGCCTCGCGCGCCGTCGCATCGCGCTGCACGAGGTTGTTGATGCCGGTGATCTGGCAGATCGCGCGGTACATGGGCACCAGCGCGAAACCGAAACCGAACATCATCAACGCGACGACGAACAGCTTGATCAGCATCGAACGGTTAAAAGAGCGATCGGCCTGAGCCGGCGGCTGCGTCGACATCTCAATCCTCAACAAACTGCAAACCCGGGCTACCCGTTCCCGTCAGGAAAACCAACCCTGGTTGACGATGACGGCGGCGAAAAAAACCGCTGCGATAGCAAGCAGCACGAGACCTAACCGCCTGTTGCTCGCGCGAATCTGCTCCGGCGTACGTCTTTCCTGTGGATTGCGCGTCATGCTCACGTTTCTGAATACCGTTTGTGCTGCTCTTTTTACTGCTCTGCTCACTGCGGCCATTACAGCCATTTCACAGCGCTCGCCGCTTTCGCGGCTGCCCGGTTCGGAAGCGGCACTGCTGCCGCCGCCGGAACCGGTCAACGCGCCCAACGACGATTACTCGACGGTCGGCGGATGTTCGAACGTGTGGAACGGGGCCGGGCTCGGCACGGTCCATTCGAGGCCCGTTGCGCCGTCCCACGGTTTGTCGCTCGCCTTTTCGTGATCGCCGCCGCCGCGATAAGCGGGCAATGCAACCGCGAACAGGAAGTACACCTGTGCGAGACCGAAACCGAACGCGCCGATCGAGATGACCTGGTTCCAGTCGGTGAACTGCGCCGGATAGTCGGCGTAACGACGCGGCATGCCGGCGAGACCGACGAAGTGCATCGGCAGAAACGCGAGGTTGAAGAAGAACAGCGACGCCCAGAAGTGGATCTTGCCGCGCGTTTCGTTGTACATCCAGCCGGTCCACTTCGGCGCCCAGTAATACCAGCCGGAGAAAAGCGCGAACAGCGAACCCGCCACCAGCACGTAGTGGAAGTGCGCCACCACGAAGTAGGTACCGTGATACTGGATGTCGAGCGGCGCCATCGCGAGCATGAGACCCGACAGACCGCCGAACGTGAACACGATCAGGAAGCCCACCGCGAACAGCATCGGCGTTTCGAACGAGAGCGAACCGCGCCACATGGTGGCGACCCAGTTGAACACTTTCACGCCCGTCGGCACGGCGATCAGCATGGTCGCGTACATGAAGAACAGCTGGCCCGTGACCGGCATGCCGGTGGCGAACATGTGGTGCGCCCAGACCATGAACGACAGAATCGCGATCGACGACGTGGCGTACACCATTGAGCTATAGCCGAACAGCGGCTTGCGCGAGAACGCCGGAATGACCTGCGACACGATCCCGAACGCCGGCAAGATCATGATGTACACCTCGGGGTGCCCGAAGAACCAGAAGATGTGCTGGTACATGACCGGGTCGCCGCCGCCTGCCGCGTTGAAGAACGACGTGCCGAAGTGACGATCGAACAGCACCATGGTGATCGCGCCAGCCAGAACCGGCATCACGGCGATCAGCAGGTACGCGGTGATGAGCCACGTCCAGACGAACATCGGCATCTTCATGAGCGTGAGGCCCGGCGCGCGCATGTTCAGGATCGTCACGACGATGTTGATCCCGCCCATGATCGACGACGCACCCATCAAGTGGACCGCGAAAATCGCGAAGTCCATGCCCGGGCCCATCTGCGTGGAGAGCGGCGCGTAGAGCGTCCAGCCCGCGGCGGTCGCGCCGCCCGGCGAGAAGAACGAACCGACGAGGAGAACAGCCGCCACCGGCAGAAGCCAGAAGCTGAAGTTGTTCATACGGGCGAAGGCCATGTCCGATGCGCCGATCTGCAGCGGCACCATCCAGTTCGCGAAGCCGACGAAGGCCGGCATGATCGCGCCGAACACCATGATGAGGCCGTGCATGGTGGTCAACTGGTTGAAGAACTCGGGGCGCATGATCTGCAGGCCCGGCTCGAACAGCTCGGCACGGATCATCAACGCCATCACGCCTCCGGAGAGGAACATGGTGAACGAGAAGATCAGGTACAGCGTACCGATGTCCTTGTGGTTGGTTGCGAACAGCCAACGACGCCAGCCGTGCGGCGTTTCGTGGGCATGGTCGCCGTGCACGTGCTCGTGGCCCGCGACTACATCGTGTCCGATGCTAGACATGACAATCTCCTAAAGCGAATACTGCGGTGCTGACCATGACATGTCAGGCAGCCGGGCTTGCAGCCGCGCTGATCTGAACACGGCGCGCTTCTTTTGCGTCGCTGCCGCCCGTGATCGTTTCCGGCTTCTTCAAAATAATGTGGTCTTCGGCGATGCCGGCTGCTTTCAACGCGTCGCGCACGGCTTCCGCGCGGCTCTTCGCGAGCTTCGCGTTGGTGCCGGCGGAACCGGTGGCGTCGGTGAAGCCCGACAGGGCGAACTTCGCGTCCGGATGCGCCTTCGCATAGGCCGCAGCGGCCTCGACTGCCGCTTTGGCGTCGGCCGGCAGCGTGCTCTTGCCAGTTTCGAAATAGATGCTGGCCGGCAGTGCCGCTGCGCCTTCCGAACCCGCCGCGGCGGCTTGCGCACTCGACGCTTCAGAAGCCGCCCCGCCCGATGCGGCTTGCGCGCCCGATGCATCGGACACCGGCGCGCCGGCGTCGGCGAGATGGTTGCCGCCTTCCGGCAGCTTGCCGTTACGCGCGTCCGCGACCTGCTTCGGCTGGAGAATGTCGCCCGTGTGGTTGCCCCACGAGTTGCGCTCGAACGTGACGACCGAAGCGATTTCCACATCGTTCAACGTAGGCGCCCACGAAGGCATGGCGTTCTTGCCCTTCAGCACGAGGCTGACGTGCTCGGCGATCGGACCGTTGGCGATCTTGCTGCCGTCGAGCGCTGGGAACGCACCTGCGCCCTTACCCGTGGGCTGATGGCAGACCGCGCAGTTCGCTGCGTAGACCTTGCCGCCGCGCTCCATCAGTTCGGCCATCGTGTACGTCTTGTTCGGGTCGTCCTGACCCGCGGCCATTTTCTTCTTCTGCGCGTCGACCCACTTCGCGTAGTCGTCGGTGGACAGCACTTCGACCACGACCGGCATGAACGCGTGTTCCTTGCCGCACAGTTCGGTACAGAAGCCGCGGAACGTGCCGACCTTCTCCGCCTTGAACCACGTGTCGCGCACGAAGCCCGGAATCGCGTCCTGCTTCACGCCGAACGCCGGCACGTACCAGGAGTGCACCACGTCGTTCGCAGTGGTGATGATGCGGATTTTCTTGCCGACCGGCACGACGAGCGGATTGTCGACTTCCTGCAGATACGTAGTGGAAATCGGCTGACGACCGTCGGTTTCAGCACGCGGCGTGGCGAGCGTGGAGAGGAAGCTGATGCCCTCGCCCGGACCCTTCACGTAGTCGTAGCCCCACTTCCACTGATAGCCGGTGACCTTGATGGTGACGTCGGCATTGGTGGTGTCTTTCATCGCGACGACCGTCTTGGTGGCGGGCAGCGCCATCAACACGACGATGACGAACGGCACGATCGTCCAGATGATTTCGACGGTGGTGCTTTCGTGGAAGTTCGAAGCCTTGTGCCCTTTCGATTTGCGGTGCGCAAAGATCGAATAGAACATCACAGCGAACACGCCGACGAAAATCACCGTGCACAGAATCAGCATCAGCGTGTGGAGGCTGTAGAGCTCCTCAGCGATTTTCGTCGCAGGCGGCTGGAGATTGATCTCGTTGACGGCGGGGCCGCCCGGAACATCGCCCACTGCCAGGGCGGCACCGGCGAAAAGCAGTCCGCTCATCGCCAGCACGCCCATGAGCGCTCGCTTGATTGTTTTCATAGCTTCCTTACCCAAAATTTCCATTCAAACCCTCGACCCCGCTGGCCCGCCGACCCCGCTAGCCCGCCCGCTCACCGCTGCCGCGAATGCCGCATGCCCCGGCGCGTCTAACACCGCGCGAGCCACATACGCAATTCGCCGGCGAACTGCGCGCGCCGGTGCTGCGCGAGGTGCTGCCCGATCATGATCGTCTCGCCGCGCGAGATCAGCCTGATCTGATCACGCGGTGTTGCGCCAGCCTCGATCCGCACCCAGCGCGGATTGAACTCGAACTGCGTGACCTGCTCGGCACTCACCTGTTCGATCACGAGCCGGTTCGGAAACAGCCGGATGCGTTCGTAATCCACAGCATGGCGCGCATAAATGGCAAACGCGACGCCCACTGCCAGCAATTCAATACCGGTGAACGGCAACACCAGCCAGGCGCCGACCAGAACCAGCATGAAAGCAATTGCCAACGAGAACAACGCAAGCGACACGTAGAAACAGACGAACTGCCGCGGCGACATGGAGCAGTTGCGCTTCATCGTCCAGTCTTTCAGGACCGGTTCAGAATCCGCCAGCAGATCAGATGCTTCCATCGCTGCCTCCCGCCGATCGTCCCAAAGGCCGCCGGGGACGCTCCAACTGCGCCAGACCACGGCCTCTTGTTCCGGCCGCCTGACCGCTACCGCGCCAACGCTTGCTGCGGCCCAGTGCCTCGGGCCTGCCGCCCCAAATGTGGGAACTCCGGGCGACAAACTGACGCATTATAGGCGCGATCCATAGCATCCACAAGCAAGCCCCGGCTGCCCCACAAGCCAGGCGCGACAAGCCTCCGCGCCGTTTTGCCGCACCTTTTGCAGGTGTTTGGAAACGGTAATTTCAGACATAACAGATGTCTTCTTTACCGCTTCAGCGATTCCTTGGCGAACCTCGTCCAATATCCTCGATCCGCACAATGCCATGCCCTTCTGCCGTCGTGCGCGGCACGGCTTTCCATGCGTGTCCGTAGATCACCTCGAAGGTCAGCGCGATAGTGCCGTCGCCGCGCCGGCGCGCTTGTAGTGCGGCCAGCAATGCCTTGTGCAACCGGCGTGCCGCCGCGCCCGAAGACGGTTCGCGCTCGAACGGATACGCGCCCCAACGGCGCACGTCCGCGAGCAGCGATTCCGGCGATTTATAAGTGATGGTGAGCGTCTCCTGGTCCATCACGGGAATCTCGAAGCCGCTTTCCACGAGCATGTCACCGAGATCGTGCATGTCGACGAAATCGATCACGTGCTTGCGCGAGGCGATGCCGTGCGCCGCTTCCACTTCAGCGTAGGCGCCGCGCAACTCCTTCAGCGTGTCTGGGCCGAGCGTGCTGAACATCAGGAGCCCGTTCACCTTCAGCACGCGCTGCCATTCCGGGAACACAAGGTCGGGCCGCGAGTGCCAGTGAAGCGCGAGATTGGACCAGATGAATTCGAACGCGCCCGCCGCGAAGGGCAGCGCGGCGAAGTCGGCTTGCGCGAAGCGCGGACCGCGCGCGCCCAGCGCCTTGCCGAGCGTGGCCGGCAGGAAGCGGCGCCAGCTCGTGTCGCCGGAATCGTGGCGCAGCGCGCGCGTGAGCATGCCGCGCGACAGATCCGTGCCGAACACCGGCGCTTCAGGAAAACGCTCGCGCAGAGCGGGAATATCTTCGCCCGCACCGCAACCCGCGTCGAGCACGCTCGCCGGGGCGACCTTGATGTAATCGAGACGCTCGCGCATGCGCTGCGAAATTTCGCGCGGCAGAAAGGCGACGTCGTCGAAAGTCGCGGCACGGCGGTCGAAAATCCGCCGCAGGCGCCGGGAGTCATAGGCCGGACGGCCGGATTGAGGGGGCGTTGGGGACATGGGTGTCGTACTGGCGTGGAGCCCGAAGTATACTCGTTCGCTTCCTTCGATTCAGCGCCGAAGGCCCGAGCGGCCGTCCCCGTATGTCACTCCGAGCCCATTTCCAGTCGTCACGAAGCGGCCTCGCGCGATTCGCGCGCGGCCTGGAATCGGCATGGCCGCGCACGTTGCAGGCGGTACTGCCGAATGCCTGCAATTTGTGCGGCAATTTGTCGCATAACCCGCTGTGCACCTTTTGCGACGAATCCTATTGGAATGACGGCGCTTTGCGATGCGACGTATGCGCCGTTCCGTTGCCTGTCACATTCCGAGGGCGCCGTGCGTCATATCGCTGTGCAGACTGCATCGCCGAAAAGCCGCCGTTCGACGCGACCTTTGCGCTCGCCGACTACGGCGCGCCGCTCGACACGCTCGCGGTCGCCCTGAAGTTTCGTGCGCAGCTCATGCTGGCGCGTGAGTTCGCGCGGCGCCTCGCGCGTCTCGCAGAAGATGCCTGGCAAGACCCGTCCGAGTGTCCAGACGTGATCGCACCGGTGCCGCTTGCGAGTCGCCGCCTGATCGAGCGCGGTTATAACCAGGCCTGGCAGATCGCCCGGCCTTTGGCTCGTGCATTGCGTGTACCCGCTGACGCGACGCTGCTGCGCCGGGTCATCGAAACCGCGCCGCAGTCGCGGCTCGACCTCGATGCGCGCCGAATGAATGTGGGGCGCGCGTTCGAGGTTGCCCGACGCGTCGAAGGGCAGCACATCGGCATTGTCGACGACGTCATGACGACCGGCGCAACGCTCGAAGCGCTGGCTCGCACATTAAAGGCAGCGGGCGCGCGCCGGGTCACGAACTTCGTCGCGCTGCGCACACCGAAAAACTAGTTTTTACCTGGCTACTGTTATGTTCAATGTCGTTCTCGTCGAACCGGAAATTCCGCCGAACACCGGCAACGTCATCCGCCTGTGCGCAAACACGGGGGCGCGTCTGCATCTGATCGAGCCGCTCGGCTTTCCGCTCGACGACGCCAAGCTGCGCCGCGCCGGCCTCGACTATCACGAGTACGCGCAAATGAATGTGCATGCGAACTGGGCTGCGTTCATCGCGAAGGAGTCGCCCGAGCCATCGCGCATGTTCGCGTTCACCACGCGGGGCTCGGGCCGCTTTCACGACCACGCGTTCGCCGCCGGCGACTGGTTCGTGTTCGGTGCCGAAACGCGTGGCCTGTCGGACTCGGTCCTTGAGCAATTCGGCAGCGAAGAGCGCGTGCGGCTGCCCATGCGTCCCGGCAACCGCAGCCTGAATCTATCCAATACCGTCGCAATTGTGGTGTTCGAAGCGTGGCGTCAGATGGGCTTCGAGGGTGGCGCCTGACGGCCTCTCAATTCAGTGCGGTAGCGCTCGAACATCGCGTGGTCGAAACAGGCAAAGATCACGCTTTGTAGCTGCGGCATGCGCGGCAGGTTTTCGAGTACCGTGTCGATCGCGATGCGAACCGCCTCGTCGGCTGGAAAACGGTAGATGCCGCAACTAATTGCCGGGAACGCAATGCTCGCGCAATTCACCTCGCGCGCCACCTCCAGCGAGCGCTGGTAGCACGAAGCGAGCAGGTCGGGCTCGCCGTGCGTGCCGCCGCGCCATACGGGGCCGACCGCGTGGATCACATATCGCGCTGGCAAACGGTGGCCGCGCGTGAGTTTGGCATCGCCGGTCGCGCAGCCGCCAAGCGTTTCGCATTCGCGCAGCAACTCCCGGCCGGCCGCGCGATGAATCGCACCGTCCACACCGCCGCCGCCGAGCAACGAAGTATTGGCCGCGTTGACGATGGCATCCACATCAAGCGTCGTGATGTCGGCCACGCGCGCTTCCAGCGTGCAACGATCGATAGTGAGCATGTGAACCTCGCTGACCCAGGAGTCAATACACAATGGACAGCGAGAGCAGGCAGCCGTTCAGCGTTTTGCACGCCGAACGACTGATTGGAACGACGGAAAAAAAGCGCAATGGGGCCTATTCGGCCTTGGAGTCGCGTCGCAGCAAGGCGCTGACGGCGTCGCGCGCGGCCACGCCGTCGAACAGCACGGCACAGACCGCCTGGGTGATCGGCATGTCGATTGCATGAGCGCGCGCAATGGCGAGCACGGCCTGCGCGCAGCGCACGCCCTCGGCCACATGCCCGAGGCCGCTCAGAATATCGGCGAGCGAACGACCCGCGGCGAGCTGCACGCCAACGGTCCGGTTGCGCGACAGGTCGCCGGTGGCAGTCAGAATCAGATCGCCGAGCCCCGTCAAACCGGTGAACGTCTCGGCACGTCCTCCCAATGTCACGCCGAGGCGGGACATTTCGGCGAGCCCGCGCGTGATCAATGCTGCACGCGCATTCAGGCCGAGACCCAGACCGTCGGCAATGCCTGTTGCGATGGCCAGCACGTTCTTCACCGCGCCGCCCACTTCCACGCCGATCACATCGTCGCCGGTGTAAATGCGCATCGCGCCGTGATGGAACGCAGCCACCGTTCGCTCACGGCAGGCCGCTGAAGCGCTCGCGATAGTCAGCGCGACCGGCAAGCCCTGGCCGACTTCGCGCGCGAAGCTCGGACCCGACAGCACGCCATTGCTGCCGTGCTGCGGCAGTTCCGCGGCGACCACCTGATGCGGCAGCAGCTGCGAGTCCGCCTCAAAGCCCTTGCACAGCCAGACGACATGCGCCGGAACCTTGCCGGCATCGCGCATCGACTGGATCAAACTGCGCAGTCCGGCCACAGGCGTCGCAACGACGCATAACGCCTCGTCGGCGAGCGCGTGGTCGAGCGCTGCGTTCAGGTCCGCCTCGTAGCGAAGCGCCGCGGGCAAAGCAACGCCCGCCAGATAGCGGGCGTTTTCATGTGACGCGGACAGATCGGCAACAAGCACGGAATCGCGCGCCCACAACACGGTGTCGTGCCGAACGGCCAGATGGCCGGCGAGGGCTGTGCCCCATGCGCCGGCTCCGAGGACAGCAACCTTCATGGCCGGCACTGCCTCTGACACTTAATGCGTGACGCCGTTTTGCGCCGTGGCGCCGTCCTGGCCGCTCATTTGCGCGAGACGTTGCTCGTAGAGCGCCTGGAAGTTGATTTCGGCGAGGTGGATCGGCGGGAAGCCCGCGCGCGTGATCGCGTCTGCAATGTTCGAGCGCAGGTACGGGAACAGAATGGTCGGGCACGCAATGCCGACGAGCGGATCGATCTGCTCAGCCGGGATGTTGCGGATATCGAAAATGCCGGCCTGCTTTGCTTCGATCAGGAACGCAACCTTGTCCGACACCTTGGCCGTCACGGTGCCGGTCACGAGGATTTCGAACACGGTTTCCGCGAGGCGCTCCGCCTTCACGTCGACTTCCACTTCGACCGACGGCATATCCTGCTCGAGGAAAATGGCCGGCGAATTGGGCTGCTCGAGCGACATGTCCTTCAGATAGATACGCTGGATGTTGAAGAACGGCTGGTTATTATCGTCGGACATGATGGTGTGATTCCCTGATAGATATGCGTAGCGGCGGCCCACGGGTTCCATGGGCCGCCAGATCGTTGCGGCGCACCGCCGGCTCCGGTGAGGAGCAACGATGCGCCGGCTTGTGTTTCACCCGCCGGGACACGCGCGCAAGATGCGCGCGAACTCAGGCGGCTTCGAGCAGAGGCGTCAGACCGCCCGCGCGATCGAGCGCGGAAAGGTCGTCGTACCCGCCGACATGCTTCTCGCCGATGAACACCTGTGGCACCGTGCGACGACCGGTCCTGGTCATCATTTCCTCACGACGGGCCGGGTCCTTGTCGATCAGTACTTTTTCGATATTCTCGACGCCGCGCGACTTTAAAAGACGTTCGGCCATCTGGCAATACGGGCACACCTGCGTGCTGTACATGATCACTTTGTTCACTTGGCTACTCCTTGTTTCACAACCGGCATACCGGCTTTCTGCCAGGCGTCGACACCGCCTTCCAGAACGTGGACTTCCGCATATCCGGCGTCCTGCACGATACGCGCTGCCTTGTTCGACTGCTGGCCGGTCTGGCACACCAGCAGCACGGGGTTGTTCTTATTCTTCACCAGTTGCGCGACCTTTGCTTGCAACTCGGCAAATTCAAGATGCCGCGCCGCGGGCAGATGGCCGCGGGCGAAGTCCGCCGACGGACGCAGGTCGATGACGGCCGCATTGCGCCGGTTGATCAACTGCGTGGCTTCGGCTGCCGACAGGCCGCCGCGGCCGCGCCGGCTGATGGTCGGCCACAGCAGCAACCCACCGGAGATGAGGACGATTGCGATCAGGACAAGGTTTGTGTAATCAGTGAAAAACTTCACGGAAGATCCGCCGAAAAGAGAGAAATCGGAAAGGGCAATCCCGCCATTATAAAATAACCGTCTGACGCGATGGCGGCGCTCCCCGGCGGGCGCTTCGCACGCTTTACCGCTTCCTTACTACCGACCGGCAATCTTATGTACAAACTCGTTCTCATCCGCCACGGCGAATCGACGTGGAACAAGGAAAACCGCTTCACGGGCTGGGTCGACGTCGACCTCACCGAGCAGGGCAACCGCGAAGCGCAGCAGGCGGGCTTGCTGCTGAAGGAATCCGGCTACACGTTCGACATCGCGTACACGTCCGTGCTGCGCCGCGCGATCCGCACGCTGTGGCACGTGCAGGACCAGATGGACCAGATGTACATCCCCGTCGTCCATTCGTGGCGTCTGAACGAGCGCCACTACGGCGCGCTGTCGGGCCTCAACAAGGCGGAAACGGCGGCGAAATTCGGCGACGAACAGGTGCTCGTCTGGCGCCGCAGCTACGACACGCCACCGCCGGCGCTCGAGCCGACCGACGAACGCGCGCCCTACGACGACCCGCGCTACGCCAAGGTGCCGCGCGAACAGCTGCCGCTCACCGAGTGCCTGAAAGATACCGTCGCACGCGTGCTGCCGCTGTGGAACGAGTCGATCGCACCGGCCATCAAGTCGGGCCGCAAGGTGGTGATCGCCGCGCACGGCAACTCGATCCGCGCGCTGGTGAAGTATCTGGACAACATCTCGGATAGCGGCATCGTCGGGCTCAACATTCCGAACGGCGTACCGCTCGTCTATGAGCTGGACGAGAATCTCAAGCCCATCCAGCACTACTATCTCGGCGATCAGGACGCCATCGCGAAGGCGCAGGCTGCGGTTGCCAAGCAAGGCAAGGCGGGCTGATTGCGGCGCAGCGCAGTGACGGGCGCCTGCCCACGCCAGATTTCCTGGCCGTCCCTGCAACCGCTGCTTGCTCGCGTTTGTTCGTCCTTGTGCGGGCTTGATGGATGAACAGGCGCATTCGCGGGCATCTTTGTTAAAGAAGGTGGCCGCGAAGCTCGCGGTGAACGCGGCGAGGGCGGCGAACGCGCGCCCGGCAACCCACCCAGCCGCCAAAGCGCTCCTCCGCAGAGCATTCCCGCCCACCGCCATCCATTGTTACCGCACATTACTTCGCCGCCGGGCGCACGGTCCGCCGAACCCGGCACGCTCCGCGCTGTCGAACCTCGATTACCGGCGCCGCGCCCTCTGTGGGCGGGTGTGCAGTTATACTTGTCCGTCCCCATCTCTATCGACGCTGCCACGCGCTTCCGACCGCAACAGACTCTATGCGAAAGAACCTGAAAAATATCGGCCTGATCGCCGCGGGCCTTGCTACCGGTGTATTTGCCACTCTGCAACTCTCGGCCTCGGCACAGCAGCCTGCCAGCGCCGCCGCTCCGTTGCCGCTGGACCAGCTCAGGCTCTTTGCCGAAGTGTTCGGGCAGATCAAGCACGAGTACGTCGAACCCGTCGACGATAAAAAGCTCCTCACCGCCGCCATCAAGGGCATGGTGTCGAGCCTCGACCCGCATTCGTCCTACCTCGACAAGACCGATTACGAGGAACTGCAGGAGCAGACCAAAGGCCGCTTTGCGGGCCTCGGCATTGAAATTTCGTCGGAAGACGGTCTGATCAAGGTCATTTCGCCGATCGAAGACACGCCCGCGTTCCGCGCCGGCATCCGTCCGGGCGACCTCATTACGCGCATCAACGACAAGCCCGTGCGCGGCATGACGCTCGACCAGGCCGTCAAGCAGATGCGCGGCGAGCCGGGCACCAAGGTCACGCTCACCATCTTCCGCAAGACGGACGACCGCACCTTCCCGCTCACCGTCACGCGTGCGGTCATCAAGGTGCAATCGGTCAAGATGAAGATTCTGGCGCCGGGTTACGCGTACGTGCGTATCACGAGCTTCCAGGAGCGCACCACGCCCGACCTCGCCGCGAAGCTGCAGGACATCGCGCGTCAGCAGCCCAATCTGAAGGGCCTCGTCCTCGATCTGCGCAACAACGGCGGCGGTCTGCTGCAAAGCGCGGTCGGCGTGGCCGGCGCGTTCCTGCCGCCGAATTCGGTGGTCGTGTCCACCAACGGGCAGATTCCGGATTCGAAGCAGGTCTATCGCGACACTTACGACAATTACCGCCTGCAATCTTTCGACAGCGACCCGCTGAAGGACGAAGCGCCGATCTTCAAGACCGTGCCGATGGTCGTGCTGACCAACGCGTATTCGGCGTCGGCATCGGAAATCGTCGCGGGTGCGCTGCAGGATCAGCATCGCGCGCTGATCGTCGGCAAGACGACCTTCGGCAAGGGCTCGGTGCAAACCGTGCGCCCCATGACCGCCGACACCGCGCTGCGCCTGACCACTGCGTACTACTACACGCCGAGCGGCCGTTCCATCCAGAACAAGGGCATCCGTCCTGACATCGCGGTGGATCAATACGCGGAAGGCGATCCGGACGACGCACTCGTCACGCGCGAAGTCGACTACTCGAACCACCTTGCCAATACGCAAGATCCGAACGAGAAGAAGGAAGCCGAGAAGCGCGAGCAGGATCGCATGGATCAGTTGCGTCAGCTCGAAGAGCAGAACGACAAGAAAACGCCGGAACAGCGTCAGAAGGATCGCGAGCGCAAGCCGGTCGAATTCGGTTCCGCCGACGACTTCATGCTGCAACAGGCGCTGAACAAGCTGGAAGGCAAGCCGGTGCAGGAGTCGAAGTCGTTGACCGAGCGCCGTCTCGCGCAGAACAAGCCGGCCACTTCGGCCTCCGCGCCGGTCGCGGTCAAGCCGACGCAACCGGTGCCGGGCGCGTCGAACACCGCGCCGGCTTCCGCTCCGGCAACGCAAGGCAAGTAGTCACGCAAGCAGCACACCTCGCGTGTCTTCGCGGTCCGTGCACCGCGAAGACACACCGGCTCCCGCCATGAATGACGATCAACTCCTCCGCTATTCCCGCCACATTCTCGTCGACGAAATCGGCATCGAGGCGCAGCAGCGCTTTATCGACGCGCACGCGATCATCGTCGGCGCGGGCGGGCTGGGTTCGCCTGCTGCGATGTACCTGGCGGCGGCGGGCGTCGGGCGCTTGACGCTCGTGGATGCCGACACGGTCGACCTCACCAATCTGCAACGGCAGATCCTGCATGTGAGCGCGTCCGTCGGACGCAAGAAGGTGGAGTCCGGGCGCGACACGCTGGCGCGCATCAATCCCGAAGTGCGGGTGAACGCGGTCGCCGAACGCGTGGACGACGCCTGGCTCGATCGCGAAGTGGCGGGCGCCACGGTCGTACTCGATTGCACGGACAACTTCGCGACGCGCCACGCGATCAACCGCGCGTGCGTGAAGCACGGCGTGCCGCTCGTGTCGGGCGCGGCGTTGCGCTTTGACGGCCAGATCAGCACCTTCGATTTCCGCGACGAAGCCTCGCCCTGCTACGCGTGCGTGTTTCCGGAAGACCAGCCGTTCGAGGAAGTCGCGTGTTCTACCATGGGCGTGTTCGCGCCGACGGTCGGCATCATCGGGTCGATGCAGGCGGCGGAAGCGCTGAAGGTCATCGGCCAGATCGGCACGCCGCTTACCGGCCGGCTGACCATGCTCGATTCGCTGCGGATGGAATGGACCACCATGCGCATTGCGCGGCAGCCGGATTGCCCGGTCTGCCGTGAGCGCCACGTCGCGCGCACCTAGCGAAAACCCATAACACAACGCCGCACATTGTGCGGCGTTTGTCATTGAGGCAGGCAAAGTCGATCAGGCTTGCGCGACACGCTTGAGCGCGGCTTGCACTTCTTCCGGCTCGAACGATGCGAGCACGTCGGCCACCGGCTTCTCCAGCGTTTTCAGATGCGAGCGCAACACTTCCTGCTTCACCTCGAGCAACTGGCTCGGATGCATGGAAAACTCGGTCAGGCCCATGCCGAGCAACAGGCGCGTCAACGCCGGATCGCCCGCCATTTCGCCGCACACCGACACCGGCACGCCCGCCCGCTTCGCCTCACGCAACGTGAACGCGATCAGATGCAGCACGGCCGGGTGCAGCGGATCGTAAAGATGCGCGACGGAGTTGTCCGCGCGGTCGATAGCGAGCGTGTACTGGATCAGATCGTTCGTGCCGATCGACAGGAAATCGAGCCGCTTGAGAAACAGCGGCAATGCAATCGCAGCCGCCGGAATCTCGATCATCGCGCCGACCTGCACGTTCGGGTTGTAGGCAATTCCCGCGTCGTCGAGCTGACGCTTCGCTTCGCGAATCAGATCCAGCGTCTGATCGATTTCCTGCGCATGCGCGAGCATGGGCACCAGAATCTTCACCGAGCCGAACGCCGACGCGCGCAGAATCGCCCGTAGTTGCGTGAGGAACATTTGCGGCTCGGACAGGCTCCAGCGAATCGCCCTAAGCCCGAGCGCCGGGTTCGGCGCCGTCTCGTAGCCGTCGCCGCCGCTCATCGAATCGAGCGGTTTGTCCGCGCCGACGTCGATGGTGCGGATTGTGACGGGCAGGCCGTTCATCAACTCGACCGCGCGCCGATACGCCTCGAATTGCTCCTCCTCTTCCGGCATCCGGTCCTTGTGATTCATGAACAGGAACTCGGTGCGAAACAGGCCGACGCCGGTCGCGCCCGCATCGAGCGCGGCGCGCGCATCTTCCGGCAACTCGATGTTCGCGCACAGCTCGATGCGCGTGCCGCACAGCGTTTGCGTGGGCGAAAATTTGAGGCGCTGCAGCTTGCGCTGCTCCAGCGCCTTTTCGCTTTGCCGGTACGAATATTCCTCGAGCACGATCGGTGCGGGATCGACAATCACAATGCCATGATCGCCGTCGACGATGATCAGATCGTCCTGACGGATCAGCGCGCTCGCATGCTGCACGCCGACCGCAGCCGGAATGCCGAGGCTTCGCGCGACGATAGCCGTATGCGACGTGCGACCGCCGAGGTCGGTGACGAAACCCTGAAACGTTTGCGTCTTGAACTGCATCATGTCGGCCGGCGCGATGTCGTGCGCGACCACGATCATCTCGTCGCAGGCGCCGTGCACGCCGTCCGCGAGTGCGCCGGACGCGCCCGCCAGCGCCTTCAGCACGCGCTCCACCACTTGCTCGATGTCGGCTTTACGCTCGCGCAGGTATTCGTCTTCGATATCGTCAAAATGACGCGACAGGCGTTCGAGCTGCTCGGTAAGCGCCCACTCGACGTTGTAGCGGCGCGTGCGAATCAGGTCGATGGTTTCCTGAACGAGCATGGCGTCGTTCAGGATCATGGAATGAACGTTGATGAACGCGCCCATTTCGCTGGGTGCGTCTGCGGCAAGGTCGGCGCGCAACGCGTCGAGTTCTTCATGCACGCGTTGCTGGGCCGCGCGAAACCGCTCGACCTCGCTTTCGATCTGCGCGGGTTCGATCAGATAGTGGTCTACGTCAAGTGCAGCCGGGGCGATGAGATAAGCCCGCCCGATGGCAATACCGCGTGACACGGGAATTCCATGCAGCGTGAACGACACGCGCACCTCCTCTAGTTGTGTGATGCCGCGGCAAACCGCTGCAATGCTCTCAGACTGTCGTCGTCATTATAAATTCCGCGCCGTCGCTCACGTGTACGAATGCTGTGTGCAGCGCAGCACGAAAGCGCGTAGAAAAAGCCTGCCCCGTAGCGCGCCGCTCGCGCTGTGACGCGTATTGTCGCGCGCTAAAAAAAACGCCGCGGATAGCCGCGGCGTCGTTATTCATCGCAATGGCGATTCGCAAGCTCACTGACCTTCACCGAATTTATCGGCGATCAGTTTCAACAATGCGTCCATGGCTTCCTTTTCGTCGGCGCCTTCCGTTTCGATCAGCACCGTGCTGCCGATACCCGCCGCCAGCATCATCACGCCCATGATGCTTTTTGCATTGATACGGCGGCCATTGCGGCTCATCCAGATTTCGGACTGGTAGTTGCCTGCGAGTTGCGTCAACTTGGCCGACGCGCGCGCGTGCAGCCCCAGCTTGTTCACGATAGTCGTTTCCTGTTGCAGCATGTGATGGTCCGAAGCGCGTGTAAGTGTTGTTGTGAAAAAAGAAACTGCTCAGGCGCAATGCGAATCGAGATGCAAGCCGCCGCGCGAGTTGCGCCGCGGCTTGCCATGCGGGGCGCCTACAGACCTGCCGGGCCGCTCTTTTGCGCGAGATTCGCGTCGGGCGGCAAGGCCGGCAGGCAGTCTCCGGTCACCGCCGCCGCCTCGGCGGGCGCGGGCGTTGCCGGTCCGATAGCATGCACGCCTTTCGTCGCGCCGGCGAGCGCCTTGTCCACCAGCGTGTCGAGCGGCGTCGCGCGATAACAGACCGCGCGCACCAGCATCGGCAGATTGACGCCGCACAGCACGCGCACGTCCGGCACCGAAGCAAGCCGCCCCGCAATGTTCGCGGGCGTCGCGCCGAACATGTCGGTGAGCACCAGCGCGCCGTTTTCTTCTTTCAGGCGCGCAATCTCCGACTCGGCGAAAGCAACCATTTGTGCGGGATCGCAGTCGGGCGATACGTCGATCACACCGATGCGAGCCGGCAAACCGCCGTAAATATGCGAAATACAGTCGCGCAACGCGGTGGCGAACGGAGCGTGCGCAATGATCAGAATGCCTGCCATGTCAGCCTACTGCAAAAAGACGGCCCCAAACGTGGGTCGGAACCTTGTCCGAGATGCTCACGCCCCCGGCCGGCCGTTGGCCATGAGGGCTCAACACTCCGCGGTCCATGCCGAGCGCTCCGCGTGGGGCTCATCGCCCGAAATCGATGCGGAGAGCGGGCATTGTAGCAGGCCCGTTTTCGGGCCAACGCCGATGTCCCGCCCGCAGCGGACAACATGCGGATTCCACCACTCAGTTTGGGCGCCGCGGCGCGCTTTCAAGCCGGGCCGCTCAGCCTGCCGCGCGCTCCAGCGCGTCGACGAACATCGCGGCGACGTCAAAGCCCGTCTGATCCATGATCTCGCGGAAGCACGTCGGGCTCGTCACGTTCACCTCGGTGAGCCAGTCGCCGATCGCGTCCAGTCCAACCAGCAGCAGACCGCGTGCCGCCAGCACCGGCGCGAGCGTGTCCGCGATCTTGCGGTCGTGCTCCGTGAGTGGACGCGCGACGCCCAGCCCGCCGGCCGCGAGATTGCCGCGCACCTCGTTGCCCTGCGGAATGCGCGCGAGCGAATAGGGCACCGCCTCGCCGCCGATCAGCAGAATCCGTTTGTCGCCGTCCTTGATCTCGGGGATGAACTTTTGCGCCATGACCGAGCGCGCGCCGTCGTCGCTCAGCATTTCGATGATCGAGCCGAGGTTCATGCCGTCCGGCTTCACGCGGAACACGCCCATTCCGCCCATGCCGTCGAGCGGCTTCAGAATCACGTCGCCATGCTGCTCATGGAATGCCCTCAGGCGCGCCGGGTCGCGCGTCACGAGCGTAGGCGCGACGAACTGCGCGAACTCGCCGATGGCGAGCTTTTCCGAATGATCGCGGATCGCCTGCGGCTTGTTGAAGATGCGCGCGCCCGCCCGCTCGGCCAATTCGAGCAGCCACGTGGACGTCACGTATTCCATGTCGAACGGCGGGTCCTTGCGCATGACGACGGCGCTGAAGCTCCTGAGCGCGCGCGGCGCGGCGCTTTCCGCCGCATACCATGCGTCGCGATGCAGATCGGTCACGTCGCCGGTAATCGCGAAGCGCTGCACATTGGCTTCGACGTCGCCGCCCGTCCACGCCAGATGCTTCGGCTCGCACGTGTACAGCGTATGACCGCGGCGCGCCGCCTCGGCCATCATCGCGTAAGTGGAGTCTTTGTAGATCTTGAACTGCGTGAGCGGATCGGCGATGAAAAGAATGTCCATGAAGGTCCCGTTGCGCCCTGCTGGGCCTGGCGTTAATCGTGAAAGACGGCGAAGGTGGCGGGTGAAAACAGCGCGGCCGGCAATGCGCCGCAGCGCTTAGACCTGGATCGCTTCCGGATCGGTCTTTTCCAGTTCGACCGAGGCGGCCAGCAAACCGAGCCGCGCCACCACGCCGTACATATAGAAGCGGTTCGGCGGCGCCGCGCCCGGCTTCGCGTGCGCGTCCGGCAGCGCCGTGTGCTCGAAGCCGAGCGGCACGAAGTGCATGCCGGGCGCGTTCAGGTTCTGATCGCGCTCACGGCTGCCGTGCACGCGGTAGAAGCCGCCCACCACATAGCGGTCGATCATGTAGACGACCGGCTCGGCCACTTCCTCGCCGATGCGCTCGAACGTGTACACGCCTTCCTGGACGATCACGTCGTGCACTTCGAGGCCGTCCTTCGTAGCCGCCATCTTCGCCCGCTCGCGCTTGGTGAGCGCCGCGACTTCCGACGCGTCGTGCACCGTCATGACGCCCATGCCATAAGTGCCCGCATCGGATTTGATGACGACATACGGTTTTTCGGAGATGCCGTACTCGCGATACTTCTTCGCAATCTTCTTCAGCACGCCGTCGATCGCGTCGGCCAGCGCTTCTTCGCCGGTGCGCTCCTGAAAATCCACGCCTTCGACATGCGCAAAGTACGGGTTGATCATCCACGGATCGATCTCGACCATCTTCGCGAACTTCTTCGCCACGTCGTCATAACACGAGAAATGCGTCGATTTGCGGCGAACCGCCCAGCCCGCGTGCAGCGGCGGCAGCAGATACTGCTCGTGCAGATTCTCGAGCACGGGCGGAATGCCGCCCGACAAATCGTTATTCAGCAGAATCGAGCACGGGTCGAAATTCTTGAGCCCGAGGCGCCGCTGCGAGCGCTCGAGCGGTTCGAGCACGAGCTTCTGGCCGTCGGACAGCGCAATGGTGACAGGTCCGTTGATGCTTTCGTCGAGCGTGCCGAAGCGCACGTTCAGGCCGGCCTGGCGCATGATCGCCGCGAGCCGGGCCACGTTCTCCAGATAGAACGCGTTGCGCGTGTGGCGCTCGGGAATGACGAGCAGATTCTTCGCGTCCGGGCAGATCTTTTCGATGGACGCCATGGCGGCCTGCACGGCGAGCGGCAGCACTTCCTGCGGCAGATTATTGAATGCGCCGGGAAACAGATTGGTGTCGACGGGCGCAAGCTTGAAACCCGCGTTGCGCAAGTCGACGGAACAGTAGAAAGGCGGCGTGTGCTCCTGCCACTCGAGCCGGAACCAGCGTTCGATGGCGGGCGTAGCGTCGAGGATCTTCCGCTCGAGATCGAGCAGCGGGCCGTTTAACGCCGTAACTAGGTGCGGAACCATTGATCACTCGCAGACTGGAGAAAAAAGATTGTAGAGCAAATGCTTTGCCCATTTGGGGATGGTTTCTCCATTCGCAAGCTAGCCGGAATGCATTCTTCCTATCGCAATGATAGGCAGGAAAAAGTGCTGTTAACAAGATGGCGAGCAAGAAAAAAGCCCGCCATGAAGGCGGGCCAAATCGCTGCGCTTGTTGCTACCGCTGGTTGCCGCTCTGGCGCATCGCGCCGGTCGGCGCGGGTGCCAGGGCGTGCGGTCGTCGAGCCCGGGAGCGCGGGCTCGAAAGACCCTGGTTATTCGACGTGTTCGCCGTGCAGGCTGACGTCGAGACCTTCGCGTTCCTGTTCTTCGGTCACGCGGATGCCCATCACCATGTCGATGATCTTCAGCAGGACGAAGCTCACCACGCCGCTGTAGACCAGCGTCGTCACGACGCCCTTGGCCTGCAGCACGAGGCTGCCGTCGAAGCCGCCGATGTCCTTGACCGCGAACACGCCGGTCAGCAGCGCGCCGACGATACCGCCGATGCAGTGCACGCCGAAGGCGTCGAGCGAATCGTCGTAACCGAGCTTGTGCTTGAGCCACGTTGCCGACCAGAAGCAGACCACGCCTGCGACGATGCCGATCACGAGCGAGCCCGTCATGCCGACGAAGCCCGAAGCCGGCGTGATCGCGACGAGACCCGCCACCGCGCCCGACACGATACCGAGCACCGAAGGCTTACCCTTCGCGGCCCATTCGGCGAACATCCACGCGAGCGCTGCCGCCGCGGTTGCCACTTGCGTTGCGAACATCGCGAAACCGGCACGGCCGTCCGCTGCGACTGCCGAACCTGCGTTGAAGCCGAACCAGCCCACCCACAGCATTGCGCCGCCGATCAGCGTCAGCGTGAGGTTGTGCGGAGCCATGGCTTCGCGGCCGTAGCCGATGCGCTTGCCGAGCACGAGACAGCAGACGAGACCCGCGATACCCGCGTTGATGTGCACCACCGTGCCGCCCGCGAAGTCGAGGATGCCTGCGGTCGCCAGCCAGCCGGTCGGTTCCCACACCATGTGCGCGATCGGCGCGTAGACGATGATCGACCACAGCGACATGAACACGAGCATCGCCGAGAACTTCATACGGTCGGCAAACGCGCCTGTGATCAGCGCCGGCGTGATGATCGCGAACGTCATCTGATAGACGAAGTAGACCGTTTCCGGAATGGTCGGCGCGAGATGGCTGACGGTCAGCGTGGTCGCCTTGTCGCCCTTGATGTAGTTCATCCCCGCCATGAAGAAGCGCGAGAAGCCGCCGATAAACGAGCCGCCCGGCGTGAAGGCGAGCGAGTAGCCCACCACGGCCCAGATGATCGTCACGAGGCAGGTGATTGCGAAGCTCTGCATGAGCGTCGCCAGCACGTTCTTCTTGCGGACCATGCCGCCGTAGAAGAGCGCGAGGCCCGGGATCGTCATGAAGAGGACGAGCGCGGTGGAGGTCAGCATCCAGGCGGTATCGCCGGAATTGATCTTGGACGAATCGACCGAGAACGGTGCGGTGGGCGCAGCCGGAGCCGCGTCCGATGCGGCCGGCGCAGCTGCCGCGGCGCTTGCTGCCGGTGCAGCCGACGCGTCAGCGGGTGCCGAGGCGGCCGGTGCCGCGGACGCATCCGCTGCGGGCGCGCTTGCCGCCGTGTCGGAAGCAGCGGCCGAGGCGGCTGCGGGGGCTGAAGCGTCGTCCGCGAGGGCGGCCCCGATACCGCCCGCGAGCAGCGAACCGGCCATCAGCAAGGACATCAATAATTTGCGCATCTTTCGTTTCCTCTTGTCGCTATCTGTGTCGCTATCTTTTGGTGTTACAGAGCGTCCGCGCCGGTCTCGCCGGTGCGGATGCGGACCACCTGCTCGATCGGCGTGACGAAGATCTTGCCGTCGCCGATCTTGCCCGTGCGCGCCGCGCGCTCGAGCGCCTCGATCGCCTGGTCGACGATGTCGTCCGAGACTGCCGCCTCGATCTTCACCTTCGGCAGGAAATCGACGACGTACTCCGCGCCGCGATACAGCTCCGTATGGCCCTTCTGACGGCCGAACCCCTTGACCTCGGTGACCGTGATGCCCGAGACGCCGATCGCCGACAAGGCTTCGCGTGCCTCATCGAGCTTGAACGGCTTGATGATTGCGGTGATGAGTTTCATGAAATCCCCTCGCTTAGTTGCTAACCCGTTGCTAACCCGTTGCGTAAGCGTTTGCGTAACCGTTGCGTAAGCTCGTTGTAGCCGCTCGCGCAAGCCTGGCGCTACTCGCAGCCTGTTCGCGTGGTCTCGTTGCGCTGCCGGAAAATAGTGCCGCCAGTGCGCGCGGGGCAGTAAGAGCAACTCGTATGCCATGTTGTGTCAGACTGCGCCCGTGCGGACCCGCGAAGGGCTCAGCCGCCCTTGTCCAGATGGCCAACGCGCGGGCCGCCCGGTGGCGTGAGGCGGGGATCGTTGCTAGAGTGTTCGCAGGCTTTCGCGGCAAGAGCACGCACCAAAGCGACTCATGCGGTGCAGCAGCGCCCGCATGGACGCACCAACAGAGCGCACGGCGAAAGCTGAGGCACAGACGTAATGAAACACTGCACATTTTTTGTGCACCAAGGGGAACACCATGAAACAACCCAACGATGTTTTTAACGACATTCAGGCCCGCATGAGCGAGCTCTTCAAGAACTCGCCGGCTAAAGACGTCGAACGCAATGTGAAAGCCATGCTGTCGCAAGGTTTTTCGAAGCTCGATCTGGTCACACGCGAGGAATTCGAGACGCAGACGCAGGTGCTGGTGCGCACGCGGGCGCGCCTCGAGGAACTGGAGCGCCGCGTCGCCGAGCTCGAACAGAAGCTGCCGGTCACGACGCAAACCGTCTGACGGTTCACTGATCGCGCTTTAGCTGCATCGAACTGCACATCACAGGCAAGCGAGCCGTGACGTCATCAGCGTATTAAGGGGATGGAGCGCGCCGTGTGCGCGCCGTCCGACGGGAGAAAACATGTCGCTTGCCGTGGTGCGCAGTCGCGCGCCGGCCGCCGGCCGCGCGCCCGAAGTAACCGTCGAGGTTCACCTCGCCAACGGGCTACCCTCTTTTTCCATCGTGGGGCTTCCTGATCTGGAAGTCCGCGAGAGCCGCGAGCGCGTGCGCGCGGCGCTGCAAAACTGCGGCTTCGATTTCCCTGTGCGGCGTATCAAATGTCGTCAAGCGGTCTTTAGCGCTACATGAGCAGGGCAGACGAACCTATTATTCAATCGAATTGATAGCAAAAACAAATGATTACTTTGCTCTGGCGCGAATGTGAGGTTTGCGCTTCAGGGTCCAATGTAGGCATCAGGTTCACTTTCTAGCTCCCCGACGAAGGAATGTGTCATCTTGTGTCAGTTATCCGATCGAGAGCCAAATATGGAATCCGCCCTAACGCTGCATGCCTCACGCAAGCTCAAAGAATTGCCAACGAACGATGTGGCGCGAATACTTGCTGCGATTTCCGATCTCGTGCGGCATGGCCAGCCCCTCGCGGCAGCGCGAGCGCGCAAAATTGATAACAATCTTTATGAACTTCGCGTGGGGAAGTACGCGGCAATTTACCAGCTCGAAGATAATCGGATACCCGTCGGGCTGTTCCCGTCGAAGGCCTCCACCATCATGTCCATGCCGTAGTCTCTTCCCTCTACTGACCGCTCCTCCCAATCGGAAGTGAATTGATTTCTGACGACCCTCACTGCCTCTGTGTCGATCCGATGCTCGTCAGTCCGCTGCGGAGGTAGCGTGTTTCCGCCTGAGTCCTTTTTTCGCTTTGTCATATGTTGTCTACAGAACCAGTTCCGTGCCAATGAAATAATTAGCGACGATATCGGCGACGGCATGAGAAAATTAAGGCCAAGTACTGACAAAAACTTACCCCGCTCTGCACGCGTGCGTGCGCCAAAGCTTTTTTCTGCCTGATTCGACTTGAGAGCTTAAAAATTATTCAGCTTATGCATAAAGTCTGGAGAAGAAAAAGCCCAATCACTCTTTTCCCAAGGTTGAATAAGAGGACACAGAGCAACCGGCAAGTACGGATCACATTGTTTCGGCCGGGGGTATCTATCCCAAGATGCAAGTCAGGGCTCGAACTGCCGCTTTTTGGGCTGACACCGACTTGGTTTTCATGGTGTCACGATGCATCGAGTGGCCAGAGCAACTCCCGTACAGTCCCGTCGCCTGGCTGAATCCGGCAGAGATTCGGTTGCTTGGGTCGCTGATGTTGACTGAGTGCTTCGAAGGCGGACCGCGATGTATCTTTCGCCCCATACCGCTTTTTCGGGCATATATTGACCAAGACCTCGATCTAACAAGCCCAATAACCCTCGCAAGGATCAAGCGGTCTCTGCTCGATGCACGAAACCACACTCAAAAGTCCAGTCTGCTCGATGCGTGGAAAGCTATTGGCGATGAGGAGTTCGACTGCTTTGATCGCGCATCAATCCAGAATTCGCTGCAACCCTTGTTTTGGAAGGCAATCTCTAGCCGAAATTTAGTCTTGCTTCGCGGACTCTACGCCCTTGTCAAGGCCGACATGTTGGCCGGAAATTTTGAATTCCGGGAAGAGGCGACGATGAACACCTTCATCTCCCTCGATGCATCTCATGAACTGGTATTGCGTTATCTGCGAAAAAATGGGAATCCTTCGCCGACATCCCGCGATGCAGGCACTTGGCTCTATCGCACTTTCGACGAACCACTGGGCCTAGTATATGGCGAAGATGTTCGCTATTTCGCTTCCTTTTACGATCGCCGCATCCAGACGTTTCACCCTGCCAGTCGGCATGGAGACATGCCGTTCGCGCCACTGGAATGGGATGATTACAATCACCTTCGGAGCGTATTGCCATCTATTTTCGGCTATCTCATTACCGGACAACACACTCCCCAATTCCACGATCTCACCTTTCAAGCGAGAGAACGCCGAGGATGAAGATGTCTATTGGCAACCAATGAAATTACAGCGTCAAATGCCATTCGAATGCGTTCCGCCTGATCTCTGACCTACCTTTTGAGCCCAGACATCAGGGACATCCTAACTACGTCGGTCCAATCGCCTCCCTTGTATCGACCTCAGCCCAGCGACTTCGTGCGGCTGCCCGATTTTCTACAGGCCCATCATATTGAACCCCGGACGCCGATGGCCCTGTAAGCGTTACGGTCGAACACGGCAGCCCGGCTGAATCAAACTTACGCGCGATAAAGTCGCTCTCACTGCGATCATGGCTGGACAGAATCAGTTGATACCCTTTCATTTCCACCATGTTTCGCATGACGTCAACAAATGCGGCGCGATGGATGACGTCGTTATGTTGCAGCGGATCATCGAGCAGCAACGCTCGCCAGTTCGACCAGGGATAGGCTGTGCTCGCGGCACACAAGATACTGAAACCGTTTGCCGCGAGTTGCCCCTCGCTTAGAACAATCTGAGGGGGGAGGCTCTTGTCGAAGTTGGCATCCTCAACACGGTCTCTTGAGCGCAGCATCATCTCGAACCGGGTCGCGTCCACTCTATGCTCTGCGCTAAACTGGATCGTCTCACCTGGCGTGCTTAACATGGCCTCATTGAAGTCGTTGATGACATTATTGAGCGGCGCAAGGAACTGTGTCGAAAAGTCGATCGCGTCCTGTTTCAAGCTCTCTGAATATTTGTTCACTGCGGTTTTTGCGGACCTCGACAACTTGAGCGCCGCCTTTGCTGACTTCAGCTGATTCTTCAATGAAGTCTCGTGTCCGGATCGATCAATAGTCTCTGGATCACCAGCTGCAGACGCCATAGCAGCACGTACTTCGCTGATCTCTTGCTGCAACACCACGCTTTCGTTCCCGCGCGATAGCTCTGTCCACTTTCTCACGCAGTTTTCCAACGCCGTCCTGATGTTTTCAGTCAACATCCGGAATGTCTGAAAATTTTCCTCGTTCGGCGGAGACTGGAAACCAACAGCGCTCCATCGTTTCACGATTGCACTCACAGACTCTTCCGCCTGCTCCCTAAGCTTGAGCAACTTGGTGTGCTCTTGTTCAGCTGCTCCCAAACTTGCGCGGCATCCTGCCAAGACCACACGAGCCTGATCCGCAACGGCAGTCGCGGTCCGTAGCACCTCTTGCGCAGACACAAGGCTCGCGCGCTCATCTGCGAGGCGGGCTGACAATTCTTCGAGTGATGAGCCGTTCAGCGAATTTGATACCAGCCTCTCCATACGGGTGCGCCGCTCGCTCTCGTAAGCAAACAGGCGAGCGCCGGCTTCATCGCGCTGCTTGACCAACGCCGCATACTCTTCGCGCAGATCCTGCAAGCTCACGCCATCGGGACCATTCGAAATCTGAGCGTCTTGAAAGGCTTTGTCTGCCTTAGACAAGGCGTCATTGGTCGCCTTAAGGCGCTCGGTCGCAATTCCCAAAAGATCACTGGCTGGATCTGCATTCAGTCGCCCAGAGATTCTGCTTCTGGCATAGGCTACGGCATCCAGGTCTGACTTCGCCTTCTGTTCTGCCTCTGCAACCGACGAGACGATTTTCTGCAGGTTGGCGATCTGCCTATCAAGTTCGTCCTTTTCAACCTGTAGCTTTTCAACGACGGACTGGTTGGCTTGCAAGGCCGAATTGCTCGCTTCTGCAGCTGTTCGAACAATTAGCTTGAGCTCCCCCTTTTCAAACGGCGACAAACAAACAGGGCATTCCCTATCATCCTCATGTATGTGACTCGCAATACTGGCAACCGCAGACGCGATTTCTCCGGCGCGGCGCCGGGCAACGTTCAGTGCGACTTTCTCTCGCTCTAGTTTCTGGTCGACATCGCCCCGAGTTCGCAGTAATGAGGCTTGCTCAGGCTGCGCTTGGTTCGATTGGTCCCTCACTTCCATGAGCGAGTTGGCACTTGCCGATGCCTTCGTCTCCAAACCTGTGAGATTTTGGCAATCGTTGAGCGTCGCTTCGGCCGCTCCGACCGCAGCCCTTGCAATTTCGAGTTGCTTGCGCGCGTCGGTCAGTTGGGAGAAGGAGGCTTCGCGCTTGTTTGACTCGCTACGATGGCGCTCAACCTTCTGCGAGAAGTCGTCTCTGACCTGTTCTGCCGTACGGATCAAAAGGCCTAATTGGTCAATCCGCTCCACATCTTGACGAGCCCCGTCCAGACGATCTAAGAGCATCCTGTGCCTGGCGACGACTTTTGTTTGCTCGATTATCCGCTCTTCAGCCGCTTTCGCAGCGACTAGGCTTTTATCTACGGCTGAACGCTCCGCTTCAATAGCTGTCTTCGCCTGAATAATCGAAGGGCTATCGTCTCGAGAGTCAGCCATCGCTTTAGTGTATCGATCTGGCAGCTCAGAAGATGCATCTATCGCTGCGAGCCGGTTCTGGACGGTCCGAAGTCCATCATCGAGCCCAACCTTGATTGCATTAATTTGCGCTGCATTGTCACCATCAGCGAACACGAATGGTACGCCAGTTAAAGCCGTCACTTCGACGCTTAGTGAGGAAACTGCGTTCGCAAGGTCAGGTGGCAGGATCACTCCGGACACGCGCACGGCTTGCTCGAGCCTGTCGAGTCTAGAGCAGAGATCTTTCCAGGTGGCAAGTTGCCGCTCCAGTTGATCGACAACTCCTTGCTCTTCCTCGATTCGCTTCGAAAACGCGTATTGGGTTGATCGTCCTCGCAGGGCTTGACGAATGAGCTCCAATCGCTCTATCCCGCTTGGGCCTTTTAGAGCCTCCCACTGCTCGTTGCCCAAACGACTCGTAAAACGTTGTGGCGATGCTTGCCCCAAAAAGTGAGTGAACGCCAAGTAAGTTCCAACGTCTCGAATAGGGCCCCATTCGGCGCGCTTAAGCAAGTCCAAGATATTCGCCTTGTCTGCCCCTTGCATCGCGTCCCGAGAGATAACTTGGTCGTCGCCGAACGATAGGGTCACTCGATGGGAGTTTGGCTCCGCCCCGCGTCGCGTAAGATAACTTCCTTCATCCAGATTTTTGTTGTAACGGGAGAATCGAAGAACGTTACCCGTTAGCGCCCACTCGATAGCGTCGAATAGACTGCTCTTTCCAAGGCCGTTCGTGCCGCTGATAAGAGTAAGGCCCGGCCCTGCGGGAAGTGCAATCTCAAAGCTGCCATATGTGCGGAAGTTTTCGACCTTAATCCGTGAAAGATAGATGCTGCTCATTACTGTGACCTCCGCTTCCACGCATCCACTAGCGCAGCGACTATATGTGCGGGATCAGCATCCGGTCGCAATGCGATTGAATCCCATTCTTCAGCGGTGTCACGAGGAATTCTGCTTTCTACGCCATCTTGCCCTGTGTTCAGTCGGTCCAAACCCGAAATCGAAAACTGTCCGACTTGCTCCCACGGACGCGCGAGGAAGGTGCGTCTCACGAAATCAGAGAAACTACGAGCATCGTTTTCTTGCTCGTCTGGACGCAGCCACGCCAGCTTTCTTGCGACCCGATCGTCTCGCTCCACCATCAATGCAAGCGATCGCCACTCGGCGTCGCGCTCACTCCCACGCGGCCCAACCAGCATCAATTGAAGATCTAATGCCTGATTTACTGATAGAAATGATCGTGCGACCACACACTGATTTCGATACCGCCGCAACGTTTCGCGGATAGCCGAGACAGTGGGGATCTCAGGGAGCACGCCGAGCACAATCGCGTATCTTCCAATCGAGATCCCTTGCTTCGCATTGGGCAGATCGCCCTGATCAAGGGTTGTTGAGGGCGAGCTATCTCCCCGAAAAAACCGTCCTGCGATTTCAGGCCATTCAGTGACGGGCAACGACAGCGACGTTGCAGCAAGTTTCAGATCTTTGGCGAACTGCGCTACGGCCTCTGTTTCAGTCTGGTGCGATTTTTCAGTCATGCGGCCCCCGCTGGCTGTGGCTCGATGGACCTTCTCATATTGTCAATGTGGATTCGCTCGGTATTTTCCAGAAACTGCGCAAGCTGGTTCGCGCCGGCGCCAATCGCGGCGGTTAGCGTCGCATCGATCGACATAACGATTTGCCCTGAACCGCCCGAATCATCCAGTCCTGGCTGCCCTTCCTCTGTCATATCGAACGATCTTTCTGCACGTTCTGCCAGATCTACGGACCCTCGCACTGAAAGAATCACAAAGTCTGTTTTCCACATAAAGCTAGCAGCACAGAGAGAAAGCGCCAAGCCGTCAATCTGATCGGCTGCGCAACTGTGACCGGTCCAAGCCACCACGCCTTCCCGCGCCCTCCGCAAGTTTCCGGGGCGTGCGTTGTGAGGTGCGATGGTCTGCCATCCTGCCGCGATTGCCAATGCGACTGTAGTACCGCGCACAAGTGACACTAACTTTGCCGGACCAACCAGAACGCGAGCAAACTCGACTGACTCGTCGTCGTCATGGGCACATACGAGTAGGCTCAGAAAGCGAGATCGCATCAGTGCATCTGCGTCAAAGGATGCCTTCCATTGTCGCCAGATCGGACGCATTTTCCCTCTAAGATCTGCCGCGGTGACAAATCCTACTTTCCGGCCGGGATCACGGGCATGAAGAAGATAATCTTCGATGTGGCGATCAATTGCCTCCATCACAAATTCATCAAGAGCGTAATGAATTGTGCGGACGAGTTGGTCAGCATCCAGTATGTCTGGATCGCGATTTACAGGCCCGACGACTCCGTCCTCGACTTCAGGTGCAGTCAATCCTTCTGCGTGAAGTGAATCGCTTGTCAGGCGCTCCACGTAATCACGCCAATGCCTTGGATCCGCAATAATCTTGCAATACTTCGCGTGGGTTGCCACCCTGACCAAAGCGCTAGCCATCTGCCCATATTCGGTTGGCATGTCTGGGCATACGATGTCCAAATGATGGCCTTGCACACTCCATGCACTCGCGATTTCAGCCGCACGCATGGTACCGGACCATCGAATATTTCCGCCCACTGGTCGAACCTGGATTGTTTCGACGGCGATGGCATCACGTGCGGCCTGTTCGTGATAAGCCAGGGGTAGCTGTTTTGCTCTCGCTTGCTCCTCGAAGTAACTTCGTGCTGCAGGTGCCAACTTGGGAATGAGAGTAGAGTCGCCATAAAGATCAAGCCATTTCTGATGTTCTGCCTCGAATTGAGATAGAAGATCCTTAAATGGTTCTCTCGCCTTGGAGCGATCCGGGCCACGCCTAAAGATGACAGAATCGGCTCCGACGATTTTGCCTTCACAATCTAGCCAGTATTGTGCATCGTACGTCCTGCCCTCAGGCGGCGCCACGATTCGCACGTCGACGCAATGCAAATGGGTAAATCCACATCGCGGGTCCGTCTCGCAGGCTTTTATCGCGAGAAAAGCAGCCAATCGATTGAGAGTTGACGTGGCGGCAGAAAACATCTCCGGGTGCTGCGTCTGAAGTGTTATCTGTACACCAGGTCGTAGTTGAGCGGCTACTGCTGCTAACAGTCCGGTGTCTCGCGCAGCAGTGAGAATGTCGCGCTCGTATGCAGAGACAAAGTCAAACCGCCGAGCGCCTCTCTCCGCTTCGCGTGCTGTTTGGTCAATTTCTCGCAAAGGGTCATAGATTCGCGGGAGACCCGGATGCGAGACGATCGACTGGATCATGCCGGCATGGTCGAAGGCGGCAGACGCTGCTGCAACAAGGTCAATCAGCGCTCCATCACCATTTCCACTCACAAAAAAACGGGGCTGAGTTCTGGCTTCAAACTCTTGGTTCGGAACGCCTGCATCGCTCCAGTAACTATGATTCGGCAAGCCCTGCGTGCTTTCTGATTCCAATCCAAAACCGACCGCAATGAATACTAGATCGAACTGTGCACGATCAACTGTCAGGGGCCCCTCTTCGTCGCCTTTGGCGTCTCGCTCAAACTCCACGCTGAAAGACTTACCTTCACGCTGGATTGCAGTGACTCTATGGCGCGTCCACTTCTTCAACCGAAGATTGAATCTCGCCGTGATCGCCTCAAAATCAGCAGCAATGGCGGCTCGCACGTCCTGAGCAGGTCCGGCTTTCCAATCGAGAAAAGGCAAGTCTGCCAGCGGGTCATCAGTGTCCCACTCTGGCCAATCGTAAATGTGTGGGTCGAGGCTGCGCCGGCGCGTCGCGCTCTGCAGAGGGAGGATCTCAGCGCCTCGTTCGAAAAGAACTACCTCGCTTTCTGAAATAAGAGCAAGGGCGACGGCCATAGTCATCCCGGCAGCACCCGCGCCGACGACTGCGACTCGTCTCGGGGCCTTGAGATAGCCTTCAACATGAAGGGCGTACGCCAATGACATCGCGCGGACCTGCTGGGAGTAGAAGGTGATCCGCTTGTCGTAACATCCGAGCACGTAAATACCTGGATGCTGCTGCACTGATGACCCCGCGACTATATCGCGAGGGCGCATGGTATCGATCACAGCGTCCCCATCATTAAACAAGTCCCACCAGACGACACCTCTCCGACCACACCACCCGACAGGCCTGTCGATAAAAGGTGCCGCGCGTGATGACTTCGTCTCGCCCCGTCGTTCTCATATTGATTCCGTCGTCTCGAAACGACAGTAAGTGGTAAAACATACAGATGATAATGCATCTAAGCCGCATGTTTCCATGTCGTGCCATTTGCGGACGCAATGCTAAGCGCTTTTTCTGTGTCTGAGGACCTTGCTTGCACGTTGTTCGTGGTCGCTATATGTCCGCGCCGTGACATGCAACAGTTACGCAATGGCGATCGGCGCGAATGCGACGATCCTCTGCCCGGTACTTGGCGACGGCGAACGCACCATATCGACCCGCAAGGGACATACGGCTTTCTCTAAAGCGGTCTTTCGCCCGGTCGACGACACACTAGACCGTCAGAGTCGAAGGCAGCGTCGCACGTCATTCGATAGCAATGTCGTAAATCGATGCAGGATTCTCAAGTCCTTTGCTCAAGGTGCAAACCGCAATGTGATAACGTCCAGGAACGAGCCAGATAAGGCCACCAATCTGGTACTCGTTCATTGTTTGGTTATACGCCGTCCTACTCGATAGACCCGCTATCGTGCTCGATACTATGCGCCCGTTAGCCAAGTCAGTAACCGTCACCCTGAACGGGATTCGTTGTTCTGGGCTGATCTGCGGGACATTCTCCATCGCGCGCTTCGAGCTTGTATTGGATTCCGCACGCTTTAGCTTGACGGTTTCTCCGCTCTTTGCCGTGTCTGCCGCACCCGCCCGCCTAACCATCAATGCAGGCTGATAACCTTTCCGGACCGGGACGGGTGTCGTTACGTTCGCATCGATTGCGCAAGTCGCACGTGCCAGCGACACGTTTGACGATTCGATTAGCGGAGGAATCCCGCACAGATTTGCAGCCCAAGCCAACATCCCAAGTACGGGCGCTTCGCAAAGTTTCCAGACGAATGGGCTCATTGTGTTTGAATGGACGACCTTGGCCGCAGGAGTGGAATTTACACCGTTGTCGACGATTCGCGTCGGAAGGTAGAGTTACCGCTGTTGGCCGCTCGTGGAAGCTGAGCCTGATCGACGCTAAGGGCTTGAGTTGGTCCGTAGGCTCACCTCGGCCGTGCAAAAATTGTTCGGACTTCGGTTTTCCAGTCGAGCAGCAATTGGGCGACGCGCTTGGAATGTTTCAGGATTCGCATCCAGACCCATTCGCTCGCTAGCGATGCTGTCAAGATATGCCGCGATTATCGACGCATTCGCTCCCTCACCCTGTAGCATTGAAAAAACGATGGGCAGGTACCCATAATACTCGTCGCGTGCTGTCGGGCTTGTCGCGACGCCAATCGGGTCCCAAACATAGAACAGAACTTCGTCCACTCGTCGGTACAGTTCCAGTTCATCATCGGCCACTTGTGTCCCATCAGCTCTCCCTTATCACGCCACTCGTTCATCAAGAGACGGACACGGAGATTGTCCACGATCTAGGCGTCAGCGTCGACCGTCCGCTCGTGGCCGCCCACGGTCCCATGCCAATTGCATAGACTGCTTGCCGAGGTCGGCTCCCGTCGGACCGTGGTCGACCCGGAGCAGTCAGTCGATCTCATGCAGACCGGACACTCAGTTTGGTGCCATTGCAATGATCATTCATTCCCAATATCTGTCCGTTCTGTGGTGACACCGATAACCCGTTGCCCTTCTTTGCTGTCCTCGATTCTCCAGCCTTGCGCATTTAACTTCTCCCGTATGTCATCGGCTTTTGCCCAGTTCCTTTCCGCTCTGGCCTGTTCGCGCTCGCTAAGTAACACCTGGATGCTTTCCGGAAGGTCAGACACAAGCGGTTTCCAATCGCGCAGCCCGAGCCCCAGAACCGAATCAAAGCTATCCACGGTCGCTCGCAACGTCGCCGGCGGCAGGGCGCTCTTGATGAGTTCCCAAAGCACGGCCAGCGCTCGCGGCAGATTCAGATCCTCGTTCACTTCGGCGTCGAAGCGTGCGGCAAAATCCGGATCGATGCGACCACCGTCCGGCCAGCCGAAATAGAGATTCCGTAGCCGGCTCAAGGCTATCTGCGCTGCATCAAGAGACGCCCAGCTGAAATGTAGCTTGCTTCGGTAGTGGGCCGTCAAGCACAGGTAACGGTATGCGATAGGATCGATGTTTCGGCTCTGCAAGGTCTGCAGGCGAATGAAATCGCCGCCCGACTTTGACATCTTTGTATTGGCATCGAGCGTCAGAAAGTGTCCGTGCATCCAGAAATTGGCAAGGCGTGTGCCGTGGGCCGCCTGAGTTTGTGCAATCTCATTGCTATGATGCACGGAGATATGGTCTTCGCCACCGCAGTGAAGGTCGAACCAGTTTCCAAGGTACTTCGCCGACATGGCCGAGCACTCGATATGCCAGCCTGGAAATCCGCGTCCCCATGGGCTATCCCATTCCATCTGACGGGTGATGCCAGATGGACTAAACTTCCACAACGCGAAATCCGTGATGTTCTTCTTGTTGCCCACTGCGACGCGCTTGCCCGCCTGAAGGCCGGCGCGATTGAGCCGGGCCAGGAAGCCGTAGTTATCCTGCTTACTTGTGTCGAAATACAGACCGTCATCGGTCCGATACACATAACCGACTCGTTCCAGTTCGCTGATGAACGTGATCTGTTCGGCGATGTGATCGGTTGCACGGCACCATACCGTCGGCTCCAGCAGGTGAAGAGCGCGCCAGTCCGTGACGAAGGCCTCGGTATAGCGCTGCGCGATTGCCCACGCCGACTCTCCGACCCGTCGGCTGCCTTTTTCCATCTTGTCTTCACCTTCGTCAGCGTCCGAAGTGAGATGACCGACGTCAGTGATATTGACGACGTGCCGGACCTCATATCCATTGTGCATCAGTGCGCGGCGCAAGATGTCCTCGAACACGTACGTTCTCAGATTACCGATGTGTGCGTAGTCATAGACGGTCGGACCGCAGCAATACATACCGACCTCGCCGGCGTGGATTGAGATGAACGGGCGCACGGTACGCGACCAGGTGTCATACAGCGCAAGCGGCATCGAGTTTCTCTGACAAAATGTATTGGGACAAACAAAAAGGCCGCCAGTCTTGCAACGGGCGGCCAGAAGGCAATTGATTCGACGTGTAGCTAGATCGCTAGACGCAAATTTCCCCCGGCACGTTCTGACAACATGCGCGGATCAGCGAAGAGAGGAATTTTTTGAGACTAAGCTTAGGGACGATCGTAGCGTCGGTTGGCTTCGCAGGTCAATACCGTCGAATGGCCGCTTTCAGTGATTACTTCCGAATGACCGTTCATGGCCGATCACGGAACGATGCCAATTGCATAGCGCGCCCGCAACGCGACGACGCACGGAGGCCCGGAGTCGACCCACCCAGTTCGGACACCCGGCCCAAGCGGACGTTACGCCCACTTTTGAGGTACTGCTGCCGTTCCGCATCTGTCGCACATGACGCCCGTCAGGGCAAATCGACGATGGAAAGTCGTCATGAGCTCCAAATTCCAGCGGTCGCAACTCCGGACGCATGTGCTGGCGTCGCCACGCTCCGCACTTTAATCAACTAAAAGAATAGTTGACAGTTCGCAACTTCGATCCTACGATCTACTACACCTTTAGTAGGAGGCATTTTGGACATCTCGCTGACTGACCGGGAAGCCGACGTCATGCAGATACTGTGGGAACGTGGCCCATCCGTTGTAAGTGAGGTTCGTGATGGACTTACCGATGACCTCGCCTACACCACGGTTCTAACAATCCTTCGTACGCTGGAAAGCAAGGGTTATGTAACTCACGTGGAAGAAGGTCGAGGGCATCGCTATGCAGCCGCCGTTCAGCAGCAGGCGGCACGAAAAAGTGCCTTGCGGCACCTCACGAGCAAGTTATTCGCAGGATCGACAGAACTGCTATTTGCGCAGCTGGTGGCCGACAAAAATCTCACGCCGAAAGAAATACGTCGTATGCGTGAGCTACTGAAAGAGAAACCTGACGAGGAATAACGGCGATGCTGACGTGGATGATTTATGCGGCATCGATATCGGCGGTTCTATCTGCGGCCGCGTTCATTGCCGAACATTCCGCACGGCAACGTCGATCGTCCAGCAGATGGTTCTGGCTTCTCGCGATCGTCGCATCACTGGCAATTCCGACGGCTATGACGTCGGTTTCAATCGAAATCCCAGCGGAGCTGAGGCCGTCGGTACCTCAGAACGTGATCGCCCTGCACGAGATCACGTCCACCCGTTTATCGCCCGCAGTCTGGATTGAGAACCACGATGGTAAGTCCTCGACGTTCCAGCACGTTCAATTTCACGCAAGAGACGTATGGTACGTGGCGTCAACGTTGATGATTTTGATTTTGCTGATCACCGCAACGCATTTGCAGTGGCGCAAACGGCAATGGACTTCGGCATCTGTCTGCGGCGTTTCGGTGTACCTGTCGGCCGACGTCGGTCCGGCGGTTGTCGGTCTTCTCCGCCCGCGCATCGTCCTTCCAGCTTGGCTTCTGGATTCCCCCCTAGAGCAACAGGCTGCCGTTATCGCGCACGAAAAATCGCACATCGATGCCCATGACCCGGCGCTTCTTACGATCGCACTCTGTCTCATTGCGTTCATGCCATGGAACCTGCCACTCTGGTGGCAGTTGCGACAACTCAGGTGTGCTATTGAAGTTGACTGCGACGCGAGAGTCCTGAAGGCTGGATACAACTTTGCTGTTTATGGCGAAACGCTGATCGCGGTGGGAGAGAGGCAATCGCGATATATCGGATCAGTAGCCGGTATGTCCGAGTCCAGATCTTTTTTGGAGCGACGTCTAAAGCTGATGTTGCGGAAGCCTGTCAAACGGAAATTGCTGGTTACAGTACTTCTTGGATGTATGTCAATCACGCTGGCTACTATGGCCGCACAAGTGAGCCCACCAATCATGAACGATGCTTCGAAAGAACATACTCAAGTGCCGATATCCGCTGAAATTCTGGATCGATATGTCGGCACGTATAGCGATAGTTATACCTCAACGCTGCTGAAATTCCGACGCGAAGGCGACCACCTGATGTCGCAACGCACCGGCCAAGGATGGATTGGAAAATATCCAATGAGTGAGACGAAATTTTTTGCAAAGGTCGTCGAAGCAACCGATACATTTGTGGTTGACGGTCAGGGACATGTATCGGGCTTGATACATCATCAGAACGGTCGTGATACTACATTGTCGCGAATCGATGATGCCGAGGCAGAGAAAATGGAGGCGATGCTCGCTGCAAAGGTCAAGAGTCAGACTGCTGACCCGAGGAGCGAAGCCGCACTGCGCAGATTGATAGATGGATTGATGTCGGGAAACCCAAATTATTCTGAGATGTCCCCCCTGTTACAGGAG
Source organism: Paraburkholderia phenoliruptrix (assembly GCF_902859825.1). Taxonomy (GTDB): domain Bacteria; phylum Pseudomonadota; class Gammaproteobacteria; order Burkholderiales; family Burkholderiaceae; genus Paraburkholderia; species Paraburkholderia phenoliruptrix. Next base: position 2,015 of record NZ_CADIKB010000034.1, on the reverse strand, counting down.
GCAACCCGCGAGCAATTGCCTGGGCTCAAAGACGGTTTGAACCAAGCAGGTCGCGTCGACAAAGTTCGCTTCATGGGTGTAGGCAACGCAGGCTGGGATATATATCAGGTCACCCAGAATTCTGGCTCATCAACGTGGCGTATTCACCTCAATAACGAGGGCATCATTGATGGCGCGCTGGTGAACATGGGCCCCTAGTTGGTAGCGAGAACAATTTGGTCACGAAGAGAAATTGCGTTCGGATGCTTTTAGGGAAAGCCGTGTTCGGGAGCGCATGTAGCTGGTTCCGAATGCGAACAATCGGTGATGATCGATGATCATTACCGCTCTCCGACCGTTTCCAAGTGCAATCCGGGCAGACGAGCGTCCGTGCGAAAGTGATGACGAACGTCTCAGATTGGCCGGTCACTGCCTCATGCAATCCACATTCGCCGCCCAATCTCAATATGTAGCGATCGGCAGCACGCGACCCAGCTTGTGTGGAAACTCGATTTTCGCGGCCATAAGAGCGCGTGCCGATCAGGTCGATTGTGTTTGACACAGACGGCGTGCGTTAATCAACCGTAATAGGCGCAACAAAGCCCCTCAGGGCTCTAATTTCCGACCATCTTCAAGGCGTTCAGTGTCCCTTGAACGCCGAGTATGTTCATGACCCGCTTGAGGTTGTAAGCCAACACCTGAAGACTCATCTCCGTACTCACCCGCCTGAGCGTCCTGGTCAGGAAGTGTGCGGGGCCCATCCAGTGCTTGAGCGTGCCGAAGACATGCTCAACGGTACTTCTGCGGATGGTCATGGCGTCAGGTCTGCGGTCGAGCCGACGCTGCATCACCTCAAGCACATTCTCGTGCGCTCCCATCGCCGAATTCGACGATAGTCAGACGGTGAACATTGTTCCTTGAGGTGGCAACGTGGGCACGCGCTGGGCCAGTAGACTCGCAGATTCAGGTCATGCTCGACAGTCGTGAATCGACGGATCGCCCGCTCTCCAGCAGGGCACCGATACGTGTCGCTTTTCGCCACGTAGATAAAGTCGGCTTTCGTAAACAGACCTTTTTTCCGGGATGCCGACGTGAGCGGTTTGGGAACATACGCGCTGATGCCATTCAGATCGCATGCCCTTATCTCCGGCCCACTGAAGTAACCGCGGTCCGCAACAACCTTCAGCTTGGATCTGCCCATCGCGCGCTTGGCGGATATCGCCATCTTGCTGAGTTGTCCATGATCGTTGCCGACATTCGTTACTTCGTGTTCAACGATCAGATGATGTTTCGTATCAACCGCTGCCTGGACGTTGTAGCCCACTATGCCGGAGCCTCTTCCACTCGTTGCCATCGAGCGTGCGTCCGGATCCGTCAGCGACAACTGCTTGTCCGGCTGCTCTTCCAGTTGCCTGCCGATCTGCTTGAGCTCACGCATCTGCTGGCGCAGCACGGCGATCTTCTCGTAGAGCCTGACCGTCTTTACATCGAACCCGGTAGGACTGGTGCGGTCTGCACTTTCAATCAGATCAAGATATCGCTGCACGCTTTCCTCGATCTGCTTCTGGCGCTTGTCGATCTTGCTTGCCGTGTAATTCCTGTCGCGGGTGTTCGATGCCTTGAACTTGCTACCGTCGATAGCCACCATGTCACTGGATAGCAGCTTGAGCCCGCGACACAGTTCGACGAAACGCCGGCATACGTTGCGGATCGCGGCGCCGCTGTCACGGCGGAAGTCCGCGATCGTCTTGAAGTCCGGAGCAAGCCGTCCTGTCAGCCACATCAGCTCAACATTGCGTTGGCATTCGCGCTCAAGTCTCCGGCTCGACGGTATCCGGTTCAGATAGCCGTAGACATAGATCTTCAGCATCACGCCAGGATGGTAAGACGGCCGGCCCGTGAGCGCCGGTGTAGTACCGTTGAAACCGAGGCAATGTCCCAGGCGTAGTTGAAGGTTGAAGGCGGCGGTTCGCCAGTGGAATCCGAGAGAATCGGGTTTCCAGGACCAACCTCCCGAACAGGGAACCAAGGAGAAC
>NZ_CADIKB010000033.1 GCF_902859825.1 Paraburkholderia phenoliruptrix | reverse complement strand
CCACAGGCGCAGCACGCTTGCACGCAGTGCCCGATACTCGGCGGCGAGCTGGTTGATGTTGAAGCCAGCCCGCGCCCTGAGCAGCGCATGGGTTTGCGCCGCCGTCTCGGTTGCATCAATCAGCACGGGCGCGCGCCCCATCGACTTCTCGCGTTGAGCCTGCCGGGTTTGCGACGTCTGTAAGTCTTTTACGACCGCCTGCAGAATCTGTTGCGCATGATCCCGCAGCCCCGATGACTGCAGATTGCCCGCTGCCGGCAGGAGGGTACCTGCGAACGCCTCCCACTGTGCCAGGATCGGCTCCATGTCTCGCAAAATAAAGTCTGCAAGTCGCATCTGCGGTCTCCACGTTCTGCGCGCTTTATGTTACCCGCAAAAGGGCGACTGCCTCGGTGCTGAAAAACCCGAGGGCAAACTGGCGAGGTGCAAATGACCGGCCGGTCGACCGTGCTGCCAAGCCTCTGGGATCACGGCGAGCGCGGCGGCGCCGGCGCCGACTTTCGAACGACAAGTTCGTCACCGTCTCGGGACAAGCCCGGCCGGCATCCCGGTGCGACGCCTCGGGTCCGCGAGCTATATCGCCCTCGTGGAAACAACAGAAATCAGAGTGCTCAGCGACGGCGACAGCCTGATCTATTTCGACCGGAATTTCCATCGCGTGCCGCGAGTGTGGAAGGCGGCCGTTGGCCAATGAACGATGTCTTGTGAGGCAGGCGAGCAGCACTCCGGACCGCCGGGCCGCGCGCCCTCGCGCGGACGGCCTGCGCGAACGGCCGCGAGCGGCAGCTGCGACGCCCGCGCATAGCGAGTAGCGCTCATCGCTCATCGAGCGGCGCTGGCGTCTCGACTCCGAACGCGCAACGGCTCGCGTCGAGAATTTCGTCGGCGAAAGCGGGATTCGCACCCGCTACCGCACGCGACAACACCAGTGCGCCCACCATCTGACTGAACGCCGCGATCGCCTCGCGGCGTGTTTGCTCCGGCGTCGCGCTCTTTGCGGCGATCATGGCTGCAAACCTGTCGACATACGCCTCAACGCCCTGCGCGTAACAGGCACGCGCCGCGTCCGTTACCCGGGGCGCGTCGCCCGCGAATCCGGAGAGCGGACATCCAGCCTCGATGTTGTCGCGGTGCGCGTTCGACAGGTAACGCGCCGCCTGCCTGGCGAGGCTACCCGCGTTCGGCGAGTCCGAATGATCTTGCATCGCCTTTTCCATCACTGCGGCAACCAGGGCGTCCTTCGACTTGAAGTGATTGTAGAAGCCGCCCTGCGTGAAGCCGGCCGCTTTCATCAGTTCTGCCAGCCCCACCGCCTCGACGCCGCGTAGGCGAAAGAGCCGCTCGGCGGCCGCAATGATCGCGCTGCGGTTTTCGGCGGCTTGTTGCCGTGAGACACCCATCGACTTCTCCCTCGCTCATACGATTCCACCGATTAAAAAACACAATGGTGATCACCATTGACAACACGCGGCGCAGTGAACACAATGCAGCCCAAGGACGATGGTGACCGCCATTGACTCCAGTTTAGCGGACTTTCGATGCAACACTAAGCCACGCTGCCGGTACTGGATCGCGGTCGCTGCGTCGGTGAGGTCGTTCGGAACGACGGTCAGACAACGCTGGCGCGCTTTGCTGGCGCAACGCTCACGTACGTCGAGGGCAACCTGTTTTTACTGAATTGCAGCCGCGCGGTGAACGGTCCGCCATGCGATTCACTCACGCCAAGGATGGAATATGAAAATCGAAGGTGCTGTGGTTTTCGTGACTGGCGCCAATCGGGGGCTCGGCCTCGAGTTCGCACGTCAGGCGCTCCAGAGGGGAGCGCGCAAGGTGTATGCGGGCGCACGCGATATCGCGAGCGTGACATTGCCGGGCGTAGTGCCGGTGACACTCGACGTGACCGAGCCGGCGGCAGTAGCTGCTGCCGCTGAGGCAGCGCAGGACGTCACGCTGCTCATCAACAACGCCGGCATTGCGCGGCTCGGCAGCCTGACGGACGACGATGCGCTCGATGCGCTGCGCGCTCACTTCGAGACGAACGTCTTCGGCATGCTCGCAATGTCGCGGGCGTTCGCGGGCAATCTGGCCGGCAACGGCGGCGGCGCCATTCTGAACGTGCTTTCGGTTGCGAGCTGGGTGAACCGGCCCATTCTCTCGGGCTACGGCGTATCCAAATCGGCAGCATGGGGGTTGACCAATGGCCTGCGTCATTCGCTGCGCGACCAGCACACGCAAGTGGTCGGCCTGCATGCCGGGTTTATCGATACCGATCTGACGCGCGGCCTCGACGTGCCGAAGGCGACACCCTCGGACGTCGTTCGTCAGGCGTACGAAGCGATCGAGGCAGGCGCGGAGGAAGTCTCAACCGACGACTTCACGCGGGAGGTAAAAGCCGGATTGTCCACAGGCGTTTATCTGAACGAGCCGGCGCCTCGCTGATGGCGCCGTCACGCTGAATCTGAGTACCGGTCGCTGGAGAAGCGACCGGCCGGCGTGGGCAGCGAGGTGATGCCCTGCTGGAGCAATTCATGCCATACGCGCGGTAAGCGATCGGAGGTCTCTTGCCGGCGTTGAACGGACATTGCTAAGGACTACCGCGCACCAGGCTGATATCCATCATCCAATGTCTTCAGGAAAGCAATGATGTCGCGGATGTCTGCATCCGTCATAGCAGGCGTGTCGCCGAATTTCCGGTCGAATGGCGCGTCCTTGTCATCGATATTGGCATGAAACCGTGCCGGCAAATCATTGTATTTCTGGACCTTTCCATCCACACCCCGCGGATAGAACTTCTGCGGAGCTGTGTTGCGCTCGTTGTAGAACGCCATGACCTGCTCAAGCGAAGCAAACACGCCATTGTGGAAGAACACTTTGCGCGTTGATACGTTGCGCAAAGTCGGAGTCAGGAACATCCCGCAATATTGCGTCTGGCCCTTCAGGTCGGTGCGGAACGGGCCGCAGATACCCATATCGAAGAATTCCGGGTCTTTGTTTGCCGCAATATCATTGTTCCGAGGCGCCCCCAGCGCCTCATACTGATAGTCCGTGAACATGGGCGGGGTACCGTCGGAACTCGGCTTGGAGAGATGACATCCCGCGCAGTTCGCTTTGTTGGGGTCGTTGAATAGACGCAGTCCGCGCAGTTCCGCCTGACTCATCCGCGCCTTACCTTCGAGCCAGTAGTCGTACTTGCTCGAGTACGGGTGGAACGCCTGTTCTTCTACCTGATAGCGAGCCACGGCGAACATCGCCTCAGACATCGCCAGGCTGGTGTTCTCGAAGACGTTCGAACCAAACAGTTGCAGAAAATCGTTCCTGTATTGAGTTCGTTGAATCTTGGCCATGACATCGGCTTCGCTCGTGTTGGCCATCTCAACGGGATTGAGCATCGGCCCTGCGGCCTGTGCCTGCAGCGTGTCTGCGCGGCCGTCCCAGAACATCCCGCCCTGTGGGACCATCGCAGGCGCCGCGGGAACAACGCCAGCATTCTTTTGGGCTCTTGCCACGCCTGAAACCTGGCTTGCCATCTGCGCGAGGTCGGGCGCGTTATCGGCGTCGCCGGTGTCAGGACCGATACTGAAATTTGGCTGGCGATACAGATACATCAACGACGGCGGCGGCCGGTAACCCTGCTGCGACAGAGATGGGCCACCGGGTTGAACCGCCAAACCATTTGGCGGACCGAAAGCATGTGCCGGGCTATGACACGACGCACATGACTGGCGCCCTGAGGCCGAGAGCGTCGGGTCAAAAAATATCTTCTTTCCGAGCTGCGCGACCGCACTCAGTTGTGCTGGCGCTTCAGGCCGCTGGAGCTGTATCGGATTTGGGTTGGCGCCTGTGAGGCTTTCGACCATCACGCCCACAACAGCCGGCACGCGTGACGGATACAACAGCGCAAAACTGCAAAAAGCCACGCCGGCAACAACCGCTGCAGAGAAACTCCACAGGAGCATGCGCCTGACGCTGAACCGAAGCGGCCTCTGAATAGGACTCGTTCCGGCCTGAGGTGATGAGGATGCAGGCATATGAGCAACAGGGCTAACGCTTGAAACGAAAAATGTTGCCAACCCTGAGAGTTGGCAACAGACTGAAGGTGTTTCTGCCCCGCGCCGGCATCAAGCCGGCGCGACATTGCAACAATCAGATGGCAGGTACGGACGAGACGACGGTGCCGAGGTTCGGGTCGACAAACACCGTAGGGTTATTGCCGCTGCCGCTGAAGTTGAACATGCCCATGATGCTGCCCGCCGTAGCATCGAAGGAGCCACCACCGATACGTTGACCACCCAGCCAGTTGTCTTCGATGAACCGGACGACAGATGCCTGGCTGATTGGAGTGTGGTCAACATAGTTCACTTTAGCCCACGGTGAAATCACGAGGAACGGAATACGCGTGCCCGGCCCGCATCGCCCATTGACCGGCGTACCGTTGACGCCAAGCGGAGCGGTCCCCGTGCCGCACTTGCCCGCACCGTTAAGCTGGTCCGCCTGGGCGTCGAAGGAGGCGCTGGTCGGATTCGCATAGGCATGGTCGTACCAGCCGTCCGAGTCGTCCCATGCAACGATAACCGCAGTGTTCTTCCAGTCGGGCTGTTGCTGCAGGAAGTTGACTACCTTGGCCGTGAACGCCTGCTCGTCGAGCGGGTCGGAGTAGCCTGCATGACCATCCTGGAACGCCGGTGCCTTGATGAAGCTTACTGACGGGAAGTTGCCCGCCTTCACTGCAGCGAAGAAGTCGTCAGAGTCGTACTGGTGGTTGGCGGGTTCCGGCGTCTTGCCATCGGTCAACGTGCTGAAGCCGACGGTTGACATTGAGTTCGGACGCGTATGCTGCGGGTTCGCCGTCGACGCGTAATACTGGAACCAGTTGTGGTGCGGAATGTAATCTGCGGTTGCCTGACCCACCGCCGGCGTCACCGTGCTGCGCTTGCACCCCGTCGTGCCGTTGCTGTTAACAGTCGACAGGTTGAAGCCGCCCATGAAGCCGCCCCAGGTGATGTTCCTGGCATTCAGCAGGTCGCCGATATTCTTGCCAGACATCAGAATCTGATCCGTCGTGCTGGAGCAGAGGTCGTTGGCAGGGTCAACGTCGTTGATGAGCGTAACGCCGCCCTGACCGTCGTTGACGTAATAGGAATGTGACGCCGTCGACAGATTGAACGGCTGCTGGCTAGTTTTCAGCAGTTGCACGCCGTTAGTCTGGCCGGAAATGACCTCCAGAGCGCCCGGAGTGGACGGTCCAAATGTGTCGGTATAGGCGTTGTCGCTCATCGCGAAGTGCTGAGCATAGTTCCACAACGCCGTTACGGTGTTACCGTCGTAGTAGCCCATGACCTGTCCCGCCGTACCAAATGCGCCAGCGCCGCCACTCGAACCTTTACCGGTAAATTTCGGGAAGAGGTCTGCTGCACCGTTGTTGTAGGCCTGCTGCTCCGCGGTATATGCGTGGTTCTGGTCGGCAGTCGCAGCCTGAGTGCGGTCCAACCGGAACGGGTTCGCCCCGTTCGGAGCGTTGAGAGCATTGGTCAGGTTCGGATTGTTCGTCAGCAGAGCACCACTCAGCCCATTCACCGTCGGCGTGCCCGCCGCAGCTGTAAATGCCGGTTCTCCCGACGGGTTGGTCGCGTTCGGGTACGTCGCAAAGTAGTGGTCGAACGAGACGTTCTCGTTATAAATGACAACGACGTGCTTGATGGGAGTGGCCGTCGTCAACCGGTCCTGCACTGACACGGCGGACGGCGTATCGGTGCTACCTCCGCATGCGTAAAGCGAGACCGCCAAAGCGATACCTGAAGCGCCGAAAAGGAAGGCTCGAGAAAACATGTGTTTTAACTCCGGATTGTCCTGCTATTTCTTCTTGTCAGTCTATTCCGTTGCGAAATCAACGGGGGAGGAGATGTTTCGTACCCCACATATTGGAGCAGGCCGGCGTGACGGCGGAATGGCGTTTTATTTACCTAATCCTTACGCGAATTTACCTACGAAAGAATAATGAATGATTACGGCGGCAGACGGGACGCGCCTGCCGTCGTGCAACGCAATTCGTTGAGCAGTTTCACAGCGGGCGTCATCTGACCGGCTCTCTACGTAGCACCGCGACGCAAACTCTTAGCTTGCCGGGTGTTGATTTGCCGCCCGTGCAGCGAGGCAGGGCGAAGGATTGGAAGCCCCTTGGCTGAGGTGTCCATGGCCGCGCAGGAAGTGCCGCCCTTCAGCTACCGGCGGATGCCGGCGTGACCCATGAACACCCTGCCAGTGCGTGGTGAACAGAGTCGGCGCCAGCCCTGCGCAAACCAGCTTTCGGTATCGAGCGACATCGATTGGGCTACGCGTATTTGTCACCGACCGTACTGCGAATCGGATGGGTATCGTAGACGATGATCATTCGCTCGATGAGCCCGTTGTCGTCGAACTCGAAAACATCGACGCACTCGAAACGCACCGCGGACCCATCTTTCAACCCCCAGTCATAGACGAAGTAACCGGTCGCACGTCGAGCCCCTGTCGTGCTGGCGCAGATGTCGATAGGCGTTATTCGGCTTTCTCCAGACGCTGCCTCGACCTTCGCAAAGAATGGCGCAGGGCGCATCCAGCCGAGAAACGGCGAGAAGATCTGGGCGTTTGGCGTGAACAGCGCGCAGATCGCCGCGACATCGCCGCGCTCCAACGCCTCGAGATAGTTGCGAACCTGCCGCGTGTATAGTGCTTCCGACGATGAGGCCATCTCCATTCTCCAATCATTCGTTGACAACTCCGCGCATTTGAGCGGATGCGCATCCGATACACGCACGATAGCGATGCACCGATGAGCAAACAATCGAAAAATCCGCAACCCGGGTATGCAACGCATGCATATCCATTGGCCGACCTTACGCGGACGCTGCCGCCGCTGGCAGCGTTCCAGGCATTCGTCGCCGCGGCGCAACTCGGGAGCATCAGCAAAGCCGCTGACCATCTGTGTCGAACGCAGGGCGCGGTGAGCCGTCAGATCCAGCAACTGGAAGCGCACTACCGGTGTGCACTTTTCGTGCGCCATGCGTCGGGGCTGACGCTGACAGCGGAAGGAAACGAACTGTTGACCGTGGCCGTCAGCGTACTCACGCAACTGGTTCAACACGCAGACCTTCACGCCAGAACGGCGTCTGTCGTGACCCTGCGGTTGCCGTCCACGTTCGCGATTCGCTGGTTGCTCCCACGGCTCGCAGATATCAATCACGCGTTGCCGGGAACAGAACTGCGCATCGCCACATCGGCGGACGACGCGCCGGATTTCACTACGCCTGACGTCGACGCTATCGTGGTTCGTGGATCCGGGCAGTGGCCGGGCATGGATGCGGTTCCGTTGTTTGCCGAGCAACTCACACCCATGTGCACAAGCGAAATGGCCGCATCGCTTCGCTCGGCAGCCGACCTTGCCCATGTCACGTTGCTCCATCCCGGACACGGCCATGAGGAGTGGCGATGCTGGCTCAAAAGCGCGGGGGCGGGGCACATCGACGCGAACCGTGGACTCGTTTTCGACACCCTCGAATTGACACTCACCGCTGCGGCGGAAGGGCATGGAGTTGCAATAGGCGATCCCCGGATGGCGAGGGACCGCCTGCGGGCGGAGACACTGGTGACGCCTTTTATCGAGGTGGCGCAAAACGGCTTGTCGTACTTCCTCGTCTATCCGTCCCAACGTGCTGCACAGTCAAAAATTCGCATCCTCGCTGACGTCTTGTTTCGACTTGCGCAGGAGGACTGAGTGTTATCGGGGAAGCAGTCTTGCAGGCGTCAAGGCCAGCGATAGGCGAGCACGCGATCGCGCGGATAGTCGAGTTCCCGGACCTCCTTGAGTTGGTTGCCTCCGAACAGGTAGACGTTCTCGTCGTCGATTCGGAGAAACAACCCAACGTGTCCCTTCCAATCGACCTCGTCATCGGCAGTCAGAACGGCAACGCAACCGTATTTCGGTTTCTCAAGCGGTTGTCCCCAAGTGAGCCACGAGCGAGCCAGCGCTGAGCCGGTTCCGCGAATACCCGATTGCTTCATGCACCAGTTCAGGAACGAGGAGCACCAGGCGATCTTGTCGTCGTAGCCAGCGAGCTGTGTGCAATTATTGTATTCGGCAATTCGGGGATTGCACTGTCCCGCGCCATAACGCCTGATGCCTCGCTCCTTGAGGGCGACGCTTAGCCAGGCAGGCGCGCTGACATCCGTTGCTTGTGATGCTTCGCTCATCAACGTGCTCCTTACAGGTTTTCTTCTTGAATCGGCCCGCAAAAACGCATTTTGCGCTAGCGAACTCACTGCCTGGTACGAGGTAGAGTGAGGGGGTCAATGACAGAGGTGGAAGTGTCAAGGAAGGATCCGTGCGCGGCTGTCGATTGACCGTGTTTAGCGGAGCACCGACCTAACTTGCCTTCATCACGGCCGGATCGATCTCGCGATCCGTCAGGCCGAATCTCGCCATGCGCGCGCGATGGTCCGGTGTACCGAGATATGAAAGAAGCCCCAGATTAAAAGCTTTCAAAAGATCCACGTTCTCTCGGTCAAATGAAAACGCTCCCAGCGGCGGCGTCCGCAGGCCTTCGCTCGTGTGCGGCTCATGCGCGACGGCCTCGATCATCGAACTGCCCATCCGGCTCGCAATCATTCGATTGCCCAACGCAGTGCTCGCATATGCGTCAATCGCGCCAGAGAGAACAGCTGCGACCGCATCGGCCTGTTGCTCGAAAATGACGATCTTCTCTTCGCTCACGCCTGAGGCCGTCGCGGAATCATGCTGTACCTGCCCCCAAATGATGCCAAGGCGAGCATCTGGAGAATTGGCGATTGAGGAATAGCTAGTGAGCGCTTTAGGGTTGCCCGCTCCAACTAGAAAGCCGTCCTCGATTCCCCACACCGGCAGGCTGAACGCTACGACGTCGGCGCGCTGCGGCGTAACAAAAAGAGGAACATTCATATCCCAACGGCCTGCCGCAACGCCGGGTAGTAATTCGCTAAAGGTCGTCAGGCAATGCTCTATTCTATCCACACCTATCTGGCGCAGGATCAGCTCAGCGAGCTCAATATCAGCACCCATTGCGGTGCCATCTGCTTCCGTCCAGCCGAACGGGGGTTCTTCGATGTATGCAATGGTCACCCTCATCGTTTTGTCTCGCACATTAAAAACGACCGCCAAGTGTCGCGCCGACTGATGACGATTTGACCAGATGCATCAACGTGGCTTTTTGGCTGTGCCCAAGCCGACGGCGACGCATCAGAGCGGCCCACAAGGAACATTCGCGGATTTCGAGTCGCGTTACGCTCGACATATTGCAATGATTTCGCTACTCGTTGATTCCTGGAAAGGTCCACCGCCCCAATCGCGAAACCATTCGATCTCCCGGAAGCCGGCCATCGTGATAGCAGCAGCGAGGCCTTCGTGAGATGTAAACCGCAGTCGGCTCCTGTTTGTTAGATGCGTGCCGTCGCGCTCGAAGAGATAATGCGTTTCGAACTCGACCAGTGGCATGACACCTCCAAGCGCCTAACAGTTATTCAGAAGCAAAACTATCTTGTTTGCAATCATACGGATAACCTAAACGTCCCCTACGGGAACAGGTCATGTCGTTCCGGATCTGTGTAACAACCGGCACGTCAGCTACTGTCGCTCTACGGATGCTTCTTGAAGCCATCGCCTAAGGCTCCGTTCGTTATGGAGTTGGTCATCCCGGTCGCCGTGACTACTTTCATCCGATCGCCAGGCACGTCTATCCCTTCCTGGCGATGACGCGACCGATCGCCTTACCCGACGAAGGACTCACCACTTGCTCGTTCACAACAACAGTTGCGTCGGATAAGGCCTGCAGAACTAACGAAGAATCAAAGGCGGCATAGAGCCGCCCATGCTCGTCCCGCCGGTCGTTCCCCTCGGTGACTCGCCAGCTCAAATACAGAGTTCCACCAGGTTCGATGATGTCGAGGAGCCTGCGCACCGAAGGCACAATCAATTCCGCCTCCAGATGCATGATGACCGTTTCGCACAGCACATTCTGGAAACTCGCGTCCGCGATGCCCTCGAGCTCGGGTAGCGCGGCAACCTGAAACTGGACCTCGGGATGGCGCCGCCGAGCCTCTTCGAGCAAACACTTCGAAGGCTCGAAGCCCACAGTCGGAAAACCATTCGAAGACAGCCAGGCAGCATCGCGTCCGCTGCCACAGCCGACGTCCGCCGTACGTCCGGGACGGAAGTACTTTCGCACCAGCGCGTGCAAGTCTGTCGCTGGCGGCTGCTCATCCCAGTCTTTCGCAAATGACGCGGAATGTTGGTCGTATGCGCTAAGCGTTCTGATGTCCATAGACTTTTATGCATGTTGCGCCCGGCATTTCGTCGACACGGCAGCAGATAGGCAAAGCCAGGGCGCGGGCCGGCCGCCTTCTTATCACCAATGACGCTCTCACGCGACGTCGATCGAGATTAAACGATTTTCGAATCCACCGTGCTTACGTTCATCGAGGTTTGTCCCTGAACCACCCTCAAATTCTTCGTGCGACGGTAGATCAACGACGCCTTGGTCCTACGCATTGTATGCGTCCCGTAAGCCGCGTCGTCGAGTGCAATCGCCGCCGCACGCGCGTTGCGGGCTCTTACAGGCAAAGATCGCGCAAGCCGGGATGATCGTCCGGACGACGTCCCAGCGGCCAGTGAAACTGGCGCTCGGACTCCTTGATCGGCATGTCGTTAATGCACGCGAAGCGGCGCTGCATCAGACCATCCCCGCCGAATTCCCAGTTCTCGTTGCCGTATGAGCGAAACCAGTTACCCGCATCGTCGCGCCATTCGTATGCGTCGCGCACCGCGATACGGTTGCCGTAGAACGCCCACAGTTCCTTGATCAAACGATAGTCGAGTTCCTTGCGCCATTTGCGCTCCAGGAGCGCACGCGCTTCGTCGCGATTGTTCGCGAACTCCGTGCGATTACGCCATTTCGTATCGAGCGATTAGGCGAGCGCGACCTTGGCGGCATCGCGCGAATTCCAGCCGTCTTCCGCGAGACGGACCTTTTCTTTGGCCGATTCAACGCGAACGGCGGAAGCGGCTGACGAACTTCCTGCTGTTGAGTCAACATGACGGCACGCTCGCCGCCTTCGCGGTCCGGCACCTTCTGAATATCGAGCTTGAAATTGATCGCGCTGATGATGCCGCCGCCGAATTTCTCGTGAACCAGTGCCTTCAACGTCGAGCCGTACACCTGCACCATTTCGTAGAAGCGGTAGATGGTGGGATCGGTCGGCACGCCGCCCGGAATGCTGCCGCGCACGGGAATGGTTTTCAGCAGGCACACGGCTTCTGCGTCGAGCCCAAGGCGTTCGGCGACCAGCTTCGCCCCGTTCTCCGGCAGCGCATGCTGACCGAGCAGCGCGGCTGTCGTGTACGCGACGCTCCCGTCCCGATACGCCTCGCTTTGCTAAACTTTTGTCCAAGCCTTTCGATGTGCATCCATTCCGAGCAAATCACATTAATGAAGAGATTCGCCATGCCGATCAGCACGTTACGAGCTTTTAGCTTCCGGGCTGCAATATGCCTGTCGGGATTACTAACGATGCACCCTGCATTGGCGGACAGCGGGGCATCATATGACGAGTGTTTACTTGTCGGGCTGCGCGACGCGCGTAGTCAGGTCGCCTCGAACTATATTCAGCGGTCGTGCTACGCACTATATAGAAATAGCGAAATGCTGCTGCCGCGTGAGCGGGCCTATCACGAGTGCATTGTCCAAAACATGCCGGGAGCCAGGGAGCAATTCGCGATCATGCAGATCAATGCAATCTGTTCTCGGCGAGGGCAACTCTGAAAACCGGCGTCGATTCCCGCCACGGCCATCGCACCGGCATAGGCGTCCGCTCAACCGGCTCCCGGCCGCGGCATGGCTAACAGACCCGCAGCAACGTTTCTTCCTGTCTCCCGGCTATGGCGCGTGTCAACGTGGTGCGTCGCGACGGCGTGCCAGGAAACGGTCCAGCTGTGCCGCAAATGCTTTGCTGTCGCCTGCTGCGTAAGGTGTGGGGCCGCCTGTCTGCACACCTGAGTTGCGCAACTGATCCATTACTTCGCGCATCGTCAGGCGCTCCTGAATATTCTCGGAGCTAAACCACGTTCCCCGCGGGTCGAGTACGTGAGCGCCCTTGTCGAGGGCGGCAGCGGCGAGAGGTATGTCCGCTGTAATCACAAGGTCACCGTCCTCGACGAGTTCAACGATACGGTTATCGGCCGCATCAAAGCCGTGTGCCACCTGGAGCGCCTTGATGAACCGGGAAGGTGGCGTTCGCAGATACTGATTCGCGACCAGCGTGACGCACACTTCAACGCGCCGGGCTGCCCGAAACAATATCTCCTTGACGGCAACCGGGCAGGCGTCTGCGTCGACCAGCACTTGCATCGTGGTGTTTCCGATAGGAGGAGGAAATCATCATACTACTGCTTACGCCCTGATTCCAGGCGCATCCTACCCCATCGGTGCAGCATCCCTCAGTGAATGGCTATCTGCACGACTTTCACGATGACAAGACCCACCGCAACGACGAGGTAGGTGCGCAGCACACCCATCCACACGCGCGTCGACAAGCTCAGGTGCTGCGGCGCCGGCAGATCTTCGAGCGGCGGCATACGCCACGTGTTGCGCGACTCCTTCAGGGCAGTACGACTGAGCGGCAACTCATCATCCGCGCCAGCTCCACCGCGCAGTTTGCGCGAGAGCTCCACTGTCGCGTATATGACCGCGCCCACCGCGCATCCGACCACGAGAAGCTTGAGAATCGCGGCACCGCTGATATCCGGATACACGGTAGCCGCCGTGAGGATGATCGAAAGAACCACGAGCACGGCAAACACGGCGCCCGTAAACACGTTGACTTTCGTCGAATTGACCCACGGGCCGAGCACGGCCTTGTCATTGCACAGAAGCAGCAGAAATACCGTTGCGCTCGGCAGCAGCACGCCGGCCAGCGTCTGCACGGCCTCGGTAAGGTGGGCGATCGTGCCGAGCGCGCCCTTGATATCACCCACGTGTGCGTCGTCGAGCACGGCGCTTTGACGTTGCGTGAGGTTTGCGGGAGTGGTTGACATTTCCGTTCATTCCTCAGCAGTGCTACGTGAAATCGATGATTGACGCGTGGCGCGTCCTTCCGCCTGCCGGCGCTGCGACAGCCGGCAGGCAGGCGGCCACGCATGGCCCTTCAGCGGGCTAGCTTCTTAAGCGCCGCACAGATGGCGCCGGCTATGCGAGCCAATGTGTGTGAACGGCCGTCGAGCGCGAGCATGCCGTTGTAATGCGTGCGAGCTTCCTCGACATGCGGCAGTTGTGAAACGAGCAGAGCGAAGCGCATGGTGATTCCTCCAGATTCCAGATGCTTGAAACGTGGCGCCGTCGATCAGGCATGCCCCCGTTTCACTTCGCGCGCTTCGACATGCTCGAGCGTGGGAGGAACGTGTGCGGCCCGATGTCAGGCGGAGCGCCCTGCGTTCGGCGAGAACGCCGGGCGAGTCGTGCAGGGATAAGGCTCGGGGTCGGGCATCGTGAACTCCTCTGTGACTCGAGTCCGGTTCATGTTTGACGGACGTGTTCAACCGCACGCTCGATCCGGCACGAATGGCGTGCGCGAAAAAGAGCGTGAACGAACGGCGGCACGAGCCAAGGGCCCGGCGCGCCGGGTCGCGTAGACGAATGTGCGCAACAACGCACGCGTCGACGACGGCGGCCAATCGAAAAGATGCGCGGGTGAGGAACGGCGGAAGCTACTGCGGCGCGCACCGTCTGCCTGCTGGCAGGACGGCGGCTAAGGAAGAATTTAGGCGGGCGTCGTGCCGGTCAGGCAGAAAAACTGTTCGAAGGTCGACTACTGCAACTGTCCAAGGCAAATGCCCCTTTCGTGGAAACACGCGAATTCTAGTGACGGCGCACAAGCCAAGTCAACGACTATTTATAAGTTTTTTCTTTCGAATCCGTTACTTCCGGCGAATGCAAATGATTCGCACGCCTTTTCGTTTGCCGCTCGCGCAACGACGGCCTCTACGCTGGAGATCTAAGCATCCGCCCGCTCTATGAAACCGACACGCCTAACAGCCGGCCCACGCCGAACGTGAACGCGGCGGCGATCAGGCCAATGGCGACTTGCCGCAAAGCGGAGAAGGCCGCGCTTCGGCCATTGAATAACGATGTGAAGACGCCGATAGCTGCGAGCGAGAGCGCGCTCAGAACAATGCATTGCGCAATGGCCGGGAACCCGTGGGTCCACAGGAACGGCATGGCCGGGAAAATGGCGCCAAGCGAGAAAAGGCAGAAGGAAACAGCAGCCGCGGACCATGGATTGCCGCCCAGTTCCGCCGGGTCCAGGCCCAGCTCTTCCCGCGTCAGCGTATCCAGCGCCTTGTCCTTGTCGCGCATCATCTGCGACGCTACCCGCTTCGCCTCGTCCGGTCCGAGGCCTTTCGCACGATAAATCAGCGCGAGTTCGTGTTCTTCTGCATCGGGCGACATCTTCAGTTCGTCCGCCTCCTTGGCAATCTGAGTGCGAGCGAGCTCGCGTGCGTTGGTCACCGAAAGCCATTCGCCCAACGCCATCGAGCAGGCGCCGGCTATCAGTCCGGCGAGCCCCGTCAGAAGGATTGCCTTGTTGCCGGTACCAGCACCTGCCACGCCCATAATCAGGCAAAAGTTGGAGACGAGACCGTCGTTTGCACCGAGCACGGCCGCACGCAGATCGTTCCCCGACGAGACACCCTTGTGCCATGACTCGGCCGCAGCAATGCGAGCGCCCTGCGACATTCCCGGGTCGCTGCCATGAGCCAGTGTTTCTACCACAGCGGCGTGGTGATGCTCGTCAGCCGACATGTGGCCCGCGTCAGGTTGCCCCTGATACTTGTTTCGGTCCGCGTATTCGGCTGCAGCGAGCGTGGGCAAGACAAAGGCGGCACCGAAAACGTGAACCAGGGCTCGCATCATGCGCGTCTTGAGGGCCGGACCGGTTCGCCTGGCGGACATTCCATTGGCGCTTAGCTTGTCCGCCCACACCTGCGCATGTTCGCGCTCCGACCTGGCGAGGTCTTTATATACCTGCTTGCGGGTCTCATCCTTTTCAGCGTGCGCAAGGGTTTCGTATAACGCGGCGCTGTGCAGCTCATCCGAAAAGTTGGCCCTGAACCTTTTAATTTCTTTTTTCGATGCCATGGTGAAGTCGAGTGCCGTATCTCTCCTTCCGTAGCGTAAGCGATTCTGGCGCTTCTGAACGCAATGTCCCTGCAACGCGTTGTAACCGAGAACGTCAACGGTTCTCAAGTCGATTTGGAGGGTCGCGGCCTGCCAGCCCTGCGCCGGCACGCAGGCCAGAAAGCGCGAAAAGCTATCCGGATTGGGAGGACGTGCTATACGCAGCACGTCCCCACCTGGAGTGCCCAATCTCAGCGCCTACACATTCGGCGTCGCGCTCTGCGGGTCCGCCGGTGTGGCGGGATCGGCACTCTGCAGCGGCGGCGCGTAGAGGATCACGTTGGGCAGCCGCGGGTTGGTCGTGTCGGTGCTGTCCAGCACGCGCGACTGAATGGTCGTGTTATCCGTCACGCCCCAGAAGTTGTTCGAGAAGTCGAGCGAATGAACCGTCGACGCGTCATAAGTGCCGTGTGACTCGATCACGATGCGATTCACATTCGGTGAATCCTTCTTGAAAAGAAACGAGTTGCGTTGCGCGATGCCGGTGGGCGCCTGTCCGTTGGCCGGGAACGCGTCGATCAGCACGAGCGCATCGACCATGTTGATGAACAGGTTGTTCTGCACGAAGACCGACGGATCGAAAGCGAAGGCCGCCGAGTCGACAAACGTATTGCCCTTCACGGTTGCCGACCTGCTCAGGCGCGGGTAGCCGTTCGTGCCGGCCTGATAAGTCGTCACGCCATTGCGGACAATGGGCGTGACGTTCAGGTGCGTGGCCTGGCTGAAGGTCATCGAAAACGGTGCGGCGTCGTTGATCTGGACGAATGCGTCCTGCAACACGGTATGCGTGATGCTCACCGTGCCACCGCCCGCATCCGGAGCGAGTGACGTGTTGGCGGCCGTCACGCCGAGCAGTTGAACGGGCCCCTGGCTTCCCACGTTGAGCGTGCCCGCGACGTTGATGATGCCTTTGGTGGGAATCGTCCCCACGCAATCACTCGTGCAGGGCACCGCGCGATAGGTCTCCACGATCGTGTTGTCCGGCATCGTCAATGTGACGCCGGGCGCGACCCGCACGGTGCCGGCGAGGAAATACGGAGAGCCGCTTGCCGGCCACGTGGTGTTCGCGGTGATGACGGTTCCGTCGGGAATCACCGTGTTTGGCTGCACATAAACATAGGCGGTCACGAGGTTGCCGTTTGCGTCGGTGCAGACCTTGGCAGGGTCCGTCGTGTAAGGGCCGTCTGTGCAGGCCTTGGGACTCGTGGACGAAGGTGTTGCCGATGCCGTGGTGGCGCTGCCGCTGCCGCCCCCTCCTCCGCCTCCGCATGCAGCCAGCAACAGGACGAAGAGTAAGCCTGGATATTTTTTCATTTGAAGGTCCCCGTATCGCGCTTATTGTTCTGGAACATCGCTGTCGTACTGTGTCAGCGATTCGTGCGGTGGATCTTTACACGCCGCGCTGCGAGTAACTGTGGTCTGAGACACAAAAATGGTGCAAGACGATGGAGTCTGCCGTCTACCGCACATGCCTTTCAGGCATTGGCTTTGCTCTTGTGCGTCTGTGTTTGCGTCTGTGTTTGCGTCTGTGTTTGCGTCTGTGATTGCGGCGCGCCGACGGCCAACCGTTCAGCGAATCGATCTACTTTTCAAGGAGCACCAAATGCGAGGCATTCAATCGACGCTTGTACTTCTGGCCGCATTGGCCGTTGCCAGTACCGCGGGTGCGCAAGCGGGCGGCAACGGCAACGGCGGATCAGGCGGCGGCAACGCACACGGGGCGGCGACCGCGGCCCCGACCGCCGGAGGAGACAACACGTCGGCACCCACCAGTACCCACCCGAGCCACCATCGTTCGCACAAGCACCACAAGCATCAAAGCCGGCGCCAGCCACAGTAGCGGGAGGCGCGCATCGCTTTGGCTCCAGGGTCGCGCTGGCGCAATGACATTGCACGCGGCCGCCAGCCGTCAGGTCCGCAATTTGCTCCACGGACAACAAGGGGCAGAACATGGACGACGACAAACTGATAGAGCCGGAAGCAGCTGTGCGCGACCCTGTCGAGCGGTCATGGATCAAACGACTGGGGCCGGGACTCATCACAGGTGCGGCAGACGATGACCCGTCAGGGATCGGCACATACTCGCAGGCCGGGGCACTTTTCGGGTTCAACCTGCTGTGGACGATCCTGCTCACCTATCCGTTGATGACAGCGATTCAGCTAGTAAGCGCACGGGTTGGGCGGGTGACCGGAAAAGGCCTCGCCTCCAACATGCGCGCGCATTACCCGCCATGGCTGTTGTACGGCGCGGTCTTCCTGCTCCTCGTCGCGAACGTGATCAACATCGCGGCAGACCTTTCAGCGATGGGCGCCGCGGTCGGATTGCTGGTGCACGGTCCGGAGCACTTTTATGTCGTCTTCCTCGGACTGTTCTCCATTGCGCTTCAGATATTCGTTCCCTACGACCGGTACGCGAACTTCCTGAAATGGACCGCCCTGTCGCTTCTCGCCTATGTCGCCGTCGCGGTGATCGTGCCGATCCGTTGGCCGGACGTTGCGCGTGCAGTTGTGCTGCCGCACGTCTCACTGACATCCGACTATCTGACGACGGTCGTCGCTGTACTCGGGACTACGATCAGCCCGTATCTATTTTTCTGGCAGGCATCGCAGGAAGTCGAGGAAATGCGCGCGGCACCGGGGCAAGGACCGTTGCGCCGCGTGCCGTATCAGGCGCCGGCGCAGTTACGCCGGATCAGCTTCGATACATGGGTCGGCATGGGCGTGTCGAACTTCGTTGCTTTTTTCATCATGCTCACGGCGGCCGCGACGCTCCACCTGCATCACATTGATGTGAAAACATCCGCAGACGCCGCGCGAGCGCTCGAGCCGCTTGCCGGGCGATTCGCCTACGTGCTGTTTGCTCTCGGCATCATCGGGACGGGTCTTCTCGCGCTTCCCGTTCTCGCAGGATCGGCCGCGTATGCCGCCGCCGGGAGCTTCCGCTGGCGTAGCAGTCTCGCGCTGCATCTGACGCTTGCGCGCGAGTTTTACGCGGTGATTGCGCTCGCCATTGTCGGCGGTGTTGCCATCACCTTCATGCACTTCGATCCGATTCGCGCGCTCTACTGGAGCGCCGTGATCAACGGTGTGACTGCCGTACCGATCATGATCGTCATGATGCTGATGGCGCGTAGCAGGCGCGTGATGGGGCAATTCGCCGTCACCGGCCCGCTGGCCTGGGGAGGATGGCTCGCGACGCTTGCCATGGCGGTCGCCTCGATAGGCGTCTTCGTGCCGTCGTAGGAATCGCTTGCAGGCTCGATATCGAACCATCAGGGCAGTTTCATCCGATCTCCGTTTCTACATCTGCGAACACGAGCCGAACGTCGGCTACGGCGCCGCGCCCGACTGCTGCACCACCTCCGGGAGCAGCACGGCAGCGGAAAACTCGGCCGTGAGAGCCTGTCTCTGCGCTTGCAGCCAACCTTTCAGATCGACGTTCTTACCTCGCTGTAGTGAGAGCAATAACAGCAGCGCCACCGCGACATGGAGCCAGAAGACCGACTTCTCCAGGTTTGCGTATTCGTGTTCCATGTTCGCCCTCCTGCCATCCGACGGATCGGGCGAGGCCCGCCTTCGCCCATATGACAAACGACTATAGGCGAAGCATATTGAAACGCCGCTTCAATCCGGCCGTCGACGCACCGTTTTACTCTTGCTAGACTGAATAAGCCGTTGTCGCCGTCGTAGATCGCCTCGGCACCAGGAGGCCGTATGAGCGTCCGCTTCGAAACGCGAGACCGTACCGCGATCGCCGCGCGTGCCGGGAAGATACTGCGGACCTCGGCAGTGGTGATGGGCGCTGCAATCCCCTTTGCGGGATGTGGCGGAGGCGACGATAGCGGACGAGCAGCCGCCTTCGCGACCGCCGACGAGGCGAGTCCGCATGAACAAGTTGTGAACCCGTATGTCGTGTCGCTCGACATGGAGTTCCGGAGCAAGACATACAGTCAGTGGGCGGTTTCGTTCTGGCAGTGGGTGCTCGGATTGCCGGTCGGCCCCCTGCCCCATCCATTCGAAGACTGCAACCATCGGCCTATTTCAGCCGCGCAAACGGGAAACGTATGGTTCTGGGCCACGCCCGCTGCGGTGCAGACGATCTGCAACCAGGCGGCGAGCACCATTCCTGCGGGCACCTCAATCTTCCTGCTGGTCCTCGACGGCGCGTCGCTCTTCCTGCCCTTGGTCGACGGACCGAATTCGCTCGACAATCCGCCCATCCGCACATTCACCGCCGATCAGTTGAAGATTGCCAGCGCCTTTACAAACGACATTCGCGGTCTGTTCTGCACGGTAGACGGCGTGGCCGTCGACAACATCGCGGCCTATCGCACGAAGACCGGCATATTCCCGTTTTCCGCGCCTAGTCCATGGATTTTCGGTCATACAGGCGGATCGGCGACGGCCGTCGCCGACGGCTATTACCTGATGATTCAACCGCTGCCAGCGGGGCTGCACACTATTCACTATGGCGGGAAGTTCGTCGTTCCAGCCGGCGTATTCGAAGCCGGCCAGTCCGTCATCGCCAAAGACGTCACGCTTATTATCCGGGTTGGCTCATAGCGCTCGCCGCTCTCACGCAATTGCGGCCCGCACTTTTCGCTTCGTAAAGCGCGATGTCCGCGGCCTTCGTCAGCTCCTCGCAGGTGGAAGGAGACGCGCGTCGCCCAGTCGCGCAGCCGATGCTGACCGTGAACGGATGAACGGCAGCGCTGCCGGCCTCGCGCCCGGTTTGCCAGGAGCTTTCCAGTTGCTCGCGGATGCCCTCGGCAACACGGTAGGCGCCCGCGGCGTCCGTGTCCGGCAACACGACCACGAACTCTTCGCCGCCATACCGGGCGACGCAATCGCCGCGACGGTGAACGCGCTGCACGATGCGGGCGGCAAGATGCTTCAACGCCTTGTCGCCTTCTGCGTGACCGTATTGGTCGTTGTATTGCTTGAAATGATCGGCGTCCACGAATAGCACCGACAGATGGCTGTCGTTGCGCTGCAATCTGTCCCATTCGTTTTGCAGTACCTCGTCGAGCGCCCGGCGGTTCTTGAGACCAGTGAGCGGGTCGGTCTGCGTGAGCTCGGTCAGGCGGTCTCCAGCGAGCGCGCGGTCTCGCAACGCAAATGCCAGCAGCCAGACGACTGCGCAAAACGCGAAGCTGATGGCGCAGGCGGAAACACCCACCATCCACGCAAGCGTTCGCCATGAGGCGAGGATGTCGTCGAGTGCGGGCGCGACGACGGCAATGAGCGGCGTGCCGGGCACACGTTCAAACGTATAGAGCCTCAGCACGCCGTCAGTGGAAGAACGCGCCGTGTAGAAGCCGGATTCGTGATTCACCATCCGCGGAAAGGTCAGCGACTTGCTGAAGTTCCGTGTGAACGCTGCGGCGAGAGCGGGATTTCTCGCGACGAGCGTGCCATCGGTGCGAACAATCGCCGTGACGCCGCGCGAGCCGACGTCGAGCCCATCCAGCAGGCGCCTGAAATATTCCACGTCGATCGCGACCAGGGCTATGCCCTTGAAGGAGCCGTCCGCGTTAGTGATCCGTCGGCTGAGCGCCATCGAGTCTACGCCGCCGCGCGAGCGCGCCTGATAGACCGCAGAGATATACAGGCCGAGCTTGTTCGACTGCCGATGCACGAGAAAGTAATCGCGGTCGCTAAAGTTCCAGTGATGCGTGCGCGAACAGCAGCCGTCTATCAACTGTCCGCGCTCGTCGGTCACGCCCATGCCCGTCACGTAACGCGTAGCGGCCGTGGGGCTGAACAGCAGCTCATGCCGCACGCCCGCGTCCATGTGCTGAACGGCGGGCTTATCGAGTGCGGCAATGAGCGCCTGCAACGATTGATCGGACGAATCGATCGTCCGCGAAATGTTGCTCGACAATACGGCGGCTACGTTTCGGGACGTCTCGTGAGCGTGCAGGATCGCTGTGTCGCGCGCGGCGACGAGCGTGAGCAGGCTCACGCCCAGGACACTCGCCGCCAGCAGCATGCCGAGCGCGCCCACGATGAACGGATGGCGACCCGCGATAATGGCCGCTCGCCCGACAGGGTTAGGAAACACGATAATCGTCTTGTAATGTGCCGATCTTGCTTAAAGCGATGTGAATACGACCGCGACGTGGAAACTGACAGTCGGATTATCGGCAAGCAAAGACGAAAAATTGAGTGTTTCAGTTTATTTTTATCCGAGCGTCGACACTTCCGCGCCGATGTCATGATTCGCCGAGACCGCGATCGAGCGCCGCCGCGACGAACTGCACATTCGGTTCGACGATCAGATCGGAATGGTCGCCCGACACCTCCGCCACGACGAGCCCGGCACGCGCCACGCGCCGCCACAGCGGCAGCGGATCGCCATAAGCATCCTGCAGAACCGCTGCGCGCACGTAGACGATGGGGCATGCGTCGTAAGGCTTCGGACGATACGTGGTCATCGCGACGCGCATCGTTTCGCGTATGTGCCGCATCGCCGGCGGCAGCACAGCGGTGTACGCTTCCGGCCTGCGCGCCATGCGGCCAACGCGCATCCGCAATTGATCCGCGACGCCTGTAAACCGGTCTTTCACGTACCCCGGCAGGCGTGCGGCCGGCAGCGCTCTCACCGTGCGCCAATGCATGCGTAAAGAAGCGGCGCGACGTTGTAGCTGTGCGCTCCAAGGGCGGCAGTGCTCGTCGACGTAGGTATCGAGCAGGAACAGCAAATCGATCCGCTCGCCGGCACGACGCAGTTGCTGCGCAATCTCGAATGCCACGAGACCGCCGAACGAATAGCCGGCCAACGCATACGGCCCTTTGGGCTGCACGGTGCGCATCTGCTCGATATAGCTCGCGGCCATGTCTTCCACGCGCAGCAGCGCCGGCTGCTCGCCTTCCAGACCGCGCGCCACCAGTCCGTAAACCGGGCGACGGCTTTTCAGAGAATCGACCAATGCGAGGCACTCCATCACCGAGCCGCTCGCGCTGTGGATCAGGAATAGCGGCACGCCGGTTCCCGCGCGCACCGGCACGAGAGTCGGCGAAGACGACGGCAATGCGTCCTCCCAGATCAGCGAGGCGAGCCGCGAGATGGTCGGCGCGATCATCAGCATGGCGAGTGGGATGACGCGTCCGGTCGACTGGCGTATTTCGGCAAACAGGCGCATCGCAAGCAGCGAATGGCCGCCCAGGTCGAAGAAGTTGTCGTCGCGGCCGATCGGTGCCATGCCGAACAGCTTCTCCCACTGCGCCTGCAGGTGGGCTTCGAGCTGTTCGCGGGTCTCGCCCACCGGCGGCAGTTCGCGCGCGGCCAGATTCAACGCCGGATGAAGCCGGATGGCGTCGAGACACTCGGGGTTGCGTAGTGCCGCCGTGTTGCCGACCGGCAGTCCGTTGACCGCGCAGCGCGCCGCCGCTTCGGAGAGCTTGCCGTTGTGCGTGAGCGGCAAAGCATCGACAGCAATGATCCGGTCGGGCACATGAGCCGGCGACGCGCGGCGCGCGAGGTCGCGGCGCACGCGGGCGGCGAGCGCGCCGTTCAACCCTGCACCCTTGTTCAACACCAGCAACAGCACGAGCCGCGACTCGACCTGCTGCGTATCCCGCGAATTCGCGGACGCATGACGCACCTGCTGCTCGACTACCAGCGCCTCGCGAACTTCGGGAATATCGTTCAACACCCGATAAATCTCGCCGGGACCGACGTTGATGCCGCGTACATTCAGCACGCCGTCGGAGCGGCCATGCATGCGCACGGTGCCTTGCGGCGACAGCGAAATCAGATCGCCATGCGTCCATACACCTGGATTGCTTGCGAAATAGGCGGCATGAAACGCCTTGCCGTCGGTATCGCCGAAGAATCCGAGCGGACGCGAAGGGAACGGATTCACGCAAACAAGCTGACCGACGCCCGCGGTTTTCGATCCCTCGTCCCATGCCTGTACATCGAGCCCGAGACTGCGGCATTGCGCCTCGCCCGCATACACCGGAACGTTAGGATTACCTAGCACAAAGCAGCCGATGATGTCGGTGCCGCCCGAGATGGACTGCAGCGGCAGCGGCTTCACATGATTGCGCACCCAGTCGAACTGCGAGTCGTACAGCACGGCGCCGGTGGACAGCATCGCGCGCAGGGCGCCGAGATCGAACTGCGTCTTCGGCTGCAGGCCCGCATCTTCCGACATCTTCAGATACGCGGGGCTGGTGCCGAACACGGTGACGCGCTCGTCTGCGACGAGACGCCACAGCGTGTCGACGGTGGACACCGGCCCATCGTAGGTCACGATCTCCACGCCGGACGCAAGCGCCGACAACTGCCAGTTCCACATCATCCACGCGCAGCTCGTGTGAAAGTACATCCGGTCGCGAGGCGCGAGATCGGTATGCAGCCGGTGCTCCTTCAGATGCTCGATCAGCGTGCCGCCGGCGCCATGCACGATGCACTTCGGCTTGCCGGTCGTCCCCGACGAAAACATGATGAAAAGCGGATGGTTGAAGGCGAAGCGCTGCCACACGAAACCGCTCGCGTCGCCGTTATCGAGCAGTTCGGCAAGCGCGTGGATCGGCTGGGTGACCGTGCTCGGCAAGCTGCCGTCGTCGAGGCGCACAACCGCTTGCAGGGACGGCAGCGCGGCCGCGAGTTCCGCGATGTTGCTCGCCACCGGTTTGCCGGTGTCGAATGGGCGCGCCGCGGTATGTGCAAACAACAGTCGCGGAGCCAGCGGCTGGAAGCGATCGCGGATCGATTCGACGCCCATCTCGGGCGCCGCGGTCGACATGGTCGCGCCAAGGGCCGTCACGGCCAACGTGCTGACAATAGCCTCGACGTCGTTGCGCATCACGCCGACCACGCGGTCGCCTTCGCGCAGGCCGAGCGCCGACAGCGCCTGCGCGAGACGCGCGACCTGCTCGCGCAGTTCGGCGCGCGTGAGGCGCACGCGGCTGCCGTCGGCGTGACAGGCGGTGAGCGCGGGTGCGTCGGCCGATGCCGTTGACGGCGCCAGCAGGACGTCCGCGTAGTTGAGTTTCATCTGCGGAAAAAAGACCGCGTGTTCGCAGTCGTCGCCGATGCAAACCGGTTCGGCGTCGCCTGAGTATGCATCGCCTAGCGCCCATTGCACGAAGCATCGCCAGAAGGTCCGAAATTCGCGGACGGAAAACTCGTACAGGGCTTCGTGGTCGGGCAGCGGCTCGCCCGTGCAGCGTCGCAGGAACGCCGTAAACGCCGTCAACTGCGACGCGTCGATCCGTTCAGGCGAGCTCGTGTAGAAGGGTGTGCGTCCGGACGTGTCGCCATACGCACGCGAGGCGCCCGGGAAGTCGAAGCGATCCATCCAAACCCCATGTTCAGCGTGCGGACACCATTGAAATGCGGCGGGCGCGTCGCGCGCGACGTTGGCCGGCCGCCGATGACAATACGGGCATAGCGTAGCCAACCGAATGAACGCGCTCCGTGCGACATCGAACACTCGTCGGGGGCGCCTGGAAGGAGGGCGCGCGCCGGGCAGCCGGTTTGCAGATTCGCCCGCTGGAACCTCCCCGGGTTGCCTCGCCGGCATAAGCGGAATGCCTGCGTGGCAACCCGTTAAGGGGTGTGACCGCAGACCGTGCTGTGAGCCCGGCTCACAATGGATGGATTTGCGTTGTTTGCCGGCTCAAATCAGTGCGCCCTGATTTTTTCGAGCTGGTTAAATGGCTGACAGCAAGCAATCATCGTCGGGCAATTCATAGGAGCCAAAGTGAGCGCAGCATTTGTATTGCACCGTGCCGAAGGAGCGCCGTTTTCGACCGCTTTCCGCCGCGGCGCATTTGGCCGCAACGATCCCTTCGCGCGACACCGGGAAATCGCCTGGGAAGGACCGGACGCGATGGCAGCGGGTCGTGTCAGCTTCATCGGCGAGCTCGCTGTGGAGCACTTTCCCCACATCGAAACCATCGTCGTCGTGGAAGGAACGCTCACGCTGGAAGCGGCCGGAATGGCGCCGTTGGAGCTGGGTCCGCACGAAGGGGCCGTGATCGGCTGCGGTACCGCGCTGCGCATGAGAGCCGAATTCCGCACGCGTTTCCTGTTCTGCGCCGCCGCCTGCGCGCGGCCGACGAAGACCGGCCTCACGCCTTTACGCGCCGACGCCGATTTCAAGCCGTCGGCCACCCTGCCGGCGGAGGTGCTGCTGGGACCGGCTCCTGCATGCCGCAGCGACAATGTCTTCAGCGAGGACGACGCAGCGTACAAAGCGGGTACGTGGGACTCGACGCCGTACCACCGGATTATTCGTCCGCATGGTGTGAACGAATTCATGCACCTTCTCGCCGGCAGCGTGCAGTTCGCCGCGCCGGATGGCAGCGTGCTGTCGCTCAGCGCCGGGGACGCGCTTTTCGTCCCGCGAGGTGCACCGATAGGGTGGGAAAGTCGCGAGCGCGTGGCCAAATTCTATGTGGTTCAAAACGTCCAGTCTTCCGTCGAACGAGATTAATCATGTCCCCTCCGCTGCGCCACCTGCGCACTTCGCCCACGCTGCCCGCCGCCGCTGACGTGGTGGTGATCGGAGGCGGCATCATCGGTGTATTTGCCGCCTACTATCTGGCGCGGCGGGGTGTGTCCGTCGCGCTCGTCGAAAAAGGAAGGGTCGGCGCCGAACAGTCCAGCCGAAACTGGGGCTGGTGCCGGCAGCAGAACCGTGACGCACGCGAGTTGCCGATGGCGAGCAAAAGCCTTGACCTTTGGGAGCGATTTGCCATCGAGTCAGGGGAAGATACGGGCTTTCATCGCTGCGGGCTGCTGTATCTGAGCAATGACGACGCCGAGTTGGCTCGTTGGGCCAATTGGGGCGACTTCGCAAAGACGGCGGGCGTGACGACCTACATGCTCGATAGCCGGCAAGCCGCCGAACGGGGCAAGGTGACCGGCCGGGCCTGGAAGGGCGGCGTCTTCTCGCCCACCGACGGCACGGCGGATCCCGCGAAAGCCGCGCCCGCCGTGGCCGCCGCGTTGATGAAACTCGGGGGCAGCGTCACTCAGAATTGCGCCGCGCGTGGCATCGAGCTGGAGGGCGGCCGGGTCTGCGGCGTCGTGACCGAAGCCGGCGTCATCAGGACCCGCACCGTCGTTCTCGCAGGGGGTGCATGGGCCTCCGCGTTCTGCCGCCAGTTGGGCATCCGCTTTCCTCAAGCTTCGATCCGACAATCCATTCTGAGTGTTGCCCCTGTGGAGCACCGCTTGCCGGATGCCCTCTTCACGTCCGGCGTCTCCGTTACGCGTCGAACCGACGGGCGCTACGCGCTGGCCATTAGCGGGCGTGCGCGCGTCGATGTGACGCCCCAGTTTCTGCGGTTCGCTCCACATTTCGTACCCATGTTCGCCAAGCGTTGGCGCAACCTTCTTCCGGGCGGCCTGGAGGGTATTCGGGGTGGGCATGAAACGCTGAAGCGATGGCGGCTCGACGCGCCGACTCCCATGGAGCGCGTACGCATTCTCGATCCGAAGCCTGACCGCGCAGCGGTCGCCGAAACCCATCGCCGCGCCGTCGAACTGCTGCCGGAACTTCGCGAAGCGAGGATCACCCATGCGTGGGCCGGTTTCGTCGACAGCACGCCGGACGGCGTACCGGGTATTGGCGAAGTGCCGGGCGTGCCCGGGCTGATCCTCGCCGCGGGCTTTTCGGGGCACGGTTTCGGCATTGGGCCCGGCGCCGGACACCTGATCGCGGACCTTGCCAGCGGTGCAGACCCGATCGTGGATCCCACGCCGTATCAGCCCGGCCGATTTGCCCAGTCGGCGTGGGGCAAGGTCGCTGATTTCTAAGCACACCTCATCTATGTGATTGCAGATCAACGAGGTTCGTGCGGCCGTGCATGCAACGCTAGGCCAGTCGCAAATCCCACAGTACGTCGAGTACGTGTTGCGTGGAACGCTCGACGTACCCCGCGCGATGCGCGATACCAAGCCGGCGCCACAATGCCGGGCGTAGCGGACGCATGACAATGCCCCTCTCCGGCACTGGCGTCGTCGCCTCATGGGGCAACAGCGCGGCGCCGTAACCTGCCGCAACCAGGCTCTTGATCGCGTCGTTGTAGTTGAGCTGAATGCGCGGCGCGGGATGGCACCCGCCGCTCGCGAACCACTCGGCAGTCAGACGCGAGAGATGCGTGGTCGCGTCATTGAGAATGAGAGGCTGATCGGCGAGCCATTCGGGTGTCACGCGAGCCGGACACCGCCAATGTGCGGGCACAAAAGCCCTCACCGGGTCGCGGCGCCAGGGCTTTATCACGAGCCCGGCCACCGGCGGCTGAGGCAGCGCGACCAGCCCGACATCCAGCGTTCCATCCACCAGCCGGGACAAGGTTTCCTGCGAAGTAAGCACGACGATCTGAATGTCGATGGCGGGATGATGCTCGCGCAGAACCTCGAGCGCTTGCGGCAGTACGTGTGCGATCACGCCCGTGGACGCGCCGAGACGCGCACGCCCTTCGAGCCCCTCTACCTGGCGTTGAATATCGTCTAACGCCTGCTCCGCGTCGGCGAGAAGCCGGCGCGCTCGCTCCACCAGTACCTCGCCTATGGACGTCGGCCCCACATGCCCGCGCTTGCGTGACAGGAGCGGAGCGCCAATGCGCTGCTCCAGTTCGGCAATGTGGAGGCTCACAGTGGGCGGCGCCAGGTGCAATGCCCGCGCCGCATCGGCAAATGAGCCATGCTCGGCTACGGCGACCAGCGTGCGCAAGCGGTCCAGACTGATTTCTCGCATGGCGGCGTCCCGATTCAGGAAAACTGAATCTCTGCGTTGTGAAATTCAACTTTCCCTATTCTATCCACCCGCGCACTATAGCGGCTCGTTTTGCCTGTCATAACCACAGTCAGCGGAGTCATTCACGTATGAGCTCTCCCCTCGTTTTCATCGACGGCGACCAAGGCACCACCGGGCTGCAAATCCACGAACGGCTGCGCGACCGTACCGATATCAGCCTGCTCACACTAGCTGGTGCCGAGCGCAAGGATTCGCGGCGGCGCGCAGAAGCCATCAACGCCTGCGACATCGCCATCCTCTGTTTACCGGACGCCGCCGCGCGCGAGGCAGCGGGCGCGATTGTCAATCCTGCCGTCCGGGTGATCGACGCAAGCTCCGCCCACCGCACGCACCGGGACTGGACTTACGGTTTCCCGGAGATGACGCCGGGGCAGGCAGAGCGAATTGCAAACGCACGTCGCGTCACGAACCCTGGTTGCTATCCGACCGGTGCGGTTGGCCTGCTGCGTCCATTGGTACAGGCGGGGCTCGTACCGGGCGACCACCCAGTCAGCATTCATGCGGTATCCGGATACTCCGGACGTGGGCGTGCGGGTGTGGAGGAACATGAAGGATCGGGCGCTGCCCACGCGCCTTCATTCCAGGTCTATGGCCTCGACCTCGCACACAAGCACACACCGGAAATTCAGCAGCACGCAACGCTCGCGCACCGTCCTATTTTCGTTCCTGCGTATGGAGCGTTCCGCCAGGGCATCGTGCTCACGGTGCCGCTGGCGTTGCGGCTGCTCGCTCCCAGCGTGGATGGCGCGGCGTTACACGCATGCCTCGCACGCCACTATGCCGATGCGGCTCACGTACGAGTCTTGCCGCTGCACGAATCGAGCGCCTTGAAGCATCTGGATCCGCAAGTGCTGAACAATACCAACGACATGCACTTGAGCGTATTTCCTGACGTCGAACACGAGCACGTATTGCTGTCGGCGGTTTTCGACAATCTTGGCAAGGGTGCATCCGGCGCTGCAGTTCAGAACCTAGACCTCATGCTCGCACGGCAATAGCGTCCCCTCAACCAACAGTTCCGAGCCGCTCCGAAAGCGCTCGCCGCGCAGCCAAGCGACGCTTACCCTGACGCCTACGACAGCTTGAACGTTGCCGCTGCCGAGTTCAACCGCTGCGCCTGCTCGTCCAGCGACGAGGACGCCGCAGCCGCCTGCTCCACGAGTGCCGCATTCTGTTGCGTGACCTCATCCATCTGCGTGACGGCGCGGCTTACCTGCTCGATGCCGGTGCTCTGCTCCGTCGATGCCGCCGAAATCTCGCCCATGATGCCCGCCACCTGACGGATCGAGCGCTCAATATCGCTCATCCGTTCACCGGCCACTTCGACAAGGCGGTTACCGTCGTCGACTCGCGAAGCCGAACGCTGGATCAGTTCCTTGATGTCCTTCGCCGCCGCGCCGCTGCGTTGCGCGAGCGTGCGCACTTCGGAGGCCACGACCGCAAAGCCGCGGCCTTCCTCGCCGGCGCGCGCCGCCTCGACAGCTGCATTCAGCGCGAGGATATTAGTCTGGAATGCGATGCTTTCGATCACGCTCGTGATGTCCGCAATCTTGCCGGAGTCGGCGGTGATCTGCTGCATCGTGTCCACCACCTGGCGGACCGCAGTTGCGCCGCGCTCCGTCGCTTCGCTCGCGCTGCCCACGAGCGCGTTGGCGTGCTGCGCGTGGTCGGCGTTCTGCTTCACCGTCGCGGTGATCTGTTCCATGCTCGCCGCGGTTTCTTGCAGCGACGCGGCCTGCTCTTCGGTGCGCTGCGAGAGATCGAGATTCCCTTGGGCGATCTCGGCAGAGCCGAGCGCGATGGAGCGGCTCGCCGACTGGATCTCGGCAATCATCGCAGCGAGGCGCGCCTTCATCTCGCCGAGCGCCGCGAGCAGACTGCCTGTCTGGCTGCCGGCCACGTCGAAATGCACCGCGAGATTACCGCCCGCGATTTCGTGCGCGACGTAAGCAGCGTAGGCCGGTTCGCCGCCGAGCATGCGCCGTACGCTGCGCAGCACCGCCCACGCTATCGCGGCAACCGCCACGGCAATCACGAGGGCGATTGCGCCGAGCATCGTCGCCAGTTTTGTAAAGCTGGCGTTGATGTCGTCGTACCAGAAGCCCGTACCGACCCACCAGTCCCAATACGGCACGCCCACCACACCTTGCAGTTTGGGTTCGACGGGCGCGTCCGGACCGCGCTTGATCAGCACGTCGACCAACGCGAAATGCGCCTGCAGCATGCCCTGGCGATAGGCCTCGCTGTCGGTGAGCCCGCTCGTCGTGCGATTGCCGTTGGCTTTCGTGCCGATGAATTTCGCGTTCGGATGCACCAGATTGATGCCGTCCGAAGTCGTCGCCCAATAGTAGCTCTTCGAGTTCGAATTGAGCTGCGACAGGGCGGCCTTCGCCTGCCGCTGCGCCTCCTCGCGTGTCAGCGTGCCGCGCTGCTCCAACTGGTGATACGAATCGATCAGATGCTCGGCTTTTTCCAGCAGGATCACAATCTCGTCGCGCCGTGAATCGATGAGCGCGCTGCGCAGCGTATGCAACGCGGTCGCGGCGACTGCAGCGACGCCGAGCAGCGCGGCGAGAACGAGTGCAAGCAGTTTGGTGGACAGCTTCATGCGATGGCCCCGGCAGATTAACTAGTTGGTACATATATCGGCCGGCGGGGCCTGGTTCTTGAGTTTTCCCCTCTGCGCGTTTACCCGGATACGCCAGTTACCCAATGCTGCTGTGTCGCTGTCCCGCTCACGAGAAGCAGCGCCGTTACTTCCCCGCCCCCCTCCCATACCCCGTCGGCGACACCCCCACATACCGCGTGAACGCAACACTAAACGCGCTCGCCGAGCCATAACCCACCCGCGCCGCGATCGTCGCAACGCTGAGCGTGTTCCGGCGCAGCAGATTCTTCGCGATGGCCATGCGCCACGACAGCAGATACTCCATCGGCGCGACGCCGACCGCGCGGCTGAAGCGCTCGAAGAATGACGAACGCGACAGCGCAGCGATCTTCGCAAGCTGCGCCATGGTCCACGGCTCTTGCGGGCGCTCGTGCATCTGACGGATGGCGAGCGCGAGCCGGGCGTCGGCGAGGCCGCGGACGAGCCCGGGCGACGCTCCCGTCTGCGTGGAGCGCAGCGCTTCAATCAGGAGTACTTCCAGAAGGCGCGCGAGCACGACCTCGCGCGCGGGCCGCCGTGCTTGCGACTCCTCCCGCACCAGCTTCACGAGTGTCGCGAGCCTGCGGTCGCCGCGCACGAGCACCAGCTCGGGCAGAAGCGAAACAAGCAAGGCCGCATCCGGCGACCCGAACGCGCACAGCCCCGCAAGCCATTGCGCATCTGGCGCGGCCGACGCATCGCCGAAACGGAAGCTGCCGTCGGGCAGCGGCGTGGGCGCGAGATTCGGCGCGGCGTCGGGGCCCGGTGGGTCGATGCTGGTGATCTCAAAGCCGAAAACCTCTGGCACGAGCACGAAGTCGTCGGCCCGCAGAATAAGCGGCTCGCCGCCATTGACCGACAGACGCAGCGATCCTTCGAGCACCACGCAATAGAACGGCTGCCCGACCTCCGTGCGGCTCGCGCGCCAGCGCCCCGCGCCGCTAAGCACTTTGGAAAACGTGGGCGCCGGTTGCAGCAACGCGACGACTTCCGCCAGCGGGTCGACCATGGCCGGACGATCTCTAATGAAAAGTGGACGTT
Organism: Paraburkholderia phenoliruptrix; assembly: GCF_902859825.1. Classification (GTDB taxonomy): domain Bacteria; phylum Pseudomonadota; class Gammaproteobacteria; order Burkholderiales; family Burkholderiaceae; genus Paraburkholderia; species Paraburkholderia phenoliruptrix. Next base: position 47,752 of record NZ_CADIKB010000033.1, on the reverse strand, counting down.
CGATTATAGCGAGTCCGGCCTGCGACGCGCTATCGTGTGGCCACTGTCACCGACCACAGGAGTCGACATGAAGACCGTATTGATCACAGGTTGCTCGTCCGGGTTTGGCCTTGAAATCGCCCGTCATTTTCTGGATCGCGACTGGCGCGTCGTCGCGACGATGCGCACGCCGCGCGAAGACGTGTTGCCGCGTTCCGATCGCCTATCCGTTCTCGCGCTCGACGTGAAGGATCCGCAAAGCATCCGCGCTGCGATCGAGGCCGCCGGCCCCGTCGACGTGCTCGTCAACAATGCGGGCATCGGCTTTCTCAACGCGCTCGAAGGCACGCCGATGGACACCGCACGCGACATCTTCGAGACCAACACGCTCGGCACCATCGCGATGGCCCAGGCCGTCGTGCCGCAATTGCGCGAGCGCCGCGCGGGCGTGATCATCAATGTGACGTCGACCGTCACGTGCAGGCCGCTGCATCTGCTGTCGGTCTATACGGCCAGCAAGGCGGCCGTCAATGCGTTCAGCGCATCGCTCGCGCTCGAACTGGAGCCGTTCGACGTGCGCGTGCGTGTCGTGCTGCCGGGACGCGCGCCGTCTACCCGCTTCGGCGAGAACGCGCAGGCACGCATGAAAGAGGGCTTTCCCGAGCCGTACAGCGCGCTGGTGCAGCAGGTTTTTGCGAACTGGCAGAAGGAGACGGCCGTCACGCATGCATCGGACGTCGCCGAAGCCGTATGGCTCGCTGCCACCGATCCGTCGAGCCCCTTCAGTATTCCCGCGGGCGAAGACGCTGTGGAGTGGTACAACGCGCGCGCTCAGCACCTCCTTACGCCGGCTCTATAAATCCCGCGAGTTCCTCGGGTTGTCCCAACGGAAACGCCTCCTTGATGTGATCGAGAAAGGCGGAAACGCGAGGGCTCAGCAAGCGCCGCGAAGGATAAAGCGCCCACAGTGCAATCTCAGGGCCGTCCACATCGCCCCAATGCGCGAGCCGGCCGGCTGCGATGTCATGACCCACGAGCGACAGCGGCAAGCTCGCGGCCCCCACTCCGAGACGCACGGTATCGCGAACCATGATCAGCGATGAGAGGTAAGCCACCGGCTCGATCGCGATGCGCGAATTTCCCTTCGGACCCCTGACGTCCCACGCGCCAATCGGATCGTTTCCGCCGCGCAGCACAGCCGGAACGCTGGACTTGCCCTTCGGCCGCGCCAGACCCGGCCTGGCCACGACAACCAGCCGGTCGCGCAGGAACACCCTGCCGATCAGCCTCTCGTCGGGATCGGGGTTGACGCGGATCACAAGGTCGTAGCCCTCCTCGATCATGTCGACGGGGCGATCTTCCGTCGTGACTTCGAGCCGGATCTCGGGATATTTCAGCGCGAAGGTGGCAACGAGCTTGCCCATGGCGAGCTGCGAAAAGAGCGCCGGCGCGCTGATGCGCAGCCGGCCGCGCGGTTCTTCGCTACCGGACGCGATGGCCGCGGCGCTCTCTGCAAGCTCGGTCAGGAGCGCGCCCGTGCGCTCGTAAAGCGCGCGCCCTTCCTGCGTGAGTTTCAATCCGCGCGGCCCGCGTTCGAACAGCCTGAGGCCGAGACTGCTCTCCAGTTCGCTCACCCTGCGCGAGAGCGTGGCCTTCGGACGCTCCGTCGAACGGGCGGCCTCCCCAAAGCTCCCGTGACGGGCGACGAGATTGAATTCAGCGAGAGCAAGCAGATCCATGTGTTCCACCAGTGAGACACCGTGTCTATTTATAGCATCTTCCGGACCGTAGATGGATCACTTACCTTAGAGCTGTCCCAACCCACTCAAGGAGTGAACATCATGACAATCCTCGTAACCGGTGCCACCGGCCGTGTTGGCCGCCAGGTCGTCAATCAACTCGTCAACCGCGGCGCCGACGTGCGCGTGCTGGTGCGCGATCCGTCGAAAGCGGACTTCCCGCCGGCCGTGACCGTCGTTCAGGGAGATATGCTCGACCTGGACTCCCTCCGCAAAGCCTTCGCCGGCGTGCGCACGCTGTTTTTGCTCAATGCCGTGGCGGCCGACGAGTTCACCCAGGCGCTCATCGCGCTCAACGTGGCTCGCGAATCGGGTGTCGAGCGCGTGGTCTATCTGTCGGTCATCCACGCCGAGCGGTTTGTGAATGTGCCGCACTTTGCCGTGAAATCCGGCGCCGAGCGCATGATCGAAGAGATGGGATTCAGCGCGACGATTCTGCGTCCGGCTTACTTCATGGACAACGAGCTCATGATCCGCGACGTGATCGTCAACCGTGGCGTCTATCCGATGCCCATCGGCAGCAAGGGCGTCGCGATGATCGACACGCGCGACATCGCGGAAGTCGCGGCCATCGAACTGCTGCGTCGTAACGATGCGCCCGGCAAACTGCCGCTCGACATCATCAACCTGGTCGGGCCCGACACGCTGACGGGTGCGAAGCTGGCCGCTATCTGGTCCGAGGTGCTCGGCCGCCCGGTTGCCTATGGCGGCGACGATCCGAGCGGCTTCGAGCAGAACCTGGCGACGTTCATGCCGACATGGATGGCCTATGAGATGCGCCTGATGGCCGAGCGCTATGTCAGCGACGGCATGGTGCCGGAGGCGGGAGACGTCGAGCGTCTTACCGGCATGCTGGGCCGCCCGCTGCACGCGTATCGCGAGTTCGCCGCAGCGCTCGTTGGCTGACCCGCAAGCCCCGCCCGATGCCGCCCAATCGTCGGAGACGACTGGACGCGCATCGAGCGGGGCATCTCGCCGGCGACCCGCACGCACGCGCGAGACCTCAGCCTGCTTCTTTTAAGGCGGCCGTGCAGCGCGGCAGCTTACGCGGCCAGCTTGAGCGCCTGCTCGAAGTCCGCCAACAGATCCTCAATGTCTTCAATGCCCACCGACAAGCGCAGCATGCCGTCGGAAATGCCCATCGCCTTGCGCGTCTCGGCGCCCGCCTCGAAGAAGATAGTGGGCGCGACCGGAATGATGAGCGTGCGCGTGTCGCCGAGACCCGTCGCCTTGATCGGCAAGCGCAGTGCGTTGACGACCTCCGCCATGCGCGCTGCGTCGCGCAATTCGAACGACAGCAGCCACGACGCGCCCTTGAACAGCGCCTGCGCGACGCCGTGTTGCGGATGGCTCTCGAGCCCCGGATAGAACACCTTGCCGATCGCTTCATGGTCCTCCAGGAAACGCGCCAGCGTCAGCGCGTTGTCGCTGCTCTGCTTCACCCGCAACGCGAGCGTCTCGGCGCCCATCGCGATGGAGTGCGCCTGCTCCGACGACAACGACGCCCCCATGTCGCGCAAACCCTTCTTGCGGATCTGCAGCAGACCCTGCTCCTTCGCCGGTGTACGCCGGTAGTCGTCCGCGATATTCGGATACGCGCTCCAGTCGAACAGGCCCGTGTCCGTCACCGCCCCGCCGAGCGCGGCGCCATGGCCCGCGATCGTCTTGGTGAGCGAGTTGACGACGAGACTGGCGCCGACCGCTTTCGGCCTGAACAAGGCCGGCGACGTAATGGTGTTGTCGACCACATAGACGATGCCGCGCTCGCGGCACAGCTCGCCGATACCCTGCAAGTCGGGAATCTGCGTGCCCGGATTCGCGATGGTTTCGACGAACACCATCCGCGTATTCGGCTGCAGCGCGTTCTTCACGTTCTCTGCGTCGCCGGCATCGACGGTTGTCACTTCCACGCCCAGCGTGCGCAACGTGCCGAACAGGCTGTTCGTGTTACCGAAAACGTAGCGGCTCGACACGAGGTGATCGCCCGCACGCAGCAGCGTGAGGAAGATCGCGGTGATCGCAGCCATGCCGGTGCCGAAGCAGATGCTGCCGAGCCCGTCTTCGAGGCTCGTGATCTTGCGCTCGAGCGCGGCGGTGGTGGGCGTGCCCTGGCGCGCGTAGTTGAAGCCGCCCTTGCGCGTGCCCTGAAACACGCCGATCAGATCCTCGACGCGCTCAAAGCCATATTGCACGGACGTATGAATCGGTTGACGCACACCACCGTGCTCGGTGCCCGTGATCCTGTCGCCGTGCACGATGCTCGTGGTAAAGCCTTGCTTGTCCATCGTTTGTTCGCCCTTGAAGTCGATTACAGCGGCACATTATGGCCGCTAACCCATGGCCGCGCGATCTTCGCCGCCGCTGCGGGTGAACATATTATGCGCTTCGGGCGCCATGCCGCCGACGGGACACAGGGCACGATCCGCGACGCGCGATTACAATGCCCGGTCGATGAAGTCAGTCGCGTTGCAGACCTCGCGCGGTCTGCTCAAGCTTTTTTACCTATCGCCGTTATCAAGGTGAAAGGTCATATCTTCGCGTCGAATGCATGGAAGTCAGAAATTCAAGGCGGTGGGCGCCGCGCGGCCGTAACAGGTGGATCGTCGCGGCGGCGGCCCTCGTTTCAGCCGCCATCGTCAGAACGCTGCTGCACCCGTTGCTCGGGCCGGTCATGCCGGGCGCATCGTTTCTCATTGCTGCCGTGCTGGTCGAGTACTACTGCGGCCTCGCGCCCGCGATAGGCGTGATGCTGCTCGGGTTGTGCCTCGCCGACTATCTTTTCGTGCCGCCCTATGGACACATCGACGTGATCGACGCGTCCGACATCCGCCTGCTGATCTCGTATCCGCTCGTTACTATCCTCGTCATCACGCTCGTCGAGCGCCTGAGGCGCGCGCAGTACCGCGCGGAACTGCTCGGCGCCGTGGCGCAATCGCGCTATGAAATGCTGCTGCGCCATGACAACGAGCGGCTGCTGGCGCGCCGCGCGACGGATGAAATGCATCGCATGCTGCATCACATCGCCCAGTATCAGCGCACGCTCATCCTCATCAAGGCGCTCGATCCCGCCAACAGCCTGCCGCCGGGCAGCTTCGTCGCCGCTGGAGCCACCGCCATGCCCGACGGATCGACAGACGACGCGTCGTTGCATGCCGGCATCGCGTATTGCACGAAGCACGCGCAAGTGCACCAGGAGGACCTGGCCCGCGTCAGCGGCCATCTCACGCCGGGGCACCACCGCATGCGCTTCCTGTCCGGCGGCCGCGACGACTGGCGGCCGGTGGAATGCGTGTGCGAGCGCTTCATCACGTCCTCCGGTGAATTCCTGATTCTGCGAGCGGAGGACTGACATGAGCGCCTCCCCTCTTTCGAGCATGGAAACCGGCGATCACGCCGTCCTGCTGCTGCACGGTCTGTCGAGCTCGCCGCTGGAGCTGCGCTTTCTCGCCCGCCTTCTCGCCGACGAGGGCTTCGTCACTCATACGCCCGAGTTGCCCGGCTACAGCGCAGGCACCGGACATCAGCCGATGGAGCAGTGGATCAGCGCCGCCGTCGCCGAGTTCGACAAGCTCGCCGCGCGCCACCGCCATGTCTCCGTCTGCGGTCTCTCGATGGGCGCCACCCTCGCCGCCGCGCTCGCGCACGAACGGCCGGCCGCGCGCGCCTTGCTGCTGCTGTCGATCACATTGAGCTACGACGGCTGGGCGATCCCGTGGTACCGCTTTCTGCTGGACTACGTCTATTACACGCCGATGCGCTCCCGTTACCGCTACCGCGAGCACGAACCGTACGGCCTGCGCAACGAAGCGTTGCGCTCCAAGATCGCGCGCGCGATGCAGAAGAACGACATCAGCGAAGTCGGACCCGCGTCCATCAGCATGCCGGCGCTGCACGAGGCCGGCCGGCTGGCGGGCTGGGTGCGCAAGAAGCTGAAGGGCGTCCGGACGGACTGCCTGATTCTCCATGCCATCGACGACGAGACCTCGAGTCCGCACAATGCGCGATTCGTCGGCACGCACATCGGGGCTTCTTTTCTGCGAACCATCTGGCTTGACGACTCCTATCACATGATCACGTCCGACAACGAGCGCGAAGTCGTCGCGCGCGAATGTGCGCTTTTTCTGCGGGAAAGCGTGGCGGCCACCGTCTCCAGCACGACACCCACGCCGGTGATCTCGCGCGCGCTTGCGCGCCGCCTGCGGCAACTGGCGACCGTAGCGAGGAAAGAATGAAGCGGGCATTCATCACGAGCGCGTTGGGCGCCTTCGCGATAACCGGCATGGCAAGCGCGGCGCAGGCCGCCGAGACTCAGGCGGCAAGCGACTGGAAAATATCGGTCGGACCTGGCTTGTATGTGTTTCCGAAATATCCCGGTTCGTCGCAGCTTCAGGTGCTGCCCTTTCCGGTCCAGGACATTTCGTGGAAGGACCGCGTGTTCTCGCAAGGCCCGGATGTACTTGGCGTGAATGCGCTGCTCGGCGAGAACTACCACGTCGGTGCATCGCTAAGCTTCGATTTCCAGTCGCGCAGCGCATCGGACGACGCACGTTTGCGAGGCTTGCCCGACGTGCATTACGGACCGAAGCTGCGTCTTTTCGCCGACTACACCTGGTGGGCCTTCACGGGTTCGGCGGCGGTGTACCAGGACATCGCAGGAACAGGGCAAGGGCTGACCGCCATGGCGGACCTCTTCGTGTCCGCGCCGCTCGGCAACCTGCTGCTGTCCGTGGGACCGGGCGTGACGTGGGCCAACGCCACCTACACGCGGACTTTTTTCGGCGTCAACGCTCAGGAAAGCGCCGCCTCGGGCCTGCCTCAATACGCGACAGGCTCCGGCGTGCGGGACGTGCATTTCAACGTGAACGCCACCTACAAGTTCAACTCGCACTGGTCGGCCAACGCCGCCGCCGTGATCGGACGTCTGCAAAAGAGCGCCGCCGGCAGCCCGATCACGCAGCGCCGGCTGGATCTGAACGGCATGGCGTCGGTTTTGTACCGGTTCTAGTGAGCACAAGTCGAACCGGGTACTTCACAATGGCCGCTTCCGGATGCGTCATGCACAATGCCCGCATCCAGGATGGGGAGAGTGACCCGTGGGCATCAACTTCGATTTGAACGACCTGCAGGCGTTTCGCGCGGTAGTGGAGCTCGGGAGCTTCCGCAAAGCCGCCGAGGCGGTCAGTATCTCGCAGCCGGCTTTGAGCCGCCGCATCGAAAAGCTCGAGGAAGCACTCGGCGTGCGTCTTTTCGAACGCACCACGCGCAGCGTGACGCTCACCACCGTCGGCCGGGTATTCGCGCCGAGCGCGGAACAACTGCTCGACGACCTCGACGTCGCGCTGCTCGGCATCCGCGATGTTTCGTCGAGCCGTCTGGGTCATGTGACCATCGCCTGCGTGCCGTCGGTGGCCTACTACTTTTTGCCGGGCGCGATTGCGAGCTACCATCGCCGGTTTCCGCGTATCCGCGTCAAGCTGCTGGATTCGAGCGCCAATGAGGTGCTGGGCGCCGTCATCAGCGGCGAAGCGGATTTCGGCGTGAGTTTCATGGGCAGCCAGGAGCCCGAGGTCGAGTTCAAGCTGCTGCTGCAGGAGCGCTTCGTTGCGGCTTGCCGTCGCGACCACCCGCTCGCGCGCAAGAAGCGCGTGACGTGGAACGAGCTTTATGAGCACGACTACGTTTCGGTCGACAAGACTTCCGGCAACCGCCTGCTGCTCGACCAGGCGCTCTCGTCCGTCGCGCCGCGTGCGCCGAGCGTCTGCGAAACGCGCCATGTCACGACCCTGCTCGGCCTGATCGAGGCGGGGCTCGGCGTTGCTGCCGTGCCGTCGATGGCCATGCCCGGACGCGATCACCCCATTCTCACCAGTGTGCCGCTCGTCGAACCGGTGGTGAAACGGCGGGTGGGTATCGTGAGGCGCCGCGGGCGGCCACTCACGCCGGCCGCGCAGGAGTTTCACAAAACCATTCTCGACATGCGGCGCAGCGGCGTTGCAAGCAGCAATGCTTCCGGCGAAACATCTGCTCCGGCACGGCAGACGGGCAGGAAAACCGCCCTGTGAGCCTCGCACGATCCCTTCGCTCCCTGTATGTGCAAGTACTGCTGGGCATGGTAGCCGGCATCGCGCTCGGTCACTTCCTGCCGCACGCGGGCGCGCTGCTCAAACCGCTGAGCGACGCATTCGTCGGCCTTGTGAGGATGATGATTGCGCCGATCGTCTTCTGCACGATCGTCTCGGGCATCACGTCGCTGGCGAGCAGCAAGGCGATCGGACGCACCCTCTTTCAGGCGCTCGCGCTCTTCTATTTTCTGACCGCGGTGGCGCTCGTGCTCGGGCTCGTCACCGCCTTCGTGTTGCAACCCGGCGCGGGCCTGCATATCGACGCGCACCGTCTTGACGCGACCATCCTCGCGCAATACGGCAAGCACGCGGAGCCTCGCGGTCTTGTCGCGTTTGCGCTCGGGGTCATCCCCGAAACGATGCTCGGCGCCTTCGACAAGGGCGAGGTGCTGCCCGTGCTGCTGCTCTCGCTGCTGTTCGGCTTCGCGCTGAATCGGTATCCGAAGGCGGGAACGCCGGTACTCACGCTCATCGACGGTATCGCGCAAAGCCTTTTTCGCATCCTCGCGATGATCATGCGGCTCGCGCCGCTCGGCGCATTCGGCGCCATGGCGTTCACGGTCGGGCGCTTCGGCATTCGCTCGGTCGGCTCGCTGGGCATGCTGGTGGTGTCGCTCTACGTCGCCTGCCTGCTGTTTATCGCGCTGGTGCTCGCGCCGCTCGCGCGGCTGCACGGTTTCGCGCTGTGGCGGCTGTTGCGCTACCTGCGCGAGGAACTGTTGATTGTGCTCGCCACATCGTCGACGGAGCCCGTGCTGCCGCGCCTGATCGCGCGACTGGAGGCGCTCGGCTGCGACAAGGGCGTCGTGGGTCTGGTGCTGCCCGCCGGCTATTCGTTCAATCTCGACGGCACCGCGATCTATCTGACGCTCGCCTCCGTTTTCATTGCCCAGGCGTGCGACGTGCCGCTTTCAGCTACGCAGATCGCGACGATGCTCGCGGTCATGCTGCTCACCTCGAAGGGCGCGGCCGGCGTGTCGGGCAGCGGACTCGTCGCCCTCGTCGCGACGCTGACGGTGATCCCCGATTTGCCCGTCGCCGGGGTGGCGCTGCTGGTGGGCATCGACCGCTTCATGTCCGAGGCGCGCGCGCTGACGAGCGTGATCAGCAACGCCTGCGCGGTGATCTTCGTTTCGATGTGGGAAGGTGCCTGCGACCGTCGGCGTCTGGCACAGCAGCTCGGGGCGGCCGCGCCGGGCGGCGCGGATGGTGAGGACGGCGCAGGGAACCCAGCGGGACATACTTCGGAGACCTGACAGCAAGGCCGCAAGGAAGGCCACCCACGGAGGGCCACCATAAGGCGACCGCCCCTTGCGCTTCACGTCAATGCGCGGAAACCGAATCCAGCCCCGTGGATTGCACTGCGGCCTGTACGCCAGGCGAAGCGAGATAGTCGAGCAGCGCTTTCGCTTCCTGCGGATGCTGGGCGCCGACGGGAATGCCGGCGGCAAACCGCGTCACCGACTGCAGCGACTCCGGAATCTTGCCGACAAACGTCGCACCCTTCACCGGCAACAACTCGCTCACCTGCTGGAAGCCGATTTCGTAGTCGCCGTTCGCGACGACCGAAGCGACCGGAATGCGCGGAATCATCTTCGCCTTCGACTTGACCTGATCCTCGATGCCGAGCTTTTTGAACAGCTCGCGCTCGATATAGACACCGCTCGCGCTGTCCGAGTAGGCGATCGACTTCGCGTGCAGGAGCACCTGCCGGAGGCCTTCCGCCGAGCTGATGTCGGGCTTCGCCGCCCCTTCGCGCACGACCATGCCGATGCGCGAATCGGCCAGCTCGACGCGCGATCCGGGCATGACCTTGCCCTTCTGGATCAGCTCGTCCAATGCATAACCCACCATGATGACGGCGTCCGCGGGCTCGCCGCGCTCGAGCCGGTTGGGAATCGCTTCGGGCGATTTGCCCATCGACGGGCCGAGCGCGGTGTCGAGCGTGTTGCCCGTTTCGGAGGCGAACTTCGGGCCGAGCACTTTATACGCCGCGGTAAAGCCGCCGGAGCTCATGACGTGCAGGTCGGCGGCCTGCACATTCGCTGCAACAAACGAGGTGGCAAGCCAGGCTGCGGCGGCGACTTTCAGAAGCAGATGTCTCATGATTGGAGTCGTGTGTGATGGTGTGGTCAGATTCGTGCGAAGCGCCACGCGCATCAGTGCGCCGGCGTCAGCGTCACCGCGCGGCGGCGATACAGCGCGAAGGTCGCGAGAAGGGCGCACGCGGCGGCAAAGCTCATCCAGTAGCCGGGCGCGGCCTTGTCGCCGGTCATGTGAATGAGCGCCGTCGAGATCGCAGGCGTGAAGCCGCCGAATACGGCCGTCGCGAGGCTGTAGGCGAGCGAGAAGCCCGCGACGCGTACCTGCACCGGCATCACTTCCGTCAGCGCGACGACCATCGCGCCGTTATACATGCCGTACATGAACGAGAGCCACAGCAGCACGAGCAGCATATTGATGAAGCTCGGCGCATGCGCAAGCAGCGAGAGCGCCGGATACGCGGTCGCGATGGCGAGCACCGTCATGCCGACGAGCAGCGGCCGGCGGCCGATCTTGTCCGAGATGGCCCCGCCGATGGGCAGCCACACGAAGTTCGACACCGCGACACACAGCGTGACGAGCAGACTGTCGGCCGTGCTCAGATGCAAGACCGTCTTGCCGAAGGTCGGCGCGTAGACCGTGATGAGGTAGAAGCTCGCGGTCGTCATCGCCACCAGCATCATGCCGGCGATCACCACGGGCCAGTTTTGCGCCAGCGTGCGGAACACCTCCTTCATGGTGGGACGATGCTGGCGCGCCTTGAACTCCTGCGTTTCCTGCAGATTGCGGCGCAGCAGGAAGATGAACGGCACGATCATGCAGCCGACGAAGAACGGCACTCGCCATCCCCACGCCGCAATGGCCGTGGCATTCAGCGACTGATTCAGCGCGAAGCCGAGGGCTGCGGCCACGACAATGGCCACTTGCTGGCTCGCGGACTGCCAGCTCGTGAAGAAGCCCTTGCGGCCGGGCGTCGCCATCTCGGCGAGATACACCGAAACGCCGCCCAGTTCCGCGCCTGCCGAGAAGCCCTGCAGCAGCCGGCCGACCAGCACGAGCGCGGGCGCGAGAAGGCCGATTGTCGAATAGCCCGGCACGAACGCAATGAGAATGGTGCCGCTCGCCATGATGGACAGCGTGACGATCAGGCCCTTGCGGCGGCCCACATCGTCGATATACGCGCCAAGCACGATCGCGCCCAACGGCCGCATCAGGAAACCCGCGCCGAAGACCGCGAACGTCATCATCAACGAGGCGAATTCGCTGGCAGCCGGGAAAAAGACGTTGGCAATCTGCGTCGCGTAAAAGCCGAACAGGAAGAAGTCGAACTGCTCGAGAAAATTCCCGGCCGTGACGCGGAAGACCGCCGCGGCCTTGGACTGGCCCGGGGCGAGGGTAGAGGGGGAGGGGTGCATCGATGTGTCTCCTGAAATCCTGCAACATGCGGTGGTCCGCACTTTGCCGTTTGACGCATAGTGGCCCCTCGCCGGTCAAACGGGAATTGCAATTTTTTGAACGATTGATGTCGTATGGTTATCAATCGGCGCCGCGCGCGTCCCGATACTGCTCGACGAAACTGACGATTGCCTGAGACCGGTAATGCTTCGCCAGCTGGCACAGGTGGTCGGCGAAAGGACGATAGCGTTCGTCGAGCTCGGTCAGGTGCTCGGTATGCTGGACGATGGCGCGCATGTCGCCGAGCCGCGCGAGGTAGTGCAGCGCCTCCATCTCCTCATGGGGCGGCACGATGAAGTTGTCCATGGAGGAACCCGCGATACGTATAGCCGGTTCGCGTGCCTCGGGCCGCGTGTCGTCGCTCCATTCGAGGTTCAGCAGCACCGCGATCTGCGAGAGCAGCACGCTCAGATCAACCGGTTTGGACAGCATGGCGTTCGCACCGGCGGCGAGGCTTTTCGCGGCATCGCTGCCCGAGGCGCCCGCGGAGACCGCGACGATGGGCAAGCGCGCGAACTCCGGCATGGCGCGCAGGCGCCGCGTGGCTTCCAGCCCGTCCATGCCGGGCATGACCACATCCATGAGGATGAGCGACGGACGCAGCGCCTCTGCTTTCTGCAACGCCTCCAGTCCGTTGCCCGCTTCCGCCATCTCGAAGCCGAGCGGCGCGAGCATATCGACCATCACGGCACGATTCGCCGCGACGTCATCGACGACAAGGATCGTCTTGCGCGGCCCGTGGTAGCCGCTTGCCGTCCATTCGAGCGGCACGTCGGCGGCCTCACGCGCCACCGCCGGGACATCCAGTTCGAACCGGAAGATGCTCCCCCCACCGCGGCGGCTCTCGACGTGAATCTCGCCGCCCATCAGGCGCACGAGCTGCCGGCTGATGGCGAGCCCGAGCCCCGTGCCGCCCACGCGGTGCCGCGCGTCGCTCACCTGCTCGAAAGGCCGGAAAATCGTCTCCCGATGCGCTTCCTCGATGCCGATTCCAGTGTCCTGCACTTCGAAACGCAGCCGCGTCGGCGGCGTCCAGTCGACGCGCAGACACACGCTGCCCGTCTCGGTAAATTTGATTGCATTGGAGAGCAGGTTGAGCAGCACCTGGCGTAGCCGCTTTTCGTCGACGCGCACGGCCGCGGGCAACCCGGGCGCCATGTCGCACGAGAAGGCGAGGCCCTTTTCCGTCGCCTTCAGGCGGATGGTCCCGGCGATAAAGTAGATGAAGCGCTCGAGCAGCACATCGGAAAGGTAGAGGTCCACCTTGCCCGCCTCGATTTTCGCCATGTCGAGAATATCGTTGATAATCGCCAGCAGATGTTCGCCGCTGCGCTGGATCACCGCTATTCCGTCCGCCTGGCGCTGCTCCAGGTTCTTGTCGCGCCTGAGTATTTGCGCGTAGCCGAGAATCCCGTTCAACGGCGTGCGCAGCTCGTGGCTCATGTGCGCGAGAAAATCGCTCTTGGCCTGGTTCGCCGCATCGGCGTGTTCCTTCGCGACGGCGAGCTCGGCGGTGCGCTCGCGGATCATGTCTTCGAGGTGCTCGCGATAGCGCCGCAGTTCATCTTCGGCACGCCTTTGCTCGGTAATGTCGCGTGAAATGCCGAGCAGGAACTGCGGCTCGCCGCGCACGTCGACGATCGGAATCTTCATGGTGTGCAAAAGGCGCACACCATAACGGGTGTGCACCGGCTCGTCCGGCACGTCCACCAGTTGCTGCGACTTCAGCACGTCGCGATCCTTCAGCGCATAAAACTCGGCCTCGCTCGGCGGAAACAGATCGTGGACGGACTTGCCGATGAGTTCCTCGCGCCGGTAGCCGAGCAGCTGCTCGCCCGCCTTGTTAAAGCGGACGAAGCGCAGCGTCGCCGCGTCTTTCACGAAAATGGTGTCGGGAATGTTCTCGATGATGCTGTCGAGAAAGTGTTCGCTCGCGCGTGCGGCCTCTTCCGCGTGCTGCCGCTCGACGATCTCGGCCGTGAGGCCCGCGAGCGCCGTGCTCAGCTCCGCCGTGCGCTGCGTGACACGCGCCTCCAGTTCCGCGTTGAGTTCCTTCAGTGCCTGCTCGGCCTGCCTGCGCTGGCGCCGGTCTTCGAGAAACTGTTCGACCGCGCGCGCCATGTCGGCAATCTCGTCGCCGCCGCGCACGGGCACCCCGGCTTGCGCGCTGTCGACGTCACCGTGCCGCAGGAAGTGACTGACCCGCCGCAGCCGTCCAACCACATGGCGGCCGAGAAAGGCATGAGCGATCAGCCAGGCGAGCAGCAGGCTCACCGCCACTTCGCCGGTCACCCATTTTCGGGTGCGGTCGGCATTGTCGGCGAGGTCCTGCACCGCCTGACGATAGTCGCGCGTGAAGTAATCCGCCTGCTGGCGCGCCGCGGCGGCGAGCGCGTCGGCCTGGCGGCGCAGATCGTCCTCGAGGCTTCCCGACGCCGGCGACCCGCGAGCCTCGTGCGCGGCCCCCGGCGTGCTTCCCGCGCGCAGCGCGGTCTCGCGGAGCTGCGCCTCGATATTGACCGTGTTGCGAAAGCGCTGACTGGAGCGATGCAACGCGAGCGCGTCGACACTCACGCCTTCGCTCGTCGTCGCGGCGGCGAGCCGGTCCACCAGGCGGTCGAAAGTGGCGAGCTCCTCAATCACATGCCGATGCGTTTCGCGCACCACGTCCACGGTCTCGCCACTGGACAACTGCAACGCGAGGCGTTCGATCATCAGCGTGAGCTGCGCCAGGTTGTGCGCATCCTCCTGGCGCGCGAGCCGCTCTTCGGCCAATTGGCGGACGGCGTGGGCCGAGCTTCCCAGCGAATAAAGCGTGGTCGCGCCGACCGCGACCACCAGCGCGGCGAGGCAGGAAACCACCAGCGCAAACTGCGCGGTAAGCGACTGTGGAAGCGGAAGTTTCACGGGCGTTGCCAGATGTGGCGATAGATGTCGCGATAGCCGTTGGCCGGGTCATAGATCAGACGATCGCCGCCGTCCGCGGTAATGTTCTCCGCGGTCACGAGATGCACGGGCACTACGTAACCCGTCACGCCGCCGCCGGCAAGGAGCCGGTTCATCTCGTCGACCAGTTGCCAGCCGTGCAGATTGAGCGGCTCGGCGACCGTGCCGGTCTGGAAGGTGCTCGTGCGGATCCGCAGGAAGGCGGACTCGCTGCCGTCGCCGGCCGACAGCATCGCCAAGCCCGCGTTCGGCATGCCGGCCTGGGTCAGTACCGGCGCGGCGTAGTCGAAATAGATGTCGTTGACGGCGAGCGCGTAGGTCCAGCGCTTGCCGTACTGCGCGAGCAAGGCGCGGGTGGTGGCCGGCATCAGCTCCTGGCTGCGCGAAATCGGCACGTCGCGCATGTCGAGCAGTGTGCAGCCGCTGCACTCGCGCACGACGGCGGCCATTTCGTCCGCCTTGGCTTGCGCGATCCGGAAGTTGGAGTCGGTGAAGATGACGACGCCGGCACGTCCACCCGACTGGACGATCGCCGCGAGCGCGGTCACGCGCGCGACTTCGACGGGATCCGTCGCCACGTTCATCGCGAGAGGGGTGTCGGGCACGGGTCCGGCCTGGGCCGCCACATGCCAGCCGACGACCGGAATGTTGCGCTCGGCAAATGGGCGCAGGCCGGACAACAGGGCGCGCGCGTCGCTGCCCACGAGGATCATGCCGTCCGGGCGGCTGGCGAGTGCATTCGCCAGCATCTTGAGGCGCAGGTCGGGCGTGCCGGCGGAGTCGAAAATCTTGACGCCCCAGCCGATCACTTTGGCCGCCTCGAGCACTCCGTCGACCACACCGACAATGCCGCCGTTGCGCAGGTCCTCGGCGACGACGGCAATATGCTTGCCGGCCTGCGCGCGCGGCCCGTCGCGCGGTCCGTTCCAGGGCGCCCCCGGTTGCGCCGCCGCATTGACGACGCGCTTGGCCTCGGCCAGGAAGTCGGTTGCGGCGACGGTGCTGGCGGGCACGGCGGCAGTCGGCATACCCTGCGCCGCAGCAACCGACAGCAGACACGCGCACTCCCATGCCAGAAGCCAGCCCCTCATGCCGTTCCCCTAGGGCCTCGCCGGGGTTCCATGACCGCCATTGACGATGTACCCAAATGCCGCGCGCAGGTGGATCCTGCGCATTTGATAGTACACCGCTATGCCTGCGTCGTAATGTCAGGCTTCCCACGCTTTGGCGACGACGCCGCGCCGCATTCGCCGGCCGCGCGGCGGCTGCTTCCCGCGCGCCGGGCGCTACATGCCGATGCTCGCCCCACCGCTGGAACTGGTGCCGGTGCCGGAGCCCGTGCTCGTGCTCGTGCCTGTGCCGGCACTCGATGTCGCGTTCAGATCGATTCTTCCATATACGCCGTTGGCTTCGTCGTTCGGGCCCCCCGCGAAGAAAAGCGTGCTGGAGGGCTGGCTGTCAAGATCATTGCCGAACGCAATGCCCCATAAGCCGTGTTCCACAATCGGGCTGCCGTTCGATCCATTGAGCCGTCCCATCGACTGTCCGCTCGTCGCATTGAACGCGTTGATCGTGCCGTCGCCGAAATTGCCGATCAGGACCGCGCCGCTCAGCGAGCCGAAGTTGGCAGGCGCCACCGCCATGCCCCACGGCGCGTTAAGCGGGCCGCCGGCCGCGAAGTGCTGCTTGAGGTGGCCCGCGCTGTCGTAGACGTCGACCATGCCGAGGCCCGCGCCCGCGACATCGTCGTGTTTGGCGGCGTCCTGCTTCGCGTACGTGACGAACAGATTCTGGTCGATCGCCTGAATGCCGAATGGCGCGAAGCCGGCGGGAATCGCCGGATCCGTGAAGGCGCCCGGCATGGCGACCTTGGCAAACGATGTATTGAAGACGTCGATCTTGTTGTTATGGAAGTCCGTCGCGTAGAGGAAGTTGCCGTTGTTCATGGTAGCGATGGCGAGACCTTTGTAGACCGCGCCGCCCGCCCCATCGTCATACATGACGAACGCATTGGTCGGACCGACGGCGGGCGCCCACGCGGTCAAGGTGCCGCCTTCGCCCGCGAAGATGAACGCTGCGAGTCCCGACTTGCCGTTTTCCGTGACCACGAAGCTTTGTGTGCCGTTGAAGACAATGCCCGTCGGCGATGCCGGACCGTTCCTGCCGTCGGGTATTGTGACGACGAGCGATTGCGGCACGCCATTGCCGTCATAGAGCGTTGCGACGTTAGTGCCGTTGTCCGCCACCCAGGCAAAACCTTTTGGATTGAAAGCGACGCCCCAGGGGTTTTTCAGATTTGCGTCGGTGTGGGCAGCGGGCACGGCGCCGTCGGAGACGAGGGCCGTCGCGGTGAACGTCGACTGGATCGGCGAGTTGACGCTGTTCGAACCGGAACCGCCACCGCAGGAGACCAGCGCCGCGATGGCCGCGCCGCACGCTGCGACGCCGAATACATCAAGTAGAGACTTCATGACCGCACTCCTCGTTCTGCCACAGAAGCTGACGGTCAATGAACGAGGGGCGCAGGAAGTTTATTCCGGTGAAAAGGGCTTATTTCGCGGGCTATCGTAGGCGGTATCGCCCGCGCGATCGCGTGTCTGAGCCCGCGAGCAGTCAAGCGGCACACCTTGTGCAATCCTCACGAATTGCGAACAAGGCGTGTCGCCCGATGGTATGGCGCGGCGCTGCCGCGGCCGCTCACTGTGCAGTCGAAGCAGCGGTGTCCGATGCGCCCTTGGCATGCGCGCCGTTTTGCGGCATGCGTGTCGGCGCAGCATGTTTGGACTTGCCGCTTTTCATCGTGGATGTAGAGCCACTCGTGCCGCCCATGTTGGGCGCACTCATGCCTGCACCGCCCTGCCCCGCGCCGTTCGCTCCGTTCACGCCGGCTCCGCCCGCGCCGACGCTCGTGCCGCCGCTGCCGCTACCACCGCCGCCGCTGGAACCACCGCCGCCGCCCGCACCCTGCGCGAACGCCGTGCCGACCAACGCGAGTGCGCATGCAGAAGCCAGCACTGCTTTCTTTACCCTCTTCATCGTTGCCTCCCTCGATAAGACAAACGCCGGCCATGCTGTGCGCAGGCCGGCGTTCGTGATGAACAACTCAGATATCTCCCGGCGGCACATCTGCCACGCCGCCCGTCGTCGACCAGTACGGATCGCGGTTGTAGTACTGATGGAGCGTCGTGCCCCACGACGCATCGGCCATGGAAGGCCAGTGGTCCTTGTCGAAGCCGGGGTCGTCCTTGATGCGCTGGGCGTCGATGCTCACGCGGAAACACTTGGCGTCGGTGTCGAGCGTAAGCGCATTCCACGGTATGGCGTGCAGGTTCGCGCCCATGCCGAGAAAGCCGCCTTCGGACAGCACCGCATAGGCGATCCTGCCGCTGCGCACGTCGAGCATGATGTCCGAAATCTTGCCGACGTCTTCTCCGTCCGCTGAAATGACCTGGGTGTCGTCGAGCGTCGCCGCGGCCATGACTTCCGGTCCGGGGCCTTCTCCGGTGCCCGTGCCGACGATGTCCGCACCGCCGGTGCCGGACGCAGTGCCTTGCGGGTTCAATATACTCATGATGTCCTCCACATGTACTTGTGTGGAGGTTGATCCGCAACGACTATGCCCGCCGTTCAGACACGGCACTCCGTGACGCGGCGCGCGAAAGCGCCGGGCGACAGCGCGCAGACCGCGTAAGGATTGCTCATGATCCGAACGACTTTGCGCGACCTGTTAAGGCATCCGGCTCGTATCGGTCCGGTCCGCCGCGCTACAGCGCAACGCTTTCGAGCCGTGCCGCGAGAAACTCCACGAACAGACGCGTGCGCGCCGGCAGGCGCCGCGTGGGCAGCCAGAGCGCCTGCAACGGCAGCGGCGACAGTTCGTAGTCGGTCAGGATCAGTTCCACGCGGCGCTGCTGCACGAGCTCGCCGATCTGCCAATACGCGGCCCGGCCAATGCCGAGACCGCTCGCGACCGCATCGTTGATGGCAGCCGTGCTGTTGCTTTCGAAGCGCCCGCGCACCTGCACCGCTTCCTCCATGCCGCGTTTGCTGCGATAACGCCACAGCGACGCCTCCGGCAAAGCCGAGCGCACCACGCAATCGTGCTGCTTCAGATCCGCCGGCCGCAGCGGACGCCCGCGCGCCTCCAGATAAGCCGGCGAAGCGAACGTCACGCGGCGAATCGTGCCGAGCCGACGCGCAATCAGATTCGAGTCGGGCGTCTCGCCAATGCGAATGGTGACGTCTGCGCCGCTCACCGCCGGGTCGTCGTACTCCTCCGACAAATCAAGCGACGCCGTGAGTTGCGGATAACGCGCAAGAAACGCCGCAAGAAGCGGCGCGAGATAGCGCGGACCGAAGAGCGTGGGACCGCAAATGCGCAAGCGCCCCGTCACCGTCGTCGCATACTCGGCGAGTTCGGCGCGCGCCATGGCCAGATCGGCCAGCACCTGCTTGATGCGCGTGTAGAACTGCTCGCCCGCCGTGGTCAGCCGGCACTGGCGTGTGGTGCGCGCGACGAGCAGGGTTCCCGCCTCGCGCTCCAGCACCTGCAGCGAACGGCTCACCGCCTGCAGCGATCGGTCGAGCCGCCGCGCCGCTGCGGTCAAATTGCCTTCTTCGGCAATCGCGACAAAAACTTCCAGGTCACGCAGCGATCCATTATCCATTTTTCCGGGAGAAAGAGTCATTTTTCGCCCTGATTATCTATCAGACAGGCGCGAGTAGGATACGGAACATCGTCCTCACGGAGCACCCGCGCATGTCACAACACGATTCGGGCAGCGCCGCCGCTGCCAGGCCCGCAACGGTCGCCGCGCGCCCTTATGCGATTGCCGTCGGCATCGCGGTGCTCGGTTTGTACGCGTCGCAGGCGCTCGTGAACGATCTCGCCACGTCGGTCGGACTCGGCGCGTGGGCCAACCTCGTGACGATGCTCACGCTGACCGGCTATGCCGCCGGTCTGCTGCTCCTCGTGCCGCTCGTCGACCTGTGGCCGAACCGGCGGCTCATTATGGGCACGCTCGGCGCGCAGGTAATGTCGCTCGCGGTGCTCGCGGCGGCGCGCGAGCCGGTGGTCTTCCTCGCTGCGTCGTTTTGCGTCGGGCTGACGTCGAGCGCGATCCAGATGCTCGTGCCGGTCGTTGCGTCGCAGGCGCCGGAGGCCGAGCGCGGTCGCGTGGTCGGCGACGTGATGAGCGGGCTCATGCTCGGCGTGCTGCTGTCGCGGCCGGCGGCCAGCCTGATCGCCGGCGCATTCGGATGGCGCAGCTACTATGCAATCGACGCCGCCGCGCTCGCCGCGATGTCGGCGTGGCTGGGGACGCATCTGCCGGAGCGGCGTCCGCTTCACCAGAGTTCGTATGCCGCGCTGCTCGGCTCGCTGCTGCATCTGATCCGCGACGAACCGGTCCTGCGCCGCCGCGCGCTGTATCAAGGCCTGCTGATGGTGTCGTTCAACCTCTTCTGGACGAGCGTGGCGCTCAAGCTCGCGAGTGCGCCGCTGCGGCTCGGCCACGTCGGCATCGGCCTTTTCGCGCTGGCCGGCGCGGGCAGCACCGTCATCGCGCCGGTGGCGGGCCGACTCGGCGACCGCGGCCTCGACCGGCAAGCCACCCTCGCCTTTCACAGTATCGTCGTGCTGGCGGCGGGCATCGCGCTCGTCGGCGGCAGCAACGGCTTGTCGCCTGCGGCGTCGCTTACGCTGCTCGTGGTCGCGGCGCTGCTGCTCGACCTCGGCGTAATCGGCGATCAGGCGATGGGGCGACGCGCCGTCAATTTGCTCAACCCGCAAGCGCGTGGCCGCGTGAACGGACTCTTCACCGGTTTGTTTTTCGTCGGCAGCGCCCTCGGCGCACTGCTCGCGGGGCCGGCGTGGGCGCTCGGCCATTGGGCAGGCATCTGCATC
This sequence comes from Paraburkholderia phenoliruptrix, assembly GCF_902859825.1. GTDB lineage: Bacteria > Pseudomonadota > Gammaproteobacteria > Burkholderiales > Burkholderiaceae > Paraburkholderia > Paraburkholderia phenoliruptrix. The sequence goes on along the minus strand of NZ_CADIKB010000033.1, from coordinate 27,503 downwards.
GCCGCCGCCGCCTTCGCGCTGGCCGCCAACCTGCTGCATGTCGTGCACACCACGGCGCCGGCGCGCCCGCCGTGCACGTCGTGCCGATCACGAACGGCCTCGTCCGCCGCCGAGCCGCGGCCCTGAACACACCGCTTCCAACGTGAGGAAAACCGACCATGGACGCCACCCGCTCTACCTTCCGCTATCCGACTGTCAACGTCGGAGGCGTCGACATCTTCTATCGCGAGGCCGGCCCGAAAGACGCGCCGACCGTTCTGCTGCTGCACGGCTTTCCGTCGTCTTCGCGGATGTATGAACCGCTCATGCCGTTTCTCGCGCCGGAGTTTCATGTCGTCGCGCCCGACTATCCGGGCTTCGGCAACAGCGAGGCGCCCGCGCCCGAACGCTACGCCTATACATTCGACAATCTCGCGCGCTCCATCGAACAGTTCACCGACGCGCTCAAGCTCGACCGCTATGTCCTCTTCATGGCCGACTATGGCGGTCCGGTCGGCTTCCGGCTCGCCATGGCGCGGCCCGAACAGGTGATGGGTATCGTGATCCAGAACGCTGTCGCGCATGAAGAAGGACTCGGGCCGCTGTGGGAAACGCGCAAGGCGTTCTGGAAGGACCGCGCGGAGCATGAAGCGAGTCTCTGGGCCAACCTCGCCTCGCCGGCTGCATTGAAACTGCGCCACGTGGGCAGGAGTCCCAACCCGCACCACTACGATCCGGACAACTGGCGCGACGAGGAACAGTTTCTCGCGCGGCCCGGGCAGGCGGCCATTCAGACGGAGCTCTTCTACGATTACCGCACCAATCTGCAGTCGTATCCGCGCTGGCAGGCCTGGCTGCGCGAGCATCGGACGCCCACGCTCGTGACCTGGGGCAGATACGACCCTTCGTTTACCGTGGCCGGCGCACACGCCTATCAGCGCGACGTTCCGGACGCCGAAGTACATGTGCTGGACGCCGGCCACTTCGCCCTGGAAGAAGCCAGCGACGAGATCGCCGCCCTGACGCTCGATTTTGTGCGGCGCGTGGCGGCGCGGTGAATGCGACCGCACACATGAACCTATGCCTATTGAATTGCCCGCCCCGATAAAAAAATTAATGTAGCGCTCGCTTTATTGTCCTTGTCAGATAGCTACCAACGCACGACCCCATGACAGATAAATAACGAACGCCGATGCCCACTGCGTTTACCGATACGGTCCAGCAGAGTTTTACAACGCTCACGCCGACGGCCAAGCGCATCGCCACGTATATGCTCGCGAATCTGGACCGCCTCGGGCTTGAAACCGCGGACCAGATTGCGCGGCAAACAGGCACGAGTGGCATTTCGGTGGGGCGCTTTCTGCGTAGCATCGGCTATCGCAATCTGGACGATCTGAAGCGCGAGTTGCGCGGTAGCCAAACGCGACCGTGGTTCATTACCGACCGCCTCGACGCGTATCGCAGCGAGCGCGACGCGGGCGGCCCAGAGCGCACGAGTCGGCAACGGGCGGCACGCGCACGGTCTCTGGATCTGGAAATCGAGGCCGTGCGATACGTCTATCGCCTCGCAGAAAGCGAAGCGTTTGAACGCGTGGCAAAGCGCGTCGCCGCGGCGGACGCCGTGTATATCGTCGGCATTCAATCGACGCGCGGCATTTCGAACGCGTTCTTCAGCTACCTCGAATACTTGCGGCCGCGCGTGTTCTATTCCGACGGCATGTCGGGTTCGTATGTCGATTCATTGAACTCCGAGTTCGCCTCGCCGTATCTGATCGTCACCGACACGCGCGCCTATTCGCGTATCGCGCGCCGCTATTGCGAGGCCGCGGCGCAGCGCGAGCTCGCCTTTGCGCTCGTCACCGATCTTTACTGCCCGTGGGCACGCGACTTCCATTGCGATCTGCTGCAAGTGAAGACCGACGTCGGCCAGTTCTGGGACTCGCTCGCGCCGCTCACCTGTCTCTTCAATCTCCTGCTGACCTCGATCGTGGAGCGCCTCGGCCCGGCCATCGACGAGCGCGTTGCCCGCAATCGCGAACTGCAGCGAGAACTTGACCAATTCGAATTCTGATCGCCATGACCGCTACTTCTCGCCTGGTCCACATCACGCCCGACACGCATCGCGTGGACATCGACCTCGTTTATGCGACGCCGCGCAACTTCACCGGCAAGCCGATTTATCGCGAAGCGCACTGCCTGCTGCTGGAACCCGCCGAATCCGCCTTGCGCAAAGCCGTCGATCTCGCGGACAGCGTCGGCCTGCGCTTGCGCATTTTCGACGCCTACCGGCCGCCGCAAGCGCAACAGGTGCTGTGGGACTTTCTGCCCGACCCGACTTACATCGCCGAACTGGGCCGCGGCTCGAACCATAGCCGGGGCACGGCCGTCGACCTCACGCTGATAGACGGCGACAGCGAACCGCTCGACATGGGCACAGGTTTCGACGAGATGGTGAAGGCATCCGAGCACTTTCACCATGGCCTGCCGCAAGACGTGCAGCGCAATCGCCTGCTGCTGCTCGGCATCATGCATGCAGCAGGTTTTACGCACATTGCCAGCGAATGGTGGCACTACGAACTACCCGGCTCGCGCGCGCTGCCCGTGATCGACAACAGCGAAAGCGGCCCGTTGAAATTGATGTGATCGGATCCTGATGGGTTCCTGGCTGTCCGTTTGCAGGTTGTCTTCCTTTACATTCGGAGCAAGTATGAATCTGGTTTTGCGCAATGCGCTGGCAGCAGTCGCGGTCGTGTCCGCGCTGACCTTTTCCGTCACGATGACAGGCAGCGCGCTCGCCGCGACGCCGAAAGACATGCTTGTCATTGCCACGACGCTCGACGAATTCTCGACGCTCGATCCCGGCGAAGTCTACGAACTCGTGCCCGAAGAATATGTGGCGAACACCTATGACCGCCTCGTGCGCGTGGACCTGAAAGACCCGTCGAAATTCAACGGCGATGTCGCGCAATCGTGGAGCGTGAGCCCAGACGGACTCACGTTCACCTTCAAGATCCGCTCGGGCCTCAAGTTCCATTCCGGCAATCCGCTCTCGGCCGACGACGTCGCATGGTCGATACAGCGTTGTGTGCTGCTCGACAAAGGCGCCGCCGCCGTGCTGCAAGGCATTGGCCTCACCAAGGACAATGCGCTGCAGAAAGTCCGCAAGATCGACGACTCCACGGTCAGCATTACGACCGATCAGAAATATGCGCCCACATTCGTGCTGAATGTGCTCGGCGCGTGGCCCGCCTCGGTGCTCGACAAGAAGCTGCTGATGTCGCACCAGAAGGGCAATGACTTCGGCAATGAATGGCTGCGCACGAACGAGGCCGGCTCGGGTGCCTACAAGCTCGTCAAATGGACCGCCAACGACAGCCTGATTCTGCAGAAATATGACGATTACCGCATGCCGCTCGCGATGAAACGCATCGTGCTGCGCCACGTGCCCGAGGCGTCGAGCCAACGCTTGCTACTTGAAAACGGCGACGCCGACGTAGCGCGCAACCTGAGCCCCGACGACCTTGCGGCCTTGACGAAGGCGAACAAGGCGCACGTAAACGCCGTGCCGCAAGCCACCTTGCTGTACCTCGGCCTGAACGTCAAGAATCCTAATCTTGCGAAGCCGGAAGTACAGGAAGCGATGAAGTGGCTGATCGATTACAACGGCATTCAGACGAATGTCGTGAAGACGACCTACAAGGTTCATCAGACGTTCTTGCCCGAAGGCTTTCTCGGCGCACTTAACAGCAACCCGTATCATCAGGACGTTGCCAAGGCGAAAGCGCTGCTGGCCAAGGCGGGTTTGCCCAACGGCTTCAGCGTGACCATGGACGTGCGCAGCGCCTATCCGTACAACGAGATCGCCCAGGCGGTGCAGGCCAATCTGGCGCAAGGCGGCATCAAGGTCGAGATCGTTCCGGGCGACAACAAGCAGACGCTCGCGAAGTATCGCGCGCGCCAGCATGACATCTATATCGGCGAATGGTCCGCCGACTATATCGACCCGCACAGCAACGCGCAGGGCTTCGCGTGGAATCCGGACAACTCCGACAAGTCCTCCTACAAGATGCTCGCATGGCGCAATTCGTGGGACATTCCTGATCTCACGAAAGAGACCAACGCCGCGCTTGCCGAGTCGTCCACCACGAAGCGCGCGGAGCTTTATCAGACGATGCAAAAGGAAATGCTTGCGCGTTCGCCGTTCGTCATCATGTTCCAGCAGGTCTCGCAGGTCGCCATGCGGCCAGGCGTGTCCGGGCTCGAAGTCGGCCCGATCAACGACCTGGTTTCGTATCTGCACGTGAAAAAGCAGTAAGCGTCTCGCGGCGCGCTGACCATGTCGACCATTCCGACTCCTATCGACCGCATTCGTGCAGCGTCCGCGCGGCGCGCCAGCGTGCGCTGGACGCTGCGCGTGCTGCGCTGGGTGCTGACGCTCGCCGTGACCTTCATCGGACTGCTTGCGGTAACCTTCGTCATCGGTCGCAAGGTGCCGATCGATCCCGTGCTCGCGATACTCGGCGATCGCGCTTCGGCAAGCGCCTATGCGGCCGCGCGCGTGCAGCTCGGTCTCGACAAGCCGCTTGCCGAGCAATTCCTGATTTATGTGAATGCGGTATTGCACGGCGACCTGGGCGTCTCGCTGCTCACGGCTAATCCGGTGCTCGACGACATCCGGCGCGTCTTTCCAGCCACGCTCGAGCTGGCCACGCTGGCGACCATCGGCGGCGTGCTGGTCGGCGTGCCGCTCGGCGTCGTCGCCGCCACGCGCCACAACCGCTGGATCGATCACGTGGCGCGCTTCGTGGGACTGATCGGCAGTTCCGTGCCTGTGTTCTGGCTCGGTCTGATGGGGCTGTTGCTGTTCTATGCGAAGCTGCATTGGGTGTCGGGGCCCGGCAGGCTGGACCCCGTGTTCGACGGCATGGTGGACTCGCGCACGGGGAGCCTGCTCCTCGATTCGCTGATGGCCGGCGAATGGGATGTGTTCTTCAATGCGCTCTCGCATATCGCGCTGCCCGCCACGATACTCGGCTATTACTCGGTCGCGTATCTGAGCCGGATGACGCGCTCGTTCATGCTCGATCAGTTGAATCAGGAGTACATCACGACGGCGCGCGCGAAGGGCGTTCCCGAGCGACGCGTGGTGTGGGTGCACGCGTTCGGCAATATCGCCGTGCCGCTGCTGACGGTGATCGCGCTCTCATATAGCTACCTGCTGGAAGGCTCTGTGCTGACCGAGATCGTGTTCGCGTGGCCGGGCATCGGCTCGTATCTGACGGGCGCGCTGCTCAACGCCGACATGAACGCCGTGCTCGGCAGCACGCTCGTAATCGGCGCCACTTTTATCGCGTTGAATCTGCTGACCGACGCGCTCTATCGCGTGTTCGATCCGCGCGCCCGCTGATGCAACGGAGACTATTCACGTGCGCCCTCCTCTTGAACGTTCGACGCAGGACTGGCCGATGAACGCCCCGCGTCCCACGTGGAAAGCGTGGCTGCTCACGGGCACGCCCGCGTCGCGCAAGCAGGCCGCGCTGGGCCTCGCCTATCGACGCTGGCGGCGGTTCGCGGGCAATCCGCTTTCCGTGTTCGGCTTTGCGATTCTGCTGGTGCTTGTGATCGTCGCGGCGATCGGACCGTGGATCGCGCCGCACGACCCGCTGCGTCAGGTGCTGTCGGACCGGCTGCTGCCGCCCGGCTCCGCTTCGCACTGGCTCGGCACCGACCAGCTCGGGCGCGATATTCTCTCGCGCATCATCTACGGTTCGCGCCTTACGCTGTCGATAGCGATACTCGTGGTCGTCGTGGTGGTGCCGATCGGCCTCATGATAGGCACCACCGCGGGCTTCTTCGGCGGCTGGGTCGATAACGTGCTGATGCGCATCACCGACATCGCGCTCGCCTTTCCGAAGATCGTGCTCGCGCTCGCCTTCGCCGCGGCGCTGGGACCGGGCGTGATCAATGCCGTCATCGCCATCTCCATCACCGCGTGGCCCGCGTACGCCCGTCTTGCGCGTGCCGAGACCTTGCGGCTCGTGCAGGCCGACTTCATCCAGGTTGCGCGTCTGCAAGGCGCGTCGAATCTGCGCATTTTGCTGCGCTATGTAATGCCGCTCTGCATGTCGTCGGTGATCGTGCGGGCTACGCTCGACATGGCCGGCATCATTCTGACCGTCGCCGGTCTCGGCTTTCTTGGGCTCGGCGCACAACCGCCGAGTCCCGAATGGGGCTTCATGGTCGCTTCCGGCCGCAACGTGCTGCTCGATTCGTGGTGGGTCGCCACACTTCCGGGCTTTGCGATTCTGCTCGTGAGCCTCGCGTTCAACCTGCTCGGCGACGGATTGCGCGACGTGTTCGATCCGCGCCATGGAGACTGACATGGACGCTCCACTGTGTGAAATCGACGATCTGCGCATTGCCTTTCGCGCGCACGACGGCACGCTGAATGAAGCGGTACGCGGCCTGTCGCTGACGCTGAAAAAAGGCGAGCGGCTCGGCATCGTCGGCGAATCGGGTTCGGGCAAATCGCTCACGGGCCGCGCGCTGCTGGGTCTCTTGCCGCCCGCCGCGCATTGCAGCGCCCGAGCGCTGCGCTTTGACGGGCAGGACATGCTCGCCATGCCGGCCGCGCGGCGGCGCCGTTTCTGCGGCTCGCAAATGGGCATGGTTCTGCAGGATCCGAAGTATTCGCTCAACCCCGTCATGACCGTCGAGCAGCAGATGCGCGAAGCGTTCGCGCTGCACGAGCCGAAGCTCGGCCGCCGTGCGATGCGGGAAAAGATCGCGAGTGCGCTCGAGTCGGTGCACATTCGCCAGCCGGAACGCGTTGCGCGCTCGTATCCGCACGAGTTGTCGGGCGGCATGGGGCAACGCGTGATGATCGCGATGATGGTGTCCACCGGCCCGCGCCTGCTGATCGCCGACGAACCGACGAGCGCGCTCGATGTACTGGTCTCGATGCAAGTGCTGGCCCTGCTCGATGAAATGATCGAAAGGCATCAGACCGGCCTCATTTTCATCAGTCACGACCTGCCGCTCGTCATGTCGTTCTGCGACCGCGTGGTGGTGATGTACGCGGGCCGCGTCGTCGAAACCTGTGCCGCGCGCGATCTCGTGAACGCGCAGCATCCGTATACGCGCGGGCTGCTTGCCGCCAATCCGCCGCTCGTCGACCCGCCCGCCGAATTGCCTGTGCTGTCGCGCGACGCCGCGTGGTTCAACGAGCCTGCCGGGCAGCAAGGAGTGCCGCGATGATCCGCGTCGATGCACTGACTGTGCGCTTCAGGACAGCCGCCGGCTCCGTCGATGCAGTGCGCGCCGCCAGCTTTCAGGTCGCGGCGGGCGAGGTCTTCGGCCTCGTGGGCGAATCGGGCTCGGGCAAGTCGACCATTCTTCGCGCGCTGAGCGGACTCGCGCCTGTTTCGGAGGGCTCGGTGCATATCGCCGGCCCGGATCGCGACGCGCGCGCACGCCACGTGCAGATGGTCTTTCAGGACCCCTACGGCTCGCTGCATCCGCGCTTCACGGTCGACCAGACGCTGCGCGAACCGCTCAACATCAACCGGATGGGCGAACAGGAAACGCGCATTCTCAATGCCCTGCGTGAAGTGGGCCTCGATCCTTCATTCCGTTTTCGCTATCCGCATCAACTGTCGGGCGGACAACGGCAGCGGGTCGCCATCGCGCGGGCGTTGATTGTCGAGCCGCGCGTCGTGCTGCTCGACGAACCGACGTCCGCGCTCGACGTTTCCGTGCAAGCCGAGATTCTCAACCTGCTGAAGCGCCTGCATCGCGAACGCAATCTGACCATGATTTTGGTCAGTCACAATCTGGCGGTGGTCGGCTTTCTGTGCTCGCGCGTGGCGATCATGCGCAATGGAGAGATCGTCGAGGAACTGCCTATTGAAAGTGTTCGCGCACAGCAGGTGCAGAGCGACTACTCGCGCAGCCTGTTGCTCGCGACAGGCGGTTATCAGCGCAAGGCGGCGCAAGCGCTCGGCGTGGACGCGTCGCCATGATGGAGCGGCTCTCCAGACGCCGCCGGGAGCGCCCGCACATCGCTACGGCTTGCGCGCCGGCGCACTGTTGTCGGGTGCGCCGCGATTGTAGGGCTGGGTGGGCGGCGGCCGGTTGTCCGTTCCCTGATCCTGGCGCTTCGTATCGTCGCCGGCACTGTTCTTTTTCGCAGGGGCGGCATCGGGCGCCATGCGACGTAAGGTCTGCAACTGCAGCAGCTTCAGGAGGCGGTCGCTCGCCTGCGCTGCGTTCATGCCCGCGAGGCATCCCGCGCAAGCGAGACCCACCGCCACGATGGATAGTCGGATTCGCTTAGCCATGCACGTCTCCCTGCTAGCGCATCCTTGCGGCCCGCATGCACAGCGCCTGCCGGCCGACGATGTGTCGCGTGGACGCGCTCATTCATGATACTGCCGCGACTGGGATGTCGCACGCCACAGGGGGTGTTTGTCCTGATTGCCTCGGTCTACGCTGCTGTGCCGTAATGCGGATGGGGTCGCTCGCCGAAGGCGCGGAGCAGGAACGTTGCCGCTTTCCTGCTGCTGCGCATCGCGACGTTTCCCCTCCGGACACATTTGCTCGATACCCACGTCTATTCACAAGGAGCCCAACCCGCAGTCCATGCGAACAAGAGCCGTGCACCGGCCGCCTCCGCGCCGCAGAGCTTGAACTGCGGACGAGCCCACCGGCATGCACGCCATAGCAGTGACCTCATGCTTGCCGACAAAGGAAACAACATGCGTTTTGCGAAGACTTTCACCCCTATCGCGGTTGCAGTTGGAGCACTTCTCGCAGTTGCACCACTCGCCTCTCGCGCGGATACGGTTGTAAAAATCGGCTTTGCCGCGCCGCTCACCGGGCCCAACGCCAGTTATGGAAAAGACCTGGAAAACGGCGTCAAAATGGCGCTCGACGACGCCAAGGCGCAAGGCATCAAGATCAACGGCCAGCCCGTGTCGTTCCAGCTCGTTGCCGAAGACGATCAGGCCGACCCGCGCGTCGGCGTGCAGGTCGCGCAAAAGCTGGTGGACGAAGGCGTGTCCGTCGTCGTCGGCCACTTCAACTCCGGCACGACGATTCCCGCTTCGGATCTCTACGAAAAGGCGGGCCTGCCGGTCATCGATCCGGCGGCGACCAATCCGGTCATCAGCAACCGCGGCTACAAGAACGTCTTCATGGTGATCTCGAGCGACGCGCAAAACGCGGGCACCGCGGGCGCCTATGCCGTCACCACGACGAAGGCCAAGCGCATCGCCGTGATCGACGATCGCACGGCGTTCGGTCAAGGCGAAGCCGATGAGTTCGTGAAGGCGGTGAAGGCGCACGGCGGCGACATCATCGACCGCGAATACACGACCAATCAGGCGACGGACTTCAAGACGCAGCTCACGAACCTCAAGAGCAAGAACCCCGACCTGATTTTCGTCGGCGCCCTGAATCCGCAGGCGGCAGGCATCATGAAGCAGATGAACCAGCTCGGCCTCAAAGCGCAGTACGTGGGCGGCGGCGGCGTGAAGGACGTCGACTTCATCAAGCTCGCCGGGAACGTCTCGGAAGGCGCAATGGCATGGGAATACGGCCGGCCGCTCGACAGCACGCCCGTAGGCGCGAAGTTCGCCGAGCGCTTCAAGCAGAAGTTCGGCGAGGACGTGCTTTCGTATGCACCGTTCGGCTATGACGCGGCGTGGACCGCCATCAAGGCGATGCAGGCAGCCAACTCGACGAAACCGGACGACTATCGCGCGAAGCTGCAAGGCATCAGCTTTGATGGCATTACCGGGCATATCGAGTTCAACGCGAACGGCTCGCTGAAGAACGGCTCGTCCACGCTGTATCAGGTCAAGAACGGCCAGTGGGTGACGGTCAAGACGGTGAGCGGCCTGTAAGCCAGGCGTCGCGGCGTGACGGCACCGGCGCGGGCAGCGCCTCTCGAAAGCATGGGCCGGTGCCGGACTCGACCGCAGCGATGAATGCGGCGAGCAGCGCGGCGGGGGGCGCCGAGGGCGCTTACCGCGGCGCTTGCGGGCACTCCGTCCGATACCAGAAATCCACTTGCCGCTGCGCCGCCTCCAGATCCGCCGGATAGTAGGGATCGAAGCGCCACTCCGGGTGGTAGCCCGCCATCTCGAGCGCCGCCAGTTCGCTCATGCTGCGCTCGTGCGTGACGGGCGCCTTGTTTCTGATGTCGGTGAGGTCGCGGCATTGCGTGGGGCTCAGGTGCGTCTGCGCGCCTCGCTGCATGCCGCCGGCAACACAGCCCGCGAGCAAGACGATCGACGCCGCCAGAATCGGCGCTACCTTCGTCGCAATCTTCATTTCGTACCTCTTAGCAGGCGGACAGCCAATTGTGCCTCAGGGCTCCTGCGCGCGCGTGGCGCTGCGCAGGATCTCGGCCAGCTTCTCGTTTTCGTCGATGCGAGCCTGTTCGAGCGCCATCTCCACGTCGTTGCCGGCGCGCTCGGCCCAGCGCTGCCGTTCGCGCGCGAAGATGATCCGCTCATGCACCGCGCGAATAGCGCTCCAGATGGCGTCGTCCACGCTCTGCTCGCTCGCCTCTTCGAGCGTCAGTGACGAGAACGCGTGCCCCGTGTGGCAGCGGTAACGCAACGGCCGCTCGTCGTGCATTCGCCGCAGGACGCCGTTACAACTCGGGCATGTGAGCGCCGAGCGCTCACCGATCTCATCCAGTTGCTCCGGCAAGACAGTCAGGCTTTCGCCGAGCTGTGCCTCTCGATCAAGGTCCGGCCGATTGGTCATGGGACGCTCCTCGCGCGGCTCGGCTCCCCGCACCGCGGCATGAAGAACCTGTGGCAGATCGTCAGGACTCGCGACGGCGTCCGCGCCCGCCGCAGCGAGCGCGCTGCGCGGCATGGAAGGCGCCTCGGCGTCGTCGGGGCGCTGCACCAGCGCATATCCGCCGCGCGCGCGAATGGCGGCGAGACCCGCGGCGCCGTCGTCGAGATCGCCGCTCAGCACGACGCCCACCACACGTTTGCGGTATTCGGCGGCGGCGGAGCGGAACAACGGATCCGCCGCCGGACGCGCAAAGTTTTCAGCCGCCGTATCGAGCAGCCGGAATTGGCCGTCGCGCACCACCATGTGTCGATCGGGCGGCGCGACGTAGATTCTGCCTCGCTCCATCCGCTCGCCTTGCTGCGGATGGCTTGCCCTCAGCGGGCCCGCGCGTGAGAGCAGTTCCGGCAGTATGCTGTGATGTCGGCCGATGTGCAGCACGATACAAACAGTTGCGTCAAGATCAGGAGTAAGGCCTGCTACCAGCTTTCTAAGCACGGGAAGCGCGCCACGCGATGCTCCGATAACTACAATGTCGCGATGAGCCATAAGGCCTCCTTCGTCGCATCGGCGCAATTTCCAGACCTGAACGGCACAGGCGCGACAGGTTTTGCGAGGGCATGCAACGCGGGAGGCAATCGTGAAGCTATCCGAAGAACTGATCAATTTGCGCCAGGCCGACGTACATATCGCCGAGGCGACGCGCCGTATCGAGCATCAGCAGGCACTGGCCGCGTCGTTGCCTGCGGGCATTGAAAAGGAGCGGGCCGAGGCGCTGCTCGCGGCGATGCGGGCGACGCTCGTGCAGTTCGCCGTGCACCGCGAAGCTATTGTGGAGAACATCGCCCGGCTGCGCTTCGACCGCCCGGCGTCAGGGCGCCGAGCTCATCCAGCAGTTGCTGGAATTCGAGCGGCTTCGCCAGATGAGCGTTGAATCCCGCCTCATGCGCGGCCCGGACCTCGTCGTGCCGGTTCCGCCCGGTCAGCGCAATCGCGCGAACACCGCTGACGGCCGGATCGGACCTGATCTTGCGCATCAGCTCGTAGCCGTCCATGTGCGGCATGCCGATGTCGGACACGACCGCGTCGACCGGTTCCTCCGCCAGCATCCGCAGCGCCTCCAGACCGTCGCCGGCGGTCCTGACGCGCGCTCCTTCGAGCTCGAGCAGCGCGGTCAGCGAGGTAGCCGTTTCCGCATCGTCCTCCACCAGCAGGATGTGCAAGCCGGCGATAGTACGGTGCTTGCCGATGGCGTCGCGCAACTGCCCGCGCTCGTCTTCCATGGCGGGCAGCCATACCGTCATTCTGGTGCCGTGGCCCGGACCCTCCGACTCCGCCTTGACATGGCCGCCGTGCATCTCGACAAGCTGCCTCACGAGCGCAAGGCCGATGCCGAGACCGCCGCGACTGCGGCCGCGCGGCGTCTGGCGGAACGTATCGAAGATGTAAGGCAGCGTGGCCGGCTCGATGCCCTGGCCGCTGTCGGTGACTTCAAGACGCAGCATGCGGCCGTCGCGCGACAGACGCACCTCCACGCGTCCGCCGGAATCGGTGAACTTCATGGCGTTGGACAGCAGGTTCCAGAGAATCTGCTCGCAACGAACCGGGTCGGCCAGCGTGATGGCCGGCTCGTCTGCAACCTCGACCTGCAGCGCGACGCCGCGGGCGTGCGCGTCTTCCTCGCAGGTGTCGGCGATATCCGCGATCAAAGCCGCGAGATCGACCCGCGAGACTTCGAGCGCGAGCTTGCCGGTCTGGATTTGCGAGAGATCGAGCAGATCGTCGATGATCTGCGCCTGGCTGCGCACCGCGTGCCGGATGGACGCAGCCGCGTCCCACACGGCAGGCAGGTGGCGCACTTCCGGCAAGCGCGGAAGCATTTCCGCCTTCACGCCGATCAGATTGAGCGGATGTTTCAACTCGTGCGACAGCACGGCGATGACCTCGTCCTTCAACTGGTTCGCGCTCAGCGCCTGCTCGCGCGCCGCCTGCTCGCGGGCGAGCGCTTCGCGGCTCGCGTCCTCGCGCTGTTTGCGCGCCGTCAGATCGCGCAGAATCTTCGCGAAGCCGTTAAATGACGTATCGACAATCGGCGTCACCACACCGCTGCACAAGATGCGGCGGCCGTCTTTCGTGCGGTGCCAGCGCTCGTCGTCGGCGCGGCCTTCCTTCGCGGCGATGTCGCGCTCCTGCGCGGGCCGCAGCGCCTGGCGGTCGTTGTGCTCGTAGATCAGCTCGATGTTCTGGCCGACCACTTCGCCTTCCGAATAGCCGAAAATCCGTTCGGCGCCCGCGTTCCAGCTCACAATCGTTCCGGCGGAATCCTGAATCACGATCGCGTAGTCTTTCGTCGATTGCGCGACGAGGCGCAGGCGCCGCTCGCCCGCCCGCGCGGCTTCTTCGGCTTCGTGACGGTCGGTGATGTCGATCAGCGTGATCACCGCGCCGTCGATATGATCGTCCGCCGTGCGATAAGGCAGGAGCCGCATCAGATACCAGCGGCCGGCCTCGCTCTGAATCTCGCGCTCGGTCAGCCGCAGAGACTGGAACGACTGCCTGACGTCGTCGGCGAGCGTCGGATAGCGCAGCGTATGCGTGATGTGGAACAGCGAGCGCCCGAGGTCGGAGTCGATCAGATTGAAAATGGCCGTCGCGTTCGGCGTGAACCGCTTGACCCTCATTTCCTTGTCCACGAACACCGTGGCCATTTCGCTCGACGCGATGACGTTGTGCAAATCGTCGTTGGCTTTGGCCGTGTCTTCGATTCGCGCCTGCATCTCCGCGTTCGCGGTGGTCAACTCCTCGTTGACCGACTGCAACTCCTCCTTGCTGCTTTCGAGCTCTTCGCTCGTGGAGCGCAGTTCTTCGTTGATCGCCTGCAGTTCCTCGTTCGACGCCTTCAGTTCTTCCACTGACGTTTCGTACTGCTCGATGATCGTCGCCAGTTATTCGCGGCTGTGTTGCAACTCCTGCTCCAGCTGCGCGAGCACAGGGTCCTGGCCGGTCGCTTCGGCCTGTTCTTCGTCGGTCATGTGGCCGGCAACTTCGTCGAATACGATCAGGAGAAACTCTGCGTTGGCCACGGCGTCGTGAAACGGCCGCACCGTCATGTTGATCCATGAAACCTGGCCGTCGTGCACCCATTTCACGCGGCGAGCTTCGACGCTCGTGCGCGTCTGCAGTGCCCGGAAAATGGCCGTGCGCAGGTCGAGCCTCAGGTCGGGCAGCACGAGCGTCATGATGTTGCTGGACAACTCGCCGCCGACATGCCGCAAGAAGCGCCCCGCGTTGTCCGACAGATGCACCACGTTCGATTCGCGGTCGATAATCACGCTCGGCGGCGAATACGTTTCGAGCGCGCGCTGATGCAGTTCCGCGTAAGAGAAGTTGCGCTGCGCGGGACTCGCCGGTTGGCGCGAAAGCGGCAGCGGAACCGCCCGCTCGTCGCTCGCGCCGACGTCGGTCTGCAGCAGCGGCGGAAAACCCATTGCCGGCTTGGCCCGATGCGTAACGGCGCGCGCACGGTAGATGCGCCACTTCTTGTCCACGACGACGAAGAGATCGTCGGCCGCGTCAGCGGACTGTCGTGCCTCCCAGATAAGAATTATCGCCGATGCACGTTCAGTCAACTGTTAAGGCGCTTATTGTAGGGCCAGCAAAGAGCCATGCGCCGTCCTATCGGTGGGGGCGGGGGCCAAATCGCGCGATGAGGCCGGTTCGGCCTGGCTTCAGGTCGGCAGCGGTGCGTTGCCGCGGCGTGACGGCGTGATGACGGCGCGACGAGGGGCCGTGTGCGCGGTCGCTAGCCCTATTACGAATATAGGCGACGCTTGAATAATGGAGTAACGCGGAAAAACAGGGGACGAGGGGCCACAGCAAAGTCATGCCTGCGGTGGCCCGGGAACGGCTTAGTGCTTCGTCAATTGCCCGTAGGCGATCACCGAGTTATCGGTTGCCTTGATCAGATAGATGATCGAGCGCTGGTACAGCGTGGTGCTGCCGGTGACCGGCAGGAACGTGATCGCCGCGTTGCCCGTGTACGTCACGCCCGAGGCGAGCGTGCAGGTGCTCGTAGTGCCCGTCATCGTCAGCGTATAGAGGTTCTTGCTGGAGCCCGGCGTGGTCAACGTCAGCGTGCCCGAGACCGCGCAGCCGAGAATGTTGCCGGTGACACCGCCGGCGTCGTCGACAGTGAGTGTGGTCGAGTTCTGCGCCCACGTGCCGGTGACGCTCGACTGCGAGACGGCCAGTGCGTTCGCCGGATCATATTTCAACGACAGATTCACCGTACTGCCGTTCGCGACATAGCTGCCGGTCAGGGTTTGATTCGCGGCATACGTCCCGCTACCCGCCGTGGCGGTGTAGCGCAGGTTGCTCATGACTTCGAAGCCGCTGGTGAGCGTCCAGTTCGGCGCAGCCGTGGTCGCGGCGCCGAAGAAGGTGGACGTGACGAACGAGAACAGGCCGCTCAGGTAGGAGATGTTGTTCGCCGGATCGATCATCGCCGTGACGCGCGACGACGTCGTGTCCGTCCAGATGCCTTCGAATCCGTTGCCCGTCGCCGCGGTCGACCCCGCCTGCGGCGATGCGAGGCTCGGCAGTGCCTCGCCCGTCACGGTCGGCGTGGATGCCGGGGACGGTGCCGACGGCGCACTCGCGGCCGGCGCAGCGGCCTGAGTGGTCGAAGAACTGCCGCCCCCGCCTCCGCCGCATGCGGCAAGCGCGAATGAACCCAGCAACGACATAATCAAAGGGAGTTTTTGTTTCATTTTCATTTTGTAGTTTGAGCGTGCGGAGATTCAAGTCCGCAAAATGGTTGTTCAACTCTCGATAGGCCCGCGCAAAATCGCGCACCGGGTTAAACGGCAGCAGAGCGAAAATCTTGAGTGTTGACATAAACGAATATCTTTGTTTAGAGCGGGTCGCTTATTGGCGAATGGACAGATGTCAGCAGAGTTAATGCATGCCGCATAAAAGAAACTGCCGCCGAAAGCCTGTGGCTTTATCGTTCTCCAAGACTTCGGCCATAACGATTCGATGGGGAAAATAGGCCGACGAGGGCGTCGCAGAACTCTCCGCGCGTGCAAATCGCGCAACGTCGAGTATCCAGTGCATCACGCATTGGCCACCGCAGCTATCATGTCGAGCGGCGGCTGCCCAACGCGCGCAAGCCGTCGCTTTCATTTTTCTTTGTGTATCGGCTATTCCATCAAAAGGATTCGATGCGCCTGACTGAGGCCTTTCGTTCACGCAACCGCTATCCCGCGCGGCTCGTCCTAAGTGTCGTCATGGCGGGCTCCTGCTGGTTCGCCGCGCCGGCCGTTCGTGCACAGGGCACTGTCACGCTATACGGCTCGCTCGACACGAGTATCGAAGTCACGAATCCCGGCTCTTCCTGGACGCCGCGCCTCGACTCGGGTGCGTACCGCGGTTCGAGAATCGGCCTGCGCGGCGCCGAGCAACTGGATTCGGACACGCGTCTTCTGTTCGAGCTCGAAAACGGCTTCAGCTCGGCCGACGGCACCTTCTCGACCGCGGGCACGATCTTCAATCGCCAGGCGTGGATCGGCGTCGGCGCGCCGTGGGGCGAAGTTCGCGTGGGCCGCCAGTACTCGCCGATCTACATCCCGTTCAAGGGGCAGCTCGACGCCTTCGGCGCAGGCACCATCGCCTCGGGGCTCAACAACCTCTCGAAGATCACGCCGTACACGGATAACGGCATCGCCTATCTGTCGCCCGACTTTCACGGCTTCACCACGACCGTGATGGTCGCGCTGCGCGACAGCGGCAACGGCAACGGCCTTTCCGGCGACTATGAAACGTTTGCGTACCGCAATGGGCCGCTGCGCATTGCCTACGCGCATCAGCAGACGCATGGCGGCACGACCTTGCGCGCAAACCTGGGCGGTGTGTCGTACCGCTTCGACAAAGCCACCGCCTATGTGTCGTTTTTCAACGGCGACGGGGGTGCGCCGCGCTATCACGACGACGGTCTGTCGGTCTCCGTGCGCTACGCGTTCTCGCCGCGCCTGCGGGCTTCGCTGGGCTATGCGTATGCCCGCGATCGCTCGGGCGGCGACGACAACGCCGACCAGTTCAGCGTGGCGTGCGAATACGACCTCTCGCCGAAACTCACGCTCTACGCGAGCGGCGCGATGCTGCGCAACCATGGCGACGCCACCTTCACACTGCGCGGCGTCAACGTAACCGGCCTGCCGACGGCCTATCCCGGCGCGCCGGTTCGCGGCGTGCAATTGGGGATGATCGAGCGGTTCTAGCCGAATGCCGCTTTTCACGTCGATCAAATGATCCAACCTGGGGCGACGGTATTTCGCCAGTTGCGGTGGACGCGTTAATGTACGAGCGCCGTAAAAGCGGGCGCCGGATGACAGGCGCGCGCTACGTGCGCGAACGAGACTCCCTCCACCAATAAACCCTCTTTAATGGATTGTTTATGCTTATCAAGAACGTGGCCGTCAGCCTGCCTTCCAGAGTCGTCACCAATGACGAAGTCGCCGATATGATCCGGTTTCATTCCACCGGCTATGAAGGCGACATCGACCGGGGCATTCGCACCATCAAGACGCTGCTCGATCGAAGCGGGCTCGTCAACCGGCGCTGGTGCGACAGCCACGAGTCGCCCATCGACCATGTCGCCATGGCCACGCGCAAGGCGTTGTCGGAAACCTATTTGCGGCCCGAGCACATCGAGCTGTTTATTTATGTCGGCATCGGCAGAGGCTTTCTTGAGCCGGGCAATAGCCACATGATGGCGAGCACGCTCGGTTTCATCAATGCGGAATGCTTCGACGTGGTGGACGCGTGCATGAGCTGGACCCGCGCCATGTCGATTATCGACAGTTTGTTCAAGTGCGGTCAGTACAGAAACGCTATGATCGTGAATGCCGAATTCAATATGCTGGCAGGCGGTCCACTCTACCCGGGGAATTTTGCGTTGAAGAATCAGGCGCAAATCGAATACACATTGCCGTCGTTCACGATCGGAGAGGCGGCCACCGCCACGCTGCTCGTTGCGAAGGAGCCGGAGAACTTCAGCTTTGCCTTTCGCGGAAAGCCCGAGGTTTCCGACCTCTGCACGATTCCGATTCCCGGCTATGAAGGGTATTGCCACCCGTCGGAGCGGATCGGGAAAAACGGCGACATGCGTTTTACATCGTTCGGCCACGAGCTTCACAAGAATTCCGACGAACTCTCCGCCGTACTCGCTAAACTGCCGATTCCGAAGAAAGATATCGACATTGTCTTTACCCACGCGTCTTCCAAGGCGGCGTGGCACGGCTATGGAGAAAAGGTGGGCATTCAGGACAAGATGTATCACATCTATCCGGAGACGGGGAATCTCGTGTCGGCCTCCATTCCCGCCGCCATTGCCATGGCAAAAGACAACGGCGAATTGAAGCGGGGAGACAGAGTGCTGTGCTGGGTCGGCAGTGCCGGCATGTCATTCAACGTTAGCAGCTTCAGGTTCTGAGGCCACGTCAATAAATTCAAAACGCGACATGAAAGCCATTTCAGGGGGCATCCGCTATCTCAACCGGGTGGTGTCCGAAGCTGCCAAAGTATCTGACTACAGCGTGCTGGCTGTGGGGTTGATCGGCACGCTGGGACATCCGGTGTACTGGTTCTGGTGGACCTTTGTGGATCCGCAACCGAATGAGAACGCACTGATGCGCGTTGTCGGCACCGCAAGCTGCGCGTTGCTGCTGTTGCGCCGTTTCTGGCCCGCTCCGGTAGCGCGCCTCCTGCCCTGGTATTACTTCGCAACGGTAGCCTACACGCTACCGTTTTTCTTCACTTACTATCTGCTGGCGGGTGACTATTCGATGCTCTGGTCGATGGCCGAGCTCGGCATGGTCTTCTTTCTGATCGCCATCTTTCCATCGTTCGTTGCATTGTCACTCAATCTGGCGCTCGGCATCGGCGCTGCCGTGTTGTGCGCCCGCATCGTCATTCCGCAAGCTCTTCATGTGGATGCGCATCTCTTTCTCTACACTTATCTGCCGGTTTTCACCTTCGGCATTTGCGCGGGCATCACGTTCTCATACAGCAATCTGAAGGGAATCGTCGCCCAGGCGCGCACGGGCGCGCTGCGCGCGCTCGCGGGCTCCATCGCTCATGAAATGCGCAATCCCCTCAGCCAGCTCAAGCATGTTCTGGACAGAGTGGAAGAAGCACTGCCGGCCGCCATCGACCACCACGCGTCGCCGGCCGCGTCGCAGCGGCGAACCGCGCTGCTGTACCGGCATCTGGCGCACGGCCAGCTCTCCATTGAGCGCGGCTTGCGCATCATCGCCATGACGCTCGACGAAGTGAGCGCCAAAGCCATCCGCTCCGATCAATTCACGTATGTCAGCGCGGCGGCGGCCACGCGCAAGGCGCTCGAGGAATACGGGTTCGGCGACCAGAACGAGCGCGCCCGCGTAAGACTCGCGGTGCTGGAAGATTTCACCTTCAAGGTTGATGAAACCGTCTATCTGTTCACGCTTTTCAATCTGATCAAGAACGCGCTTCACCACATTGCCGCGCACCCTTCGGCCACGCTCACACTCACGGTGGATCGGCACACGGTGATCGTTCACGACACCGGCCCCGGTATTGCGCCCGAGATGTTGCCGCATCTTTTCGAGCCGTTCCGCACGGCAGGCAATTCAGCCGGCACCGGGCTCGGGCTCGCTTACTGTCAGCGCGCGATGCGCGCGTTCGGCGGCAGTATCCGGTGTCGCTCCGAAGTCGGCCAATTCACGCAGTTCACGCTGGAGTTTCCGCCCGTCTCCGAAGCCGAGGTCGCACGCCACGAGCAGGAAGTGTTCGAACACGCCGCGCCGTTCCTTCAAGGCAAGCGTATCCTCGTTGTCGACAACGATGCGGATCAGCGCAAGCGCGTTCAGCGCGCGTTGTCGAAGGCAGGCGCGCTTCCTCGCGAAGCGGCCGACGGCGAGGCGGCGCTCGCCGCGCTCGGCGAGCGGCAGGCGTGGGACGTGGTGCTGATGGACATCAACATGCCAGGACTGGACGGCTACACGGCCACCGAGCGCATTCGTGCCGATCGGCGCAATCCGAACTGCGATGTGATCGTTGTCGCGTACACGGCGGAGCCCGGCAACGTGGCGCGGGTTCTGGCACGCCGCGCCGGCATGGATGAGTTCGTCAGCAAATCGGCGAGCATCGTCGAGTTGATCGGCGTGCTGCGCAAGCTGTTTGAGAACGGTCATCAGCATGGACGCAGCCAGCGCTTCGACGGCTTTGCCGGCAAGACGATCCTGCTCGCCGACGACGACACGTACAGCAGGCTCGTCGCGAAAGGCTATCTCGAACGATTCGGTGCAACAGTGGTGGAGGCCGAACATGGGCCGGCTGTGCTCGCCCGGCTGCAGGAAGGCGCCGCAATCGACGCGATCGTGATCGACATGAACATGCCCGGTATGGGCGGCGTGGAGACCACGTCGCTCATCCGCGCGCGTTCCGATGCGTACGCGAGCGTGCCGATCATCGCGTTGACGAGCCAGACCGACATGGAGGCGGTGGAACGGTGCCTCGCCGCCGGCATGAACGAAGTGATGACGAAGCCCGCGCAGATCGGCGCGCTGTATGCGGCGCTCGCGCGGCAGTTCGCTCGGCATCGGGCACAACATCTGTCTGCAGACGCAGCTTCGTCACACGAGGGCGCGTTGCCGGCCGGCAAGTCCATGCCGCTCGGCGAAGGTCCGCTGCTCGACGAGAAGCATCTTCAGGAACTGGTCGCGCTTGACCTGCTCGACCAGACGTTCCTGAATGGCATCGAGCAGATTCGCTCGACCGTGGCGACGCTCGCGACGAGCGTTGCGGCGCGCGACCTCGATTCGACGCGGGAGGCGCTGCACGTGCTGCTCGGCGTCAGCGGCAATATCGGCGCCCGGGCGCTGCATCAGTTTCTGCGCCAGATTTATCCGCGCGTGGTGGAAGGCGAATGGCCCGCCGAAGCAGACTGGCTCGCACGAATCTGCTCGTTGAGCGACCGCTCGGCCCCGGCGTTGCAGACATATTTCGCATCCGCAAAAGCGCCCGAGCATCATCGAAAGACGACGAGCGATTGATTGGTTTTCGTCGGCGGTGAGGAACGCTGTGCGCGATGCCTTGCAGCACGATCCAGCATGCCCTTTCGACTCATGGAGCAAAAGATGACTGAAACGATAGCGGTGCGGCGCATCACTGCCGACGAGGCAAGACGTTACGTGGAACCGCTCGCCGAGCTGCTGATCGATTGCGTGGAGGGCGGCGCGTCGGTCAGCTTCATGTTGCCGATTTCGAAAGACACCGCGCGGCAATTCTGGCAACACGTCGCCGATGGCGTGATCCGCGACGAGCGAATACTGCTCGTCGCCGAATATCCCGACGGCAAGCTCGTCGGCACGGTGCAGCTCATCACGGCGCAGCCAGAGAATCAGCCCCATCGCGCGGATGTCGCGAAGATGCTCGTGCACCGTGAAGCGAGACGTCAGGGCGTTGCCGCGCGGCTCATGGCCGCCGTGGACGACGAAGCGCGACGCGCCGGCAAATCTGTGCTCGTGCTCGACACGGTCACGGGAGGCGACGCCGAGCGGCTCTACGAGCGCGCAGGATGGCAACGCGTGGGCGAAGTGCCGAATTATGCGTTGATGCCCGATGGCCGCTTTTGCGGCACCACCTTCTTCCACAAGCAACTGGCCGCCTAGACACTTGAAATAAGGGCTCAACGCACCACGGCATTTTCAGTCCTCAAACAGATCAGGGCCGAAGACCTCGTAGTGAATCCGCGTTTCGGGAATGTCCATTGCGCAATGCATCGTGCTGCAGGCGCATGAATTGAATCGGGCCGCACACATAGTAATCCGCGTCCGGCAGCAGAATCAGGTCGCGGGGTTCGTTTAGATCGATGAAGCCGGCGCGGTCGTAGTCCTGGCCCGCTACATCGCCCGGCAATGGGTTTTCGTAGTAGACCACTGCCTTGAAGTTCGCATACGTCGCCGCGGTTTGCCGAAGCTGGTCGCGCATTGCATGGACCGCGCCATTGCGTGCGCCGTGCACGCACACCACCTATCGCTGCGGATCCTCGGACTCGCGAATGATGCGGATCACCTCCGCACGCGCGAGCGCCTGCTGTTGTTGGCCCTGATTCTGATGCGCCACGTTAAATACGTTTTTAAGTTCGGAATGGGCGTCGAACAGTGCGTGACGCGCGTCGCACACGCGCCGTCGTTCGTGAACAGTAGATACAGCAAAACGCGTGACAGGTCCGGCGGCAGCGCGTACACGCATTGCACGCCACGCCTGACGCATGAAAACCGGGCCTCTGCGGCGATGGCACATCGTGCCGGGCGCAGCCAGGCGAGCGGGACATCTAGTGAAAAATCGTCGATCATTAGTGATCAGGTACACTAACCAGTAGCCGTTTTGTCGAGAATCTGCTGCACGACGCAGCAGCCGCAACACAGGGAGACGGCTTCAGCCCTTTACTACAAGTCTTAAATACCCACAAAAGAATGAATAGCTTTGATACAACAATCGAAACGTATCTTTCAAACATTCATTTCGGGTTCTTCACGACCCACGCCATTGAAACAGTCGCCGATCTGTACACCTTCAAGGGTCTGCTGCTTATTCCCGTATTGTGGTGGATGTGGTTTCAATCAGGTGAGCGAACGAAATGGCGCCGCGAAATGGTCATTGCGACGGTACTCAGCGGCCTCGTCGCGCTGTTCGTCGGACGCGCGTTGACGCACTGGTTGCCGTTCAGAGTACGGCCCGTCTACAGCCACGAACTGAATCTGCACTTTCCGACCAGCGTGTCGAAAGACGCGCTGCTGACGTCGTGGAGCTCATTCCCGAGCGACCACGCCATGCTGTGGATGGCAATCGCCACAGGCATCTTTCTGGTGTGGAAGCGAATCGGTCTGCTCGCGTTGGCGTACACCGTGCTTTTTATCTGCCTTCCGCGCGCCTATCTCGGCTTTCACTATCCAACGGACCTGCTCGTCGGCGCCGCAATCGGCATCGCCATCGCTTATGTCATGACACGTGAGGCCGTTCGCGCGCTGTACGCAGCGCCGCTACTGCGATGGGTCGAACGCTACCCTGGACCTTCCGCGATGCTGGCCTTCGTTCTATGCCTTGAACTTGTCACCCAGTTCGACGAACTGCGCAAGCTCGCGAGCAGCGTCTTCAAACATATCTAACGTGTTGTGGGCACTTGAGCTAGCTGCCTATCGAAACATAGAGCAGTACCATGGGCGCCTTCGATCCACCGGGCGTCGGCGCGCGCAGCGGCACGCCATAGGTGCAGCGAACATCCACGAAGCGCGACCATTGGAAACGCAAGCCCGCGCCGATGCTGACGAGCGACCCGTGGCTCGCCTCCGCAGGCTGATCGATACGGTTCCACACATGGCCGGCGTCGACGAACACGAAAGGCTGCGCGGCCGCGCTGCTCGCGCCGAACGGCAAAGCAGGCGCGCGCAATTCGGCCTGCACGTTCCAGCCGCGATCGCCTAACACGACATACGGTTCATAGCCTCGCACGCTCGACTCTCCGCCGAGGCCCATTTCCTCGCTCGGCAACAACGTATTCGGCGTCCACTGGAAGGTGCCTCGCCCGGTCAACGTAAAGCCGCCGCCCAGCGCAAACGCGCGCTGCGCGGCGAGTTGCAGATACGCGTAGCGGGCCGTCGCGCCTTGCCGCGCGGCGCGAAAAGCGCTATCGGTATTGGAGCCGTCCAGCCCGCCAGGACTGGCCACGAGCATCGCGGATGCATGCGTCGCGCCTCTATCGTCCGGCTGGCTCAGATCGTATGCGAGCACGAATTGATGCACGTGCGTGTTCGAGTTGAACACCTGAAAGCCGCCGAACTCCAGATCGTTGTTGCTGCGTTTGAAGTCGTAGCCGAACTGCACGAGTTGCGCAGTCTCGCCTGTCGCCGGCAAACGCCAGTCGTAGCGCACGCTGAGCTGCGCGGAGGTGCCGGTTTGCCCGTAACTGTCCGGCAGACGCGGCGTGCTTTGCGCGTAGACGCCGAACAGTTCGATGCTGTCGTGCCACGGCAGCGGCGCGATGTAGCTGAGCGCGTGGGCCATGAAGCGCGCGCGGTTCGGGCGCCCCTCAATGTCCGGATTGCCGCTGAAGAAATCGTTACTCGCCGTGAATTGATACGCGACGTGCTGATCGAGCCCGAACAGATTGCCATAGTCGATGCCGGCGAAGAAGCGGTCGCGGCCGAGTTCGCGCACGCCGGCGTTGTCGTACCCTGCGTTCACACGCCATGGCAGACGGTCGTCGGTCTGCAGGATCACGTCGGTTGAATTGGCGGCCTGGCCCGGCGCGAAAACCGCATCCACGCGACGGTACGGATTCGCGTTGAGCACGGCGAGACCCAGCGACACCTCGGACTGCAGAATCGGACCGCCCGGCTGGAGCGGCATCTCGCGTTTGAGCAGGTCGTCGGAGAAATAGCGGTTGCCGCTCGTGCGCACCTCTCCCAACTGAAACTCCGCGACCGCGATATGCACGACGCCGGCACTCACGTCCTGCTCGGGCACATACACATCCACGAGCGGCTTGCCGGCGGCGCGATACCGCTCGACCACGGCGCGGCGAATCTCGCCAAGGCGTGCAAAGGTGAGAGGCTGGCCGAGATCGCCGTCGAACGAATGCAGAAAAGCGGCGTTCAGTAGAGGCAGGCCGTGCGCGGCGATGCCCGGCTGCGCGGCCGCCCGAGGCGTGCTTGCGCCCGCGGCTTCGAACACCAGCCCTTCTAGCCGGCTCACTGCGATGTGCGCGGAGTTCTCCTCCGCCGGCGCCGAAGGTTGCGACCGCGCAGTGCGCGGCGTCGGCGGCGGGGGTGGTGGGGCAACGTCGCGCCAGGCCTGCGCGAATACTGCCGAAGCGTGTAGCGCCGCCATCACGCACAAAGCGGGCATTGCGCCACGCGTGGCGAGCGCGCGCGCCGGTGTATCCGCGAATAAAGCGCGCCGCTTAATGCGCAAGCTGCGAGCGCAACACAGGATGCGTCGCGCCGGCCGGCATCGCCCATACGCCGTTCGGGCCGAAGTCGTAGCCCGCAAAATTGGCCGGGTCGCTCATCTGCGCCGTGGTCAGCCCGTTCGACGGCGGCAGGCTGCCGCCGCTCGCGGCCTGCCCTGTCGTCTGCGTGTTCCAGTAGACGTCCGGCGCGAGCGTGCCGGAGCCGAACGCAATCACGCCGTGCGTCGGCATGAAGCGGGTTTGCACGGCGCCGGTCGCAAATGACTGGCTGACGGTTCCATCATTGATACCGACGAGCCCGCCGCCATAACCGGTCGAGAACACCGGGCTCACGCTGCCCGTTGCATACGACTGCGTGATCGACCCGAGGTTGTAGCCAACGAGGCCACCGTTCGCGTCCGAGCCCGAGATCGCCGCGCTGCTCCACGAGCGCTCGACGCTGCCTTCGTTGCGCCCCACCAGTCCGCCGAATGTGGTGCCGTCCTGGTAGATCTCCATCGCGGCGCCGCTCGAGTGCGCGTTGGCGATCACGCCCTGATTCACGCCGGCCAGCAGGCCGCTGCCGAGAAAGCTCGTGCTGACATGGCCGTTTTCCACGCCTACGTCGCGCAGCACGCCGCCCGTCCCCACCACGCCGAAGAGTCCCGACGAGTAGTCCTTGCTGAAGTCGGCGATCTCGATGTGCGCGTTGTTCACGTTGTGCCACATGCCGTCGAACTGGCCGGTGAAAGGCGTCGCGTGATTGCCGATTGGCGCGAGCGTGTAGCCGGTCGCGTCGATGTCCGTGCCGAGCGCGTAGTTGCCGGCGAGGTCCTGCGCAATGTTCTGCAGGTCCGTCACATTGTTGACGAGCTTGTAGGCCGTGATCTGCGTGAGCTGCCCGCTGCCGGGCGCGGCCGCCCACGCGGGATTGCCGAGCAGGGTGCCGGCGCTGTAGCTTCCGTTCATGTCGTAAAGCGCATTGACGAGGCCCGTGCTGCCCGACCAGTCGATCACGCCGCGATTGGCGACGCTGCCGCCGTTGTCGAGGCTCGCGGCATCCGCGCGCAAGGTCAGGTTGCCGCTGCCCTGGTTCGCGAGGGTTGCGCCTTGTGCGATGCTCAGGTTGCGATAGGCCGCGAGCGTCAGCGACGCATTGCCTTGCCATGCAATGCCCGAATTCACGTCGATGTCGCCGGAACTGCCGTTCGCGCCGGTGGTTTGCAGGTTGACGGAAGTGCCCATGCCGAGGCTCGTGGAGAGCGCGCGCGCCGCGCTGTCGTCCACGGTGAAGGCGGGTGTCGCGATGTTCCATTGATTGGCGTGCACCGTCGTGCCGCCAGGCGGAAACGCGAGCGTGTCCGCGCTCATGTCGACCGTACCGCCGGTTGCGTCGATCACACCGCCTGGTTGCAACGTACCGTGCGCCGCGACGAGCCATACGTGGCCGTCGCGCGTGGCGGTGCCCGTCGCGCGAATGGCCTCGTGATTGCCGGCGAGCGCATAGATGTTGCCGTCCACGGCTTGCAGGCTGATCTGCGCCGCCTGAATCAGGCCGCCGTTCACGATGGCGGCGCTCGCGCCCGGCTGGCCCGGCTGCACGAACACCTGCCTGCCCGACGACGAATCCTGCAGCAGCACCTGCTGCCCCGCCGCCAGTTCGACGGTGCCGTTCGGCGCGCTGATCGTGCCAGTATTGGCCACCTGCCGCGCGATGAGGAAGACGTCGCCGTTGCCGGAAGCAATAGTGCCGAGGTTCACCACGCCCGCGCGCGAATTGCCCGACAGCGTGAGCGGCTGGCCGTTCATGAAGGCGTCGGTGTCGGCGACATCAAGCGTCGACGCGACAAAGCGTCCGGTTGTCGACACGACGCCTCGCGGTCCGACGACGATTCCTTGCGGATTGATCAGATAGACGCTGCCGCTCGCGCTCAGGGTGCCGAGAATTGCGGACGGCGAGCCGCCCGTGACGCGGTTGAGCGTCGCGCCGTTGCCGTTGGCAAACACCACGCGGTTGCCGCCGCCTATCGAAAAGCTGTTCCAGTCGACCACGCCGCGGCCCGAGCCCTGATTGATCGTCAGTGTGGTGCCGTCGCTGCTGAACGATCCGTTTCCGCCGACGAAGTGTCCGCCCGCGGGCAACACGCCCGCGGCGCGCGCATCGAATGAAGCCGCGCAGCACAGCACCGCCGCGGCAAGCGGCAGGAGCGCAAGACGCGCCCCGCGCCGACGTGAATTATTGTGGTCGTATGCTGCCGGCGGAATGTTGTTCATCACGTCTCCTGTCCCACGCGAGGCGCGCCGCATGCTGAGATGGCATGCGGCTCTCGCGCGTCGGTCCAACTGTGCGCACGCCCGTATTATTGCAGCCGGTTTCGGGCGCACAATGAGCACCGCGAAGCGCGATATCGACGTATTGCGCCTAAAGGTCTGCGGAATTGGCCAAGGCATAAGCGACGACGCGCCGCAATGGGGGTGCGAACCCATGGTTTCCCCAATAGCAGCGAGGCGGCGGGCACATGACGATGGGCTTTCGCTCTGCTGCGGCAGCGCGATGCTTCAATCTCACTTACGATCTGAGCACACGTCATCTCCAGGCAGTAAAACAGTGGGCAATGTCCCAGGCGTAGTTGAAGGTTGAAGGCGGCGGTTCGCCAGTGGAATCCGAGAGAATCGGGTTTCCAGGACCAACCTCCCGAACAGGGAACCAAGGAGAACC
>NZ_CADIKB010000032.1 GCF_902859825.1 Paraburkholderia phenoliruptrix | reverse complement strand
CAGATGGTCGTTCGTCTTGCTGTCATCGTGCAGATCCTCTGCTGTGTTTGTGCGGGTGTCCGCTTTAACACAGCCTGCGAGTATTAGAGAATCGTTACCGACTTGCGCATAAGGCATGGCTGTCGCTGCACGAATCCCCTGCAACGCAGCGAGCCTATCGTAAGGAAGCCGAACGCCTGATCCTCTGGGCGATCGTGGACCGCGAGCGGGCCCTGTCGTCGCTGACGACGGAGGATGCAATTGCGTACCGGAGTTTTCTGCGTCGGCCGACGCCGCGCGAGCGCTGGGTGGGACCCATGCGCCCGCGCACCTCGCCGGAGTGGCGACCATTCTCCGGTGGGCTGTCGGCCCGCTCGACCGCCTACGCGCTGTCGGTGCTCGGGGCGATGTTCCGCTGGCTGATCGAGCAGCGCTATCTGCTGGCCAATCCGTTTGCCGGCGTCAAGGTGCGCGGCACCAGCCGCTCAACCGTGCTCGACACGTCCCACGCCTTTACCGAGGGCGAGTGGACGCTCGTGCGTGCCATTGCTGACGGACTTGAGTGGTCATATGGCTGGGAAGCGCCGGCGGCGCAACGCCTGCGCTTCGTGCTGGACTTCGCGTATGCGACCGGCCTGCGCGTCAGCGAACTGGTCGGCGCCTGTCTCGGCAACGTCGACACCGACGCCCGGGGTGATCATTGGCTGAACATCATCGGGAAGGGGCGCAAGGCCGGCAAGGTCGCGCTGCCACCACTGGCTCGTACTGCGCTGGACCGCTACCTGGTGGAGCGAAGGCTGCCGGTCACGCCGACCCGCTGGCATCCCGATACGCCTCTCATCGGCAGGTTCGAGCAGGACAACGCGGCAGGCATCAGCGGTGTTCGGCTATGGGAGGTCACACGGCGTTTTTTTGCGAAAGCGGCCGAAGTCATCGAGGCGGACAACCAGGTGCTCGCGGAAAAGCTGCGCCGCGCGAGTCCGCACTGGACTCGGCACACGCATGCAACCCACGCCCTGGCTCGCGGCGCCGAACTGACCACGGTACGGGATAACCTGCGCCATGCCTCGATCACGACGACGTCGATCTACCTGCACAGCGACGAAGTCAAGCGCGCCCAGCAGATCCGGAACGCCTTCGCGGAAAGATAGGGTTCCAGCTGAACCGTCCTGAAACGGCATGCTCTTTCCGGTTTATATAACCTGGACGCTTATGATAGGAATTCGCGCGTACCTTGTTCATCCCCCCTATCCGTGGCGGACATCCTGAACTCCGACGATTTGCGCGCCGAGATTCCGGCGCTCGGGCGGGATTTCAAGGTCATGGGCAAGCGCGCTGGCGACCGTATGGACATCACGCTCGCGGTCGCTTTTATCGATCGTTGGGTCGGCGACGTCGCAGATTATTTTGCTGTGAAGGCACGCCTCGTGCAGCGAGTCCAGGAACGCCTGGGACAGGTCTGCATGCTTCAGATCAATACGCTGGATGATCCTTGTGCTCGTGACGAAAGCAGCCTCTATCTGACGGTGACGGGTCTGAGCGCCGAACAGGGAGACGATGGCGAAGTGGGGCGCGGTAACCGCGTCAACGGCTTGATCACGCCCTATCGCCCGATGTCGCTCGAGGCGGCCGCGGGTAAGAATCCAGCCGCTCATGTCGGGAAGCTGTATAACGTGCTCGCGCACCTGTTGGCGCAACGCATTCTGAACGAGACGGATGGCGTAACCGACGTGACGGTCCGCTTGCTGTCCGCCATCGGAAGTCCGATCAACCAGCCTCAACTGGCGGCGGTGGATGTCCGCGCGCCCGGCGGACTTTCTCCAGAGCAGCGCCGCGGCATACAGGAACGCGTCGCACAGGGTCTTGACGAGCTGCCGATGCTAACGCGACAACTCGTCAACGGAGATATTCCTGTTTGCTGACCGGCACTGCACAACGTCGGCCGTCGGCTGGGCGGCTCACTGCGCTGGCGCGGACTGCTTTTGCTGCTCGATCATCTGTTCCATCATCAATTGCATCATGTCCATGCGTTTTTCCATCATGTCCATGCGCTGGTTTGCGCCTGCTCCGCGCTTGCCGCTTTCCGTGCGATTGGACATGCCGCCCATGCTTTGCCCACCCATCATCTGCATCATCGTCGGGCCGCCCATCGAGTGCATCGCCTGCATCGTGTCCTGCATCGTCTGCATATGTTCATCCAGCAGCCGTTTGCGCTCCACGGGATCTTTCGTCTGGCGGATCTTGTCCATTTGAGCCAGCATTTTCTGCATCTGCTGGTGCATGTCATCAAAGCGCCTGGCGGCCTCGGGCGTCGGCGCCGATTGGGTGGCTCCGGCAGTTGCGACCGCAGGCGATGGCGTGTTCTGTGCGGCGCTGTCCGGGTGATGTGCGTCGTTGGCCGATACACTTGAAGCGGCAAGCAACGCTGCGGTTGCGACAAACAATGCGACTCTCGTTTTCATGGTGACTGCTCCGGTAAGAGAAGACATCATTGTGCGAGTCTGTCACGAGGGACAATTGACCCGGATCAACCATTCGCGCGGTGGCATTGCCTCGCCAACACAGGGTTGCCAGCGCAATCGCAAGCCGCGGCAGGATCAAAGTTGCCGCCAGCGGGTGCTGGCGGCCCTGATTGGGTTCAGGCGTTATACGCGAAGGTTGCCATCATGCCGGTCGCCATGTGGTACAGGTGATGGCAGTGAAATGCCCACTGTCCGGGGTTGTTTGCATCAACGGCGATTGTGACCGAGCGCCTTGGCGGCACCATCACTGTGTCTCGCATTGCGCCTGCGAAGCGCCGGCCATCGATTGCGACGACCTGGAAATGATGTCCATGCAGGTGCATCGGGTGAGCCATCATGCTCGTGTTGCGCAGCGTCACCTCGACGCGGTCGCCGCGATCAACGGCGATGCGAGGGCGCGCTTCCAGGCCCCATCGGTAAGCGGCCATGTCGCCGGTGAGTGCCATGTCGAAACTCTTGCTGGGCCGTCGCGATGCGAGCGGCGCGGCGGCCCGCAGCTTTGCTTCGAGAGCCAGATCGAGAACCGGTCCGTGCATGTTCCCGGTATCGGCCAGCCTGGCGACCTGGGCTCCTGGCGCCTGAAGAACGATACCCGTGCGCTCCTTGCCGCCTTCGCGTAGTGCCAGAATCGGGAAGGCGCGTCGCTCGCGCGGCAACTGCAGCCGGACATCGATGCGCTGTGCCATGCTCAGAGGGAATCGCCGTCCTTTTACAGGCTCGACAGGCTGACCATCAACGGCGATCAGTGTGCCTTCGAGTTCACCGAAATCTACGGTGAAGGCTGTCGCGGTCGCGCCGTTGATCACGCGCACACGAAGCCGCCCACCGCTCTCTACCCGGACGACTTCCGGGTCGTCGAGCGTGCGATCGTTGGCGAGATAGGCGTCGTAATCAATGTCGTTCAGATCCATTGGCATCGCAGAACTGCTCATCTGCATCGCGGCCGTCGAGCCCTGCGCGGTTCCGGATCCCGACATATCCATGCCGGGCATACTGTCATCATCCGTGACGTTTCCGTCATGCCCCGTCTTGCCGGCTGAATGCGCACCCGGCGTACTTATGGCCTGTGCTGGAGCAGAGGGAGCGCGGTTCTGTGTCAGCCGCGCCAGAAGCTCTTGAGGGGAAGTGAACGAGAAGTCGTGCAAAAGAATCACAACCTCCTGCTCGTCGCGTTTCGCCTGGTTGGAATCAGCCACAATCAGCGGTGCAGCCAGGAGTTGCTGTTCCTGCAGCGTATGGGCATGCATCCAGTAGGTTCCCGGGCCACCAACCGGAAAGTCGAACTTACGTTGCGCGCCATTGGCAATGAGCGGCAGTGGCGCATCGGGGACACCGTCGCTTGGCCACGGGGGTGTCAGGCCGTGCCAGTGCACGCTGGTGGGCTCCCCGGTTTCATTGCGCAGGACGACGTTGAACGTATCACCCTCGCGCAGCGTGAGGCCAGGCGTGCCGTCCTGCTGCTGAATGCCGTACACGCTGGCCGGGCGCCCATTCACTTCGATGGTCCGGCGCACGACGGCGAGTTGCGTGGGCGCATTAACGCCCGCGCCGGTAAGTCCTTCGCCGGCCTGGGCCGGCTCGATCAGGGCGGGCCGCAGCGCCAGCGCGGCCGCACCAGCAAAAGCACTCCTGAGAAATCCACGACGACTGGTCGTCCACGTGCTCGACAGCGTTGCGAAAGGCGCATCAATGAAGTTTTGCATTTTGATTTCCTCGACATAAGTTGCCCGGAGGCCTCATCAGGCTACCAGGATGTATCTGGACCGCACCGGAGGTGCGGCCAAGGCACTTACGCGAAAAAAATCGCGGCGGACGCTCAATCCCACCCGTCAGGAAACTCGTGGCGGCGTCAGAAGCCGGATGCCAGGCATGCAAGACGGCAATTTCACGACCGCGCATGATTGGGGAAGGTGTCGGCGCAACCGCGCCGACACCGCATCGGGTGGACATGCCGCACTGGCTGACAGCATGATGGTGATCCGTTGTCCCGTCGCCGTGGCGTTTGGATTGACGCTCGCTTACCGCGCCAGGGAGATACCGCGAGGCGTCACCGTACTGAAGCTCTGCGCAGCGCATATCACGTGTGGGCAGCGACGCTTTCACGCTCGGCTGGACATCGCAAAGCATTGAGGTCGCCGCTGTCGACCGGATCGGCAGACTCACGATCATCAGCAGGACGAGAAAAAACGCGCGCCAGCGATACATGGGAAGTGTGATGAGCAAGGTTACAGGACGATTTTCATCGATGACTGCGCAACGCAAACTCCCGGTCGTTCGCACGGCCGAAGCATGGGTGCCGCCGAGCGGCTGCTGTTGCGTCCACGGACTACCGGCGCACCCATCCGTGGACCGCGCGCAATTACAACACGTTGATCACGATGCTAGCACTGCTGAATTCCATTGCTGCGCCTGCGACGATCGGACGCGGCTAATGTGGGGGCAAGGTCAAGCGCGAACCGATGGGCTGTAGCCTTCAATTCGAATTGCCGATATGAATTCGCTTGCCTCGCACGCTGACTCAATGCGCACGGTTCTGGCCGTGATATCGATCTCCACTTTCGCCTGCGCGTCGACGTCTTTGACCGCCTTGGTGACGACGCTCGCGCAGTGTCCGCAGGTCATGTCCTTTACTTCCAGTTCCATGTCATAAACTCCGTTTGCCGACGACAACTACAGTATCGACGTTCCAACGATGGGAAGGTCAAGCCGCTATCAGTGAATTTGTTCCGTCAGCCCTTCCAGAATCGGACAGTCGGGACGCGAGTCACCCCGGCAGTGCTTGGCGAGGTACTGAAGCGTATCGCGCATTTCCGTCAGGTCGTGGATGCGCCGGCTCAACTCCCCGATGTGGGCTTGCGCCAGACGCTTGACTTCGCGGCTGGGGCGGTTGCGGTCTTCCCACAGACTGAGCAATGTGGAAATCTGTTTCATGGAGAAGCCCAGCCGACGCGCCTGATGAACGAATCGCAGCACCTCGACGTCCTTGTGCGTGTACATACGGTAATTCGACTCGGCGCGTGCGGCGGCCTGAATCAGCCCAGCCTGTTCGTAGTAACGAATCATCTTGGCCGATACACCGGAAGACCTGGCTGCTTCACCGATGTTCATAATCAACTCCTTCCTACCATTTTTATATTTTGAACCTTCCGGCAATGGGAAGGTAAAGCTCCCGCCAAACCGACCCGCAGAGTCCGTCGGACGCCCCGGGGCGCCAGCCTTCGATAGTGTTGAACGAAACGGGGGCACTTCGATACCTTGCGTGTCCACGCGACAATTCGACTTCGTACAGGGGCCTGAACCAGCACGCTCGCTCGCAGTAGCGAATCATCGTGTCCCTTACGCGGGACGACCTGCCACGTTACCGACGTTCATACGTCCTTCCAATAGCCTTTTGACCATTCCCTAAAGGGAGGATCAAGCCTGCTGCAGAAGCGTTCTGGATGAAATTGCTCATACTGGCTCCCGAGACGCCGACTCGCTTTCGCGCGCCAGGGTGCCCCATTTCCCTGCCTGCGCGGACGGGAGAGTGGTGACGAGATGGGTTGGTGCGGCGGCAAACGTCACGGCGAAAGCGGCCGGGAAGCGCCTGCCGTCGCTTCGACCCTATGGTATCGACCAGATCAAGCGTGTGGCACGCTGGCTAGGGGGCGGAACTACCCACTGGCAGGAAGAATACTAAGCGCTTCCGCCGGCCTTTCATCGTCACGAGCCCGATCGAATTTTCGATATGAACCCAATGAAAGCAGCCAAATTTGAAGCCCTTGTTTCGGCACAGCGCAGCCTCATGATCCGCGATATCCCGGCCTCTAATACCTCAGTGCCAACCGAAACGCCGACGCTCACGAAGACCGAACTGATCGAACTGCTGTGTGACCGGGCAGGTCTTAACGCGCGGGAAGCGAGAGAGATGGTTGCGGCATTTTTCGAGGTAATGGGCGAGGCGCTGGAAAGCGGCGAAACCGTGAAGCTGTCGGGCTTCGGAGGTTTTCGATTACGTGATAAACCGCAGCGACCCGGGCGCAATCCGAAAACCGGTACCGCGACTTCCATTCCGGCTCGCCGTGTCGTCACGTTTCATGCAAGCCAGAAGCTCAAGGCGCAAATTGAAACTGGCGGCGAACAGGATGCCGCGCCTGCTTTTACGGAATGACTGGTCCATGACTGATCCTGTTCAGCCTGACATCTTTGCGGTGGCCAACCACCGGCTCGCCATCGTTCAGGGGATCTACGCCGGAACCCCAGAAAATTCCGTCGTTCCACATTGTGAACATTAATCGGCTTATTCCAGCCGAAGAATGTTGGAGCGACGTCCGGTGAGTGACATGACGGTCTCGGTCACACGGACCATCAGGACCGTTACGCGGGGCCCAGTTCGATTACATTGTGGGACAGGTCGAGACAATCTTCGCAGTCCCGGCAAACCCAGTGCAGCATCGGCCCGACCGGATCTGGATGGTCGCTGAACGTTGTCAGCGCCGCGTCGTACTGAGCATCGGACGTGCTCGAGCGCAGTATCCGCTCGAGATTAGACTCGATGCTGTCCAGGCTGCATTCACCGATGCCGGACTTGAACACCGTCACACCGCCTGACGGGTTGACCGCGAAGAAGAAAAACGCCTTCGTGTCGACCATGTGCGACAGGATTGTCCTGGCGATGAAGTTGCTCGGATTGATCAGCGCATTGAAGATGCGGTAGCCGTAAAACTCTAAGCCGAAGTGTACGACCTCGAAGTCGTCGGTGCCGCGTATCGAGTGGCCAAAGTTGAAACCGCTGCGTGTTACGTCGTTCGGAATGTCATCCACCGGCCGCAGTGCCAGGCAAGCATAGTGCGTCTGGCCCTCGGCCACGAGTCCCATCGCAAAGCAGGGCGCGCGCTCGGCCAGCAAGGCCTCGACAAAATTCCGGTTCATGCGGAGCGTTGGCAGCATCGGGCATCCTTCATCGTGAATCAAATCAACATTTGCCGACCTGGCTGTGCGGTGCGTCGACGTCGAACATCAAAGGCTATACATCGTCGAGCTCGAACAGCGCGCGATCGGCGGGCCGCGACAGATAATCGTCCATCATCGCGCGGAAATCGGCTTCATCCCACTCGCCGCGATCGACACGCCGCAGCAACGCCTCGCCGGCCAGCATGATCTTTCGCTCGCGATCCGCGCGCGTTTGCTTGACCTGCTGGCGCTGCGCCTTAGCTGCCGCTTTGCGGGCTGTTTTCAGCTCCTGCAGCTTTTCGTCTGTCGCATCGAGACGACGTTTCAGCATGTTCATTCTGGCGTCCTGTTCGAAGAAGCGGTTTGCGCGGGAAACCGGCGCGCCGGCGTGCGCCGGTTCGTTACATTCGCGCCGTACTGTCGCGCCCAGGTGCGTACCGAGGGAGCGATATCGACTAACGTCGGCGGCATGTTCGGCAACACATCCATCGTCCAGCCACCCAGCCGCTTTGGCGCAATATACGCCGGTCGCCAGCTGCCGTCGGCCAGGATATCGATCACGAACAGCGACGTGCCGACGCTCAGTCGCCAGGTGTTGACCACGGCTGGGGGTAAAGGATTACCTGGTTGTGGCATCGTATTCCACCGTAACAGGAATAAGGGATTCCAAGCCAGAACCGCCGAAAATTCGATCACTCCAATTCGAGCCCTGCAATGAGCGCGTCCAGGTCGATTTTGTTGTCGCTTTGAAAAGTGTAGTGCCCGTTCAAAAGGATATGCCGCCAGGCTGCCGGTGATATCTGCGTAAGCCGCGCCAGCGCCTTGGCGTTGCCACTGGCCTCCCATTTCGTCAGTAGATGCGACAGAATCGCCGAGTTGTAAAAAATGATGACGTTGGCGATCAGCCGGGCGCACTGGTTGCTGATCTCGATTTCGATGTCGGTGCGGCCGGTCAATTCCTTCTTGCCGCCGACCTGGGCGATGGTCGAACGAAGCTGATGGTAAGACTCGAGGCGGTTTTGGGAGCGATGCACGTTTCGCTCGAGCTGCGGGTCGCGCAGGTAACGCAACGTGTAGATGGTACGAATGAGCTTATCGAACTCAAAAATCGCGCGACGTGTCGGGTTTTCCTGCGAGTACGTACATAGTTTGCGGATCAGCGAGCCCTGCGTGATCTCTTTGAGGCCCAGCGTGGCGACGATCTGATCGATATTTGTCTTCTCACTGGTGATGAGCTGCCGATCGATTTGTCCGATCGGCTGAATCAGGCATTTCTCGTACAGCGCCGGGTCGTCGATACAATACAATTCCTGCAACTGGTCATCGAGGTTTGTGAAGCGAGGCTCGAAGCGCAACCCGAACCAATACAGGATAGCGAAGTTGGCTTTGTTGATGCTGTGCATGTCGCCGGTGATCGCAGTCGGCACTATATCCGACGTGTTGCGATACCAGATGTCGAACACGTGATGCGCCTCGTACTCGTGCGCGCCGATTAGGTAGCCGTTCAACGGGACATGATTGCACAGCAGCGTGTAGGCGACGACGCCTTTGCCTCGTCCGAAGTATTTGCGCGAGTAACGCGCCTTCACGGTCGGTCGCTCGACGCCGAATTTCTGCCCATCGACGGCGCTGTACAGCGCATCGAGATCGAACGAGTAGTACGGGAAGATCGGCAGCGCGGCGATGGCGTTGCTGATGCAGTCGTTGGCCGCATGCAGCGTCGCCTGACGCAGATACTGCTGGTAGGTGCTATCCAGAACGTGGTACGGAATGTCGCTGGTGCGCGCCATGACATGGTTGCCATGGTTCATTGCCTGAGCGATGATAACCGCCATCAGGCTATCGGCGTCCGCTACCTTCTTCGCGTAGCGCGGCTGCAATGGCGTCAGCGCCGACAGGAACTGGCACTGGCCGTTGACGAAGCGGAACACGTCGGCAACATCGCAGAATGGCAGTTGCTCGTAGAATGCCTGCTCACGCACCTTCTGGTTCTCGGTTTTCGGTTTGCGCCAAATCAGCTTCTGCGTATCCTTGTCGTATTCCAGGTGCGTAAGCTTGCCCTGTTTCAGCTCTCGGTTGAAGGCCAGCCATTGTGCATGCAACTCGGCCGCTAACGCATCGAGTTGGGCATCGATTGGCTGCTGCAGGAACGGGATCTCCATCTGCGCCAGCGCGTCGGCCTTCTCGTTCATCGAAACAAGCTCGTCGGAGAAGTGACGATGTTGCAGACTGTCGTCGAGATAGATCTCTCCCGACTGGAAGCGCTTCCGGATCTGGCGGTACAACCAGAATTCGTAGCGATCGGCGTGCAAACCGGTCGGCTGACCATCAGCGCCGAAGATCAGCAGGTACGGTCGCAGGCGCTTCGGCAGCGTGGCCGCGGGACATTCGGCGAGCGGTCGTTGTGACAGGCGCTGCTGTTTGGCGAAGGCCCCCTTGACCCAAGCCAGCGCCGCGAGCCACGGGTTGTCTGGGGAGGTGCCGACGAAGTCGAGCTCGACGTACAAGGGGCGCAGGTGACGGCGAATACGTTTGGCTAGGCCGTCCACCGCCAACCAGTGTAGTGCCAGTTGACTCAGCGGCTTGACCGTCATGCGTTGCGCCGTGTTTTGTAGCACATCTTTGGCCATGATTTTATAGGCGCGCTGACGCACCTCGCCGAACGGCGTCGGATCGGCTACGCTGTCGTCCACATAGAGCGACAACAGGCGGCCGATCTGCGGCGTTTCCCGATGGCGTTTTACTTGCTCGGCGATGAGTGACTGTTTCGCGCCCGCGCTGCTTTCTTCCTCGAGCTGCTTCATGTGGAAGGCCATCGCATCGACCAGGTTGTCGGTGAGCTGTCGGAAGCGCACCCAGGCGTAACACAGCAGGTAGAGCTGCGCCTGATCCGCCTTCAGGTTGCGCAGGTCGTGGACGGTATAGAAGTTCGCCAGGCTTGCGTAGTACAGCACGTTCTGCTGCGAGATATCCAGCCGGGGCAGCAGCGTCCTGGCGATTTCGTGCAACGGCTGCAGCGTGCCGCGCTTTTCGCGTTCGCGGACCATCTGACGCCAGCCGAAATTCTTGGCATCCTGTTTCAGCGCCGCCAGTTTCGACAGAGTATCATCGCGCACCAGAAGTTGGTCTAGCGCGGTTTGGGTCAATTCGTCCAATACGCCGGTGAGCAGGTCGCCCAGCCGCCGACGTTCGACGGACAGGGCTTCGCTGACTAGCTCTTGCAAGGTCGTGTAGCCGGGCCGGATCATCTTGTGCTCATTGAGCCACACGATGAGCTCGGCGGCGACGAATCCCGGTGTCACGTCGCGACGTACGATCTGCGCGGCCTGCTGCATGAGTTGCGGCAGGAAGGCGGCCACCCACGGTCGATAGCCGTACAGTTCAGCGATCTGTTCGCGCTGGGCGTAGTACTCGTGCCGGGTGATCGGCTTGCGTTCGAACGGCTCGCCGTGGAAATAGCGGCTCAACACGAAATCGTAATCGTCCTCAACCTCGTCCCAATCGAAGCGGAAGAAGGCGTGCTTGGACTTGAAGTAGCCAATCTGCAAGATGCAATAGACCTGCGCGGGTATGGAGGGCCGGCTACTGGCGAGCGCCAGTTCGGATTCGGTCAATGCCAGGTATTCCAGCCGCTGCGCATCGTCGAAATCAGGCAGGCCATACAGGGCTTCCTGTTCGGCGTCGGAAAAGACGCTGAGCAGCTTATTCTTGTTGATCATCGACCATCCTCTCCACGCAACGTCAGATCCTTCAATTTTGTGATATCACGACATGGGGTACGACAGAAATATTGAACTCCCGCATTCTACAGAGATAAGCTTTATTATCTCTGTGGCATTGTTTCCATATTAAACTCGATGACATGAAAACGCGCCCCACGAGCCCGTCCGCCGCCGACATCCCGACCGACTTTCCTGATGCTGATGCACTGGCAGCGCTGCGTGCCTGGTACGAGGGCGCATCCTCGCGTGAGGCGGCACACCGGTACATGCAAGATCGGCTCAGCCACAGCCAGTCAGCCCGCGGCGTCATCGGCCAGATCCGCCGGCAACTGGCACTTTATGCCCGTAACCGACAGCGGGCAGATCTGGCCACGCTGTTCGAATGCCCGGCCCAAAAGCGTATGCATCATGCGCGCGCCACCACGCAGGCTGTCGAGCTACTGCGCATCATGCCTGCGCCAGCTCCGCAGATCGGCGACGACATTGCGCACTGGCTGCCGAATCGCGCTGCCCGCACCCTGCACGCGGCCGGCATCCGGACCCTGGCCGATCTCACGGTACGGATTCCGCGTCGCCGGCAGTGGTGGACCGTCATTCCGGGTCTCGGGCCGGCCAGTGCAAGAAGGATCGAGGCCTTCTTTGCCGCGTACCCGGCGCTCACGGAGCGGGCCCGCGCACTGATCATCGCGGATCGGCAGTCAGTCGTGACGCCTTGGGAGCAACTACGGCTACCGCACGAGATCGACGGATCCGCCGGCGCCTTCCGCGCACCGGTGTCGGCCTGCATCCTCGGCGTCGACAACGATTACGACGCTATCCAGGCATGGCTCGCGTTGCACGAATCCCCGGCCACGCAGCGGGCCTACCGCAAGGAAGCCGAACGGCTGATTCTCTGGGGCATCGTTGCTCGCGGCAAGGCGCTGTCTTCGCTGACCACCCGGGATGCCACCGACTACAGGGCGTTTCTGCGCAGACCTACACCGCGAGAACGCTGGGTCGGGCCACCGCGGCCGCGCACATCAACGGACTGGCGCCCGTTTGTCGACAACCTCTCGGCCCGTTCGATTGCGCATGCGCTTGCCGTGCTCAGCGCCATGTTCCGCTGGCTGGTCGAGCAGCGCTACGTCGT
This sequence comes from Paraburkholderia phenoliruptrix, assembly GCF_902859825.1. Classification (GTDB taxonomy): domain Bacteria; phylum Pseudomonadota; class Gammaproteobacteria; order Burkholderiales; family Burkholderiaceae; genus Paraburkholderia; species Paraburkholderia phenoliruptrix. The sequence goes on along the minus strand of NZ_CADIKB010000032.1, from coordinate 69,616 downwards.
GGCCAACCCATTCTCCGGCATCAAGGTACGCGGCAGCAAGCGCGCCATGGCTCTTGAAACCTCGCACGCTTTCACCGAAGGAGAATGGATGCTGACGCGCACCATCGCCAACGGGCTCGAGTGGTCGTACGGCTGGCAGGCGCCCGCTGCGCAACGGTTGCGGTTCATGCTGGATTTCGGCTACGCAACGGGACTGCGGATCAGCGAACTGGCTGACGCCACACTGCGCAGCATCGAAGTCGACGCAGCCGGTGATCACTGGCTGCACGTGGTCGGCAAGGGCGGCAAGCCAGCCCGCGTTACCCTGACACCCCTAGCGCGCACAGCGCTGGACCGATATCTGCAGGAGCGGGGGCTTCCTGTCAGCCGTGCTCACTGGAATCCGACCACGTCCCTGATTGGCAGCCTTGACGACGCCGATGCCGGCATCAAGCCCTTGCGGCTGTGGGAAGTCATGCGCCGGTTTTTTCGGCTCGTCGCGCAGATTATCAAGAACGACCATCCGGTGCTGGCTGAAAAGCTGCATCGGGCCTCTCCGCACTGGATGCGGCACACCCATGCGACCCACGCGATCGCCAGAGGGGTTGAGCTGAGCGCCGTACGAGATAACCTGCGTCACGCGTCGATTTCGACCACGTCGATTTACTTGCATACCGACGATGTAAAGCGGGCACGGCAGTTCGGGCAGGCATTTACCGACTGAGTTACTCGCTCGGCACGTCAGGCAACAAACCGATTGACGTTCACAATGTGGAATGACGGAATTTTCTGGGGTTCCGGCGTAGAACCCCGTTCACGTCGAAACGGCATTGGTACGCTGGCGCGAACGTAACCCCACTGTGTTACACAACACGGTCTCACCGGTCGAAGCGTTGAGCGGGCTACATGCGCGGATGACCGCCAGAGCGGCAGAGCGGCAGACCACCGTGCGCTGAATCGATCTGATCTTTGTGGAGCGTCACGCACTCGGCATTCTCTACGATCGTCCGGTTGGAAGCGCATGGCCCGGACTGCCGCCTGAAGCGATCGTCAAGCTGCTTTGGTCATCGTGAAATCGACATGCACGGCATCGTAAGGAAACACGACACCTTCGTCGGTCCGATCGAGCACACCGGCCTGAAGCAGGGCAGTTACATCACCATGCACCGCTTTAACATCCCGATCGACCCGGCGGGCGACCTCACGAATCGACATATCGCCCTGTCCGGCCATGGCCTGCAGGATTTCCCACCGCTTGGTCGTCAGTGTTTGCCAGAGCAGGGCGACCGAGGCGAACGAAATATGCGCGCCTTGCGCCTTACCAGCGAAGGCTGCTCGCGCACGACGGCTGATGTCCGCGCGTGAGGCTACGGAAAAGGTCACTGTATTCATGCGGGCCTCCATTGATCCACGTCATTCCAGAAATCTTCCAAAAGCTGATCCGTCGTTGTGAACTGGTACGGCATCTCGACAGTCCCGACATGCTTGTGATCGCCCTTACCGGCTTCGTTATCGTAGCGAAGTACGCAGATCTCATTGACGACGTAGGCGAAGGCGTATTTGTATTGATGTGCTGATGCACGCACGGGCGTTGGCACTTGCCATATCCGCAGTTCAACGAACGCGTCAGGGCCGAGTTGGTGGCGCTCGCTGAGCAACTGGATTGCTTTCATGTTGGAGATTTTACCAACAATTCATGTGTTGTCAATATCTCCAACACAAATGGACTGAGGAATGGAGATCGGTAGCTTGACCGGTAGTCGCGGCCCTAGTCAAAGCGGCTTTGCCAGTGCTGCAGGTAACGCCCGGCCAACCCTCGTGGCGCCATTGATCACGCGCACGCGCAGTTGCCCGCCGTCCTCTACCTTCACGATCTCCGGATCGTCAAGCGTGCGGTCGTTGGCGAGATAGGCGTCGTAGTCGACGTCGTTCAGATCCATCGGCATCGCAGAACTGCCCATCGGCATGCTGGCCATCGAGCCATGACCACTTTGCGGACTCGACATATCCATGCCAGGCTTGCTTGCCTTGGTCCATAGCCATCGCATCATGGTTCGTCCTGTTCGATGAGTGCGAACCAGGTGAACGGTGCGCGGGCGGTGCAGCAGAGGCCGGGCTGGATTGCGTGAGCCGGGTGAGAAGTTCCTGAGGGGAGGCGAACGAAAAATCGTGCAACAGGATGACGACCTCCTGTTCGTCACGCTTTGCCTGTCCGGCATCGGCAACAATCAGCGGCGCGGCGAGCAGTTGCTGTTCCTGCAGCGTGTGTGCGTGCATCCAGTAGGTTCCGGGACTCCCTACGGGAAAGTCGAACGTGCGGTGCGCGCCCGCAGCGATCAGCGGCAGCGGTGCATTGGGGACGCCGTCGCCCGGCCATGGAGGCGTGAGGCCATGCCAGTGAACGCTGGTGGGGTCCGACGTTTCATTGCGCAGGGCGACGTTGAATGCGTCGCCCTCACGCAGTCTAAGTCCGGGCGTGCCGTCCTGCCGCTGGATACCATAGACGCTCGCCGCGCGGCCGTTCACTTCGATGGTCCGGCGCACGACGGCGAGTTGCACGGGCGCCGCTGTGCCGGCGCCCGTGAGCGTTTGGCCGGCCTGTGCCGGCCGGTTCAACACTGGCTGTAGCGCCAGAGCAGCCGCGCCCGCAAACGCGCTTCTGAGAAATCCACGGCGATTCATCGCCCACTTGCCCGACGCTGCTGCGAACGGGCCATCAAGAAAGACAGGAGGAGGGCCATCGATACCCTCTGTCAGGAAACTCGTGGCTGCATCGGATGCGGGGCGCAGCGCATTGACAATGCGAACGTCACGAGCGGGCGGCATGACGGCAGAAAGAAGGACGGCTGCACCGGTGTAGCACGGAGCGCATACGCCGCACTGGCCGGCAGCGTGAGTGAGCCTCATCGTCCCGTCGCTACCGTGATCGCATGTTCGGCTCGTCATGGCGACGGGAAGGTGTTGACCGGCAGCACTGTCCCGCATCTCCGCGCCGTGCGTGTCCCGCATCCCCACCGCTGCCGTCACGGCCGGCGGGACGTTGCCTGGCAGCGACGCCGCCAGGCCCGTCCGGATGGGCAGGCTCAGGAACAGCAGGACGAAAAGCAGTGCGCGCCAGCGAAGCATGAGAGCCGAAATGGATGAGTTTGCGGGACGAGTCTTTACCTGGGGCAGTGCAGCTTGTGGGGCGAATGCGGCGCAAGCATGAACTCGTCGGACAGGCCCGTCTGTCCGTTTCGATGCTACCACCCCTGAACGCCGTTACCGCGTCTGCGACGACCGGTCGCACGGGAGTTGCACGGAAAACCGGGCTGGGACGTCAATGCGCACAACGCCGCGTTCGTCCGGACAGGGCCATCCGGATATTGCGGCATCGAACCGTGGCGACCGCATGGCACGCCAACTCGCCGCGCACCGGCGCCGGCGTTCAGGCGCGAACCGCCGGACTGTAGCCCGCCTCCCGAATCGCAGAAACAAAATCGCCGGCGGGATGCGTCGATTCAATGCGCACCGTCCGGATCGTGAGGTCGATGTCGACTTTCGCCTGCGCGTCGACACCCTTGACGGCCTTTGTGACCGCGCCCGAGCAGTGTCCACAGGTCATGTCCTGTACTTGCAGTTCCATCCTGGAAGCTCCGTTTTCTGAAAAGACAGAGTCATTTTCGACCTTCCCACCATGGCAAGGTCAAGCACTTGTCACGGGCAACATCCGGCTATCGGGGATCTGTTCTCTGGAAGACTGGTGCGCCTGTCGGTCGGGCGTGGGTGCGGCCATCACAGGTGGAGATCATTGACATGCAACCGGGCATATAGCCAGTCGCCAGACGGTCACAATGGAATCTCGTGGCGCTTTTGCCTGCCAGTGCACTGGATGTCCGGGCCACGCAGGGACGTCGCCACTACCGCCAGGTAGGCGGAGGTGTTCCATCGAGGGGCCGGGCGGCCGCCCCTGATGGGCGAATACGGATGAGTGGCAAGACCTCTGGCCCGCATCATAGTTAGGAATCCATGGCACCGTGATGCGGGAAATAGAGTGTGAAAGTAGTTCGTGCCCCGTCGCTCACGACGTCGACTTTGCCGTGATGCAACTCCATGATGGATTTCACGATGGCCAGGCCCAATCCGGCGTTTCTGGCCGCGCCGTGCCGCGACGCGTTGACGCGATAGAACCGCTCAAAGATTTTATCGACATGCTCCGGGGGAATGGCTGCCCCCTGGTTGGTAACCTCAACAACGGTGTATTTCAGGGATGTAGACACAGCGAGTTCGATGGTTGAACCGGCGCGAGCGTGTTCGAGGGCGTTCGACGTCAGATTACTGACAGCCCGCCTGAATAAGGTCGCGTCTGCGTGGACCCGGGCATTCCCCTCGATGGCAATACAGACACCAGCGTCTTCGGCAAGTCCCTGGAAATATGAAGCAAGTCTGCGCAGATCGTTTCCTGCGTCCAGGTCGGTAATCTTGAGATGCTGGTGCGCATTGTCAGTTCGTGCGAGAAACAGCATATTTTCAATCATCCGCTGCAGCCGCTCGCACTCCTCGATGTTGGAGTCGATAAGGGCCTCGTATTCTTCGGCTGTCCTTTTACGCGATAACGTGATTTGCGACGAACTGATGACAGTGGCCAGCGGGGTTCGCATATCGTGCGCGAGGTCGAATGAGAACTGCGAAAGTCGCACGAACGCGCGCTCGAGTCGGTCGAGCATGCGATTCACGGAAAGCGCGAGTTCCCTGAGCTCAACGGGACCTCCCTGAATGTCCAGACGCTCACCCAGATTGTGGGCCTCGATACTCGACGTCTGGTGCCCGATGCTCTTTACGGGAAGGAGCCCGCGGCGCGCGACCGCGTAGCCGAGTGTACCGACGAGCATGGCGCCCACGGCAACAGCCAGCCAGATGTTCACACGATAGCTTTCGAGTAGCGACTGGCGGTCGGTCGCGGCCCGGACGACCGATACATAAACGACTTCACCGGAGGGCAGGGTTTCTTCAGCGACTATGCATCGGGCGCGGCCGATACCCGGTGGAGTGCACGCGTAGGGCACCTGATGTGGGTGGTTGCCGGTAACGACGGATTTGAGTGTCGCGTCCGGCTTGTCGGTGTGTTCGACCAACGGGTTGTCCTGGGCATCGTAGATGCCGAGATAGACACCGGGATGAGACCGCAGTACCTCGTGAAAGACAGCAGGAGCCGCACGCACCGCCTGCGTTGACCCACTGGCGCGCGCGAGCTGCAGGAACTGGCTTAACTTGCCGCCAATCTCGATATCATCGCGTCGTTGTAACTCGGTAGACAGGGACCTGTACAGAAAGGCGCCGGTCAGCGCAAATACCGCCCCCGCAATCAGGGCAAAGGCGAGTGTCAGCCGCCAGAGGAGCGAATACGGAGCAGGGCCGCCGGTCACGAGCGGTCCTCGAGGATGTAACCCATCCCTCGAATCGTGTGAATGAGCTTCCTCTCAAAGGCGTTGTCGATCTTCGCGCGCAGACGCTTGATCGCGGCGTCGACCACATTCGTGTCGCTGTCGAAATTCATGTCCCATATCTGGGAGGTGATGAACGTACGTGTGAGCACCTCGCCCTCGCGCTCGGCAAGCAGCTGCAGCAGGGCAAATTCCTGCGCAGTCAGGTCGATACGGGTGTCGCCGCGCCGCACCCGCCGCTTGATGAGGTCGATCTCGAGGTCGGCGATGAGCAGGATATCCCGCACGATCCGGGGCGCGCGCCGCAGCAGCGAGCGAATGCGAGCCAGGAACTCCGCGTAGGCGAACGGCTTGGGCAGGTAGTCGTCGGCCCCCAGCTCGAGGCCAGCCACCTTGTCCTCAATGGCCTCCCTGGCCGTCAGCAGGAGCACCGGAGTCTGCTTCTGTTCCCGCAGACGCTTGAGCACCTCGAAACCGTCCAGTTCCGGCAGCATGACGTCAAGCACGATGAGATCGAAGTCCTCGTGCACCGCGAGAAACAGGCCGTCTTTCCCGTTCCCGACGATGTCGACCGTGTAGCTGGCCTCCATCAACCCCTTGCGGAGATATGACGCCATTTTCGGTTCGTCTTCGACTATGAGTATCCGCATGGCATTGTTTTATAGGTTATCCGTTCCCGCAAGTGGCAACCTTCCGAGCTTACGGTGATCAGGATGCGCGAAAAATGACCGCTGCATGACAATTTTTTCATAATTTGACGACGGCACAACGCAAGAGCGCGGACAGCAGTGGGACTGCGACGGTGACCAGCAGGATGCCGCCGTCGCACTCCGTGAAAATTCGGTCATTTTGTGACCACGTCACCGTCATGCACGCGACGATAAGCTCCAACCTCATGTAGCGACAGCCTGGCTAAACCGTTACACCCTGTCACCTTCTGATCCTTACAGTGTGAATCGCCACCTGCTAGACTCCGCACCCATGTCGTCCTGGCGCAAACTCTTCATCGTCGTGTTGCTGGCACTAAGCCTTCCGGTTCAGTCGTTCGCGGCTATCTCGATGAAATGTGTTGCCTCCCAGACTGAAGAGGGTGAGGTACCCGTTCGGCAAATGGAGCAGACCGTCAAGGTACGCCATCATGATCTGCACGAAATGGCGCTTGCTGGTGGCGAGTACGCCCATCACCACGACGGCGACGCCTGTCATGCGCACACCTGTTCGACATGCGACTCCTGCTGCTCCGGTCCAGGGTTGCCCGTTGTGCCACGCGCGGAGGCTTCTCCTGCCACGACCCTTGTTGCGGTTGCCATCCCGCCTTCCGCCGGTGTCGTGGCGTTCCTGACCGATGGCATCGAGCGACCCCCTCGATACCTCACCATCTAGTCCCCTGAGTCGCGGCTCCTCGCCGCGGCGATGCTCAATCCGTACTGGCGGCCCGGTGCTGGCCGGCCAGGTGACTCACGACGAGAACATGTATGCGACTGATATCTGCAGTGCTGCTCGGTGCGGCGGCTACCTTGCCGGCGCTCGTGCACGCCACGACAACAATTGCTGAGCCGGCGGACGTTGCAGCCCCGGTGCCGGCCGTTACGGTACCGTCCGCCTTCGAGGGCTACCAACCCTATCAGGACGGCGATGGCCCGACCTGGCAGCAACTCAACCGCACCGTCATGGCCATGCCTCCGAAAGGTGGAGTGAAGCACGAGTCCCCGACGGGCAAGCCGGCCGACAACAAGAATTCGCACCACTCGATGCACGGGGAAGCCGCCAAATGAAGCAACGATTCGTTTCCACCCGGATTGGGGCGGGGATTGCCGTGCTGCTATTCCTCGCCGGTTGTACCACGTTTTCCAGGGACGGCGGGTTCAATACAGTGTCTTCAACCGCCACGGAGCGGCTCGGTAAAGACGCAGTTATTGTCAAAACGGACGCCGACCGGGATGCGGTGGCAAAGCGGACGCAGGAACTGCTTTCGAAACCGGTCAGCATGGACGATGCCGTTCAGGTCGCGCTGCTGAATAACCGCGGCCTCCAGGCCTCCTATGCCGAACTGGGATTATCCGAAGCGGATCTCGTCCAGGCCGGCCGGCTCCCCAATCCGGGTTTCACCTTCAGCCGGACCCGCGCCGGTAACGGCGACCTGAATATCGGCCGGACGTTTTCGGCCAATGTCCTCAGCGTCCTGACATTACCGTTCGCGGCGCATATCGAGGGCCGCCGCTTCGAGCAGACGAAGCTCGAAACGGCTGACGCAATGCTCAAGGTGGCCGCTGACGCGCGCCGTGCCTACGTCAATGCCGTCGCGGCCGGACAAGCCGCGAAGTATGCCGAACAGGTGAAGGACTCGGCGGATGCCGGCGCCACGCTGGCGTTGCGCATGCGCCAGGCCGGCAACTTCAGCCGGCTCGATTACGCGCGGGAGCAGGCTTTCTATGCGGACTCGGTCGCGCAACTTGCCAGGGCACGCCAGCAAGCGGTGGCTGCGCGCGAAAAACTCACGCGAACCATGGGTCTTTGGGGCGCCGGGGCGCAATACACACTTCCCGACCGTCTGCCCGACCTGCCGAAGGAACGCCCCGACCTGAAGGATCTGGAAAGCTTCGCGATGCAGAACCGCCTGGACATTCAGGCGGCGAAACTGCAAACGCAGGGCGTTGCGTCGTCGCTGGGTCTTAGCAAGGCCACGCGATTCATCAACGCGCTCGACGTCGGCTATCTGAACAACTACGAGACCGACAAGGGACATGAGCACGGCTACGAGATCAGTGTCGAGATTCCCCTCTTCGACTGGGGCAGTGCGAAGGTCGCCCGCGCAGAAGCGATCTACATGCAGTCTGCAAACCGGCTCGCCCAGACCGCGATCGACGCGCGTTCGGAAGTTCGTGAATCGTACGCCGCTTACGTGACCAGTTACGACGTAACGAGACACTACCGGGATGAGGTCATACCGCTTCGCAAGACTATTTCGGACGAGCTTCTGCTCCGGTACAACGGCATGCTCGCCAGCGTCTTCGAGTTGCTGGCGGACTCGCGCGAGCAGGTGGGGGCGGTCAACAGCTATATCGATGCGCTGAAGGATTACTGGCTGGCGGAGACCGACCTGCAGCAGGCAGCTGGCGGCCATCTGCCGGGCGCCGGCTCCGGGCCGGGCGCGAAAGCTCCGCCAGCGAAGCCGCATGTACCGGACGACACGCCCACGGGCGGTTCGCCATCCACGACGCAATCCAGCCCGGCCCCAGCGGCGCAGCCCATGCCGGAAACGAATTCGGAAGGTAAATAAATATGGTGTCCCGTCGAAAATTTCTCAGCGGCTCGGGAGCTGCGCTTATGGGCGCGGCCCTCGTTAGCAAGGCCGGCGCTGCATCGCTGCCTGACGCGCTGACGATGGCGAAAGCCGAGACGCAACCGCCGCTCGTGCCACCCGATGGACGTCCGTACACGCCCGTCGCGACATTGAACGGATGGACCTTGCCATGGCGGATGAAAAACGGCTGGAAGGAGTTCCATCTGACCGCGGAGTCTGTCGTGCGTGAAATGGCGCCCGGCATGAAGGCGAACCTCTGGGGCTACAACGGGCAATCGCCCGGCCCGACCATCGAGGCAGTTGAAGGTGACAAGGTTCGCATCTTCGTGACGAACAAGCTGCCCGAACACACGACCGTCCACTGGCACGGCATGTTGTTGCCGAACGGCATGGATGGTGTCGGTGGCCTCACACAACCGCACATTCCGCCCGGCAAGACATTCGTCTACGAGTTCCAGCTTGAGAAGCACGGCACGTTCATGTATCACCCGCACGCCGATGAGATGGTGCAGATGGCGATGGGGATGATGGGCATGTTCATCGTGCACCCGAAGGACCGCAGCGTGATGCCCGTCGACCGCGATTTCGTGTTTCTGATGGCCGCCTACGATATCGACCCGGGCAGCTACACGCCGCGCGTCAACGAGATGACGGACTTCAACATGTGGACCTGGAACTCGCGTGTATTTCCCGCCATCGATTCGTTGCCCGTGCGGGCTGGCGACCGGGTACGGATCCGGTTCGGCAACCTGACGATGACCAACCACCCGATACACCTGCACGGCTACAGCTTCGAGGTGGCGGGTACCGACGGTGGATGGATTCCGCCTGCTGCCCGCTGGCCGGAGGTGACGGCCGACGTGGCGGTCGGGCAGATGCGCGCCATCGAGTTTACGGCGAATCGTCCCGGTGACTGGGCATTCCATTGCCACAAGTCGCACCACACGATGAACGCGATGGGCCACCAGGTTCCCAATCTGATCGGCGTACCGCAGAAGGACCTCGCACAGCACATCAACAGGCTGGTGCCGGACTACATGGCGATGGGCAGTACGGGCGGTGCGATGGGCGAAATGGAAATGCCGCTGCCCGACAACACCCTGCCGATGATGACGGGTACCGGTCCATTCGGTCCGCTCGAAATGGGTGGCATGTTCTCCGTCGTCAAGGTGCGGCAGGGCCTGGGCCGAAACGACTATCGCGACCCGGGCTGGTTCAAACATCCGAAGGGCACCGTGGCTTACGAATACACCGGCGATTTACCGGCGGGCTGATTTTTGTCTGGGCGGACGTGCAGTCCGGCTCGAGTTTTTATTTAACACAGGAGAAAGAGTGATGAAGAACGTATTTGTATCGATTGCAGTTGGCTGCGCGTTGGCAATTTCGGCATCGGCCTTTGCCGCCGGCGAGATGGGCAACATGGATATGAGCGGCAGCAGTGCCAAGCCGGCAGATGAAAAGGCCGCCATGTCCCATGGGGAAATCAAGAAGGTCGATGCCGCAGCCGGAAAGCTGACCATCAAGCATGGTCCGCTGGAAAACCTGGGCATGGATGCCATGACGATGGTTTTCAAGGTCAAGGACCCGGCAATGATTTCGCAGGTCAAGGTCGGCGACAAGATTGATTTCGTGGCCGAGGAAGTGGACGGCGCACTGACCGTGATGAAGCTGCAGAAGAAGTAACGTATGCGGGCCATGGCGGCGCCACGGCCATACCGTTTCACCAACGAATTGAGGACCACACGATATGAAAGCACTGAATCAGAAATGGTTAGTGGGCGTCGCCGCTGCCGCTGCTATTGCACTAGCTCCAGCGGCGGCGTTTGCGCACGGCAAGCTCGAGAGCGCCGAGCCGACAGCGGGCAGCACGGTCGAGGCGGCACCTGACGCGCTGCGACTCACGTTCAACGAAGACCTGGAGTCCACTTTCAGCACGATCAAGGTGACCGACGCAAGTGGTGCACCGGTCGGTAAGGAAAAGGCGAAGGTCGATCCGTCGAATCGGCGTGTTCTGACGCTTGCCGTTCCGAAGCTGTCGTCCGGTTCCTATTCGGTGCAATGGGCAGTCATGACGCAGGATGCCCATAAGACCAAGGGCACATACGCCTTCAAGGTGAAATGATGAACGACGGTTTCCTTGGCATTTTGCGGTTCGCGTCCGTTGCGCTGCAAAACCTCGGCTTTGCGGTACTTGTCGGTGCGCTGCTGAGCGAACGGTGGCTGGCCCGTTCGCCAACCGCCTGGCAGGTGGGCGTCAGTCGCCGGCTGACGCGGGCGTTTCGCGTCGCAGCGACCGTTGCGCTTCTGTCATCGGTGTTTGAGTTCTGGATTCATTGTGCGTTGATGAGCGACTCGACACTTGCCGACGCCTGGCCGGCCGTGCGCTCGATGCTTGAGGGAACCGGCTATGGCCACACCTGGGCTGCCGGCGCCGCGTTCCTGCTCTGCGTAGCCGGCATCTCACTGATGCCGCCGCGAGCGGGCAGCATCCGCTTTCAGCCGGTGCTGTGGCTCGCACTCGCGGGCTTTGCGATGACGCGAAGCAACGCAGGGCACCCCGTTGATGCCGGCGTGCTCAGCGTGCCGGTGTGGGCGGACTGGATTCACCTGCTGGCCATCAGCGCGTGGGTCGGCCTCGTGCTGGTGGCGACCTATGTGGTTGTGCCGCGCTTCTTCAGGGCCCCGGAAAGCGAGCGCACGAATAGCGCAGCGTTCATCCAGTCGCTGTCGGACACGGCGACATTCGCGCTGATCGCCCTGTTCATCACGGGTGCGTACAACGGCTGGCGCGGTGTCAACTCGCCCGGCAATCTGCTGAACTCGGCATACGGGCAGGTGCTGCTGCTAAAGCTTGGCTTTGTATTCATCGCTGCTGCGCTTGGCGGACATAACCGCTTCTTTGAAATGCCCGGGTTGATGACGTCTTTGAAGGACACCGCATCGGCGTCGTCCGTACGACCTCTGAAGCGTTTCGCGATGGTCCTGCACGTTGAGTCGGTGGTGCTGGTCAGCGTACTGGTTGCGGCTGCGATCCTGGTTTCCAGCCCGTTGCCCGGTACGGCCTAGATCGCATCGGAGGAGTTCTTCAGTCCACGCAGATGGTCATCGCCAACAGTTCGATGAAGGCGCCACCCGGCCTTGATTGATTTCAGGCAACGACCATCTTTTACGGGACCCGGCTCTACGTCCGGGTCCTTTTTTTATGTCCCTGCGCTCTGCACTTCAATGAGGTTCGTGGCAGTATCTTTTGGAGTCCTGTGTGAAGACGTCTCACCGCATGGGGCGACGCTGTCGTGCAAGTCGTGAGTATCTGACGAATTGTTCATCTGCTGGCCACGGTCCTGTCAGAGACAGATACCTAAACTGACTCCGTCAAACACTGAAACGGAGTAATTGAATGAAGCTGCTGACCGTTCTTCTTGCTGTTATCGGCATCGCCGCGGCTGCGCCGGCATTTGCAGACGCCAACTACCAATCGGCTGGTGCAACCGGCAGCGATACCGCTGTGGGCGGTGTTTCCGCCGGTTCCTATTCGTCTGGAGCGCGTGGTAAAACACGTGCCGAAGTTCATGTCGAACTGATTCAGGCGCAGAAAGACGGTCTTCTGCCGTTCCGGAAGAACGACTATCCGCCGGGTGCCGAAACGATTCGGCGCAATCAGGAACTGTACGGTCTGTCACACTGAGCGACACGGTTTCGGCTGCATCTGACCACACAGATGCAGCTTTGAAATGATGCTACTAACTTCGTGCCGGGTGCCTCCGTTCGCGGCTCCGGCATCACGGAACAGCTACAACTGTCCCAATCTGCGTTGGGGCGTCTCAAGCCTCTGCCGCATTAACAAACCGCTGGCTGACGCCGGGTCCGACACGCGCAGGATCAGGAGAACCTCGATGGAGTCTCCTACCGCGTCAGTAAGATGTTAACCCATGCGACGCTTCGTCGCCCGTCAGCACAATGCGGGTGCGGTCAGGAAGAACCTGACGACTGACCCTTTGACAGGGCGGTCGTGAGGTGGCTCTCCGTTTCATCATTGAGTCGAGGTGAAAGACGTGCTGCGCAGTAGCAACGAACGAGCCGGCGAGGCAAACCGGGTACCGGGCGGAAGAGTCTGCCGGGCCGTTAGTGAGCGCGTTTGGGGATGCGAATTTGCTCCCGGACTTACCGCGCGCCTCGCTCGACGCTAGTCAAGCGGGCTGACACCTATCATGCGTCGCTACGCCTCAGATACGTTTTCTCCTGTCACCCTGCTCGTTGTGCCGTTCGGCAGCCAGCTGGAGGTGGCGGCGTATGCGTATGCAATGGTGCGCCGAATCGAGCCGTAACGGCCATCGTCTCTGATGGACGTGGCGATCAGCATGATCGGCAGGCGGCTGCAGTTTGGCACGCACACTGCGACAATCCGGCAAAGCCAGGTCGCGCCGTACGGTCAAAGCCGTCGCCGCTCGTGCGGGTCCCGCTGAGTGACATGGTTCGACTGGATCTGGCTGATGCAGTCTTAACGCCGTCATGCATCGCGTTGGCAACCTCTGCGAACAGTCGGGTAGCGCCGTTCGTTCGGCGAGTCATGGCGCGAACCAAAGAGGGAGACTGCTGGGCAGTCACACTGCCGATTTGGTCGCTATGTCAAGCAGTCCTGGTTCCGCGCGATGCGGGTGCGTGGACACACAGACAGTACAATCGCGTCGACGCGATCAGATTTGCGGTTTACGATGTCGAATCCATCGTTCGGCTGTGAGGGATCTCGAGCCAGAAAGGCTGCGGTCTTTTTGCTGACGTGACCCTGAGGCGCGCACGGTACCCACCTGGCGGCCCGGTTTTCTCACGCGACTGACAGTTACCAGCGTCTGGCACACGGTTCCGCGGCGACCGCCTGGCACCATCGAGACAGTTCATTGGAGACACCGTGGCAACGGAGGTATTCGTGAAAGCAGCATTCAGGACAGTGGCAGCATCGGTGATGCTGGTTGTATCCCTGCCGCCAGCAACCGCTGGGACTACGATTCCGAAAGACCCGGGCCAGGCCCTGGAGTCTGCGATAGAAGGTCCGCAGCGCACCCCCGCGTTCAAGCTACGGGACAAGTATCGTCATCCGCGGCAAACGCTTCAGTTCTTAGGCATCAGGCCCGACATGACCGTCATTGAAGTCCTGCCGGGATCCGGCTGGTACACTGAAATTCTGGCACCCTTTCTCAGGGAGCATGGACGGTTGATCGAGGCTGCGCCGCCGGTAACAAGTGCCAATCCGTTTTACAGAAAGATGGGCAGCGCATATGGGCAAAAGCTTGCAGGCAATCCGGGAGTGTTCGGAAAGGTGGAGACGACACCGTATGAGCCGCCTGGTTACATGCCGCTCGGTGGGCCGGCGTCTGCCGACTTGGTCGTTACGTTCCTCAATCTGCATGACTTTGTATATCTGAACGCACACCATGAGACGACTGACGCGGTTATGCAGAGTTTTTTTCGTGCTGCCTATCAGGTACTGAAACCAGGCGGAGTGCTGGGCGTTGTTGAACATCGGGCAAGCGCCGGAGGTGATGTGGCCGGCGCCGCCCTGAATGGCCGCGTCCCACAGGCTTACGCTGTTGACCAGGCTCTCCAGGCGGGCTTCACGCTTTCGGGCACGTCGGAAGTCAACGCCAATCCCAAAGACGATGGAAGTGTTCCGGTCTGGTACCTGCCGCCGACACTCAAGCTGGGGGACAAGGATCGGGAGAAATATCTGGCCATCGGCGAGAGCGACGACATGACGCTGCGGTTCGTGAAGCCGCAGAATTGAAGCCTGTTACGTTTCCTGTCGATTGATCTGCGACCGCGGCCGCAATCGACAGGTGAATATCGGGGCAGGTTAATGTGACCGGGCCGCCGAAGCAGGACCGTTCATCACTCCGGCCCATGGCGTACGTCGTCGGTCAACGGGAAGCGATGTGTGGTGATGTCAGCTGGCCGCCTGGCGTCACATGTTTCCTGGGTGCCAGGCGTATACCCGGGCCGTGCGCGGATGCGAATCACGCGATCAGTACCGGACTGTAGCCAGCTTCCGATACTGCGTGGAGCACGTCTTGCGCTGGCAGCGCCGACGCAACCGTGACGCGTTTTTCGTTGAGATTGACGTCGATCGTCGCGGATGGATCGACATTCTTGACGGCCTTCGTAATGTGGTCGGCACAGTGGCCGCAGGTCATGTCTTTCACTTCAAGTTCCATCCTGTTCTCCATCTGGACTGGGTGAATTGCAGTATGAGCATTCCCACCGCTGGAAGGTCAAGTGGTTTTACGCGTAAGCGCGTATAAGCCGTCGGCCTCAGGTGCTCCATCCAAATGCCTCTGGCAGGATGAGTCCGGCCTCTTCGGATTGACCGGTCATGCTGGCGGAGACGCGGAACGCCTTCGCTGCATCACTGATGCTCATCCTGGACTGCTGCGACCATGCCGGTGGCCATCAGGACCGCGCCTGAACCTTCCGGGTACAGGTCAAGCGATCTCCAGCCGTGCATCGTCAGTGCGGTGATAGACTCACCGGCAAGCCAAAAAAGTCAAAATATGAATAGTCTCCACGCGCTGATCGAACACTGGAAAGCGGACCCCGCCGGGACTTTCCAGACATGGTTTCTCTAGCCTGAGCGGCTCAAGAATTTCCGTTCCATCCGCCAGGGCATCCGGCAGGTCGTCAAGGAAATTGAGTCCGGGGCTTTTGGCAACACATATCGCGGTTCCTCGCTCGAAACGGTCGTTGCATCCGTGGCGGAGCAGCGCCAGATTTTCCGGGGCGCCGACCATGCGTTTTTGTGGAAACCCAAGCTTCGCATCCCGGATATTTATGAGAATTCCGCGAATCAGCGGGCGTTCGGCAAAGCGCTGGACGCGTGCGATTGCTGCAACGAAGCCGATGAGGTTCTCGATGCAATCCGGATACTGGATTCTCACTCACGGCATCAAGGGACTCGGGCCTGCTGTTGCCAATCTGCTTTATTTCATTCATCCCACACATGTCAGTCCGTTCAACACCGCGATCGTGAGAGGCTTCAACGCGGTGATGCACGCGAATATGAAACTGGGGCGCTGGGACCACTATCTGGCGATGCGGCAGCGTATCCTGGAAGTGAATCTCGAGCATCGATCGCTGCTGTCCAATGACCTCGGAGCCATCGCAGGATTCCTGTTTGATGTCGGTATGGATCGATATCCGCTGCCTCCTTCAACCGACGATACCGCGGCGAGTGAGGCCTGGCTGAAGGATCTGGAGGCCGTTCGCGCGCAATCAACCGCGCTTGCCAGACAACTCGAAGCGAACCAGCAACAGGATGCGACCCATACCGAGGTTCAGGGCTGGTTACGCGATCTGGGTCACTCACTTGGGTACATGGTCTGGATTGCCACCAATGACCGTTCGCGTCCCTATGCAGGCGGGAAGCTTGTTGACGGCTGCATATCGGAACTGCCCACATCGCTCAGCATTAACGGGGCGGACACGGTGCCGCTCATCGACGTCATCTGGCTGCATCCCGATCAGACCGTTGTCGCCGCATTCGAGGTCGAGCACACGACATCCATCTACTCGGGCATCGTGCGCCTGCTCGACCTGGCGCTCGGCTCGGTTACCGCAGCGCAGCGTCACCTGTATCTGGTGGCGCCTGACGCACGGGAGGCCGATGTCCGGAGTCAGCTGGCGCGACCGGCCTTCTCCCGTGTTGCGGAACTGGGCATCAAGTACCTGTCATATGGTGCTCTCAAGGAGCACCGTGAGAACATCGCCCGTTTCGGCGCAGGCATGAAACCGATTGAGGCCATCGCGAGGCTTCTCTGAGCCTGAATCCTCCCGACAGGAGCAACGCTCAGGCGGCGGCCAGCCTTCACGGGCTCCGGCACGTGGTCGGCGTCGGGTACGTTAGTTGACCGGTTGCTGCGGGACGGCGTCGAAAGCGGCACTGTCAACTGGTTCGGGATGACCAAAAGGTCATTTCCACGCCATGTCCCGTTCATATGCCGCCCGCCAGAATGAAACCCGGTCGAAATCGCGATCGCCGGTTCCGGCGCTGTTCTGGAGGGGACATATGAAAGTTCAGCTTGTCGCTACCGCGGTGGTCTTTGCGACGCTTGCCACTTCGGCTCTTGCCGACGCTGACCACGACTACCCGAAGGCGGCAACGCCTGCTTTCGTCGTGAAGGATAGCGCGGATATGCCTGCATCGGGATGGCGCGCGCCGGGAGGGCGGGAAACGCCGGTTGGAAAGACACGCGAGCAGGGGCAACAGCGGGCGAGTCAGCCTCAACGAGACACCATTGTGCCGCCAGAAACGCAAACTGACCGTCCCGGTCGGGCGACGACGGAGCGCAATCGCGCGCGTCAGTCGCGCTCAGGCGCAGCGGGCTACCCAGCCTGGTTAGCCGCGCTGCAAACCCATTCTTCCTTTTTGTCGAGTCCATATGCCATCCTTTGTGTGGAGTAAAGTCGCCGTGATGTCGGGCCTGGCAGTGGTGCTTGCCGGCTGCGCGAATTCCTTCGCAACAAAAGAGTCGAGCGTCGTGAGTAGCGATGACTCCAGCACGAGTGCAGCGCGGGCGGTGCAACTACCCAAAACATATCCTTGCCAGTCCCTGCACGTCAAACCACCGAACTGCCCGCCCAGATAGGTGACGGGCGCGGGGGCATCCCAGGGGCGCGCTCGATCATGCCGGAGCCAGGGCCGCTTGCACCAGGGCCTGGCGACTCGTCGGCTTTCGCGCAGCAGGGGATGAGCGAACCTTTGATCGACAAGGATTTTTGCAATCAATCCGCCAGTCGCTGAACGGGCCAGAAGACTACCCCATGGATCATGGCTGCCTGACCGAAAGCTGGCTCCCGGGTCCTTCGCGCGGCCACTTTTTCAGCGACTCTCTGTCCGTACAATGATCTGCGCGAGCGTGTCGCGCTCAATGCGCTCGAGCGACGCACGTGCCATACCAGAATCGTCCGGCGAGCACATCTGATGCGCGAAGCGTGCGTGCAGCCGCCGCGTGATCTGCACGACCCTCGTGCCCGGATCGAAGACATAGTGCGATTCGAAATCGAAGAAGCGATCCTGTACCCTGGAATCCTCAGGCAGGTCAGTCACGCGTAGGGTCTGGGGTAGTGCGATCTGTGCCGTCTCGACGAAGTCGCCGCCAATGCACACCCAGGGCTGTGTGCGTACCGGCTCGGCGAGCCAGCCCTGCACCTGGGTCGCGATCCCACCGGACAGGCTCGACAGTGCAGGCAGGGCGGTCGTGCCGTCCGGCCACACGAAATGATCGAGCGAGCCGGCTATGGATGCGTCAAACGGCCCGTACGTCGCGTCCAGTTCGCCGGTGCGAATCTGCACCGTGCCGCGCAATCCGGTCTGCCGCAGGCGGTCGGTCGCAATCTGCCGCGCGCGCTCGCGTGTAGCACGCCTGAACATGTTGCGTTCCAGTTCCGCGGTCCAGCCCGCGTCCTCGACGTGATAGGTGTAGTCGGCCACGCCGCTGGACGCGACATCGATCTGCAGGCGCGCGACACGCTCCCGTTTCTGCGTCGGGGGCGTGCGCGACAGTACACCCTCGTTCACCAGCAGCGCCGGACGATCCATGATGCCGGCCGGCAGGTAGCCGAATTCGGTGCCGCCGACGGTGGTGTCGGCATACACGCCAAGGTCAGGCATCCAGACAATCGCGTGATTGATGGCGCTTGCGCCGTAACCGGGCACGGACGGCAACGTATAGACCGGGCCGAGACCTAGCAGCACCGGTTCGCTGCGTATCCCGACCGCTGCGAGCAGCGCGCCAAAGAGCGCCACATGGTCCTTGCAATCGCCATAGCGATTGCGCAGTACGTCGGTCACCTTGTGAGGTGCCGCCGCCGTCTCGCCGAGAAAGAGTGCGACGTAACGTACGTTCAGGCGCACCCAGTCATAAATGGCCCGTGCTTTCGCGCGCGGATCAGCGGCGTTCGCTGTCAGCGATCGCGCAAGTTGCGCGACTGCGGGATCGCCAGCGCTCGGGTCGACCGCCGCGATACGGTAGCGCGCGGCGAACGACGCAAAGTCGGGTTCGGTGGACACCATCAGCCGGTCGCCGTAAGTCACGTATCCGACAGCACCGCTTTCGATCGGTGAATAAGAGCCGTGGCTGTAGTCGAATTCGTAGCGCGTGCGGCCGTTCGCCGTAACGGGCGCCAGTGCAACGTAGCCGCGCGCGTCGGCATGAAGCGGCACGTCGTCGGGCAGGTCGAAGATGAGGCGCTGGCTTTCGACGGGCTGGCGCGACGGCTCGACGAAATAACTGAAGAGTCCCGCCTGAAGCGGCTTCGTGCGCGTCTTGCGGAACACAAGACGCGTGCGCGAACCGGCCTCGATGCCGGGAAAGACCACCGTGCGTAGCACGCCGTCCTCGAAAGTCGGGGCACCCGCGGAGCGTGGTTCCTGCACGTCGCGAATCGCTTCCGGACCAACCGCATGAGCGACGCCGTCGCGGTCGATCGTGTCGGCCGCGAGCAGCTCGACCTTCTCGATGCCCTTGTTGAACCAGATATAACGTTGCGCGATATCGTCGATGCCGCTCACGGTATTCGCGCGCAGCGTCGAGTCGTCGTGCTCCTCGACGGAACCGTCGTGCTGGACGACGAAGACATGCACATCGTTCTCCAGCGTCGACGGCGCCTCGTTGCCTTCGTTGGGCAAGGTGGCGGACGCGCTCGCGCCGTACGCCGTCGCGCACGCGCACACCAAGCAGAAAAATCGAACGAATGAGTGCATCGCCTCGGACCTCGCAGCGCGGGTGGTCATCGGAGGGCAATCCGTGCATGAAGCAGCGCCCCCAGCGCGCCAGCGGCGCGGCATTAGGGCAGGGCCGTTCATCCAGCCGGCCGCATGCCGGTCGATGGCGCTCACGCGAGCGTCATCGCCGCCGTCCTTGTGTCGGTCGAACGGACTTCAGGTTCTTTTTCCCGTTTTCCGGGCACATAACATTATTGACCCTGGCGCCGCAGGAAGGTCAAGCATGGCCAGGTGCCGTTGAACAACCGTCCGGTCTGTACCGGCAGTGATCTGGCATGACGGGCGCATCTGGAAAATCAGGCTGGCGTTGCGAACGGCCGTGAGAATGACGCATCCATGCCAATGATGGGCGCACAACGTCAGAAAAATCTGGCAGCATGATGCCCGACTGCAGGACCGCGCAAAGCGGTGTTTCAATCGGAACTACCATACAGCCAGTTTGCACCAGGTGCCCGGAATAGCCCTCATGTACCAACCACTACGAAAAGTACTCGTTTCTTTCATTTTTCTGACCGGCTCGCATGTTGTCTTCGCACAGACGCCGAAGACCGTATTTCTTGACGACCTGACCTGGACCGAACTGCGTGGCGAGGTTCAGGCGGGCAAGACGACGATCCTTGTCCCCATTGGCGGCACCGAGCAAAGCGGTCCGTATGTCGCGCTAGGCAAGCACAATGCGCGCGTGAAGGTGCTGTCGCAGCGCATTGCCGAGGAACTCGGCAATGCGCTGGTCGCACCGGTCATCGCCTACGTGCCGGAAGGCGGCTACGCACCGCCGAGCTCGCACATGCGTTTCCCCGGCACTACCACGGTTCCGGACGATGTGTTCGAGAAAACACTGGAGTCCGTCGCGAACAGCTTCAGGGTCCACGGCTTCAGGAATATTGTTTTCCTCGGCGATCACGGTGGTTATCAGCAAGACATCCGGCGCGCGGTCGCGCAGTTGAACAATGCCTGGACCGGCTCGGGTGCCCGCGCGTTCGACCCGTCGGAATACTATGCTGCCAGCTCGGACGGCTACGCGCAGATCCTGCGTCAACGCGGTTACCGCGATAACGAGATCGGTACGCATGCGGGTCTTGCGGACACGTCGCTGCTGCTCGCGGTGGCGCCGCAGATGGTGCGGCAGGGTCAGCTGAAGAATGCACCGAAACCCGGACCTGCCGACGGGGTCTACGGCGGGGACCCCCGTCGCGCGACGGCCGGACTCGGCGAGCCAGGCATCGAGGCAATCGTGTCGCAAACGGTCCATGCGATCAGGAAAGACACCACGAACCAGTGACGGCTCCGGCAGGATCAGGTTCTTCATCCCCTATCATTTCACTGAATAACGGATTTCATCATGTATTCACGTTCCCGTCGCTTCTCGCGACTCGCATTGTCTGCTGGTATTGCGCTGGCCGGTTTGTACGTTGCGGCTAGCGTATCGGCTGCCCCGACTCCCGGTACCGTCGCGGGCATGCCGCCTGTGGTGAACGCTAGCAACCTGTACAGCGAAGCAGGCGCCGGCCATTTCAGCCCGGCGGTCAAGGATGCATTGCCGCGGATTTACGTGCCCAATCTGCGCTCGAACGACGTCTATGTGATCGACCCGGCCACGTTCAAGGTCGTGGACCGGTTTCATGTCGGCTACAGCCCGCAACACGTCGTCCCGTCGTGGGATCTCAAGACCCTGTGGGTCGCCAACAACGCCGAGGGTCGACCGGACGGCAGCCTGACGCCGATCGATCCGAAGACCGGGAAGCCTGGCAAGGAGGTGATGGTTGACGATCCGTACAACATGTATTTCACGCCCGATGGCAAGGAAGCCATCGTGGTGGCTGAAGCGCATGCGCGACTGGATTTCCGCGATGCGCATACGATGGCGCTCGGGTCGAGCCTGTCCGTACCGGAATGCAAGGGGATCAACCACGCCGACTTCTCGATTGACGGCAGATATGTTCTCTTCACCTGCGAGTTCGGCGGCCGCCTCGCGAAGATCGACCTGGTCAATCGCAAGGTGGTCGGTTACCTTCAGCTTGATCAGAAGGGCATGCCGCAGGACATTCGCATCTCGCCGGACGGCAAGGTGTTCTATATCGCCGACATGGTGGCCAACGGCGTATTCGTGGTCGATGGCGACAGCTTCACGAAAACCGGTTTCATCCCGACTGGTGTTGGCACGCACGGACTGTACCCGAGCCGCGACGGCACGAAACTGTATGTCGCGAATCGTGGCTCAAACAAGGTTCACGGGCCGCGCCATGGTAAAGGCAGTGTGTCGGTGATCGATTTCACGACGCGCAAGGTGATTGCGACCTGGCCGGTTCCGGATGGCGGCAGTCCCGACATGGGCAATGTCAGCGCGGACGGCAAAACGCTGTGGCTGTCGGGCCGGTTCGACGATGTCGTCTATGCGATCAATACGACGACCGGTTCGGTCAGACCGATCCCGGTCGGCATGGAGCCACACGGTCTCACGGTGTGGCCGCAACCGGGGCGTTATTCGCTGGGTCACACGGGCAATATCCGCTGACCAGCGTCGATCAGTTGCACGGCGTGTCCGCGTGTCTGCCCGCTTCAGTTTGGCCGCCAAAGACACGCTTAAGACAAGGCACGCCCGTGGGTACACTTTCTGCCGCAGGACAATGCAGGCGACTGTTCCCGTTTCGAACTCCCCGTATGCCCCCGTCGCGTAAGGCCGGCTGCAGTTACCCGTCCGGGTCAACGATCCTTGGGACGGTGGCCGGTCCCCCTCCGTTAGCTCAATTTTTCGCTCTCTCGCACCTCTGAAAGCCACGCCTGGAAAGGGTTTGAAGAAGATTTTCTGATTGTGCGGGATGGGTAAAAATAGCCTACACCCACCGGTACGCCGCGATGGCGCAGATAGGCGTAAAGCGTGCTCTTGGAGATGTGCAGGCGTTGTGCGATCTGCTCGGCGCTCAACTGGCCTTCCCGGTAAAGTGTCTCGGCAGCGTACGCCGTGGGCTCAGCTTTCGCCGGCACCCCCTTCGGGCGACCACCTTTGCGGCCGCGGGCCCGCGCCGATGACAGGCCGGCCTGTGTACGCTCCCGGATGACTTCGCGTTCGAATTCCGCCAGTGAAGCAAACAGGTTGAACACGAGACGGCCTTGCGCTGTCGTCGTGTCAACCGGGTCGTTCAGGCTCCGGAGGCCAACTTCGTGCTGTAACAGCACGCTGACGACATCGATCAGATGCCGCAGTGAGCGGCCAAGCCGGTCCAGCTTCCAGATGACGATCACGTCGCCCGGGCGCACGTCATCGAGCAGGTGGGCCAGAACCGGCCGCTCGGTCGAGGCGCCGCTGGCGACTTCGGTCAGCACCCGGGCGCATCCCGCAGCCTTGAGCGCGTCGACCTGCAGCGCGACATTCTGTTCGCGTGTGCTCACACGTGCATAGCCAATGTCCATGTCTTCCCGCCATCAGGGATTTCGTACACTATAGTCAACGCTCAGGAATAAATCGAACGCTGTTTTGCACTACGGATATTCTGCACACGCGGCGGGCCGGAATCCGGCAGGCCGTACGCGACAGCGGTTCTTGCTGCGGTGTTTGCTAAAACGAACGTTTTAGCAAACACCCCCGGCACAGATTCAAGAAGACAACATGGGTGAAACAAAACGCCGCGCAGTCCCAGATGCATCAATATAGACCGGCAATTAATCTTTGAATTGGGGAGTGAGCCATGCAACGTCGTGATTTTATTAAATTTGGTGCAGGCTTCAGCGCAGCTGCTGCGCTACCGCTTTGGAGCACCCGCGTTTTCGCCGCTGGACATCCTTCACTGCCGATCCCTCCTCTGGTAAAACCAGACGCCCAGGGCCAGATTCCCTTGAATATCCAGGCGGGAAAAACCCACTTTAGAGGAGCGAACCTGACGACCACATGGGGTTTTAATGGTGCATTATTGGGCCCCGCCCTGCATCTAACGCGAGGCAGCAACGTGACAATGTTAGTAACCAACCAGTTATCAGAAACCACAACAGTCCACTGGCATGGTCTGGAAGTTCCCGGGAATGCGGACGGTGGCCCGCAGGCGACTGTCGCGCCAGGAAATACCTGGAAGCCACAATTCCAGGTTGATCAACCTGCAGCGACATGCTGGTTCCACCCGCACCCTCATCATGTTAGTGGCCACCATGTTGCCATGGGACTGGGGGGGCTCATCGTGATTGAGGATGACGAAAGCAGCGCGGCCACCCTGCCGAAAAGCTGGGGTGCCGATGATATCCCCGTCATTCTGCAAGACAAACGACTGAATAATCACGGCCAGATTGATTATAAAATGGACGTAATGAGCGCCGCCATTGGCTGGTTCGGGGACCTGATGCTGACCAATGGCGCTGTTTATCCTCAACACGTTGCCCCTCGAGGCTGGTTGCGTCTACGTTTTCTGAACGGCTGCAACGCACGCTCGTTGAAACTGGCAGCCAGCGATAAACGACCGATGTATGTTATTGCCAGCGATGGCGGATACCTCCCGGAACCTGTAAAGGTTGCAGAGCTTCCTATACTGATGGGCGAAAGATTCGAAGTATTGGTCGATACGTCCAACGGAAAGCCATTCGATATCGTCACGCTGCCCGTGGTTCAAATGGGAATGGTGCTGGCGCCATTCGATAACGCCCTACCTGTCTTGCATATTGAAACGACATCGACAGCAGGACAGAAAAACCTGCCGGACAGGCTGGCCGCTCTTCCGGCAATACCATCAACAGACGGGATGCCTCATCGCATGCTGCGACTCGCCATGGATTCCAAAGTAGATATGCTGGGTATGCAGGCGTTGATGGATCGATACGGGGAAAAGGCCATGGCAGGCATGAGCATGGATGACCATGAAAAAATGAAAATGGGCTCCACGATGGCCATGAACGGCATGGAAGATCATGGTATGGCGCATGGCGGTAAGTCCGATGATAAGCACATTGATTTATTTAATGCCAATTTCATTAATGATCAGGCGTTTGACATGAAGAAACCGATGTTTGATGTCAAGAAAGGGCAATACGAGAAATGGACGATTTCAGGGCAAGGAGACATGATGCTCCATCCTTTCCACATCCATGGTACCCAGTTCAGAATCCTGTCGGAAAATGGAAAGCCGCCCGCGGCTCATCGTAGTGGCTGGAAAGATACCGTTCACGTTGAAGATGCCATTAGTGAAGTGATGGTTAAATTTGATCATCTGGCACCTCCAGAGAAAGCGTATATGGCTCACTGTCATTTGCTAGAGCATGAAGATACCGGCATGATGATGTCATTTACCGTTAGCGCCTGACGTGGATGAACGACGTCACTGCATATGGTGGTGTCGGCGACAATCCAGAGCGCGTATTCGGAGGCGGGCCGATCATCGCAGGCAGTCATGCAGGAACTGTTCGCCGTGATCCATCGACAGGCCGCGAATGCGCACGCCTCGTTTGGCCACTTCGATTTCAACTTCGCAACTGGCGTGCACTGCACCAGGTGCTTCAACAGGTCGCCGGCTAGTAGACCAGTTGCTGGCCGCCGGCGTGCCACTCTAGCGTTCTCGCTGAATGTTGGTTCCTCGCCGATGTAATCGGGCTGTTCTCAACCAAAGTGGGCCCGTTCTCGCGTAATGTGGTCCCGGGCGTGCCGATGTTTTCAGCTAATCTGGTCCCGAAGCCACTGATGTAATCGGTCCCGGCGATTTACGTTATCGGGCCGCTACAACCAGCCGCCGCAGTTCGGTCGGGTATGCACGCAGCGTATGCGGCGAGCGGCTCGCGCGATCGCGCAGGAAGAGCGCGACAGCGTGCGCGTCGTCGCCCACGCCGAGCGTGTTGGTTGCGCTCGCCACATTCGCGAAGCGTCCCGCGCGAGCGAGCCACGCGATCAATAGGTGCGGCACGGTGGCCAGCGCCGTGGTATCCCGCGAGGTTTCCCGTATTGGCTCACCGGTCGCGGCCGGCAAACCGGCTTCGGGTAGCGCCTTGAAGCGTCGGCGATGGGTATGCAGTACGCGTTGCAGCACCGTCTCCGGCGTCGGCGCATCGCCAATCGCAGCAGTGCGCACGCGGCCGCGATCCCAGTACTCAATCGCGACCACTTGATCGAGCAACTGCTGCATGACCGCCGGATGTGCTGACTTCGCGTCGGCGAGCGACGCATACCGGTGCCTGATCGCGGCTAGTGTCCAGCGTGTGTAGACAACGTGGCCAAGCGCGGCGGTGAGGTAAGCGAGTGCCGCGTCGATTTCCGCCGGCAGCCGCCGTGGGGGCGTCGTGCCACCATCGATCCAGTCGGCGGGGCTCATTGTTTTGCTCATGACTTTTTCGTGCGCTTCTCGTGCCGCCCTTCGGGGTGCCGGTGGTGCGCATCGCGGTCGCGAGACCGCTGGATGCCACCGGTGCGCGACGGGCCTCCTGGGCCGACACGATGCGCAGCAGTTCGTCGAGCTGCGCATACTGGCTCGCGTTGATCGCCTTGAGTGCGAGCGCTTCGCCGACCGCCTGCTGGCGGGTTTCGCGCTCGCTTGCGAGTTCGCCTTCAAGCCGCGCGCGTTCGCCGTCAAGCGCGGCAACACGGCGCTCGGCGAACTTCAGTTGCGACGCGGAGTGTGCATGCTCCTTTTTCAGCGCCTCACGCTGGTGGGCGGTTTCCTGCAGCAGCTGTTTCGACAGCGCCTCGTAACGGTGTTGCACGTCCGCCAGTGCGTCCGCGTGCGTGCGCTCCACCGCAGCCCGCTCCGCTGTCGCGGCGTCCAGCTGTGCCCGGCGTTCCTCGGCCGCCGCATCGAGCGCCCCGCACCGGTCGCGCAGCATCGCGTTCTGGGCACGCAGATCGGACAGGTCGGTATCGCGTGTGGCGACGGACGCCCGCAGCTCGCTCAGTTCCTGGCGCAGCAGTTCGACGCGCAGTTCGGCGTCGGTACGCGCAGTGTCCGCCGCCGCGATCGCCTGTTGCGCATCGGCCTTCAGGCGCACCACGTCGTCGAGCTGCACGGCGACGGCCGCCTGCCACAGCGCGCGCATCTGTTCGGCGATTTCGACGGGGATGCCGGGCATCGCGATGTCAGCGAGTCCCGCGCGCACGACCTCGGCCTCGATTGGCGTTCAGTGCCCGCGCCAGGGTGGCCGGATCGCCCGCACCGAGCCGCGCGCGGAGTTTCCGTACCGACACGATCTTGCGGAACCGTTCGCCGGTGGGCGGTTGTCCATCGCCGGCGTCGGCGAGCATCGACAGCACGGCGGCACGGATCTGTTCGGCGGTAACGGCGGCCAGACGGGGCATGCAGGACTCCTGGCGGCGAAGAGGACCATTTTCGCCAGATTATTTCACACGCATATAACGTTATAAAACCCGTTTTTGTGCTCGTCTATACAGCACTATCAAAGATAACAATCATTATCGCGGCTAACCTGCGGGCACGCCGCGTCCCGGCGCGCCTGTACCCGAGGGGAGGCCTCGGCGCGGGTGTACCGGCCACGGGGAAAAGACCAGACAGGAAGTGCCTGATTTATCAGGACATTTTAATAGGGCCGGCTCGCAAACCCGCACGGCGTCTGGGCGCTGCTACCCCGGTAAAATGCACCAAAATCAAAGGGACCCCTGCTTCTGCGTTTCTGAAATGACCTCGCGTGCTTCCAAGGAGCAATTGCATCGTTCCTGAAAAGACGCTCTTCCAGGGTCACCTAGACCTGCGTCGCGATAAATGGATGACGTCACCGTATCAACGGCGGCACATGCGGCCGATATTGCTCCGCTCAGGTCGCCATCACGAAAGCGCTGTGCCGCTTTTATCAATTCTGCACGGGGTTCCGCGGGAAGTTCGGCCAGGTCTGCGGCATCAAAAAGGTTCACGGGAACGAGGGTGTCGTCCAACCACTGCCAGCCCAGCCTTGAAAGATACTCTTCCAGTTGAGGTTGAACGTCGGGTCTTTGTTTGACTATTTCCTCAGCAGCAATGACCACAAAACGCCGGCGCTTGTCTTCGTCCATTTCTGCGTAGACCTGGTCGATCCCTGACATTAGCACCCCCTTCGTTGGCCTTTTGCTGCTGCCATCGGCTGCTGGCTTCTCGTCGATATGTGCAATCCTGGTTGTGTCGAGGCCGGCCAGTCCGACAATTTTCTTGATGCCATGGAAGTAGAAGCTGCTCTCGAGACAGGCCCGGATGGCGCCCCAAGCATCATTGAGTGTGGTCATTGCTATTCCTCCCGACTCATTGTCGCAAAGCAGTTCAGTTGTCCATGTGACCTGTGAAAATTCCCGCAGGTTTGAATGGAGTCCGATTGGCGGACTCCTCGTCCTACAGGTTAGCCCTTAGCGAAAAATCCGTTTCTTCAGGGCCTCGCTATCCAAGAATGAGACATCGGAACTTGCAACAACCGGAGCCTTTCCGTCCAGGATCGAGCTAATCAGCGCCTGCTTTGACGCCCGCTGCAAACAAAATAACTTCTCGGGACCATAGCGCCGGACTACCCACATCTCGTCTGAGCCGAAATCGAGAAAGGTGAGCCGGGTCGAGCGTAACCAGACTTCCCTCGGCTTCTTCCACAGACACGGGTGATGACCAACATAGTGGCGCCGGACGAGATCAATCACCTCGCGTCCCATGTGGGGCGCTACCATGGAACTACCGGGGGGAGTCTCGGAGCGCCGGTAAAACATCAGACCGCTTCCATCCCCCTTTTCGGTGCTCGCCCGGTTTCGTACCCACAGAGGATGAGGCGGGAAGAAGACGAGGTCCGCTACAAAATCGGCATCTGGATCGGGCAGGGCATCGAACAAATGGATCTGAGACTTAAACCGTTCAGCGTTCACAATCCAGATCATTTTCTCGCCGTAGAAGCGTTCCCGGCTTTCCATCTCTTCGATGTCCATGGGGGAGTTCTGGAGTTCGATCACCAGTCCATCAGGACGCCTGATGTCGGCAACATGCTTTTCCCCACGTACGTGATCGAAGTGCACTATCTCGTGCATGTCGAGCGGAAACCGCTGTTTCCACTCACGGTGCCACGGTCCTTCGTTTTCATACCATGGATCGCAGTGGCGTCGACCCGCATGAGCCCAGTGCCATCGATTGAGATCGCCGCACCTTGCGATGGCGGTTCGCCCGCACGCGGGGCAGGCCCCCTTCAATCCCGGGCGAGGCTTGCAACGAGCGCCGTCGACGATTGCCAATCCCATGCTACCCATGCCTATCCCCGGAACAGGATTGAAAACACGTACCCACTTGAGCGCATCATCGGACGATGGAACGCAGATCGACCGGATTAAAGGTTACGGGGCCGGCGCGATTCCACTCATAGCTGAGGACCTTGATGGCGAGTTCGTCCTGCAGCCGCTCCCGGATGCTGTGCGGCGGCGAACCAGGAACTACCATCACTTTATGCACGGCTTTGCCGGAGAACTGTTTCGCCAGCGCGATGGCGTGAATACAGAGTTGGCCGACCGCCATGTACACGGAGGCAGTATCAGTTGATGTCTTGACCTCAAAGAGGTAAGCGGCATCCTTCGTAACGACGGCCAGATCCACCAGTGCGGACTTATAGACCTTTCCGGTCCGTTTCAGTGCTTCGCTCAGTTGCCTGACAACGCTGCCATGCCGGACCAGCACAATCACTGCATCCCTTGACGGGAGGGCGCGCCGGCCCGAGAACTCGTCGAAGTACTCGCCCAGCCCGGTGTCAAAAGCTGCTCTGTTGGAATAAGGCGGCTTGTCTGGGACTGCTGATTCCACGCCATCCATGACGACCTCGGCCGCTCTGCGAATCTCTTGAGAAAAGTTGGCGATGTCGTGCAGGAGCGTGTCCGAGTCGAGCGACGCAACAAGGAAGAGCTCCAGCAGACCGGCAGAACTCGTTACGCCCGACGTGGTTGCCGAGGTTTCGGCAAGGAGCGACTCTCTCGGGACGCGGGATTTTCCACGCGTCACGATGCCACGGTGCGCGAGCAGGACGGCACCGGATTCAAGCTCGCGCACGAAAGCACCGCCGTGCCGGCGTGCAAACCTGCGAATGGGCACATTGAACTGCAGATCGATGAGCAGGAGTCTGCTGCTGTCGGGATCTCCCGTACCAATCAGATTGATGATGGCCTCGCCGTCATCGGATGGTTTGCTGGACCACCACAAGACGGTAGATCCGTTCTTTGACTCGAAGTTGACCGGAAACTCAGCCTTGCCACTTGGATATCCGACGACTCTGGTCCTCTTGTGTCGAGCCTGCCGCGAAATTCTGGCCGTAAGCATATCCGAGAGCTTTGCCAGTTCCTGAACGTCTTCGATTTCTTGAAATATCGGCATCCTGATGGACCGTTGTTGAATTTTGTCGATTTTCGGAGCGCTCAATGCGCAATGAATTCCGCGTGGGCCAGCCCCTCTTTGTCCCGTTATTCAAATGCCTCTATCGCGCCCGCTAGCGCGGCGGGACGCGCTGTTGCACGATCAGTCTTCGATTGGCCCCTATCCGCGATCTGCCTGCTGTGGACGCTGCGCGTGCGAAGAGTCGGGCAGGCGATCCGCTTCTTCCTGAACGACAGTGAATTTTAGACTCTCAATGATCCATTCGCTCCGTGGTTCGTCATGGTGTGCCTGCTGGCCTCCTGGCGCTTCCATCTTCTTCAGCATAGCCACGAGGTCACCCAGCTTGTGCCCACCGCGCATCTCCAACTTCACAAGCTCGATCGAATTGAAGAATTGATACCAGTTGGCGTGCGCCGTATCGGAATTTTGCGCCAGATCTTTCAGCGGATAGCTGTAGTGCCTCGATATAACGAGGCGATAGATGCGCAAGGGCGGGAATCGCCGTGGCAATCTGAGAGAAGCACGAACACCAGCCTCCCCAACTGCCTCGATCCATTCGTCCAGCGACGCCAGCCAGCGGACCGTCTGCTCTCGAAGCCTGCTCGTCCGGGCGTGCTTCGACCGGAGATCTGCCCCAAACATATCCTGATATTTGAGCTGGCAGAGGAAGACTGTACCGGTGCTTTCTTCCATCACCACCAGATCGATATCGGTGATCTCGCGCCCACCCAGTCTGACCTTGATGTTCTCGAGGTACATGAGTCCGTCGAACGCGTCATCCATCACGCGCTTGATGGCCGTCTGCATCGTCTTTTCGCGAGACTGCTGATGCTTGTCGTAGTCACGCGGAAAATGGTGTCTCAATGAATCGAGAAGGAACTGCATCGGGCTCAGGCGCGCAGCAGCGATAGACCGGATGAAGCTTTGATCCGATGACTGGACCATCATGGGCAGCGGCGCTGCGGGTCGGTTGAGAAGGACCGTATTCCTTCGACCGACAGAAAGGACCTCAAAGATGCGCCGGGCATCTTCCAGCGTTGCATCTTCAAACCCCTCATAGACCGCGCCGAACTGGTTGATCGCGTCCCTGATGCTTTCGATGAAGGGCTCGGTTTCGGACGTGATCGTCAGAACGTTGTCCAGTTTGACTCCAGGTTCCTTTTCAACCAGCGCCTCGGCGAATCGCTCATGGCGTATTGAAATGGCGACGAGAAAAGTCAGGACAAGAATATATTTTTGGTAGGGTATTCCGCCGAACTCCACCAAGCCGTGAAACGAGTCGTATCCGTCAGTCAGCTGGATTTCGCTGAAGGCAACGGTGAAAAAATAATCGTCAAGGATGGGAGCCGCGTGATACCCGATGAAATGACGCTGAAACGGGTAAACCAATTTCTTAAGCGTCTCTCCGACTTCTTCGCCTCTCTGCCGTCCAAAGTCCGATTCAAAGAGCAGCTCGATGCGCCTGCGCGATTGCGCTCTGTAGTGTTCTGCGATTGCCCTTTCATAATATTCGTCGTCGGGAACGACAGACGGCAAACGAATCAGGAACTCGTTTGCCCCCGTGCGTTCGATGCTGCAAAGTCCGGTCAATGCCGATTGCGCAATGCGTCGGCCATGTTCGATCATGCCCAGCCCCGCTACAATCTGTAGAACGGGAAGGGCGATGCCGGGGTCACGCTGGAACATCACGCTCGGAACACTGAACGCTGGACGGGCTTCCAGCGAAAGCTTGATTAGACGCGCAACGCCCAGTTGAAGCAGGTAGAACTGTTCGGTCCGGTCAAAGGTAGCGGCCTTGCACTGAGACAGGTTGTAGTAGTACCAGTCAAGCTCGTTGATCGCGGCCTTCAGGATCAGACCGCGGCTGTCCGAGGCAAACTCGGGAATAAAGGCCGCCTCTTGAACGTTGAGAGCGTCAAAAAATTGGCTAACGGTGCCACTCATTTTTAGTAACCCAGTATGGCGCGGATTGTTCCGCTTGTCGCTAACGCCCCGCCTTGCTCAGGCCGCCAGTCGATGTTCGTAGTAAGGTCTATGTCGGCGAGTCGCGCGCGCTGTTTGAACAGTTCCTGTTCCAGCTTTGTTGCCTGCTCGCTGTTGAACCGGTCGATCGCTTCCTTGATCCGACGTTCCTCGTCCGTCGCGGGCACCGAGAACGCGGCGTCCATTGCCTTCGGAATCTTGACGTTGTTGCCCTCGGAGCGTTCCCAGTACAGTTGCGCGAACTCGCGAATGCTCATGTGTGCTCCAAACATCCTGACATACTTGCGATAGTCCGCCACGATCTGGGCTGAATAGCACATGGTCGCTCTCCTTGAAAGAAGGTGCGTCAGTATGGTACGCCGGTTCCTAATGGAAGTTTCGCGTCGACGTGACAAGCGAGCCGAGCAGATGGGACGCATCAACCAGCCGGTGCGCGACGAGGTGGCGCACTTCCCCCTCGCGCTGCCAGACGCCGTACACGGCAAGCAGTGACGCGCCGAGCGCTTCGCGTCGCTGCTTTTCCAGCAGGGACGGCCAGATGATGACGTTGACCTGCCCGGTCTCATCCTCAAGCGTGACGAACATCACCCCCTTCGCCGTGCCGGGGCGTTGCCGGACCGTCACGATGCCGCAGGCCCGTGCGAGCTGTCCGTTCCGGAAGCCGGCCAGCGTCGACGCCGGCAGCAGGCGCTGGGCAAGCAGGCGAGGGCGCAGCAGTTCCAGCGGGTGCCTGCCGAGCGTCAGACCCAGGGTCCGGTAATCACTGACGATCTGCTGACCTTCTGTCATCGGCGAGAGGACCGGCGTCACGTCGTCATCGGTGGCCCCGCGCAGCAGATCCCGGTCGGGTACCGCAGCCACCGCCTGCCAGAGCGCCGCGCGCCGATCGCCGGCGAGCGAGCGCAATGCGTCGGCTGCCGCGAGCGCCTGCAGATCCTTGCGATCGAGCTGCGCGCGTCTTGCCAGATCGGAGACATCGACGAACGGCCGAACAGCCCGCGCGAGCTCGATGCGCGCGGCGGCTTCTTCTTTCAGGCCGCGTACCAGCGACATGCCGAGGCGGACCGGCGCTCGAGTCGATCTGCCCTCGACTGCCGAGTCCCAGTTGCTGAGCGTCACGTCGACGGGCAGCACCTTCACGCCGTGGCGTTTTGCGTCCTGCACGAGCTGCGACGGCGAATAGAAACCCATCGGCTGACTGTTGAGCATGGCCACGAGAAACGCGACCGGCTCATGACACTTCAGCCACGCGCTCGCGTAGACGAGCAGGGCGAAGCTCGCTGCGTGACTCTCCGGAAAGCCATATTCGCCGAAGCCCTGGATCTGCGCAAAGATCGCTTCGGCAAACTCGCGGTCGTAGCCGCGCTCGAGCATCCCGTTCACGATGCGGTCGTAGTAGGCTTCGAGTCCGCCCTTGCGGCGCCACGCAGCCATCGCGCGACGCAGCTGGTCGGCCTCCCCGGCGGTGAATCCTGCCGCGAGAATCGCGACCTGCATCACCTGCTCCTGAAAGATCGGCACGCCGAGCGTGCGCGAGAGCGCCTGCTCCATCTGCGGACTCGGATAGGTGACGGGCTCCAGTCCCTGTCGCCGGCGCAGGTAGGGATGCACCATGCCGCCCTGCACCGGGCCCGGGCGCACGATCGCGACCTCGATCACGAGATCGTAAAAGCAGCGCGGCTGCAGGCGGGGCAGCATGCTCATCTGCGCGCGCGATTCGATCTGGAATACGCCGACCGTATCGGCGCGACAGATCATCTTGTAGGTCTCGGGATCTTCGGCAGGAATGTCCTGCAGTTCGAACGGCTCGCCGCGTTTCTCGGCAATGATGTCGAGTGCGCGACGGATCGCCGACAGCATGCCCAGTGCGAGCACGTCGATCTTCAGCAGGCCGAGTGCCTCGATGTCGTCCTTGTCCCACTGGATGATTGAGCGGTCGGCCATCGCAGCGTTCTCGATCGGCACCAGCCTCGACAGCTTGCCGCGGCTGATCACGAAGCCACCACTGTGCTGCGACAGATGTCGTGGAAAGCCCACGAGCAGCGCCGCGAAATTTGCCCACTGCACGATCAGCGGTGCTTCAGGGTCGAGACCGGCCTCGGCGAAGCGGTTGAGCAGATCGTCGCTCGAATCGAACCACTGATGGGCCTTCGCGACGCGATCAACGATTGCCGGATCCACGCCGAGTGCCTTGCCCGATTCGCGCAGCGCGCTGCGTGGGCGGTACGTTGTCACGGCGGCCGTCAGCGCTGCCCGATCTCGCCCGTACTTGCGGTAGATGTACTGCACGACCTCCTCGCGGCGCTGATGCTCGAAATCGACGTCGATGTCCGGCGGCTCACCCCGCTCTTTCGAGATGAACCGCTCGAACAGCATCGACGAGCGCGCAGGATCCACTTCGGTCACGCCAAGGGCAAAGCACACGGCCGAGTTGGCCGCCGAGCCGCGCCCCTGGCACAGGATGCCTTCGCTGCGCGCGAACCGGACGATGTCGTAGACCGTCAGAAAGTACGGCTCGTAGCGCAGATCCCCGATCAGCGCGAGCTCGTGTTCGATCTGCTGCTGTACCTGATGCGGGATGCCCGCTGGCCAGCGGCGATGTGCGCCGATGTAGGTCTCCTGTCTCAGGTAGCTTGCCGGCGTATGGCCGGCCGGCACCAGCTCGTCGGGATACTCATAGCGCAGCTCGTCGAGTGAAAACGTGCACAGGCGAGCGATCCGAAGCGTCTCCTCGAGCGTGCGCTGCGAATACAGGTTGGCGAGCCGCAGACGCGATCGCAGGTGCCGCTCAGCGTTGGGCGCGAGATCATAGCCGCATCCGGCGACCGGTCTGCCGACCCGGATCGCCGTCAGCACGTCCTGCAGCGGCTTGCGCGAACGCACGTGCATGACGGGCGCGCCGGTCGCGACGACGGGAACGCCGTGACGCGCCGCGACGTGTTCGACGGTGCCGCGGTGAATATCGTCCATTGCACGCGCGTGCAATGTCAGTGCGACCCATGCGCGATCGCCGAAGGTCTGGACGAACCACTCGACCTGCGTATCCAGTCTGTTTTCATCGGCGGGGTAGTCCGGTGACAGGATCGCGACGCACCCGGGCAGTCCCCGCAGGTGTCCAAAGGGCTTTTCCGGGTGCGCGAGATCCAGCGGCGCGAGCCGGTAACTGCCCTTGTGTGCGCGCATGCGGCCGAGCGTGATCAGCTCGGACAGGTTGCCATAGCCTTCGCGCGTCATCGCCAGTGCGGTGAATGACAGGGCCGGCGAGCCGTCGGCGTTGGTCAGGTGGAAGTGCGACCCGACGATGAACGGCAGCCCGGCCTTCTTCGCCTCGACGTGCGCGCGCACGACGCCGGCAAGCGAACATTCGTCCGTGACAGCCAGTGCGGCATAGCCGAGCTGCGCGGCACGGGCAGCGAGATCCTCGGCGTGCGATGCGCCGTGCAGAAAGGAAAAGTTGGACGCGCACTGAAGCTCCGCATAGTCGGGCAGTGCGCCGTAGGTCGGCGCCATGGCGATTACCCGAAAAGCCCGTGCAGGAACCAGCGCGGCTCGCGTTCCTCGACGGCGCTTACACGCTCCCGGAAGACCCAGTAGTGCACCGCGTCTTCGGACTCCGCGACAAAATAGTCTCGCGTCACCGGATATCCATCCTGCCAGCCGACCTCGATCCGTTCGCCCGGCGAGACCATGCGCAGCGGCGTGCCGTAGAACGGACGGTGGCTGCGCATGATGAGCTGCACCGGGTTGTCGAGAAGCCAGGTGGGTCGCGGAAGACCTGGCGGCGGCAACATGGGCCTGGCGGTCTCGCCGATGGGAAGCCAGCGTGCGGCGACTTCCGGGCGGTGGTCGGCAACCGGAGCCGCCTTGAGCACGTTCTGCGCGCCGAGCCGGGCGACGAGCAGTTCCATCAGGCGCGCGTGATCCCGCGGCGAGCCGCCGGGCTCCGGAAACAGCGACTCGCTGGGCGCATCCGCTTCGCGCACGTCCTTCGCGTCAAGACGAACGGCGATAACCGGCGCGGCCAGCTCGACGCGGCCCAGCCGTTCTTTCAGAAGGCGCACGAGGTGGTCCTCGCGCGACGTCGGTTCCGCGAGGGCAACTTCGATTGCCGTCGGCGGCACCGCCGCGCGGCCGCGTTCATGCTCGAGCTCAAGTACAAACCGCGCGATCGCCAGCTGTCGTGCCGACAGCCAGCCGGTCATCTGCAGGATCAGCCGTCGCGCCGCGAACAGCACGGCTTCCGCATGCTCGATCCGGTCGGGCAGCTCGAGCCGCGCGCTGAAGGTGGGGGGCAACTCCAGCCATTCGTACACTTCGGGCGCCGCGCCCGTCGCGCGATCGAGCGCATCCAGCAGGGCCGTGCCGCAGCGCTTCTTGAGGCCTGCGCGGGGTAGTCGCCGGACGTCGTCGACCGTTTCGCATCCCAGTCCGTCGAACCATTCGGCGTAGGGGCGCGCCGGCGGCAGGGCAGGTAACGGCACGCGACGCAGCGTACGGTCGACGGAGCGCAACGTGAGCGCGCTGCCAGCCGATGACCGGGCGAAGAGCCACGCGGCCTGCCCCGTAGGGGCAACGGCAAGTGTCGCGGTCACGCCGAACGCGGTCACCGTTTGACCCGCCCGCCGGCGCAGTGGCCGAATGCCGCCGAAGAGGCGCAGGCTCGCCGAGACGTCGGCCAGCACGACCGATTCCTCTGCCAGCACCACGTGGGGGGTGAACTGCAGCAGGGCGAACGCCACGCCACGAACCAGCTCCGCTTCACGGGTGAGATCACGTTCCCGGATGACCGCGTCGGGGACGAGCGTCAACACGCCACCGCGGCGCATGCCGGGCACGATCCCGGCCGAGTGTGCCGCGTGGTCGAGCGCGACAACGCGGTCCTTCTCCAGCACGACAAGCCCGGCCTCATGGCGTGGTGTCGACGAGCGCGGGAGAAACGACTCGAGGGCGAGGTGCGGCAGATGTACGCCGATCCAGAGTTGCATATCGGCTCAACAGGGCCGGTGAAGGCATGAGAGGA
The DNA here is from genome assembly GCF_902859825.1 of Paraburkholderia phenoliruptrix. Classification (GTDB taxonomy): domain Bacteria; phylum Pseudomonadota; class Gammaproteobacteria; order Burkholderiales; family Burkholderiaceae; genus Paraburkholderia; species Paraburkholderia phenoliruptrix. Next base: position 32,862 of record NZ_CADIKB010000032.1, on the reverse strand, counting down.
ACGAAAACGGGTTCGTCGCGCTGCGGTCCGCGGCGCTTGACGAAGGTCACTTCTATACCGCCCCTGGCGGCTCGCAGCGCAAGCCGCAGCGGCGCCGGCGACGTTGCATGGGCGGCCGCGAGCGGGCGAAACAGGAACAGCAGGGTGTCCGAGGCCTGCGCGGCCAGATGCAGGCGCCGCAGCGCCTCCTGCCGGACGTCGGCCTGCCAGAAGAGCAGGGCGCCGCAGGTGCCGGCACGCAGGATCTGCTCGGCGGCCCACAGCGCATCAGCCGTGTGTGGTGCGCGCAACACGCAGGCCTGTCCTGCGGGAACGCCCAGCCACGCCAGTCCGGCGGGTTGTAGCCGATGCGGAGGCTGGAGCAGGAGCAAGGGGCGGGATCCGCCGGTTGCCAGCACGGGCTGCAGCAGACGCAGTTCACCGCAGCCCGGCTGCGGTGTGAGCAGTTCGGTGAGTGCACCCGCGGGCCAGCCGCCGCCCGGCAGCTCGGCGGCCAGCGCGGCGTGGCCGCACGACACCACCCGGTCGAAGCCGGCGGCCAGTTGCGAGGCTCGCCACAGGGTTATTCCCCCCGACTCCGAATACATATTTCTATCGAGCGCAGCATCGAGGGAGCGCGCCCGTTCCTCGGGCGTGCGTAACTGCTGTGCGGCTAAGGCAGGCCGACTCACGATCTGGCTCCAGAAGTACTGTATAAATATACAGGTATTCTAGCCCAAGATTTCGCGTTTCGGGGTTGGAGGGCGGGCTCAACTCTCTTCCCCCCACTCGCTATCTACCGTCCCTAATTGACCAGCAAACACCGTGGCCGCATCGTTTCAAGATTACTTGAATCTTTGAATCGACAGGTCTATGATGCCGCGATGGACTCGAACCTCGTTGTACGCGCGCTCGGCGCGCTCGCTCATGAATCGCGCCTGGCGATCTTCCGCGCATTGGTTGTCGCGGGCCCCGAAGGCATGCCGGCTGGTGAGATCGCTCAGCAGCTTGGCCTCTCGCCGTCTGGCCTGTCGTTTCACCTTAAAGACCTGTCGCATGCGGGCCTCGTCAACAGCGAACAGAAGGGACGGTTCATCTTCTATTCAGCCAACTTCGATGCGATGAACGGACTGCTCGGGTTTCTGACCGAGAACTGCTGTGCCGGCGCTGACTGTTCCGTTCAAGGTGCGTCGCAGTGCCAAGGAGCTAAATCATGAAACGCATGCACATCCACGTTGCTGTCGAAGATATTGATGCGAGCACCCGGTTCTACGTCGCCATGTTTGGAGGCGCGAAACCGACGGTATCGAAGTCGGACTACCGCAAATGGGAGTTGAGCGATCCGAAGGTCAACTTCGCTATTTCGCAGCGTGGCGTAAAGCCCGGCATTGATCACCTTGGCATTCAGGTCGAATCGGATGATGAGCTCGCTGAGATGCGAGCGCGCTTCGCAAGCGCCGAGTTGCCTGTCACGAATCAGACGGCGACGACCTGCTGTTACGCAAAGTCGGATAAGAGCTGGACCGTAGACCCGCAGGGCGTCGCGTGGGAGACGTTTCAAACGCTTGAACACGCCCCTGTTTATGGAGAGTCGCGCGATCGTTCGCGCGAAGCCCGCGTTTCTTCAATTGCCTGCTGCGCGGGCGCAGATCTCATTCGGAGCAACACGTGAACGACAAGACCTACAATATTCTGGTCCTTTGCACGGGCAACAGCGCCCGAAGCATCATGGCCGAGGCGCTTTTTAACACGCTCGGCAAGGGCCGGTTCCACGCGTTCAGCGCAGGCAGTCACCCGTCAGGCGCGGTCAATCCGTTTGCGCTCGAGCGCTGCGAGTCGCTGGATTACGACACGGCCGGGCTGCGCAGTAAGAGCTGGGATGAGTTCGGTGCGCCGGACGCGCCGCGAATGGACTTCGTGATCACCGTGTGCGACCAGGCGGCTGGCGAGGTGTGCCCGATATGGCCCGGCAAGCCGATCACTGCGCACTGGGGTTTTGAAGACCCTGCCGCATTCGTGGGCAGCGACGAGGAGAAGCGCGCGGTCTTCACCAAGGTCTATCGGCAGATTCTGACGCGGGTGAGCCAGTTTGTGAACCTGCCGTTGCACGTACTCGATCGCAATGCAGCCCAGAAGGAAGTGCGCGCGATTGGCGAACGTCCCGCCGAGGAATCCAATGAGCAGCACTGACTCGGTCGCTCGCGCGAGCCGTCCGGTCATCGGCTTCTTCGAACGATACCTGACGGTGTGGGTTGCGCTGTGCATCGTCGCGGGCATCGCGCTGGGCCAATGGTTGCCGTCGCTGTTTCAGGCGATCGGCCGCATGGAAGTCGCTCAGGTCAACCTGCCAGTCGGCGTGCTCATCTGGGTGATGATCATCCCGATGCTCATCAAGATCGACTTCGGTGCGATGGCGCAGGTCAAGGGCCATTGGCGCGGGATCGGCGTCACGCTGTTCGTGAACTGGCTGGTCAAGCCTTTCTCCATGGCGCTGCTCGGATGGATCTTCGTGCGCCACGTCTTCGCTCCCTGGCTGCCTGCAGCGCAACTCGACAGCTATATTGCCGGCCTCATTCTGCTGGCCGCCGCCCCTTGCACGGCGATGGTGTTCGTCTGGTCGCAACTTTGCAAGGGCGATCCCTATTTCACCTTGTCGCAAGTGGCGCTGAACGACGCGATCATGATCGTTGCGTTCGCACCGATCGTGGCGCTGCTCCTTGGCCTATCCGCCATCACCGTTCCCTGGAACACACTCATCACGTCGGTGGGTCTCTACATCATCATCCCGGTTGTTATCGCGCAGTTGCTACGTCGCGTGCTGCTCGCGAAGGGTGAAGCACACTTCAACCGCACGGTGTCGCGCCTCGGACCGTATTCGATTTGCGCACTGCTCGCCACGCTGTTGCTGCTGTTCGCGTTCCAGGGGCAAGCAATCGTCCAGGAGCCGCTGGTCATTGCGATGCTCGCAGTCCCCATTCTCATTCAGGTGTTTCTGAACTCCGGGTTGGCCTATTTGCTGAACCGCAAGCTCGGGGTCGCGCACTGCGTGGCGGGTCCGTCCAGCCTGATCGGCGCGAGCAATTTCTTCGAACTGGCCGTTGCCACCGCCATCAGCTTGTTCGGGTTTCAGTCTGGCGCGGCGCTGGCCACAGTCGTTGGCGTGCTGATCGAAGTGCCAGTCATGCTGCTCGTGGTTGGCGTCGTGAATCGCTCGCAGCGCTGGTACGAGACGGCCTGAGGAGCCAGTGTGAGCGCCATCATCATTGCACAGGAGACCGTCGGAAGTGACGTCGGTCTGGTCAAGGCCCTAGTCCGTGACGGCCTCCCGGTCGATGACCTCAACGAACCGCAGCGCCGCTTTTTCGGGTTCACGACGCTTGCTGGTTCGCACGTCGGTTATGGTGGCTTCGAACAATACGGGCGCGATGTGCTGATCCGCTCGGTGACAGTCGAGCCAGGCTGTCGAAGCAAAGGCATCGGCCAGACTCTGGTTGCCGTGCTGTTGCGTAAGGCGTTCGACGCGGAGGCCAGAACTGCGTGGCTCCTCACGACTGACGCACAAGCCTTCTTCGAGAAGACCGGATTCATGCTTGTGAGCCGCGAGACCGCGCCTGCCGCGATCCTTGCCACGCGCCAGGCCGTTGAACTGTGCCCGGCCACAGCGATTTTGCTCTCACGCCCCATCACCCCGTAGCCCATTTCATACGATGTCCACCGATCTTCCGAACGTCAGTCTTTTTCATCTCGACACGCCCGATCTCACAAAGCTCGAACCCCGGACGATCTCGGATCATCCGCCGCGCATCTTGCTGCTCTACGGTTCGCTCCGTCCGACCTCCTATAGTCGCTTGCTGACACTCGAGGCTGAGCGCATCCTTCGCCAGTTGGGCGCCGAGACCAGAGTGTTTGATCCACATGGTCTGCCACTCGCCGACAGCGTGCCCGCCGACCATCCGAAGGTCGTCGAATTGCGCGAAGCGTCCATCTGGTCCGAAGGCCAAGTGTGGTGCAGCCCGGAACGACATGGCGCGCTGACCGGCGTGTTCAAGAACCAGATCGACTGGCTGCCGCTCGACTCCGGAAGCATCCGGCCGACGCAAGGGCGCACACTCGCGGTCATGCAGGTGTCGGGCGGCTCGCAATCTTTCAACGCGGTGAACGCCTTGCGCGTGCTCGGCCGCTGGATGCGGATGGTGACCGTTCCCAATCAGAGTTCGGTAGCCAAGGCGTTCCAGGAGTTCGATGAGAGCGGTCGCATGAAGCCCTCGTCTTACTACGATCGTGTGGTCGATGTGATGGAGGAACTGTATAAGTTCACGCTGCTCGTGCGCGACCGCTCAGATTACCTGACCGACCGGTACAGCGAGCGTAAAGAGAAAGCCCCGGCATCAGTTTCCGCCCTCGCCAATGCAGCCATGAGCCATGAGCACAGCTCACAGAACGCCGACACCGACGACAGTGAAGTCGAGTAATTCGACGGATCGCGCCGAATCGCTGGCCACCTGGGCGCTCGCGCTCGCTCAACTGGTGTCGTGGGGCTCGGTCTACTATTCGTTTTCGCTGCTGGTCGTGCCCATGGAGCAGACGATGGGCTGGAGCCGCACCGCCACGAATGCGGCCCTATCGCTCGGACTGCTAGTCTCGGGTTTCGCGGCGTATCCAGTGGGCAAATGGATCGACCACGGGCTCGGGCGGCGGGTCATGTCAATCGGTTCGCTGATCGCGGCCGCCATGCTGCTGATGTGGTCGGCCACATCGTCGCTCACGATTCTCTTCGTAGCGTGGATCGGCTTGGGCTTGTCGATGGCGGCGACCTTCTATGACCCGCTCTTCGCCGTGCTCACGCATCGCTATCCGCTGCGATACAAGACCAAGATCACACTGGTGACGCTCGTTGCGGGATTCGCGAGCACGGTTTTCATTCCGGTCACGCAGTTCCTCGTGGATGTGGGCGGTTGGCGTCTCGCGCTCGCCGCACTGGCCGCGTGCAATCTAATCATTTGCCTACCGATTCATGTCGTCGCGATCCGGTCCTCACGAATCGACCCGAACGCTTCCCAGCCGAGCGCGGAGCGCATGGCGGTCGATGCTGCGGCAACGCGACGTGCACTGCGCACGCCTACCTTCTGGGCGCTCGCGCTGTGCTTCACGACCTACTACGCGACCTTCGCCGCGCTCACATTTCATCTGGTTCCGTTGATGGTCGAGCGCGGCGTCACCAACACGGTTCTGGTCATCACCATGGCGCTGATCGGACCCGCGCAAGTCATCGCCCGCGCGGTCTGGTTTGCATTCGATCGCAAGGTCACCATCACGACAGTTGGTTTCGTCGTGGTGACACTCTTTCCCGTCTCGACGGTCGTCCTGATCGTGGCTGGCAAATCCGCTGCGCTTTTGTGGATCTTCGCGTTCTGCTATGGCGCCGCCAACGGAATGATGACGATCCTGCGCGGCACGATCGTCCAGCAGTTTCTGTGGACGGAGGGCTACGGCGCGATCAGCGGCATGCTGTCGTTTCCGTCGAACATTGCGAAGGGCATCGCGCCCATCGCAGCGGCCAGCATCTGGGGACTGACGCATGGGTATGTCGCCGTCGAATGGACGGTGTTGCTTGTCTCCGCGCTATCCGCCGTCAGCTTTTTTATCGCAGCGAAGTGCGCGCCGGCACGGCCCTCTTATCGGTGAGTCGATTCGGGAGCAGCGATGACTTACAACGGTCAACGTGGTGACTTAAACCGTGCGTAGGGTGTTTGCTATTTCTGTCGAGCGATGTTCGTCAGCATTAGAGCAAAGGTCCTCACGGACGAAACCGGCGTCTACACTGAGATCCCCGCTTTGCTCGCGGCGACGGGGATACTCGAGCCGCTGATTGATTATTTCCTGCATAGAAGCCACGATCGCAGTCTGGAATGGATGCGCAAGGTGACGCGATCGGTGCGGCTCTTTCTTGAGTACATTCAGCTCAACCCCGCCGAACGCGACCCTCATCAACTGTTTCAGAATTTCGCGAAGCGCCTGTACACAGGAACGTTCAATCGCGAAACAGGAATCGACGCCACGGGCCTTTGCTGGCCACCTCGCTCGCCGCACGACGCGGCACGCATCATCATCCATTTGAGCGACTTCTTCAATTGGTTGGGCGAAGTTCGTCCTGAAGCAGCCAGCGTCAATCCTCGGTACGTCGGCAGCACGTTCGATCGACAGATCGATGAAGCCGCTTACCAATATCGTAGAAGCAAGGCCTTCCTCGGGCATACGTGGGCGTCGAATGCCACCGCGCGCGCTACAGGATATTGGCTTCGCTACCGAAGAATCCCGAAGGTCGCGCGAGGTGAGCCACCAGCTTTTCCAGAACGTCACTTTGAAGCGTTGCTCTTCAAAGGCTTTCGCAACGGCGATCGTTACGACTATCGTGGCATCTTAATCACGCTACTGCTCCATGGCGCGGGATTTCGAGAGTCGGAGCCTTTTCACCTTTACGTTCAGGACGTATTTCCAGATCCACAGGATCCGCGTCAAGCCAAGGTCCTCATCCACCATCCGCACTACGGGACCGCGCCTGCTGATTGGTGCGACGAGCGAGGACGACCGCGTAAATCGAACCGAGCAGAATACCTCGGCCAGCGCTTCGGCCTTGTGCCGCGTACAGACTTGATGGACCGTCGGCATGCTGGCTGGAAAGGCGGCATGCACGACGGTCCTTACTACAAGCAGGCGTACTGGTTCGTGCCGGAGTACGGCGAGTGGTTTCTGGAACTGTGGCATCGCTATCTGAAGCAGCTTGCGCATTTTGATCGGGATCATCCGTTCGCTTTCGTGAACCTGCGGCGCGCACCCTACGGTGCGATATACACCCTCACGCAATACAACAAGGCTCACGCGGCCGCGTGCAAACGCATTGGCCTCGAAGTTGGCAAGGCGCTTGGCACAACTCCGCACGGGCACCGACACGCCTACGGCCAGCGTTTGAAGCACGCGGGAATCGAGAAGCCGATGATTCGCCGCTTCATGCATCACGCCTCGATCGAGAGCCAGGAGATTTACACACAAGCAAGCTTTAGCGAAGCCCGAGAAGCACTTCAGCAAGCGGCGCACCGGCTGGATGGACTTCTTACGACGCCTCTGTCGGATTTGGTCCGTTCATCTGACTAGCCACATCTCCACGTGACCGAGCAAACACATGTACAAGACCTCTCCAACTAAACCCAAGGGGCGTCGCAAGGCGGCAAGGACCGAGCGCAGCATGCGACGCGATTCGGATGCAACCCTGGCCTGGGTGGTGGAGTTCTATCCAGAACTTGCAGCCTGGAGAGTCTTCGCCTTGGAGTGGCTCGGTGGGGAAACACATGGTCTACACCAAAGACTGCAGGCCCTATCGACTTTCTTCGAGCGCTACCTCATTCTGCAGAGCCTGCCACTGGATCCGAGTGTATTCCTGGCGCAAACGACACAGGTTCCAGAATTTCACCGAACGGCGTGTACTGACTCTCCTTGGGGCATCAGCGCGAATAATCTTATCCACGCTTTTCTGCAGTTTGTGTTGCTTCGGCATTTCAGTCAGATTGGTAAAGACGATAACGCCGTATTAATGCAGGGCTATCACAACCCGGTACGTCGTATGTCGAAAGCGGGGTTGCCGAAGCGCGGCGAGAGCGTTTATTCACCGCTGCCTTATGGCTACATCGACCAACTTCGGCAGATGCTGGCGGCGGGACCCCATTTTCGCGACTGGCAATGGGCGCAAGGCGCGCTGGGGAGCAAGATCGGCCATATGGGTGCGAGCGCGCCTGATTGGTTCGACGTGACCGAAGACGAGATTGATCGCGACGATCCGGATTGCGTGTGGCGCATACGTAAGCTGAGTCGAAACTATCGCGGTGGTCAAGTGTTGCAGATGTGGAGTCCAGTGCGCTGGGTCGCATTGCTTGTGAAGCTCATCTTGCCGTTACGCACTAGCCAGGTCCGTGTGCTTGACTCTGGAGAGGCAGACACCTGGCGCTATATGGCGGGTCGTTGGGAACTGAACAGCAACGAGATTGCGCAGGGTAGCGAATCTCGACCGCTACAGCAGGGTGTGTTCCGGCGCGACGATGATCGCAGCAGCAGCGAGGACGCACTAGTGGTCCTGTATATCAACACGAACAAGACCGCCGATGTTTCGAAGTCAGGGCCAGAGAAGGGCTATTTGCTGCCGTGGATGCACGGCGGAGCGGTTCACCAGAATGTTTTCTACTGGATCGAGAAGCTGCGCAACTGGCAAGAGAAGTACAACCCCATCTCGCGTCGGACCTCATGGGCAGAACTTGATCGTCGACATATCATCGTCAAGACTGATTTCCAGTTGGCGCGCTATCCCGACGCGTGCTTTCTCTTCCGATTGCCAGAATACCCAACGGCACAAATGCGCAACTTTCCGCTTCAGGATCAGGCGCTCAATTCGTGCTGGTTCCATTTGCTGAAGGCATTTGAATCACGGCTCGCCGTGCGTTCCGAGACTCACCACAATGGAACGCCGATTCGGCTGCTGCCGCCCCAATCCAAGAAGAGGACGTTGTTCCCACTTCACAGTTTGCGAGTCTCCCTTGTCACCGCGCTGGCCTTGGAAGGCCAGGTGCCGTTCCCTGTGCTGCAGAAGCTTGTCGGTCATAGCCGGTTGGTCATGACCTTGTATTACACCAAGCCTGGAGCCACCCATATTCGCGACGTCCTCCTCGATGCGAAGGCTCGCCTGGATGCAAATAAGAATGCGAGCATTCAGAATTTCCTGCTCGATACTGCGCACGAGGAACTTGTGCAAAGCGCGATCTGCAATAGTGCGAGCAGTGTTGCAGATGCAATCGCTGAGCATCCAGCGGCAAGAAACGCGTTGGGCTGGATGCCAATGCACCACGGCCTGTGCCTCGCTGGCGGAAACGCCAGCGATTCGATGGAAAACCGTTCGATTGGTGGATGCCACAACGGCGGTCCGATGGTTCTGCCAGGTACAGCTGTTGGCAACGCAAAACACGCTCCCGTTCCGGGAGGGAATCGCAACTGCGTTCGATGCCGCTGGTTTGTGACGGAGCCTCACTACCTTCCATCGCTCGCCGCGCACTTCAACACGATCGCCTACCATTTCGACGAGGCCCGCAATGCTTGCCTCGCGAATGAGGGCGTGCTTCTTGACCTGAAGAAGCAGAAGGCTGACGCTGAAGACGCTGGCGAAGTCTTCCTTCATCTCGATACCTTTCGGCAAGCAGAGCGCGTGTGGGAAGGATCGATGAAGCGATTCAACGACTTCGCGGAGGATCTCACCGCTTGTTGGCGGCTCATTGAACGCTGTAAGGCCGCGCTCGACCGGGTCGTCGAAGACTCTACTCAACTGGTGGCCGTGGGCACCGCGAGCGATGTGCATATCGCGTTTGAAGACACCGAATCGGAATTGCTTCAGCTTGCTGGGGTTTGCGAAGACGTCGAGCTCTATCCTGATCTCGATGCAGGCAAGGCGATATTCCGTCGTAGTCAGTTGCTCGATGCTGTGCTATATCGCGATAACCTGTCGCCCGTCTTCATGATGCTGAGTGAGGAAGAGCAACTCCGCGTCGGCAACGCATTCATGCGCCGTCTCGCACGGCAGATGAACCCCGCCAATCCGGTGTTGGGAACGCGGCAGGTCATCAATTTGATGGATGCTGGCCAGAGCTTGAGCGAGCGATTTGGCGTCGATTTCGCCACGCTTATGCCGGATTGCAACGCCACCGACATGCTCACGCGCAAGCCTCAATCCATCGACGAGTCGCAAGGATGAACAGCCCGACAATCGGTCACCCGGACATTGTTCTTGACACGCTGCTCGCCAAAGGCGGCCGCGCTCATCGGCTTGCTAGGCTGACAGCGCTGCATGAGATTTGTCGCAGGCATCAGGAATCAGGCTCGAGCGATTTTTCTCTCTCAACCATTGGTCGCCTGGTTGAGACGGAAGGCATCCTAAAGGGGCGCGTCCTCTACAACATGCAATCGGCGGACTACCGCAAGCTGATTTCGTCCTGGGCAACGTATGCCGGGCCACCGACGCTTCAATCATCGAAACCGCCGGCAAGCCACGAATACCTCATGCGTATTCAAGACCCCGCGATCCGCTCCATCATGCAAGCGATCATCGGGGAGCGAGACAAGCTCCGGGCCGAGGTCAACCTTCTGAAGTCCAACGCTCAAGTCGTCGTGGACCGGCGCCCAATCGGTGTACGCGGTCCAGGAGCCGCCATCGTGTTGCCAACAACGACGAACGGCAACGACGCGCAGCTCACTCCTTCAGAACGTGAAGCGCTGGAGAAGGCGGTCTCTGCCGACTACCTTGAAGGACACGGCTTACACGAAGGCAGCCATGGCGAGATCGTGAACGAACACGGTCGGACTGTGTTCGATGTCGGCTTCGCGCGTGCAATACGAAAGATCCTCGGAGCCTGAACAGCGGATAACCGAAACGATGTAGTTCGATGTATGCATACATCGAAACGGTGAGTCCTTGGCGACCCCACCGCAGAACGCTCTCCCGCTTTTCGCCCTCAAACTATGTACTCCACGGGTATAGGTCCACAGTGCGGGGTGGATTTCTTCAGGGTGACGGGGCAGGGCGCTCATGGACAAAAACACTGTATGAATATACAGTGTCCAGTGTAGCGCTTATCTCGAAAAAATGTGCACCATTGCGCACCCGAGGCTGTATGCACAACCCGAAGAATCTGCAGCTCTCACTTGATTTTCTGTAGTTCCGGCGTGCCCGACGCTTCACGCCCTGCGGGCCGGTCTTCGTCAGACGATTGCGGGATCGGCTTCGGGTACCGGCGCACCGGCGCACCGGCCAATCAGTCCGGGGGCCGACACGCGGCCTGTACAGCACTGACCGTTGTACGACCCCTTTTATCAGTTGCTCATTGATAATGACCAGTACCGCCGCACGCTGATTGCGCACGGCGGCGAAAAGACGAACGACAAGCAGCCACGCGCCCGCCCCTATAGCGAGACCAGCCTATGACCACAACCTCGACGCACAATTCTGGCCCTCACTCGACCGGTACTCCATCTTGGGACGAGAGAGACGCGTATCGCGCTTTCCGCAAGCAGCAACTGGAGACGGAGTACGCGAGGTGGAGGCTTGAGGAGCGGCGTTCGGAATCGTCGAGGGTCCGGTATGGATACGAGGATAGTCCACGACGAGGGCTTGCCTATGGTCGCCGGATCATCAAGGCGTTTCGTGAGTCTGTCGCGAGCAGTGTTGACGAGCTGTGCGCTCCGCAGTCACCCGTTGCAGACCTTGCCCGACGCGCGCTGCGAATTCCGGATCACGTGCCGGTGCAGATCTCGTGGCCTGTCAAGATCAGCGTTTTCCTTCTGTCGGCGTTCTTTCCGGTGTGGACGCTTCGACTGGCAGCAAGCCGCCTTCGCTCTGTAGGCACACCCGAAGGACGTGAACTTGTCTTTGAGCGGCTTGCCGGTCCTGCATGCATGAAAAAACCCTACTACGGCGAAGGACTGGATTTCATTGCACGGAAGTTCACGGCACCACGCAGTCTGGCAGTACTGGACGACCTGCAGTACTTCGACTTGGTGACCGCGCGCAACGCGTGGCATCTTGGAATCAAGACCTCCGAACAACTGCATGCGGTGTTCTGCGGAATCTGGCGAAGTTTCCCGCCGGAAAAGCTCGCCGTTCTTATTGGTCTGCGAGTCATTCGATCCGTCGACGAGCTACAGTGGCTTGAACCTTGGCGCGAACGGAACGAGGGCCACAACTGGGACGTCAATTGGGATGACGACGGCCCGAAGACCATTCGTCGCCTGCTTGAACTCGGCGTGCCCCGTCAGCAGACACTGAAGGTACTCGGGTGCTGGCGGCGCTGCGATCCGGCACGCCTCGATCGCACGGTGAGAACGCTTTCCGCGCGTCAGCACGTCGATGTGGCGCAACTCTTCGAAGCGCTGGACGAGTGGCTCTGGCGCGCGCGTCCGGATAACTGGGATTTCGTAATTGACGTGATCGGTGCAAAGGATCCGCAGCAGTGGTGCCTGTTCACCCGAATCCTGGAAGAAGAAAAACTGCCTGACGAAGAGACGGTGCGCGAGCTGCGCGAGCGTGGCGCAACCCTTGAAGATCTTTCCGGCCTGCAGTCGCTTCTTCTGCAGATGGCTGAGCGTAATCGTGATCCGCGCCATTCTATCGAGCTGCTGTGTTCGGCACCGCACTCACTCAAGTTTGGTGAACTCGCGACATGCCGTGCCTACGTGACACAACGTTCCGGCGATGATCTGGCTGACTACCTTCGGACGCTCGCGCAACATGGATTTGGCATGCCGGCCGGTGTGCTCGCATTTCAGGATCTGTATGCGAACGGTACGTCGGCGCGCAATCTGGACCGGCTGTTGACGATGTATGGAGCGTTGCGCAACGCGGCCAAACAACCGGAATCAGTCGCCGCATGGATGCGAAACATCGGGGCGAAGCGCATCGATGCGCTCGAGTATCTTGTCTCGGTCCTGCCGGTGCCCGATCGCGCGGCGTTCGACGAAATCCGGCCACTGGCCCAGATCGATCGCAGCCTGCTGGAGTACGCGGTCGAGGCGCGCGGGCTACGGACCGTGCACGCATTGCGCGCCTGGCGGCAGAAGTCGCGTGGCATCGAGCACCTCGCAGGGGTCAACTGGCGACAGCCCGTATCGAGATTGCTCGTCGACGATGCGTCCAGCCGCGGAAACTTTTCGTTTGTCGGCGGCAACCTTGGCGCGCTGACATCGGCCATGTGGGACGAGCGCTACAGGTTGCTGGGCAGCCCGACCGACGTAGAGGACGAGGAGGCGCGTCACGCATACTGGCAGCATTGGCAGACGCTGGAACCCGGCATCCATGCCCGCATCCTCCCGGGCCTGAAAAGGCAACTCGATGCTACCGGAGGCATGCTGGCCGCCAGCCTGATCACCGCGTACCTGACCGGCGAGCATGAATACGAACGGCAACTCGTCGCGTTCCGAGTGGAAGTGGAAACGCTCCTGCGCGGGCAGGGGCCAGCCACCACGACCCTTTCGCAGCTTCAGGCAGACGCGATTGAGGCCGTCTACAGCGTCGAGCTGCGCGAAGCGGACTCGCGATGGTCAGGTGTAGCAGGACTTGAAAGTCATCTCGACTCCCTCGTGCGGCGCGATCACTACACTATGGTGTGGCGCCGCAGACCCGTTGTACTGAAAGGCCGGATCGACTCGGATGGAGTGGATGCGATCCGCGATGCTATCGCATACGGCGTGACCTTTCGCCGGGAAGCGGAAGCCAACGTGCTCAATGGATGCCAGGGATTGTCACCGAAGCAGTTGGGTGACGCCTCGGCCAACCCGCAGACGTTTTACCGGCACCTCGGCGTGCTCCTCGGCGTCCTTCCTGTCGAGGTAACGGAGGCGTTGCTTAACGACATCGAAACACTGGAAGCACAGGCGAACGATGTTGATCAGCGTTACGCCGCAGCGGAGCGCATCGCGGCCTTTTTTGACATCGGGCTGTTCGACGTTATGAGGGAGCAGGTCACAGGAATCGCCGGGAGCTTGAGCGACGAAGCGGCCGGCAAGTTGGCAACCCGCCTCGCGGGATCGCCGGGCAATGACAACCGGATGCAGACGCGCGAGCGGTTGGCTGCCGTGCTGGGCGAAATTGCGGAAAAGGTACGTGGCATCCACGGTGCATGGACCCACCGGCAACTCAACGCTTTCGAAGGCCGCCCCTCGGGGAGGGAAAGCGAGGCAGAATACGTTGCGTTCGTGTCGAAACATCCGGCGGCGTACTTCGCCAAGGTAGCAACCAGGCTCTGCTCGGCAAACAACGTGCGCATGTGGCGCGAAGAACGGCAGTCACATCTGGTCGTGTTCGATCCGTTGACCATGCGGCTGGTGGGCATGGCGATGCTCTACGTCGAGCGCATCAAAGCGATCGATCCGCATCGCGCAACGTTGGTAATGCGGGCGATTAACACGGTCGAAGACACGGACGTGCGCTACGATGCCGAGTCAGTCGTGCAATCGTTCCTGGAAGTGGCCCAGCATTTCGCGCTGGATAACAACATGGCGGCAGTGGCGTTTCCATCGGACGACAGTGGTCAGCACTTCATGTCGAACCGCGACGACATTTACCGACATGTCGAAAAAGTCCAAGCGGACGCGTCGCAGCGTCGGTCTCCATCGAGGCACGACATAACCCGCGATGCCTCCGGGTTCCCGGCGCCACCGTACAGCGTTGGGTTGGGTGGACGCGAAGTGTTCTATGGTTACGAGCACGGGGAAGGAGCGGTCAACACGCTGTATGTGATGTGGCAGACGCCGATCCCTGAAGCCGTATCGGACGAAGCAGGTGATGTTCCGGCACGCGACGATACGGCGGACCGAACCAGCAGGAACTTTTCATGAAGCCCATGGCCACTGCTTTACACCGACTCAAGACGCGCTTTCATCAACAGGGCCTGCTCGAGGGGCGGGTGGACAATCACGACCGGATGTTCTTGAGTGCCCCACTCGCAGCTACCAACACCAAACTATCGCAGATCATGGGCGTTGGGCACACGGAGTGGAAGGTCATTCCAAAAAACGCTGGACACGAGCGTGGCCCAAGGTCAAAATGTCCGCAAAAATTCCCAGCGAGAAAATCAACATGACCGTAGCCGATTCGCACACCCTGCTCAAGCAGGTTCGACAGATATACAGTCAGCGCGAAATCGCCGAACGGGTCGGCAAGGATATCAAGACCATCAGACGTTGGGAGTCACAGGAAACGCCCTGTCCCGTCATCGCCGAGGCGGCGCTCCGTGACATGCTGGAGGGCAGGGCGAACAAGGACGTCCCGTGGAAGGAAAGCGGATTCCGCTTTATCGATCTCTTCGCCGGCATCGGCGGCATCCGTCAGGGGTTTGAAACTTACGGTGGCCACTGCATCTTTACCAGCGAGTGGAACGATTTCTCCCGCAAGACCTACGTCGAGAACTTCGGCGATTCCAGCGACACTCACCAGTTTGTTGGCGACATTGTGCCGTTCCTCTCTGAGAACGTGCCGGATCACGACGTGCTGCTCGCGGGCTTTCCGTGCCAGCCGTTCAGTATCGCCGGCGTAAGCAAGAAAAACTCGCTTGGCCGGCCCCATGGATTTGAGTGCACGACACAGGGCACGCTCTTCTACGATGTTGCGCGCATCATTGACGTCAAACGGCCAGCAGCGTTTCTGCTGGAGAACGTCAAAAACCTCGTCTCGCATGACAAGGGCGAAACTTTCCGCCGGATCATTTCGGTACTGCGCGACGAACTCAAGTACGACGTGCACTACAAGATCATCGACGGCCAGCACTTCACGCCGCAGCACCGGGAGCGCATCGTCATCGTTGGCTTTCGCGAAGAGACCGCGTTCTCGTGGGACGACCTTTGCCTGCCGGCGGACGGTCCGGTCCTGTCGTCGATCCTGCACAAGACCGACGGCAGCGAGCCGCTTCTCGAATGGGATGGCGACCGCTTCTTCGATCATGACAAGGCTAAGGTGCAAGCCAAGTACACCCTGACGCCGAAGCTGTGGGAGTATCTGCAAGGCTATGCAGAGAAGCATCGCGCGGCCGGCAACGGTTTTGGGTTTGGACTCGTTTATCCGGACAGCGTAACCCGCACATTGTCTGCCCGATACTATAAAGACGGCTCGGAGATCCTCGTTTTTCAGGGCAAAGGCAAGGGCAAGCGGCCGCGGCGACTAACGCCGCGCGAGTGCGCACGACTGATGGGCTTTCCGGACAGCTTCCGGATTCCGGTGAGCGATACGCAGGCGTACCGTCAGTTCGGCAACAGCGTGGTGATGCCCGTGATGCGCGAAGTCGCCCGCATCCTGGTGCCGCACATGAAGACGCTGATCTCCGCGCGACAGGCCGTCGCAAAAGAGCTCGCGCACGCTGAATGATGGTCGACGTCGTCGACCGCGTCACCCGCAGCCGGATGATGGCCGGCATACGGGGGCGCGACACCCGGCCTGAGATTCTCATTCGCAGCCTGCTGCACCGGCGGGGCTTTCGCTTCCGCCTTCACGCACGCGACCTGCCGGGCAAGCCGGATCTTGTGCTCCCGCGCTATCATGCGGTCGTGTTCGTGCATGGCTGTTTCTGGCACGGGCACGACTGTCGATACTTCAAATGGCCGGCAACGCGCGTCGAGTTCTGGCGCGAGAAAATCGGTCGCAACCAGACGAATGATCAGCGTGCGCATGATGCGCTGCTCGCCGCAGGCTGGCGGGTCGGTGTCATCTGGGAATGTGCGGTGCGCGGCAAAGGGTGTGATGCGGAGGCAGTAGCCGATGCACTCGCTGGGTGGCTGCGAAGCAGCACGCGCAAATGGGAGCAACGGGGATGAAGGCGGGTTACCTGTCCGAGTACTTCGAGGGTGTGGCCGCGAAACGGCTGAGTGCGGTGGAAGCGGACGTCATCCAGTCGAACCAGCACGAGTTCAATGGCGTCGAAGGGTTGCGCACGATACTGGGCGAGCCTGACGGCAAAGTTCGGTACGATGCGAAGCTGCTCTACCTGTCGGATCTGGACGACGATCCGATTATGGAAGACGCGGTATTCACGTGGTACGACGCACGCCAGCGGGCACGGCTCGAACGCGGCGTGCAGCGCTGGGAATACCGCCTGTACTTTCCGACGACGAACGTTTCGCTCAATGCAGCGACGGGCGATCTGCTGGTGATCGGCAAGCGTCGCGACGGCGGTCTGCTTGTGGTGATCGCCGAGAACGGATCCAGCATCGCCCGGCAGATCGAGTGGCTCTTCGGATTCGCCGATCTTGCGCATCCGGGTTTTTCGGTCAAGTCGGAACTGGAGACGGAACAGGACCGGATCGAGTTTGCATCCCGCTTCATTCTTGAGAGCATCGGCGTCGCGGTTGAAACTTCCGAAGCAACGTATCTGGATGAGATGCTCAAGCGCTTTGGCGGCAAGTTCCCTACCACGCGCGAGTTCTCCGCATATGCACGCTCGACGCTCGACGACCTGAACGTGCACGAAAATCCTGACGTGGTGCTGATGGCGTGGATGGAGCGCGAGGAGATACTTTTCCGGACGCTCGAGCGATATCTGCTTGCCGATCGCCTGTCAAAAGGCTTTAGCGGCGATGCGGAGAAGGGCGCTGATGTCGAGGGCTTCCTGAGCTTTTCGTTGTCCGTGCAGAATCGCCGGAAGAGCCGGGTCGGCCTCGCGCTCGAAAATCACCTTGAACTGCTCTTCGCAGAAAGCGGGATTCAGTATGCGCGCACGGCTGCGACTGAAAACAAGTCGAAGCCGGATTTCCTGTTTCCTGGAAAGGCCGAATACCACGATCACACCTTTGACTCGATCCGTTTAACGATGCTTGGGGTCAAGTCGACCTGCAAGGATCGCTGGAGACAGGTATTGGCTGAAGCGGACCGTGTGGCGGACAAGCACCTGCTCACCCTTGAGACCGCCATTTCCCTTCACCAGACCGACGAAATGCGAGCGAAGCGGTTGCAACTGGTGCTGCCGACCAAACTGCATGAGACCTACGTGCCCTCGCAACAGGCGTGGCTGATGAACGTCGAGCAGTTTGTCGCGATAGTGCGGGAGCGCCAGGATGGATAGCTTGAATACCGAGCCTTTCCCCCATGCAGACCTGCAGATTCCCGCCGACCTTCAAGCGGCGCTTGTCTCGATCTACGAAGAAATCATGTGGCTCGCTTCCCGTCCGAATGTCACTTCGGGACGGGCTCGTGCCTGGTACACGCACATCATGGCAGAGAGCGTCAAACGCCGAATTCGGCAATTTACAGGGCTTGTCTCGCATTCAGCCATTGCGGCCGAGGGCTCAGGTTTGCGCCTTGAGCATTACAAGCGGATCCAGACGACGCTTACTGGACTTGTCGATCGACACCGCCGGGACCAGCTCAATGATCCCGGCGAATTTGTTCGCACTCTGGTTGACTACGAGTCCGTTCACATCGTTACGATCGAGGAAAACTACGCAGCTATGCGAGCTCAGGGCGACTACGACAAGGCTGGAATCGTACTCACACCGTGGGTTCATATTTCGGCCGAGCGCCGCGAGACCTTGTGGCGAAAAATGCTTCGCGGGAAGGTCGCCAACGCCGACCGCTATCGCGAGCTGAATGCAGGCATGTCAGGATTCATTTGCTCTACGCTTGGACAGGGCGATCTGCTTGATAGCCACGGCTGAGCGCCGTCCGGAGTCGCATCACAGGCTGCCGTTGGTGCACGGGCGCCGCTGGCAGTAGATGGTCACAACGGCCGGCGTGCAGGAAGCGGCGACTGTGCGTCGCTGCTCACAAAATGCTGCAGCCTGGCCCACGCTGCCTGATATTGATGCGCGCATACCGAATGCAGTTGACGGTCATGCAACGCGAGCAGGGATTCGAGATCCGCGATCTCCTCCTGCCGTAGGCTCCACGGCTGTCCGGACTGCGCACGCAGCCCGCATTGCTGAAGCGCCGTTTCGCTGGCGTGCAACAGGTGGATATGCTGTTCACGATCGACGGGTTTTTCCAGAAGAAACCAGGAGAGGTAGGCGACCTTGAGCAGACAGCTCATCTGGTCGACGCTGCCATTGCCGGTTCGCATCGCAACGAGCGCGAGGTGATTTTCGAGAGCGGCCGCACGTACCGTGGCGGCTGGCAGCGGCAGCAGCATGTCGCGGGTGAGCGGCTTGCGGGCCGGTTTTCGGCTGCTGTGGCGGGAGGATGAACGGGACATGAAAACGAGTGGGAAACACGCGAATACGGTGGCAAGCGGGCGGAGCACCCGCCTGCCACCGCAAGACTTATTTTTTCTTCGAGCTGTTCACAGCGTCCTTGAACGCCTTACCGGCAGTGAACTTGACGGTTTTCGATGCCGGGATCTTGATCTCCGCACCGGTCTGCGGGTTGCGCCCAGTGCGCGCGGCGCGCGCACCCGAGCTGAAGCTGCCGAAGCCGATCAACTGCACGGTCTCGCCGCGGGTGACAGCCTTGGTGATGGCGTCGATAACCGCGTCGAGAGCCTCACCAGCTTGCGCTTTGCTCACATCCGTTTGTGCGGAAACCGCGTCAATCAGGTCGGTTTTATTCATGTCGAAGACTCTCCTTGTCGATAAGTTGGGCGTTGCGCGCCATTCTAAGCGAACTTGCGAGCAGGTCGACACGGTCGTTAGTCAGCCTGACGTCACTGGCCCGGCTTGGGCGGCTGCACCCGCTCCACGCGCATACGTCCTTGCGGCTCGAAATAGGTCCCGAAACGTACGAGCCCGGCCTTTTTGAGGTGACAGGTCATCCAGAAGCTGACCAGCAGGCCGGGGTCGGGCCTGTCGTCGATCTCGACATCGATAGACCGGATACGTGGCTCGAACTTCAGCAGGGTCGCCTCCATCTGGTTCCTGAGGTCGTGAACGGAGGCGGGAAGATTCCTGTACACATCGGTGAGATCAGGTAGCCCAAAGTCGGGCACGTGCTTCAGCGCTCCGGCGCGCGCGTTCAGAATGCGCCGGATATTTGCCTGCACGCTGAGAATCTCGAGCGTTTTATCGTCGTGCGCTTCGAGCGGCTCGCCGTCGATATGGCCGAGCAGCATGTCGTAGAGGGAGGGGCCGGTGGGCATCGCATTGACCTCACATCGACGTTTCTGTGGCAGGAGCGTGGCTGTAAAGCGTGACCGTCGCATCGTGTTCGTCGTCGGCGCGATCAACAAAATCGATCGTGAGATTGCCCTCATCTGACATTGACAGCCGGATCTCCGCGGGCGCGAGTCCCTCGGCCATCCGTGCGAGCAGCTCGCGCGACACCGCCGGCAGAATTCGCTGGTTCAGGAACGCGTCAACGTTGCGCGCGCCGGATTCTCGCGCGAGACACAGTTGCGCGAGTGATACTGTCAGCGCCTCGTCGCACGTCAGCGCCACGTTGTGCTGCCGGCGAAGTCGTTCGACCACCTTGTCGATCTTCAGCTTCACGATGGATTCGAGCGCCGGTGCTTCCAGCGGCCGGTACACGAGCGTCTGGAAACGGGCCAGCAGCGCGGGCTGGAAGTGGGCCACGAGTTCCGGACGGATCGCCTCAAGCAGCTCATCCTGCGAGATCGCCGGATTCTCTGCCGTCGCCTCGTCGATCTGTGCGCTGCCCAGGTTGGAGGTCATCAGGATCACGCAGTTGCGGAAATCGATCTCGCGGCCCTCGCCGTCCCGCATCGCACCGCGGTCGAATACCTGATAGAAGAGGTCGAGCACGTCGCGGTGCGCCTTTTCCACTTCGTCGAGCAGGACAACGCTGTACGGCCGTTGCCGCACGGCCTCGGTTAGCACACCGCCTTTGCCATAGCCAACATAGCCGGGAGGAGAACCCTTCAGTTGCGAGACCGTGTGCGCCTCCTGGTATTCCGACATGTTGATCACGGTCAGTGCGGATTCGCCACCGAACAGGAGATCGGCAAGTGCCAGCGCGGTTTCCGTCTTGCCAACGCCAGACGGCCCGGCGAGCAGAAAAACACCCAACGGCGTGTGCTCGCTTTTCAGGCCTGCCTTGGCGGTGCGTAAGCTTTCCGCGAGTGCGGCGAGCGCATCGTCCTGTGCCACCACGCGTTTCGCCAGTCCCTGTTCGATCGCGAGCAGACTGCGCAGTTCGTCTTCGACCAGATTGCCGACGGGCACACCCGTCCATTCGGACACGACTCGCGCGATTGCCTGCGCGTCCACGTCGGCGAATATCAGCGGCGTCTTGCCCTGCGCATCCGACAGGTTACGCTGCGCCGCCTCGAGCGTTGCGCCGTCGCTGCCGGCGTCCCGGTGGGCAAGCAACCCACTGACCAGTTCCAGTTCGCGCGTGTAGCGTTGCTGCAACCGCTCGCTTTCCGCTCTCGCCGAGGCCAGTGCCTCGTTCAGTGTCTCACGCTCACCTGCCAGCCCCGGCACACCAACCTGCTGATCAGAATCGAGTGTGGCAAGCTCCAGTTCCAGCGCGGTCACCGTCGCGGCTGCACGTTGCAGTTCTGGCGGCGGCGATTCGAGTCCCATACGCACACGAGCGGCGGCCGTGTCGATCAGATCAACAGCCTTGTCCGGTAGCTGTCGCGCCGGGATATAGCGACGTGAGAGTTTCACGGCGGCGGTAATCGCTTCGCCGCGGATATGGACGTTGTGGTGTTTCGCATAACGGCTGGCCAGTCCCCGCAGCATCAGGCAGGCCGCATCGTCGTCCGGCTCTTCGACCTTGATGATCTGGAAGCGCCGCTCAAGCGCGGCATCGCGCTCGAAGTATTCCTTGTACTCAGACCACGTGGTCGCCGCGATCGTGCGCAGCTCGCCACGCGCGAGCGCGGGTTTGAGCAGGTTCGCCGCGTCGGCGCCGCCGGCGGCGTTACCTGCACCGATCAGCGTGTGGGCTTCGTCGATGAAAAGCAGGATCGGCACCGGCGAGGCCTGCACTTCGTCAATCACGTTTTTCAGGCGCTGCTCGAATTCGCCTTTTACACCCGCGCCTGCCTGAAGCAGGCCGAGATCGAGCGTGAGAATGCGCACGTCACGGATGACATTCGGTACGCTGCCTTCGGCCACACGAAGCGCGAGTCCCTCGACCAGCGCGGTCTTGCCGACGCCCGGTTCGCCGACAAGAATCGGATTGTTCTTCCGTCGCCGCGCGAGCACGTCGACCATCTGCTGGATTTCGCGATCGCGACCGAATACCGGGTCGATATCGCCGCGCGCGGCCTTTTCAGTCAGGTCGATGGCAAAGCGCCCGAGGGCGTCACCATCCGTACCAGAGCTGATCCCGGGCGAGGGCGACACCTTCCGTTGCGCCTCATCGTCTGTCGCCGTGACAGTGCCCGGTGATCCGGGCGCTTTGCTGTCCGCTGCTTCCCTCACGTCCTGCCGTGCCCCCTCAGCCGATTGACGGTCGAGGTCACGCAGTAGCCGCTGGACCTGTGTGGAACTTATGGACAGCAACGGCCAGGCGTCTGTCGCGCGCAGCACATGCGGCGCATCGACAATCGCCTGCAACAGGTTCGCGGAGCGGATCGGCTGCGCGGACTCACCGGCTGATGCATGGAGCCAGGCGTTTTCGAGTACATGTGCGAGTGACCGGGAAAGCGATGGTTTGCCACGCAGATTGCGGGGCGTGCGGTCGATTGCCGCGAGCAGCGCGTCCCACACGCCGTTGATGTCGATTTCGTAGCGGCGCAGGATCGCGGGAATGTCCCCGTCGCCCGCCTCGATCAGCTTGAGCAGCCAGTGCTCGACGGTGATTTCATCGGCAAGGCGCGCGTTACAGAGATTCGCGGCGGCTTCGAGCGCGCTCGCGCAATGCGGATTGAGCTTGCGGAGCAGATGTGTGGTGTCGCGCATCGTCATGTGGGTACCCGGTCCTGGGGCGCGGCAGAGAGAGGGTCCGCCGGCAACAAAAAACGCCAGTCCACAGGGTGAACTGGCGAAAAGAATGCCGGCACACAACTGACGGGGAGTCGGTTGGGCCAGTGCCGGCTTTCCGAGGCCTGCTTCTTACAAATTTTTACGAGCGCTCATTCCAGCTGTCGGCGTGAATGATGTTGCCGTCCTTGTACGACCAGGTAATCTTCTCGTAGCGCAGTTCGATCTCTTCGAGATGGTTGTGCTTCTCGTAAGCGGGATTCTTGATGTCGTGCATCTTCGGCGTGACACCCACGATCTTGACGTTGTCGAGCTTCGTGTTGAAGTATTCCTTTTCCTTGCCGGCGTCGTCGATCTTGTACCACTTGATCTCGATCGACTTGAGCGTCTGGCCGCTCGTGACCGCCTTGTACAGGTACCAGCTATTACTCGAATATTTTTCTTTTCGTGAAAAATTCCTGTTCATTGACCTGTGCGGACTGGACATTGCGAAACTGCCTGCGAACGCGTTCAGCTTCGAGCTGGAGATCCTGCTAAAGCACAGCTATCCGTCCGACCAGCGCTTTACGGCAGAGAACGTGCGCCTCTTCTGCACGCCGGTGATCAACCTGTTCACGCTGGATGCCGAGACGATCCCGGTTAATCACCACGAGACGGAATACCGGGTCGTGCCGGCGGGCCACCAGGGTGAACACGTCGAAACCTACTCGGTCGACGCGATCGAGTCGTTCGATCACGAAACGGCGGAGCGCTATGAATACGTACCGTTCGCCACCTTCCGCCATCGCGGCGGCATGATGCGCCACGAAGCGCCAGAGCGGTACTTTCACTCGCGGGTGCGCCCCGGTGCCACCGGCCTGCACGAGACCTGGGTAATCCTCGGTGGCCACGCATGGGAGACGATGCAGGACCTGCCGGAGGAAAGCCTGTCGCTGCGTGTGACAGGCACGAACGGCATGCTGCCGCGCAAGGGGTTGCGCGAGGCGAGTATCAACGAACTTGCCGCGAGCACGCCGAACGTGGCAGGCGTGCGCAATCTCGCCGCGCCGACGTTGCCGCTGTATCCGCCAACCGGAGACCGCTTCCAGTGGCGCGTGCTCTCGCACCTCGCGCCGAACTTCCTGTCGATGATGGATGCGGAAGTATTGCGCGGCGCACTGGCGCTCTATGACTGGACCAACGACGAGCTGAACCGTCGCCGCCTCGCGGGCATCCTGCACGTCTCGGAGGAACTGCTTGAAGAGGTGTCGGGCGGCTCGGTCGAACGGGGAGTGCTGATCGAAGTGACGCTCGACGCTCACGCATTCGCGGGAGAAGGCGACGTGATGCTGTTCGGTGAACTCCTGCACCGCTTTTTTGCGCTCTACGCCGAGATCAACCTGTTCACGAAACTCGCGATCGTCAGCCTGCCATCACAGTCCCGCACCGAATGGCCGCGCAGCAAGGCACTGCGTTCCCCGCTATGAAGGTACGTGATCTGCCGGATCAGGCCACGGTTAATCTCGACCCGCTCGTGAGATCGCTGCTTGAGCGCGCGCCGACCATGAGCTTCATGCAGCTATGCCAGCTTCTGGAGGTTCGCGTGCCGGACCACCCGGGCTTTGGCACACGCGACACGCCTGAACATGAAGCCGTGCGGTTCCGTGCTCGGCCGCGTACAGGTTTTCCGGCCGGTGAAATCGCCTCGGTCGGGTTTGACCCGGAGCGGCCCGACGCACCGCCTGCCGTGCACACGACGTTCATGGGCCTGTATGGCGTCGACGCTGCGGTGCCGTCCTACATGATCGACGATATCGTGCTGCGGGAGGAGGGGCACGAGGCGGTCGAAGCGTTTCTTGACCAGTTCAATCACCGGTACGTGACGCTGCTGTACCGAGCGTGGAAGAAATACCGCTACCCGATCGGATTCCGCCCGGGCGCGACCGACGAACACTCGCGCAAGCTGCTCTGCCTCGCGGGTTTCGGCTGGGGCGAAAAGCCCGCGCGAGCCGGGCTGCCCGATTCACGCGTGCTCGCGCTGCTCGGCTTGCTGATCCAGCGCACGCGCACGCCCGAGGGGCTCGCTGGCGTCGTCGCGCTGGCGGTGCCGGGCGTCGAGGTGCGTGTCGACGAATTTCACCCGACCTTCAAGGCTGCGGGCAAACCTTATGTACTCAGTTCGGGCGCACCGGGGAACGACCGGCCGCGGGAAGGTGGCGGAGTGAGCCCCGGGACACTTGGTGCCGGCTACGTGCTGGGTACACGCGTCGCGTACCGTAGCCGAGCGGCGCGGGTGACGGTGCGGCCAGCGAGCGCCGCACAGGCTCACGACCTGTTGCCCGGCGCACCGGTGCACCGGGAGTTGATGGCGTTCCTGCGCCTGTATGTCGGCACGAAGGCCGATGTGTTCCTGCGCATGGAACTGTCGTCGCGGCTGGTGCCGCCACCGACAATGACTTCAGCATTGAGCGGTTCGCTGCCGCGCCTCGCCTGGACCACGGTGTTGCCGTCGGACGACGAGCGTCTGATCACGATTGAACTCGGCAGCTACGAAGCGTTTCCGGCACCCGCGCCGAACCCGTACCTTGCCGCACGCGTTGCCTGATTCCGGAGAATTCATGCCCAGCTTCATACCCAGCCGCCCGACCCGCGCCAACCGGGCCGCCATGGCCACCCTCGCGTCCAGCCTGCTGCTTTCCGCCTGCGGCGCCTGGCAGGCTGTCTCTGACGGCACCTCGAGCGCATACCAAGCCGTCTTCTACAAACAGGTCAAGACGCTGAACGTTGACCTGACGGCTCGCGCCTCCCTTAACCCGGACGACGCCGACCGGTCGACCTCGGTTGCCGTACGTGTGTATCAACTCAAGGACCGCAAGCTCTTTGACGCGGCGTCCTACGACGATCTGCTCAAGAACGACAAAACCGTGCTGGCGCAGGACCTGCAGGCGAGCCTCGCCACGGTCGTGAACCCGGGCGCGGCCGCGAGCCTGTCGCAGCCGATACAGCCGGACACGCAATACATCGCGATCGTCGCGTTCTATCGCGATCCCGGTGCCGGCACTGAATGGCGACGTGTGATTGCGAAGAAGACGCTTTCCGCCGATGCGCCACTGAAGCTTGAACTGGCGAATCGAGATCTCGTCGCGTCAAACGATGGTTCAAAACAGTGACATCTCGGGTAGGAGTTGCACGATAGTAAGAGACTGAACGTCATGACAACTGTCACGAAGGCGGTCCCGAGCGCCGCATGGTCGCAACGGGTTTCCGTACAGACCCGCACGCTGGTACAACGCGCAATTGAGGAAATGTTCCGGCTGGACATCTATGCCCCCGACTATCGCGAACGGGCAATTGCCGTCATCCAGAAAGTCGCCCGGGCATGGGGCGGTCAATGTCTGACGCCGGCATACAAGGGTAGCAAGGTACCGCTCGGATTTGAATGCGCCGCCGGACACCGTTTCGCGCTGTCCATTGTGGTGCTGCGGCGTGGGGGCTGGTGTCAGGCCTGCCACTACGCGCGCACGACCGTGCATTCGATCGACGAGGCCCGCACGCTCGCCGCGCGGCACGGCGGGCTGTGCCTGTCGACCCGCTATCAGAATGGCCGGGCGAAACTGCGCTGGCGCTGTGGCGCCGGGCATGAATGGTCTGCCAACTTCGAGGGCGTGCTCAAAGGGGACTGGTGCCAGACATGTTATTTCGAGCGCATCAAGCCGCGCCATGAAGATATCGAACGCGCGGCTGTCGAGCGTGGCGGGCGCTGCCTGTCGGCGTACGTCGACAAGGAAACGCCGCTGGAATGGCAGTGCGCCGAGGGACACACGTGGTCGGCGCCATGGTTTCGTGTGAGCAAGGGCCAGTGGTGTCACCGCTGTGCGGTCAAAGCGAGGACCCGCACGATCGAACAGATGCAGGATCTGGCGAAGTCGCGCGGCGGGCGATGCCTGTCCGCAGTTTACCCCGGGGTGCACGGCAAGCTTGAGCTTGAGTGCGCGAAGGGCCACCTATGGAAGGCCACGGTCAACAGCGTGTGGCGCGGCAGCTGGTGTGCGGAGTGTGCCTGGGAAAGCCGGCGTATGGCTCGCAATCGCCGGCGCAGCAAGGGGGCCGTGCCGATCATGCTGTGAAACGGGGGAAGAGGGAACCGTGAGCCCACGGTGTTTACGGTCAATCGCAAAAAGAAAGGTGGAATCGATGCAAACAAAGAGACTGCGGCTCGCCGCAACGATGGCAGGGATGTGCATGCTGATAGCGGCCTGCGACGCGTTTCATGCGGGCCCGGGCGCGAGCGCGATCGATGGCGCGGTGAGACGGGCGCTCGACGCGGCAAACCGGGGTGGTATCAACGCGCTGGTCGGCAGTCCGATGCCGACGTCAGCGGATGTCGCGTCCGTCAAACCCGACGGCGATTGCACGAAGACCGCCGCCGATACCTTCGCCTGCGAGGTGGACATCGTACGTCGCGCCAGTCTGCCTGACGGATCCGGCACGACGTTTCATGCAAACCTAGTCTTCACGAAGGATGCTAACGGCGACTGGCAAACGTCGGATATTGACCGGGCGCTGGCGGTCGGCGCTGCAAAATCGGTGGTCGACCAGGTGAGCCACTCGCTTCCTGGGCAGGCCGCGTCGAATCCGGAATGACACGACAGCAACGGCTTTGCCGCAGAGGATGTTGCCCGTCGGCGAGGACCTGATGGCCTTTGACGGCTGACGATGTGCGAAGCGCGACCGGGAACGGTTTCGTCGTCGCCAGTATGCCGATGTTTTTGAAAGGATGTATGGACAGATGCGGAGTTTTACTCTGGCCCAGATCGAGCGGGCCATTCATCACTGGCGCAAACACCACGATCGCGCACGCCTGTACAACGACAGTGTTGACGGCGCGCGTGAGGAACGGTTGTTGTCAACGCTCTACGGACGTCTCGTCGAAAAGCATTTGGGGGCGATTGACATTGATCAGATCAGCCGTGCTGAGTTCGCCGCGCTGGGGTGTTTGTTCGATGCGCCTCCGGCCGACCCGGAGCGCTAGGCATCGAATGCGGCTCCTGGAACTGCACCGCCTCATGCTCGCCCCTGCGGGCGGGATGGAACCGCGGGTTTGCCGCGGGTTGAGGTCGCCGACATGAAGCCAGTCCGCAATCAGGATGGCAAGGCCAGAGGCCAGGTGAAAGACCGCGAACTGATCGCATTTCTGGACCGGCGCATTGCCGCGCTCATCTCGTCGGACGCGGAGCCACGGCCACCGTGCATACGTTGCGCCGGAACCTCCATTGTCATCGATGGATACCGTCCCAGACTCGGTGGCTATCGCCTGCCGGTATACCGCTGCAGCGCATGCGGCAAACAATATACGCGCCTGCAGGGCACGCCGCTCGATGGCCGCCTTCTCGGGAAGGTCGAGACATTCGTCCCGCTGTTGCCGCAACCGCTCAACTGCACCGAGGCCGGTCGTCTGCTGGGGAAGTTGCCTGCCCAGGTCAGCGAACTGGTCAAGGCATTTCGCGTCTGGCTTCTCGAGCTGGATCCGTCTGGAAAATGGGAAGCCCGCGTGCGACTCGGCGGACGCCGCGCCGAGGTACGGCCCACATCGCTGCACGTCGCGGAGACCGGCACCGCCGAGGACGTCAAGTTGACCAGGCGGCTGACTTCTGAATACGACGACATATACGCGAAGGCGGGGCCGGCGCCACGATGTGCGCACTGCGGCAGCCGGAACACGTACGAGATGGCGCCCCATCCGAGCCGCCGGCTGCCGGCATTCGAATGCCGGACGTGTCACCGGGTGTTCAATCGGCGCACCGGCACACCGTTTTCGAGCACGTACATGGTAAGCGCCGGGCGTTTCCGGCCATTGATCCGGTATCTGTCGCTGCCGCTGTCGTACGCGCAGGTCGCGGATATCTTCCAGGCTGACGAAACGCAGATCCAGACGTGGCGTGACAAGTTCGCCCGCTGGGCCGACCAGCTGGAACCGGACGGCAACCTGAGCGCGCGCTTCCGGCTCGGTGCCACGCCAACGCGAGACACACCGTGCCTTTTCTGCGGCCGGACGGGCACAGCCAGGCGCGACGGCCGGCGCGTATGGCACTGCATCGGCTGCGGTCGGCTCTTCTCCATGCGGCGCACGCTCGTCGAACGCAATGGCCGGTTCGAGATCGTCGGTGCGGAAGTGGAGGATCAGGACGATGCAACGGTGCCGGGAATGGATTTCGCCGTGTCGGCGAAGTCGCGACGCGGCGTGCCCAGGACAGCGCGGCGGGTGACACTGGACACACATGAAAAGGACAGGGAAGATCGTGAAGGAGCGTGAATGCACGGCCGGCATCGGGGATCTGAAGGGCGTGGTCCGTAATCAACCGGTCGCACAGGACGCATACACGGCCGACAGACGCGAGTTTCGATGGACGCTGCGCACGGCCGTGGCCGGACTGATTGCCGCGATTCTGTTCGCGTGGGGATTCCTTCACGTCGTACTCACGCTTATATTTGCTTCTGCTCCAATCCACCACTGATGGCGACGATGCAACTCCGAAAGTTCGTGATGGCCGCGCTACTGGTTTGCGCCTTGTCCCTGCTCGGTGGATGCGGCCTGTTTGGCTGCGGTGCATTGGCGACCAACGGCGCTGCGTTCGGCGGTTGCCACGCGGGCACGAAGTTCTAGCGGTGAGCGCCCGCCGTGTTCGGGTGTTCGCGGCCGGTGTGCACATCTGGGCAGATTGGTAAAAGGCGACCCGGTCGGTGGTGACCGGCCATCGGGTACTCATCACGTAACGGAAAAACCCGAATGAGCCGTATTTCACTGGAGGCCATGGCGCGGGCCATGAGCGCCGTAGAGACGATGAACCTGCGACAGAAGGAGGCGCTGGCCGATGAAATATACCGTGCCCAGCCGCATATGCTCGGCTCGGTTCTCGTCCTGCCGAAGCTGGGAGTATCGCTGGAGAAGATGGAGTTCGCCCTCGAACTTCTCCTGCTCTGCTTTCAGGCGATGAAGGAATCGGGCTGGACATGGCCCCTCATCACGGAAGACGATCAGGAATTGCAGCAGCGGATCTACGTGAGCACGGTCAAGCTGGGCGAAGACCTGAGTCCGCCCCAGCGGGATCGCCTGATGCAGCAGTATGTGGAAAACCATCCTGAGCAGAACCTGCAGGCCTGTGTGCTGTCGATGACTGCGGACTGGCTTAAGCGGATCGTTCCGGAGGACAGCGACCAGTATGTGATGCTGGCCGCGACCAACCTCGTGAACTGCATCGCCTTCGTACCCATGCCATCGCTCAGGGAACCGTCTCGCCAACCACGGAGAACCCAATGACTCACGACCAGTGCGACCAGTGCGAACAGTGTGCGCAGCCTATTGCAGCGTATGATGCCATCCACTACGGCGCTGCCGGTGGTGGTTACCGGCTGCTTTGCACTCAATGTTTCAATGCAGAGGTCGCGAAGCGGTACGGCCTGACTGGCTTCGAGAACGTGCGGCTCGAACCTATCCGGATGGTCGATTGTGCGGGAGACGCGCACCAGTTCCATTTCCAGATGCGCCTGGCTGGCGGCAACATGCTCGTCCTCGATGCTTTCGAAATTCAGGGCGAGCTTCGGGCAGGTTATGAATTCCGCATGATCGGCAACCCGGACGATGACGTGCTAACCCTGCTCGGCCGCCTCGTTCAAAAAATGCGGCGAGCCCTGTCCGTCAAGGATCTTGCTGCCGATGGACATCAGTTGCGGATCAGCGATCAAACCGTGCGGGGCCGCATTTCGTCCGATATGACCGGCCCCGGCGACACGCCGGTCGTGGTCGTCGATGGCCGGGAAATCAGCTGGGACGATTTCGGGCGCATGCTCACGGCTTTCGAAGGCTGGCAGTTCAGACTCCAGATCATCGATATGGCTGACGAGCCTTGATTTGCAGTGGTACCGCAATGGTTGCGCCAGACGCCTGATTCTGGTTTCCTCGACACGCCGTCAGGACATGACGATGACGGGTTTTTACCGTCAGGCCGACGGCTACAATAGCAGCACGCGCTCCCCTTTGAATTTCCTGACCTGTACTTTCCGTGACCCTGCCCCGGTGATGCCGACAAAGGCCTGCCTTTACCTTGCTGTCTTCGCTTCCTGCGCGACCTTCCTGGGGCTGGCCGGCTGCGCCGGGACGACCAGCCAGCCCATGCCGCCCGATGCCCGGATAGAGACCGGACGCATCACAGGCAGGAAGCTTGTCGCCAGACTCGATCAGCCATCGCCTTCGCCCGTCAGCGCGGGCGTGGGTGGCGGCGCCATCAGCGGTGGCGGGTTCGGTGGCGCCGGCCTGGGGATCGATCTGACCAGCCTGTTCAGCCATGCCACGACCACGAAGACGGAAAACGTCTACGAATACGAACTCACCACTGCCGACCATCAGGTACTGAAGATCAACAGCAATGTCGGGTTGAATGAGGGCGACTGCGCAAGGGCCATCGTTTCCGCCCAGCAGGGCATGTCGCGGATCGAAGCGTCCCCGGCGTGCTAACCATCAGGAGTCCTTTGTGACAGCGCGAAACAATCGTCGGAGCAACCCCGGTCAGGATTTCCAGCTGCCGCCGAACATCAGCGTCATCCGCCAGCCGATGCCTGGCGGGATCGCCTATGTATTTCGTGATGTCGAACTCGGTGAACTCGGCCGGCTCGCGGTTGAATCGGCACCGGACGGCCAGACGCGACTGACATCGGAGGTCGCCGGTCATCCTGGCGATCCGATGATGTCACGCCGGATCGAATTGCTCGAGCCGCTCTGCAGGGAACTGTCCGGCATTCTGGAATCGGTCTATGGACCCGGGCGTGGCCCCACGCCCCCCTTGCCTGTTCGCCCGCCACGGCCGACCGGACAGTTGCCGGTGAAAGAGGTGCGCTGCGAACAATGTGGGCGCATGGTCGCACTGTTGGTTTTTGACGACGGCGCCACCGATGACGGCCGGTTCGAAGACTGCGCACGCATGATGTATCCGCACCTTGAGCGGCACAACGTCCCGGCCTGGATCATCGGCCCTGAACTTGGCGGCGGGCCGATGAAACGGCGCCCCGCCAACATCCTCAAGGTATGGCCGCAACGCGAGCCAATGGAATGCCTGCGCCCCGACGAGTTCAATCCGCGCCTCGAGGAACTGGTCGCGCGGCACTGCCACCCCCGGATTCGGACGGGCAAATGAGTGATGATAGGTGGGGGGAGCACAGCAATGCACATAGCCGCAAGCGCCTCAGGCGAACGCTCCCCGGCCACGATCACGCGGGCTACCGCCATACCGCTGACGCCGTCGAGGGAGGAGATCACATCGTGCAGCTTGATATTCATCCGGTCGAAGGCTTGCTGCATCAACTGCACACAACCCGGCAGCTGCCGCCGCGACGTGATCGGCTCGCAGACTCATGTAGTCCTGTAGCTGACGAATGCCAGTCGGCGGCAGTTCCGATAGGACACGCCCGTGTGAGAGCGTCGCGCTTTGGACGAAAACTCGATCAATAGGCCCGATTCTGGTGCCCGAGGAACCCGAGCCAAATGGCACATTTGGCGGCTATGTGGGCACGACCCCAGATGGGAAAATGATCAAAATGAATTGGCTCGAAACGTTGAGCGATGAAGTGTCCAGACTACGCTTCGAGCTGACTGTAGTCAGCGAGCGACGGCCGGATATCCGGAAGCGCAGCAGAATGGGCTAATCTTGCAGACCCGAATATCCCGATCATCTGGTTTCCGTCACGATGCAACTTGACCTTTTCGCCGACAGCCGTGATGTCATGCTCCGCAACGACGTGCTTGACGCCTTGCAGCGGCGTCATGCTTCCGATGCCCGTCAGGCGTGGGAGCGGCTGAGCGGCGAGTATCCCGGCGATCACACCGTGCCGGCCCTTGCAATCCTGATCACCGCGATCGGGGACACGACAGCCACGCGCTTCGCCGACCATCCTGCGTTCGCTGACGCCCGTCGCGTGCTCGACGATGAAATCGCTCTGGCGGCCCGATGCATGTTCGGTGTGCAGGCTGCCGCCTGGCTGATGCCTTGCTGGCGAACGCTCGCGCAGCGAGCCTCCAACCTGCCGTTTGATGCGGATTACGGTGACCATCACGCGGCGTCGATCTGGTTGCAGGCCGGTGACTGGAGTGCGGCAAAGCAGGCGGTTAAGCGGATCGCATCGTGGCGGCGTATCCCTGCGCCGCTTGCATGGATGACCGAGGCGCGTTACAGGGCCGACGGTCTGGACGCTACGTGGCCGTTGCTCACGGAACTGGCCTGGCTTGCGCCCGCCCGGTTTGTCGCACTGCTATCTCGACTCAGGGACGTCTCGCTGGACGCGTTACGCAGGCAGTTCGATGCGGAATTCGTCGGCACAGGCGAAGTCACCGATTTCGCGTGGTTTCCCTCGTTATGCGCAAGAGAAAAACGATGGACATCAGCCGGAGCCTTGAAAATACTGGGATGAGCTGTCTGCGAGGTGTCCATTAGATTAGAAGAAAAAGTGGACAGAACGACCGTC
>NZ_CADIKB010000031.1 GCF_902859825.1 Paraburkholderia phenoliruptrix | reverse complement strand
GGCGGCAATCGTACGCCGGGCGGCAACCGCGGCAACGGCAACCGCGCAGGCGGCGGCAACGCCGGCGGCGGTGCAAACCGCGGCGGCGGCGCTCCGCGCGGCCGTTCGCGCGGGCGCTGATCGCGCGGGCGAAGAGTCTGCAAGCTCTGCTCGATCCGGCATCGAGCCGCTTGTGAGCCGCTCGTGAGCCGCTTGTGAGCCGCTCGTGAGCCGCTCGTGAGCCGAGCCGCAGCCATGCGCGGCGGTGAGCTGACCGAGGCTGCCGCGCCTGGCGGCGCCGTAAGTGAACCGAGTGGAGGCGATAGTCGGGACAGATTGCGCAGGCGTCGTCTTGCAAAGTCAGCAAACGCCGCCATATCGTCGAAAGATCGCCATGAAATCAAGCGGAAATGCGCTTGGCGCGGCGCTCTGCGGTTTGCGTTTGTCCTGAAAAATGGCTACAATCGCGGAGTCGCTGGGCGTGCGGCTTTTCATGTGCGGCTCAGGTGCGACCACCGGTAATAAGATGATGGGCGTTTAGCCCATTTTTTTTTGCCGCTCAGTTCATCGTGGTTCGGCATCTCGGGTAGCACGAACGTGCGCCGGCCAGGCGCGCGGCCCGCATTGGTTGTTTGCAGAACAAGCGGCAGGCTCGCTGCGCGAACATCTAAGAGGGCACTGTGCAACTGACGGAACTGATTGAAACCACGGTCGTGGGACTCGGCTACGAGCTCGTCGATCTCGAGCGCACCGGGCGCGGCATGCTGTGTATCTATATCGACCAGCCGGCCGGCATTGCGATCGAAGACTGCGAGAAAGTCACGCGTCAGCTCCAGCACGTACTGACGGTCGAAAATATCGATTATGAGCGGCTCGAAGTATCGTCGCCGGGCCTCGATCGTCCGCTGAAAAAACTGGCGGATTTTGAACGCTTCGCAGGCAGCGAGGCGGTAATCACATTAAAAAAGCCATTGGACGGACGGAAATCGTACCGGGGCATTTTGCATGCTCCGCAAGGCGAGACCATCGGTCTGGAATTTGAAGGGAAGGAAGGCGCCGCGATGCTCGATTTCACGCTCGCGGACATGGACAAAGCACGCCTCGTTCCGAAAGTTGACTTTAGGAGCCGCAAACAATGAGTCGCGAAGTGTTGATGCTGGTGGATGCGCTGGCACGCGAGAAGAATGTCGACAAAGACGTGGTATTTGCCGCGCTCGAAGCGGCTCTCGCTTCGGCCTCCAAGAAACTCTTCGAAGAAGATGCGGACATCCGCGTCCATATCGACCGTGAAAGCGGCGAGCACGAGACGTTTCGCCGCTGGAAAGTGGTGCCGGACGAAGCCGGTTTGCAGGAGCCGGATCAGGAAATCCTGCTGTTCGAAGCACGCGAGCAGAAGCCGGAAATCCAGATCGACGACTACATCGAAGAACCCGTGCCGTCCATCGAATTCGGCCGTATCGGCGCGCAGGCCGCCAAGCAGGTGATCCTGCAGAAGGTGCGCGACGCCGAGCGCGAGCAGATCCTGAACGACTTCCTCGAGCGCGGCGAGCACATCATGACCGGCTCGGTGAAGCGTCTCGACAAGGGCAACTTCATCGTCGAAACCGGCCGTGTCGAAGCGCTCCTGCGCCGCGATCAGCTGATTCCGAAGGAGAATCTGCGCGTGGGCGACCGCGTGCGCGCCTACATCGCAAAGGTCGATCGCACCGCGCGCGGTCCGCAAATCGAACTGTCGCGTACGGCGCCCGAATTCCTGATGAAGCTGTTCGAAATGGAAGTGCCGGAAATCGAACAGGGCCTGCTCGAAATCAAGGCGGCGGCGCGCGACCCCGGCGTGCGCGCCAAGATCGGCGTGGTCGCGTACGACAAGCGTATCGACCCGATCGGCACCTGCGTCGGCATTCGCGGTTCGCGTGTGCAGGCGGTGCGTAACGAGCTCGGTGGCGAAAACGTCGACATCGTGCTATGGTCGGAGGATCCCGCCCAGTTTGTGATCGGCGCGCTCGCGCCGGCAGCCGTCCAGTCCATCGTTGTCGACGAAGAAAAGCATTCGATGGACGTCGTCGTCGACGAAAACGAACTGGCGGTCGCGATCGGCCGCAGCGGCCAGAACGTGCGTCTTGCCAGTGAACTCACCGGCTGGCAGATCAACATCATGACGCCGGACGAATCTGCGCAAAAGCAGAATCAGGAACGCGGTGTTCTGCGCGACCTGTTCATGGCGCGTCTCGATGTCGACGAAGAAGTCGCCGACATCCTGATCGACGAAGGCTTCACGAGCCTCGAAGAGATCGCTTACGTGCCGCTGAACGAGATGCTCGAAATCGAGGCATTCGACGAAGACACCGTCCATGAACTGCGCAACCGCGCGCGCGACGCGTTGTTGACCATGGCGATCGCAAATGAAGAAAAGGTCGAAAATGTAGCGCTCGACCTGAAGAGCCTGGACGGCATGGACGCCGACCTGCTCGCAAAACTGGCCGAACATCAGATCCAGACGCGCGACGAACTCGCCGAGCTGGCCGTGGATGAGCTGGTCGAGATGACCGGAATGGAAGAGGATGCCGCTAAGGCGTTGATCATGAAAGCACGTGAACACTGGTTCCAGTGAGAAATGACCATGGCGCACTAAATTGAACGCGGCCGCGAGGCTGCATGACCCGATGCTAACCGCAAGGAATCGGTCCTTGCATTAAGAGGAATGAATGGCGAGTAACAACGTAGCCCAATTTGCCGCGGAACTGAAAATGCCTGCAGGCGTGCTGCTCGAGCAGCTGCAGGCGGCGGGCGTCACCAAAGCGAGCGAAGCCGACTCCTTGTCCGAAACGGACAAGGCGCGTCTGCTCGACCACTTGCGCAAGTCTCACGGCTCGACTGATGCGGACAAGCGCAAGATCACGCTGACGAAACGGCATACGTCGGAGATCAAGCAGTCCGATGCGACGGGCAAGGCTCGCACCATTCAGGTTGAGGTGCGCAAGAAGCGCACTTTCGTCCGCCGCGACGAAACCTCCGCTGAAGGCGGAGAAGCATCGAATCATGTGGCTGAAAGCACGGACGCCGAGGAACTCGAACTCCAGCGCCGCGAAGAAGAAGCGCGTCATGAAGCCGAACTGCTCGAGAAGCAGGCGCAGGAACTGAAGGCGCGTCAGGAACAGCTCGAACGCGAAGAGGCCGAGCGCCAGGCACGCGAGCAGGCGGCCGAAGCCGAGCGTCGCCGTGCGGAAGAAGAGGCGGCGAAGAAGCGCGCAGCGGCTGCGGCCGAGGCGGCGGCTCGCGAGAAGGCGGAGGCCGCGAAGGCCGAAGCGGCGCCTGCCAAGGCGGCCGAACCGGCCGTCGCGAAAGACACCGAGCAGGACGACGAGCGCGCCGCGGCTGAGCGCGCGGCCCAGCGCGAAGCGGCGAAGAAGGCGGAAGACGCGGCGCGTCAGGCTGCCGAAAAGGCGCGTGCCGAGCAGGAAGAAATCGCGAAGCGCCGCGCCGCGGCGGAAGCCGAAGCACGCGCGATCCGCGAAATGATGAACACGCCGCGCAAGGCGCAGGTGAAGGCGCCGGAACCGGCACCGAAGCCCGCCGAGCCGGCCAAGGCCGCGGAAGCCAAGGGCACGCTGCACAAGCCGGCACGTCCGGCTGGCGAAGCGGCGCGTCCGGCGCCGGGCGCCGCGCGCAAGCCGGCGGCAGCGGCTCCGGCCGCGACCACCACGCCGTCTGCCGGCGACAAGAAGAAGCCGGGTGGAAAGGGCGGCTGGCAGGACGACGCAGCCAAGCGCCGCGGCATCAAGACGCGCGGCGATACGAGCGGCGGCGTCGACCGCGGCTGGCGCGGCGGCCCGAAGGGTCGCGGCAAGCATCAGGACCAGGGCACCACGTTCCAGGCGCCGACCGAACCGATCGTGCGTGAAGTGCACGTGCCGGAAACCATCACGGTCGCCGACCTGGCGCACAAGATGGCGGTGAAGGCGTCCGAAGTCATCAAGTCGATGATGAAGCTCGGCCAGATGGTCACCATCAACCAGATGCTGGACCAGGAAACGGCGATGATCATCGTCGAGGAACTGGGCCATCACGCGGTCGCGGCCAAGCTGGACGATCCGGAAGCCCTGCTGGTGGAAGGCGAAGTGTCGGATGCGGAAGCATTGCCGCGTCCGCCGGTCGTCACCGTCATGGGTCACGTCGACCACGGCAAGACGTCGCTACTCGACTACATCCGCCGCGCGAAGGTTGCGGCGGGCGAAGCGGGCGGCATTACGCAGCACATCGGCGCTTACCACGTCGAAACGCCGCGTGGCGTGATCACGTTCCTCGACACGCCGGGTCACGAGGCCTTCACGGCCATGCGTGCCCGCGGTGCCAAGGCAACGGACATCGTGATTCTGGTGGTCGCAGCCGACGACGGCGTGATGCCGCAAACGAAGGAAGCGATCGCCCATGCGAAGGCCGGCGGCGTGCCGCTCGTCGTCGCGATCAACAAGATCGACAAGCCGGAAGCGAACCCGGAACGCGTCAAGCAGGAACTGGTTGCGGAAGGCGTCGTGCCGGAAGAGTACGGTGGCGATTCGCCGTTCGTGCCGGTGTCGGCAAAGACCGGCTCGGGTATCGACGACCTGCTCGAAAACGTGCTGCTGCAAGCCGAAGTGCTGGAACTGAAGGCACCGGTCGAAGCGCCGGCCAAGGGTCTCGTCATCGAAGCGAAGCTC
Source organism: Paraburkholderia phenoliruptrix (assembly GCF_902859825.1). Taxonomy (GTDB): domain Bacteria; phylum Pseudomonadota; class Gammaproteobacteria; order Burkholderiales; family Burkholderiaceae; genus Paraburkholderia; species Paraburkholderia phenoliruptrix. Next base: position 77,721 of record NZ_CADIKB010000031.1, on the reverse strand, counting down.
GACAAGGGTAAGGGTCCGGTCGCCACGATTCTCGTGCAGTCCGGTACGCTGAACCGCGGCGACGTGGTGCTGGCAGGCAGCGCTTACGGTCGCGTGCGAGCCATGCTCGACGAAACGGGCAAGCCGACCAAGTCGGCGGGTCCGTCGATCCCGGTCGAAATCCAGGGTCTGTCGGAAGTGCCGCAAGCGGGCGAAGAAGTCATCGTCATGCCGGACGAGCGCAAGGCGCGTGAAGTCGCGCTGTTCCGTCAAGGCAAGTTCCGCGACGTCAAGCTGGCCAAGCAGCAGGCCGCGAAGCTCGAGAACATGCTGGAACAGATGGGCGAAGGCGAAGTGCAGTACATGCCGCTCATCGTCAAGGCCGACGTGCAAGGTTCGCAGGAAGCGCTCGTGCAGTCGCTGCTCAAGCTTTCGACCGACGAAGTGCGCGTCCAGATCGTGCACGGCGCCGTCGGCGGCATCAGCGAATCCGACGTCAACCTGGCAACGGCTTCGAAGGCGGTCATCATCGGCTTCAACACGCGGGCGGATGCACAGGCTCGCAAGCTGGCCGAGGCCAACGGCGTGGACATTCGCTACTACAACATCATCTACGACGCAGTGGATGAGGTGAAGGCCGCGATGTCGGGCATGCTGGCGCCGGAGAAGCGCGAAGTCGTGACGGGTACCGTCGAAGTGCGTCAGGTCTTCAAGGTGCCGAAGATCGGCGCAGTGGCAGGCTGTATGGTCACGGACGGCTTCGTCAAGCGCTCGTCGTCGGTGCGCGTGCTGCGCAACAACGTCGTCATCTTCACGGGCGAGCTGGATTCGCTCAAGCGCTTCAAGGACGACGTGAAGGAAGTCCGCCAGGGCTTCGAGTGCGGTATGTCGATCAAGAACTTCAACGACATCGTCGAAGGCGATCAGTTCGAAGTCTTCGAAGTCACCGAAGTCGCGCGTACGCTGTAAGTCACGCGGCAAGGGTTCCAGGGGCGGAGCGGGCATCAACGCCCACTCCGCCCGTTGTTTTTGGGCCTGCCGTTGCGCGCCGCCCAAGCGGTCGCGCTCCGCGAACGCCGCGCTCGTTGTTGCCGCGCGGCCGCGAACTTTTTTTGCATCCGTTACCACGGATCACACAACACCATGCCTAAGAAACGTTCTTCACCCAATCGCAACGTGCAGATCGCCGATCAGATCCAGCGCGATCTGTCCGAGCTGCTGCGCGAGGTCAAGGATCCGCGCATCGGCATCGTCACGATTCAGAGCGTCGAGCTGACGCCGGACTATGCGCACGCCAAGGTCTATTTCACGACCTTGACCGGCGATCCGCAGCAGACGCTGGCGGCGCTCACGCACGCGGCCGGCCATTTGCACAATCAGTTGTTCAAGCGCCTGCACATTCACACGGTGCCCACGCTGCATTTCCATTACGACAAGACGATCGAGCGTGCCGTCGAGATGTCGCGTCTCATCGACGAGGCGAACGCGAGCCGCGCGAAAGACGACTAACGCTTGCCGCGCACCGTGCACCGTGCGCCCCGGTGCGTCGCGCGTGGCTGCGGCAGGGCTCGGGCAGCACCCACGCCGCGCGCTTCACTGCCCGCGGCGCTGCGCCCAGCGCTCCACGCCGGTCCGCCTCATTACCCAACCTGTCTTCCGACATGACCGCAGCTCAACGCCCCCGCGTGCCGCGTCGCGCGCTCGACGGCGTGCTGTTGCTCGACAAGCCGCTCGGCCTGTCGAGCAACGACGCACTGATTCGCGCGAAGCGCCTCTACCTGGCGAAAAAAGCCGGCCACACCGGCACGCTCGACCCGCTCGCCACCGGGCTGTTGCCGCTCTGTTTCGGCGAAGCCACCAAGTTTTCACAAGATCTGCTCGAAGCGGACAAGACCTACGAGGCCACCATGCGCCTCGGCGTTCGCACGACCACCGGCGACGCCGAGGGCGAGCGCGTCGACATGCGCGCGGTGACCTGCGACGAAGCCGCGGTGCGGGCCGCGCTGCCGCAATTCCTTGGCGACATCGTTCAGGTTCCGCCGATGTATTCGGCGCTCAAGCGCGACGGCAAGCCGCTCTACGAATACGCGCGCGCGGGTCAGACCATCGAGCGGGCAGGGCGTGAGGTCACGATCCATGCGCTCGAACTGATCGCTTGCGCGCTGCCGGATGTGACGTTTCGCGTCACGTGCAGCAAGGGCACCTACGTGCGCACGCTCGCGGAGGATATCGGCGAGGCGTTGGGCTGTGGTGCGCATCTGGTGGCGTTGCGGCGCACCCGCGTCGGCGCGCTGACGCTCGAGCATTCAGTCACGCTCGACCAGCTGTCGGACGCGACGGAAAGCGAGCGCGAGGCGTGGTTGCAGCCGGTCGACGCGTTGCTGTCCACTTTTCCGTCCGTGCATCTCGACGAGGACGCGACGCGCCGCTTTCTGCATGGTCAGCGGCTGAAACTGTCGGAACTCGATCTGGGTGCCGACGCGAGGAGCGCGTCGCGTGTGAGAGTCTACTCGGCGGTGCAAGGCCGCCTGCTCGGTGTCGCGAAGTGCGGAGAAGGCGTGCTTGCCCCGGAACGGCTCGTGGTTACGGCGGCCAATTAGCGGCTTCTGGCGCGGCGCGGCGTGGCGTGGCCCGGCAGCAGCGGCGGCGGCAGAAGTCGCGAGTCGCGCGAGCGTTCGAAGACCGCGGCCGCGGGCCTGTTGCAGAAAAAAAAGCGGGACCGCCCAACAAGCGGTCCCGCTTTTCTTTTCATATCGGACTACACGAGACTACAAGCCGCGGCCAAAACCCAAACTCAATGCGCCGCGGCCGCCGCTGCACCGGCGTCGCCACCGGCTCTCTCCGGCTTCGTGATCCAGATCAGCGCAATTAGCGCGACGAAAATACCGGCAGAAACGAAGAACAGGTCGTTCACGCCCAGTTGCGCAGCCTGCTGCGTCACCATCGAATTGAAAAGTCCATACGCTTGCGGCTGAGTGAGACCCGCGGCGCCCATTTGATGGATCGATTGATCGAAGAGCGGGTTGTAGGCGTTCGCACGCTCGGTCAGTTGCGCATGATGCATGATCGAGCGATGGTCCCACGCCGTCTGGAAGATCGACGTGCCGATCCCGCCGCACATGATCCGCACGAAGTTCGACAGACCCGAGGCCGCTGGAATCCGCTGGCCCGGCAAGCCCGACAGCGTAATCGACACGAGCGGAATGAAGAACCCGGCCATGCCGATGCCCTGAATCAGCGTGGGCAGCAAAAGCGAGTAGGTATCCACGCCGGTCGTGTAGCGCGAGCGCATCCAGAAACACAGTGCGAACACGAGGAACGAGAGCGTCGCGATGTAGCGCGGATCGGTGCGCGGCAGGATCTTGCCCGTGATCGGCGAGAGCAGCACGGCGAAGAGACCGACGGGCGCCATCACGAGACCGGCTTCAGTGGCGGTGTAGCCGATATCGGTTTGCAGCCACAGCGGCAGCAGCACGAGGTTGCCGAAGTACAGACCGTAGCCGACCGACAGCGCGACCGTGCCGCCTGTGAAGTTGCGCTTGCTGAAAAGCGAGAGATCGACCACCGGATGCTCGGCCGTCAGTTCCCACACGATGAAAAACGCCAGCGCAATCACCGCCACGAGCGCCAGCACGACGATCGTGGTCGACGAAAACCAGTCGAGATCCTTGCCCTTGTCGAGCATGATCTGCAGCGCGCCCACCCAGACGATCAGCAGGCCGAGCCCCACGCCGTCGATCGGCGCCTTTCTGATGACGGAATCGCGGTTGCGAAAGATCATCCACGTGGCTGCGGCCGCAATGGCGCCGACGGGAATGTTGACGTAGAAGATCCACGGCCACGAGATGTTGTCCGAGATCCAGCCGCCGAGAATCGGGCCGGCAACTGGCGCGATCAACGTGGTCATCGCCCACATGGAGAGCGCCATGGGCGCCTTTGCACGCGGATAGCTCGCGAGCAGCAGCGTTTGCGAGAGCGGAATCATCGGCCCGGCCACCGCGCCTTGCAGCACGCGCGAGGCGAGCAGGAAGGGCAGCGTGGGCGCGAGGCCGCACATCCACGACGAGATCACGAACAGCACGATCGACGCCATGAAGAGGCGCACCTGGCCGATGCGCTCGGTGAGCCAGCCGGTCAGCGGCACCGAGATCGCGTTGGCGACCGCGAACGACGTGATCACCCACGTGCCCTGATCCGACGACACGCCGAGGTCGCCGGAAATGGACGGAATCGAGACGTTCGCAATCGACGTATCGAGCACGTTCATGAAAACGGCGAGCGACACCGCGATGGTGCCGATCACCAGTTGCGCGCCCTCGAGCGGCGGATGAGGGACTTGCGCCTGAGCCTGAGCCATTCAGTGAAACCTTGTATGAGTCGCCGCGCGGCTTACATCAGGTTGGAAGCCGCGGGGCGGGCGGTGCTGGACTGCACGGCCTTTTGCGTGCCGGCGTTCGGACCTGCGTTTTCCGCGATGATGCGGGCAATTTCCGCGTCGGCTTCGTCGCCGTACTTGGCGAACACGTTCGTCTGATAGACGGTGTTCTGCGCGTCGCCCAGCTGGCCGCCGTTTTCGTCCTTGATGCTGACGTCGGCCTGCATCGACAGACCGATACGCAGCGGGTGCTTTTCAAGCTCCTGCGGGTCGAGCGCGATACGCACCGGCAGGCGCTGCACCACCTTGATCCAGTTGCCGGTCGCGTTCTGCGCGGGCAACAGCGAGAACGCCGAACCCGTGCCCGCGGAGAAGCCGACCACCTTGCCGTGATAGACGACCGACGAACCGTACACGTCGGCCGTCAGCTCGACCGGCTGGCCGATGCGCATGTGCTTCAGCTGCACTTCCTTGAAGTTGGCGTCGACCCACACGCCGCCGAGCGGCACGATCGCCATCAGCGGAGTGCCGGGCGACACGCGCTGGCCGACCTGCACCGAGCGCTTCGCGACATAGCCGGTGACGGGTGCGGGCAGCGTGTTGCGCGCGTTGTTCAGGTAGGCGTCGCGGACCTTGGCGGCCGCGGCCTGCACGTTCGGGTGATTCGCGATGGTGGTGTTCGCCGTCAGTGCGCGGTTCGACGCGAGCTGTTGCTGCGCGGCGTCGACGGCGGCCTGGGCGCTCTTCACGGCGTCGCGCGCATGGGAAATTTCTTCCTGCGAGACGGCTCCGGTCTGCGCCACCGTCAGACGGCGCTTCAGGTCGTCCTGTGCGCGCGACAGGTCGGCCTGACGCTGCGCGACCTGCGCCTGGTACTGGTTGTCGTCGGCGAAGAGGCCGCGCACCTGGCGCACGGTCGGCGCGAGATTCGCTTCGGCCTGTTCGAGCGCGACGCGCGCGTCGGCGGGGTCCAGTACGACGAGCGGATCGCCGGCCTTGACGGTCTGCGTGTCGTCCGCGTTGACTGCGACGACCGTGCCGGTGACCTGCGGCGTGATCTGCACGACGTTGCCGTTCACGTAGGCGTCGTCGGTGTCTTCGTGAAAGCGCGCCACGAGGAAGTAGTAGAGGCCGTACGCGATGGCCGCGATCAGGATCACGATGACGAGCAGCGTCATCATGCGCTTGCGTTTGCCGTTGTTCGCCGGTTGTGCCGGCTTGTTCGGCTGGGCCGGTTGGTTCGTAGCCGCGGGCTGCTGGGGGGTGCTCATTGATGTGCTCCGGGTTCTCTCAAACGTCGTCGTTTATTCGGATGTTCGTGTGCTTCGTTGCAGTCGGTCCACGTGCGCTTCGCGCCGCCTATTTTGCCGCCGTGGTCGCGGCAGGCGCCGCTGCGGCCGGCGCGGGGCCGTGTTCGCCGGTCGGCACGACGAGGCCCGTCTGCGTTGCGTCAAAACCGCCGCCCAGCGCCTTGATGAGGCCGATCTGCAGATCGCGGCGGCGCATCTTCAGGGTCGTGACCGTCTGTTCGGCGGCGAGGCGGTTCTGGTCGGCGGTCAGCACCTGCAATTGCGGCGACAGACCCGCCTTGTAGCGGATCACCGCAAGCTGATAGGCCTTCGTGGAGGCGTCGAGCGCGCGCTGTGCGTCGCCCGATTGCTGGTCGATCGAGCGGATCGACGAGACTTGCGTCGCGACGTCCGACAATGCGTTGATCAGCGTCTGGTTGTAATTGGCGACGTCGAGATCGAAGTCGGCGTAACGGCCCTTCAACTGCGAGCGGAGCGCGCCCGCGTCGAAAATGGGCAGATGGATGGCCGGGCCGAACTGCATCTGGCGGCTGCCGGCCCGCAGAAAGCGGCCCCAGCCGAACGCGTCGAAGCCGAACCCCGCGGCGAGGTTCACGTCGGGGAAAAACTCGGCCTTGGCTTCCTTCACGTCGTGCATGGCCGCTTCGACCTGCCAGCGCGCGGCCACAATATCGGCGCGACGTGCGACGAGATCGGCAGGCAGGTTGTCGGGCAACGCGACCGTGCCGCCTACGCCGAGCGCCGGCTGCGCGATCTGCAGGCCGCGGTCCGGACCCTTGCCGAGCAGCGCGCCCAACTGATAGCGCACCACTGTGATCTGACCTTCGAGATCGGTCAGGTTGGACTGGCTCGTCGCGATATTGCCGTTCGCGGTCTGGCGTTCGACATTGGTGTCGAGACCGGCCGCGACGCGGCCGTTCGTGATGCGGCCGATCTCCTGACGGTTCTGGATCTCGCGCGCGGCGATGTCGCGCAGCGCGTACAGCTGCGCAAGCTGGTTGTAGGTGCTCGCCACCGACGCCGCGAGCGTCACGCGCGCCTGCTGCATGTCGGCCTCGGCCGCTTTTTCCTGCGATACGGCCTGGCCGAGCCGCTGACGGTTCTTGCCCCACAGGTCGAGGTCCCACGAGGCGCTTGCCAGCGCGTTGTTCTCGCTATACCAGGAGCCGCCGTACGGAGGCGGGTAGAGCGCGTTGCCCGAGAGCAGCTCGCGCGTCCACGAATAGCTGCCCGTGACTTTCGGGTACAGCGCCGAGCGCGAGCTTTCTATATAGGACGAGGCCTTCGCGAGGCGCGCCTGCGCCTGCGCGATCGACGGGTTCCCTTCCAGCGCTTCGGCAATCAGTTTCGGCAGTTGGGGATCGTCGAACTGGTTGGCCCAGTCAAGCGAGGGCCACTGGCCCGCCTGGCCCGCGAGGCTCTGCGTGGACTCGTACTGCGCCGGCGACGAAATCTGCTTGTCGCTCTTGACACCGAAGTAGTTCGCGCACCCTGTGAGGGCGAGCGCTGCCGCCGCGGCGGCGACAGCGGCCCGGCTCGAAAGCGCGGACGCGGACAGGGAAAGGGATTTCATCGCTCGACTCTTTGAGTGGAATGTAATGATGGACGCTGCAAGCAATTTTTTAGAACTTGCTCTCAGAATTACTTGCCGGATCACGGGTCAGCGCGGTGCATTCGCCGGAATTGATGAGTACGCGGCGCAGCATGCTCTTCAGAAAACCCACTTCCTCCGGCGTGAAGCCGGCGAGCAGGCTGTCCAGCACGCCGGTGAAAATTTTCGGCATTTTTGCCGCGATGGCGTGGCCTTCCGGCGTGAGCGCGAGGCGCACGGCGCGCCGGTCCTCATTGCTGCGCACCCGGGTGAGCAGCCCGCGCTTTTCCAGCCGGTCGATCAGGCGCGTGACGGCGCTCGCGTCGATCCCGTATTCGCGCGCCAGTTCGGCGGCCAGGAGGCACTTGCCGCTCGCCACCATGAACAGGATGCTGCCCTGCTGGCTGGTGATGCCGAGTTCCGCCATGCTGCGCTGGGTGACCAGGTTCGACATGGTCGACTTCACGCGCGAGAGCAGGTAGCCGACGCTTTCGCCAAGCTGGTACTCGCTGATCTCCGGCGCGGGTGTGGGGGACGGCTCCGTCATGATTCTCGTGCGAATGCAATGGTTGACTAGGCACGATTATAAGAGTTGGATGATTGACGCGGCAAGCGTTATTACAGCTTAGGCAAGGAACTTTCCGCACTCAAGAACGAATCGGCGCGTTTTTGCGTAGGCTTGGGCGTGGGCCGCCGTCGGCGTCGCGGCGGGAGAAAGGGGCGCGGCGGCGTCCGCTATCGGGGAATACCAGAAAGCGTCACCAGTGCGTGCTATAATGTTGGGTTCCCAAAAGTGCGCTTTGGGCTTGTCGTACATTTGTCCTCGTATTGCCTGGTAGAAGGGTGAGCGGCAGGGGTAAGCGGCATGAGCAAGCGGCGCACTCAACTGTCTCCAGGTTCCTATGACCCGCGCCCTACGCAACATCGCCATCATTGCCCACGTCGACCACGGCAAGACTACGCTCGTCGACCAGCTCCTCCGTCAGACCGCCACGTTCCGCGACAACCAGCAGGTTGCCGAACGGGTGATGGATTCGAACGACATCGAAAAGGAACGTGGCATCACGATCCTGTCGAAGAACTGCGCGGTCGAATACGAAGGCACGCACATCAATATCGTCGACACCCCGGGCCACGCCGACTTCGGCGGCGAAGTGGAACGCGTGCTGTCCATGGTCGACTCGGTGCTGCTGCTCGTCGACGCCGTGGAAGGTCCGATGCCGCAAACGCGCTTCGTCACCAAGAAGGCGCTCGCGCTCGGCCTGAAGCCGATCGTCGTGGTCAACAAGGTGGACCGTCCGGGCGCGCGCGTGGACTGGGTGATCAACCAGACGTTCGATCTGTTCGACAAGCTCGGCGCAACGGACGAACAGCTCGACTTCCCGATCGTCTACGCCTCGGGCCTGAACGGCTACGCGGGCCTCACGCCCGACGTGCGGGAAGGCGACATGCGCCCGCTTTTCGAGGCGGTGCTCAAGCACGTGCCGGTGCGTGCGGCTGACCCGGAAGGTCCGCTGCAGCTGCAGATCACCTCGCTCGACTATTCGTCGTATGTGGGCCGTATCGGCGTAGGTCGTATCACGCGCGGCCGCATCAAGCCGGGCATGGCGGTCGCCGTGCGTTCGGGTCCCGACGGCGCGATCCTGAACCGCAAGATCAACCAGGTGCTGTCGTTCAAGGGCCTCGAGCGCGTGCAGGTCGACTCGGCTGAAGCAGGCGACATCGTGCTCATCAACGGTATCGAGGAAATCGGCATCGGCGTGACCATCTGCTCGCCGGAACAGCCGGAAGCGCTGCCCATGATCACCGTCGACGAACCGACGCTGACCATGAACTTCCTCGTCAATTCGTCGCCGCTCGCCGGTCGCGAAGGAAAGTTCGTCACGAGCCGTCAGATTCGTGACCGCCTGATGAAGGAACTGAACCACAACGTCGCGCTGCGCGTGAAAGACACCGGCGACGAAACCACCTTCGAAGTGGCAGGCCGCGGCGAGCTGCACCTGACCATTCTGGTCGAGAACATGCGTCGCGAGGGCTACGAGCTGGCTGTGTCGCGTCCCCGCGTGGTGATGCAGGAAATCGACGGCGTGAAGCACGAGCCGTACGAAAACCTGACCGTCGACATGGAAGACGCGCACCAGGGCGGCGTGATGGAAGAGCTCGGCCGCCGCAAGGGTGAAATGCTCGACATGGCGTCGGACGGCCGCGGCCGCACGCGTCTCGAATACCGTATTTCGGCGCGCGGCCTGATCGGCTTCCAGTCGGAATTCCTCACGCTCACGCGCGGCACGGGCCTGATGAGCCATACGTTTGACTCGTACCAGCCGGTCAAGGAAGGCGCGGTCGGCGAGCGCCGCAACGGCGTGCTGATTTCGCAGGACGACGGCGCGGCCGTCGCTTACGCGCTGTGGAAGCTGCAGGATCGCGGCCGCATGTTCGTGTCGCCGGGCGACGCGCTGTATGAAGGCATGATCATCGGCATTCACAGCCGCGACAACGACCTCGTCGTGAACCCGATCAAGGGCAAACAGCTCACCAACGTGCGTGCGTCGGGCACCGACGAAGCCGTGCGCCTCGTGCCGCCGGTCCAGTTGTCGCTGGAATACGCGGTCGAATTCATCGACGACGACGAACTGGTCGAAGTCACGCCGCAATCCATCCGTCTGCGCAAGCGCTATCTGAAGGAGCACGAGCGCCGTGCCGCCAGCCGCAAGGGCGCTGTGGACTAAAACGAGCGCCGGCGTTTCAGTTTCGCCGGTTGTCCAGAAGCTACCTGAAGCCACCCGAAGTCACCTTCGGGTGGCTTTTTCATTTCCGCCTATGCATCAAACGTTATAGGAATTTCGCGCAGGTTCGCTGTTCGTTTATGTGCGTTTGTCCGTTACTCATGCGGTGCTTCCGCGCTTTTCGTCACCCGTTGGTCGCCGTTATTCGCAGAAAACTGTTGCGGATTGCGGCAATCGCCGCGAAAGCCCGTCGCGCCGGGCTCGGGCGGCAATTCGCCTGCTATCTGGACTATCCGTTATGTGATATGCTCCCCGGGTGCAAGTTTTAGGTCCTTCCAAGCAAGACTTGATTCGCGCAATCCGCTAAACGGTCAGGCCGTGTCGCGGAAGGTTCTGTAACCCGCTATTTCTCGAGAAACTCGAAGAAAGGTGAGCGTAAAAATGATGAAGCAATTCCAGTCGAACTCTTATCTGTTCGGCGGCAATGCTCCGTACGTAGAAGAAATGTACGAAGCATATCTCGACAATCCGGCGTCAGTGCCCGAGAACTGGCGCAGCTATTTCGACGCGTTGCAGAATGTTCCTGCGTCGGACGGCAGCAATGCCAACGACGTGGCCCATGGCCCGATCGTCGAATCGTTTGCGCAACGGGCCAAGGCCAATGCCTTCATCCCGCGCACCGCAACCGGCGGCGAAGACCTCGCTACCGCGCGAAAGCAAGTCTATGTGCAGTCCCTCATCGGCGCATATCGCTTCCTCGGCTCGCAATGGGCCAACCTGGATCCTCTGAAGCGCCGCGAACGTCCCGCCATTCCCGAACTCGAGCCTGCGTTCTACGACTTCACCGAAGCCGACATGGACCAGGAGTACAGCGCCACTAATCTGTATTTCGGCTTCGAGCGCGCGTCGCTGCGCGAGATCGTCAAGGCGCTGCGCGACACGTATTGCGGCACGATCGGCGCCGAATACATGTACATCAGCGATCCGGAACAGAAGCGCTGGTGGAAGGAAAAGCTGGAGTCGATCCGCTCCACGCCGAATTTCTCGAACGAGAAGAAAAAGCACATCCTGAATCGCCTGACGGCCGCTGAAGGCCTCGAGCGCTTCCTCCACACCAAGTACGTCGGCCAGAAGCGCTTCTCGCTGGAAGGCGGCGAAAGCTTCATCGCGGCCATGGACGAGGTCGTGCGTCACGGCGGTGCCCGCGGCGTGCAGGAAATCGTCATCGGCATGGCCCACCGCGGCCGTCTGAACGTGCTGGTCAATACGCTCGGCAAGATGCCCGCCGACCTGTTCGCCGAATTCGAAGGCAAGCACGTCGACGACCTGCCGGCCGGCGACGTGAAGTACCACAAGGGCTTCTCGTCGGACGTCTCGACGGAAGGCGGCCCGGTTCACCTGTCGCTCGCGTTCAACCCGTCGCACCTCGAAATCGTCAACCCGGTGGTCGAGGGTTCGGCGAAGGCGCGTATGGATCGCCGCGGCGACGACAGCGGCACGCAGGTGCTGCCGGTGCAGATTCACGGCGACGCCGCTTTCGCGGGCCAGGGCGTCGTAATGGAAACGCTGAACCTCGCACAAACGCGCGGTTACGGCACGCACGGCACGCTGCACATCGTCATCAACAACCAGATCGGCTTCACCACGTCGGACCCGCGCGACTCGCGCTCCACATTGTACTGCTCGGACGTCGTCAAGATGATCGAGGCGCCGGTGCTGCACGTGAACGGCGACGATCCGGAAGCAGTCGTGCTGGCCACGCAGCTGGCTATCGACTTCCGGATGCAGTTCCACAAGGACGTCGTGGTCGACATCGTCTGCTTCCGTAAGCTGGGTCACAACGAGCAGGACACGCCGGCTGTGACGCAGCCGCTGATGTACAAGACCATCGCCAAGCATCCGGGCACGCGCGCGCTGTATGCCGAAAAGCTGGTCCAGCAAGGCGTGATCACCGCCGAAGACGCGGAAGAGTACGTCAAGGCGTATCGCAAGGCGATGGACGAAGGCCATCACACGGTCGACCCGGTGCTCTCGAACTACAAGAGCAAGTACGCGGTGGACTGGGTGCCGTTCCTGAACCGCAAGTGGACCGACGCAGCCGACACGGCCGTGCCGCTCGCGGAACTGAAGCGCCTCGCCGAGCGCATCACCACGATTCCGGAAAACTTCAAGGTTCACCCGCTCGTCGAGCGCGTGATCAACGACCGTCGCGCCATGGGCCGCGGCGAGGCCAAGCTCGACTGGGGCATGGGCGAGCACCTCGCGTTCGCTTCGCTGGTCGCTTCGGGCTACGCCGTGCGTCTGACCGGCCAGGACTCGGGCCGCGGTACGTTCACGCACCGTCACGCGGTGCTGCACGACCAGAACCGCGAGCGCTGGAACGACGGCACCTACGTGCCGCTGCAGAACATCGCCGAAGGTCAGGCGAAGTTCACGGTGATCGACTCGGTGCTGTCGGAAGAAGCGGTGCTCGGTTTCGAATACGGTTACTCGACCGCTGAACCGAACACGTTCGTCGCGTGGGAAGCGCAGTTCGGCGACTTCGTGAACGGCGCGCAAGTCGTGATCGACCAGTTCATCTCGTCGGGCGAAGTGAAGTGGGGCCGCGTGTCGGGCCTGACCATGTTGCTGCCGCACGGCTACGAAGGCCAGGGTCCGGAGCACTCGTCCGCGCGTATCGAGCGTTTCCTGCAACTGTGCGCAGACCACAACATGCAGGTCGTTCAGCCGACCACGCCGGCGCAGATTTTCCACCTGTTGCGCCGTCAGATGATCCGCCTGTTCCGCAAGCCGCTGATCGTCGCAACGCCGAAATCGCTGCTGCGCCACAAGGAAGCGGTGTCGGACCTGTCGGAACTGGCGAAAGGTTCGTTCCAGCCGGTGCTCGGCGAAGTGGACGAGGCCATCGACGCGAAGAAGGTCAAGCGCGTGCTGGTGTGCTCGGGCCGCGTGTACTACGACCTCGTCGCGCATCGCCGCGAAGCGAAGTCGAACGACGTCGCGATCATCCGTATCGAACAGCTGTATCCCTTCGCGCACAAGCAGTTCGAAGCGGAAATGAAGAAGTACGACAACGCGACCGAAGTGGTGTGGGTGCAGGACGAGCCGCAGAATCAGGGCCCGTGGTTCTACATCGAGCATCACCTGAAGGAAGGCATGAAGGAAGGACAGAAGCTGGCATACAGCGGCCGTCCGGCTTCGGCTTCGCCGGCAGTGGGCTACTACGCGAAGCACTACGAGCAGCAGAAGGCGCTGGTCGAAGGCGCTTTCGGCCGCCTCAAGAGCGCGTCGATCGCTAAATAAAGCAACGAGACGAACCGGGAAAGCGCATCGCGCTTTCCCGTGCCGCGTTGGGCCACCCGTCGAGGGGCAGGCGCGGCACGCAGGGTTCGCAGGCGGTCGTCGTTCACCGCGCCGTCACCCGATACGTATTCAGGATATTCATAATGGCTATTGTTGAAGTCAAGGTTCCCCAGCTGTCCGAGTCGGTCTCGGAAGCCACGATGCTGCAGTGGAAGAAAAAGCCCGGCGAGGCTGTTGCTCAGGACGAAATTCTCATCGAAATCGAGACCGACAAGGTCGTGCTCGAAGTGCCGGCACCCTCGGCCGGCGTGCTCGCGCAAGTCATCGCGAACGACGGCGACACCGTCACGGCCGATCAGGTGATCGCCAAGATCGATACGGAAGGCAAGGCTGGCGCCGCTGCCGTCGAAGCCGAAGTGAAGCCGGCTCCGGTCGCCGCTCCGGCACCGGCCGCTGCACCGGCTGCGCAAGCTGCCTCCGCGGTGGGTGCGAACACCGCTGCTTCGCCGGCTGCCGGCAAGCTGATGGCGGAGAAGGGCCTCTCCGCCGGCGACGTCGCCGGCACGGGCCGCGACGGCCGCATCACCAAGGGCGACGTGCTGACGGCAGGTGCACCGGCTGCCAAGGCTGCTGCGCCGGCACCGGCCGCTGCACCGAAGGCTGCGAAGCCGTCGCTGCCGGACGTGAAGGCGCCCGCATCGGCCGATCAATGGCTGAAAGACCGCCCGGAACAACGCGTGCCGATGTCGCGTCTGCGCGCGCGTATCGCCGAGCGTCTGCTCGAATCGCAGCAAACCAACGCGATCCTGACCACGTTCAACGAAGTGAACATGGCGCCGGTGATGGACCTGCGCAACAAGTACAAGGACAAGTTCGAAAAGGAACACGGCGTGAAGCTCGGCTTCATGTCGTTCTTCGTGAAGGCGGCCGTGCATGCGCTGAAGAAGTTCCCGCTCGTGAACGCGTCGATCGACGGTAACGACATCGTTTATCACGGCTACTTCGACATCGGTATCGCGGTCGGTTCGCCGCGCGGTCTGGTGGTGCCGATCCTGCGCAATGCAGATCAGCTGAGCCTCGCTGAAATCGAGAAGAAGATCGCCGAATTCGGTCAGAAGGCGAAGGACGGCAAGCTGTCCATCGAAGAAATGACGGGCGGTACGTTCTCCATCTCGAACGGCGGCGTGTTCGGCTCGATGCTGTCGACGCCGATTATCAACCCGCCGCAGTCCGCGATTCTCGGCGTGCACGCCACGAAGGAACGCGCGGTCGTGGAAAACGGCCAGATCGTGATCCGCCCGATGAACTATCTGGCGCTGTCGTACGACCACCGCATCATCGACGGCCGCGAAGCCGTGCTGTCGCTCGTCGCGATGAAGGATGCGCTGGAAGACCCGGCGCGCCTGCTGCTCGACCTGTAATCACGGGTTTATCGCGGATTCGCGAGGCGCCGGCTTGCAAAACGCGCAAGCCGGCGCCATTTGAAGAGTTCAGGCAAGCATCACGTCTTTTGCATTCCGCAGTACTGGAGCGAGACGCGCCACGAAGCGTGGCCGCGCCGTTCCGTCATCAAAAGGATTGTCATGTCCAAAGAATTTGACGTCGTCGTGATCGGCGCAGGCCCTGGCGGTTATATCGCCGCCATTCGCGCAGCGCAGCTCGGCAAGACCGTCGCATGTATCGAAAAATGGAAGAACCCGGCCGGCGCGCTGAAGCTCGGCGGCACCTGTCTGAACGTGGGTTGCATTCCGTCGAAGGCGCTGCTCGCGTCGTCGGAAGAGTTTGAAAACGCATCGCATCACCTCGCCGACCACGGCATTTCCGTGGAAAACGTCAAGGTCGACATCTCGAAGATGATGGCCCGCAAAGACGGCATCGTCGAAAAGATGACGAAGGGTATCGAATTCCTGTTCCGCAAGAACAAGATCACGTGGCTCAAGGGCCACGGCAAGTTCACCGGCAAGACGGACGCCGGCGTGCAGATCGAGGTGAGCGGCGAGGGCGAGACCGAAGTGGTCACGGCGAAGAACGTGATCATTGCGACGGGCTCGAAGGCGCGTCATCTGCCGAACATTCCGGTCGACAACAAGATTGTCGCCGACAACGAAGGCGCGCTGTCCTTCGACTCCGCTCCGAAGAAGCTCGCCGTGATCGGCGCAGGCGTGATCGGTCTGGAACTCGGCTCGGTGTGGCGCCGCCTCGGCGCGGAAGTGACCGTGCTGGAAGCGCTGCCGGAATTCCTCGGCGCGGCTGACCAGGCGCTTTCGAAGGAAGCGGCCAAGCAGTTCAAGAAGCAGGGTCTCGACATTCATGTCGGCGTGAAGGTCGGCGAAGTCACGACCACCGCGAACAGCGTCACGATCAACTACACGGACAAGGACGGCAACGCGCAGAAGCTCGAAGCCGACCGCCTGATCGTGTCGATCGGCCGCGTGCCGAACACGGACAACCTGGGTCTCGAAGCGATCGGTCTGAAAACCAACGAGCGCGGCTTCATCGACGTGGACGATCATTGCGCGACGGCCGTGCCGAACGTTTACGCAATCGGCGACGTGGTGCGCGGCCCGATGCTAGCGCACAAGGCCGAAGACGAAGGCGTGCTGGTGGCCGAGATCATCGACGGCCAGAAGCCGCATATCGACTACAACTGCATTCCGTGGGTGATCTACACCGAGCCGGAAATCGCGTGGGTCGGCAAGACCGAGCAGCAGCTGAAGGCGGAAGGCCGCGAGATCAAGTCGGGCCAGTTCCCGTTCATGGCCAATGGCCGCGCGCTCGGCATCAACAAGGCGGATGGTTTCGTCAAGATGATCGCCGACGCGAAGACCGACGAACTGCTCGGCGTGCACATCATCGCGGCAAACGCATCGGATCTGATCGCAGAAGCCGTGGTGGCGATGGAATTCAAGGCGGCGTCGGAAGACATCGGCCGCATCTGCCATCCGCACCCGTCGCTGTCGGAAGTCATGCGCGAAGCGGCGCTCGCCGTGGACAAGCGCGCGCTGAACATGTAATCGCGCACGCCTGACTGAACGCACTGGCAATTCCGGCATCACAAGGCGGGCGGGTTCATTCCCCCCCGCCTTTCTTTTTGCAGCAACACAATGAACGTCACCGAATACTACGAAAAAGAACTGCAGACGCGGGGTTATCAATCGGACCCGGCGCAGCGCGGGGCGGTGGACCGGCTGCAGCGGTGCTACGAAGAGTGGGTCGAGTACAAATCGCGTCGCTCGAACGCGTTCAAGAAGCTCATCAATCATCCCGACCAGCCGCGCGGCGTCTACATGTGGGGCGGCGTGGGGCGCGGCAAGAGCTTTCTGATGGACAGCTTCTACATGATCGTGCCGGTGCAGCGTAAGACGCGGCTGCATTTCCACGAGTTCATGCGCGAAGTGCATCGCGAGCTCGAGGAACTGAAAGGCCAGGCCGATCCGCTCGACGAACTCGCGCGCCGCGTGGCGAAGCGCTACCGGCTCATCTGTTTCGACGAATTCCACGTGTCGGACATTGCCGACGCGATGATCCTGTACCGCCTGCTCGACAAGCTGTTCGAAAACGGCGTGCAGTTCGTGATGACTTCCAACTACGACCCGGACACGCTGTACCCGGACGGCCTGCACCGCGACCGCATGCTGCCGGCCATCGAGCTCATCAAGCAGAAGCTCGATGTCATCAACGTCGATGCGGGCATCGACTATCGCCAGCGCACGCTCGCGCAAGTGGAGGTCTATCACACGCCGCTCGGCGCAGCCGCCGACAAGGCGCTGCGCGACGCGTTCGCGCGTCTTGCCGCCGTGCCTGACGAGAGCCCGATCCTGCACATCGAAAAGCGCGAGTTGAAGGCGCTGCGCAAGGCCGACGGCGTCGTCTGGTTCGATTTCGCGACCTTGTGCGGCGGTCCGCGTTCGCAGAACGACTACCTCGAACTGGCGAGCCGTTTCCACGCAGTGATCCTCTCCGCCGTCCCGCAGATGTCGGCGCGCATGGCGTCGGAGGCGCGCCGCTTCACGTGGCTGATCGACGTGTTTTACGACCACAAGGTGAAGCTGCTGATGTCTGCTGCGGTGCCGCCCGAGCAGCTTTATGTGGACGGCCCGATGGCCAACGAATTCACGCGCACGGTGTCGCGCATCGTCGAGATGCAGAGCAAGGAGTATCTGGAAGCGCCGCGCCGGATCGTCGATACGTCGCTGACGTGATAAGCGGAGCGCAGGGGGGGCGCCGCGTGCTTTTGCGATAGGTCGTGGCGTCTTCGGGTAGCGGACTAGTCCGACAGGCGCATTTTCAGGATTCGGATTGCTCCGATGTTCTGGTTTCAGGCGACTGGCTATCTTTGTCGGGTATCTGACAAAGGAGAAGCCATGAACCCTTACCGCGACATCAATGACGAAGAGTGGCAACGCATCGCGCCGTTGCTGCCCGAACTGCGCCCGCGCTCCGAATTGCGGGGCCGCCCGCTGGCCAACACGCGCTCCGTGCTCAACGGCGTGCTGTGGGTGATGTACAGCGGCGCCACGTGGTCAGCCATGCCACGTAAATACCCGTCGTATCAAACGTGTCATCGCCGGTTCAAGGCATGGTACCAGTCGGGCGTGTTGAAACGCGTCATGGAGCAGCTCTTCGGCGCCGCGAGCGAGGAACTCTGCGCCATGATGGAAGCCCGCATGCGCACGCATCTGAACGCGGAACAGAAGGGTGTCGTTGCCGCGGAGAAGGCAGCCGCTCCGGTGGCGCCCGCGGTTTATAGTCCGCCGCCGGCCAAGCCGCTGCCGTCGTCTCCGTTTGCTTTCGCGTCGCCTTTCAAACACGCCGCATGAGGACGCGAATCACGCGGCAGCGCGTAGAAAAACGGCCGCACGATCGTATCGTCGGCCGTTCCGTGTTGAGCTCGCAAGCTCACCGGTGCGGCTAACGCGCATCCGTCATTGCTGGCGGACCCACGTTTGCGAGCGGCCGAGCAGTGCCACGCCAATATATCCACGCACAACCAGTTTGTTCCCGCCGTCTTCCAGGTGCATCTTGCACTTGTAGACCTTGCCGTTTTCCGGGTCGAGAATCTGCCCGTGATCCCAGGCATCGCCGTCCTGCTTCATGTCGTTAATGATGGTCATGCCGAGAATCGGCTGATCCTTGCGCGCATCGGTGCAGGCCGTACAGCGGCGATCCGGCTGGTCATTCGGGCCGAGCCCCTTGATGACCTTGCCGCTCAGCGTGCCGTTGCCGTCCTGGGCGATCTGCACGAGCGCCTTGGGTTGGCCGGTGTGATCGTCGATGGTCTGCCAGGTGCCCACGGGCGTGTTAGCTTGCGCCATCGCGCTGACGGCGCTCGCGAGCAGGACGCCCGCAAGAGCGGCATGTTTCGCTGTACGAAGCGCGGCGGCGCGGGCACGTTGGGTGAACTGCATCATTGTCTTCCTCCTTGATAAAAGACAGCGCGATCATGGTCGCGCAGCGTTATTGGCAGCGCGTCAGGCGTTTGCCTTGCGTTGCCGCGTGATGCCTTGGGGTTCTCCTTGCGCGCCGCACACGGGGTCCGGTTCGCGGCTCTCGCACGGCCGCTTCATGTGATCGATGCAGAATACGTGAAGTGCGCGAAAAAATGCGCCCGCCGTTTGATAGTGGAACCTCTAATCGGGTGGCGGCACTTCCCGCTCACCTCGTTCAGTTCAACTGATAGGAGAACGTCGCATTGATCCGCGGGCTGCGCGACGCGCTCTCCACCGGGGCATCGCCGACGGCCTTCGCCACGGACAGATCCAGGCTGTAATACTTCGCGTCGCTGATGCGAAAGCCGAACGCAATCGACGCAAGCCGCGACGGCGACGGCGTGCCCGCATGCAGATAGACGCGCGCCATATCGAAGGAAATGTAAGGCGTGAACGTGCGCAAGTACGTGAAGCCGGGCGTGAACACGCGGTTGATCTCGAACATCGCGCCCCAGCCCGAATCGCCGGACGCTTCGCCCGGTTGGTACCCTTGTGCGAAACGCTGCGCGCCGAAGGCGATCTGCTCGGAGGTCGGCAGCGAAACCGGGCTGTATTGCCCCGTCAGCGAAATAGCCGTACCGATCTTGAACGGCCACTCGTTGGTTTGCGAAAAGCTGGCCCCCGTGCGCACGAAGTTGATCGAAGCGGGATTATTGACGCTCGCGCCAGGCACGTTCGAATCGCCCGATTTCGACGCGCCGAGAATGTCGAACGCCTTGGCCACGTGCAGGCTCGCGCGACGCACCTGGCCGGTTTGCACGCTGGTGTAGTCCGCCTGCAATTGCATCACGCGCACCTGCGAGCGCAGCCCGATCTGCGCGCCGGTTGGCTGATTGTGATAGCGGTCTTCGTCGTGCGATGCATAGACAGACGCCGTACCGATCACGCTTTGCGTATTGCTCAAGAGAATCGGATAGGCCAGCGAGCCGCCGATTTTGTCGTTGATCACCGTGCGCTCGACATAGGACGGCAAGCCGGGATTGTTGACCGGATTGCCGCGATAGTGCGACGCGTCGAGCTTCGAAATGAGACCGTTGCTGCCGATCGGCACGGTGGCATGCGCGGCGAGATAGGTGACGTTGTCGCGGCCTTTCGGCAGCAGCGCCGAGATGCTCAGTTGCTCGCCGAGCGCGGTCAGGCCATTCTCGGTCGCCGTCAGCAGGCCTTGCACGCCGGGATGGTTGAAGTCGATGCCCGTGCTGACATCGAAGGGTTTGCGTTCGACGTTGAGTTCGAGCGTGGTCGCGCCGTCCGTGTTTTGCGGCGGCGGCACATTCGCGGCGACTTTCACGCCGGGCAAGAGGCCCAGCACGTTGATGTAGCGCTCGAAGGTCGCGCGCCGCAGCGGCCGGTCTGCTGTGATGTGATCGGCGATCGCGCGAATCTTGTCCTCCGCCGCGCCGGCCTTGCCGGTCACCTTGACGGCGGACACGTAGCCTTCCACCACGGTGACGCGCACGACGCCGCCGTCGAATGTCTGCGCCGGAATGAACGCAAACGACAGCGCGAAGCCGCGCTCCTGGTAGAGCTTCGTGACGCCGTTGGCGACCTCGATCAGATCGCCGATGGTCGTGTCCTTGCCGACGAGCGGCGTGAAGCGCTGGGCGACTTCGTCGAAGGGAAGGGACTTGACGCCTTCGACCTGCACGCGCGACGGCGTCAGATGACGCGCCAGCAGTTCCTGGAGTTGAGGCGCTTGCGGCGCGACCTGCACTGTCACATTCGGGCCTTTGTCGGGCGCCTTGATTTGCGGCAGCGAGTCGAGCGGTGTGCCGCCGAGAGGATTGCCGCTCAACGGGTTCCCGCTCAACGGGTTCCCGCTCAACGGATTGCCGCCGGCCACTGCCGGCGGGCGCGATTGCGCGTGCGCCGGCGCTTCTATTGCGCTCGCGACGAACGCCGCAAGCACGAAGGTCCATGTGCTGCCGTACCCGAGTTTCATCGGATTATCCTCGTATGCCGTCTTGTTTTACGTGCGCCTGTCGTGACGCGGCATGGCCTTGCCGCCGACGGCGCCCGCTTATGTATGGCCGGACGGAGGGTGCCGTCCCGTCATGTATTACGTCATGTCCTGCGTGAAGCTTGAATGCAGCGGGCAAGCGCGCGGCGCGCATGGCATCGCCTGCGCGCAGTGAATCGTTGCCGCCAGGTGCGATGCGCGCCGCATCGATACCATTTATTAAGACTACTTACGGTTTGCCGGCACAAGGCCGCCGAGCAACGTGGTCAGTCCGCTCGCCGGATTGCTGCTCGTCGAACCGCTCGAGGAAGCGGAGCCGGCGGCGCCGCTCAATGTGCCCGTCAGTTGCCCGACGAGCGCGGTAACTGGCGCGAGCGCCTGTGCGCTGCCGCCCGAGCCGCCGGCACCGCCCGCCGCGCCCGCCAGCGCGCCGGTCAGCGATTGCAGCGGCGAAAGCGGCCCGGCTGCGCCGCCCGAACCGCCGGCCGCCGACATGAGCGAGCCGAGCGGTGCGCTGCTTAGCCCCGAGCCGACAGCGGCGAGCGGGGTGCCGCCGAGCAGCGTCGAGATCGAGCCCAGCGGATCGCCGCCGAGGCCGACACTGGTGAGCGTGCTTTGCAGCGGGCCGAGCGGGTTGCTGTTCGACGGCGCACCGTTGGCCACGCTGAAGGTCGTACTGCCGACGAGGCTTGTGATCAGTCCTGGAATCGGCAGCACGCCGTTCGGGCCGTTTGGATTGACGAGGCCGCCCGCGTTCGTCACCGTGTTGCCGAGCGAAGCGACGAGCGCGCCGGCATCGGCGCCTACCGGATTGCCGCTCGCTGAGCCCACCTGCGTCCCCGCCGAACTCAACGCGCCGCCGACCTGAGCGAGCAGCCCGCCGACGGGTGCGCCAAGGCCGGTCTGCGTGCCGACCGCCTGGGTGACGAGACCCGCAGTCGTCACGAGCGGCGTGATCGCGGTGCTGAGCGGCTGCGTGATCTGTTGAACCGGCGCGGAGCCAAGTGTGTTGCCGAGCGTCGCGCCGCCCGCGTTGAGCGCGGACGCGGTGGTCGACAGCGCGCCGGCCAACGGCGTCGTCACCGGCGACAGCGGCGCGAGATTGCCGCTGCCGAGGCCGTCGACGGCCGTGCTGAACCCTTGTACGACGCCGCTCGTCGAGCTGACCACCGAGCCGAGTCCCGCGACCGTGGTGCCGACAGGATTCGGCGTCGTACCGATCTGGCCGAGGCCGCTGCTGAGCGCATTGGCGACCGAGTTCAGCGTGCTGCTGGTGCCCGATACGGCGTTGCCGAGACCTTGCGTAACCTGCGGGCTCAAGCCGGGAATCGTCTGCGCGGCGATCACCGAGCCGAGGTCGCCGGTGGTCTTCGCGGCGCCGGTCACGGCGCCCGAGCTGCCTGTCGTGGTCGTCGTGGTGCCGCCGCTGCCGGTCGATCCGGAGCCGCTGCCGCTACCGGTGCTCGATGTCGGCGGGGAGTTGACGGTGCTGCCGCCGCACGCGGCGACGAGGCCCGCGACGGCGACGGCGATCAGCGGCGTGCGCAGCGACATGAAGGCTGTTGCGGCGGGATGGCGGTCAAGCAGGCGGGGTGTGGACATGTGGGCTCCTCAATGCCTTCCGGCAATCGTGTTTGCTGTGGTGGAGAGCGCCGCCTTTTCCATGCGGGGCGGCGCGCCGTATTCAAATCCGTATTCAAAGTCGTAAGAAACGCGCATTCGAAGCCGGCCTGAAGGCCGCCCTTGAACCTTGCAGCGGGCGTCGCCTGGCGGGCCTGCGCGGATGTTTGTCAGTCGCGGGGGGCATCGCGTGAATCTGCGTGGCTCGCGTGAATCGGGTCACGACGCGTGCTCCGTTTGCGTTCGCTGGGGCGCGCGCGGTTGCGCTTACTTCTTCGACAATCCGCCGAGCAGGCCGCCGACCAGCGAGGTCACAGGCGCGAGCGGATTGCTGGTGGTGGCGTTGCCCGAGCTGCCTGTGAGGGACACGCCGGTCGGCGCGGCGCCGGTGGTGCCCGAGGTGCCCGAGGTTGGCGCGGCCGTCGGCGTCGTCACGCTGCCGATTGCGCCCGTGACCGTCGACAGCAAGCCCGTGACGGGCGCAAGCGGGCCGCTGCTGCCGCCCGCCGCGCCGCTGAGTCCGCTCGTCACGCTCGACAGCACGCCGGTGACGGGGGCGAGGGAGCCGCCGCTGGTACCGCCCGTCAGCCCGCCCAACGCAGCCGTCACTGGTGCGAGCGGCCCGCTGCCCGTGCCGCCGTTAAGGCCGCTCAGCACGCCGGTCACCGGCGCGAGCGGTCCACTGCCCGTGCCGCCCGCGAGTCCGCCTAACGCGCTCGTCACCGGCGCGAGCGGCCCACTGCCCGTGCCGCCCGTCAGCCCGCCTAACGCGCTCGCCAGCGGCGCGAGCGGATTGCCGCCGGTGCCGCCCGTCACCAGCCCGCCAGCCGAGGCGAGCGTCGTGCCCGTGTCCGTCACGGTGCGGCCGAGTGCGGTGGTGACAGGATTGCCGCCCGTCGCAGCCAGCAGCGTGCCGGCTTGCGCGAGTCCGCCGCCGAGCGTCGACAGCAGCGTGTTGACCGGCGCACCGAGGCCTGTTGTGCCGCCGACCGTCTGCGTGGTCGATGCGACCATCGACGTGATCGGCGTGATCGCGGTGCTCAGTGTCTGCGTGACCTGCTGAACCGGGCCTGTCGAAAGCGCCGTGCCGAGTATGCTGCCGCCGTTGGAAAGTACGCCGCCGACCGTGGTGACGGTGCCGCCGAGCGGCGTCGTGATCGCGGACAACGGGGCGAGCGGCCCGCTGCCGAGGCTCGTCACGAGGCTGCCCGTATCCGCGACCGCGCCGCCCACATGCCCGACGACGCCGCCAAGGCTCGACACAGTCGTTCCGACGGGATTGCCGCCCGTGCCGAGCTGGCCGAGGCCCTGCGTGACGCCGCTGCCGAGCGTCGACACCGCCGCGCCGACTTGCTGCACGACACCGCCCGCAGCCTGGGTGGTCTGCGGGCTCACGCCCGGCAGCGTCGGCGAGCCGATCGTGGTGCCGACGCTCGAGACCGTCGAGCCGACGTCGCCGATCACGCCGCCCGTATTGCCCGCGACCGTGCCGACCGCATTCGCGACCGGAGTCGTGGTCGGGTCGCTGCCGGGGTCCGTGTGCGTATCCGGATTGGTGTTCGTGTTGGTGGTGTCCGTATTCGACTTGCTGCCGGAGCCGGCCGAGCCCATTGAGCCGCTGCCGCTTGCCGTCGACAGCGTGCCGCCTGCCGAGCCGCTGCCTTTGCTGCCGGTGCCCGAGCTGAGACTTCCCGAGCCTCCGCAGGCGCCGAGGGAAAGCAGCGCTGCCACGCCCGCGGCGATCAGCGTGGTGCGCAACGTGAGGCTGGCCGTCTTCCCGTTGTGTGTGGTGTGGGTGGTGCTCGTGGTGTCGGTCGTTTGAATGTGCATGTCGCCCTCGCATCGCATGTGTTGTGTGGTGCTGCTGCGGACTATCTCTGCAGGACCCATGCCATTTCGACTGAGCAATAGCGACGATTTTCGAATGTGTGCCGCAAGACCTTATCGAATAAGGCGTTGCTGAATTTGATGGAGTAGACGCTAAATCAGAAACCGGTCGAAAGAAATGCGCGGCGGCGTATCGGCGCAGGCTGCGTAACGTAACGGCCCTTGCTCGCCGTTACGGGTTTCGCCGTAACGCGAGCGCGCGCGGAGCGGGGCACCGCTTGAAACGTCGGGTTCAAACAAATAATTAGTGCAACGATTCAAAGTTATGGTTAATACTATGTGCTGCAACGCACGAACAACCGTTAACCTATGTGCATGAGAACAAACAGACGGGCAGGCATGTCCGCGGGCAAAGGACAATTGCTTAAATAAGATTGTTCGGCTATAAAACGCGAAAGTCGCGCGGATTCACGAGGAGGTGGGTTATCGAACAGACAGCTCATACGCATCCGTTTTAGCGAGGCCGGCCGCAATCCGAAGGCCATTGCGACGCAGCAGGCCGCACCGGCAAGGAGACCAGCGGTGCCGCGCGCAGCACGTCGCCGCCGGGGCGGCATATATAGAAAGACGAATAAATCAAAGATCGAGGGTAGGAATGAAAAAGTTCGCCGCAAGCTTCCTGAGAGATAACCGGGGCGTGACAGCGCTCGAATATGGCCTGATCGCGGGCCTGATCGTTGTCGTTATCGGCTCGACCGTGCAGGGTCTCGGTACGCAGCTCAATACCGCATTCCAGACGGTCGCTGCGCTTCTGCCTGCCATTAAATAGAAGTGGTGCGGGTCTGGGTGAGTAAGGCGTAAGGCGCTGTTAATCTGCCGGCTTACGGTTTTATTTGCTGTCGAGACCTTTGCCTGATAGGCGCACCCGGATTGCGATTGCGGTCCGGGTGAATTTACGCGCCTGTCGAGTCCAATATGCAAGTATCCACCGTACTTCTTTTATTCATGCTCTGGTGTGCGTGTGTCGCTATTAGCGATTACCGCAGCCGGCGTATTTCCAATGCACTTGTCATTACGGGTTTGATAGCGGCGTTTTTGTGTGCCTTATTAGACATGGGTCCATTCGGCTTATCCGCGGCTCAGGCGGCCGCCGGCGCAGCCGTCGGCCTTGTCGCGCTGCTGCCGTTCTTCGCCTTCGGCGTGATGGGTGCTGCGGACGTCAAGGTATTCGCGGTGCTCGGCGCGTGGTGCGGCATGCACGCGCTGATCGGGTTGTGGGCGGTGGCAAGCGTCGTCGCGGGGCTGCATGCGCTGTGCGTGCTCGTCGCGACGCGCACGCGCGTGGGCGCCTTGCTTGCACGCCGGGCGCCGACTTTCGAACTTGCCGGCCGGCGCGCGACGCCGTTCGCCGCGTGTCTCACCGTGCCGTTGTTGATCTGGCTGGCCGTACAGATCGCCGCGCGGATCCTTGCCGGAGGCGCCCGATGACCACGCCTTGGCAACCTGCGAGCAACAAGCCGCACACGAGCCCTCACGCACAGAGCCGGCCTTTCCGGCGCGCCCGGCGCACTCAGCGCGGCGCCACTGCGATCGAGTTCGCGCTCGTGTTCCCGCTCTTCTTCTGCGTGTTCTATGCGATCGTGACCTTCAGTCTGATCTTCGTCGCGCAGCAAAGCCTCACGCTGGCAAGCGAGGAGGGCGCGCGCGCCGCGCTCAACTATCAGAAAGCGAACGACGTCACCGCCGCGATCAACCTGCGCGCCGCGGCCGCGTGCACCACCGCAACCAGCATGGTCGCGCAATTGATCAGCACCGCGGCATGTCAGACGGTGCCCGCCGCGTGCAGCTATCAGCCGGCCATGACCTGCCTTGCAGTGACCCTGACCTATGACTACGCGGCGCATCCGCTGATTCCGAACCTGCCTTTGCTCGGCCTCGTGCTGCCCGACAACCTGACCAGTACCGCCACGGTGCAACTCAATCCGGTGAACATACTGTGACTTACGCACACGCTTTTGTGCCGTCAAGCGGCGCTTTTTCACCCGCGCCTCGCGGATGCGCCGCCGCATGCGATTCGCGGGGCGGCCCGTCATGCTGAAGCTCACCCGCATCGCCGCCGGCGCGCTCATCGGCCTTGCGCTGTTGCTCGGCCTCTTTGCCGTGACGCTGTTGCGCCGGCCGGCGCCCGCGCCCGTCGCGTCCGTCAGGCAAACGGTGTTTCCGGTGGTCGTCGCGACGCGCGTGCTGCCGGCAGGCAAGCCGATCGCCGCCGACGCGCTGCGCGTACAGCCGCTGCCGATCAACCCGAACGGCGCTTTCGCCGACCCGTCGCTTGTCGCCGGGCGCGTGCCGGCCGCCGACATCGGCGCCGAGGCCCCGGTGCTCGAAGAACAACTGTCGTCGGGACTCGCGGAGCGGATCCAGCCGGGCGAGCGCGCGGTGGCGGTGCGCGTCGAGGAATCGAATGCAGTCGGCAACCGCTTGCGGCCGGGCAATTTCGTCGATGTGTTCTTCACCCTGAAGCGCGACGGCAACCTGGGCAGCGGCGGTGAGATCGAGCACACGCAGGCGCGTCTTCTGATGTCGAAGCTGCGCGTGCTCGCGTTCGGCAACGCGACGGCGGCCGGCGACACGTCGGGCGATCCGAACGGCATGGTGCGCACCGCGGTGCTCGCCGTGCCGGTCGCCGACGTGGACCGCCTGACGCTCGCCGAGACTTCCGGGCGACTCGTGTTCGCGCTGCGTAATCCCAAGGACACCGAAGTAATCGACGCCGGCGCCTTTGCGCCGTTGCCCGGCGTGCTGAAGGCCTCGACGCCGGCGGGTGGCGCCGTGCCGCCCGGCGATTCGACGCGCGCGGCGGCGGGTGTCTCGCTCGACGCGCTGTCGGGTGGTGCGGGCGGAGTCGGAAGCGCCGGCAATGCCGCGCCGCGCGTGCCGCTTGCGCCGCATCTCGCGCCGCCCGTCACGCGGGTCGTGAATCGTGCGGGGACGGCAGGGAGCGGCGCAATCGAAGTGATACGGGGTGGGCGCGCCGAAACGGTCGCCCGATAGCGGTTTGAGGGAGCGTGCGGCCACGCGCGTCCATAAAAAGATGAACAAACGCATTTTCGAGTACGGAATGACGGCGTTGCTGTGCGGCGCGTCGATGGCGGTTTCGCCGGCGGGTTTTGCCGCGGGCGGGGCGCAGGCACTCGACATCGTCGTCGGCTCGCAGCAGTCGCTTGCGAGCGGGCACACGCTGCGGCGCGTGGCCATCGGCGACCCGAGCGTCGCGGATGTGCTGGTCATCCGCGGCGACAGGACGGGCGGCGTGCTGCTGATCGGCAAGTCGCCCGGCAGCACCAACGTCATGTTGTGGGAGCAGGGCAAGGACGCGCCGCTGTCGTATGTCGTCAACGTGAGCTCGCCGGCCGCGAAGAGTTTGCTCGGGCCGGACACGCCGGCGGTCAAGGTGCTCGGCGACACGGCGCTGATTTCGGGCAGCGCGCCGACCATGGAAGCCCACCAGCGTGCGGTGGCGGCCGCCGGGATCGAGGCGCATCAGCGCGCGACGCTCGGCAGTGCGGCCAACGGCGGCACGGGCGGCAAAGCCGGAGTCGCTTCGGCCTTGGCGGGCGCTAACGCCGCGAATGGCGGCGCAAGCGGGGGCGAAAGCGGCACCCAGATCTACGACAGCTCCACGGTTGCGACACGCTCGGTCGTCCAGGTCGACGTGCGCGTGGTCGAGTTCAGCCGCACGGTGCTCAAGCAGGTGGGGCTCAACATCCTCAAGCAGAACAACGGTTTCACGTTCGGCTCGTTCGCGCCGTCGGCGCTCAGCTCGGCGACCTACGGCGCGACGCCGACCTTCAACTCGGTTGCGCCGATTTCGTCGGCGTTCAACCTCGTGTTCAACTCGGCCACGCACGGACTGTTCGCCGACCTGAGCCTCATGGAAAGCAACAACCTCGCGCGGATTCTCGCCGAGCCAACGCTCGTCGCGCTGTCCGGTCAGAGCGCGAGCTTTCTGGCAGGCGGCGAGATTCCGGTGCCGATTCCGCAGGGTCTCGGCACGACGTCGATCGAATACAAGCCGTACGGTGTCGGTCTCACGCTCACGCCGACCGTGCTGAGCCCGCAGCGCATCGCGTTGAAGGTCGCGCCCGAGGCGAGCCAGCTCGACTTCGCGAACGCGGTGACGATCAGCGGCGTGTCGGTGCCCGCGATCACCACGCGCCGCACCGACACCACCGTCGAACTCGGCGATGGCGAGAGCTTCGTGATCGGCGGTCTGATCGACCGCGAAACCATCTCGAACGTGGCCAAGGTGCCGCTGCTCGGCGACCTGCCGGTGATCGGCGCGTTTTTCAAGCAGCTCAACTATCAGCAGAACGACAAGGAGCTGGTAATTATCGTGACGCCGCATCTGGTGTCGCCGCTCGCGAAAGGCGCGACCTTGCCGGCCACGCCGGGCGAGCAGTCCGAGCAGCGCAACGCACCGGTGTGGCGCTCGTTGCTGGGCGGCGTGGCCGCGCGCGACGCGGCGCCGGGTTTTTCGAAATGAGCGCGCGCAGGCAGGCGGCAACGAGGCGCGTGCACGTGCGCGTGTGCGTGTGCATGTGCATGTGCAGGCGTATGTGCAGTTGTGTGCATGGCAGCTGCGCGGGCGGCGCGCGTCGTTCGCAGCCACGCCGCGGCGCGCGACGCAACGGCCAGCGTGTTCGCGCCGATGCCGCAAGAGGATGGGCACGATGAACGCAAGGACGCACTCATTGACTGACCGGACCGTCGCCGACTATTTCGTGTTCGCGTCGCTCGACGACGAACACGTGCACTGGCTTTCGGAGACGTTGCTCGCCGCGGGTGCGGTCGAAGCGGTCACCCTCGATCCGTCGATGCTCACGCAACGCATCGGCACGCTCAACCCGTCGCTCGTCTTCGTCGATTTTTCGGGCGGCCGCGGCGCGGCAGCGAGTGCGGCGACGAGCGCGGTGCGCGCGCACTATCCGGGCCTACAGATCGTCGCGACCGGTTCGCTCGCCGAGCCCGAAAGCGCGCTCGCCGCCTTGCGCGCGGGCGTGCGCGACTTCATCGACCTGTCGGCGCCCGCGGCCGACGCGCTGCGCATCACGCAACAGGTGCTCGACAATCTCGTCGAGCCGGTGAGCCGCCATGGCCGCGTGACCGCGCTTATCGGCGCGCGCGTCGGCATGGGCGTGAGCACGCTCGCGACCAATCTGGCGGTGATGCTGCAAAGGCGCGACGCGCAGCAGGGCAGGCAGGCGGCCTTGCTCGATCTCGGCTTGCCGGCCGGCGACGGCCTCCTCATGCTGAATACGCGCAGCGACTTTCATTTCGTCGAAGCCGTGCGAAATTTGCGGCGCTTCGACCAGACTTTCGTGCACACGGCGCTGTCGCATCACGCGAGCGGGCTCGCGTTCACCACACTGCCGCCCAATCTTGCCGACATGCGCGAGATCTCGTATTCGTCGTCCATCGGTTTGCTGAACCGGCTGCGCGCCTTTTTCGACCAGCAGATCGTCGATCTCGGCGGCTTCTCGAACATGGAGTTCATCGCGCACGTCGTGCGGGCCTCCGACGAAGCGTGGCTCGTCTGCGATCAGGGCGTGGCGTCGATCGTGTCGGCGGTCGGCGTGCTGGAAGCCTTGCGCGAGGCGGGCGCGGACACGGCCAACGTCCGGCTGATCGTGAACAGGTTCGACGCAGATCTCGGCCTCGGCGCCGCGCAGATCGCCGAGCGCGTCGACCTGCCGCTCGTCGCCAGTTTGCCGGACCGGCGCGTGGCGCTCGGACAGACGGCGAACCAGGGTTTGCTGCTCGCCGACGCCGCCGCGCGCGACCCGTACGTGCGCGCGCTCGAACCGCTGATCGAGCGGCTCGCGGGCCCGGCGCACGCAAGCGCGCCGCCGCGCCGCACATCGGCATTGGACGCGCTCAGGCGCTTCATCCCCACTTCCTCCAGACGGTCATAGACGATGGCAAAAGAAATCGAATTCGCCGACAACGCGCCGTCGTTCGCGCACACGCAGCAGTTCCAGGACATCAAGAACGCCGCGCACGAACATCTGCTCACGCGCATCGAGGAACTCGGTTCGGAGTTCGGCCGCTGGTCGCGCAACGCGATCAATCAGTTCGTCGATCTGGAAATGGACAGCTTCGTGCGGCTGCGGCGCATTCCGATCAACGAGGTGGAGGTGCGCGCGATCGCCGATGCGCTGACCAAGGAACTCGCGGGCTTCGGCCCGATCGAGGATCTGCTGAACGACCCGGCGGTCGAGGACATTCTGATCAACGGCTACAACGACGTGTACGTGTCGCGCCACGGCATTCTCACGAAGATACCGGTGCGTTTCGCCGACAACGCGCACCTGCTGCGTATCGTGAGGCGCATTCTCGCGCCGATCGGCCGGCGTCTGGACGAATCCAATCCGATGGTCGATGCGCGCCTGCCCAACGGCGGACGCGTCAACGTGGTGATCGAGCCGCTGTCCATCGATGGTCCGATCGTGTCCATCCGCAAATTCCGCAAGGACCCGCTGCGCCCCGACGATCTGCTCGGCAACGGCACCTACAGCCCGGAGATCGGCGCACTGCTGGAAGCCGCCGTACAGGCGCGCTGCAACGTGCTGGTGTCGGGCGGAACGAGCTCGGGCAAGACTTCGCTGCTCAATGCGCTCGCGTTCCATATTCCCGAGCCGGAGCGCGTCGTGACGATCGAGGACACGGCCGAGCTGTCGCTGAACCATCCGCATGTGGTGCGGCTCGAAAGCCGTCCGGGCGGCTTCGACGGCGCGGGCGTGGTGACGATTCGCGACCTGCTGCGCAATACTTTGCGCATGCGGCCGGACCGCATTATCGTCGGCGAAGTGCGCGGCGGCGAAGTGCTCGAAATGCTGCAGGCGATGAACACGGGCCACGACGGCTCGATGGGCACGGTCCACGCAAGCTCGCCGCGCGAGTGTTTGTACCGGCTCGAAATGCTGGCCGGATTCGCGGGCTTCCAGGGCACCGAGTCGAGCCTGCGCCGGCAGATCGCCAACGCGATCGACTTCATCGTGCAGATCGGGCGGCTCTCGAACGGCCGCCGCCGCATCCTGTCGGTCACCGAAGTAACTGGCCTGTCCGACAACATCATCGCGACACAGGAGCTTTACCGCTACGAGCCGGTGCTGTCGGCGGACGGGGACGAGCTCGATCAATGGGTGTCGCTCGGCATTCATCCGCATTCGCCGAAGCTCGCGCGCTTCCGTCAGCCGCTCGGCGGCGCGGTCGGTGCGGGCGATGCAGGTTTCGGCGGCGGGCTGGGCGGCAGTGGCGGCTTCATGGGCGGCGGCGGTTTCGGCGGCGGCGGTGGCTTTGGCGGCGGGTTCAATGTCTAGCGCAGCGTTGATCGTTGCCGCGCTCGCGCTGCTGTGCGCGGCGCTCGCGCTCTTCATCCTGCAGCGCGGCGCGCAGCGCAAGGAGCAGGTGAGCGCCGAGCGTTTTATCGACAGCCGCATGAGCGCCGCACAGAGCGCTGCGCCGACGGCCGCGGTGGGTGGTTCGAGCGGGGCTGCGGCGGGAGGGGCATTCACGGCGAACGCGGGCGGCCCAGCCGGCGCAATGAGTGCGACCGGCGCAAGCGGCGCGCCGCGCGCCGCCGTGGCTTCCGCTGCGTCCACCGGTGCAGCCTTTGGAGCGGCATCGGCGTCCGCGCGCCGCGCCGCGCCCGCTGTCGCGCTCGCGCCGCAAGCGCCGGCCGCCGACGCGGGCTGGTACGCGTATCTGCGTTATCTCGGCGCACGCGCGCGCTACGCGTGCGGCGCGATGCTCAACCGCGCCGGACTGCGTAACGCGCGCGGGACGATCGTCGCCGTCGCGGCCATTGTGGCCGTCTTGTGTCTCGTGGCCGCGAGCCAGGGCGGCGTGCTCGCCGCCGGTGTGACGCTGTGCGGCTGCGCGGTATTTCTCTACTTCGTGACGTCGATGCGCGCGAGCCGGCGCCGTCAGGCGATCGTGCGGCAACTGCCGTCGTTTCTCGACGGTATCGTGCGTCTCATCACGCTCGGCAACAGCGTGCCCGCCGCGTTCCAGGCCTCGCTGCAAATCACCGAGGCGCCGCTGCGCGAATGCCTCGACCATGTCTCGCGAATGCTGAGGTCGGGCGTCGAAATCGACCGCGCGCTGTCTCACGTCGCCGTGCTGTACGGCGCGCGCGAGCTCGAACTGGTGGGCGCGGTGCTGCGGCTCTCAGTCAAGTATGGCGGCCGCGCCGACGTGATGCTCGACCGCATGTCGTCGTTCATGCGCGATCTGGAGCACGCCGAACGCGAGCTTGTGGCGATGTCGTCTGAAACGCGGTTGTCGTCGTGGGTACTCGGCATGTTGCCAGTCGGCATAGGCGGCTTTCTGATTCTGACGAACCCGCGTTATTTCGGCGCCATGTGGTTCGATCCAGGCGGTCGCCAGATTCTCTATATCGCGTTCGCATTGCAACTGACGGGCGCGTATCTGCTGTACCGGCTTGCCCGGTTGAAGGCCTGACGATGCAGCCGACCGAACTCTTCGCGCTTGCGCTCGTGTGCGCCGCCACGGGCTTTCTGCTGCTCGCCGGCCTGCTGACCGCGCGCCTTGCCGCCGCCCGCCGCAGCGCGCGCACCTTGGCCCAGGCGCTCGACGAGCGCGCGCTGCATAGCGCGGTGGCTGCGAATGCGCGCGGCGTTCACGGCAGCACGGCGGCGCATGCGTCACCCCATGGGGCGCACCCGGCCGGCGCGGCAAGCGCGTTCCGTGCGGCAAGTGCCGCGAGTGGACCGCATGCGCGAGGCGCCTCGAATGCGGCCGGCGTCGCAGGCGCGCCCGGCATGAAAAGCTTTCTCGAACGATGCGCCGACGCCGGCATTCGCTGGCTCGACACGTCGGTGGGCCGCCAGGTGGTGGCGGAGGAGGACCGGCGGCTGCTCGAACAATGCGGTTTCGTCGACGCCCGCGCGCGCGGATTGTTCCTGATCGCCCGCGTGGCTGGCGCGATCGTACTGCCGCTCGTCGCCGGCGCGCTCGGGCACGCGCACGTCGAAGGTCCGCGCTATGTGCTCGTCGTGATCGTCGCCTTCGTGTGCGGCGTGATGGCGCCGAAGGTCGTGTTGCGCCGGCGCGCGGCGGCGCGCCGCGGCGCGGTCGTCGACGAACTGCCGATGCTCGTCGACCTGTTGCGGCTTTTGCAGGGCGTCGGGCTGTCGCTCGATCAAAGCCTTCAGGTGATGGTCAACGATTTTCGCGGCGTCTTGCCGGTGCTGTCGAGCGAACTCGACATTGCGCAGCGTCAGTTCGCCGCCGGACGCACGCGCGAGCAGTCGCTGTCGCGACTCGCGTCGAGTTTCGAAAACGAGGACCTGCGCGCGGTCGTGCGCCTGCTGATCCAGGTGGATCGGCACGGCGGCGCGGTGCAGGAACCGCTCAAGCAGTTCGGCGACCGGCTGCGCGAAACGCGCCGTGCGATGCTGCGCGAACGCATCGGCCGGATGGCGGTGAAAATGACCGGCGTGATGATCCTGACACTGCTCCCCGCGCTGATGATCGTCACCGCCGGGCCGGGCGTGTTGTCGGTGTCGCACTCGCTGAAGGCGATGCATCGGTAAGGAAAGAGCCATGGCATTGATCAGGATTCACAAATATTCATCGCGACGTGCGGCACAGGGCGCTTGCGCTGCCTGCGCGTTCGTCTTACTCGGTGCCTGCGCGTCGCAGCAGTCCGGCTACGGCGTCGGCCCGCAGGCGGAGCGCCAGGCCTTGCTCCAGCAGGCCAATCGCGATCCGGCGCCCGACACACCGGGCATGTATCTGGGGCTCATCGACCGGATGCAGTCGCAGGGGCTTTACTTCGCCTCGCTCGCGCATATCGACGCGTACGAAAAACTGTACGGCGCCACGCCGGATTCGATCCTGCTGCGCGCGGACGCGCTGCGCATGACCGGGCAGCCCGAGGCGAGCGCGTCCGCCTACCGGCAGTTGCTGCCGACGCCGCTGGCGGCGCGTGCGCATCGCGGGCTCGGGCTGATTGCGGGCGCGCAGGGCGACTTCGGGTTCGCCGCGAGCGAGCTGCAACAAGCCGCGCAGCTCGCGCCGACCGATGCGACGGTGCTGTCCGACCTCGGCTACGCGCGCCTGCGTGCGGGCGACGTCGCCGGGGCGCGCGTGCCGTTGATGAAGGCCGCCGAACTCGATTCGGCCAATCCGAAGATCGTGAGCAATATCGCGCTTTTTCTGCTCGCGAACGGGCAGCCCGCCGAGGCGCAGGCGCTGATGAACCAGCAGAAGCTCGCACTCGACGTGCGCGCGGCAATCCGCAGCGACGCGGCGAAAGTGGCCGCCGCCGGGCGCAGCGGCGCGCGTTCCGGCGCGACGGGCCTGCCGGGTCCGCAGAGCCGGATGGCCGCGCCCGCGGGGACCGTCGCGAGCACGCAGAACACGATGGAACCGGCGCCGCGTCTCTTGCAACGGTTCGCACAATAACTGGCGGCGAGGCCGCGGAGGTAGCGTGAAAACGAACGAAAGAAACCAGATGCCGTGGCGGCTCGCAGCGCGTGTGGTGATGCTTGCGCTGGCGGCATGCGCGGCTGCGCACGCGGGCGCGCAGTCGGCAGGAGCGGGCGAGGCTGTTCAACGCAGCGAGGTCGGGCATTCGACCGCGGCATGGCTCGAGCTTCAGCGCAGCAACGCGCAAGCCGCGGCCGCGCAGCCGATGCTCGGAGAAGAGGCGGGGCTCGCCTATCGGCGCTACATGCAGTCGTTCAAATCGCGCATTCCCGATCTGTACGGCTCCGCGCTGAACCAGGGCAGCGGCAGCGGCCAGGGCGGCGGCCTCACGGGCAGCTTGCCGCAGAACTGATATGCGCTCACGCGATCCCGCGCGCCGCTCTTCGCACTATGGGTGCCATTCGCGCCATTGGTGCCATTCGCGCCCGCCTCGCTCGCTGTGCCTGCAGCGCCGCGCGGGCGGCATCGTCGCGCGCAGGCAGCGCGGCGCGATTGCCCTGCTTGCGGCAGTGTGGGTGAGCCTCGCGGTCATCGCGCTCGGCGCGGTCGATATCGGCCACTTCTATTACGCGCGCCGCGATTTGCAGCGCACCGCCGATCTCGCCGCCGCTGCCGGCGTTCAGCTGATCGGCAGTGCGGGCGGCTGTGCAGCGGCCGCCAGCTCCGCCCAGCTCAATGCGACCGCCAACGGCCTGCCAGGCGACGGCGCGGTCCAGACGACTTGCGGCCGATGGGACCCGTCGGCCAATGCGGGCCAGTCGTACTTCGCCGCCACGGGCACGCCGCTCAACGCCGTGCAGGTGGTGGTCAGCCGGCCGGTGCCGTTCCTGTTCCTCATCGGCCAGACGCGCGAGCTGAGCGCAAGCGCCGTCGCGCAGGCCACCAACATTCGCTCGTTCTCGCTGAGCACGTCGGTGGTGACCCTTTCCGGCGGGCTGCTCAACGGGCTGTTGAACGGGCTGCTCGGCAGCAATGTCAATCTCGACGTCGCGTCTTATCAGGGGCTCGCCACCGCGCAGGTCAAGCTGTCGGATCTCGCCGCCGCCTTGGGCGTCGCCTCGATGTCGCAGTTGCTGCAGGCGCAGGTAACGGTCGCGCAACTCGCAACCGCGATGGCGACCGCGCTCGGTCAGGGCAATGTGGCGAGCGCGAGCGTGATCAGCGGACTGAACACGATTGCGAGCGCGTCGACGGGCTCGACCAAGATCAATCTCGGCGACACGGCGGGCACGAGCGGATTGCTGGCGGTCGGCCTCGCCAATCCGGAAGCGGCGGCCACAGCCAGCATCAATGCGCTCGACGCGCTCATGATCGCCGCGGAAATCGCGCATGGCAACGCGGCGGTGAACCTCGGGACCGCGCTTAACCTGAGCCCGCTCGCCAACGTGACGGCCGAGGCGCGGATTCTGAGGCCGCCCGTGATCGCCGTGGGCGAGGCCGGCACCTATCCGGACGGCAGCTACCGCACGAGCGCGCATTCGGCTTCGGTGCAGCTTTATCTGAACGTGCAGCTGGTCAACGTCAATGTGGGGCTCGGGTCGGGATTTCCTTCGCTCGTCAACGTGAGCCTTCTCAATCTGCCGATTTATCTCGAAGTCGCCGACGGTACCGCCGGCTTGCAGGCCACGCAATGCTCGACGCAGAAGTCCACGAGCTACAGCTGGATTTCGGTGACGCCAGATCTGGTGTCGCTGTGCGCGGGCGGCGACGCGTCCAGCAATTTCACCAACACGACGACGGCCACCACCTGCACGAAGCCCGCCTCGTTGACGTCGGTGAGCGTGCCGCTGCTGAGCCTCGGCGTGATAAACGTCACGCTCGGAACCAGCTCCCCCTCGAACGGCTGGAATCTCAGCATGAAGGCCGCGCCGAGCGTGCTGCGCTTTAACAACGTGACGGGCGACAGCGACGACTATCAGAGCACGAACACCAACGCGCTCGGCTCCGCGACCAGTGGGCTACTCGGCCAGCTCGCGGGCAGCCTCGGGAGTTCGATGCACGCCACGGCGCTCGGCGTCGACATTACCGTGCTCGCTGCTCCGCTGCTGAGCGCGCTTGCCGGGCTGCTCGCGCCCGTACTGAATTCGCTCGACCTGCTGCTCGTTCCGCTGCTGCAACTGCTCGGTGTGCAGCTCGGCGTGAGCACGGTTCACGACCTCGGACTTGCCTGCGGTCAGGCACAACTGGTTTATTGATTCGGCGACCATGAGAACCACCACCAAAATCGAGGAACTCGATATTTACGTCTGGGAGGGCAAGGCCGACATCGTCGACCGGGTCGCGCGCTGCATGGCGAGCTTCGACGTCGAAGTGATCCGTGCCGACGACATCGCGATTTCGCCCGAGCGGACGGCGCTGCGGCCTTCGCTCGCGATCATCAGCGTGTCGGTGATCGACAGCGGCGCGTTCATTCTGCGCGACTGGCAGGCTGCGCACGGCATTCCGGTGGTCTGGGTCGGCGCCGCGCCGCGCGACCACGATCCCTCCATGTATCCGGCCGAGTACTCGCACATCCTGCCGCTCGACTTCACCTGCGCCGAGCTGCGCGGCATGGTCACGAAGCTCGTGCTGCAGATGCGCGCGCACAGTGCGAAGACGCACGAGTCCGACGCCATGATCGCCAACTCGGAGTGCATGCAGGCGCTGCTGCACGAAGTCGATACATTCGCCGACTGCGACACGAGCGTGCTCGTGCACGGCGAGACCGGCGTGGGCAAGGAGCGCATCGCGCAACTGCTGCACGAGAAACATAGCCGCTACGGCAAGGGGCCGTTCGTCGCGGTGAATTGCGGCGCAATTCCCGACGGCCTGTTCGAGTCGCTCTTTTTCGGCCACTCGAAGGGCTCGTTTACCGGCGCGGTCGTCGCGCACAAGGGCTACTTCGAGCAGGCCGACGGCGGCACGCTCTTTCTCGACGAAATCGGCGATCTGCCGCTTTACCAGCAAGTCAAGCTGCTGCGCGTGCTGGAGGACAGCGCGGTCACGCGCATCGGCTCGGCGACCCCCGTCAAGCTCGACTTCCGGCTCGTTGCGGCGACCAACAAGCATCTGCCGCAGCTGGTCAAGGACGGCAGCTTTCGCGCGGATCTGTACTACCGGCTCGCGGTGATCGAGCTGAAGATTCCGTCGCTGGAAGAGCGGGGCGCAGTCGACAAGATCGCGATCTTCAAGGCCTTCATCGCCCAGGTGGTGGGCGCCGAGCGCCTCGCCGGCCTGCCGGATTTGCCGTACTGGCTGGCGGACGCCGTCGCCGATACGTATTTTCCCGGCAACGTGCGCGAGCTGCGCAACCTCGCCGAACGGATCGGCGTGACGGTGCGCCAGATCGGCGCATGGGACGCCGCGCGCCTGCAGCGGCTCCTCGCGCTCGCGCGCAGCAGCCAGCCCGTGCCGGCGGAAAGCGCAGCCGAGGTGCTCGTGGACCGCAGCAAATGGGACATGGCCGAGCGCAACCGCGTGATCGCCGCGCTCGACGCCAACAGCTGGCGGCGTCAGGATACGGCGCTCTATCTCGGCATCAGCCGCAAGGTGCTGTGGGAGAAAATGCGTAAGTACCAAATTTTCGACGAAGAGCCCGAAACCCGCGAAAGTGAGTAATAATGAGACGATTGGGAACTAAAACAAAAACTGTCGAAGCAGGAATTACATGGACCACAAGTCGAAACTACGACAGATCGCCGTTGCCGCGATCATGGCGTTGGGGGTAGCACAAGGCGCATGCGCACAGTCCCTGCCTGAGAACAACGGAACCGCCGGCGTCGTTTCCCAGCCCGGTACCCCAGCCGCGTTGCCGTCCACGCCGTTGCCGGCGCAGACGCAGGTTCAGACTTCGGCGCTCACGCCTGAGGAGGCGAAGCAATCCGCCGCGGGCAACGTCGCGGAATTGCAGCAGATGATCAAGGGCTCCGACCTGAGCGAGCTGCGCACCACGTACAACGGCAGTTACGGCGCAAGCTTGCTGTTCCACGGCAAGGAGATGACGTACTACGTGGCGCTCTTCCAGCAGAAGAACTTCTGGCGCGTCATCAAGACGCAGGACGCGGCGCGCGCTGAAATGATCTACCGCGACTTCGTGCGCCAGACCGTGCAGCTCTCGGACGTGGAAATTCGCCGCACGCAGCTCGAAGCGCAAAAGGCGTTCACGGAGCGCATGATCGCGCTCTCGCAAAGCCGCGCCAACCGGCTGCAGGCGGACCTCGACGTCGCCCGCCAGCAGCAGACCATTGTGGCGAACCAGCAGCAACAGACCCGTGCCGAGGCCGTGGCGCTGGCCCAGCAAAAGTCTGCGGCGCAGGAGCAACTGCGGGCCGCCCAGCGCCAGGTGCGCGAACTGCAACGGCAGCTGGAAAGCGGCTTGCCCGTGCATTGAGCCGGACAGTCCGACTGCTTCACGCGAGCCCGGCGTGACGTTGCCCAAAACGTCCACCAGACCGGGCTAGCGATACACCGCATCTTTGCAGCCGCATCGCGCTCACGCATAGTGCGCGCGATGCGCTGGCCGCTCGCCACCTGTTTTCGCCGCGCGCTAGCGCTGCTTCTTTTCTTCCGCCGGCTGTTGCGATGGCGGTTTCGACGCGCCTTGCGCGTCGTCGTCATGGACGGCGATCGGGTCGCTCGCGGGGAAGCTTTCTTCTAGCGCCTCGTCGAGGCGGCTATCCGTAGAGTCGAGCGCACGCTCCGTCTGCTTTCCGGCGGACGGCGGCGCCGTGGGCTTCTTGCTCGTCATGGCGGGCTCCCAGTGGACACATTCGACGATTCAGCATAGCGCAAACGCTGCGCCAACGGCATTGGCCGGACGGCCTAAGACGCGCCGCCACGCCACGCGAGACGACAACGACGCGCCCGGGCGCTCGCGGGGGCGCGCCGCTCAATCATCAAATCAGCAGAAACTTCAAACGTGGGCGCGCCGGCTCGTTTTCCGTGTGTCGCAGGAAGGCCGTGCGGTCAACAACAATCAACGGCCGGTTGCGTGGACCGGTCCATCGGACCGCCGGCGGCGAGCGGGCAGGACAAGCTTCGGGAGGGGCGCGAACTCAGTCGACCAACGCAGTCGACCCAGTCAGTCGACCAACTCAATCGACGAACCACGAGGCAGCGAAAACCATGAACAGGAAACCCGTGCGTCCGAAGCGTTTCAATGCTTCACACGTGGTGGAGGCAGAGTTGGACCATCTGGATTGGGCAACGAAGCAGCCGGCGCAGCGGATGCTGGACGCCGGCTACTGGCGGCGCCGGCTGTTGGCGGTCAAGTGCAAATTTGAGCTGTCGGAACAGCAGGTGGCGAGAGTAGAAAAAATTCTGCAGCGGCTCGGTCCTCTCCAGGAGTGACCGGCGCCGCCCCGGCTTCATGTTGAGCCCGCTGCTTACTCGTGCCCGCCGTTGCCGCTGCCGCCGTGATTGCCGTGGTTGCCGCCGTCGCCACCCGTGCCGAACAGACGCCGGCGGCGTGTCACGACCACCGGAGCATCCGACGCACCGCCGCGTTCCGGGGCGGGCCGGTCGGACGGCGCACCGTACGATTCGCGCGGTTCGCGGGGTTCACGTGGTTCACGATGCTCGCGCGAACCGTGAGGTCCGCGAGTAGTATGT
Source organism: Paraburkholderia phenoliruptrix (assembly GCF_902859825.1). GTDB lineage: Bacteria > Pseudomonadota > Gammaproteobacteria > Burkholderiales > Burkholderiaceae > Paraburkholderia > Paraburkholderia phenoliruptrix. The sequence goes on along the minus strand of NZ_CADIKB010000031.1, from coordinate 37,434 downwards.
TCGCCATGCGACGGGCGGCCGGCGCGCGGCGCCGGACGGGTGCCGGTGTCGAGCTGGATTGTCGAGATGGCGCGCTTGTAGATGCCCTGCAGGCCGACGGGCGTGCGCAGCATCACCAGATATTGGTCGAACGACTCGATGCACCCTGTCAGGCGGATGCCGTTGACGAGGTAGATCTCAACGCGCTTTCGTTCTTTGCGCGCAGCGTTCATGAAGTCGTTTTGCGGATGCGATTCTGCGGAAGCCATGGACAATTCAGGTTAGAAAGACGGTGGTTCGCCGCGATTCTACCCTGTGTGGGGGCAGAACGCGTCGGCGGGCGAACTGCGTCCACTATAACGGCTTGCGCTCACATAAGCACCTGGTAACTAGGGGCTGTAACGTTGAGTTACCAAATCAGCCGGGCATTGGCCGGCTTCTTCGGCCAGAGCAGGCGCTTGCCGACGCCAATGGCGGAAAAAGCTGGCCTCACGCGGTGCATCGTCGGAATAAATCGCCGGGGCCGTGCGTTAAGACAGGGACAGCATCGCACAGTTGAACCGCCCACTCTGGCCCAGATGGAGACTCACATGAAATCCACCCGCATTCTCGGCATGATCCTCATGCTGTTCACCCTCGCACTGGGCTCGCTCGCCACGAGCGCCTGCACGTCCGCGACCGACAGCAGCGCGTCCAGCACCAGCGGGAGCGGCGGCAGCGGCAGCGGCGGCGGCTACTGAGCGTTTGCGCTCCGGGTGAGCTTCGAAGCCGAAGTGATTGCGTGGCTCCCGCAGCTGCGCCGCTATGCGCGGGCGCTGACGGGTGACCGCGCGTGGGCCGACGACCTCGTGCAGGACACGGCGGAGCGCGCGCTCGCGCGCTGGACGGCGTTCCGGCCGAACAGCAATCTGCGCGCGTGGCTGCTCACCATCCTGCGGCATCTGTATATCGATCAATTGCGCGGCCGCCGCGAGATTGCCGTCGACGAAGAAAGCGCCCCCTGGCGCAATCTCGAGGCGCCGCCACGCGAGGTCGACGGGCTCGTGCTGCGCGATCTGCAGCGCGCGCTGTATTGCCTGCCGCTCGAGCAGCGTGAGGTGCTGCTGCTCGTCTGCGTGGAGGAACTGACGTATCAGGAGACGTCAAAAGCGCTCGGCGTGCCGGTGGGCACGGTGATGTCGCGTCTGTCGCGCGCGCGCGAGCATCTGCGCGTGTTGCTGGAAGGGCCCGCCGAGGGGACCGGCGAAGGGGCGAGGCAAGGGCCGGCGCGCAAGCCGCCGCTGAAAGTAGTGAGAAATCCGCGATGAATAACGACCACGATGCCAGCTTGCCCGACGGGGTGGATCTGCGAGCGCTGTCGGCGTTCGTCGACGACGAGGTGTCCCCCGGCGAGCGCGAGCGCATTGCCGCGCTGCTCGCAGAGCATCCGCAAGCCGCCGCGCGGGTGGCCGCCTGGCGCGCGCAAAAAGCCGCGCTGCGTGTGTTGTGCGGCGCGCCGCAGGCCGATACGCCGCGCGCTGCCGCGAGCCACGCGCCGCTTCCTGGCCACGACTCATCGCCGAGCGCCGACGACCCCGCCGTCATCGTGCTGCGTCCGCGCACGCCGTGGTGGCGGCATGTCGGAGTCGCCGCGTGCTGGCTCGCTCTGGGCGCCGGGCTCGCGTTCGCGCTCGGCCCGCTCGCGCCGCGCCTGACCGGCGGCGCATGGAACGGCCTGGGCGCACGCGCCCCGAGTTTCGCCGAGCGCGCCGACATTGCGTATGCGGTCTACACGCCGGAGCGGCGGCATCCCGTGGAAGTGGCGGCGAGCGAGGAAGAGCATCTGATCAACTGGCTCTCCAGGCGGCTGAACCGGCCGCTTTCGGTGCCGTCGTTGCAGGAATACGGTTACTCGCTGGTGGGTGGGCGGCTATTGCCCGGCGACGCGGGGCCCGCTGCGCAATTCATGTACGAGAACCGCGCGGGCGCGCGCCTCACGCTGTACGTGACGGGCACGGCGCGCGACGAGAACGCCTTCCGGCTGCTGCGCGACGGCAACCGGCGCACCTTCTACTGGATCAGCGACGGCATGGGCTATGCATTGTCGGGACCCATCGCGGAAGGCAAGCTGCGCGCGATCGCCGTGGACGTGTGCAGCGCGCTCGGCGGCAAGCCGGAAGCGTGGCAATAGTGGGAATAGTGGCCAGAGTGGTAATCGCCACGCGCCCGGAAGAGCCGCGCACGCCGCGGAGGACACGCCCTTGAGCCGCCAGTTGCCGCCGAAGCTTTCCGCCGCGCAGTTCGACGCGGCGCTGGCCGCGTGGCGGGCGATCGTCGGCGAGCAGCATGTGGTCGATTCGGCGGCCGGACGCTCGGCCTATCTCGACCCGTTCGCGCCCGGCGAGCGCGCGGCGTTTGCGGCGAGTGCCGCGCTGCTGCCCGCATCCGTCGAAGAAATTCGCGCCATTCTGCGCGTGGCCAATCACTATCGCATTCCGTTGTGGACCGTCTCCACCGGGCGCAACTTCGCATACGGCGGCGCGGCGCCCCGTCTGACGGGCTCCGTCGTGCTGGATCTGCAACGGATGAACCGCATCCTCGAAGTGAACGAGACGCTCGCCTATGCGCTAGTCGAGCCGGGCGTCAGCTACTTCGATCTGCACGCGCATCTGAGGGAGCGCGGCTACCGGCTGTGGGTCGATCCGCCGGCGGCGGGCTGGGGCAGCGTGGTCGGCAATACGCTCGAGCGCGGCTTCGGCTATACGCCGTACGGCGATCATGCGGCCACGCAATGCGGGATGGAAGTGGTGCTCGCCAACGGCGACGTGCTGCGCACCGGCATGGGCGCGATCGACACCAGCACCGCGTGGCAGCTCTACCAGCCGGGCTACGGACCGTCGTTCGACGCGATGTTCATGCAGTCCAACTACGGCGTCGTCACCCAACTCGGCGTGTGGCTGATGCCGGCGCCGCCCGCGTATCTGCTCGGCGAAATCCAGTTTCGCCATGAAACGGATCTGGAAGCGATCGTCGAGATACTGCGGCCGTTGCGTCTTGACGAAACGATCCGCAATCAGGCGGTGATCGAAGGCGGCTTGCGGCGCGCAGCCGGGCTGTCGGCGCGCCGCGAGTGGTACGACGGTCCGGGCGCGATGCCCGGAAACGCGGTGGCCGCGATGCTCGACAAGCTGAACGTGGGCCGCTGGAATCTGCATTTCGCGCTGTACGGCACGCCGGAGCTGATCGACGCGCGCTATGCGATCGTTCAGCGGGCCTTCGCGCGCGTGAAGGACGCGCGGCTTTCCGCCAGACGCTATTCAGGCGACGCAGAGCCCGTCGCGGGCGGCGACCGCAATCTTGCCGGCATCCCGGCGATGAGCGCTTTTCGCATGCTCGACTGGCGCGGCGGCGCGGGCGCCCATGTGGATTTCACGCCGGTGTGTCCCGCAACCGGGCGCGATGCGCTGCGCCAATACTTCATGGTCAAGGCGCGCGCGGCGGAATATGGCTTCGATTACTACGGCGGCTTTACTGCCGGCGTGCGTCATCTGCACCACATCTTCGCGGCGATTTTCGATCGCGACGACGCAGGTCAGGTCGAGCAGGCGGGCGCGCTGCTGCGCTCGCTGATGAGCGACGCGCGCGCGGCCGGCTACGGCGAATACCGCGCGCACCTCGCGTACATGGACTTTGCCGCTGCGCAATACAGTTTCAACGACGGCGCGTTGCTGCGGCTCTCGGAAACAATCAAGGACGCGCTCGACCCTAACGGTATTCTCGCGCCGGGCAAGCAGGGCATCTGGCCGGCGGCGTGGCGCGATCGTCGCGGTTATACGTGATCGCGCGATCGCGTGAGCGCAACGGGGCACGCATGAGGTCAGCGGAGAACCACCATGGACCGGCGCACTTTCATGATGACGAGTGCATGGCTTTCCACCCCGGCGGGCTCGGCGTGGGCCTTGCCGTGGGCTGGGCTCGCGCACGCCGCGGCGCGCGGCGGCACGTTCGCGATTGCCGATTCGAGCTTGCCCGCGAGCGCCGCAAGCGCCGCATTCGCCCGCTACACCACGGCGATGAACCTGCCCGTTTTCGAAACCGGCGGCGACATCGGCCTGCTGTGGCACCTGAGGCTCCTACCGCTGCTGAGCGAATCCGCCGATGCCGGCACGACGCCGTGGCTGATAGGCGTCACGCGCGCGTCGGACTACTTCGTGCTGAAAGAACTCGCCACTCGCGCAACGCATCGGCTTGAGCACAGCCACGAACAGGACGCACAGTCGGCTCAGGTGAGCTTCGTGCTGGCCCCGCGTTAGAACTTATAGGCCTTGTTTTTCGGGTCGAACGTCGATTCGTCGAAGGTTTTCGGCGTAATCGTTTCGAAGACGATCCTCTCGAAGATGCGGCCTTCGTTGTCGTAAGACTCGACGGTGCGGAAATACGGGTGCCGCAAATCGAGCCCGAGCGTTTCCTTCTTCGCGTAGAACTGCGGCTGGCCGGTCGGCGTCTCGAAGGTCAATGCAAGCACGCGCACGCCGTCGATGGTCTTCACTTCGATCTGCGTCGAGCGCGGCAAACCGGCCTCGATATATTTCTTGCCCTCTTCGAGATACTGCCGGGCGATATATTCGGTGCCGAGATCGCGCACCTGGTGGTTCGACTGCGAGCGGGCAAGGGCGCCGTTCAGCGACGTCCAGAGCGGCATGACGTTCATGATGCCGCCGAGGTGGCCGTACATTTCGTCGGTGCGTTTGGACTCGTCGTAGATGATCTCCTGGCCCGCGTGCGCGCCGTCCGGCAGCCATTTTGCGTAGATGCGCAGCGGGTCGTGCGCGACGCGCACCAGCATGTGATCGGGCTTGTCGGGCCACTGGCCGCGAATGCGTTCGGCGCGCGACATCGTGAACTCATACGACGCATAGCCGTTCGGGCCTTCCTTGATATAGCGCGGCAGCGCGAGCGGATCGAGCGACTTGAAAAGCGCGACCAGTTGCGCGTCGTCGAGCGCTTCGAGTGCGCCGCTTTGCTGCGCGGCGCGCAGCCATTTCACCTGCTGATCGAGCGTCAGCTTGCCGACCTGCGAGGCCGGCGTGGATGGCGGCTTGACCGCGCTTGCTGCTTCGAGCGGCGGCGGCTTGTCGTCGTTTTGCGCGAACACGGGCGAACTCGCGACACCGAGCGCCGCACACGCGATGAGCGCGCCGATCCGCGCCACGTCGGGCCGGAGCCTGCGTCCGCGATTCGCGGATCTACCCGCGGCGGCACCGGCGGCGGCTTTCGCGTCGGGACGCACCGAGCGAAACCGGGACAGGCGTGCGAACAGCCAATGCGTCATCGAATTCTCCCGAGGGGTGGCGCAAGACCCCATGCAAGCGCCTTGTCTGTCAGGCAGACTTTTGCTTCGCGAGTTCCTCGTCGCGCAGCGCGCGGCGCAGAATCTTGCCGACGTTGGTTTGCGGTAGCTCGTCGCGGAATTCGACCACTTTCGGAATCTTGTAGCCTGTCAGGTTCTTGCGGCAATGCGCGATCACCTGCTCGGCGGTCAGCGACGGATTGCGCTTCACGACAAACACTTTCACGCGCTCGCCCTGGGCTTCGTCGGGCACACCGATTGCAGCGACTTCGCGCACGTCGGGATGCGCCGCGATCACGTCCTCGATCTCGTTCGGATACACGTTGAAGCCCGACACGAGAATCATGTCCTTCTTGCGGTCGATGAGACGAATGAAGCCGCGCGAATCCATCACGCCGATGTCGCCGGTTGCAAGCCAGCCTTCGTCGTCGATCACCTTGGCGGTTTCGTCCGGGCGGTTCCAATAGCCTTTCATGACTTGCGGCCCTTTCACGCACAGCTCGCCCGCCTCGCCAATGTCGGCCCAACTGCCGTCGTCCTTGCGAAAGCGCACCTGCGTGGATGGCGCGGGCAAACCGATCGAGCCTTCGAAGTCGCGCAGGTTCGAAATGTCGACGGGATTCATCGACACGATCGGCGAGCATTCGGTCAAACCATAGCCTTCGATAATCGGTTTGCCGGTTACCGCCTTGAAGCGCTCGGCCACCGACCTTTGCGTCGCCATGCCGCCCGCCATCGCGAGTTTGAGGTCGGAGAAATCGCGTTTGCAGAACTCCTCGTTTTCCAGAAACGCGTTGTAGAGCGTGTTGACCGCCGTCATGCCGGTGAACTTCTCATGGCGGATGATCATCATCACGCGCTTCATGTCGCGCGGATTCGCGATCAGGATGTTGCGCCCGCCGAGTCCCATGAAAATGAGCGCATTCACCGTGAGCGAATAGATGTGATAGAGCGGCAGCGGCGTGAGCACCGTTTCTATCTCACCACTTAGTTGTCCTTCCGACCACGCCTTGGCTTGCAGCAGATTCGCGATGATGTTGCGATGCGTGAGCATGGCACCTTTCGCGACGCCCGTGGTTCCTCCGGTGTACTGAAGAAATGCAATGTCGTGATGCGTCAGCCGCACCGGCGCGACGGGCCGCGTATAACCGACGGCAAGCGCCTTCAGGAGCGGCACCGCTTGCGGCAGATCGTAGGCGGGCACCATCTTCTTCACGTGACGCAGCATGAAGTTCAGCAGACGTCCCTTCACATTCAGGCCGTCGCCGAGCAGGTCGCCGAGCCCCGTCACGATCACGTTCTGCACTTTTGTGCCCGGCAGCGCGTCCTGTACCGTCTTCGCGAAGTTCTCGAACACGACGATGGTTTGCGCACCGCTGTCCTTCAACTGATGCGCGAGCTCGCGCACCGTATAAAGCGGATTGACATTGACCACCACCGCGCCCGCTTTCAGCACGCCGAAGAGCGACACCGGATACTGGAACGTATTGGGCAGCATGATCGCGACGCGCTCGCCGGGCGCCACGCCGATACTCTGCAAATACGCAGCGAACGCGCTCGCCTTGCGGCCGAGTTCGCCGTAAGTCATGCTCTCGCCGACGCTCACGTAGGCGACGCGCTCGCGGAAGCGCGCGATGCATTCGTCGAAGAACTGGACGATCGACTCGTATTGGCCGACGTCGATTTCATGCGGCACGCCGGCCGGATACGACGCGTACCAGATGCCGTCGGTGTTCGGCGCGCGCAGCGTTTTGTGCGCTGTCTGCGCGAGATCGTCGGCGCGCGCGCCGGCCTGATTCGCAGCGGCGGGCGAGGGCGGGGCTTGAGTGGGCTCGGTCATCGGTCGTCTCCTGAAGCCTGGGCTTCCTGTGTTCGTATAGGGGCTGAGCGTGCGCAAGCGGGATGGCGGTCAGCGCTCCAGAATCGCCACCACGCCCTGGCCGCCCGCCGCGCAAATCGAAATCAGTCCGCGCGCGCTGCCCGCCGGTGCGTCGAGCTGCGCAAGCAGCTTCGCGAGACCGGCGACGATGCGTGCGCCCGTCGCGGCGAACGGATGGCCCGTCGCGAGCGAGCCGCCGTTCACGTTGAGTTTCGCGCGGTCGATCGCGCCGAGCGGGGCGTCGAGGCCCAACTGCGTGCGGCAATATTCGTCGTCCTGCCAGGCAGCGAGCGTGCACAACACCTGCGCCGCGAACGCTTCGTGGATCTCGTAGAAATCGAATTCCTGCAACGTCAGTCCCGCTCGCGCGAGCATGCGCGCCACCGCGTAGGCCGGCGCCATCAAGAGGCCTTCTTTCTTGTCGAAGAAGTCGACGGCCGCGGTTTCCGACCAGCTCAGGTACGCGAGCACCGGCAAGCCGCGGCGCGCGGCCCAGTCTTCGCTCGCGAGCAGCACGGCGGACGCGCCGTCGGTGAGCGGCGTGGAATTGCCGGCGGTCAGCGTGCCGGCGTCGCGGTCGAAGGCGGGCTTGAGCGAGGCGAGCTTGTCGAGCGTCAGGTCGGCGCGCAGATTGTTGTCGCGCGCGAGGCCGCGGTACGGCGTCATCAGATCGTTGAGAAAGCCGCGCGCATACGCTTGGCCGAGCTTGCGGTGGCTGTCGTAGGCGAGCACGTCCTGGGCTTCGCGCGAAATGTTCCAGCGTTTCGCCATCAGCTCGCAGTGCTCGCCCATCGAAAGACCGGTGCGCGGCTCGCCGTTGCGCGGCAACAGCGGCTTGAAGAACATGCCGGGCCGCAGCTTCGCGAGCGCGCCGACGCGCTGGCCCGCACTCCTGCCGCGATTCGCTTCGAGCAGAATCTTGCGCATGTTTTCGTTCACGCCGATAGGCGCATCCGATGTCGTATCCATACCGCCCGCGATGCCCACGTCGATCTGTCCCAACGCAATCTTGTTGGCGACGAGTATCGTCGCTTCGAGGCCGGTGCCGCAGGCCTGTTGCACATCGTACGCGGGTGTTTCCTTCGCCAATGTGGTGGACAGCACGGATTCGCGCGTCAGATTGAAGTCGTGCGAATGCTTGATGACCGCGCCCGCCGCCACTTCGCCGAGGCGTTCGCCGTGCAGCTCATAGCGGTCGATCAGCCCTTGCAGCGTAAAAGTCAGCATGTCCTGATTCGACGCGGTCGCATAGGCCGTGTTCGAGCGGGCGAACGGAATCCGGTTGCCGCCGAGAATCGCGACGCGGCGCACGGGTGGCAGCGGGTGAGGCATGCGTGGCTCCTTTGCATTTTTTGCCTGATTGCGTGTTCCTGATCGTGTGTGCCTGATCGTTTGTTCCTGAGCGTGTGTCGCGTGCCGGATCAGCACGGCGGATCGACACGGCGAGCGCGGCTGCCGCGCCCGCGTCTCACGCAGGCGCGTGTCATTGCAGTCTCCATTGCATGCGGGCGCGCAAATGCGGCTTTTCTCCGGCGATGTCGCGCACCTCGATATCGCGTTCGATCAGCGACGACGACGCGCTCCACAGCGACGCTTCGCCCGGCAGCAGCATCGGCAGCTTGAATTCGGCGGCAAGCGTCGCTTCGGCAAGCGGCTTGGGCGGCTGCAACGAGGAGGCCGCGCGCGCGAGCGTCCACATGCCGTGCGCGATCGCTCGCGGAAAGCCGAATGCCTTCGCCGGCAGCGCGCTCAGATGAATCGGGTTGTAGTCGCCGGAAACGCTCGCGTAGTCGCGGCCGAGCTGCGGCGCGAGTTGCCAGCGCGCGACGCGTTGCAACGCGGCGGTGTCCACCTGCAGCGGATCGAGCGGGCCGCCGCCGGCCGGCACGCCGCGCTTCAGGTAGACGCTGTCGCCGTCCCACACGGCTTCTCCCCGCCGGTAGATGCGCGTGTGCAGCAGGAACGCCTGGCCCTTGTCGTGGCGCAGCAGCGCGCCGAACTCCACTTCGACGCGCAGCAGGTCCTTGTAGGCGAGCGGCCGGCGCAGATGTACATGATTGGCAAGATGCAGCAGGCCGACCGCGGGCCAGGGAAACGCCGGATCCGTCAGCATCAGCAGATGCAGCGGAAACGCGAGCACATGCGGATACGTGAGCGGCACGCCGTGCTCGGGGATGAAGCCGCACACGCGGGCATAGCGCCACGCCGGCCCGGGATCGAGCGCGACAGCGGGGCGCACGAGACGCAAGGCGGGCAGCTGCGCCGGACGTCCGCGCTTGACGATGCCCGACAGCGCGCGTGCATAGAGCCGCGCCGGTGTGGGCAAGGTTTCCACGACCACAGTCCTCGGCCGCACTCCGTCGCGCCGCGCGAGTTCGGACGTGTGGTTGCCGCCGAACGGATCACCGGGTTCTTGCATGCTCAGGCTCCGATCAGACTTTGACCGCACACGCGCACCACCTGCCCGCTGATGCCGCCCGAGCCGGGATGCGCGAGCCACGCGATGGTCTGCGCGACGTCGACCGGCTGGCCGCCCTGGGAGAGCGAATTCAGGCGGCGGCCGGCTTCGCGAAGGGTCAACGGCATTGTCGCTGTCATCTCCGTTTCGATGAAGCCCGGCGCGACCGCGTTGATCGTGATGCCGCGCGCGCGCAACAGCGGCGCCATGCTTTGCACGCGGCCGATCACGCCCGCTTTCGAGGTCGCGTAATTCGTCTGGCCGGCATTGCCCGCGATGCCGCTGATCGACGACACGCCGATGATGCGTCCGCCGTCGCGCAGAATGCCGGCTGCGAGCAACGCGTCGTCGATGCGCTCCTGGGCGGAGAGGTTGATGTCGAGCACGCTTTGCCAGGCCGCGGCCGTCATCTTCGCGATGGTCTTGTCTTTGGTGATGCCGGCGTTGTGCACGACGATGTCCACGCCCTCGTCGTCGAGTGCGGCGGCGATCTGCGCGGGAGCTTCCGGCGCGGCGATGTCGAAGGCAAGCGGCGTGCCGTTCAACTGGCGCAGGGTCGCGTCGAGCGCGTCGCGCGCAGACGGAATGTCGACCCCGATCACGTGCGCGCCTTGTGCCGCCAGCACGCCCGCAATCGCCGCGCCGATGCCGCGCGCCGCGCCTGTCACCACCGCGCGCCGGTTCGCGAGCGGCGCGTGCCAGTCGAAGGGCGCGGACTCCACGGCGTCGGCACCGTCGGCGGAAATCTGCACGACCTGACCCGACACGTAGGCCGAGCGCGGCGACAGGAAAAAGCGCAGCGTGGACTCCATCCTATGCTCGGCACCCGCGCCGACATACACCAGATTCGCTGTCACGCCGCGCCGCGCCTCCTTGCCGAGCGAACGCACGAGGCCTTCGAGCGCGCGTTGCGCGGTCCACTGCCGGGGACTCGCGCAGTCTCGCGGCGGCCGGCCGAGCACGACAATGCGGCCGCATTTGCCGAGCGAGCGCAGCGTGTCGTGGAAAAACGCATGCAGCGGTTCAAGCTGGCTGCTGTCCTCGATACCGCTCGCGTCGAAGACGAGCGCCGCAACACGCGCGGCCGAGCCGGAATCCGCGGGCTCGAACCGCCCCGTCATCAGACCATGGCGATGCGCGAGCGGCATCCACAGGCCGGCGCTTGCATGCGCGACGCTCGTCATGCCGATGCTTGCCACAAGATTCGCGAGCGCGTCCAGCAGACGCGGTTCGCGCCCCGCGCCGATTGCAACGAGCCCCTCGAACTCGGGGCGATCCGCGCGATAGCGGCGCAGCACCTCGGGCTTCGGAAGCCCCAGCGAGCGCGCAAGGCGCGCGCCGAACGGCGAATTGACGAAGTTCAGGTAAGCGTCGTTCATATTGTTCGTGGCTCCGCCGGATACGCCTGCACGTCCGTCAGTGTGTACTCAGTCTGCGGCCAGTGTGCACCCAGTTTCGCGCGCCGGCGTGTTTCGGAGCGAGCTTTTTTCATGCGATGGCGAATTCGCGTTTTCACTCACAGCTCCGCCGCTTCGAGCGCGTTGTCGAGCGCCTCCTGACGGCGTTGCAGATGGGCGAGCAGGTCGAAGTCGGCAGAAAAATCGTCGACTTTCACGACGAGCGCGGCGTAGCGCGCGTAATCGTCGAGCACGCGCCGCTCGTCCGCATCGATCAGACCTTGCTGCAGCGCGGCGTCGGCCCATGCGGGGAGTTGCACGGCGCTCTGCGGCATGGGTTCGAGGCGCCGCGCCTTGACCGCTTCGCGAAGCTTCTGCTCGATCTGCGTCACGCGCGGGTTGAGCGCGAAGACGAGCTCGCCATAGCCGAGCGCGTCGACATCCGGGTGCGGCACGTACGAATCGGCGACGAGCCGGTCGCGCGCGGCGCCGGGCGTCTGCATCAGCTGCGCGATCTCGCTGCCGAGGCGGTCCGACGGCTCGCGGTACGGCAGACCGAACGGGAAGGCGAGCACGCGCACCAGCCCCGCGGCGAGGCGATTCGGATAGTTCGCGAGTACGCCGTCGAGGGCCTGTTGCGCGCGATAAAGCGAGTCTTCGACGCCCCAGCGCACGAGCGGCAGATCGTCTTCCTGACGGCCTTCGTCCTCGAAACGCTTGAGCGTCGCCGAAATCAGATAGAGCTGCGAGAGCACGTCGCCAAGACGCGCCGAGATGCGTTCGCGGCGTTTCAGATCGCCGCCGAGCACGAACATGGAGACGTCCGCGAGCAGCGCGAACACCGTGGCCATGCGCGTCGCGGCGCGATAGTAGCGGTGCAGCGGCGCATGGGCCGCACGCGGCGTCGCGATGAAGGCACCGCCGCTCAGGCCGTACACGAAGCTGCGCACCACGTTCGAGAGCGTAAAGCCGAGGTGGCCGAAGAACGCGTCGTCGAAATCGCGCAGCGCTTGAGCGCGGTCGGCTTCGCGTGTCGCGCTCATTTCCTTCAGCACATATGGATGGCAGCGGATCGCACCCTGGCCGAAGATGATCAGGCAGCGGGTAAGAATGTTCGCGCCTTCGACCGTGATCGCAATCGGCACCTGCTGATACGCGCGCGCCAGAAAGTTCGACGGCCCCATGCAGATGCCTTTGCCGCCGGCGACGTCCATGGCGTCGTTGATCACCATGCGGGCGCGCTCGGTAATGTGATATTTGGCGATTGCCGAAATGACCGAGGGTTTTTCGCCGAGATCGACCGCGTGCGCCGACAGGCGGCGCGCGGCGTCCATCACATACAGATTGCCGCCCATGCGGCCGAGCGCTTCCTGCACGCCTTCGAACTTGCCGACGGCCGTGCGGAACTGGCGGCGCACCGCGGCATAGGCGCCCGTGCCGCGCACGGCGATCTTCGCCATGCCGACATTCGACGACGGCAGCGAGATCGCGCGCCCGGCCGCGAGACATTCCATCAGCATGCGCCAGCCGTTGCCCACTTGCGCGCGTCCGCCGATCACCCAGTCGAGCGGAATAAAGACGTCTTTGCCCGAGTTCGGGCCGTTCTGGAACACGGCGTTCAGCGGCCAGTGACGCCGGCCGATGTTCACGCCCGGATGATCGGTCGGAATGAGTGCGCAGGTGATGCCGGGTTCGTCGTTCGCGCCGAGCAGATGGTCCGGATCGAGCGCGCGAAAGGCGAGGCCGAGCACCGTCGCGATCGGCCCGAGCGTGATGTAGCGCTTGTCCCACGTCACGCGAAAGCCGAGCGTCTCGCGTCCCTCGAACAGGCCCTTGCAGACGATGCCGACGTCCGGAATCGCGGCGGCGTCCGAACCCGCGTAAGGGCTCGTCAGCGCGAAGCAGGGGATTTCCTCGCCGCGCGCAAGACGCGGCAAATAGTGGTTCTTCTGCTCGTCGGTGCCGTAATGCATCAGCAGTTCCGCGGGGCCGAGCGAATTGGGCACCATCACCGAGACGGCGGCGGCCGAGCAGCGCGTGGCGAGCTTCATGATGACCTGCGAATGCGCGTAGGCGGAGAACTGCTTACCGCCGTACTGCTTTGGAATGATCATGCCGAGAAAGCCGCGCTCCTTGACGAACTGCCATGCTTGCGGCGACAGGTCCTGCCACACCATGGTGGTTTCCCAGTCGTTCGCGAGATTGCACAGCTCTTCGCATTCGTTCTCGAGGAATGCCTGCTCTTCGGCGCTCAGGGTCGCGGGGCCGTAGCCGAGCAGCGTGTCCCAGTGAGGGCGGCCGGAGAACAGTTGCGCGTCCCACCAGACGGTGCCGGCTTCGATCGCGTCGCGCTCGGTCGGCGACATCTCCGGCAGGATCCTGCGGAAAACGTCGAGCACCGGCTTCGCGAGCCACGCGCGCCGCAGCGGCTTCACGGCGAGCACGAGCGCGGGCAGCACCAGTACGATGGCGAAGAGTGTGGTCGCCGCAGCGCCCGCTGCGCCGCTCACGCGCACGGTCACGACCCACGCGATCATGAAGGCCAGCCACCCGGGCGCGCGCGCCTGAACGTACACGAGCGCCAGCATGCCCACCACCAGCAGCAAGACGAACCACGACATGAGGTTTCCTCCCTGATTCCACGGTGCGTGCGCACGCCTGCCCGGCGCGCGGACGGTTCGCGTTGTTCTTGATCTTGTGCGAGCAGGCTTGCGTCGATGGGCGCGGTGCCTGCCGCTATGAGTCTGTCGAGCGGCCCCTATGGGCGGCGCGCTTACGTCGCGCCGTGCAACGCCCGCGGCAGCGCGGCACGGGCTTCGAGCGCACCGCCGTGCGGCTCGCCGTCGAAACCTGCTGTCGTGGACGAAGCGCGCGTGCCCGAGGTGGCCGGCGCAAGAAACGCATCCGCCGGGCAGGCCGACAAACCAGAGCCGCCGGCTTCGTCGGGCGCTTCATGGGCTGCAGCGGCCGCCTTGTGCTCGCGGTTTGGCGCGGCGCCGTCGGAACCGGCGCACGTGTCTGCGGCTGTATCGGAGTCCGTCGCGTCGCCGAGCACGGCCGCGAACATCGCGAGTTGCGACGCATCGGGCAGCGGCGCCTTGAGCGCGGCGACCATCAGCGAGGCGAGGCGCGCGATCAGTTGCAGGTCGTTCATCGACTTGCCTTGCGAGAACTCGGCGATGAGGCTCTCGGTGTCGGCGCCCGCCAGCACGCCCGACAGCGCGCCGATCGCGAAGTGCAGACGCCAGCCCAATTCCTCGCGCGGCAGATGCGGCAGCGCGCGCTGGAACGCATCGAAAAAACGCACGGCCACCGACGCATAGTGCGCGTTCAGAAAGTCGCGAATGAATGCCGACGGATCCGTATAGGCGCGGCCCAGCAGTCGCAGGAACGCCTTGCCGCCGACGCGCGGATCGCGCGAAAGCCGCAGCGCCGGAATGAACATCGCGCCGAGCACGTGCTCGCACGTGAGCCGCTCGCCGAGCATATGGTCGAAGCGCTCGAGCAGCTTCACGCGCTCCTCGTTGAGGCGGTCGAGCCGGCGCGACAGCATCGAGTGAATCAGCGATTCCTTGCTGCCGAAGTGATAGTTGACCGCCGCCAGATTTACTTCGGCGCGCGAAGTAATCTGGCGCAGCGACATGGCCTCGTATCCGCAATCGATGAAGAGCGTCTCAGCGGCGTCGAGGATGCGTGACTTGGTATCGCCGGCGTGCCGGCTCGTTGTGCGACCTGCCATGTTGCGTCTCCAGTTGCCGGGCGCCCGGCCCGCAAACAGGCGCTTCAAATGTCAATTTGAAACAGCCGTTTTTTTCAGGATAAGAAGGATGATGAAGCTCCGCAAGGGTTGGTTGTCGATTAACTCCTCTAGAAGACCTGAAGGCAAACCGCACGTCTTGCGTGCGGAAACAAAAAGGCTGGAAACAAAAAGGCCGTTCCGACGAATCGGAACGGCCTCGTATGAATGAACAAGCGGTTTGGCCCTGCGCGCGCGCGCTATGTGCTGTGCGGCACGCGCTTCATGCCGCGGCGGTTCTTGCCGCCTTTTGTCTATTGTGCCCGATAACCGCGCGGCGAAATAGCTGTTGAGTACGAACGCTTAAAGCTGTTGTCCGGCGGGGCGGCCTTGCACAGGTTCGCCCACGTGCGCGGCCGACTGCGTCATGTCGATGCCGCGGCGTTCGCGGCTAAACGGAATCAGCGCGCAGATCACGAGCGCGACGATGCCGATCACGACCGCCATCACAAGCGCATAGTTGTTGCCGTGGGCTTCGGCGGCGCTCGCCTGCAGCGGCCCGTTCACCGACGCGATCAGATTGCCGAGCTGATACACGAGCCCCGGAAAGGTCGCGCGAATTTCGTCGGGCGAGATCTCGTTCAGGTGGACCGGAATCACGCCCCACGCGCCCTGCACCGAGATCTGCATGAGGAACGCGCCCACCGCGAGCAGCACCGGCGTGCTCGAAAAAGCCCACAGCGGCAGCACCGGCAGTGCGATCAGCGCGGATATGAAGATCGCGCGCTTGCGTCCGATCTTCTCCGACAACATGCCGAAAAAGAGCCCGCCGCAGATCGCGCCGATGTTCAGCGTAATGGTGATGAGCGACACCGTGTGCGCGTCGAAGTGATGCTGGACGCGCAGGAAAGTGGGGTACAGGTCCTGCGATCCGTGCGAGAAGAAGTTGAAGGCAGTCATGAGCACGATCGCATAGAGCGAGAGCTTGACGTTCTGCTTCAAGGTGGCGACGAGGCCGGGGCGCGCCTGTTTCTCCAGCGTCTTGAAGGCGGGCGACTCCGGCACGTGCGCGCGGATGTACAGCACGAGCAGCGCGGGCAGCACGCCGACAAAGAACATGCCGCGCCAGCCGATGTACTGATAGAACACGCCGAACACGACAGAAGCGAGCAGGTAGCCGCTCGGATAGCCGGCTTGCAGCAGGCCGGACACGATGCCGCGCGATTTGGGCGGCACGGTTTCCATCGTCAACGCGCCGCCCACGCCCCATTCGCCGCCCATGGCGATGCCGAAAAGCGCGCGCAGCACGAGCAGGATGGCGAGGTTCGGCGAGAAGCCCGACAGCAATTCGAGCAGCGAGAAGCAAGCGATGTTGACCATCAGCGTGGGCCGGCGGCCATAGCGGTCCGCGAGCCAGCCGAAAATCAGCGCGCCGAGCGGGCGCATCATCAGTGTGAGCATAATGCCGAATGCGACTTCCGGGATTTTCGTATTGAATTCCGCCGCAATATCTTTCAATACGAACACCATCAGGAAGAAATCGAAGGCGTCCAATGTCCAGCCGAGATAGGCGGCGATCGTGACGTTTCTCTGTTCGCGTGTCCAGCTCATTGTTTGTTCTCCTCGTCTCCACGTGGTTTTCATTGACCCGCAGGCGATGCCCGTGTGCCGGCAGACCCTTGCCACGGCCATCGAGCGCGAGTGTACGCCCACCTTTAAGCGCCTGCAGGAATCAGGGCGGCGTTATGGGTGTTAATCCTGGAGCAATAAACGTGCTGAATGGGAGATTCAAGGGGAATGTCGGCTCGACGTAATAATTGTATTGACGATGTTTGCAAAAGCGTCTGCAATATGTAATGGAATTATTGCCGATCAGGCGTTGAATCCGGTCGGCGGAACTTCATTGTTTTGCGAAGCGCAAGTCGGCTTTACCGATGCGCGAGGCCGCAACGGTAGAATGCGATGAATACCGACTGTCGGCGGTTGCCAACGAATGAGCCCCCAATGCGATGACTGATACGAGACCCCCGACGACACCCCCGGCCTCAACCGCGCCTGCGGCAATCCAGGCGCCGTTCTCGATCCTGTTCGTCGACGACGACGAGATGTCGCGCAATCATTTTGCGCGCGCCGTGGGCAACGATTATCGCGTGCATCTTGCGCAGGATCCCGACGAGGCGATGGCGCTGCTGCGCGAGCTGGGGCCGGACATCGCCGTGCTCGTCACCGACTTTCGCATGCCGGGCCGCGACGGCGGCCACCTGCTGCGCGAGGTCGGCGACGCGTATCCGCAAATCGTGCGTATTCTCGTGACCGCCTATGCCGACAAGGACATGCTGCTGCAGACCTTCAACACCGGCGACCTGTTCCGCATCCTCGAAAAGCCGCTTCGCGTGGAATCAGTGCGCGAGGTGCTGCGCCAGGCGGTGGCGCGCTACGCCGAGCGGGAAACGCGTCAGCAGCGGCTCCTCGCCATGGACGAGACCCTCGCGTTTCTTGCCCACGAGCTCAATACGCCGCTTGCCGCCATCTCGCTCTTTGCGCGTTCGGTCGAAAACGACGTCGCGCAGGAATACCACCCGCAGCGTCAGCGCGAGATCGGTCTCGCAGCCACCTCCATGCTCAACAACGCGCAGTACTGCCTGACGCTGATCTCGTCGTTCTGGGCGACCGTGCATAAAAGCGGCGGCCCGCAGTCGGCGACAGGCGGTGCGGTGCGCGAGGTGAAGGCGACGCGTCTTGTCGCCACCTTGCTCGACTCGTATCCGTTTGCGGGCGCGCAGCGCGAATGGGTCGACGTCGAGGCGCGGGGCGATTTCGTCGTTCACGCCATGCCCAATTGCGTCGCGCTGGTGCTTTCTTCGCTGATGTCCAATGCGTTGCGCGCGCTGGAGGGCTGCCGGTCGCCCTCGCTGCGCGTCGAAGTGGTGTGCGAGCCGGAGCCGGAGATTCGCCTGCACGACAATGGTCCCGGCATCGCGCCCGAGGTCAAGGCGCGCTTGCTGCTCGATCCAGTGACCACGCACGCGGGACGCGGCGGTCACGGCATGGGCATGATTTTTTGCAACCGCATCATGCAGTCGTTCGGCGGCGGGCTGCGGATCGAATCGACGCTCGGCGAGGGCACGACCGTGACGATGCGCTTTCCCGGACTCAGAGGCCGCGTTCAGGGCGGCGCGCGCGAGGCGGCGTCGGACGGCCACGCCGCCTGATCGCGGGGTCTGGAGTCGACGCCTTTTTAATGCTCGCGCATCGCGAGACCGCTCGGGCTTGCGGAGTCGGCGTTTCCTGTCTGCGGCGCCTGCTTCGTCGGTTCCAGCGGTTCCGGCGGTTCCAGCGGTCCGCGCCGGCCTTGCCCCGCGCTCGCGAGCTCCAGATAGCGATGCAGCGCCTCGGCCGAGCGCTCGCCCAGCTCGCCGATCCGTTCGAGCCAGTCGGGTTCCGCAGGCCACGCACCTTCCAGCGTGCGCGGATAGATGTGCCGCGTGAACTGATGCAGCGCCTTTGCGCCGATGTTGCCGCTCGCGCCGAGCAGCAGATGCAGCGCACCGTGTGCCGCGTCCAGATCGCCCTTCGCGGCATGCTCACGGAGCTGCGCAATCAACGCGCGAAGCTGCTCGATTCCACTTGCAAAGGATGCGTCGAGGAAGCCGAGCGCGGCCAGTTCTCCGAGCTGATGCCGGTCGAGCAGCTCGCTTTGCCCGGCAGCGGGCGAGTCGGCCCATTGCGCCTCGGCCGGCGCCGCCAACGCAGCGAGTCCGGCCGAAGCCGAGGGTCCCG
Source organism: Paraburkholderia phenoliruptrix (assembly GCF_902859825.1). Lineage (GTDB taxonomy): Bacteria > Pseudomonadota > Gammaproteobacteria > Burkholderiales > Burkholderiaceae > Paraburkholderia > Paraburkholderia phenoliruptrix. Next base: position 18,876 of record NZ_CADIKB010000031.1, on the reverse strand, counting down.
GCGCTCGCGACAAGGCCGGCGCACGGCGCGCCTCGCTCCCCGCGTCATGGATATTGGCTACACCGCCGCCTTGCTGCGCAAACTGCCTCGTGAGGCACGCGTACAGCGAACCGACCTGCACGGGCTTGACGAGGACCTCGTTCATGCCGATGTTCATGCAGGCCTGCACCGAGCCGATGTCCGACTGGCTCGTCAGCGCGATGATCGGCACGTTCGCGTAGGCATCGGGGCGCGCGCGAATCGCTGCCGCCGTTTCGAGGCCGCCCATGCCCGGCATGTTCATGTCGACCACGACGGCGTCGATGGCGGTCGCTTCGTCGAGCCGGTCGAGCACCGCCTGCCCATGCTCCGCTTCGACGACGCTCGCACCGAAGCGCTCCAGATACGCTTTCGCGACGAGCCGGCTGTAGGTGTCGTCGTCGGCGACGAGAATCGACTTGCCGGAGAAGTCGTCGAAGCGCTGATTCAGATGCCGCCGGTTGCCGTTCTCAAAGAGCGCCTGCAATGACGCGAAGAGTTCGATGACGCTGCACGACTTGCTGATCATGTCGTCCATGCCGGCGCGCCGCGCCAATATCCGCGCAATATTGCCCGGCTCGGACGTGTACGCGGCGACGAGCACGTTCCAGTTCGGATGATCGCGCCCGGCGCGCAGTTGCTCGGTGGCGCTGTAGCCGTCGAGCACCGGCATGTTGACGTCCATCAGCACGAGGTCGTAAGTGGCCGCGGCGCGCAGCATCGTCAGCGCGACATGGCCGTTTTCGGCCTCGTCCACCTCGGCGCCTACCTTCGACAGGCTGCGCCGCGTGCGGGCGCGCTGAGCGGCGTCGTCGTCGGCGAGAAGAATGCGTTTGCCCTTGAGCACGGCGGTGGCGCGCTCCATCACGGCGCGCTCGTGCGCCGCCACCTCGCTTTCGGTGACAGGGGGAAACTGCAGCGTGAATTGCGTGAACTTGCCCGGCTCCGACTTGCACGCGATGCTGCCGCCGAAGGCGCGCATCGCGCGCTGGCAGTAGGCGAGTCCGAGGCCCGTGCCGGCCGAGTTGCCGGCCGTGCGAAACGGCTCGAACAGATGCGGCAGGATCTCCGGCGCAATGCCGCTGCCGGTGTCGCGCACGGTGACGGCGTGGCGGTCCACGGTGAGCGTGAGCGTTGCCGTAGCCAGCGGCGCAATGTGATGCAGCGCGTTCTTGATCAGGTTGAAGAGCGTGAACAGGTAGACGGTCTCGTCGACCTTGAAGGTGAAATCCTCGAGCACCACGAGGCGCACCTTGCCGCGCTCCTTCTTATCGGCAAAGCCGTATTCGTCGAGCGCCTTGCGGGTGGTCGCCGCCGCGCTCAGGTAGGTGAGGGAATCCGAGCGGATCTGCTTCGCGCTGACTTCGTCGAGCGTCATGGCGATCACGCGCAGGCCGCGCTCGATCGAGAGCTGCCCATGCGCGAGATGCCGGTACAGCAGCGCCGCACCCGGGCCCGACAGCGCGGGCACACGGCCGGCTTCCGTGAGCGCCGGCAGCGTTTCTTCGACGCGATCGAGCACATGCTTGAGCTGGCTGAGCGGGTTACGCATTTCATGAGCGATGGAGCCGGCGAGCGCCTGCAACGCCCGGTTCTTCTCGACGAAAATGCGCCCCTTGCTGATGGCGTGGGCGAACAGCATGCTGCACAACACGACGACCGGCAGCACCGCGAGATCCGACTGGTTCGCGGTGCTGAGCACAATCGGAGCCGGCGAGCTGGCTGCCGCCGCCAGCCCCCCCGCCAGCATGCCGGCGCCGATACAGCCCATCAGCAGGAATGGATTGTCGATGCACAGCGCCATGATGAAGATCATCATGACCTCGGTCATCATCCACATGGTGGAGAACCCGTTTCTGATTGCGAGGAAGGTGCAAACGAACGGCAGCACGTAGATGAGGCACACGTGCCAGTAGATCAGCAGGTACTGGTTGAAGCGCCTCGGCCAGCGCGCCTGGAAGATCAACGGAATGCAGATCAACGCCGCACTCAGGCGCAGCGTCAGGTTGTCGTACGGCTGCGGCAGGATGTAAGTCCACACGACGTAATAGACGGGGTGGCACACGAGGCCGAGTACGCCTCCCCATCGAATTGCAAACCGGCTTCGTTCGAGCACGTCCTGCATGCTTTCGCGCGGTATGATCATCTGGCCTCCAGTGACATTGACGACCCGGTCAATTCATATTTGCGGTCACGCCCAGATCGAGGTTGATCGCCGAGCCGTCCTTGCCGTGAAAAGGTCCGACCGAGAATCCGTACTTTTTCAACAGGCCATGAGTATAGGAAACGGACCATACAGGCGGGCTGCCGATAATGAAGTCGGAAGCGATACCTTCCTGCCAGGCGGCATAGCCCTCGGCAAAACAGGTGTAGCAGTCGCGCGTGCTGGGCAGCCTGAACGGGAATCTGGAGTCGAGGCCGGCCGGGCCGCGCGCGAAACATTCAATATATAGCGTATGTCCGCGAGATGCGAGTTCGGCCTCCACGCTCGCGGCGCGCGGGTGCGAGTCGTCGATCCAGAAGCGCGCCCGCTTCAGGTCCGCGGCGGTGAGATAGGGCACGCTGGTGCTGCTTGCGAGGATCGCACCGTCGAACTGCGGCAGCGGTCGGTCGGGGCTGAAGGTGTGCACCGAGACCTTCGTGTGTCCGAGCAGGTCGGCGGCCATCAGGTCGCGCGCCTGATCGGCCAGCAGACTGGCCTTGTCCGGCAAGTCGATCAGCACCAGTTCGCGCGGGGCTTCCTTGTACAGCAGGTACTTCGCCACCGTCGTGCCGAGCCTTCCCGCCGCGCCGAAGAGCGCGAGCTTCGTCTTGCCGAACTCGAGGTCGAGTTCATTGCAGCAGTGAATGGCCCAATCTTTGAGCATGGCCGCGGTCGCCGCGTGGCCGGTGGTGATGTGAGGCGGCTTGATCTGCCGCGGCAACGCGCCGTAGTTGCAGGCGTAAGGCGTGGAGGCGCCCATCGCGACCATATTCAGGCCGGCCTGCCTCGCCAGTTCCAGGGCGGGGAAGAATTGCGTCTCGCGAAACCGCTTGATGCCGCGCGGACTGCCGAGCCAAAGCTCGAGCGGCACCGGGCAGGCAATATTCGCGCCGATCATCTGCGAACCCGAGTAGATGGGCGAGGCAATGAAAGGCGGCGTGCGCCAAAGCTCTTCTTCAAATGACGCGTTGCGGGCTTTTACATTGTGAAAGGAGAAAGACAGGGTGTCCCAGTCTGTAGCGTGAAAAAGAAAGCCGACACCGCCCTGGCGCGCCGGCAGATTATCGCGGATCTGCTCGGGGTGCAGGGTGTGCTTGAGCGTCAGCGGCGCACCCGACTGGGGCGGCCGCGAAGTGCTGCGCCCGTCTTCGGAGATTGATGGTTCGTTGTAAAGAGACGTTGCCATTTTGATTGTTCCTTTGGTTTCCTGTGGTTGACCCGCGCCTTGAGTCAGCGCGGCTTCGCCGGCCGGCGTTTGACCGGCGATCCATCAACTCTAGAGAAATCCAATAGTTTTTGTCCGTGTGTTCGTGCGCATCCTCCGCGGCACGGGGGAGCGCGGGGAGGGCTGGAGAGGGCGGGCGTCGCGCAGCCGGCGCAGAAAAACCGCGGCCGGAATGGGCCTTGCTGCCTGTCGGAATACGGAAGCGGCGTTCGCGCATGGCGCGCCGCTTGTTGAAAATCCGACTCGTCAAATGGAGGATTCCATGACGCATGAAGCGTTTCAGTCCTGTATTTCAGCGTGCGACGCGTGCGCAATCGCGTGCGGCCACTGCGCGGGCGCCTGCCTCGCGGAAGAGGGCGTGGCCGACATGACCGGCTGTATCAAACTCGACATCGACTGCGCGGCGGCGTGCCACTTCGCGTCGGCGGCCATGGCCCGCGGCAGCAGCGAAGCCCGCACGATCTGCCGCATGTGCGCGGACATCTGCGAAGCCTGCGCCAACGAATGCGGCAAACACGACGCGCAGCATTGCAAGGATTGCGCGGCGGCTTGCCGCGCTTGCGCGCAAGCGTGCCGGGCCATGGCTTCGTGATCCGCTTGGCGAGCGGCACGCGCTCGCCGCGCCTTACAAGCCTGAAAACCGCGTGCTAGACTTCGCGCTTATGCACGACTGGCGCAAACTCTTCATCGTTTTCCTGCTGGCACTGAGCCTCCCGGTTCAGTCGTTCGCGGCCGTCGCGATGAAGTGTGCCGCGGGTCCGGCTCGCGAGAGCGAGCCGGCTCATCAGCACGTCGTCCAGCCTGAGCAGGTTGCGCTGCACGCAGACCTGCATCGGCATGCGGCGCCCCGCGTCGATCATTTGCAGGCGGACGGCCACCAGCATGGCGGCGCGCAACACGCCCACGCGCATGCGTGCTCGACCTGTGCGTCCTGCTGCTTCGGCGCTGCGATGCTGTCCGTACCCGCGTTGCCGTCTTCCGCCCGCATCGTCGATTCGTTCGAACCCGCGCCTCATTCCACACCCGCCGCGTCGTTCCTGACGGGCGGTATTGAACGGCCGCCCAGGTCCATTCCCGTCTGATTCCCGCACCCGCAGCGAGGCGCTGCGGCAGGACCATTTTTTCGCAAGACCGCCCGGCGGTCTGCGGATGATTCACGACGAGAATTTTCATGCGAACCATTCGTGCAGCGCTCCTCGGCGCGAGCGCGGCGTTGCCGCTGCTCGCGCAGGCGGCGCAAAGGCCCGACCCGGCGGACGCCGGTGCGTCGGTGCCGGCCATAAGCGCGCCGTCCGCATTCGACGGCTACACCCCGTATAGCGACCGCGAAGCCGCGAGCTGGCAACAACTGAACAGCGCGGTCGCGCCACAGCGGCCGGTCACCGGCCACATGCACGGCGCGCAGCCTGGCGAGGCATCGGCCGCGAGGGGCGGTCATCAGCACGAGGGCGAATCGAGATGACGCGATACCTCATGTACCAGCGCCTTACCGGCATCGCCATCGCGGCGCTCTTCCTCACCGGTTGCAGCACTTTTTCAAAGGACGGCGGATTCGACAGCGTGTCCTCGGTGGCGGCGGAGCGGCTTCACAAGGACGCGGTCTACGTGAAGACCGACGAGGACCGCGACGCGGTCCTCAGGCGCACGCAGGAACTGCTGGCGGCGCCGCTTGGCATGGACGACGCCGTCCAGCTGGCGTTGCTCAACAACCGCGGGTTGCAGGCTGCTTACGCCGAACTCGACATGTCCGAGGCCGACCTCGTGCAGGCGGGGCGCTTGCCGAACCCGGGCTTCGCCTTCAGCCGCACGCATTGGAGCGACGGCTTCGGCATCGGCCGGACTTTGTCGATGAGCGTATTGGGGGTGCTGACGCTGCCCGCGGCGACCCGCATCGAAAGCCGGCGCTTCGAAGAAACGAAGCTCGAGACCGCGAACGCCATGTTCGCGGTGGCCGCCGACGCGCGCCGGGCCTACGTGAATGCGGTGGCCGCGGAGCAGGCGGCGCACTACGCGGCGCAGGTGAAGGACACGGCGCAGGCGGGCGCGGAGCTCGCGCTGCGCATGCGTCAGGCGGGCAACTTCAGCAAGCTCGACTACGCGCGCGAGCAGGCCTTCTACGCGGAAGCGGCCGCGCGTCTCGCAAAGGCGCGGCAGCAGGCGCTTGCGGCTCGTGAGAAGCTCACGCGGACCGTGGGCTTATGGGGCTCGGCGACGCAGTACATGCTGCCTGAGCGGCTGCCCGACTTGCCGAAGGCCCGGCCGCGATTCGCCGGGCTGGAAAGCTTTGCAATCAGAAATCGCCTCGACATTCAGGCGGCGCAACTGCGCACGCAAAGCGTCGCCGCCTCGCTCGGCTTGAGCCGGGCAACACGCTTCGTCAATGTGCTCGATGCCGGTTATCTCAACAACTTCGAAAGTGACAAAGGACATGAGCGCGGCTACGAAATCAGCGTCGAGATTCCGCTCTTCGACTGGGGGGGCGCCAAGGTGGCGCGCGCCGAAGCGATCTATAGGCAGTCCGTGAACCGGCTCGCGCAGACTGCGATCGACGCGCGCTCCGAGGTCCGCGAATCGTACGCCGCGTATCTGACGAGCTACGACGTCGCGAAGCATTATCGCGACGAGGTCGTGCCGCTTGCCAAAAGCATCTCCGACGACATGCTGCTGCGCTACAACGGCATGCTCGTGAGCGTGTTCGAGCTGCTCGCCGACTCGCGCGATCAGATCGCGGCGGTCAACGGCTACATCGACGCGCTCAAGGATTACTGGCTTGCGCAGACCGATCTGGAGCAGTCGCTGGGCGGGCGCCTGCCGCCGCTGGCGATGTCGCTGCCGGCTGACGTGCCCGCTTCATCCACTAAATCCGCTACGTCCACTACGTCCCTGTCCGCTGACCCTGCCTCGCCCCCGGCGCGCGAGCCGCAGGACTCAGCCGTTCCCGCGCCGCCATCACAACCTACCCACGCGCACGGCGCGTCGTCGAACCCTGAAGGTGAATGAACATGCTCTCTCGTCGAACGTTTCTCGGCGGTTCCGGCGCCGCGCTGGTCGGCGCGGCGCTCGTCAGCAAGGCCGGCGCGGCGTCGCTGCCCGAAGCGCCCATCATGCAAACGACGGCGACCCAGCCGCCGCTTGCGCCGCCCAACGGCCGGCCGTACACGCCGGTCGTCACGCTGAACGGCTGGACCTTGCCGTGGCGCATGAAGAACGGCTGGAAGGAATTCCATCTGATCGCCGAGCCGGTCGTGCGCGAGATGGCGCCCGGCATGAAGGCGCACCTGTGGGGCTATAACGGCCAGGCGCCGGGGCCGACCATCGAGGCCGTGGAAGGCGACAAGGTTCGCATCTTCGTGACCAACAGGCTGCCCGAGCACACCACCGTGCATTGGCACGGCATGCGGGTGCCCTGCGGCATGGACGGCGTGGGCGGTCTCACGCAGCCGCATATTCCGCCGGGCAAGACCTTCGTCTACGAGTTTCAGATCGAAGGCCACGGCACGTTCATGTATCACCCGCATGCCGACGAGATGGTGCAGATGGCCATGGGCATGATGGGCACATTTATCGTGCATCCGAAGGAGCGCGGCGCGAGGGCGGTGGACCGCGACTTCGTGTTCCTCATGTCGGCGTACGACATCGATCCCGGCAGCTTCACGCCGCGCGTCAACGAGATGACCGACTTCAACATGTGGACGTGGAATGCGCGCGTGTTTCCGGGCATCGACCCGCTGCCTGTGCGGGCCGGCGACCGCGTGCGCATCCGCTTCGGCAACCTCACGATGACCAATCACCCGATCCATCTGCATGGCTACAGCTTCGAGGTGGCGGGCACCGACGGCGGCTGGATCCCGCCGTCCGCGCGCTGGCCCGAGGTGACGGTCGACGTCGCGGTCGGCCAGATGCGCGCGATCGAATTCACGGCGGACCGGCCGGGCGACTGGGCTTTCCATTGCCACAAGTCGCATCACACGATGAATGCGATGGGGCACCAGGTTCCGAACCTGATCGGCGTCGAGCAGACGGACCTCGCGAAGCGCATCGGCAAGCTCGTGCCGGACTATATGGCGATGGGCAGCACGGGCGGCTCGATGGGCGGAATGGAGATGCCGCTGCCCGACAACACGCTGCCGATGATGACCGGCACGGGCCCGTTCGGCGCGCTTGAAATGGGCGGCATGTTCAGCGTCGTCAAAGTGCGTGAGGGGCTCGGCCGTAACGATTACCGCGACCCGGGCTGGTACCGGCACCCGCAAGGCACGGTGGCTTTCGAATACACCCGTGAGCTGCCGGCCGGTTGATGTCGCCATGCGAGCCGGGCCTCGGCCAGGGCTCGCTTTCTGATCAATTTTGCTTTGGAGAACGTAATGAAGAACGCAACGGCTTCCGCTTTCATGTTGTGTGCGCTGGCTGTCTGCACGAGCGCTTATGCAGGCGGCAATACGCATGAGACGAGCGAGGCAGGCGATACGAGTGATGCAAGCAGCATGAACATGGCCGATAGCGCGAATCACCGCATGTCGCACGGCGAAGTCCGCAAGGTCGATGTCGCCGCCGGCAAGCTGACCATCAGGCACGGGCCGCTCGAGAACCTCGGCATGGACGCCATGACGATGACCTTCAAGGTCAAGGACCCGGCCATGCTGTCGCAGGTGAAAGCGGGCGACAAGATCGATTTCGTCGCCGAGGAAGTGGGCGGCGCGCTCACAGTCATTGAGCTTCACAAGCAGTGAGCCCGTAGCGGCAATAAATTTTCCGTGCGATGGAATAGCTGCGCGGGTGCGCTGTTTACGCCTATGACAGTGCCGATTTCCCGCAGCTATCCACCACGAGGCCGCCTTGAGTTCTACAACGATTCAACCCGCCTGGGTCCGCATCTCACACTGGGTCAATGCGCTTGCCGTCATGCTGATGGCGACGAGCGGCTGGCAGATCTACAACGCATCGCCGATCTTCGCCGGCTGGCGGTTTCCCGCCGCAATCACGCTGGGCGGCTGGCTCGGCGGCGCGTTGCAGTGGCACTTCGCCGTCATGTGGATGCTGGTCGCGAATTTCGCCGTGTACGTCGCGCTCAACCTCGCTTCGGGGCGCTTTCAGCGCAAACTGCTGCCCGTCAGCGCCGGCTCGCTCGCGAGCGATCTGCTCGACGCGCTGCGCGGCAAGCTGAAGCATGACGACCTTGCGCGCTACAACGCGGTGCAGAAGTTGGCCTATCTCGTCGTCATCGCCGATCTCGCGCTCGTCATCGTGTCGGGGCTCGCGATCTGGAAGTCCGTGCAATTTCCCTTGCTGCGCACGCTGATGGGCGGCTACGACAACGCGCGCGTCGTGCATTTCGTTGCGATGAGCGTGCTGGTCGCGTTCTTCGTCGTGCATGTGGCGATGGTTGCGCTCGTGCCGCGCTCGCTTGTCGTGATGATCCGGGGGCGCTGATCATGAGCCTGCGCAATAAGTCCGGCAAGCTCGGTGGGTTTGCGTTGTCGCACGCGGAGACCATCATCAGGGACGCTCGCGGCGAGTTGAAAAATCCCGCACGCCGTCTGCTCGGCAAACGCATCCTGACGCTCGGCGGAATCGCCATGCTGTCGGGCTGCGATCTGTCGAACGACAAATCCGTGAACAGCATGCTGCGCAAGATGTCGTCGTTCAACGACGACGTCCAGGCGCTGCTCTTCAGTCCGACCACGCTCGCGCCGACTTACCCCGAGTCGATGATCACGCGGCCGTTTCCGTTCAACGCGTTTTACGACATCGACGATGTGCCCGAGGTCGATGCCGCGAGCTACCGCTTGCAGGTCGGCGGGCTCGCCAGCGGCAAGCGCGTGTGGGCGCTCGACGAACTGCGCGCGTTGCCGCAGGAAAGCCAGATCACGCGCCATATCTGCATCGAAGGGTGGAGCGCGATCGGCCGCTGGGACGGCGTGCGCTTCGCCGAGTTCCTCAGGCGCGCCGGCGCGGACCTCACCGCGAAGTATGTGTCGCTGCATTGCGCGGACAACTACTGGACGAGCATCGACATGCCGACGGCGCTGCATCCGCAGACGCAGCTCACGCTCGCTTATGACGGCGAGACGCTGCCGCGGAAATACGGCTTTCCGATGAAGCTGCGCATCCCCACCAAGCTCGGCTACAAGAATCCGAAGCATATCGTCGCGATCAGCGTCACCAACGACTATCTCGGTGGCTATTGGGAGAACCAGGGCTACAACTGGTTCGGCGGGTCCTGAGGGGCATCCGGCGGGTCGCGGTTTTGTAATGCGGGTTTTTGTAATGCAGTTTTTTAATGCGGCCTGGCGGCGCGGCTCTGCCGTGCCTCTTTTGCTGCCTGTTTCGCAGTCTCTCAACCGTTTCTCATGGAGCGTTCATACATGTCTATTCGCCTGAAACTCGGCCTCACACTTGCGACGCTGGCTTTTGCCGGCGCCGCGCTCGCACAGACGCCCGCCGCCAAGCCGTCGCGTATTCGCGGCGACATCGTCTCGCTCGACGGCGATGTGCTGAAGGTGCATCGCCGCAGCGGCGATACGGTGTCGATCGAATTGAAACCGGCAGTAACCGTGTCGGCCGTCAAGTCGATGCAGTTGTCCGACATCAAGCCGGGGTCGTTTGTCGGCACCGCGGCGACGACCGGCACGGACGGCAAGCTCACCGCCACCGAAGTCGTGGTGTTCCCCGAAGCCGCGCGCGGCACGGGCGAGGGCCACTATAGCTGGGACCTCGGGCCCAACAGCACGATGACGAATGCCAACGTCGACACCGTGGTTCAGGGCACGAGCGGCCGCAACCTGAAGCTGTCGTACAAGGGCGGCAGCAATGAAGTGACGGTGCCGCCGAATGTACCTATCGTCACCTTTACGCCGGCTGCGCGCACGGATCTGACGCCGGGCAAGAAGGTGTTTGTGGTCGCGACCGAGGCATCGCAGGGCGCCTATGTCGCTCAGCGCCTCGTCGTCGAAAAGGATGGCGTTGCTCCGCCGATGTGATGCGGTGATGTAATGCGGCGAAAGGCGCGGCAAAAAGCGCGGTGATGAAGCGGCGCGGGCGGTGTCGAGGTTCTACGCACAAGCGCCCGGCCGCGGCCGCCGGCGCACAAATGCACGTGGGCCTCCGCGCATGCGAGAGAGGCCACGCGTCAAGCGTCAAAGCCCGAGACACACCGCGCCGGCCGCCACCACGAGGCAGGCGAGCCAGCGCTTGCCGTTCACCGTTTCGCCGAGAAACACGCGCCCGATCAGCACCGCGAACACCACGCTGGTCTCGCGCAAGGCGGATACCGCGCCCATTGCGCCGGACTGCATCGCCCAGATCACGATGCCGTAGGCCGCGATCGATACCACGCCGCCCACGAGCGACGAGGCGATGGCCGCGGGCGCTGCACGTATCGGAGTCCAAAGCGCCGCAGCCCCGCGCATGGCGACGAACAGCACGGGCATGAGCCAGTAGAAGAGAAACATCCACGCGGTATAGGCCAGCGCCGCGCCGCCGGAGAGCCGCACGCCGATGCCGTCGATCACCGTGTACAGCGCGATGGTTGCGCCGGTGGTGAGCGCGGCCAGCACGCCCGCGCGCGACACGCGTCCCGCCTGCAGCGCAATTGCGATGATGCCGCCGGAGATCATCGCGATGCCGAGCGCGTGCAGCGGGCCGATCGCCTCGTGGGCGAACAGCGCCGCGCCCAGCGTGACGAGGAGCGGCGACGAGCCGCGCGCGACCGGATACGCCTGCGCGAGGTCCCCGCGACGATAGGCGTGCACAAGACTCGCGTTGTAGCCGATATGCACGAGCCCCGATGTGACCACATACGGCCACGCCGCGGCCGCCGGCAGCGGCGTGAACATAACAATGAGCGTGCTGACGGCCGCAATCGCGACGCTCATCCACGTCATCGAGAGAAAGCGGTCGCGGTTGCCGTGCAGCAACGCGTTCCAGCTGGCGTGGAGAAGAGCTGCAATGAGAACGAGACCGCCGGTGTAGCTGAGCATGGAAAGGAGGCCGTGTCGGGCCCGGGTTGAGTTTGAGTTTGAGTTTGAGGGCGCGCTGACGGGCGCGAGCGCCGGGGCTTCGATCTTAAACGGAATCGCCGCCAATGCGCAGGCACGGCTCGACGTCGCGCCCGACTCCGACGCCCGACTCCGGCGCCCGACTCCGACGCCGACGCCGACGCCCGACGCCCGACGCCCGACGCCCGACATGTGTCGCAATCGGCACTATCCACGTCGCATTGCCGCAAATCCGCGGCGACGTTCGTGCCGTAAAGCTGTAAGTCGGTTTCCGATCAGTCATTCCTTTCACAGCCCGATCTTTGCTATCCGGAGGAACGGACCGGGCGGGCAGCGTGCGTGGCCGCTGCCCGCCCGGTCTCATGCCTATGCGCAGACACATCACCATCCGCGGCGGATTGGCCGCGACGATCGCCGGTTACACGCTGCTGCTGATGCTGGTCATCGTGGCCGGCATTGCCGGGCTTTATGACAGCAGCAATGCGCTGCGCGACATGTATCAGGACGACACGGCGTCGCTGCTGCATCTGAAGACGAGCTCCGAGCGTCTGCTGCAACTGCGCGGCGGTCTCGGCGAAGCCGAGCAGATCATCAGCGCGGGCAAGCCGGCCAAGGATGCCATCGCGCGACTGCATGTCCTGCTCGATTCGAGCAACCGCGAGCTGGAAGCCTACCGGGCGCTGCATGTGCCCGACAGCGTCGAAAAGCCGCTCGTCGACGCCATGGATGCAAAGCGTCAGCGCCTGCTCGCGCAGGTGTTCCAACTGGCGCTCAAACAGCTCGACGACGACAACCTCGTCGATTTCCTGACGACGCAGCGCGAAGCGCCCGCTGCGCTCTTTGCCGACTATCAGACTGCCTTGACGGCGCTGGAGGACTATCAGGTCGAGCGCGAAAAAGCGCGCTTCGAGCACGCGGAGGCGCGTTTTCGCGTGATGTTGTGGGCGCTCGGCATCACCGGCGGCGTGGCGCTCGTGATCGGCGTGCTCGCACAGCGCACGCTCGCGCGCGCCATCGTCCAGCCGATCAACATGGCGGTCGATCACTTCGGCCGGATCGCGGGCGGCGATCTGACGGGCGCGATCGCAGTGCAGCGCGATAACGAAATGGGCTATCTGCTCGATGCGCTCAAGGGCATGCAGAACAGCCTCGTGCAGACGGTCCAGAAAGTTCGCGCGAGTACCGAGGCGATCGTGCACGACGCGCGCGCGATTGCGGGCGGCAGTGTGGACCTGTCGACGCGCACCGAGCAGCACGCGGCCTCTCTGCAGCAGGCGGCGGCGAGCATGGAGCAATTGACCGCCACCGTGCGCCAGAACGCCGACAATGCGCGCCGCGCCGTCGAACTGGCGACGGGCGCCTCCGAGATCGCGTCGCGCGGCGGGCAGGTGGTCGACCAGGTCGTCGCGACAATGGACGCCATTTCGGGAAGCTCGGACCGGATCGCCGGCATTGTGAGCGTGATCGAGGGCATCGCGTTTCAGACCAACATCCTCGCGTTGAACGCGGCGGTCGAAGCGGCCCGCGCCGGCGAGCAGGGCCGCGGCTTCGCGGTGGTCGCCTCCGAGGTGCGCAATCTCGCGCAGCGCTCGGCTGCGGCGGCGCGCGAGATCAACGAACTGATCGGCGACTCGACCGTCAAGGTCAAGGACGGCAGCACGCTCGTCGGCCGCGCGGGCGCGACGATGGAAGAAGTGGTCGAAGCGGTGCGGCGCGTGACGGCCATCATGACCGAGATCAGTCTCGCTTCGAGCGAGCAGACCGCGGGCATCGAGCTCGTCAACACCAGCGTCACGCAGATGGAGGAAATGACGCAGCACAACTCCGCGCTCGTCGAAGAGGCGTCGGCCGCCGCGCTGTCGCTCGAAGAGCAGAGCCGCGAACTCAACGACGCGGTGGCCGTGTTCCGTTTGAAGGAGGACCGGGCGGCCGGCTGAGGGAGTCCGGTGTGCCGCGCTCTCGTGCTGCTGGACGCTTATGTGCTGGATCGCGATGGCCCGCGTGGTACGCCGTGGTTCGATGTGGTTCGGCGTGGTGCGACGTGCATGCAGGCGGCGGCGCATGCTGCGTTCATGCCGATGCTATGCTTTTGAGTCTGCTGCGCGCTGCGCCGACGGCCCGAACGCAGCGACGGCACAAGGGCTTCCCGCATCGCGTGAACACGGACAAGGAGGATCGGCGGTCATGAACGAAGAGCGAGACCCGGCACCGGACAGCACCGCGGCCCGCGTCGCCCTGTGGCGCGCGCTGCATACCGAGGCGGACGCCGCGCCGCATGTTTTCGACGACCGGATCGGGCTGAAGCTGCTGGCTCCCGGCGACGATTGGCGCGAGCGCGGCGACATGGACCCGCAGTTCACGCGGCCGTTTCGCGCGTCGATCGTGGCTCGGGCGCGCTTCATCGAAGATCTGGTTGCCGGGCAGGCTGCGCGCGGAATCGAGCAATATGTGATTCTCGGCACGGGCCTCGACAGCTTTGCGCAGCGCAAGCCCGAGCTCGCCGCGCGCCTGACTGTGTTCGAGATCGATCAGCCGGTGCCGCAGGCGTGGAAGCGTCAGCGGCTCGTCGAGCTCAGGTTCGGCATTCCGCGCTGGCTGCGCTTCGTGCCGGTCGATTTCGAGGCCGGCGAAGCGTGGCGCGAGCGGCTCGTGGCGGAGGGCTTCGACAGCAGCAAGCCGGCAATCGTGGTCTCCACGGGCGTGAGCATGTATCTGACACGCGAGGCCAACGCGGCCACGTTGCGTCAGGTCGCGGCTTTCGCGCGCGGATCGACGCTTGCCATGACCTTTCTGTTGCCGCTGCATCTGGCGGATCCCGAGGTACGCCCGGGGCTGGAGATGGCCGAAAAGGGCGCACGCGCGAGCGGCACGCCTTTTTTGAGCTTCTTCACGCCGGAGGACATACTCGCGCTGGCCCGCGAAGCCGGCTTCACGCAGGCACAGCATGTTTCGGCGGCCGACCTGACACGACGCTACTTCGCGGACAGGACCGATGGTTTGCGTCCGCCGAACCATGCCGAGGAACTGCTGGTTGCGAACACCTGATGCCGTTGGCGAGGCACGCTGCGCTGCACGCGACGTGCAAAGTCCCGTGCCTTAGCCTTCCTTAGCCTTAGCCTTAGGCCAGCAGCCGCAAGGCGAGCCCGGCCGCGCCGCACGCGAGCACCGCCGGTATCACGCCCGCCTTGAAGCGAAAGAGCGCAATAGCCGCCGCGACGCCGATGACGAGCGACAGCCAGTCGAAGCTCCCATGCAGACCCTTCGGCCACAAGACGTGCAACGCAAAAAAGACCGCGAGATTCACGATGACGCCGACCACCGCGGCGGTAATCGCCGTCAGCGGTGCCGTGAATTTCAGATTGCCGTGCGTGGTCTCGATGAACGGCCCGCCGAGCAGAATGAACATGAACGAAGGCAGAAAGGTGAAGAACGTGACGACTGTCGACGCGACGACCGCGGACAGCAGCTGCGTGTCGGGACCGAATATCGCTCTCGTCCATCCGCCGACAAAGCCGACGAACGCGACCACCATGATCAGCGGGCCGGGCGTCGTTTCGCCGAGCGCGAGACCGTCGATCATCTGAAGCCCCGTGAGCCAGTGCTGATGCTCGACCGCGCCCTGGTAGACGTACGGCAAAACGGCATAGGCGCCGCCGAATGTCAGCAGCGCAGCCTCGGTGAAAAACCACGCCATTTGCGCGAGTGCGCCATTCCAGCCGAAGAGCACGGCCAACGTGCCGATTACCGCGAGCCAGATGGCGACGAAGCTCGCGAGCACGATGAAAAAACGCTTCCAGGTAAAGAGCGCGTGGCGGGGCGTCGGCGTGTCGTCGTCGATCAGCGCGCGGCCATGAGCGTGCCCCGCGGCGTCGTGCTTTGCGCCGACCGCGAAGGTGCCCGGCGCGTATTTGCCGCCGACGTAGCCGATGATGCCGGCCGCGAGAACGATCAACGGAAAGGGCACCTCGGCAACGAAAATCGCAATGAACGCCGCGGCGGCGATCGCCCATAGCCACGCGTTTTTGAGTGCGCGCGAACCGATGCGATACGCGGCGAACACGACGATCGCAGTCACGGCCGGCTTGATGCCGTACAGCACGCCGGCCACCGCCGGGATGCTGCCGTACACGAGGTAGACCCACGACAGGGCCATCAAAATAAAAAGCGACGGCAGCACGAAAAGCCCGCCTGCGATCACGCCGCCCCACGTGCGATGCATGAGCCAGCCGATGTACGTGGCCAACTGCTGAGCCTCGGGCCCCGGAAGCACCATGCAGAAATTGAGCGCATGCAGGAAGCGTTTTTCGGAGATCCAGCGCTTGCTTTCCACGAGTTCCTGGTGCATCAGTGCGATCTGGCCGGCAGGGCCGCCGAAGCTCATGAAGCCGAGCCGCAGCCAGTACCAGAATGCGGTGGTGAGCGGAACGGGCGCGACGTCGTCTTTCATTGAAGTGGACCGGTTGGTTTTTTGTGCTGCGGGTGGCGGGATCGCCGCCTGGCCGGCGCGGCCGGAGGTGACGCTTTGCGAGGCGCTCCGGACACGCTCGGGCGACACACGTGCGGCATGCTCGGGACACGCGCCGGCGCCGGATGCGACGCAGTCTAGCAGTTACCGGGCTCCGCGCGGGCCGGCTTCGAGGGATGCCGCCAGTTGACGCGCCTTGATCAGTGCCCCGGTGATGTCGGCCGTCACCTTCTCGCGCGCAGCGCCGTCCCGCTGACGCAGTGCAAACGACGGATGATAGGTGGCGATGCCCCAACCGCCCTCGAGCTCGAACGGTTCGCTGAGATAGTCGCTCAAGCTTGCGCTTTCACGCAGCAACGCATGGAGCGCGGTGGCCCCGAGCACGACGACGACCGATGGCCGGACCGTGGCGAATTCGTGCGCGAGCCAGTGAGAACAGGCTTCCACTTCACGCTGCGCGGGCGTTTTATGCAGCCGCCGCTTGCCGCGCGGTTCCCACTTGAAATGCTTGACCGCGTTGGTGAGATAAAGCTCGTCGCGCGTGAGCCCGGCGCGCGCGATGGCGCTGTTCAGCAGTTGTCCCGCCGGACCGACGAAGGGCTCGCCGCTCAGGTCTTCCTGGTCGCCGGGCTGCTCGCCGATCAGCATGATAGGCGCGGGCCGCGGCCCTGCGCCGCCGACGGCTTGCGTCGCGTGCCGCCACAGATCGCAGCGCCGGCACGCATTCAGCGACGACGGCTGAGCGCGCGCCGGCTGCGCTGATTCCGCTTCGACGGGGATGGCCTTGCCGCCGAGTGCGGTCACGCCGCTCGCTTGCGCCACACGCCGCGCGCCGGTCCTCGCTTCACTGAGCATGGCGGGAATCAGACGGCCCTCGGGCAGGCCTTTCCAGAACCGCACCGGCATGTGCTGCTGGAGCGCCGCCTCGTTCAGGCGGGCAGGGTTAAATGTACTGCGGTAATACGCGAGCCACAGGGATTCGGCTTCGTCGTTTGTATCCGAATGGTGCGGATCGCGCAACGCGTGGCGCGCCTCGATATGCAGCTGCGAGCCGTCCCAGAACGCGGCGCCGTGAGGCGTCGCGATCATCCACGAAGAACGCCCCATGCGTTGCGCGAAATGCTCGGCGGCCCAGCCGAGGACGTCGTGTTCCGGCTCGTACCACGCAATGTACTCGGGCCCCGAAGCGTCCGATTGCTGCTTGCGAAAGCGCACGTACGCGATCATGTCGTGCCTCGCGCGCCGCACGCATTTGGCCATGTGGTAAAGCCGCGCACCGTCGACATCCGCCGGCGACGCGACCGTGCGGTCGCCGTGTTGCCAGCGCCATAACACCTTGTAGAGAAACGCCCAGCGCTGCGGCTCCCGGTACAACGCCGCGTCGTGCAGCAACGCCGCGAGGTCCTTCGACACGTGGACCGCGGGCGCTTGCGCCGCCGACCCGTTGCCCTGGGTCTCGCCATAGTCGAAAGCCGTCTGCCCGGCTAGCGGCTTTGCACCGGCACTCTCGCGAATGCGCCACTCGATCGCCTCCGGCGCGAGCCCATGAGCGAGTGCAGCGAGCGAAGCGGCACGCCATGCCTCAAAGTGGTTGTCGATTTCAATGCGACGGAGCACCGCGTTTCACCACAGTTGCATTTGCACGGACGGCGGCGTCAACACCCGCCGCAGATGCGCCGACGACGCGTCATGCATGGCCGCGCGATAGTCCTGCGTGACGACGAACGGCTTGATTTTTTCCAGAGGACAACGAAGCCGCACGAGGTCTTCGTAGCGCACGCGGCGCGAACGCCGCAATTCGACAAGCCGTTTTGCGTTGCGCATGCCGATGCCCGGCACGCGCGCGATCATGCGCAGCGGCGCGCGGTTCAGGTCCACCGGAAATTGCTCGCGATGCGCAAGCGCCCATGCCAGCTTCGGGTCCATGTCGAGCGGCAGATTGCCCGGCTGCTGGAATAGCTCGCCGACGCTAAAGCCGTAGCCGCGCAGCAGAAAATCCGCCTGATACAACCGGTGCTCACGCAGCAACGGCGGCGCTTCACCGGGCACTGCCGAAGGACTGTCGGGAATCGGACTGAACGCCGAGTAATACACCCGCTTGAGCCGGTAAGAGCCATACAGCGTTTCGGCGGTCTGCAGAATCGTGCTGTCGTTCGTCTGGTCGGCGCCGACAATCATTTGCGTGCTCTGGCCGGCGGGACTGAACCTGGGGGCTCGCGCGTCGCTCAGCGCTTCCTCTTGCGCGAGGCGGATCGACCCCATGGCAAGCTTGATGGTGCGCACGTCCTTTTCCGGCGCGAGCCGGGCGAGACTCACCTCCGTTGGCAGTTCGATATTCACGCTCAGCCGGTCCGCGTAGCGGCCGGCCTGCGCGATCAGTTCCGGATCGGCGTCTGGAATGGTTTTCAGGTGAATGTAGCCGCGGAACTGGTGATCGACGCGCAATGACTGGGCGACCCGAACCAGTTGCTCCATGGTGTAATTCGAAGACTGGATGATGCCCGAGCTCAAAAACAGCCCGTCAATATAGTTGCGCCGGTAGAAGTCCAGCGTGAGATCGACGACCTCCTCAGGCGAGAAGCGGGCCCGCGGCACATTGCTGGAGCGCCGGTTGACGCAGTACTGGCAGTCGTACAGACAGAAGTTGGTGAGCAGGATTTTCAGGAGCGACACGCAGCGCCCGTCCGGCGTGAAGCTGTGACAAATGCCCGCGCCGGTGCTTGCACCGAGGCCCTGCGTGCCGCGCGACGCCCGCTTCGGCGCGCCGCTGCTCGCGCAGGATGCGTCGTACTTTGCTGCGTCCGCCAGGACTTCGAGCTTTTTGTGCAATTCCACGTTGCCGCCAGTACTGTATGGATGTAAGGGCTATCCATTTAGCTCCACAATTTCACATTATGGTGAAGCTTTGACCTTTGGCGGACGTTGCGCGATCTGGCGATACGTGACGGGTTCGGCCACTACGGCCTGC
>NZ_CADIKB010000030.1 GCF_902859825.1 Paraburkholderia phenoliruptrix | reverse complement strand
CCCGCGCCTTGCTTCATCATGTGCACTTCTATCGCAGCGCGAGACAACCCGTTTCGTTTCATCTCGAATAGCGCGGGATGCCGATCCTCAAATAGACCGGGACGTAACACCCCTTCGGTATTCGTGGAGCAGGTTCGCGTCGACACCGCGAGAAAGCTGCTCGAGGACACTGATGAGGCCTGGCCGGGATTCGTTAAAAATCCGCCACATCTCAGTCTAAGCAGCTGATTTGAATGCAAATTCGATGGTCGGATCGAGCGGCGGAACGAGGCGTAGGAGATCCAGCAGATAGTCCCCAAACCAGTTGATGTGTTCCCGTCGGTACGGCGAGAGCACCTTGAGTACTTCGGCATCGACCGGATGCCCTTTCGCCTGCAGTTCCTTCAGTTTGCGCGACATCCACTGGACGTTGTACAGGATCACGATGTTTGCGACGAGGTGGTTGTACTTGATCACCTTGCGCTGCTCGTGGCGGACGTTTTCGGCAATCACGCCTTCGCCACCAAACATCAGCCATTGCGCGAAGTCGTTGAACTGCTCGCTCTTGTTGGTTGCCGCGTGAATCGTGCGACGCAGCTCCGGCTCATTGAGATATTTCAGCAGGAACAGCGTACGGATCACGCGGCCCAGTTCCCGGAATGCGAAGTAGAGCTTGTTTTTCGTGCTCTCCGAGCCGAGGCGGCGCAGGATTGTCGACGGCGTCATCCTGCCCGCCTTGATCGACACCGCAACGCGCATCATGTCAGCATAGTGACGTTCGATCAGGCCCAGTCAATCGCCTGACGGCACAAGCTGTCAATGTGCTTGTATTTGCGCCGCCGGTCAGCCTTGTATAGCACGAGATCCTTGATGTTGCGCATGCGCGGCATCAGGTTGATGCCCATCACGTACGACAGACCGAAGACCGGACCGCTTTGCGCCTGCGTATCGCCGTGGATCGTATCGGGCTTGACGTCTGCGCCGTTCAGGATCAGCCCATCGAGGATGTAGACGGCTTCGTGGACACCGCACGGGATGAAGTGACTGAACAGCGCGATGTACATGTCGGATACGTGATAGTAGCCGATCCCGCCGTATCCCCCATAGCGAACGTGATACTCGGACAGCAGGTTCTGCTCGTACAGGCTCCACTTGGTGCCGTCGGCCGACGCGCGCTTGCCGCTGCCCCAGTATTTCGGCAACGCGAACTGGTTGTACGCGTTGATCACCTTCACGTTCGCCTTGTCGAGCCGCTCCTCCGTGACGTGTTTCAGGTTCAGCCATGCGACCTGTTTGCGAGTGAGCCCTTTCACCGAGCGCGCCGTCTGGCTCGGCCCCAGGTTGCAACCGTAGCAGAACAGCGTCGTGATGAAACGCTTGCGCGGGTCGTCGATCTTCGCGTCAAACCCGGATAGCGGTCCAAACAGTTTATGCAGGTCGAGCCACTGCTCGGTTTCGGTGAGGAGATCCAGGATGCTGAGCTGCGGCATCGATGCCGTGATGGCCTGATCGATCAGCGTGCGGTTCGGCGGCTCGGGCTCCTTGCCCGGCTTGTGGATGACGAGTTCCTCATTGACGAACTCGATACTGTCGTTTACCGGGAAGTTCGCATCGGCCTCGTCGAGCGCCGCGTTCAGCCTGTCTCGCAGATCCTTCGCGAAGCTCCTGCCGTCCGTGGGCAAGCCCACGATCTCGCAGTAGCGCGGCAGTTCACGCCGGAATTCCTCGTCGGTGACCTGATGCACTCGATAATCGTCGAAGCGGTCGCTGCCGTCCACATAGAGGTCGCCGGAATTGAGTTCCCGCATGATCTGGCTGAAGACACCCAGTTCGAAGAACCGGCGATGCAGCATCCGGCTGTCCCGTCCGTGCGGGAACACGGCGCGCTCCCATTTCTCCGGCAACCAGTCCAGCGGCAGGTTCGCGAAGTCGTTGTCGGTCAGCAGCAGGTATTCGCGGTGCGCGTTGCGGAAACCTTGCAGCCACGCGAGCGCGACCAGCGCCGCGCGGTCCTGCGAGCTCGATTGCAGTGGCAGCACGTCCAGGCACTGGAACAGCAGCGAGCGCTGGGTGCGGTACGGCACGAGCATGAACGGCAGATCGAACTGCCCGGCATAAGCGATGTGCTCGTTGCATTGCGCGAGCGCTTCGGCCGGGTCGCCGAGCGCCTCGCGGATTTTCCGTAACCGCTTAGGCTCCGGTACGCCCTCATCCTGGAGAATCTGCAGGACGTCCCGGAACTGCCCGACCAGCCCCTCCAGCATACCGGCGTGTTCAAGCTGGTATTTTTGCAGTCGGACCTTTGCGTAGGACTCCAGCTTGCGCACCACCTTGATGAAGATCTCGGCGACGTCATCAAGCGCCTTCTGCAACTGCGCCTGGATGAACAGTACCGCAAGCGCATGACGCTTCGCGGTCTTGAGCGAACGCAGTTCCGCGACGTCGAGGGCCCGTGCTTCGGTGACCAGTTGGGCCCGTTTGCTAACAGACAGGATCGAGAGTGGCGCCGGCAAGCCTTCCGCCAGCGTCCTGATCCCATTGATATGTTTGAGGAAGCTGGCGATCGCCCGCGCGGCGGGTCGCTTCGGCTCCTGTTTCAGATCGTCCCAACCGGACTTGCCGGCCTTGACGACGAGAAGCGCGTCGATGCGTTCGACGAGTGCTGCATCGAGTGCGCCGGTGATGGCCGCATAGATCGCCTCGTTGTGATCGTTGCGAGCCTGCGTGGCGATGCGCTGCAGCGTCGCCAGCGGCGGCAATTCATGCCGGCGCCGGACCAGTTCCTCGATCAGCACGTTGATAATATCGGGCAGTTCGATCTTTGTCCGGGCTTCTGCCGACGCCAGTTCAGCAAGCGACGTCGCCTCACTCGCGTCGAACGCCCGGATGTCAAGCCAGCCGCGCAGCAGTTTCTGGTGACGGATGCGGGTGCCCGACACGTCGTACCGTGCGATCGCCGTCCGGGACAGGGAGCGGGCCCGCATCGACGTCCGGATGTGATCGACAATGGCGGGCGGTACCTCCACGAGCATCGGGAAGTAACCGAGACGCTGCAGCAGCTTCAACTGCACCATGATCAATACGGCGGAGGCTTCCTGCCGGGACTGCCGGCGCACGAAGCGGATTTCCGCGGCGCTCGGCGTGAATGCCGCTTTCAGCTCCGCCGCGTCCGGCTCAGCGGGCAGCACCGGATAGATGGTCTCGTGGACGGTCGTCACGTTGGCTGCCGCCGCGCAAAGATCTGCTCGATCTGCCGGGTACGCTGAACTTCGTCGTCGTCCAGGTAGGTCGAGGTCGTCGTGATCGACGCGTGACGCAGATTGTCGCGCACAGTCGTCAACGTGGCGCCCTGTGCGAGAGCATTGGTTGCGTGCGTGTGCCGCAGCCAGTGTGGCGTCGCGCGCTGCAGCTTGTCGGCGAGTGCCGGGTGGTCGGCCCGAATTGCGTCGGCGGCGCTCTGGAAGAACCGGCGCAGCACCGCCCTCAGGCGCGGCGTGGTGATGCCGCCGGGTTCGTCGAGATGGCCGAGCAGCGGCGTATCCGGTGCCCAGCGTGTGGGGCTCACGGGCAGGCCGCGCTGCATCAGGTACTGGTCCAACGCAAATCGTGCGAGCGGCGGCAGCACCACCTTGCCAGCCTTCGCCCCCTTACCGGTGAGGTGAAGCCACCGCTCGCCGCGCGTGCCGGTCATGATGCCGCCGAGTGTAACGCTGACCAGTTCGCCCGCGCGCAGGCCGGTCGCGTAACCGAAATCGAGCAGAAAGCGCAGACGCTGTGCGGCGGGAACCGCCCAGCCATGCGACCATTCCAGGCCATCGGCAATCGTGCGGATCAGATCCCACTCTCCGGCCGTAAAGGCGCGCGAGATGTCCAGCTCCCCATTGCGCTGCGCGCCGCGCACCCTGAGGCCGGCAAACGGATTCGCGAGCACGTAGCGCTGCTCGATCAGCCAGCGAAACATTGCACTCAGAACTGACAGCGCATAGGCGATGGAGTCTGGCGACAGCGCGCCCGTGAATGGCCGCCATTCGGACGACGATCGGGGGCGCGCCGGCGCGACCCACCGGGCGCGGGGTGTGGGATGGCGCAGGAAGGCGCGATAAGCGGTCGCATCCTCGCTCGTGAGCGAAGACAGCGCGCGGCCGCGCTCAGCAATCGCCCACAGCAGCAGGCGCTCGGCTTCCCGGCGATAGGCACGCTGGGTTTCGGCGGCTTCGTGCCGGTCGAGCCAGGCGCTGATCGCCTGATAGTCGTTATCGGCCTTGAGCGCGCACATCGGCTTCGGTGCGCGGAAGGCGCCACGCGAGCCGTCGACGTCATGTGGCACGTGGATGTTTTCCCACGGCACCACGGGCTCCGGCGTCGCCACCACGATCAGCGCGCGGGCGCGTTCGGTAAGCGCCGGGTGGGCGGCAAAGAAGGTTTCAATGTGCCGTGCGCTGCGCATGCCGAGCCCGGGAATCGTGCGCCACCAGCGCTGGCGACGGGGGATGCGCACGGTCAGATCGGCCAGCGTTTTGATGCCATGCTGTTGCAGCACGGGGACAACACGGGCTGGCAGCCAGACATCGATCGCATCGCTCACCTGCGGTTGCGGGATGGCAAGCGTTGGCAGGATATCCAGCGCCCGGGTCGCGGCCTTGCGGTGACGGGACCGTTCACCCACCGCGCACTGGAACAGCCGGGCCAGATCGGCGCGATGCCGGCTGAGGGCGAAACCGGCGAGCTGTCGACGAATCCGTCCGATCACGCCGCGCGCTGACTGGCCGCCTTCGAGCGCCTGCGGACAATAGCGCTCAATGGCCTCCCGCGAGCCAACGCCCGCGTACCACGCGCGCAGCGCAGACAGGGACGCGGAGTCAGGAAAAGAGGGTGGCGACGGAACGTTCGGCATCCGGAGACTATAGGCAACGTGATCACAACGGAGCCGCAGCTCAGGTGCGGCGCGTTTCCCGAAACGGGAGTTTTGCCCAGAAATGTCGCCCTATCGATAATAAGGATTAGCGATAGAGATGCCCCAGACTATCGATTCTTTGCGTGCGTCATGCCTGCCGGTTATCGAGAAAACGCCCACGGGAAGGCTCGCGCCAGGGTCGCGGCCCCGTTCGATAGGCTACCGTGTTCATGCTCATCAACCGGCGGTGGACAACGCCAAATGTCAATCCTTGTCAAATTCGGACGAATCTGATGGCGACTCCTTCCCCCTGTCGGATACAGTCTCATGGGACATTGCGCAAACGTTTCCAGGTAGACACCGCTTGACTCCGAGCACGGCCCTTTACGACGCAACCGCGCGGGCGGGCGTCAACATCCATCAGTTCTACCGCCTGGACATGCCGCAGGCCAAGAGCGCAGCGCTTGCGGATATCTATGCCTTCGAGGGTACGCGCGGGATTGGTGAACCGACGAAATACACGATCCAGTTTACTCATCCCCGGCACGATCTGTCTCGCACCGAGTATCTGAATCGGCCGTGCACGTTCCTCATCCAGCCGCCACCCCGCGATCGCTGGAGCCAGCCCGAGTCGGCGCGGCAGGTCTACGGCATGGTAACGAACTTCGCTCAGTTGAGCAGCAACCGCGACCAGTCAACTTATGAGGTCGTGCTCGAGTCGCGCCTGGCGCTGCTGCGCGGCACCCGGCGCTGCCGTTTCTTTCTGGACATGAGCGAGCCGGAGATCATCCGGCAGATTCTGAAGGAACATGACTTCAATCAGATCTTCGCGAGCTTCGAGTTCAATCTGTACCGCGAGTACCGCAAGCGCTCGTTCGTGATGCAGTGGGGTGAAGACGACCTCACATTTATCACCCGGCTTTGCCAACGCACGGGGATCTGGTTCGTCTGCGAGGCCGGCGAGAAGTGCGAGAACGTGCGGTTTGGTGACGACCTCACGCATTACCGCCACGATTCATCGTTGAAGGTTCCGTACCGAGAACAAAGTGGTTTGGTGACGGACAGCCAGGAGTCAGTCCAGTCGCTGGAAACGCGCGCGACTACCGTGCCCAAGCGTCATACCGTGCGCAGTTACCACACTGAGCATCGGCCGGCTGAGCCGGTAGAGGCGTCGAACGACATTCAAGAAGACCGCACAGTATATGGCGAGGACTATGTGTGGGGTGCGCCGTACCTGACCGAGGATGAAGCGAAGCGGGAAGCGCTGTTGCGGCACGAAGCGGCGCTGGCGGCGCAGATCGAGTATCACGGCACGTGCGACCTGCTGGATCTCACACCAGGGTCCGTGCTGAAGCTGACGAATCGTGATCTGCCGGACGCGAAATACGGTCTGCTGGCCGTGCGGGTAACGTGCCGGGCATCGCGCAAGAAAGCGTATCACGTCGAGTTCGATGCCATTCCCTCCGACCGGCTCTTCCGGCTTCCGCTCAAGGAGGAGACGTGGCCCCGCATTGAAGGCGTCATCACAGGGACGGTTGCGTCGACGGAGGGCTGGCGGGACCCGTATCTGGATAGCCAGGGCCGTTACATCGTCCATATCCACGCAGACAAGGACAAACGCACGCCAGGTCTGGAGAGCTGCCCGATGCGCCTGGCGAAGCCGTTCGCGGGCGCGGGACAGGCCGGGTTTCACTTCGGGCTGGTCGAGGGCACGGTGGTCACGGTGGGCTTCTTGTGGGGCAATCCCGAGCTGCCCTACATCAGTCAGGTGCTGCACACGGCGGAAGACACGGACCCGATCGTCGCGGGCGCCCCGTGGGGCACGCGCAACACGATTCGCACACGGTCGAACAATACGCTGGAAATGGACGACCGCGAGGGCAAAGAGCACATCAAGGTCGCGACCGAATGCGGCAAGACGCAGCTTAACCTCGGCCACACAGTCGATCGCGACAACAAGGACCGTGGCGAGGGGTTTGAGCTTCGCACGGACATGCGCGGCCACGTGCGCGCCGGCGGCGGTGTGCTGGTGTCGGCCGACAAGCAGGAGCAGGCGCACGGCGAACAGACAGACATGCGCCCTGCGACGAACCAGTTGCAGCTCACGCAGGCGCAGGCTCAGGGGTTGGTTGATGCAGCGGCGGTGGCAAAAGCGGAGATTGCGGATCTGAGGGCCGAAAACGCGTGGCTGAAGGATGAACTGGCAGGCCTGAAGCAGGCGGTCATTGCGCTGTCCGCGCCCCATGGAATTGGCATCGCCACGCCGGACCGGGTGATGATGTCGGCGGGCAAAGACGTGAGCGTTGCGACGTCGTCGCGGTTCAATGTAAATGCGCTCCGAAACGTCGCGATCGCGGCGGGCGAAACCCTGTCGCTGTTTGCGCACAAGCTCGGTATGAAGCTGTTCGCGGCGCGCGGCAAGGTGCAAATCCAGGCGCAGTCCGATGCGATGGAACTGGTCTCGCAGAAGAACATGCAGATCACCAGCGCGGACGGTACCGCGACCGTCAACGCGGCCAACGGCGTCATCCTCAGCGGCGGCGGCTCGGCCTACATCAAGGTGCACGGCGACAACGTGGAGATCGGCGGGGCCGGCAACCTCGTCATCAAGATGGCGAAGCTGCAAAAGACCGGTCCCGGCGCGCTTTCGCTGCCGTTGCCGAAGTTCAGTCAGGTCGACATCGCGAACGACGAACGTTTCATTCTCAGTGACGGTATCACGGGCCGCCCGGTCGCGAACCGGCCGTACAAAATCCAGCTCGCCAGCGGACAGATTGTCGAGGGCGTCACCAACGACCAGGGCGAGACCTCGCTGAGTCGGCAGGACGTCGCACAAGGCCTCAAGCTGCTGATCCAGAACCACAAGGAAGCCTGATTCATGACCGACCAGAACAACCCACCGCGTCAGGACGGCGCGGCCGATGACACCGGCGCGCCGAAGCCCTACCAGCACCAGACCGCAACTCGCATCGTGCCGATGCAGCGCGACCATCTCGGCCACCCGTATTGGGAGTCGTACCATACGCCGTCGAGTTTCCAGGTGCGTGCCGAATGCCGCATTCCGCCACACATGCCCGGTGTGATTATTTTTGTGCACGGCGTCAACTCCGAGGGCGAGTGGTATGACGATGCGGAACAGGCCTTGTGTGCTGGCCTAAACGATCGTCTACATCGGACGGAAGAAACGAAACTGAAAGAAAATTTGTACATAACGGTCGATCCGAAGACGAAGGCGCCCATCCCTCGTCAACTTGATCCGAAAGGGACCGGACATTCTCCCGTGATCCGCTTCTACTGGGGCTACCGCGCGCCGGACGGCATGGAACGGAAGTGGCGGATTCCATTGCGCAACCGGGACGGCGCCGATTTGTGGTCTCCCCAATGTACCAAGGAGAAGGGCCCGTGGTATTGGGGCGGTGGCCCGTTCCAGAACGGCACCAACAACCTCAAGCAACTGTGGAGCCAGGAAGGCATCAAGCGTCACATCCTCGGTTTCGACATGGAGGAGCTGAACACCGAAGCCGATCGCCAGCTCCAGGATGCGCCGCCGCGCCCCTACTATGCGCACGCGGCCAAGCGACTCGCCGACCTGATCGACCGGATTCGCACCGAGTGCCCGCGCGATACGGTGACGGTCATGTCCCACAGCCAGGGGACAATGATCGCGATGGCGGCTACCGCGCTGTGCAAGACGCGCGCGCCCGATGCGCTGTTCGTGATGAATTCGCCGTATGCCCTCGATGACAAGGTGACCGACGCGCTCACGTGCGGCGAGGACCGCCAGACCCGGGCGGCCCGCGTCAATACCTTCCGCAATATTGCGAAGCGCATCAAGCAGGACAGGCGTCCGATGGCGGAAGCGCAGATGAAGCTGCTTCAGTGCGGCGCGTCCGAAGACATGAATTTCTGGCGGCCGGATAACCAGCGCAAATCCGGCGTGCACGAGCGCGATAATCACGGCCGCCTGTACGTGTATTTCACGCCACATGATCGCGTCATGGGGGCCACGCCGCTGCAAAGCATCGGTTGGCAGGGAGTGGACGACCAGCTGCTGGCCGAGCTGGGGGATACCGTGAAACAACGCATGCTGGCGCGCTATACCCCCGTTGGCGACAAGCCCGGCGTGAAGAAGTTTGGCACGTTGCCGCTGATCCAGAAGCCCGTGCCCGGCGTCGATCAAACGTCGTTCTGGAACGGCAACCGGAATGTGTTTACGTCGCTCATGAGGCTATGGGCCGTGCCGAATGCGAACCAGACCGTCACGGTGAATGCCGAGGAGGTGCCTCATCCCGTGCAGGACTATGAGATGAAGGACTTTGAGGATTCGCGTGTCGAGGCACGTGTGATGGGACAGTGGGACCGGGATCCGAGAGATCCAAACAAGGGCAAATTTCACGACGGCACCTATCGATATTTCCGCTCCATCTGTGAACCCGAGCCGCATCTCACCGCGAACCCGATGAGTCCGATTGGCGTCAGTGTCGCGCGCCAGACGCAGGACGAAATGCTGGAGCAACACGACAACTATCACGCCGAGCCAACCAATCACAGCACGCTGCCGATGCATCAGCCGTTCATGCGCCGTGTGGTGGCCTACGACCTGCCCATCGGCTTCTGTGATGCGTATGAAAAGCGGGACTTCTGGATCAGCCTGATGAAACAGGCGGACTGGACGCGGGGCCGCGATCCCTACTTCGAGACAGGAGCGCTCGAAACTGTTCCCCATCCGGCTGCAATAGATTGGAGCACCATTGCGAGCGAGAATCAGGCTTCCATTCAGGAGCTGAAGAGAATCGTTAGTCGGCAGTTCGACTACCAGGGGAAAGATACCGTATATGGTGACTAACCGCATGCGACGCGCGATTGTGCTGGCGATCGCGCTGGTGATGATGCAGGGGTGTTCGCCCAAAAAATCCAGCGAGCCATTCGTTTTCATGCTCAGCGACTTCATGAACGCGAAGGTGCTGCCCTACGATTCGCCGCCGCAGATCATCTACTGGATTGACGACCACCGCTTTGTGACGCTCGAACATTATCGGGATTGCAACCACGGCGAGACCTTCTACAACGACACGCGCGCGGGGATTCGAAAGCAACTCGGTCGAGGCGATGTCGAAAACTATCAGGGCCGCCTGATTAATGCGGATCCAACCGGCCGGAATTTGGCTTTTCCGGCGTCTGCGCCGCCACACCTTGCGCATAATGATCGAGGTTGGGCCGTCGAACTGATCTACTCGACCGATGGGGGCAAGACTTTCGATCTGATGGAGTACATGGATCACAGTTCTGATCCGTTTGAGGATTCGAAGGGCTACGCGGTTTTCGTAACAAAATCCCATCTTTATGTAGCTAAGAAGTGGGGTGACGACGACGCGTACGTTGTCGAATACCCGATGGTGTCCGGTATCGATTTGAGCAAGCCGTATCCGACCGGCATCACGGGCGATAGCTTCAGCACATCAAAACGGCCCGGTGTGTTTTCTAAGCTTCGCACGCCATCTGGCCAGGACCGTCTCACGTGCGACCCCTCAATCAAGCCGACCAACCCGGATGCGCCGCTGGTGCCGTGACGCGCGCGGCCTTCCTCCTGCAAGGACCACCACATGAAGAATCCCGTTTGCCTGGGCGACGCCACCAGTCACGGGGGCAAGGTCATCACTGCTTCGTCCACGTTCGAGCTCGAAGGCCGTCCGGCCGCGCTGCTTTACGACCTGGTGTCGTGCCCCGAGCGTGGCGACAATCCGATCATCGAGGCTGGCGATGACCTGTTCGACGGAGATCGACCGGGTGTCGTCGATGGCTGCCGCACGCAGTGCGGAAGTTACGTGATCGCCGGCTCGTCGGGAGTCTCGATCGAATGAGCTTGAACTGGCACATGCGGCAGCCGTCGACGCGCACCTGTGGCAAGCCGCCGCCGCTGTGGATTGGCCTCGCCATTTTCATCGTCATTCAGATCGCCGGTGCCGTTATCACGGTGTTGACCTGGGGGCCGCATCCGGTTGCATCCGGAGATTTTTTCGTTCGACTGCTGGTCCTGCCGCTGGCGCTGAGTGTCGCGGTATGCGGGATCGTCTACAACGGCTACGAGCAGGAGGCCAATGACATCGATTGGTGGAACTACCTGTGCCGGGATTGGCAGGCGCGCTGGCGGCGCTGGGCGCATTGGCGCGTCGTCATTGTCGCTGGCATGACGCTTACGCCGGAGGTCGAGCTAGGCGAACGAATGCTGGGCCTCGAAGGCCCGCGACCTGCGAATGCCGGCAAGCGACTTGCGCTGGCGAACCAGGATCAAGCCTCCAGCGAAGCGCGGCTCGAAGCAGTGCTCACCGGTCTGTTGACGCCGTTGCTTGCCAAGATCGCCGCGATCGGGCGTAGCCGCTCGCTGCACATCTGCCTGCAATCGGCCGGACAGGATGATTTGACGGAGCTGAAGCAACTTTGGCAGCGACTGCGCCTGCCGGATCTCGTTACCTCCTCGTGGGTGTCGCTCGACGCGCCGCTGTCGTTGGTCGAGCCTTGGCTGGATAAAGACCGTCCGTCGTCGGATTTCCAGCTTATTCTTGCCTGCCAGTTGCATGCGCCCGACCAGACGCCGGCGTGGTCCGAGGCCGCCGTCGCGCTGCTGACCACTTCCTCCGACGTGGTGGCCACATACCGGGGCACGCTTAAGCCGCTCGCGTATCTGTTCCGGCCGATCACGGCCGAGACCGATGAGGTCATGGACGCGCTGGCCGCCTTGCTGCGTGCGCAACAGGCGCCGTCCGAGCGAATCAAACACCTGTGGATGAGCGGACTGCCAGGCCAGTCTCGGCATGCCACCGCGTCCGCCGTCAAGGACAACGGACTCGATCTCCCGGTGCACGACCTGGATGAAGCAATCGGCGAACCGGGACCAGTCAGTCAGCTGCTGCTGCATGCGCTGGCCGCGCAGATGGTGCGGCACGGCCAGGGTGTGCAACTGGTCGCCACGCCGACGCCGCGCGGGGTGCAATTGAACCTGGTGGGTACCCAGCTCGCGCCGGTCGAACCCGTCGAGCCTGAGTATTACCGGATGCTCAGCATCTCTACCACCCTTGGTATCGTGGGCGTCGCCTGCCTGATGCTGTTCGGGGCCGACACGCTGGGCGGCATGAGGCCATGGGTGGGCTGGTCCGTGCTGGCGACGGTGGTCCTGATGGTTCCGGTTCAGATGGGCGGGGCGCTGCTGTGCCGGCGCGCGACAACCGACGACTTCTATGCCAGCCTGTACAGGAACCGCGTATGAAATGGCCCGGCCATCGTGCGCGCATGCGTGATCCGTGGCACGAAATCGAGCGGGCAGCACGCAAAGCGGGCCGATGGGAGCGGCATCGGCGCAATGCCGTGCTGTACCTGTGCTGGACCGCTATGGTGCTGTGTGCAATATGGGAAACGATTGTCTGCCGGCTCGCCGTGCAGGCGCTGGGTAGCACCTGGCCGCTATTGATGGAGGCCGGGTTATGGGCGGCGACGCTGTGTGTGATCGGTTGGGACGTGCGCCGCCTATGGCGACAGCGTATGGCGATGCGCCTGTACTACGAAGACATCGCCGATGGGGTGTGCCCCGATCGGGGCATGCAAATCACGGCGGCGAACGGCTGGAAGTGGTATCGGCGGCAAGGTTCGCCGTGGTGGATTAGTTCGAAGCGTCCGCGGCCCCGAGTATATGTGGCCGATGCACTGGCCCGGCTGGCAGGGCACAATTCCTCAACGCGGACACCGCAAGTCTAGCCAGCCTGTCGCCCGATGAGGCGCGAGCGCGACGCTGCGGCCGTCCTTAGCGTGCACTATTGAAGTCGCCCCAACACCACCGACGTCCTTCGCAGGGGCAATTTCCCGGAAGGTCGATTTCCCGTTCAAATCAGCCGCTTAGATTGACATGTGGCGGATTTTTTGCGAATCCCGGCCGCCCCTCGACTTCGTGCCGGCGACTGTCGTCGGCTACGCGGAATGGCCGAAGGACACGCCGGATTACTGGGCGCTGCCTGCGATGGCGGACGCAGTAGGCTGGACCTACCGCAAGGACTGGTTTGCCAGGCCGGAGCTGCGCGCGGAGTTCAAGCAGAAGTACAAGCGTGAACTCGAACCGCCCACCACGATGGACGAACTCAAGCAGACCGCCGAGTTCTTCCAGGGGCGCAAGATCGACGGCAAAACCGTATATGGCGTGTATGTCTTTACGGAGCGCGGCTCGGAAGGGATCACGATGGGCGTGACCAACATGCTCTACAACTACGGTTTCGAATACCAGGACCCCAAGAAACCGTATCACCTCGACGGCTTCGTAAATTCGCCAGGCGCCGTCAAGGGGCTCGAATTCTATAAGGCGCTTTACAAGTGCTGCACCGCGCCCGGCATGACGAACGCCTACATGCAGGAAGGACTCGATGCGTTCAAGTCGGGGCAGGTCGCGATGCAGATGAACTGGTTCGCCTTCTTCCCCGGCCTGTACAAGGACCCCAATGTCGGCGGCGACAAGATCGGCTTCTTCGTCAATCCAAAGGAAACGAAGCAGTTCACGCAGCTTGGCGGGCAGGGCATTTCGGTCGTGTCCTACTCGGATCACAGGGCTGACGCGCTCGAATACATCAAGTGGTTTGCGCAAGCCGACGTGCAGAAGAAGTGGTGGCAACTTGGCGGATACTCGGCGGCGAAGTCGGTGGTGGACGCGCCGGACTTTCCGAAGAGCGCGCCCTTTGCGCCGGCCTTCCTGAAGTCGATGTCGATCGTCAAGGACTTCTGGGCCGAGCCTGCGTATGCCGAGTTGCTGCTCGACATGCAAAAGCGCGTGCACGACTATGTAGTGGCCGACAAGGGGACTTCGAAAGAAGCGCTCGATCTGCTCGTCAAGGACTGGAACAAGGTCTTCAAGGCGGAAGGGAAGAACTAGCCTCAACGCACATGAACGCACATGAACGCGCGGACCGCTAAGCCGGTTTATCCTGGCGGTCCGCGAACTCAAGGATCTGGGCATGTTGGCAAACAAGCCTTTTCCTGCGGAAGGGTTGCAGACAAAAACGCGGACGCGCGCGGGCGCGCGCCTGCATGGACTGTCTGATCGCACCATCGCGTGGCTGTTCATTCTTCCGACCATCGTGCTGCTGCTCGCCATCAACATTTTTCCGTTGATCTGGGCATTACGGCTTTCGTTCACGAACTTCAAGTCGAACATGCCGAGTGTGCCCGCGCGCAACGTCGGCATCAGCAATTACACGGACATACTCACCGACGAAGACATCTGGTACGCAATGCAGGTGACGGCGCGCTTCGTGTTCTGGTCGGTCGGGCTCGAGGTGCTGCTCGGCTTCGGGCTCGCGCTGCTGATTAACCGTCAGTTCCGCGGCCATAGTTTCTGGACCACGCTGATTCTGCTGCCGATGATGCTGTCGCCCGCTGTTGTCGGCAACTTCTGGACCTTTCTGCTGCAGCCGCAAACGGGTCTTTTCAACGACATCGTCAGCTTTTTTACGGGCATTGCGCCCAACTCGTTCCAGATGATCGGCGACGTACCGCTCGCGCCGTGGACGATCATGATGGTCGATACGTGGATGTGGACGCCCTACGTCATGCTGATCTGCCTTGCGGGATTGCGTTCGATTCCGGACTACATCTACGAAGCGGCCGAAGTCGATCGCGCGTCGCCGTGGCGGCAGTTCTGGTCGATCACGCTGCCGATGACGCTGCCGTTCCTGATGCTCGCGATTCTGTTTCGCGGTATCGAGAACTTCAAGATGTTCGACATGGTGAATCTGCTGACGTCCGGCGGGCCGGGCTCGGTGACGGAAACGGTGTCGATCACGCTCAAGCGCGCAGCCTTGGAGAAGTGGCAGACGGGTTACTCGTCCGCGCTGGCGATCATTCTGTTCGTCGTCGTGTTCGGTGCGGCCAATATCTATGTGAAGGCGCTCAACCGGGTGAAACAGCGATGACAGACCTTGCACTTCAACAGTCGGTGGTGGCTGCATCGCCGCGCAGCAGGAGATTGGCCGCCGTCGTCGTGATCGCCTATGCGCTGATTGCGACACTGCCGATCGTCTGGATCATTATG
This sequence comes from Paraburkholderia phenoliruptrix, assembly GCF_902859825.1. Lineage (GTDB taxonomy): Bacteria > Pseudomonadota > Gammaproteobacteria > Burkholderiales > Burkholderiaceae > Paraburkholderia > Paraburkholderia phenoliruptrix. Next base: position 71,766 of record NZ_CADIKB010000030.1, on the reverse strand, counting down.
ACGAGCTTCAAGACACAGGAAGACGCGATTGCGTATCCGCCCGTGGTCGTGTTTCATCCGTCGATGGAAGGCTACGTGAACCTCTTCACGATCCGCTCGCGGCAGACGCCGGAGTTTATCGCCAGTTTGCCGCCCGCAGAGAACTGGTACGACCGCGATGTGCGAAAGCGCAATATGGTGATCGCGGGGCCGTCGAAAGTCCTGCCGCGTTTCGTCAATTCGCTTGTGATCGGTTTTGGTTCGACCTTTCTCGCGGTGTTTTTCGGCACGCTCGCCGCCTATGCGTTCTCGCGCTTCAAGGTTCCGCTCGCCGACGATCTGCTGTTCTTCATTCTGTCCACGCGGATGATGCCGCCCATCGCCGTGGCCATTCCCATCTATCTGATGTACCGGGCGCTAGGGCTCGCCGACAGCTACCTGGGCATGATCGTGCTGTAGACCGCAGTGAACGTGTCGCTGGCAGTGTGGCTGCTCAAGGGCTTCATCGACGAAATTCCGCGTGAATACGAGGAAGCGGCGCTCGTCGACGGATACACGCGGCTGCAGGCGTTCGTCAAGGTCGTGCTGCCGCAGGCGATCACCGGCATTGCGGCGACGGCGATTTTCTGCCTGATCTTTGCATGGAACGAATACGCATTCGCCTTGCTGCTGACGAGCGGCGACGCGCAAACCATGCCGCCGTTCATTCCGTTCATCATCGGCGAGGGCGGGCAGGACTGGCCAGCCGTCGCGGCAGCCACGACCCTGTTCGTGCTGCCCATCTTGATCTTTACCGTCGTGCTGCGCAAGCACCTGTTGCGCGGCATCACCTTTGGAGCGGTGCGCAAATGAAAGTCCAACCTGCCATGCCGCGTCGCCGCCTGTTCCGCAGGCGCTACGGCGAGGGCGCCTCGACGGTGCTGATCAGCCTCGGCATTGCGATGCTCGTCCAGCCATTCACGGTCGATCTGTACACCTGGTCGTTCCCCGTGATTCTGGTGGGTGCGCTGGCTTTCGTCGTGACCAGCCACTTTCCGGAGTGAGTCATGTCGACGATCGTACTCTCCAACCTTCATAAACGCTTCGGCGATTTCACCGCCGTGCGCGATACGAATCTCACTGTGGGCAACGGCCGCTTCGTGGTGCTGCTCGGACCTTCCGGCTGCGGCAAGACGACGACGTTGCGCATGATCGCCGGGCTCGAACTGCCGACCTCGGGCCAGATTCTGATCGACGGCGAAGACGTGACGGGACTGCGGGCGCGTCAACGCGACATTGCCTTCGTGTTCCAAATGTTCGCGCTGTATCCGCATATGACGGTGCGTAACAACATCGCATTTCCGCTGAAGAACGAGGGTATTACGCGCCGCGAGATTGCGGCTCGTGTCGACGCGGCCGCGCATATGCTTCGCATCGAAGGTTTGCTGGACCGGAAGACGGGCGGGCTGTCGGGCGGCGACCGTCAACGTGTCGCCCTAGGGCGCGCGATCGTGCGGCATCCGAAGGCGTTTCTGATGGACGAGCCGCTCGGCACGCTCGACGCGGACTTCCGAGAACTGATGTGTCTCGAGCTGCGCAAGCTGCATAACGCGCTCAACGCAACGACGGTCTACGTCACGCACGATCAACGCGAAGCGATGGCAATGGCCGACGACATCGTCGTGATGAACAGGGGTGAAGTGCTGCAGTCCGCGTCGCCGCATGAGGTCTATCACTTTCCTGCGAGTGTGTTCGTCGGCGGCTTTATCGGCAGTCCGCCGATGAATTTCCTCGCGGTGGACAGCGGCGTCGAAGCGGGCGCTGAATCCGTCGCGCTGGGCGGCGTGACCGTAGCCGTGCCGCGCACCGGTGCGGGCACTGCGAAAGCGCTGCTCGGCGTGCGCCCCGAGCATGTCGTGATCGACGAGCGCAGTGCGTTGCGTGGCCGCGTGATCGCCGACGAGTATCTCGGCTCGCATCAGATTCTGGTCGTCGAAACGGCGCTCGGCGGGATGCGCGTGCGCGTCGGCAAGGACGAAGGACGGGCGGCGGGATCGCAGGTCGGGCTGTCGTTTCGGGAGGCGCGCACGCTCCTGTACGACGCGGCGAACGGCAAGCTGCTGCCCGGCGCTGCGCGGCAGATGGCCTTCAACGGTAACGGCAGCGGCAACGGCAACGGAGGCGCGTATGTCTGAGATTCGCCTGGAGGCGGTGACGAAGCGTTTCGGCGATATCGTCGCGGTGGATGACGTGTCGATTGACGTGAAGGAGGGCGAGTTCGTGGTGTTGCTCGGGCCGAGCGGCGCGGGCAAGACCACCACGTTGCGGCTCATTGCCGGTCTGGAACGGCCTGACGAGGGCGAGATATTCATCGACGGCGCGGCCGCGACGCAGATGCATCCCGCGGACCGCGACGTCGCGTTCATCTTTCAGCAGTACTCGCTTTATCCGCATCTGACCGTGTTCGGCAACCTGGCGTTTCCGTTGCGCTCCCCGCGGCGGCGCGTGAGCGAGGCGGAAGTCGCCGCGCGCGTGCAGGCGGTCGCGCAGATGCTGCATCTCGAGTCGAAACTCGGCAATCTGGCGACGCGTCTGTCGGGGGGCGAGATGCAGCGCGTGGCTATCGGACGCGCGCTCGTGCGTCAGCCCAAGGTGTTTCTGATGGACGAGCCGCTGTCGTCGCTCGATGCGAAGTTGCGCGAGGAGCTGCGGATCGAACTGAAGCGGCTGCATCGCTCGATCGGCGCGACGATCATCTACGTGACGCACGATCAGGTCGAGGCGACCACGCTTGCCGACCGCATCGGCATACTCGAACAAGGCCGTATCGTGCAGATGGGCGCGCCGCGCGAAGTGTATGGCAACCCGGCTTCGCTCGGCGCGGCGCAACGGCTCGGCTCGCCGCCTATCAACCTGCTGCCGCGCGCGTTGTTTGATTCCTCGGCGATGCCGGCGGACACCTCGACGGTCGCAATCCGGCCGGAGGACATCGTGCTGCACGCGCCCGATACGCGCGACGTGCTCAACCTTCGCGTGCTCGAATATTCGCCGCTGCGGCACCTGCTGATCATGGAGCGCGACGGCACGCCCATCGTGGCGACGACGATGACCGAGCGCAATTTCATGCCGGGGCAAACGGTCGGCGTGTCGCTGCCTCCACGCAGCCTTCTTTATTTCCGCTCCGACGGCAGGAGGATTCCGGCATGAACGGGAAAACGGTCATGGCATGCATCGAAGCCGCGCATTCGACGCTGAAGGAACACACGGACGAAATCGCCGCGCTCGATCAGCAGATCGGCGACGGAGATCACATCTTCAACTTGTTGCGGGGCGTCGATGCGCTCTTCGCGATGCGCGCCGATATCGAAGCGGCGCTGATCGGACCCGCGCTGGATCTGGCCGCGTCCAAACTGCTGTCGACGGTTGGCGGCTCGTCGGGGCCGCTGTTCTTCTCGCTGCTGCACGGCATGGCGAAGGCCGCCGGGGACGCAGAGACGATGAGCGTGGAGGGCGCCGCGCAGATGTTCGCTGCCGGAGTGGATGCCGTCACGCAGCGCGGCAAGGCCGGCATCGGCAGCAAAACGATGATGGACGTGCTGATTCCCGTCGCGTCACGCTTCGTGGAACTGGCCGACAGCAAGGCGGCGCCCGAAACCGTGCTCGATGCGCTGCCGCTGATCGCGGAAGAGGGCATGCTCGCGACGCGCGACATGCTCGCAACCAAGGGGCGTGCGTCGTTTCTCGGCGAGCGTGCGCGCGGCCACATCGATCCCGGCGCACGGTCGAGCCAGTTGATGATCGGTGCGGTATGCGCGCGGCTCGCGCAAGACAGAGAGTGAAAGGAGCGCAGGCCATGAAAAAGTTCATCAACCACGTCGACGACTTTCTGACCGAGAGCCTTGCCGGATTCGCCGCCGCGCACGGCGATCTCGTCGTGCTCAATCAGGAGCCCGTGTTCGTGCGGCGCAAGGCGCTGAAGCCCGGCAAGGTCGCGCTCATTTCGGGTGGCGGCTCGGGACACGAGCCTTTGCATAGCGGCTTCGTTGGCTACGGCATGCTGGATGCTGCGTGCCCGGGCCAGGTGTTCACCTCGCCGACGCCCGACCAGATGATGGCGGCCGCCAAGGCCGTCGACACGGGCGCGGGCACGCTCTTCATCGTGAAGAATTATTCCGGTGACCTGATGAATTTCGAAATGGCGTCCGAGATGTCGGAGCTGCCGAATGCGATGGTGTTGATCAACGACGACGTCGCGGTCGAAAATTCCAGCTACACGACGGGCCGCCGCGGCGTGGCGGGAGCCGTGATCGTCGAGAAACTGGTGGGCAGTCTCGCCGAGAGCGGCGCCGATCTCGAACAATGCAAGGCATTCGGCGACCGGATCAACAAGCATACGGCGTCGATGGGCGTGGCGTTTTCGAGTTGCACGGTACCCGCTGCGGGCACCCTGACGTTCAAGATCGGCGACGATGAAATGGAGGTCGGCGTCGGCATTCATGGCGAGCCAGGGCGGCGGCGAACGCGCTTTGCCGCCGCCGACGCGATCGCGGCGGAGCTGCTGACGGCGATCGTCGCCGATCTGAAACCAGCGGACGGCTCGGAGCTGCTGGTCCTGATCAATGGGCTGGGCGGCACGCCGCTCGGGGAACTGTACCTGTTGTTCAATTCCACACGCGCCTGGCTGCAGCAGCGCGGGCTCGCCATTGCGCGCGTGCAAGTCGGATCGCTCACGACGTCGCTGGAGATGGCGGGCGCGTCGATCACCTTGTGCGTGCTGGACGACGAAATGAAGCGGCATTGGGACAGCCGTGTGCATACGCCATCGCTCAGATGGGGAATGTAGCGATCTCTCTAGGCGAGCAGTCGCAAGGCATCGGCGAGCGACAGCACCGTTGTGCGCGATTCGAACGCAGTGGAGAACAGGTGGTCATGCACGATCTGGTCCGGGTCGTAACAGCAATCCTTGACCGTGTAGAGGCGAAAGTCCGCGTCGCTCGCATAGGCGACCGACGACAGTACGACGCCGGTCGACGCAATGCCGACCATAATCAGCGAATCGATACCGTGTGCGCAGAGTCTCGCCTCGAGATCAGTGCCAAAGAAGACGCTGGCGCGATGCGCAATGACGAGCGGTTCATTGGCCTGCCGGCCTAACTCCGGCGAGGGCTGGTCGTCGACGAAGAGACCGAGTTGCTTGATTCCCTGCCCATTCTTGTTCAGTGGGCTGACTTCCGGATAGCCTGGACTGAAGCGGAGATTGGCAAAATAGACGCTGACGCCCTTGGCCCGCGCTGCGTCGCATAATTTGCGCGTATTGGCGAGCAAGGTCGGCGCGACCGATGGAAAGAGTTCGAGAATGTCGGTCTGATAATGCATGACGATAAGCGCGGTGTGCTTCGGCGCGATGGGCGGAATCTGCGAATGCATGCGCTGCCCGGACGCGTTGTTGTTTTCGTCGTTCTCGTGGCCACTGAAACTCTCGCTGCCTGCCATTGCGTCACCTTATATCTTTTCCGGATTCGTGATCCCTGTCTGCTTGTGCAGACTGGAGCGCCGACGCATTCTTGAGACGGGCGTCGAGGCCCTCAACGGCTCAGGTAAAAGTCGAGGGGAATAAGCTCGATGGCCCATCCGCCTTCTTCCCCGAGCGTCGCTGCCGGGTGCATGGAGGCGATGCGCAACGCCTCGTCACGCGTGTCCGCCTCGATCACGAACAGGCCGCCTACGACCTCTTTCGACTCGGTATAGGGCCCATCGGTGACATGCGTCTTGCCATTGCGCGGGCGCAGCGTCCTCCAGCTTTCGACATCGCCAAGCGACGCGGAAATCAGGACCTTGCCTGTAGCCCGCATCTTCTCGTCCAATGCGGGACATTGGCTCACCAACGCCTTGACGTCTTCTGGCGCCAGCGCGGCGAATTGTTCGGGGGTGAAGTAGGCCAAGCCGAGGTATTTCATCGTAGATCCTTTGGGTGGGGGATACACCGACGACGGTTCGGAAACAATATCACCGCGAGACCGGTTGCGTGGCAGAGGGGCGCGTGTAGTCGTCAATCTTTTGTTGCGTGCCGCAACTCGGGGTTGGCGCAGTGATCGCATCATTGATGTGGATAGCAAAGAGGCGGCGGCATACGTCCACATAACCCGGGAAAACCGCGCGCGCTCGCGCGCCTTCCCCAAAAGTTGGAAATGAGTAAAGCGAAATTGATGACGAAGGTCCGACCATCGAGCAGCGAGTGAACGGCGCCCTAAGGCGCTCGCATGTCGGTCGATGGCAGTCGGCCTGGCACCGAGTCGATCTGCGATGCGATCTTCTGCACATCCGCCGGCGTCGCCGGATTGTAGACACACATGCTGAGATCCGTCCGGCCGTCGACCGAGAACGTTGAATATTCGAAGGCGAGCGGGCCGAGCACCGGATGGCGAATGCGCTTGATGGCCTCGCCTTTGACGTCGCGAATCTCGTTGTCGCGCCACATCATCCTGAACTCGGGACTGAGCCGGCAGAGCTCCTCGACGAGAGGCTCCACCTCCGTTGCAGCGCCGGCACGCGCGGCGTCCACCCGGAATGCACCGATGACGTGGCGCGCCACGCTCTCCCAGTCATACTGCACGGCGCGGGCACGCGGATCGAGGAAGATGATGCGCAGTACATTGCGTTGGTCCGGCGGCAGAGAGCCATAGTCGCCCAACATGACAGTGGCCGCCCGATTCCAGGCAAGCACGTTCCAGGTCGCCGTGCGAATCAGCGCAGGGCTGGGATCCAACGCGTCGAGAACGCGCTGCAGCCGAGGCGTGACACCTTCCTTCTCGTGGTAGCGGGCCTGGGGCGGTCGCCCGAGGCCGACCAGAAAGAGGTGCTCGCGCTCGACATCGGTCAGCATCAGGGCCCGCGAGATCCGGTCGAGGACATCGGCCGAGGGGGCACCGCCGCGCCCCTGTTCGAGCCACGTGTACCACGTGGGGCTGATGTTGGCGCGCTGCGCCACTTCCTCACGGCGCAGGCCAGGCGTGCGCCGGCGCTCCGCGGGAAAACCGAGTGCTGCGGGATCGAGCTTCATGCGCCGATCCCGCAGATAAGTCCCGAGGAGGGTTTCGTTCGCCTGCTGCACTTTCATGCTGTTAGCTGTTTTACCATGATAACGCCACTACTTTACCGCAATAGTATTTAAGCCGAGACTCGTCTCCAACGAAACCAGGAGATCAGTTCATGCGCGTTTTCATCACCGGCGCCACCGGATTTATCGGCATTCCCACCGTTGAGGAACTAATCGCTGCCGGACATACGGTTCTCGGCATGGCCCGTTCGGACGAAGGAGAACAATCGCTGGCCGCTATCGGAGCGGATGTACATCGCGGTTCGCTCGAAGACCTTGAAAGCCTGCGGACGGGCGCAGCGGCGGCCGATGCCGTTATTCATCTCGGCTTTGTTCACGACTGGGCCAACTTTGCGCAGTCTTGCGAGATCGATCGCCGCGCCATTGAAGCGCTGGGTTCAGTCCTCGCTGGCTCGGATCGGCTTCTCATCGCCACGGCGGGGACGGCGGGATTAGCTGGGCCGGGCCGGGTTGCGACCGAGGACGATGATGTGCCGCCGGATTTCCCGTTACCCCGCGTGTCGGAGCAGACGGCACTATCACTGAAGGGCGTGCGCGCCTCAGTGGTGCGGCTGCCCCAGGTTCACGACACGATGCGCCAAGGGCTTCTGACGTACGCTGTGGCTGTGGCGCGGGAGAAGGGCGTGTCCGCCTATGTTGGGGACGGGCACAACCGGTGGGCAGCGGCCCACATTTCGGATGTGGCGCGTCTTTACCGGATGGCGTTGGAAAAAAACGAGGCGGGCGCGAAATATCACGCGGTGGCTGAAGAAGGCGTGCGCATGCTGGGTATTGCCGAAGCCATCGGTCGCGGCCTGAACGTGCCGACAAAATCCCTATCCGCGGAAGACGCCCCGGCGCATTTCGGTTGGCTGGCAATGTTCGCTAGCCACGACCTCGTGGCATCGAGCGAAAAGACCCGGAAGACACTGGGCTGGAATCCGACCGGGCCCGGCCTGATTGCCGATCTCGAGCGGCTCGACATGTTGAATAGCTGAAGCATGAGGCAGCGCGGGAGGATTGTCGCTTCAGGCGTCGCTTTCGCGAAGCGCGCCGATCATCGCATCGCCGTCTTCCCGCTTTCATGCGCCGCGTGCACCGCTGCCATTACTTCACAGGTAATTGAACGTCGATTCCGTCGCCGTGAAATGCAGCGTCATCAGCCGGCCAGTCGCATCGTCAATAAACACCAGCAGCGTGCAGGCCGGCGCACGTTCCTCGAACCAGCGGTGATCGCTGCCGTCAATCTGGATCACTTCACCCAGACACGCACGACGGTTTCCGGGCTGGTAAACCTTGGCATGACTGGCTTCAGGCGCCGTTCGCAAACGGCCTGTACCACCTTCAACCGGTCAGCTCGGTCATCGAACATGGTGATCGTCCCGGATGCGTTCATGGCCAGCGCTCCTCAAGGCATGCTGGCCGCCAGCCTGAACCCGCAAACATGACATTTGTATCTTGCTAGAACACGACATTCTCATATTGCTCTTACATACAATATGTTGATAATTTATCTTATGTCAAATCACAAAACCGAGCAGCGCAGCTCGACGAGCGGCAACCGCACCGTGATGGCCCCTGCCAGATTGACCTCAGTCAATCTCCGCGCTCGTGCAAGGTCGTCTCATGCGCGCTTCCGACCGCCAGAATATCGAAGTCGTTGAAGCATGGCTGAAGAAGCGCAAAAAGCCGACAGCGGGTGCGTTCTTTGTTTACGCGTTGAGTCCGTTTCCGTCGAACTACCTTTTTATCGTTTATGGATTGTCCGGGCTCCCGCTTCGTGTCATCGGCACTGCGTTCTTCGCCGGTCGAACGATCAGCTATTCACTTTCGGCTCACCTTGGGCGCTTCGCTTCGTCTTATCTGGATCTCGAATCCCCGCATGAAGGCGGATATCTCAGCGGCTACTTCATCGTCTCACAGGTCGCGTTTCTGTGTGTCGTGTACCTGCTGATGAAGCTCGACTGGAAAATGCTGATCGAGCATCGAAAGCTGACCTGCCGCCGCACAGTCAACGATGAGCCGTCCGACACTCGCCGCCCTACGGCAAAGCGTTGAACGGGTGCGCCCCGCTACTGTCAGGATAACGAATCAGCGTTGAATCGAACCTGGCGAGGCCGTTGCTCCACTTCATGCACGCACCTCACCAGAAGGACCGGCACCTCCGCGCCGCGCACGAACGTTTCTGCCACGCTGCCCAGCAGCCATCGTCCGATACCGCGCCGGCCTTGTGTCCCCATCACGACGAGGTCCGCACTCTGGCGGCGCACGCAACGGGCAAGACAGCGAGGCACATCGTCTGCCGGGTCCTGCGTCTCCTCCATCTCGGAGTCGCCAGGCACACCGCGATTCGCCATCGCCTCTCGTGCCCATTCGAGAGCCATGCGCCCGTCTTCGCGCAGCACGGCGCGAAGCTGCTCGGGATCCACATAGCCTGAATAAGGGGACATACTCCACGGATCCACGATATAGATCGCGTGAATCCGCCCTTTCGTGAGTTGCGCGAGTTCGAGCGCCTCATGCAGCGCGTTTCTGGACGACTCGCTGCCGTCGAGCGCCACCACGATCTTGTGATACATAAGTCGCTCCTCGCAACCGTTGCCGCGTTTCGTTTATTAACGCAGCAAATATCCGCAACTCGTCCGCAATTGGTCCGCAGTCACATGCCGTTCACATCTGCCGATTCGCCGTTTCCGCGACCACGCGAAACGTCGGTCGTGGACGCAGCGCCGGCCTATGCGTCGTTGCATCCGGCAGTGCGTCGAGGCTCGCGTTATAACGATCGACGGTCTGGTCGTACGCGTCCCGCGTTATCGCGGCACGCCTTTCGACTGCGCCCAGTTGCGTGCGCAGCGCGTCGAAACGTGCGTCCTGCCCAATCCGCCGATCATTGCCGAGCTCAATCAACAGCCGCGACATCGCATCGCCAAGTTGCCGCTCCGCCACCTCGAACCGCTCGAATGGCACCTGCTCCGCCAGCGCTTGCGGATCCAGCCGGACACAGTCGAGGTCGGCTTGCGCGACCGTCACGGCGCCGACAAGCGTGCCGTTGTCACCTGCGAGCGGTTGCGCCAGCGCGATCAGTTCGCGCACGAGTTTGCCACGCGCCTCGTACTGGTCGAGTACATTGCGCAGTGCCGCGTCGACTTCGGCATTGTCCGGCGGCGCGCTATACGCGGAGCAGCCGCCCGGCAAACTCGCGACGAAGAGTAGCGTGACAGTCCAGACGATAACCCCCAGCAGATAGCCGTGAAGGCGCGTGACGCCGCCAGAGCCCGCTTCCCGCCGCGGTCGCATATCCGTCCCCCTGCCCTCATTAATCAACAGTCCAAAAGATATCGCCTGAACGGCCCGATCGACTGACTTTCGTCAACTTCACTGCATATCGCCACGAGGAAATGCTGCCTGTAAGGCCCTGCTTTCCGGCATTCGAGTGACCTGTGCACGGTTGACGCGCATCAAGTCGGCCATGCTGGCGAGGGCATTTACTCAGGCCCTCCACTGCCGCATTGACTACACTTGAATGCGCAGCGGAGCTAATGCAGCGCTGTCTGCCCGTTGCAATCCTCGACGCATGGCGCGGCCTGCCGCGTCGGCACATCGCACATCAGCGAACGTCAAGGTTCGCGCACAGATCTGAAGAGACGCTCATGTGGTACAGCCTTCTGGATACACAGCGGCGGCTTGCCAACGCATTTGCCGATAATGCGCTGAATGTGTGCGGGTGGGCGGGACCGGCATGGGTGCCTTCTCTTCCTCATGCCGCTCGCGACTGGCTGAGCCGTTCAACCTGTGCGTTCGCAACGGCTCCACCGTTTGCCATCGCTGCGGTGCAATGCAATGGCCGGCGGATTCCCGTTGAAGAAGACGTCGTCGACGAAACGCCAGTCGGCACACTCCGCCGATTCACGAGGGCCAGCGCGCGCCGCGCGAAAGCGCATAGCGCACCGGTTTTGCTGTGTGCGCCGCTTGCCGGTCACCATGCGGTCATGCTGCGGGAAACCGTCGAGACGCTGCTCGGAACTCGCCCTGCCGTCTACATTACGGATTGGGCCGACGCGCGCGATGTGCCGCTGGGAGCAGGCCCGCTTGCATTGGCGGATTACGTCAATGCGGTTGAGCGTTTTATTCTGCAAGTCGCGGCTGCCGGGATGCCGGCGCATGTCATGGCCGTGTGTCAGGGCTGCATACCCGCGCTTGCCGCCGCCAGTCTGCTCGCCGCCAGCAACGGTGGCTACCTCGCAAGCATCGCGCTGCTCGGCGGCCCGATCGACACGCGCCGGCACGCGACTTCCATGGATCGCTTCGCACATTCGCATACGCTGCGCTGGTTTAGCGACACGACTATCGACAAAGTGCCGCCGCCTTATCGTGGCATGGGGCGCCGCGTTTATCCCGGCTATCTCCAGCAAGCTGCGCTATTGGCCGCACATCCCTCGCGCCAGTTGGAGTTAGAGGCGCGTTACTGGTCGAGCTGGTTTGCCGGCGATTCGTGCGGCGCACAAGCGGCGCTGCGTTCGCTGAATGAATACGCCGCTGTCCTCGACATGAGCGAGTGCTACTTTCTCGACATGCTTCGCGTGGTCTTCAAGCACCACCTGCTGGCGCGCGGGGTGTGGTCGATTGGCGGACGGCATGTCGATACAACTGCGTTGAAGCATGTTCCGCTTTGCACGATCGAAGGCGATCGCGACCATATCACGGGCGCCGGACAGACCCATTGCGCGCACGTGCTGTGTGATGCCGCTGACGCGCCGCAGCAGCGGCAGGTGACAGTAAACCAATGCGACCATTACGATCTTTTCACAGGACCCCGGTGGCGCAGCGCCGTTTGTCCTCTATTGTGCGAGTTCTGGGATTCTGTCGAACACGCAAGCGCGATGCGGACTGAGCCGGATGCCGCGCTCGATGTTGTGCATCGCAATGAAGTTTGAGGGGAAGCAACAAGCAATAAGCGCAATAAGCGTCGATCAGGCGCCGCTCGCGGCAACCGGAAGCCCCTCAGCAGGCGAGACTCGACTTGCGCGACGCCCCTCCTCTTCCGCCGCGCACCGGCCAACTCAAACCCGCTGCCGGCCGAATTTCGCGCGCTCCAGCAGTTCAAACGCGGCCATGCCGGACAACATCGCTGCGACGAAGACCCACGCTTTCGGAACGCCGGCGCCCAACGCGACCAGCGCGGGGCCCGGGCAGAATCCAGCAAGGCCCCAGCCCACACCAAACACCGCGCTACCCAGCACGAGTCTCAATGTCACACCTGTATGAGCCGGAATCCGCATGGCAAGACCGAGCAGCGATTGCTTGCGGCGCCTTGCAAACAGGAACGCGATGGAACCCACTGCTATCGCACCGATCATCACGAATGCGAGAGAGGGATCCCAGCGCCCCGCGAGGTCAAGAAATCCGAGCACCTTCGCCGGATTAGCCATGCCGGAGATCATCAGGCCCACGCCAAACAAAAGCCCGGAAAGCAACGCAGTCAGTAAAGCCACCTCAGCCTCCCAGCAGGTGTCTCGCGACGAACACGGTCAGAAAGCCGCTCGCCATAAAAGTTGCCGTCGCAACCAGCGAACGAACCGAGCCACGTGAAATGCCGCACACCCCGTGGCCGCTCGTGCAACCGCCCGCATATCGCGTGCCGATGCCGACGAGAAGACCGGCGACGAGTACGCCGCCCCACCCTGTCTGAATGTCGGGCGCAATGGGCTCGCCCAGCAGGGCCGCCAATGCAGGCGCTCCCACGAGCCCCGCAAGAAATGCGACGCGCCACGCCGCGTCTTTCTGCGTACTCCCAAGCAATCCGCCCAGAATGCCGCTGATACCCGCGATGCGTCCGTTGAAAAACACGAGTGTCGCGGCCGCGGCGCCGATCAGCAGGCCGCCCGCTAAAGACAGCCCAGGTGTGAAGTGTGCGAGATCGATCGACATGCTTTCGCCTTATGTTTAGGCCACTGAGCGGGTCATGCAGCCTGTTATGGCTGTCCAACCGGCTGGTTACTTCGCAGCGCGCAATCTGTCGCGTGCATTTGTACATTATATTTAATTATATATTGATTGTGGTACGAATTTTCACCCGATTGCCGGGCGGCCCGCTTATTCGACCTTTTTGCCGGTACAGTGACGTGCCTGCCAAGCGCTATCGTGTCGGCATCCGCAGGCTCGCCGGTAAGCGGACCACATCGAGCCGGCCGGGCAAGTCGCCCGCGGTCTCGTCCTCCGAGTAGATGAAGTACACGAGCGCATGTCGCTCAGCGTCGATCACGCGGAATATATGAAGCGAATCGAAAATCGCGTTCTGCTGGACCGTAAACACTTTTGCCTGTGCCGGAACCGCGGCCGCGACTTCGAGATTACCTGTCTGATGACACGACGCCGTGAAATCCGCCGCGTGCGGTATTCTCCCGCTGCCAAAAGCGCGATCCGACTGCGACTCCGTGACATAGCAGGTCACGCCTTTCACGAGAGGATCGTCGAATGCGGAAATGGCGATATGGTTCCCGTAACGCTGGCTGTGCGTCTCGATCGACGTCAGGTCACCAGCCAACGCAGCGGACGACGAAAAGATCAATAGCGCCGCCGCAATGCTCAGTCGTCGCCGAAGCCGTTGTTTCATTGTCCGCCTCCTGATTGTCGATCGCCGCTTCCTGCGGACGCAGCGCCACGATGCCTCGTTGACTTCAAGCTGACTTCAGGCTATGCCACTGGAAAGTGAGCCGCTTGATACAAATCAACGCCCGCATGCCGCCCGCGCGTCATTCTGAAAATCGTCAGCGCATGTGCTTTGCTCGCGCGAATCGCCGATCTTCGATAGGAGGCTCCTCATGTTCAGCACACTCCGCGTCGTACTCCTGTTCGTCTTGCTCGTATTTGCCGGCGCGCAGGTCGGTGCGCTGAGTGAGCTCAGGCGCGATGAGCTCGGGTAGCAACTCCATGCCAACCCAACCTGTGGCCCTCTTTGTTGAGCCCGTCCAGCACGGCGCTGAGGCGACTTCGCCCGCGTTGCAGGCAAACAGTCGGTCTCCGTCTGGTTTGACGAATGCAGAAGTAGAAGCACTGCGGGCGCGCTTCGGTCGAAACATCGTCGACTCGACGCCAAGGCGCACGTGGTGGCGCACGCTGCGCGAGGTGCTCGCCGAACCGATGTTTCTTCTGCTGCTTGCGGCGAGCGCCGTCTACTTTCTGATCGGCGACGCGACCCAAGCGCTGACATTGCTCGCGTTCGTCATGGCCATCGTTCTACTTACGGTAGTGCAAAGTCATCGCACCGCGCGGGTCCTCGACTCGCTTCGCGAACTTTCCGCACCGCGCGCGCAGGTGCTTCGAGACGGACGACGGCAGCTCGTCTGCGCAGCGGAGCTGGTGCCGGGCGACGTGGTTTTCGTCGACGAAGGCGCACGCGTGCCCGCTGACGGCGCCGTGACCGAAGCGCATGAGCTCAGCGTAGACGAGTCTTTGCTCACCGGCGAATCGGTTGCGGTGAGCAAAGCCGCCGCACGAGACGGCCTCGAAGACGCGGATGTCCCGGGCTCCACGCTGTTCTTCGGCTCGATGGTGGTTCAGGGCCAGGGGCGCATGGTGGTGACCGCGACAGGCTCCGATACGACGCTCGGCCGCATAGGCAAGTCGCTGAGCGGCATATCCGAGGCGCGCTCGCCGTTGCAACTGGAAACAAGGCACTTCATCAATCGATTCGCATTAGCCGCAATCGCGTTATGCCTGTTTCTTGTGGCGGCTTATCGTTGGCGGTCCGGAGAATGGATTCCGGGCGTGCTTGCCGGCATCACGCTGGCCATGGGCATTCTTCCCGAAGAAATCCCCGTCATCCTGACCGTATTCATGGCGTTGGGCGCACGCCGCATCGCCGACGAAGGCGTGTTGACGCGACGCATGAGCGCGATCGAGACCCTCGGCCAGACCTCGGTGTTATGTGTCGACAAGACAGGCACGCTGACGCAGAACCGCATGTCGGTTCGCGTGCTGTTTGCCCGCGGAAAGCTGCAGACCGTCGACCCTGCTACGCGGAGCATCGACGAGACGTATCACGAACTCATCGAATATCTCGTGCTTGCGAGCGAAATCGAGCCGGTAGATCCAATGGAACTCGCGTTTCACGAAGCCGGCCGGGTCGGCCTGGCCGGCACCGGGCGTCTTCACAGGGACTGGTCTCTCGTTCATGAATACGCGCTCACGCCCGAACTGCCGGCCATGTCCCACGCGTGGCGTACGGCGGAGCTCGACCATCACGCCGTCGCATGCAAAGGTGCGCCGGAGGCGGTTTGCAGCTTGTGTCATCTGAGCGGGCAGCAAACGCGACGCATCCTCGATCAGGCTGCCGAAATGGCATCCGGTGGGCTGCGCGTGCTGGGCGTCGCGAAGGCGCGCCACTCGCATGCTGACTGGCCGGAAAAGCAGCACGACTTCGAGTTTTCGTTCCTGGGGCTGGTCGGTCTTCTCGATCCGGTCCGGCCGGAAGTCACCGGCGCGGTCGCGCAATGCAAGGCAGCCGGCATCCGCGTGGTCATGATTACCGGCGACTATCCGTCCACGGCACGCGCTATTGCAGCCGAAGTCGGCATCGGCGACGGGCATATCATGGCCGGTCACGACCTCGCGGCGATGAACGACAAGCAACTCCATGAGGCCGTGCAGCGCGTCGACGTGTTCGCCCGCGTCAAACCCGAACAGAAGCTTCGGCTCGTGCAGGCGCTGCGTGACAGCGGCCACGTTGTTGCGATGACGGGGGACGGCGTGAATGACGCACCTGCACTGAAAGCCGCGCATATCGGCATTGCAATGGGGCTGCGCGGCGCGGAAGTGGCGCGTGAAGTCGCGTCCCTCGTGCTGTTGCGCGACGACTTCGCGCCTATCGTGTCGGCGATCCGGATGGGAAGGCGCATCTACGCCAACCTCGTGCAGGCAATCAGCTATACCGTGGCTGTGCATATTCCCATGATCGCGGCGACGCTGATTCCCGTCGTAGCCGGCTTGCCGCCGATGCTTGCGCCGGTCCACATCGTGTTTCTGCAGCTGATCATTGATCCGGTCTGTTCAGTCGTGTTTGAGAACGAACCGGAACGCAACGATCTGATGCAGGTTCCGCCGCGCCGCGCCGGTGCGCGTCTGCTATCGAATCGTGCCCTCGCCAACGGCGCGGCAGTGGGCGCGCTCTTTGGCCTGCTGGTACTCGGCCTTTATATAGGCTTGCTAACTCATGGACATCAGCATCTGCTTGCCCGAACGCTCGCCTTCGTGGCGCTCGTCGTGGGCAACGTTGCGCTGATTTTCGTGATCCGCATGTTAGCCATGCCACGGCGGCGCACCCGTACGCCGCTGCGCAATCGCTATCTCTGGATCGTGCTCGGGACTACTGTGATAGCGCTGCTGCTGTTGCTACGCGTTCCCGCGCTGGCCCAGCTTTTTGAACTGGCTGCCCTGCTCGATCCACGACGTCATGTCTAACATGCGCGTGAGTTGGGAAGCCCAGTTGGGAAGTTTTGGAAGTCGCGACCGTCCGTCAGGCGTCATCTGCAAAATTGGTCGTACAGAACCGCCATGACGGCCATTGCCTCGCGACTCGCGAGCGAATAGAAAATGCTCTTTCCTTCGCGCCGCGTTTTGACGAGCTCGTTGTCGCGCAGTACGCCGAGCTGCTGCGACAGAGTGGGCTGACGAATGCTCAACTCATTCTCCAGGTCGCTGACGGAGCGCTCGCCGTACGACAACTGGCACATCAGCATGAGCCGGTCGCGATTGGCCAGCACCTTCAGCAGTGCACACGCCCTGTCCGCCGACGCTTGCATCGCCGCAAGGTCGAATGAAATGGTCATTTTCTTCATCCAGCGTCCTGCCGTTCGGACTTAACATTTCACCTTATTATATATTGTCTTCGGATTGCGGCAGATCGCGACTTTCCTCTCGTGCGTGCTCACCGCATATGCATGCCGCCGTTAACGGCGAAGTCGGCGCCGGTGATAAATCCCGCGTCGTCCGAACAAAGGAAAGCCACGAGAGCGGCGACCTCGTCCGGTTCACCGAGACGCCCAACGGGGATCTGGGGGAGAATCTTTGTTTCCATCACCTCCTGTGGCACGGCTGCCGTCATTGCCGTGGCGAGGTAGCCAGGCGAGACCGTGTTGACCGTCACGCCATGTCGCGCTGTCTCCAGCGCAAGCGACATCGTAAAACCGTGAATACCCGCCTTAGCCGCGGCGTAATTGGTCTGCCCGAAGGCGCCGCGCGCCCCATTCACCGAACTCACATTGACGATGCGTCCGAAACGCTGCTTCACCATTGCCGGCAAGAGCGGTTTCGTCATGTTGAACATGGAATCGAGATCGGTGCGCAGCACCGTGTCCCAGTCCTCCTTGGTCATCTTCGCGAAGCTCGCGTCGCGCGTAATGCCCGCATTGTTGATGAGAACATCCACCGCGCCGAATTCGGCAAGCAGGCGCTCCGCGCAGTGCGCGCACGAATCGAAGCTGGATACGTCGGCTTCGAAGGCGAGGAAATGACGCCCTGCCTCGCGCTCTCTCGTCAGCCAGGTGGCGACATGATCGTTGCGTTCGGAATGCGACATCGCCACTACCATGCCTGCATCGTGAAGGCGCCGGCTGATGGCGGCACCAAGACCGCCCATTCCGCCGGTAACAAAAGCAACGCGTTGAGCGGCCATGATCTTCCCCTTGTGAATGCTGGTTGGCGGGCGATTTGAACCTCATACCGAATTGGCGGGAGCAGCGATATCGCGGCGGATAAGCTTCACTCCCAATCCCACGGCTGCGTGCGAGCTTCATGCCGAAATTCCCGCATCTGCATGCCTCGACATCCCGTTCGCGCGCTGCAAATCAAATGATGCTGTCACCCATGACCACCATCGTCAAGCTCATACGTTTCCCTTAGTATGACCGCTGCCGACGGGTCTGATCGCCAGCACCGCGGCCAGCGCGCATGAAGCGATGCGTGCAGACACGCTGTCAGCACGGCTCGTCAACACGATCGGCACCCTCGCACCCATCACGATGCCGGCACTCGCCGCGCCGCTCAGGAATTCAAGCTGCTTGACGAGCATATTGCCGGCCTCCACGTCGGGCACGACCAGAATGTCGGCCCGTCCGGCGACGGGCGATGCGATGCCCTTGAGCCGCGCGGCCCTCACGGAAATGGCGTTGTCAAACGCAAGCGGGCCATCGACGAGCGCGCCGATCAACTGCCCGCGGTCGGCCATCTTCGAGAGCGCGGCGGCATCGAGCGTCGAACGCATGTGCGGATTGACGGTTTCGACCGCGCCGAGAATCGCGACGCGCGGAAGCGCGAGACCGAGCGCGTGCCCGAGGTCGATCGCGTTCTGCACGATCCCACACTTCTGCTCGAGATCGGGTGCAACGTTGATCGCGGCATCCGTGATGATGAACGGACGCGCATACGAGGGCAGTTGCATCAGAAAACAGTGCGATATGCGTTTGCCCGTTCGCAAACCCGACTCCGGCGGTACGACGGCGGCCATCAGTTCGTCCGTATGCAGGCTGCCTTTCATCAACGCCTGCACTTCGCCGTGGGCCGCGAGCTCCACGGCGCGTGCGGCGGCGGCATGACTATGCGGCACATCGACGATTTCAATGCCATTCAAATGGATGCCCGCCGCCGACGCAAGCGGGCGCAGCCTGTCGCGCGGCGCCACGATGACGGGATCGATCAGGCCGCCCCTGAAAGCCGCACTCATCGCGGCGAGGCTCGGACTGTCGCAGGGATGAACCACGGCCGTGCGCACGGGCCCACGCGCGAGCGCGAGCCGCAGCAGCGCGGACGGCTCGCCGTGCGGACCCTGCACGAGGCCGGGTAACGCGTGTGCGGCCGGTTCGGCGGTTTCCTGACAGGCGTTCATGGGCGAAAGACGCGTATGCTGCCCGCCTCCGCCGCAA
The DNA here is from genome assembly GCF_902859825.1 of Paraburkholderia phenoliruptrix. Classification (GTDB taxonomy): domain Bacteria; phylum Pseudomonadota; class Gammaproteobacteria; order Burkholderiales; family Burkholderiaceae; genus Paraburkholderia; species Paraburkholderia phenoliruptrix. Next base: position 52,794 of record NZ_CADIKB010000030.1, on the reverse strand, counting down.
ACGCGACGGCGAGGTCACGCCCGCAATACGCCGGGCGCTGGTCAGGAAAGCGAATGTTCATGACGTCCACCTGGTCGAATGGCGCGGGAACGGCACACAGGTTACGAGCCGGCGCAAGCCATGCGGGGCGTGCAGCCCATGCGCCTGTCAGTCAGAATAGCGGCTCGTTGTGACTGAACAAACGCACGCCCGGGCCTTCGCTTGATCAAGGTCAACTATCTGTTGCAGCCGACAGTTGCCGGCGCTATGGAAAAAGACACGGACTACGGCGCTCGAACCTGCAATGACGGCTCATCGCACGCAGGCGCATCTTGTACGGGAGGGAGTGTAAAGCGGAGGTAAAGAAGAAGCGACCTATTCGGAGAGCGCGGACGCATCGCGCCGACTCCTCACGCAGGCGGATTCCCGTTGTTTGGAAATCCGCCTGTGCCGCGTCAGAAGGAGTGACGCATGCCGATGCGCACGTCGGCTTGCGTGCTGGTCGACGACGGCGTAAAGCTATATCCGATCACCGCATTCACGCCAGCCGAAGCGCGCAGATAATCGCCGGAAATATACACATCGGTGCGTTTGGACAACAGGTAGTGGAGCCCGAGCGAGCCCTGATTCCAGTGGTTGCCTTCAAATCGCGTGTGCTGATAACCGCCGTAGAGCATCAACGCCGGAGTGAAGGTGTACGAAGCACCGCCTTCGTATACCTGCATATGCGAGGTTTGGCCGAGGCCCTTGATCGTCGTGTAAGTGAAGTTGCCGCTCAGCATCACGTTGCCGATCGTGTAGGCGGCGCCGACGGCAAACGCGCCTTGCTTGTCGACAGGGAACGAAGTGGAGCTGTACAGATCGGTAACCGCCCCGGTTGCAGGATCGACGGAAACAGTCGGCCTGCCGAGGAATGTACGCGTGCCGATCATCGCATACGGATCGAACGCGTAAATGCCGAACGGGTTGTTCAACTGCGTATAGGCGGCGCCCATGTTGAAGGGACCGTGCTCGTAGCGCGCCCCCACGCTCCACGCGCTCTTCTGATGGAAGTCGCCCGCCGTATTGCCGAACGAGTACATGCCGCCGAAAGAAAAGCCGGAGATGTCGTTGGAGAGAAACTTGATGGAATTGGGCAGCCGGTCGCCGTTCATCCGGTCGAAGTCGCCCTGGTGGATCGCGTAGCCGCTCGCCCACGCGGAAATGTTGTACAGGTAGGCGAATTCTTCCGTCATGTCGAGCTGATTACCGAACGACAGCGTACCCCAGCTGTTCTTCAGTCCGACATATGCCTGGCGCCCGAACTCCGCACCGCCGAACCCGAGTTGACCATTGCCCACATGAAAGCCCGATTCCAGAACGAATACCGCCTGCAAGCCGCCGCCGAGGTCCTCGGTGCCCTTGAAGCCGATACGGTTGCCGTAAGAAATGCCGTCATCGAACTTGACCTGATGGGACCCGCCGGCGTTGTTCACGTACGTAATGCCGGCGTCCAGAATGCCATACAGCGTGACGCTGCTTTGTGCGTGGACAGCCGTGGGCGCGCATACGGCGCTTGCTGCAATAGCGAGTCCCGAAAGACTGACGGCATTTCTCTTCTTCATCTAATTCTCCCCTGCTCTGTGCCTGCGCAATTCGTTGGATAAAGCGATCCTGCTGTGCGCTTCGAGGTGCGCAGCATTTCTCGCGTGATGGGCAGTTCGAAAACCGGCTGAGACCGGTCGATGTGGCGCGGCTGCTATTTGTTCAGCATGAAATTCCGCCAGGCCGGCATCGACGAGTCAAGAATACGAGTCCAGATTTACGGCGAATCGATTGGATGCGACATGAATCTGTCGCCTCGCGACCTCGCGCTTGCCATTGCCTCTGTTATTTCATGCCGAGCGCGGCCTGAACGGCTTGCAAGCCGTTGCCGCCGTTCGCGGTGCTCACGCCGTCAAGCCACGATTTGAGCAGGTCCGGATGGCGCCTGAGCGCTTCGGTGGCTGCTACGTCGACATTCGTCTTCTTCTCGAGTACTTCGGTAATTACGCCGTTTTCCAGGTCGACGTTGAACGTCAGCTGCCGGAAAAGGCGATCCACGTTCGGGCACTGCTCCGCATAGCCGGTGCGCGCGACCGTGTTGACCGTGGCTCCGCCATAGTTGGGACCGAAGTACTTGTCACCGCCGTCCAGATACGTCAGTTTGAATTTCGTGTTCATCACATGCGGCTCCCACGCAAGGAACACAATCCACTTCTTTTCGCGCACCGCACGCTCCACCTGGGTCAGCATGCCTGTCTCGCTCGATTCGACGACCTTCCAGCTGTCGAGCCCGAACGCCTTGTCGTCCACCATCTTCTTGATGTTCTGGTTGGCCGGCGCGCCCGGTTCGATGCCGTAAATCTTGCTGTCGAACTTGTCGGCATTCTTCGCGAGGTCGGCGAACGAGTGGACGCCTGCAGCCGCGACATAGTCGGGCACTGCCAGCGTGAACTTCGCGTTGCTGAGGTTCGGATGCACCACTACGATCGACTTTTCTTCTTCGAAGGGTTTGACGAGCGGCGCCTGCGCGGGCATCCAGTTGCCGAGAAACACGTCGATTTGCCCTTTTTTCAGGCCCTGATACGTAATGGGCACCGACAGGTTCGCGACCTTCTGCTTATAGCCGAGCGCCTTCAGCACGACGCCGGTCATCGCATTGGTCGCGTCGATGTCTGTCCAGCCCGGCCCGGCCATATTGACCTGCATGCACGATTGCGGCTCGGCGGCCGACGCAAAGCTCGCCGCCGCGCAGAGCAGCGCAACGCCGGATAGGGCCTGTTTGAATAGCTTGTTCATCATCGCGGCTTCCTGTGGGTGGGTGAATCGTTAGCGTGTAGACGGCGTCCTGCTGCAAGGAATATTCAGTGGGCTACAGCGGGAAAGCGCGCCATGGCTTCGAGCGTATCGAGGTCGATGTGATTGCGCATATAACGCTGACTTGCATCGACGAGCGGCTGCCAGTCCCATGAAGCCACTGTACCTTGCGTGGTCGCCGCGAAATGGAAGCGGCGGCGGCGCTGGCTTCGGAGTACTTCGTTGTGCAGTGCGGCGAGATCCCAGCGGGCGGCGATCTCTTTGCGAAAGACCTCCACTTCGGCCGCGTATTCGGTTTTGAATGCGAGGTTCACGCGCTCAAGGGGATCGGCTTTCACGTCGTACAGTTGGTCGGGATCGGCCGGGGTATGAATGAACTTGAAACGCCCGCGCCGCAGCATCACGATCGGTGCAATAGCACCTTCAGCGAGGTACTCGCCGATCGCTTCGTCATGACCTTCCCGCGCCCCCTGGAGATGCGGCAGAAGGCTGTGCCCGTCCAGCGAGTCGGGCCACGCCGCCGGCTGATCGCCGCGCGCGAGTTCGACCAGCGTGGGCAGCAGGTCGAGATGCGATACGGAAGCTTGCACGCGGTGCGCGTCGAATTGCTGCGGCGCATGCACGATCAGCGGCACGCGGCAACCGCCTTCGAAGAAGGTCATCTTGTACCAGAGCCCTCGCTCGCCGAGCATTTCGCCGTGATCGGAAGTGACCACGATAATCGTATCTTTCGCCAACCCTGCCTGTTCGAGCGCCTGAAGAATCGCACCGAACTGATCGTCGACATAGGAAATGGCGCCGTAATAGGCGCGGCGTGCATTGCGGATCTGCTGCTCGGTGGGCGGCGTGCGATCGGTTTCGCAAACATGGCGCAAACGCTTCGAATGCGGATCGGCTTCGTCGAATGAATCGCGATGCGCGGGCATGTCGATATCTTCGTCCCGGTACATGTCCCAGTACTTCTGCGGAATGGCGTACGGATCGTGCGGATGCGTCAACGAGGCGACGAGGCAGAACGGCCGCGCGTCTTTGCCGACATGGCGTTCACGTGCAATGTCGAAAAGCTTCTGACGCGTGGTGAAGGTGACTTCATCGTCGAAATCGAGCTGGTTGGTGCGCACGCACGGGCCTGCATCGATGACGGAGCTCATGTTGTGGTACCACGTGGGCCGCGTTTCGAAATCGTCCCAGTCCGGCGTCCAGCCGAAATCGGCGGGATAGATGTCGGTGGTGAGGCGTTCTTCGAAACCGTGCAATTGATCGGCGCCGCAGAAATGCATCTTGCCTGAGAGGATCGTGCGGTATCCTTCCGCGCGCAGGTAATGCGCGAACGTCAGCGTCTGCGACGGAAATTCCGCTGCATTGTCATAGGCGCCTATTGCGGAAGGCAGCTTGCCCGAGAGAAACGAAAAGCGCGAGGGTGCACAGAGCGGGCTCGCACAATAGGCGGAATCGAACACGACGCCCTGCTTCGCCAACCGGTCGAGGTTCGGCGTTCTCGTGAGCGGGTGTCCGTACGCGGCAAGCGCAAACGGCGTCATCTGGTCGGCCATCAGAATGAGAATATTCTTTTTGCTGTCAAGCATTGGAGCGCGCCTCGAATAAAATCATGAATGTCTGTGCAAGTACTCGTGCCGGTGTAGTGAGACCGGCATGAACATCACTATTGCCGGTCAATTCGGCGCTGTGAAGACGGCAATTCGTTATGTGTCTATAAGGGGGCGTTATGTCGAGGCAGGATCGCTTGCCGCCAATGCAGGCCTTGACGATGTTCGAATCCGCTGCGCGTCTGGCGAGCTTCACGGCGGCCGCACGCGAACTCGGCTCGACGCAACCCGCGGTGAGCCAGCGCATTGTGCAACTGGAAGAAACCCTCGGCGCGCCGCTGTTCGAGCGAGGTCATCGCGGCGTGAGACTCACGGAAGACGGCGAGCGGCTCTTCGAAGCGGTACGTCATGCGCTCGACACCATCCGCAGCGCCACTGCCGACATCCGCGCGCGCCGCACGCCGCAAACGCTCACGCTGTCCACCGACTTCGGCTTCGCGACTTATTGGCTCATGCCTCGCCTTTCGCAATTCAAGGCGCTGATGCCCGATGTCGACGTCAGGATCATCACGTCGCAAAGCGTGTTCGATCCGTCGCACGAGCAGGCGGACGTGGCGATTGCATTCGGCGACGAACATGCCGACTGGAACGCTCGCAGTGTGATCAAGCTCTTTCCCGAACATGTGACGCCGGTATGCAGCCCCGCGTTTTTTGCCGCGCATCCGCCCCTCACGTCACCGTCCGAACTCCTCGCGCTGCCGCTACTCCATCTCGAGCCGACGCAACCGGCACGCTGGCTGTCATGGGCCGACTGGTTCGCCGCGCACGGCCTCGTCGCGCCCGCCGCGCATCGCGGCATCACCTTCAACAGCTTCACGCTCGTCGCCCATGCGGCGATCATGGGCCAGGGCGTGGCGCTCGGCTGGGCGCCGCTCGTCGACGAATTGCTGGCCACAGGGCAACTTGTCGAGCTGTTCGATGCGCCCGTCGTGACCGGGCGCGGCTATATGCTCGTCACCCAACGCGCGGCCACGTCGGCGGTGGAGGCTTTTCGTCAATGGCTGCTGGGCGAATGCGGGCTGGACGCGGAATGACCCGCTGACGCTCCCGTTCCATTGCCACGGCGATTCGCTTCTATCCCGGCGGCGCGCCAATTTGCTCTACTGCGACGATGCATGCCGCGCCCCTGCGGCATGGGCCTATCGTCTATGTGGAGAGCGCATGTCCGCCGATTCCCGTCCTGATCAACTGGTTCTCACCGTTGCGTGTCCGAGCGCCGCGGGCCAGGTCGCTGCCGTTGTCGGCTTTCTCGACCGGCACCATTGTTATATCGACGAACTCACCGTTTTTGACGACGATCTCAGCGAACGCTTTTTCGTGCGCTGCGTTTTTCACGGCGTGGACAGCAAGGAAACGCTGCATGTCGCGGCGCTCAAACGCGAGTTCGAGCCCATTGCCGAGCGCTTTCGTATGACATGGGCGATGCACGACGTGGGCACGCGCCCCAAAGTCCTGATCATGGTGTCGAAGCTGGAGCACTGCCTGGCCGACCTGCTGTTTCGCTGGCGCATGGGCGAGCTCAAAATGGACATTGTCGGCATTGGCTCGAATCATCGTGATCTCGAACCGTTGGCTCAACAGCATGGGTTGCCGTTCCATCATCTGCCCATCACGGCGGACACCAAGCCGCAGCAGGAAGCGCGTCTGCTCGACCTGTTCGCGACCTCCGGCGCGGAGTTGATGATTCTCGCGCGCTACATGCAGATTCTTTCCGGTGAAACGAGCCGCGCGCTTGCCGGGCGCGCCATCAACATCCATCATTCGTTCCTGCCCGGCTTCAAGGGCGCGAAACCCTATCACCAGGCGCATGCGCGCGGCGTCAAGTTGATCGGCGCCACGGCACACTTCGTGACGGACGATCTCGACGAAGGTCCGATCATCGAGCAGGTGGTCGAACGCGTCGATCATTCGTACAGCCCCGAGCGGCTGCTCGCCACGGGCCGCGACGTCGAGTGCATTACGCTCGCTCGCGCGGTGAAAGCGTTTATCGAACGGCGCGTGTTTATCAACGGCGACAGGACCGTTGTGCTGCAATAACCGCAGCGTGTGACGAGGGCCACAAAGAAAAACGCCGCTGTAAAAGCGGCGTTTCGTCATGTCAACTGCGGTACAGGCTAAAGCGGGTTACTTCACCCAGCTATCCACGCGGTCGCTATGCGCACCGATCCACGCATCGGCCGCGGCAGTCGGCTTTTCGCCGTTTTGCGTCGCGAGCATCACGCTGTCGATCTCGCCCGGCTTCCACTGGAATTTCTTCAGGAACGCAACCACCGGAGGCGCCTTCTTTTCCAGTTCCGGATTCACGACCGTGTCGACGTGCTCAGCTTCGCCGAACACCTTCTTCGGGTCATCGAGGAACTTGAGTTTGTATTTGGCGAACATCCAGTGCGGTTTCCAGCCGGTCACGATGATCGGCTTGTTTGCCGCTTCCGAACGCGCGAGTTCCGCGGTCATCGCGCTGCCCGAGCTCGGCATCAGCTTATAGTCGAGGCCGTAAGCCTTGATCGCTTCGCTGGTCTTCTGCATGACGCCTGCACCAGCGTCGATACCGACGATGCGCGAGCCGAATTCCGCCTTTTTCGCTTCCAGGTCGCCGACCGTCTTCACGTCGAGATTGTCCGGCACGATCAGACCGATCTTCGCGTCGTTAAAGTTTGCGCCGAGGTCGACTACCTTGTCCTTGAAGTTGTTCCAGTACGCGCCGTGCGTGACCGGCAACCACGCGGACAGCGTCGCGTCGAGGTCGCCGCGGGCCACACCTTGCCACATCACGCCGGCCGCGACCGGCACCAGTTGGACCTGGTAGCCAAGACGCTTTTCGATTACGCGCGCAGCGACGTTGGACGTCGCGACGCTGTCATCCCAGCCTTCCACATAGCCGATCTTGATGGTCGGCTTGGTATCTGCCGAAACGCTCACGCTGCTTGCCGCCAGTGCCGCACTCAAGGTGCTCAACACCAATATCTTTCTGATCAGTCTCATCGCCGTTCTCCCGTTCACTTCCAAAAACAACCCAATGAGCATTTAGAATCGCCAGCCAGAATTGCCCGGTAACGTTGTTTTGCGACATGGAGTTGTCCACACGCGACCTGGCTCAAGCACTGGCTGCAACCCGTGTTTGTGCGACCTGCACCGATCATTTTTCAACGACGAGATCGGAGAGCGGTTTGCTGCAGCAAAGCAACACCATGCCCTGATCGATTTCCCGCTGACGAATGCCGCCTGCGTGTTTCATCGCCACTTCGCCGGATACGAGCTTCACTTTGCAGGTTCCGCACATCCCCTGAGTGCACGATGCGGGCAGACGTACGCCCGCTTTCTTTGCCGCATCCAGGACGTGCTGGCCGCTGCCGCACTCGATCTCCCGGTTGCTCTTCGTGAAGCTCACCTTGTAGCGCGTTTCGGTTTCTGGCGCCGCGGGAGCGGGCTCGAAAGCCGGCGCCTGTTCCCGCGCCTGCACGAAGCTTTCCTCGAGCACCGGTTCGGGCGCCGCATGCAGGACTTCCGCGACGTGAGCAGTGGTGAGTTGCGCAGCGACCTCGCTCACCGTCTCGAACGAGAAGCTTTCCTCGTGATAGTGGCGACGGTCGAAACCGCCTTCGTCGAGCAGATTGCGCACCGCCTGCATGTACGGCGCGGGGCCGCAGGTAAAGATTTCACGCTCGAGAAAGTCCGGCGCAATGAGCTTCAGCAATGGCAAGGTCAGAAAACCGGTGACGCCATGCCAGTTCGTGCGCGTACCGAGGCGCTCGCACACAAACGCCGTGCGGAAATGCGCCTGATTCGATGCGATCAGATCGAGCTCGCGTGCAAAGATGATGTCGTCGGGCGTGCGAGCGCTGTGCACGAACACAATGTCGCTGTCCTCGCCGAGTTCGTGGTGCGCGCGGCTCATCGACATGAGCGGCGTAATGCCGGAACCCGCCGACAGAAACAGAAACTTGCGCGCGGGATGGTGAGCGCACGTGAACTCGCCGGCCGGCCCGAGCACGCGAACCTCGCCGCCCACTTGCAGATTGTCGTGCAGCCAGTTCGACACCTTGCCGCCGGGCACGCGCTTCACCGTGATAGAGATCGTGTGCGGCCGCGTGGGCGGCGACGAAATCGTATAGCAGCGGTTGATGGACTCGCCGTCGATATCGAGTTCAAGCGTGATGAACTGTCCCGGCTCGAACACGAACGCCCGTTCGTTCGGCGCGCGAAAGAAAAAGCTCTTCACGTCGTGCGTTTCCTGACGGACGTGGCAGCACACCAGCGTCTCGTCCGCATCGCTGTTCCAGCGCGCCGGCAGCGCGTCCCAGAAGCGCGGCTGCGTCACACGGCTTGTTGCTGGGTTCGAAGCCGGCTCGCCGCCTGGCTGGAACGTCGCCTGATCGCGCATCATTGTTTTCTCCCGCTCCTGATGGCGCTGTTGCGCTCAGCGCACGAACGACACGACTTTCTCGCCGTGTGTGGCCGGCGTGGCGTCGTGTGTTTGCGGTGCATTGCTGTACTCCGCGATGCGGCCGATATACCACTCGCAGAACTTCTCGACGAGACCTTCAGTGAACGGCGAATACGGGCCCGGTTCATACGCGCTGCTCGATGCGCCGCGTTGCGAGTATTCGACGAGCGCGCGGTCCTGATCGTTGGTGGCGCGCCACACCGCCGTGAGATTGTTCACGTCGTAGTCGATGCCTTCGCGCGCGTCCTTGTGCACGAGCCATTTCGTACGCACGAGCGTCTTGCCTGCCGAAAGCGGAATCACCGAGAAGCTCACAATGTGATCGCTCATGAAGTGATGCCACGAGTTCGGCTGCGTCCAGAACGAAAGGCCGCCGAGATCGGCCTGCTCGAAGCCGCCGAGCAGTTTCTTCGACGCGACTTTTGCGTCGAGCGTTTGCGACTCGCCATCGCGGTCGAGCGGCAGACGCTGGGTCCGAAAACCGGTGACGAGATCCGCGAGCCGTTCGATTTCCGCCGACGGCAGCTTCATCGCTTCCCATTGCGCAGTGCGCCGCGCGACGGTCTCTTCGAAAGCCGCCATGCCCTCTTCGTTGGCCGGCGTGCGCTGATAACCAAAGCCGTACTCATACAACGAAATGGTCAGTTCAGGATGGTTCGCGACGCAGTGATAGCACTCGCGATTGTTCTCCATCGTCAGCTTCCAGTTGCCTTCCTCGATAATGTCGATCGAGGCCGCGATCTTGCAGTTGGCCAGTTCATGCGGCAGCAGATACGGCTCCATCGCGGCGCGCATTACGGAGAAGTCCGCCGGCGGATTGTCCGCGAGACAGATGAAGATCAGGCCTGCCAGATTTTCGACGTGCACCTTCTTCAGGCTGTGCTTGCAACGGTCGAACTGGTCGCCCATATGCTCCGCGAACATCAGGTCGCCGTTCAGGTTATACGTCCAGCTGTGATACGGGCAGACGATATTGCCGAGCGAGCCCTTGTCCGTATTGCACAGACGCGCGCCGCGATGGCGGCACACGTTGTGGAAGGCCCTCACCTGCATGTCGTCGTCGCGAACGATCAGAATGGAATCCTGACCGATTTCCACCGTAATGTAGTCGCCCGGTTCCGGCACGTCCGGCTCCACCGCGACCTGAATCCAGTGCTGGCGGAAGATGGCGTCCAGGTCGAGCGCGAAGATTTCCTCGCTCGTATAGAACGGCGCTTCCAGCGTGTAATCCTTTTTGCGGCGTTCGATCATTGCGCGAACGTCTGCCGAAACTTTCATTGTGTGCTCCGTTGCGTGTCACGTCTGGCGCCGCGCCAGGCCCTCCTGGCGCCATGTTCGCCTGAACCGGGAATCAGTAATCCACGAGTTGATGCTCGCGCAAATAGGCAAGAATCACTTGTGCTTTTTCGACGGAACTCCCTTCAATTACGACGCTGCCGCCGCGGCTTTCCGTCGTGGTCGCCGAAAGCATGCGAGCATGGCCGGACCGCTTTTCAGCGGCGGCGAGTCGCACGGGTTTGGCGCTTGCCGGGCGAATCGTCCAGGCAGGTGCCGCAGCATCGCTGCTCGCGCCTTTTGCGCTCATCGTCACCGGCCGGATCATGCCCTCGCGCAGCCGTGCATAGGCATAGGTCGGCGTCGCATTGGCCATGGGGTGAACAGCGACGAGTGCCGGCAATTGAACCTCGACGCGCCTGCGCAGACCCTTCGGCATGAATTGCCGAACCTGCGCACTGCCGCTTTGCAACGCGACGTCGACGGCCGCGCCGACAAGCGGAATGTTCAGCGCATTCGCGACGCGATACGGCAGCATGCCGCTGTCGAACGCGCCTTCTGCGCGTGTGCCGGTCAATACGAGGTCATATCCCTGCAAACGCGCGGCGAGCGGCGCCGAGGCGTCCGCTTGCCCGTCGCCGGCATCGGGCAGCGCGAGCACTTCCACCGAGCGCGCCCCGAGCGCGAGATATTCCTGCAACGCGGGGTTCGACGGGTCGCCGGCATGCAGCACGTCGAGCGTCGCGTTGTGCTGCTTCGCGAGCGAGAGCGCCAGCGTCAGCGCGGCGGCGTCGTTGCGGCTGTAGCGCGCTACCCCGCTCACGGGATGTCGCCCCACGGAAACGAGTACGGCGATTTTCATGCGAGCGCTCCTTCCGCAGCGGCCTTCGAATTGAGTAACGCGGCGCCCGTGCCGCGCGCCGAACGCGCCGCCGCAGCAGCGTCGTTCAGCGCCGCGATGGTTTCCTGTGCATCCGCGATCACAGTCAGGTTCGCGCGCTTCGCAATCGGCGCGCTGGCGTCCAGATTCACCGCAATCACATGACGGCAATCCTTGATGCCCTGCAAATGCTGCACTGCGCCGGAAATGCCGAAGGCGATATACACGCTCGCCTCGACTGTTTTGCCGGTCGCGCCGATCTGCTTGTCGCGCGTGAATTTGCCGTCGTCCACCGCCACCCGGCTGGCGCCGATCGCCGCGCCCAGCGTGGCCGCAAGACGCTCGAACGCGGGCACGTCGCTCACGCCGTTGCCGGCCGAGACGATGAAATCCGCTTCTTCGAGTGCGAGTTGCGCCGCGTCCATTTCCTCGATGCCTAGATCGCGCACGTTACTCCCCGAACTGGCGGACTCGCCGTCGAAGCGCCACGCCACGCGCTCGCCCGCGCCGACGAACGGCAACTTCGGATCGACCGCGTTGGGCGCGAGCAAAATCACTTCAGGCAGCGCGCGCGAAGCGAATGCGGTGTTGGCGCGCACGTAAGCCCCAACGTGCGACGCGTCGATCTCGACCACGTGCGTTGCGACGCTCGCATTCGCCGCGGCGGCATAGCGGCGGCCCAGATCGCCGTCGCCCGTCGCGTTGTCCGGCAGGAACACGTGCACCGGGGCGTACGCCGCGACGCACGCGGCCAGCGCATTGAGTTCGTCGACCGGCGCGAATCTGCGCCGGTCGAACATGGGCAGCTCGATCAGCTTGTCTGCGCCGAGTGCGGCAACGTCGCCGGTGAATTCACCGAACACGAGCAACACGACTTCGGTCGTTGCGTCCGCAATCAACGCGGCCGCGGCGAGCGTCTGGCGCGCATGCTCGTCGAGCGCGCCGCGGTCCGCGTGGGCCGCCACGAGCATCACATGCTGCGAGGCCGCGATCGTGCGGCGCGGCTTCGGTTGCTCACGGTGCGCCATGCCAGCCGCGGCAAAATCCATTGCACCCGCCACGCCGGCGACGCCCAGCGTGATGCGTCTCAGGCCATCCGCCGTGATCGTAAAGGGCCGGCGCGGATCGATTCGTTTAATGGTGTTCATCGCGTTACTCCAGCGCCGCTGCAACCAGTTCGGCGACGTCCAGTACTTCGGGACGCGGACCGACCACGCCTTCGAGCATCGCCGTGCAATTCGGACAACCCACGGCGACGATCTCCGCACCGATGCCGCGCGCGTCGTCGATACGAATGTCGGGAATGCGCCGCTTGCCCGGAATGTCGGTCAACGGTGCGCCGCCGCCACCACCGCAGCAACGTCCGCGCATGCCGTTGCGCTCCATTTCGACGACCTTGATGCCGATACTCTTCAGCACGCGGCGCGGCGCCTCCGTTTCGCCGTTGTAGCGGCCCAGATAGCATGGATCGTGATACGTGATCTTGCGATCCGCATATGCCGCGCTCGCACGCGGCGACAGCTTGCCGCTCGCAACGAGTTCATCGATCAACGCGGTGTGATGCTGCACTTCGTAAAAACCGCCCAGCGCACGGTATTCGTTGCGCAGGCTGTGCAGCACGTGCGGATCCGCGGTCACGATTCTGCCGAACGAGTACTGCGAAAGCGTGCCGATCAACTTGCGGGCAAGCTGCTGGAAGGTGGCTTCGTCGCCGAGGCGGCGGGCGGTGTCGCCGGTATCCGTCTCCACACCACCCAGCACGGCGTAGTCAACACCCGCGCGGTTCAGCACCTTCACGAGCGCACGCAGCGTGCGTTGGTAGCGCATGTCGAATGCGCCTTCGCCCGCAATCACCAGCACCTCCACCCGACGGCCCGGCTGCGCCACCTGCACCTGCAGATCGACGGCCCAGTCGTAACGCGCGCCGATGTCATAGCCATTCGAGCTGCCGGTCTCGCGCAGATTCGCGAGCGTGATCGGCCCCTTGCCGGGCACCGTGCCTTCCACCAGCGTCTGATTGCGGCGCATGTCCACGATTGCGTCGACATGTTCGATCAGCATGGGGCACTCCTGCACGCACGCGCGGCACGTCGTGCACGACCACAGTGTCTCTGCTTCGATCAGGCTGGAAATCAGGGGCTTTTGCGGCGCACCGCCATGCTTGCCTACCGGAATGCCCGGCGTGGGGCTGCCCGCGTATTCGGCATCCGTGCCGCCCACCATGCCCGTCACCAGATCCTGAATCAGCTTCTTCGGATTGAGCGGCTGGCCCGCCGCGAATGCGGGACATGCCGCTTCGCATTTGCCGCATTGCACACACGCGTCGAAACTGAGCAACTGGTTCCAGCGAAATTCCACCGGCTTACCCACGCCGTATTCTTTCGCATCGAGAAGCGGCACCTTGAGCGCAGTCGGCGGCACCACGTCCTTGTCGTTACGCTCGGCAAAGCGCTCCTGACGCGGATGAAACGCGAGATGCAGAAGACCCGCGAGCGCATGCTTCATCGGACCGCCGCGCGCGGCGCCGAACGTCATCGTGAACGCGCCTGCTGCGATCAGCAGCGCGACGATGATCGCGAGCGCACCCGACATTGCCGACGCCGGCAGCGCGACGAACAGCAGGAGGCCGAGCGCGAACGAGCCGAGCAGCAACGGCAAATGATCCCACGGCCCGCGCGAAAGCCGCGCCGGGACCGCTTTCGCGCCATGCCGGCGGCGCCATACGAACACGGCGCCGACCAGCATTACGAGCGCGGCGAGAAAGATCAGCTTGTCGATCCACGGCGAGTAGATGGCGAGACCGTAGTTGACGAACACGAGCGCCATCGCGAGGATCGCACCGCCCGCTGTCGCGACGTGAGTTTTCGCAATGTACGGGTCGCGCGCAACCACGTGGTGCAGGTCCACGAAATAGCGCTTCGGAATGGACAGCAGATTGGTCCAGCCGTATGCGCCTGCCGCCGTCGCACGACCTTCGCGCCAGTACGCGGCGCGCTTCGCGAGCGCGAACGCCAGACCCGCCATCGACAACCACAACAACACGGTGATGACAGACACGGGGCTCATCGTCAGAAGTCCTTGCAAAGGCGCAGCGCGTCGTAGATCGCGCCGTGAATGTTGTGCATGGAAATGCAGTCGCCGACGCGAAACAGCAGGAACCGGCCGTTGCCGAGCGGCTCGGACAGCGACGGCTGCGGCTCCGAAGCAAAGAGCTTATGCACGTCCACCTGACCGCGATTCACCGACTCGGGCTTGAGCTTCCAGTACAGCTCGTCGTTCGGCGTGCTGCCGTTTTCGATCACCACCTGATCGACCGCACGCTCTTCCTGCTCCTCGGTGTACTCGTTGCGAATCACGGCGATCTTCTTGCCGTCTTCTTCGTACACGCGGTCGAGCCAGTAGTTCGGCGTGTGAATGACGCCTTGCGCATAGAGACGGCGGTAGAAAATCGGGAACGTGGTGCCGCCTACGTCGTCGGCCACCTTGACGTCGGGCGTGACGATTTCCACATTCGAGCCGCGGCTCGCGATGAAATCCGCGACACCTGCGCCCGCATGCGTGCTGACGCCGTCATAGACGAGCACGTTCTTGCCCGGTTCGACCTTGCCCGAGAGCACGTCCCACGAGCTGACCGCAAGGCCTTCGTCGACGCCCCACGCCGCGACTTGCGACGTGAACGACGAGCCGCCCGTAGCCAGCACGACGATGTCGGGTTTTTCCGCCATGATGGTTTTCTCATCGGCGGCGACACCGAGACGGCGGTCCACGCCAAGGCGCTTCGTCTCCATGTCGAACCAGCGGACAATGCCCGCCATCTGCTCGCGTTGCGGCGCTTTGGCTGCAAGCATGATCTGGCCGCCCACGTAGTCGTTCTTCTCGAACAGCACTACGTCATGACCGCGCGACTTCGCGACGCGAGCGGCCTCGAGACCCGCAGGGCCGGCGCCGACCACGACGACCTTGCGCTTCGGCCCGCTCGTGCGCGTGATGACATGCGGCATGGTCGCTTCGCGCGACGTCGCGGCATTCTGCACACACAGCACGTCGAGCCCGTTGTACTGGCGGTCGATGCAATAATTCGCGCCCACGCATTGCTTGATTTCGTCTTCGCGGCCATCGCGAATCTTGATGACCATGTGCGGATCGGCAATCTGCGCCCGCGTCATGCCGACCAGATCGACCATGCCGCTCGCGAGCAGACGCTCGGCCTGGCCTGCATCGCGAATACTTTGCGCATGCATGACCGGAATCTTCACGACCGATTTGATGCCGGCTGCGAGATGCACGAAAGGCTCGGGTGGCAGCGCCATCGGCGGCATGCAGTTGGCGAGCGTGTTGTGCGTGTCCGCGCCCGAACCGATCACGCCCAGATAATCGATCAGGCCGCTCTCGCTCATTGCCTGCGCGATTTCCTTCAGCTGTTCATGGTCGAGACCGTCTTCATGGAACTCGTCGCCGCACATGCGCAAGCCCACGCAGAAGTCGGGCCCCACCGCTTCGCGCACCGCTTTCAGTACTTCCACGCCGAAACGCAGGCGGTTTTCGAGCGAGCCGCCCCATTCGTCGGTACGGAAGTTGGTGCGCGGGCTCCAGAACTGATCGATCAGATGCTGGTGCGCCGCCGAAATCTCCACGCCGTCCATGCCGGCGTCCTTCACGCGTTTCGCGGCTGCCGCGAAGTCCGTGATGATGCGGCGGATCTCTTCCACCTCGATGATCTTTGCATTGCCGCGATGCACGGGTTCCCGCACGCCGGAGGGCGACATCAGATGCGGCCAGTGCTCCCCATGGAACGCCGAGCGACGGCCCATGTGAGTGGCCTGGATCATGATCTTCGCGCCGTGCGCGTGCATCGCTTCGGCGAGCCGGGACAACGGGTCGATGATCTTGTCAGTCGACAGATTCACCGACTTCCACCAGCCTTGCGGACTGTCGATCGACACCGGGCTCGAACCGCCGCAGACCGCGAGGCCGACACCGCCCTTGGCCTTTTCTTCGTAGTAGCGGATATAACGGTCGCCAGGCAGGCCGCCCGGCTCCGCATACACCTCCGCATGCGCGGTACTGACGATGCGGTTGCGCAAGGTCAGCTTGTTCAGCGTGAGAGGCTTGAAAAGGTTCGGGTAACGCATTGCGACCTCGGAATGATATGACTGGTAGTGCTGTGCCGTGAGCGTGATAACGCGTGCTGGTCAGCGCGTCATGCGGCGAGCGGCGACACTTCGAACACGCAATGCTCGTGGCCTTCGGCCGCGCAGCGCGCTTCCCGCGATTTCGACGGCGGCCCCTTGCGCGAAGCATCGGGCGCCGTGTCGTTGACCCAATCCATTGCGCCCGCGAACCAGCCTGCGAACATGTAGCAGAGCTTGCCGACCTTGCCCGGTTGCGCGAGCACGAACGACGAATGATGCAGTTCGATACGCGCATGCGACGTGGACGGATCGGCTTCGCTGATCGTAAAGATGCCCCAGCCGCGCTGCGACAGGCGCTTCAGGTAATGCTCGAATACGGCCATGCCGGCAATGCCGTGCTGCTTCGCTTCCTTGTCGCACCAGAAATACGCCGACTTGTAGCCGGCCTTGTAGAGAATCTCGGCATACGCGTCGATGCCGAGGGCTTCTTCGACGGCGGTGTGGTTGTTGGTGAAGAAATGACGCGGCACGTAGAGCATGGGCAGCGCGTCGGTCGTCCAGACGCCGGTGTTCGGATCGACGTCGATAGGCAGTTGGGGTTGCATGTGGAAACTCCGCTTTTTATAGGGTGATGTCGTTTGCTGAATGACGGTGACGGTCAGACCTTCCACACTTCGCCGAATACCCGCACCCAGTTCTCGCCCATGATTTTCCTGATGCGCGTCTCGCTCCAGCCGGCACGCTCCATCGCGGCGGTCAGGTTCGGAAACTCGCCGATGGTGCGAATGCCTTCGGGATTCACGACCTTGCCGAAGTTCGTCAACTGGCGATAACGGCCCTTGTCGTGCGTGATCCAGTCGAAGAACTCGGTGCTGTAACCTTGCGTGAAGTCGGTGCCGATGCCGACCTGATCTTCGCCAATCAGATCGACCACATATTCGATGGCCTCGATATAGTCTTCCACCGTCGCGTCCGCGCCGCGCTTAAGAAACGGCGCAAACATCGTCACGCCGACAAAGCCGCCTGCATCTGCAATCTCTTTCAGTTGCTCGTCGCTCTTGTTGCGCGGATGCTCTTTCAGACCCGAGGGGCAGCAGTGCGAATAGCACACCGGCTTTTTCGAAGCTGCAATTGCTTCGGACGACGTCTTGCCGCCCACATGCGAAAGATCGACCATGATGCCGACGCGGTTCATTTCCTGAATCACTTCGCGGCCATAACCCGACAGGCCGCCGTCGCGCTCATAGCAACCGGTGCCGACGAGGTTCTGCGTGTTGTAGCAAAGCTGCACCACGTTCACGCCGAGATCCTTGAACGCCTCGATATAGCCGAGGTTGTCTTCGAATGCATGCGCATTCTGGAAGCCGAAAATAATGCCCGTCTTGTTCTCTTTCTTCGCGCGGTAGATGTCGTCGGTCGTGCGCACGAGCGTGAGGATCTCGCCATATTCGCGGATCTGCTGCTTCATCTCGGCAATATTGTCGACCGTCTTCTGGAAGCTCTCCCAGACCGACACCGTGCAGTTCACTGCGGTCACGCCGCCCTTGCGCATGTCTTCGAACACCGAGCGCTCGAACTTCGAAATGTTCAAACCGTCGATGATGATGCTGTTGTCGTGCAGATTGCTCATCGTTTGCTCCAGGCGTTCTCAGTAGATGGGGAAGCGCTCGCACAGCGCGAAGATTTCGCGGCGCACGCGTTGTTCAGTGGCCGCATGGCCTTCGGGGTGATCGCGCAGCGCATCGAGCACGTCCACGATCAGACGGCCCACGTCGCGGAATTCGTTCACGCCGAAGCCGCGCGTCGTGCCCGCCGGCGTGCCGAGGCGCACGCCCGAGGTGACCGTCGGCTTTTCGGTGTCGAACGGAATGCCGTTCTTGTTGCAGGTGATGCCCGCGCGCTCCAGCGCCTGCTCGACCTGATTGCCCTTGAGACCCTTCGGCCGCAGATCGACCAGCAACAGATGGTTGTCGGTGCCGCCTGTCACCAGATCCACGCCGCCTGCCTTCAGCACCTCGCCGAGGGCCTGCGCGTTCGCGAGCACGCTGTCGATATACGTCTTGAACGACGGTTGCAGCGCCTCGCCGAACGCAACCGCCTTGCCCGCGATGACATGCATCAGCGGGCCGCCTTGCAGGCCGGGGAACACCGCGGAGTTGATCTTCTTGGCAATCTCTTCGTCATTCGTCAGCACAAAGCCGCCGCGCGGGCCGCGCAACGTCTTGTGCGTGGTCGAGGTGACCACGTGCGCATGCTCGACCGGATTCGCGTGACGTCCCGCCGCGATCACGCCGGCGATGTGAGCCATGTCCACCATCAGCTTCGCGCCGACGCTGTCGGCAATTGCACGCAGACGCTTGAAATCCAGCGCGCGCGGATACGCGGAAAAGCCGGCGATCAGCAACGCGGGTTTGTGCTGCTGCGCGAGTTCCTCGATCTGCTCGTAGTCGATCAGCATCGTGTCGCGATTCACACCGTACTGCACCGCGTTGAACCACTTGCCCGAGAGCGCCGGCTTCGCGCCGTGGGTGAGGTGGCCGCCCGCGTCGAGCGACATGCCGAGTACCGTGTCGCCCGGCTTCACGAGGGCGAGCATCACCGCGCCGTTTGCCTGCGCGCCGGAATGCGGCTGCACGTTGGCGAACTTTGCGTTGAACAGTTGCTTGATACGATCGAGCGCGAGCGTTTCGATTTCGTCGACATATTCGCAACCGCCGTAGTAGCGCTTGCCCGGATAGCCTTCCGCATACTTGTTGGTCAGAACCGAGCCTTGCGCTTCGAGCACCGCGCGCGAGACGATGTTTTCCGACGCGATCAGCTCGACTTGCGACTGCTGGCGCTCGAGCTCTTTCAAAATGGCGCCGCGCACCGCCGCATCCCGCGCGGTCAGCGATTCTTCGAAGAAAGGATTCGGGTTCGACATGGAAGGTCCGTGGAGTCGTTGACGTTAGGCGCCGGAAGCGTTGCTGGGCCTTTGTTTCTGCCCTGCCGCCGCCGGATTGCGTACGTCTATTCTTGACGCTTGCATCGCGCGTCAATTTATGAATTCAGACGCGTTCTTTACCTTTTCCGCCATAGGCGACCTTTTTCGACAAGTCGGCTCTAGGAGTTGCTCGCGAGCGGCGGGCAGCAGGCGGGTGGCATTTCGTTCAAGGTGTCGATTTGTACCGCTGGTGGGCGATAGAGGCGGTGTCGCACGATCGTTCGCTTTGGCCGCGCGTGCCGCTGTATGGCGCTGCATGCTGCACTGCAACTGAACGCAATGCGCGCTTGCGGTGCGGCTATCCGCGGCAGCCGCGCCCTTCTGGTGCCGTTTCTCCGAGGCATAACACGGAAGCCGCCGGCAACCGAGGGTTTAGCCTGATGGCACGGTAGTTGCCCTAGTCCTCAAAATTACATTAGTCGCTGCGCCCCACAGCGGCGCGACACTATAGATTCGAAGGAATCACCCCTCATCATGTCCACCGATCGCACGGCGTCACTGTCGCATTTCGCCTTCATGCCCGTTCCGAACTTCACGATGATCGCGTTCACCAACGCTATCGAAGTGCTGCGCATGGCGAACTACCTGACGGGACAAACGCTTTACCGCTGGTCGATCGTGAGCCCCGACGGCGGGCCGGTCACCGCAAGCAATGGACTATCGGTCGACACGGGTCCAGTCGAATGCGTCGGTCAGCCCGACATCGTCTTCGTGATCGGCGGCATCGACGTGCAGCGCGCGACCACGCCCGCGCATCTGTCGGCATTGCGCCGCTTCGCGCGCATGGGTTGCATGCTCGGCAGCCTCTGCACCGGCACCTATGCGCTCGCGCGTGCCGGTCTGCTCGCGGGCTATGCGTGCGCGATCCACTGGGAAAACATGTCGGCGCTCAAGGAAGAGTTCCCCGACACGCGTTTTCTGAAAGAGCTGTTCGTGATCGACCGCGACCGTGTGACGTGCACGGGCGGCGTGGCACCGCTCGACATGATGCTGAATCTGATCGCACCGCGAGTCGGCACCGCACGCGTCACACAGATCGCCGAGCAGTTCATCGTCGAGCATGTGCGCGACACCAGCGCGCAGCAGAAGATGCCGCTCGTCGCGCGACTCGGCTCGGCGAACAAGTCGCTCTTCGAAGTGATCTCGCTGATGGAGAACAACATCGAAGAACCGCTGTCGCGCGAGGAACTGGCGCGGCTTGCCGGCATGTCGCAACGGCAGTTGCAGCGCCTCTTTCGCGAGCATCTCGGCATGACGCCGACGCACTACTATCTGACGCTGCGTTTGCGGCGCGCGCGCGAACTGCTGCTGCAGACCGACATGTCGATCATGAACATCACGATGGCGTGCGGCTTCCAGTCGGCCTGCCACTTTTCAAAGAGCTATCGCGATGCATTCGGCACTGCGCCCACGCGCGAACGCCGCAAGCAGGCGCCCTCGCTGTCTTCTGCGCCGGTGATGGCGGCCTGAAAGAACCGGCTCCTAAAGCACAGAGCGCCGAAAGCGTTTTCGCCGCCAGCAAGTAAAAAAACGCGTTGAACGGGCTTCCGTTCAACGCGTTTCTCGTTGGATGCGGCTAACTCGCCGCCGGGCTCACGCCGCCTTCAGCAGACCATGCGGATCGATGACGAATTTGCGCGGTGCGCCGCCGTCGAACTGGCGATAGCCGTCCGGCGCCTGATCGAGCGACACCACCGTCACGTTCACGATGTCCGCAATCGGCAAACGGTCCCACAAGATCGCCTGCATCAGGTTGTGGTTGTACTTCATGACCGGCGTCTGGCCCGTATGGAACGAGTGCGACTTTGCCCAGCCGAGACCGAAGCGGATGCTCAGGCTGCCCTTGCGCGCCGCGGCGTCGACGGCGCCCGGATCGTCGGTCACATAGAGGCCGGGAATGCCGATCGCGCCCGCGGCACGCGTGATTTCCATCAGCGAGTTGAGCACCGTGGCCGGCGCTTCCTCATGCGAGCCGCTGCTGCCGTGGCCATGCGCTTCGAAGCCCACGCAGTCCACCGCGCAATCCACCTCCGGCTTGCCGAGAATCTGCTCAATCTGCTCACCCAGCGTCGCATCTTTCGAAAGATCGACAGTCTCGAAGCCCATCTTGCGAGCATGCGCGAGGCGTGCCTCGTTCATGTCGCCGACGATCGTGCACGCTGCGCCCAACAGGCGCGCCGACGCCGCCGCGGCCATGCCGACCGGTCCCGCACCTGCGATGTACACCGTCGAACCCGGCTTGACGCCCGCCATTACCGCGCCGTGATAACCGGTCGGCAGAATGTCGGACAGACACGTGAGATCGCGAATTTTCGCCATCGCCTGCTCGCGGTCGGGAAACTTCAGCAGATTGAAGTCGGCATACGGCACCATCACATACTCGGCCTGGCCGCCGATCCAGCCGCCCATGTCCACGTAGCCATAAGCGCCGCCCGCGCGCGACGGGTTCACGTTCAGGCATACGCCCGTGTGCTGCGACTTGCAGGTCGGGCAGCGTCCGCACGCCACGTTGAACGGGACCGAGACAAGGTCGCCGATGCTGAGCGTCTCCACGTCGCGGCCTACCTCGATCACCTCGCCAGTGATTTCGTGGCCGAGCACGAGGCCGACCTCGGCGGTCGTGCGACCGCGCACCATGTGCTGGTCCGAGCCGCAAATATTCGTGCTAACTACTTTAAGGATCACACCGTGGCCGATTGCGCGGCCACGTGGGTCGACCATCTTCGGATAGTCGATCGATTGCACTTCTACTTTGCCCTGCCCCAGATAGACGACGCCGCGATTGCTGCTCATTGAATGTCTCCATGTCTTGTGAGCGGTGGGCGGCCTGTGCGCCGCACGCCGTTCAACGAGCGTAGCGCCCAGGGCGGCAAATCACCTGCATCGAACGCGACACGGGTTTGGCTGGAACCGACATGTCCGTTCTCCGACGTTTTTTATTGATTGACCGTTCAATATAAAAAAACTACCATGCATCGATCGAAGCGAGTCGTCCAATCTTCACATCGACACCATGCCCAAGCTCGGAATGCGCGAAATCCGCCGCGCGCAGCTGATCGACGCAACGCTGCTCACCATTGACCAGACCGGCCTCGCCGGGGCTACGCTCGCGTCGGTGGCGCAACGCGCCAGCATTTCCACCGGCATTGTCAGCCACTATTTCGGCGACAAGGACGGCCTGCTCGAAGCCACTATGCGACACGTGTTGCGCGACTTGTGGCAGGCCACCTCGCGCCGGCGGCGCGCAGCCAAACCTGACCCGCGTTCGAAACTGCGCGCGGTGGTCGCGGCCAATTTCGATGCGGAACAAACGAGCGCGGCCGTCATGAAGACGTGGCTCGCGTTCTGGTCGGAGAGCATGCACAAACCGCAGCTGCGGCGGCTGCAGTACGTGAACACGCGCCGTCTGAACTCCAATCTGTGCGCGGACTTTTCGAAAGCGCTGCCGCGCGCGGCCGCCCGGCGCGCGGCCAGCGGTCTCGCGGCGTTGATCGACGGACTGTGGCTGCGCGGTGCGTTATCGGGCGAGCCGTTCGACACGAGAGCGGCGCTACGCGTGGCAAACGAATACATCGACCTGGTGCTGGCGGCGCGCGACTGAGCGGGCAACGTGCTGACGAGACAACACGCAACACCGGGCGATATTTTTACCAAGGAGCAAGTGATGGCCGTTTTCGCAACGCAACGTCTCTACATCGGCGGCGCTTATGTCGACGCGACCAGCGGTGAAACCTTCGACACCGTCGACCCCGCGACCGGCGAAACCCTCGCCGCCGTGCAGCAGGCCAGTGCCGCGGACGTCGATCGGGCGGTGCAATCCGCGCGCGACGGTCAGCGCGAATGGGCCGCGCTGACGGCGATGCAGCGCTCGCGAATCCTGCGCCGCGCGGTCGAGATTCTGCGCGAACGCAACGACGAACTCGCCGCGCTCGAAACGGGCGACACCGGCAAGCCGATTGCCGAAACGCTGGCGGTGGACATCGTCACGGGCGCGGACGTGATCGAGTATTACGCAGGACTCGCCACCGCGATAGAAGGCCAGCAGATTCCGCTGCGGCCGTCGTCGTTCGTGTACACGCGGCGCGAACCGCTCGGCGTATGCGCGGGCATCGGCGCATGGAATTATCCGATTCAGATCGCGTGCTGGAAGTCGGCGCCCGCGCTGGCCGCGGGCAACGCGATGATCTTCAAGCCGAGCGAAGTCACGCCGCTCACTGCGTTAAAACTGGCGGAGATCTATAGTCAAGCCGGCGTGCCGGCTGGCGTCTTCAACGTCGTGCAAGGTGACGGGCGCGTTGGCGCACTGCTGGCCGGACATCCGGACATCGAAAAGATTTCGTTCACGGGCGGCGTGGAAACGGGCAAGAAGGTGATGTCCATGGCGGGCGCGTCGTCCCTCAAAGAAGTGACGATGGAACTGGGCGGCAAGTCGCCGCTCGTCGTGTTCGACGACGCGAATCTCGAACGTGCCGCCGACATCGCGATGAGCGCCAACTTCTTCAGCTCGGGTCAGGTCTGCACGAACGGCACGCGCGTGTTCGTGCAGCGCAGCGTGCTCGAGCGTTTCGAGGCATTGGTGCTGGAACGCGTGAAGCGCATTCGCGTGGGCGCGCCGAGCGAGGCCGCGACCAACTTCGGCCCGCTCGTGAGTGCCGCGCAATTGCAGAAGGTGCTCGGCTACATCGAAAGCGGCATGCAGGAAGGCGCCCGTCTGATCGCTGGCGGCAAGCGTATGAGCGAAGGCCACTTCGCGCGCGGTCAATATGTCGAGCCCACCGTGTTCACCGGCTGTCGCGACGACATGCGCATCGTGCGCGAGGAAATCTTCGGGCCGGTCATGAGCATCCTCGTATTCGACGATGAAGAGGAAGTCATCGCGCGCGCGAATCGCACGGCCTATGGCCTTGCCGCAGGCATCGTCACCGAGAATCTGTCGCGCGCGCATCGCGTGATTCACGGGCTCGAGGCAGGCGTTTGCTGGATCAACACATGGGGCGAATCGCCCGCGGAAATGCCGGTGGGCGGGTACAAGCAATCCGGTGTGGGTCGCGAAAACGGCATCACCACCCTCGAGCACTACACACGCATCAAGTCCGTGCAGGTCGAGCTCGGTGCCTATCAACCGGTCTTCTGAGGAGCGCTGCGATGAGTTCGAACGAATACGACTACATCATCGTCGGTGCCGGTTCGGCGGGCAACGTGCTGGCATCGCGTCTCACTGAAGATGCCGACGTCACCGTGCTGCTGCTCGAAGCGGGCGGCCCCGATTACCGCTTCGATTTCCGCACGCAGATGCCTGCGGCCCTCGCCTACCCGTTGCAAGGGCGCCGCTACAACTGGGCCTATGAGACAGACCCCGAGCCGCATATGAACAACCGCCGCATGGAATGCGGCCGCGGCAAGGGGCTCGGCGGCTCGTCGCTGATCAACGGCATGTGCTATATCCGCGGCAATGCGCTCGATTACGACGGCTGGGCCGAGCGCCCGGGCCTCGAAAACTGGACCTATCTGGACTGCCTGCCGTATTTCCGCAAGGCCGAAACGCGCGACGTGGGCCCCAACGCCTATCACGGCGGCGATGGTCCCGTGCACGTGACCACGAGCAAACCCGGCAATAATCCCCTATTCGCCGCGATGGTCGAGGCCGGCGTGCAGGCCGGCTTTCCACGCACCGACGACCTGAACGGCTATCAGCAGGAAGGCTTCGGCCCGATGGATCGCACCGTGACGGCCAACGGCCGGCGCGCCAGCACCGCGCGGGGCTATCTGGATCGCGCCAAGGGGCGTGCGAACCTCACTATCGTCACGCATGCGCTGAGCGATCGCGTGCTGTTCTCGGGCAAACGCGCGGTAGGCGTCGCGTATCTGCATGGCGGCGCCACCGTCAATGCGCACGCGCGCCGCGAAGTGCTGGTATGCAGCGGCGCAATTGCCTCGCCGCAATTGCTGCAACGCTCGGGCGTGGGCCGCTCGACATGGTTGCGCGAGCTGGATATCCCGCTCGTGCACGATCTGCCGGGCGTCGGCGAAAACCTGCAGGATCACCTCGAGATGTACATCCAGTACGAATGCAAGGAGCCTGTCTCGCTCTACCCTGCACTGCAGTGGTGGAATCAGCCGGCCATCGGACTCGAATGGATGCTGAACGGCACGGGCATCGGCGCAAGCAATCAGTTCGAGGCGGGCGGTTTTATTCGCACACGCGACGACGATTTGTGGCCCAACATCCAGTATCACTTCCTGCCGGTCGCGATCAACTACAACGGCTCGAATGCAATCAAAATGCATGGCTTCCAGGCGCATGTCGGTTCCATGCGCTCGCCGAGCCGCGGCCGCGTGAAGCTCACGTCGCGCGACCCGGCGGCGCATCCGAGCATCCTTTTTAACTACATGGCTGATCTGCTCGACTGGCGCGAGTTCCGCGACGGCATTCGCATCACGCGCGAGATCATGCGGCAGCCGGCGCTCGACCGTTACCGTGGACGCGAGCTGAATCCGGGCGCCGAACTGACCACCGATGCACAACTCGACACTTTCGTACGGGCGCGCGCGGAGACGGCGTTTCACCCCTCGTGCTCGTGCAAGATGGGCTACGACGACATGGCCGTGGTCGACAACGAAGGGCGCGTGCACGGCATGCAGGGACTGCGCGTGGTCGACGCGTCCATCATGCCGCGCATCACCACCGGCAACCTGAACGCGCCGACCATCATGCTGGCCGAAAAAATCGCCGACCGGATTCGCCAACGCACGCCGCTGGCGCGTGTCGAAACGCCCTATTTCGTGGCCCATGGCGCGCCTTCAAGGAAGCGGGAACGAGCGACTGTTTAATCCTCCCACCCGCGCTAGCGCCTGGGCTTCCGCTCGCGCGGGGAATTCTCCCCGCCCATCAATTTTTCTTGTCCTTCCCGAAAGTTATCCTCGGTTGTCAGCGCTGCTCGAAGCGCAGATAGTGCTGCGTCAGCATATCCGTCGATAACCATGGAAGGAAAACGCTCGAATGAAGCTAAAAGCGATGAGCCTGATGGCGAGTGCCGTCGTTGCGCTCAGTGTGATCACGCCCGTAAGCCGGGCGGCAGACGACGCCGCGAACGATGCGACAGCCGCCATGAAATCCTTGGTGGACCCGGCAATAGAGCCGCTCATGGAAAGACACCACGTGCCTGGCATGGCGGTCGGTGTGATCGCTAACGGCAAGACGTACGTGTTCGACTATGGCGTCGCGTCGGCGGAAACGCGCCAGCCGGTCACGCAGCGCACGCTGTTCGAAATCGGCTCGATCAGCAAGACCTTCACGGCGACGCTCGCCGCTTATGCCCAGCTGAATGGCCAGTTGCATCTCACCGATGACACGCAACACTATCTGCCCTCGTTGCGAGGCAGTGCGTTCGGCAAGGTGAGCCTGCTGAACCTCGGCACGCACACGCCCGGTGGGCTTCCGCTCCAGGTGCCGGACAACATTCACGACAACGCCCAGCTGCTGCAGTATTTCCGGGCATGGAAGCCTGCGTATGCGCCCGGCACTTATCGCACGTATGCGAATCCCGGCATCGGCACACTCGGTTTGATTACGGCGAAGAGCATGGGCCAGGACTTTGCATCGCTGATCGAGCAGCGCATGTTTCCGGCGCTCGGCATGACGGGCAGCTACATCCACGTTCCCGCGGCAAACATATCCGACTACGCGCAAGGCTATACGAAAGACGGCGCGCCGATCCGCATGAAAGGCGGCGTTCTCGCCGACGAAGCCTATGGCGTGAGAACCACCGCGGCCGACATGGTCCGCTTCGTTCAGGCGAACATGAACCTGATCGGCGTGGACAGCCAGCTTCAGCGCGCGATCACGGCCACGCACACGGGCTACTACAAGGCGGGCGCGCTGACGCAGGACCTCATCTGGGAGCAGTACCCGTACCCCGTGACATTGAGCACCTTGCATGAGGGCAATGCACCCTCCATGGCCGTGACGCCGACACCTGCCACGGCCATCGAGCCGCCGCTACCGCCGCAGCAGAATGTGTGGATCAACAAGACTGGCTCGACGAACGGCTTCGGCGCCTATGTGGCCTTTATTCCTGGCAAACGCGTGGGCGTCGTACTGCTTGCCAACAAGAACTTCCCGATTGAGGACCGCGTGAGCGCAGCGTACCGCATCATGTCGGCTCTCGTTGCCGGCGGGCAGTAGCGGCAGCAGCTCCTCGTAGCGGATTCGCATTGCGTGCAGTAGCGCCGAACGGAACGCTGCTGCACGCCTCGGAATCGTCATTCGCGCGCCGGGCGCAGCGCGCCTTGTGCGTCGCTCTCGACCGCCTCGGACACGAGCGTCTCGAGAGCGAGCCCGCGAGTTTCGATGCCGAGAATCCAGACAGCCGCAGCCGCAATCACGAAGCACATGGCGCCGAGCGAAAATACGCCGCCTTGTCCGAACATCGGCAACACGACGCCCACCACATACGGTCCGATCAACGAACCCACGCGTCCGATCGCCGACGCAAAGCCGGAACCCGTTGCGCGCGCACCCGTTCCGTACAGCTCGGGCGTGTAGGTGTACAGCACCGCCCACATCGCAAACAGGAAGAACTGCATCGCGAGCCCTGCGCAGATCAGCAACGTGGGCGTTTGCGCATGCAGCGCGGTTTGTCCGTACACATAGACCATCACAGCGCTGCCCGCCAGCGACGCCACGCAGGTCGGCTTACGTCCCCAGCGTTCGACCAGCCACGCCGCGCAGATAAAGCCCGGAATACCGCCGAGAGAAATCAGCACCGTATACAGCACCGATTTCGTCACCGCAAAGCCCGCCTGCTGCATCAATGCGCCGAGCCACGAAGTCAGTCCGTAAAACCCGAGCAGCGCGAAGAACCACAACGTCCAGACCATGATGGTGCGGCGGCGGTACGCCGCGCTCCAGATCTCGCGAAACGCGCCGGCGCCCTTGGCCGCGACCGGTTCGGCGAGCATGACAGGCGCGCGCAAGTGAGTCAGCCGCGCGGCCTTCATCACCTTCGCTTCGACTTCGGCGAGAATGGTGTCGGCCTCACCGAGGCGCCCGCGATGTTCGAGCCAACGCGGCGATTCCGGCACGACGCGCCGCACGATCAGCACGAATACGGCCGGAATGGCGAGCAACGCGAACTCGGTGCGCCAGCCGAAGCTCGGCAGTACGAAGTACGACACTACGCCCGCCGTGATGAAACCGAGCGGCCAGAAGCCGTCCATCAGTGCGATCAGACGCCCGCGTGAAGAAGCGGGAACGAATTCCGACAGCAATGTCTGCGCAATCGGAAACTCCATGCCCATGCCGAAGCCCAGCAGTACGCGATAGAAAATCAGCGCTTCCACGCTGTGCGCGGTCGAGCATAGATACGACGCGACGCCCCACAGCACCATGCTCCACTGAAAAACCGGGCGACGTCCGAACCGATCTGCCAGCAGGCCCGCTACCGCTGCGCCCCCCACCATGCCGAAAAAGCTCGCACTCGCGACAAGCCCGGCTGTTGCAGTGGAAAGACCGAACTCGGTCTTGATCGAGCCCAGCACGAAGGTCATCGTGCCGAGATCGACAGAATCGAAGAAAAACGCAATGGCAATGATGATGAAGATGGTCCGGTGATAACCGGAGAACGGCAGACGCTCGAGTCGCGCGGCTGCACTGGCGCGAGGCTGAGAAGCGGTAGGCATGGCATCCCCTGAATGATGCGGCGGTGGCCGCGAGTGATATGCCGATCGGCTCATTAAGTAGACGCCGACATAAAGCTGCCACATAGAAGGAATACGCCATCCGGATGGAACGAGCGCGTCGTTCGTGCCAACGCGAAGTGCACGGACTATCGACGCAAGCGCGCCCGCGCAGCGCCGGCAATGCGCGCGAGCGCGTCCGTGCTCAGGCGCGCAGCAATCTTCTGCACATATTGATGATGCCGCTCCTGCAACGGCGCGCCGAGCTGCTGCGCGTGCAGATAGCGGATCAGCGCGATGCGCCGGTGCCGCAGCATCATGCTCTGATCGAGCAGCGCGAGCGCGGCATCGGCGTCGCGTTGCTGACACGCGCGCTCCGTGAGGCGCGCGGTAACGACACGGGTGGACTTCATGAGGGTCGCGCCGCGCAAAAGCCGCGAGCGGTGCAGGGGAACACCGCTCGCTGTCTCACGACATCAGCGGCTCGGCTGCATCGAGCATGATCTTCACGAAGTAGTCCGCGAAGCTGCGGCGCACGACGATGTCGAAACTGTCGGCGCCCGTGGGCACGAGCGTGATGGATGCCTTGAAATAGTGGCTCTGCGCGCACTGTCCTTCGCCGAACAGCTTCGGATGAAGGTCGAGCGGGCAGCCGCGCGACAGCACTTCACGCGTGCGCGAGCCGCTGATTTCGAGCACCGTATAGCCGCTGCCGATATCCACTGCCGACGCGAAAACCCCTGCAAATGCAGCGCCGAGTGCGGCTTGCAACGGCGCCGTGCGAGCCGCATCGTGCGCCGTTGCCGAGCGCACGAGCCACTCGTCGGGACCGAGCCACAGCATGTCGTAGCCGTTGCCGCGCGCGACGGTGTTGGGCTTTTCCGGTGGCTTGCAGCCGAGAACCTGCTGCACTGCCTGCACGAACGCGGCGTCGCGCGTGTCGCCGCGCACATTGACGAGTTCGAGGAACGGCCGCTCGCCCAACCTGAACGCGGAGGTTGCCGCTGCCTGATGCTTCTTCAGCAGCGCATCCGCACCGACGAGCGGCGATTCCTGCCATACGCCGGTTTGCTTGCCGACGGCGCGATCCACGACCGAGGCCGCCGCTTTGGTTTCATTCCACATGTTGACGCGCTCCTTCGCTGTCGTAGAACACCGAGCTGGTGATCTTCGCTGCTATCTGTTTGCCGCTGGAAAGCGGGATCGTGACCGTTTCGCCGATCTTGTCGAGTCCGCCCTTCACGACCGCCATCGCGATGGAGCGCTTCAGGATCGGGCTGAAGTAGCTCGACGTGACGTGGCCGAGCATCGGCGCGGTGTCGCCCTGGAACGGACCCGCAACGATTTGCGAGCCTTCCGGTATCACGAAGGTCGGGTCGTCCGCGAGCAGTCCGACCAGTTGCTTGCGACCTGCCTTTGCGGTGTCCGAGCGCGTGAGCGAACGCTTGCCGAGAAAGTCTTTCGACTTCGCGACGAGCCCGCCCATGCCGAGGTCGTAAGGCGTCATGGAACCGTCGGTATCCTGGCCGACGATGATATAGCCCTTCTCCGCCCGCAACACGTGCATCGTTTCCGTGCCGTAGGGCGTGATGTCGTATTCCGCGCCCGCGGCCATCAACGCTTCCCACACCGCGCGTCCGACGTTCGCCGGCACGTTCACTTCATAGGCGAGTTCGCCCGAGAAGCTGATACGCATCACACGCGAGGCCGCACCCGCCACCGTGCCTTCCCGGTAGCTCATAAACGGAAACGCCGCGTTTGCGAAGTCGATGTCATGACAGACTTTCTGCAGCACCTTGCGGCTGTTCGGGCCGACCACGGCGAACGTCGCCCAGTGGTCCGTGACCGATGCGAGACGCACCCGCATGTCCGGCCACTCCGTCTGCAGCCAGCGCTCGAGCCACGTCAGCACGCGCGCCGCGCCGCCGGTGGTGGTCGTCATCATGTAGTGCTGTTCGCCGAGGCGCACCGTCACGCCGTCGTCGAAGATCATGCCGTTTTCGTCGAGCATCAGGCCGTAGCGGCACTTGCCCACTTCGAGCTTGCTCCACGGATTCGTATAGACCCAGTTCAGCAGCTTCGCCGAATCGGGTCCCTGAATGTCGATCTTGCCGAGTGTCGACGCGTCCAGAATGCCGACACTCGTACGCACTGCGAGCGATTCGCGCGCGACGGCCGCATGCAGGTCTTCGCCTTTCTTCGGGAAGTACCACGGACGCTTCCAGTTACCGACGTCCTCGAATTCCGCGCCGTTTTCCACGTGCCATTCGTGCACCGCGGTCTTGCGCACCGGATCGAGAAACTCGCCAAGCTCGCGTCCTGCGAACGTGCCGAAGGTCACAGGCGTGTAGTTCGGGCGGAACGTCGTCGTGCCGGTCTCGGGAATCGTCTTGCCGAGCGCCTGCGCGAGAATCGCCATGCCGTTGATGTTGCCGAGCTTGCCCTGATCGGTGCCAAAGCCCATCGCGGTATAACGCTTCACGTGTTCCACCGACTCGAAACCTTCGCGCGCGGCAAGGAAAATGTCCGCGGCAGAGACGTCGTTCTGGAAGTCCACGAACTGCTTCGGCCCGCGCGTGGCGAGTTCGCGTCCGCCGACGAGCCACAGCGGCTGCATCTTCGCTTCGCTGATCTCGGCCACCTGCACCGCATTCGGCCGCTTGACGATGTAACCCGCGGCATGCGCCGCTTCGACGCCTGCATCGACCGCGAAGCGGATGCCCTGCCCCAGCGTGAAATCGCCGTTGCAGGCGCCCACGCTCGTCTCTGCCTGCATGGCCTTGCCCGGCACGAAACAGGCCTTCTGATCATGCCAGTGCGCCTTGCCGCCCGATTGCGCGAA
Source organism: Paraburkholderia phenoliruptrix (assembly GCF_902859825.1). Taxonomy (GTDB): domain Bacteria; phylum Pseudomonadota; class Gammaproteobacteria; order Burkholderiales; family Burkholderiaceae; genus Paraburkholderia; species Paraburkholderia phenoliruptrix. Next base: position 21,136 of record NZ_CADIKB010000030.1, on the reverse strand, counting down.
CAGATGCAGCACGGGGCTCCAGCCGCCGGACATCGCGACGAGGTCGCAGGTCAATTCGCTTTGCTTGGCGCCCACCTGACCATTCGCATACGACGCCACATCCACGGATGCCACGCGCAATTTACCGTGCGCCGCGGTGATGACCGCCCCGCTGATCACCTTGACGCCATAGCGGCGTGCGAGCGCGGGCAGCGTGCCCTTCGATTCGCCCGCGCGCGGGTCGATCACCGTCACTTGCGCGCCAGCCGCCTTCAGGTCGAGCGCACATTGGTAACCGTCGTCGTTATTCGTGAAGACGACAGCGTCGCGTCCCGGAAGCACCGCATAGCGATGCAGATACGTCGACACGGCCGACGCGAGCATCACGCCGGGCAGATCGTTGTTGCCGAAGACGATCGGCCGTTCATGCGCACCGGTCGCGAGAATTACGCGCTTGGCGCGGATTTTCCACATCAGTTCGCGCGTGCCCTTGCGTTGCGACACAGGCAGATGGTCGGTGAGACGCTGCGTCACCGTAACGAGGTTGTGATCCTGATAGCCGAACGCGGTACTGCGCGACAGGATCTTCACGTCGGGCATTTGCCGCAGTTCGTCTTCGATCTTGTGTACCCATTGCAAAGCCGGCTTACCGTCGATCTCCGCGCGGCACGACAGCAGCGAGCCGCCCAGTTCGGGCTGATCGTCGACGAGCGTGACGCGCGCGCCGGAGAGCGCCGCCGCATGCGCGGCCGCGAGACCCGTCGGTCCGCCGCCGACCACCAGCACGTCGCAATGCGCGAAGCACTTGTCGTAGCGATCGGCGTCGAGTTGTTCGGGCGCCTTGCCGAGGCCCGCCGCGTCGCGGATGACTTCCTCGTATTTCGGCCAGAACTTGCGCGGCCACATGAACGTCTTGTAGTAGAAGCCCGCGGGAATGAAGCGCGCAATCTTCTGATTGACCGCCATGCGATCCTTCTCGATGCTCGGCTTCGCATTCACGCTGTTCGCCACGAGCCCCTGATACAGCTCGACTTCGGTGGCGCGCGCGTTCGGCACGGTATACGCGCCGGTTTCGAGCTGCACGACGGCATTCGGCTCTTCCACGCCTGCGGTCACGATGCCGCGCGGCCGGTGATATTTCCAGCTGCGCGCAACGAAACGCAGCCCGTTCGCGAGCAGCGCGGAGGCGAGCGTGTCGCCCTGATAGCCCTGATACTGGCGGCCGTTGAATGTGAACGTGAGCGGCAATGCGCGGTTGATGCGCCCGCCATTCGGGAGTCGGTCTTTCTGGCTCATTGCGTCTTGCCCTCTTGTGCCTTGCCCTCGTTGCTATCCATCTTGAGCAGCGGACGATCGAACGTCTCGTAGCCCTGGATCTCGTAGCTCACCGTGTCGCGCTGCGCCTTGAACCAGCGGCGGCAACCTTGCGTATGCATCCATTGCTCACGATGCACGCCGCGCGGATTCTTGCGCATGAACAGGTAGTCGCCCCATTCCTTGTCGGTGAGTTTTTCGGAGTCGAGCGGGCGCATGATGTCCGCTTCGCCGCCGCAGGAAAATTCGGTTTCGGCGCGTGGCCCGCACCAGGGGCATTCGATCAGCAGCATGATTAGGTCTCTCTGGCTCTAGTGCGTTAGTGGGCGACGGCGGCAGCGCCGTGTTCGTCGATGAGATGGCCCGTATAAAAGCGGTCCAGCGAGAACGGCGCATTCAGTTCGTGCGGCTCGTCCTTGGCGATGGTGTACGCGTAGGCCCAACCCGAACCCGGCGTCGCCTTGAAACCGCCCGTGCCCCAGCCGCAATTGAAGTAAAGGCCCTTCACGTCGGTCTTGCTGATGATCGGGCAGGCGTCCGGCGACACGTCCACAATGCCGCCCCACTGACGGTTCATGCGCACGCGCGAGAACACCGGGAACATTTCGACAATGGCTTCGAGCGTGCCTTCGATAATCTGGAAGCTGCCGCGCTGACCGAAACCCGTGTACTGGTCGACGCCCGCGCCGATCACCAGATCGCCCTTGTCGGACTGGCTGATATACGCATGCACCGCGTTCGACATCACGACGGTATTGACCACCGGCTTGATCGGCTCCGACACGAGTGCCTGCAGCGGGTGGCTTTCCAGCGGCAGGCGCACGCCGGCCATATCGGCGAGCGTGGACGTATTGCCCGCCGCGACGATGGCGACCTTCTTCGCCTTGATGAAACCCTTCGTCGTATCGACGCCCGTCACCTGGCTGCCGTTGCGGCGGATGCCCGTTACCTGGCAGTTCTGCACAATATCGACGCCGGCCTGGTCCGCGCCGCGCGCGAAGCCCCACGCCACCGCGTCGTGACGCGCGACGCCGCCGCGCCGCTGGATCGATGCACCGAGCACCGGATAGCGGCTGTTCAGATTGATGGTCGGCTCGAGTTCCTTGATCTGCGCCGGCGTGAGGAACTCCGCATCGACGCCGTTGAGCCGGTTCGCATTCACACGGCGCTCCGTGTCGCGCACGTCCTGCAGCGTGTGCGCGAGATTCATCACGCCGCGCTGGCTGAACATCACGTTGTAGTTCAGGTCCTGCGAGAGGCCTTCCCACAACTTCATGGCCTTTTCATAGAGCGCAGCCGATTCGTCCCACAGATAATTCGAGCGCACGATGGTCGTATTGCGCGCCGTATTGCCGCCGCCGATCCAGCCCTTCTCGAGCACGGCGACATTGCGCACGCCGTGTTCCTTCGCGAGGTAATAGGCCGTGGCGAGACCGTGCCCGCCGCCGCCCACGATCACCACGTCGTACTCGCGTTTGGGCTCGGGACTCTTCCACTGTCGCTCCCAGTTCTCGTGATACGACATCCCGTTGCGCAACAGGCTGAATATCGAATAGCGGCTCATCATTGATCCTTGTGGGTACTGTCGGTGCTTGCTGCCAGGTGCTTCATGAAATATGCAAAACGGGGTTCAACATTCGATGACGTTCACGGCGAGTCCGCCGCGCGACGTTTCCTTGTATTTCGTCTTCATGTCCGCGCCGGTTTCGCGCATCGTCTTGATGACGTTATCGAGCGACACGTAGTGCTGGCCGTCGCCCTTCATCGCCATACGCGCTGCGTTGATCGCCTTGATCGCGCCCATTGCATTGCGTTCGATGCAGGGAATCTGCACGAGTCCGCCAACGGGATCGCAGGTCATGCCCAGGTTGTGCTCCATGCCGATTTCCGCGGCGTTTTCAACCTGCGTGGGCGTGCCGCCCATGACGGCCGCGAGCGCTGCGGCAGCCATCGAGCACGCCACGCCGACTTCGCCCTGGCAGCCCACTTCGGCGCCTGAAATCGAGGCGGTTTCTTTATAGATGATGCCGATCGCCGCCGCCGTCAGCAGGAAATTGACAATGCCTTCGTCGTTCGACGCGTGCATGAACTTCACGTAGTAGTGCAGTACGGCGGGAATCACGCCGGCCGCGCCGTTGGTGGGTGCCGTGACGACGCGGCCGCCTGCGGCGTTTTCCTCGTTGACCGCCATCGCGTAGAGATTGACCCAGTCGAGCATGGAAAGCGGATCGCGCAGCGACTCTTCCGAGCGCGAACGCAACTGCGCAGAGAGGTCGGCGGCGCGGCGCTTCACATGCATCGGGCCGGGCAGTTCGCCGCGGACCTTGCAGCCGCGTTCGACGCAAGCCGCCATCGTGCGCCAGATGGCAAGCAGTCCTTCTCGCACTTCGCTTTCGGACCGCGCGGCGCATTCGTTTTTCAGCGTGACCTGTGCGATGGACAGGCCGCTCTCCCGGCACACGCGCATCAGATCGTCGCCGGTGCGAAACGGGTACGGCACTTCGGCGCCAGCGCGCACGCCGTTCACGCGGTCGCCCTCGCGATTCACCACGAAGCCGCCGCCAATCGAGTAATACTCTTTTTCGACGAGCAGTTGCCCGTTTTCGTCGAAAGCCTGAAAACGCATGCCGTTCGGATGCACGATGCTCGAGCCCGGCGCGCCCGGCATCAGCTTGCGGAAGAAGCCGAGGTGCTCGCGCTCGTCGAATTTGACCGTGTGCTTACCGAGGAGCGCAAGCTGCTTCGTCTCGCGAATCGCGGCGAGGCGCGGCTCGATCACGTCGGGGTCGATCAGTTCGGGCAGATTGCCTTCGAGTCCGAGCAGCACGGCCTTGTCGGTGCCGTGGCCCTTGCCGGTCGCGCCCAGCGAGCCGAACAGTTCGACCTTCACGCGGCGCACGAAGGCGAGCAGATTGGCATCTTCGATATGCGACGCAAAACGGCAAGCAGCGATCATCGGCCCGACCGTGTGCGAGCTTGAAGGACCGATACCGATCTTGAAGAGATCGAAGACGCTGACGTTCATGGCGTGCCTTGTGCGTTGCAATACCTAGGGTGGCGGGATTTACCTTGAAACAGGCCCTATTGCACCGCACGTCAAATTGAATCGATAGAATAAAAACGGCATGGCAGTGGGATAGTGGCGCCAGACGCCGGGCCCGCCAAGCGCGGCGGCGCATTTGCGAAAGCTTCTGACGTATTTTCGACAGGCACTGCGTTGGCGGCGGCAGTTCCGGTTGCCGGGCCGGGCCGCGGGCATTACGATGCATGCCGCGCCGGGCCCCGGTGCTATGCTTGGCTTAACCCTTTCTCGCTCCGGCTGCATTGCATGAACTCCGCTGAATCGCTTCCCCTTCAATCCATCGACGGTGCGCCCAAGCAGCGCATCCGCTTCGGCATCATTCTTCTGCCGAACTTCACGCTGACGGCGTTCTCGGGTTTCGTCGACCTGCTGCGTCTGTCCGCGGACGAAGGCGATTTCAGCAAACCGGTGCGCTGCTCATGGAGCGTCATAGGGGAAACCCTTGCTCCGGTGCGCGCGAGCTGCGGCATTCAGATCACGCCTTGGGAGACCTTCGACACCGCCGAGCCGTTCGATTACGTGGTCGTAGTGGGCGGGTTGCTGCATTCGGGACCGGCTGCGAGCGACGCGACGCTCGCGTTTATCCGGCGCGCTGCCGCGACGGATGCGACACTCGTCGGCATGTGCACGGGCGTCTTTTCGCTCATGCGCGCGGGCGTGCTGGACGGTTATCGCATCTGCGTGAGCTGGTTTCACTACTGGGATTTCATCGAGCGTTTTCCGGCGGTGAATGAAGAGTCGCTGGTAGCCGACCGGCTCTTCGTGATCGACCGGCGGCGCATTACGTGTTCCGGCGGCAGGGCGTCGATCGACGTGGCCGCGGCCATCCTGCTGCGCCACTTCGAAACCGCGACCGTGCAGAAAGCGCTGCGCATTCTGCTCGTCGACGACATGCAGAAAGGCAACGCGCCGCAGCCGCATCCGCCAGGGCTCGCGCCCGCCACGCATCCCAAGGTCAAGCGCGCCATCCTGCTGATGGAACAGCACGTGGGCCGCTCCCTCTCGCTCGAGGAACTGGCGCGCAAGCTCGATCTATCGCCGCGTCAGCTGGAGCGGCTTTTCAAGGCTGAAACCGGCAAGGCGCCGCAGGCTTACGCGAAGCAGGTGCGCTTGCGCACCGCAGCGTGGTTGCTGACGAGCTCGGACAAGACCGTGGCCGATATTGCGTCGAGCTGCGGCTTTTCCGATGCGTCGCATCTGGGCCGCGAATTTCGCAAACAATTCGGCCTGCCGCCGATGATGTACCGCGAGCAACGCGGCACCGCAGCTGAAGCGGAATCCGGTGCGGATTATGACGAGACGTTTCCGGGGCGGGCTCAGGCGATTTGATGCCCTGATCCAAGGGCTTTAATTGTGGCCTTTGATCTGAGCCCTTTATTCATGGGTCGAATCTGCAGTTGACCCGTGAATTGCATTCCGCTGCAGGAGCTTCGCGCCGCATCGCGCGGCGCGAAAACTCATCCATCACTTTCCTGCCACATACGCCTTCACAGCCGGCAAACCATCCTTGCCGTCGAACGTCTTGACACCCGCGAGCCACTGGTCGAGTACCGCGGGGTTCGCCTTCAGCCACTCGCGCGCGGCCTTGTTCGGATCGACCTTGTTCATGATCGGCAGCATCACGTGGTTCTCGATATCCGTCGTGAAGTGCAGATTCGACACCAGTTTCGCGACGTTCGGGCAGCGCGTCGAATAATCGGTCGGCGTGACAGTCATCACTTTTGCTTCGCCGTAGTTCGGACCGAAGACGTCGTCGCCGCCGGACAGGTAGTCAATCTTCATCTGCACGTTCATCGGATGCGGCTCCCAGCCGAGGAACACGATCGGCTTCTTGTCGCGGATCGCGCGGTTCACCTCGACCAGCATGCCGGCCTCGCTCGACTCCACGAGCTTGAACTTGCCCAGTCCATACTGGTTCGTGTCGATCATCTTCTTGATGAGCGCATTGCCGTCGTTACCCGGCTCGATGCCATAGATCTTGCCGCCAAGCTTGTCGTAGTTCTTCGCGATGTCGGCAAACGACTTGATGCCTGCCTGGTACGCGTAATCGGGCACCGCCAGCGTGTATTTCGCGCCCGTCAGGTTCGGTGTCGGCAGCACATTCACCTGGCCCGCCTTTTTGAACGGGTCGATCATCGGGTCCATGGTCGGCGACCAGTAGCCGAGGAACACGTCGATCTGCTTGCTCTTCACACCGGCGAAGGTGATCGGCACCGATGCAATTGTCTTGGTCGGCTTGTAGCCAAGTCCCTCGAGCACCGTCGACGCAAGCCCGGTCGTGGCTGCAATGTCTGACCAGCCGACGTCGGCAAAGCGGACGTCGCGGCAGGCCGCGGGTTCGGCGGCTACAACGGAAGTGACGGACGACACAGACAGCGCGCACAACGACGCAGCCCACAAACGTTTCATGGCGGTTCCTCAGGGTCTCAGGGTGGTTGATTCGTGACAGGTTGTGTTATGCCGACAGCCGCCGCTCGACGCTCGGCGCATGACCGAACTGTGCGCGATATGCCTTGCTGAAATGGCACGGCGAATGAAATCCGCAGACCGCCGTGACGCGTGCAATCGAGGCATCGGTGTTGCGCAGCAGTTCACGTGCGCGCCGCAGACGCAGCGTCAGGTAATAGTGCGTCGGCGACACGCTCAGGAACATCTTGAACATGCGCTGCAAATGCCGCTGAGAGAGATGCACGAGCCGCGCGAGTTCGTCGAGCGAGAGCGGCTCTTCGATGTTCGCCTCCATCAGCCGCACGACTTCGATCAGCTCGGCGCGTGTGAAGCCGACGCGCGCATCGACGGGAATGTGCTGGTAGTCCGTCGAACCGCGAATCCTCTCCACGATGAACTGCTCGGACACCTGCGCCGCCACCGCATGGCCGAGACGCATGCCGACCAGGTTGAGCATCAGATCGAGCGGCGCGGTGCCGCCCGTGCAGGTCATGCGATCGCGGTCGATCACAAAGAGTTCGTCGGCGAAACGCACATGCGGATAGCTCTTGTGCAGCGGCGACATGTCTTCCCAATGCACCGTGCAGCGATAGCCGTCGAGCAGGCCTGCAGCGAGAAGCGCGTAGGGTCCGGTGCAGATGCCGCCAAGCGGTATGCCCTGAGCCGCGACTTCGCGCAGCAGTGCGATCACCGTGTCGTCCACGTAATCGCGCACATGCCAGCCGGCGCAGACGATCAGCACGTCCGGCATGCCGGCTTGCGCGAGCGTCACGGTGGGCTTCACCGTGATGCCGTTGCTCGCTCGCGCCGGCTCGCCGTCGGGCGTGATCACGGACCACGTGTAGTGCTCCGCGCGGCCCACGTAGTTGGCCATGCGCAGCACCTCGACCGCGCTCGTGAACGCGATCATCGAAAAGTTCGGCAACGTCAGGAAGCCGACGTGCGCGAGCCGTGAAAGCGGCGAATCGGATGGCGCCTCGAGCTGGGTGATCGCGTCGCGCTTCATGGGCGGCTCAGCTGTGCTGCGCCGCCGGCGCGCGGCGCACCTTCATGAGATTGCGCAACCCCGAGAACAGCGGCGCACGTGCCATGCCCGGCGAGCGGCCAAAACTCTCGGTGATGCGGTCCAGAATGATCGCGAGCATCACCACCGACAATCCGCTCTCGAAGCCGAGCCCGATGTCGAGGCGCTGAATGCTGGCGAGCACGTCGTTGCCGAGACCGCCTGCGCCCACCATCGACGCGATGATCACCATCGACAAGGCCATCATGATGGTCTGGTTGACACCGGTCATGATCGACGGCAGTGCATTCGGAAACTGCACCTTGTACAGCAGTTGCCACGGCGTGCAGCCGAACGCCTGCCCTGCTTCGACAATTTCGCGGTTCACATGCTTGATACCGAGCGAAGTGAGACGCACCGCAGGCGGCATCGCGAAGATCACGGTGGACAGAATGCCGGGCACGCGGCCAAGACCGAACAGCATGGCGGCCGGAATCAGATAGACGAATGCAGGCATGGTCTGCATCAGATCGAGCACCGGGCGCACCATCATTTCGACGGTGCGGCTCTTCGCGGTCCAGATACCGAGCGGCACGCCGAGCACGAGGCTGATGAAGGTGGACGAGAGCGTGAGGCCGAGCGTGATCACCATCTGATCCCAGAAGCCTGTGCCGTAGATGAGCAACATGGCGAGCAAGGTGAAAAGCGCGAACCGCCAACCCACCCGCCACAAGCCGATGCCGACGAAAAATGCCATCAGCGCCCACATCGGCACCGCTTGCAGACTGTGCTCGACGACCGCCGCGAAACTCTCGATCATCTTGCCGATGGAATCGAAAGTCTTTGCGTCGTGGTCCAGGAGATAGTGGACGCCGTGATCGACCCAGGCGCCAAGTGGAATGATTTCAGACATGGGAACCTCGATGGCGCGTGAGAACGTGCAGCACGTTCGTCTTGTTGACCGAACCACAGTAGGAGCCGTCCGCTTCGACGACCGGCAAGGGAGCGCGGCTCGCGACCACGCGTTGGACCACATCGTCGAGCGGCGTGGTGCGTCGGATGCACTCGACGTAATTCAGTTTCGGCGACGCATTGCCCGCTTCGTCGCGGCACACGAAACCGCGAAACTTGCGCTCGCCGTCGAGCACGAACGCGTATTCGGCGCTGCCGTTCAGCGTCGCCGCCACGCTCGAGGCATCGATCTGCGGCGAGTGCGAATGCATGAGCGGCACGGCATCGGTCTGCATCAGATCGCCCGCCGTCAGATAGCGGCTCGTGTCGATGCCTTCGAAGAACGCGCGGACGTAATCGTCGGCGGGGTTGGTGATGATCTCCTGCGGGGTGCCGATCTGCACCACCTTGCCGCCTTCCATGATCGCGATACGTGTACCGATGCGCATGGCCTCTTCGAGATCGTGCGACACGAACAGGATGGTGCGCTGCTGCTCGCGTTGCAGATCCAGCAACACGTTCTGCATTTCCTTGCGCTTGAGCGGATCGAGCGCGGAGAACGCTTCGTCCATGATCATGAGCGAGGGGTTGACCGCCAGCGCCCGCGCGAGGCCCACGCGCTGCTGCATGCCGCCCGACAGCTGCGCGGGAAGCTTTTGCGCGAAGGGCGCGAGGCCGACCTGCTCGAGCACGGTCATCGCGCGCGCCTCGCGCTCCTTGCGGCCCACGCCCGCTACCTCGAGCCCGAAGGCCGCGTTGGACAGCACCGTGCGTTGCGGCATCAGCGCGAAGGACTGGAACACCATGCTCATGTCCTTGCGGCGCAGCGCCGTCAATTCGGAGCGCGGCACGCTGGCCACGTCGCGCCCGTCGATCAGCACCTTGCCTGCCGACGGTTCCACCAGCCGGTTGATGAGGCGAATCAGTGTCGACTTGCCCGAGCCGGAGAGGCCCATCAGCACGAAGATCTCGCCTTCCTTGACTTCGAAGGAAACGTTGTGAACGCCGACGATCTGGCCGGTGCGCGCGAATACCTCTTCTTTCGTAGCGCCTCCTGCGAGCATGCCGAGCGCCTGTTTCGGGTTAGTGCCGAACACCTTGCACAGCCCTTCAACCACGACCTTGGGGGAATTCATTGAAATGCTCTCCTTTGTCGACCCGAGTTAGTGCGAAGCGCTTACTCCGGTCCCATGCAAAGCTGTCGACCTGAGTTCACGCAAAGCACCTGCTCCGATCTTATGCAAAGCTGCGTGGCGGACGCCGTCCGCGCTGTGCATACATAGTTGCCAGAAAAAAGTACGCCTAGCCGACTATTTGCGACAACCACATGTGGAAATACGACACCCATGTCGCACGCGCACTGTTGTGTCCCGCTCGGATCCTTGCTGGGCAAGGGTTTCGGCGATATGGCGTGGGGCTTCCGGCGATGTCGTTCCAAGGCAAATGAAGGGTTTCACGCCGCAAAAGGGGCGTGAGAAGACGAGGCTGGCATTCCGCGCTGCAACAACGCACCGGCAAGTCGGCTGCCCGGTTGCCGCGACCGTCATCTGTCCGATTGCGCACGGTATGCAAAGCCGCGTGGTTATTGGGCTCCGCCACAAGCCGGACAAAACGGCGGCGCCATCCACCGCGCGTGAACGGATCGTAGCGGCGCTTTGTATCCGGTGATTGGTTTGCGCCGTGCAGCACGATTCTCGCGCGGCACGGCTCCGACGATTAGGGGTTAATCCTACTGGCTCGCGCCCGTGCCGATGCCGGCCTTCTTCTGCGCCTTTTGAAGGTCGTTCGGATAGTTAGGGTCGTTGCGCGAGGGCTGGTAGCCGGCATCTTCGAGCTTCTTTAACTCCGCGTTCTTTTTCGCCCGAGCCTGCTTGCGTGCCGCTTTGCGTTCGGCTTTGGTCGGCTTGGCCGTGCCCGTCGCGCCGGGTTGAGCAGTTTGCGCGTCAGTGTCGGTCGTGGTTTGTGCGGCGGCAAGCGGCACGCCTCCCGCTAGCAGCGTCGATGCTGCAAGGCCGAGCATGATCTGTTTGATGGCAATGCGCTTCATGGCTGACTCCTCTTAAGTTGGCAATCGCATTCAGGTTGTTTGCAACGCATCGTTCACTGCAGCGGATACCGCGCGATGCCACGCACGGCTCGCGCTCAGAGCTTAATGCGAAACCGCGAATCGCGTACTGCTGCCCGCCCGCAAAGACCGTTTATGCAGACCGATTGACGCTCATGCACGGCGACCCGGCCGGTGCAATTAGCAAGCCTGAACGGATCGGCTTGCGCTCAAGCGGATGAGTGCTTGCGAGAGCCAGTTTTTCCAGCATGAGTGCGCGTGCTGGACTATTGTTTAAGCGCGCCGGGCAGGCGTGAGGTTTCTTGCATGCAACGAACGACATTAACTTTTCAAGGATGGAGAAACGTGAAAACAGTCAATCTTTTGAAGGCGCTCGGCATTGCATTGTGTCTCGCGACGGTGTCGAGTGCGTATGCGCAATCGAGCGACGCGACGGACTCCGGCACGACCGCGTCCACGACTTCGCGCACAAAAACGGTGAAAAAAGCGGACCGCAAGCTCGGTCTCGACGTGCGTAAAGCGCTCTCGAAGACTCAAGGCTTCGACGTGTCGAACGTATATGTTCGGGCTCGCGGCGGCGCAGTCACGTTGACAGGAACAGTGCCTGACGCCGCACAGATTCCCCTGGCCGAGGACGCGGCGAAGAGCGTAGCCGGCGTGAAATCGGTGTCCAACAAGCTGACCGTGGCAACGCCCAACGGCGGAGGAGGCTAAGCAGTTCGCCAGGTTAGCGGACCTGCTGCCGGATTGCATCGGACCACGAAGGGTTGCGCCCTCGCTGCATCAGCGGTGTGTCAGCACTGCTTTTGTGCATGCGCGGCGCGCCCTTTTTCCCGCTATATGAACCGCAGAACGCGGCACGCCGCTCACACGCGCCCCGCATGCGATGACTTCACATAACGCGCGAGCATCCACACCGCCGCGGCGCCGGCAGCGAGCAACGCAGTCTGCCGCGGATGCATCGACGCCTGCGTGTAGAGACTGGACTCCAGCACCCGGCGCTTTTGCCCCGAACGCTCGCGCAATGCGCCATCGGCGCCAGGATTGCCGGCGGGCGTGCGCGGCGGCTCATTCGTGCGTTGCGAAGATATGCCGAAGCGGCTCATCACGCGGTCATACAGACTCGGCGCCCGACGCGCGAACGTCACCATGGCTGCCGATGCACCGCCCACATAGAGATCGCGAACCGGCGTGCTCGCCGCATGCAGGATGGCCTTCGCGACAATGTCCGGTGCATAGACCGGCGGCGGCAGCTTGGGCTGCACGTCGAGATGATTGCGCGCGTGCTCGACGAACTGTGTATGAATGCCCGACGGTTTGATCAGCGTGACCGAGACCGGCGCACGCTCTTCGATCAATTCCATGCGCAACGCGTCGGTGTAACCCTTCACGGCATGCTTCGACGCGACGTAAGCGGCCTGCAACGGCAAGGCGATATCGGACAGCTCGCTGCCGAGATTGATGAGCGCACCGCCCTGCTGCTTGAGATGCGCAAGCGCAATCATCGACCCTTGCACGACACCCCAGAAGTTCGTCTCGAACAACGCCTTCTGCTCGTCGATGGGCACATCCGCGCAACGTCCGAAGATCGACGCGCCCGCGTTGTTGACCCACGTGTCGAATCCGCCAAAACGTGCGATGGCCTGATCCGCCGCTGCCTGCAGCTGCGCGGCATTGCCCACGTCGGCGACGGCATATTCGACGAGCGCGCCCTGGTCCCGCAGCTGCGTGGCGAGTGTTTCGAGCGCCTCCTCGTCGCGCGCAATCAGCATCAGGCGCGCGCCTCTGCTCGCGGCAAGGCGTGCGGTCGCAAGACCAATGCCGCTCGTTGCACCGGTAATGACGACGACCTGCTGGGCGATCGGTTTGAGCTTCACTGTCATGGCAAAGTCCTCGATAGGTGACGGGTCGCGGCGCGCCAGCCTCAAGGCCGCGCGCTCTGGTAAATACGTTCGCCTGAAGCAGCATTCGTCGTGCCGCACGGCGTGTGCGAGCTATCCGCCGCCGGGGCGCCGCCGCAGCAGCGTCAGAAACGGTTACGCGATTGCATTGCCAGTCGGCAGCGGACGTAATATGCGTGCCCTTAATTCCTGATCGCCGAATGCGTCGATGGGCGCAGCTTGCCGGGACTGCCGCGGTCCCTTGAGGTATCCTTGCCGGTTCCGCGACTCTTTCCGTACCCTGCCCGATGGCCGATTTTCCCTTCGACGCCGTGCTCTTCGACTGCGACGGCGTACTCGTCGACTCAGAACCGATTACCAACCGCGTGCTCACCGAGATGCTCGGCGAGCTGGGCTGGCAATTGAGCGTTGAGGAAACCATGCGGATTTTCGTCGGCAAGGCGGTGAGAGACGAAGCACCGTTGATCAAAGCACGCACGGGCGTTGCGATCACGACGGACTGGTTGATGCAATTCCGCGAGCGCCGCAATGCAGCGCTCGACAAAGAATTGACCGCCATTCCGGGTGCCGTTACCGCGGTACGCTCGCTTCACGACGGCTTGAATGGGCGCATTGCTGTCGCGTCCGGCGCGGACCGCATCAAGGTCGAACTGCAATTGAACAAGGCAGGCATTCTGGAGTGCTTCGAAGGGCGCATCTTTAGCGGCCACGAAATGCCGCGCAGCAAGCCGTTTCCGGATGTGTATCTGGCGGCGGCAGCGGCGCTGAACGTCGAGCCGGCGCGCTGCGCCGTCGTGGAAGACACGGTGACGGGCGCGAAGGCCGGGGTCGCCGCGGGCGCGACGGTGTTCGGCTATTGTCCGAATGAACTGGGGCACAGCAGCGCCGACGCATTGCGTGCGGTCGGCGTGGTTCAGGTGTTCAGGGACATGGAGGACCTGCCCCGTGTGTTGTCCGCCTGGCGGCGCGCGGCTTGAGGCCGGCTATTCGAACGCTGCGTCGATCGGGACCCGATAGCCTACCGCGAGGCGGTTGGTTTCGTTAGCCATGCCAACTATCGCAAGCAGCTCGCCGAACATGTCGTCGGTCATGCCTGCACGGCGAGCGGCGGCCGTGTGGCTCGCGACGCAATAGCCGCAGTTGTTCGTCACACTCACGGCAACGTACAACAACTCGTTCACCAGCGGATCGAGTGCGCCCGGCACCATGACTTCCTTCAGGCTGTCCCACGTGCGGGCGAGAGTCGGCGGATGCTGCGCGATGTACTTCCAGAAGTTGTTGACGTCGTCGACCTGGCGCGTCTCCTTGATGTCGTCGTAGACTGCTTTCACTTCCTGCGACGCTGCAGCGTACTCGACAGGCTTTTGCTGACTCATAGGCTCTCCTTTGCGTGACTGCTTGAAAAGCGCGCTTCGCGCGGCGTTGGGCATGCGCGGCCATTATGCTCGCGCTTTCACCGGGCGCGAAGCAGCATCACGTTGGCAGACCGCCCTCACCCCGGCGTGTGCGCAGTCGCAGCTGCCGCCGCGGGCGCCGCCGCTTGCAGATGCTGACTGCCCTCGACGGGCGCCGACTCCGCAGGACGGGTGGAACGCTCCGATTGCGCGAGCAGCGTCCCCACGGACGGATCGATCGCATCGGTAAAAGGCTTGGGATCGACTCCGATTGCGAGCACGAGCAACGCCATCGCGCCCAGCAGCACGAGCTCGCGCTTGCCCAGGTCCTTCAACGCGGCGACTCGCGCATTCGCAATCGCGCCGAAAACCACGCGCTTATACATCCACAACGTATAGGCTGCGCTCAGAATCAGCGTCGAGGCCGCTATCGCGCCGATCCAGAAGTTGAAGCGGATCGTGCCCATCAACACCATGAACTCGCCGACAAAACCGGAGGTGCCGGGCAAACCGATATTGGCCATCGAGAACAACATCACGAATGCGGCGAAACGCGGCATGGTGTTCGCCACGCCACCGTATCCGTCAATAGCTGCAGTTCTCGTGCGATCGTAGAGCATGCCCGTGCACAACAGCATGGCGCCCGACACCACACCATACGACAGCATCTGCACAACCGCCCCGGCCTGGCCGATACGGTTGAACACGAAAAGCCCCAGCGTGACGAGCCCCATGTGCGCCACCGTCGAGTAGGCAAGCAGGCGGCGCATGTCGGTCTGCACGAGCGCGAGCAGGCTCGCGTAGACGACGGCGACAAGCGAGAGCGTGATCATCATCGGTGCGAAAAAGTGGCTTGCCTGCGGCGCGATCGGCAATGCGAAGCGCAGCAGACCGTAGCCGCCGAGCTTCAGCATGCCGATCATCACTGCCGCACCGGTGGGTCCGTCGAGGTGTACGTCGGGCAACCACGTATGCAGCGGCCACATCGGCACTTTCACGCCAAATGCCGCGAGAAAGCCGAGAAAGATCAAAACTTGTGGCATCGTGCCGAGTCGCGTTTCGCGCCACAACGCAAGGTCGAAGCTATGCGTCTGGCTGTAGAGATACAGCATCGACATCAGCATCATCAGCGAGCCGAGAAACGATACGAAGAAGAACTTCACCGCGGCGTAGGAACGGTTGGATTGCCCCCATGTGCCTATCAGCAGGTAAAGCGGAATCAACGTGGCCTCGAACGAGACGAAGAACATCATGCCGTCGAGCGAAGTGAAGACGCCTTGCATGAAACCCGACAACATTAGAAACGCGCCAAAGTACTGCGCGGTTCGCTCGGTGATCGACTCCCACGAAGCGATCACGATGATGATCGTCGTCAGCGCGGTCAGTGCGACGAGCCAGAGCGAAATGCCGTCGACGCCCACGTGCCACGCAATGTCGAACGTCGGCGACCACCTGATGTTTTCGACGAACTGCATCGACGTCACGTCGTTGCGGAAATTCGCCACGAGCGGAATGACCGGCACGAAGCCCGCGACCGCGCCGATCAAGGCGAGCCATCGCGTCCGACCGCGTGAGGCGTCCGAGCCGGCGCGCAATACCACGAGGCCGGCGACGATTGGAATCCAGATGAGAAGACTGAGGAGAGGCAATTGCATAGGCGCTGTCGGGAGCTTGAGGTACAAAACGCCGCTCCAACGCTTTCCATTTAGAAAGCATTGAAACGAATATGTAGGCTTTAAATGGAGCGGGAATGTGAACACGCGATTGCCGGAGTTCACGTTTACCCGCAGTCGAACGGCAAGGGTGGGAGATTACCAAGATAAGAATAATTTTGCATCGCAGCATTGCGCGGAACGGCTGGTCAATGCGCTCTGGCGAACTCTGCCCCTTGCGGAATGAGTAAAAATGTGCATCCGCACAATGAGCGAATTGCCCGCAGCGGCACCGTGCAATTGCAGCAAAAAGCCGTCTTTTGCGGACGGTTCGGGAGAAGATCTGTCTGGGTTTGTCCCGCATTGGCATGCGCGGCATACGGCTGGGTCGCGGATACAGCTTTGTGGGATCTTGTTGCGCGGCCGCTGTCGCCCTTTTCTGAACCGGTCAGAAATATTTTTGCCGGCGGCCAAGAGTCCATTCACGGTCCCGCTCGCAGCAACCGCGCGCCGGGAGCGGCCGCCCGCGCGGCGGCGCGGTGCCCCGACGCACCTTACAGAAGCCGAATATACTCAGCGCTCAACGGGCCGAAAGCTGCGCGCTTCAGAGAAGTGAAACGCGGTCCTTCGGCCACATCTTGCGGACCATGCATGCCGTTTCTTGACGAAGGTGTCGTTCCCGCGCTCGAGTGCCGGGGACTCAACAAGGCATACGGCGCCGGCCGCATCGTGCTGGCGGATCTCGACTTTGCGCTCGCGCCCGGAGAATTCGTGGCGATCATGGGCGACTCCGGCGTCGGCAAATCGACGCTGCTCAACCTGATTGCCGGTCTCGACCGGGCGGACAGCGGAGAAGTGATGATTGGCGGCGCTGCGGTCTCGCGTCTGGACGACAATGCGGCAACGCGTTTGCGCCGGCACAAGCTCGGCTTCGTGTTTCAGGCCTTTCACGTGCTGCCTCATCTGACGCTTGCGCAGAATGTCGCGTTGCCTTTGCTCCTCAATGAATTGCCGGTTGCCGCCGCGCGCGAGATGCTCGCGTCCGTGGGACTCGAAGGCCGCGGCGACGATTTCCCGCGCCAACTGTCGGGCGGCGAACTGCAACGCGTTGCCATCGCGCGAGCCCTCGTGCATCGCCCCGCCTTGATTCTCGCCGACGAGCCGACGGGCAATCTGGACCCCGATACCGCGCATGGCGTGCTCACGCTGTTTCGCGCCCAAAGCAAGGCGACCGGTGCGGCCACGATGATGGTCACCCACTCCGAGGCCGCTGCGGCCGTTGCCGACCGCGTGCTCATTCTCAGCGGAGGCGGCTTGCATCCTGCGCCCGCATTGAAAACGCCGGTGTTTTCACGCGCGCGAGACGGCATGCAGCCACCCACCCGATCAACCGATGACGCCCGCTGACCGGCGCCGCCCAGCGCGCACGCACGGGCATGCGACGCTTACGCGCTGGCTGCTTGGCGCCGAATGGCGCAGTCAACGCGGCCGCGCACTCGTTGCGCTTGCAACGATCGCGCTAGGCGTGGCGCTCGGCTATGCGGTGCAACTGATCAACAGCGCGGCCTTCAACGAATTTTCCGCCGCCGCGCGCAGCCTCTCCGGCCAGGCGGATCTGCAAGTACGCGGCGCTCGAGCTTTCGTCGAGGAGTCGGTTTACCCGCGCCTCGCCACAACCGCGGGCGTCGCGCTCGCGAGTCCGGTTCTCGCGCTGGACGTCAGCGTGCCTGACCATAACGCCACTTTGCCGGTGCTCGGCATCGACGTATTCCGGGCGAGCCGCATTGCGCCGGACCTGACCGGCGTGCCGTCGCCCGAGCGGCCTTTCGATGCGCTCGCGTCCGACACGATTTTTCTTTCCACCGCCGCACGGCAATGGCTAGGCGTCAAAGCGGGCGATAAGATCACGCTGCGCAACGGCACGTCTGTCGTGCAGTTGCGCGTGGCCGGCGGCATCGCGAGAACGCGCCCGGGTCAACGACTCGGGATCATGGATATCGCCGCCGTTCAATGGAAGTTCGGCATGGCAGGCAAGCTTTCGCGCGTGGACCTGCAACTCCAACGCGGCGTCGACCGTGAGCGCTTCAGGCGCGATTTGCAGAATCAACTGGGCGATCAATGGGTGATCGCCGAAGCGCGTGATGTCGACAGCCGCACTGACAGGCTCTCGCGTGCCTATCGAATCAATATGGACGTGCTTGCGCTGGTGGCGCTTTTCACCGGCGCGTTCCTCGTATTTTCGACGCAGGCGCTGAGCGTGGTGCGGCGCCGCGCGCAATTCGCGATGCTGCGCGTGCTGGGACTCACACGCGGCCGGCTGTTGCGACAGATTCTGCTGGAGGGCGCGCTGCTCGGCTTACTCGGTTCGCTTGGCGGTCTCGCGTTGGGTTACGCGCTCGCAGCAGGCGCCTTGCACTTCTTCGGCAGCGATCTTGGCGGTGGCTATTTTCCCGGCGTGCAACCTCAAGTCCACTTTGAGCCGCTCGCAAGCGCCGTGTTTCTGGCGCTCGGCGTCGCGGTGGCTGTGCTCGGCAGCCTCGCGCCAGCACTCGAAGCGGCACACGCGCGACCGGCGGCAGCGCTCAAGGCGGGCGCCGAAGAAGGCGCGCTCGCGCGGCTCGCAACGCCGTGGCCTGCGTTGCTATGCCTTGTGAGCGGCGCAGTCCTGACGCAAGCACCGCCATTGTTCGACGCGCCCATTGCCGGTTACGCCGCCGTTGCACTGCTGCTGATCGGCGGAATTGCACTGATGCCGCGCATCACCGCAGCCGTATTCGGTGTTGCAAGCCGTGCCCGTGCAGCGCGAGTGCGCAGCGGCGCGGTGGCTACGCTCGCGCTCGCGCGTCTCGCGAATGCCCCGGGTCACGCGTCGATTGCAATGGGCGGCGTGCTGTCGAGTTTCGCGCTGATCGTGGCGATGGCGATCATGGTGGCGAGCTTCCGTGTATCCGTCGAGGACTGGCTGGTTCATCTGCTATCGGCCGATGTGTATGTGCGCGTCGCGCAAAACGGCGACACCGGCGGCCTGAGCCTCGATCAGCAGCACCGGCTTGCCGCCGTGCCGGGCATTGCAAAGGCGGCATTCGCGCGCATCTCGCGTATCACGCTCGACCCGGCGCGCCCCGACATCGCGCTACTTGCCCGCGAGATCGAGGCGGCCGATCCTGGTGCGAATCTGCAAATGACCGGGCCATTGCTGCCCCCTCGGGAATTGCATGACGGCGAGGTGGCTGTTTGGGTGTCCGAAGCAATGGTCGATCTATACGGCTATACGCTCGGACAGCGGGTGCGACTGCCGCTTGGCGTACGCGGGCAAGTGTTCGTCGTCGCCGGCGTATGGCGTGACTATGTGCGGCAAAGCGGTGCGATCCAGATGCGGCTCGCCGACTATCGCCGCCTCACCGCCGACATGAGCGCGACCGATGTCGCTGTGAGCGTCGCCCGAGACGTGAGCGTGGAACGCGTGATTGCGGGGCTCCGTGCACTGCCCTTCAACGCGGCACTGGAGATTTCGCAGCCAGGCGACATTCGCGCGCGCACGCTCGTGATCTTCGACCGGAGCTTCGCGGTGACTTATCTCCTGGAAGCGGTCGCGATTGTGATCGGCTTATTCGGCGTGGCGGCGACATTTTCCGCGCAGACGCTTGCACGGGCTCGCGAGTTCGGGATGCTGCGGCACGTCGGTGTGACGCGCTCGCAAATCCTCGCGATACTCGCATTCGAGGGCGGCATGCTCACGGCGTGCGGCATCGCGGTGGGCTTCGTCCTCGGGTTCGCAATTAGTCTGATTCTTGTATTTGTGGTCAATCCTCAGTCGTTTCATTGGACCATGTCGCTGCACGTTCCGTGGGCTATTCTTGGCACTGTTGCGGCGGTGATGCTGGCGTCGTCCTGCACGACGGCCGTGGTCGCCGGGCGTGGCGCCGTTTCCGTCGATGCTGTGCGCGCGGTCAAGGAGGACTGGTGATGCGAGCGGGGTTGCGCTTGTCGACATGTGTTCTCGTGCCAATGCGACGCGTGGCGGTTCGCATTGCCGTCGTCATTGCGCGGTTTCGCCGCGTATGTCTGCGGATTTCTGCTGGGCTGTTGGCTACTGCGCTTGCCATCTCACCTGCGGCGGGTACACCGCCGGATTTTTCTGCGGTGACGAAAGACCATCCGATTGTGTTGCCGCTGGATACGGGCGCTCACGCCCGCTTTCGCACCGAATGGTGGTACGCGACTGGCTGGCTCGCGACGCCGGACGGTCTGCCGCTCGGTTTCCAGATCACGTTTTTTCGCTCTGCAACGGGCCACGATGCCGCGGATCCAAGTGCTTTCGCTCCTTCGCAATTGATCATTGCGCATGCCGCGCTGAGCGATCCTGCAATCGGTCATCTCATACACGATCAGCGGATTAGCCGGGAGGGGTTCGGACTTGCCTACGCGAAGCCGGCTAACACCGATGTGAAACTGGACGCATGGAAAATGGTCCGTGCCGCCGATGGCCGCTACGACGTCACCGTCGATGCCGGCGATTTTGCCTTGCATCTCACGCTCGCGCCCACGCAAGCGCCGTTGATTCACGGCGAGCGCGGCTACTCCCGCAAAGGCCCTCGGCCGGAACAGGCGAGCTACTACTACAGCGAGCCGCAACTACGCGTATCCGGTAGCGTGGTACGGCCTGCTGAGGGAAGCGGAACATCACCACGCGTCACTGCGGTGACGGGCAGTGCGTGGCTGGATCATGAATGGTCGAGTACCTTGCTCGACGCGGACGCGGTGGGATGGGACTGGCTGGGCGCTAATCTGTTCGACGGTTCGGCTTTAATGGCCTTCAAGGTGCGTAGCCGCGACGGCCGTGCAATGTGGGCGCACGCAGCATTGCGGGATCCTAACGGACGCGTCACCGCCTTCGGGCCGAGTGACGTCGAGTTCACACCGCGGCGCACGTGGCGCTCACCGCGCACGAACACCGCGTATCCGGTCGCGATGACGGTCAGGGCCGGCCCGCTGACCTGGAAGCTCGATCCGCTGATGGACGATCAGGAGCTCGACTCGCGTCAGTCGACGGGGGGCGGTGTACTGGGAAGGCGCGGCACGGGTGAGCCGCGCGGGCGCCGACGTCGGGCGCGCGTATCTGGAACTGACGGGGTATGCGGGGGCGCTGCGTACTGGCGGTAAGCGGTGAGCAGGATGAGCGATGCGGCGATCGGGCGTGCGGCGCCTGGCGCGTCGGGCGCGTGCCGTTTCCGAGACGCTGTTCCCGCGGGCCGTAAACGCAGAAACCCCACCTTTGCGGGGTGGGGTATCTGACGGTGGTGGGGAGCCTGACGATTACCTACTTTCACACGGGTAATCCGCACTA
>NZ_CADIKB010000029.1 GCF_902859825.1 Paraburkholderia phenoliruptrix | reverse complement strand
GATGAAGTTTCTGTCGTCGATGGCGCCCGACTGGAACATCAGCCTCTTTCACTACCGGAACCAGGGCGCGGATTACAGCTCGATTCTCGTCGGCATTCAGGTGCCGGAAGCCGATAAGGCGGAGTTCGACCGATTCCTCGCAACGCTCGGGTATCCGTACTGGGAAGAGACGCAGAATCCGGTTTATCGGCTGTTCCTGGGTTGAGGCTGTTGAGCGCAGCGCGTGCTCGGGGTTTACCTTGAGTGCCACGTGCGTGCGCGCTCGGAGCGGATACACCGTGGCCGCGGCGCAAACGCCGTCAGCAGGGCAGTGCGCCGTGCTGGCGGCGTTCCAGCCACTTTGCACGGCCCGTGCGTTATCTAAAAACGAGATACAGCCTATCCGCCATATCGCGTTGCGCGATAGCCCCTGCGATTGTCAAACTTGTCTCAAATCAAATTTGCACACAGGAGACACATCATGCGCACCCAGGTTGGCATTATCGGTGCAGGGCCGGCGGGCCTGCTTCTTTCTCATCTTCTCCATTTGCGCGGTATCGAGTCGGTCGTGCTCGAAACCCGCACGCGCGAGCAGATCGAATCGACGATTCGCGCGGGCGTGCTGGAGCAGGGCACGATGGATCTGCTGACTCAGGCCGGCGTCGGCGAGCGGATGAAGGCCGAGGGCGCGCTGCATCACGGCTTCGAGCTTGCGTTCCAAGGCAAGCGCCGGCGCATCGACCTCACCGGACTCACAGGCCACTCGATCACCGTGTACGCTCAGCACGAGGTCATCAAGGATCTGGTCGCGGCGCGCGTAGCGGCGGGTGGCGCATTGCGCTTCGGTGTGTCGGACACGTCGCTGCATGATATCGACACCGACAAGCCGTCGATCCGCTATCGCCACGAAGGCGAGGCCTGCGAGCTGCAATGCGACTTCGTGATCGGTTGCGACGGCTCGCAGGGAGTATCGCGTGCGTCGATTCCGCAGGCGCTGCGGCGGGACTACGAACGCGTTTACCCGTTTGGATGGTTCGGTATCCTATGCGAAGGGCCGCCGTCATCGGATGAACTCATTTACGCGCGCCACGACCGCGGCTTTGCGTTGATCAGCACGCGCTCGGCCAACGTGCAGCGCATGTATTTCCAGTGCGACCCGAAGGATTCCGTCGACAACTGGTCCGACGATCGCATCTGGGCCGAACTGCACGCACGCGTCGATTCGCACGATGGCCAGCATGTGGTGGACGGCAAGATCTTCCAGAAAAACATTGTCGGCATGCGCAGCTTCGTCTCGGCGACGATGCAGCACGGCCGGCTCTTTCTTGCAGGCGACGCCGCGCACATCGTGCCGCCCACCGGCGCAAAAGGCATGAACCTGGCCGTCGCCGACGTGCGTCTGCTCACGAAGGCATTGAACGCGTTCTACGTCGAAAATCGCACGGACCTGCTCGAGCGCTACAGCGAAACGGCGCTCAAGCGCATCTGGCGCGCCGAACATTTCTCGTACTGGATGACGAGCATGATGCATCGCATCGAGGGTGCGTCGCCGTTCGAGCAGCAGCTCCAGGTGGCCGAACTGGAATACGTGACGACGTCGCGCTCCGCGGCCACGGTGATGGCGGAGAACTATGTGGGCGTGGCGGTGCGGGAAGATTAGCCGCGAGCGATTGTCGGGCCAACAGCAACAGTGAATTCAGGATTAGCGGATTTATCGCCTGCTGCGACGAACCTACACTGCCTCCATCGCTACGAACGAATCCCGCTCGCGGCACCGATAAAGACATGACCGGAGGTGGTGAAATGAAATCGCTTATTCGCGCTGTTGCTGTTGCCGTGGTGCTGGGGGCGCCGATCGCCTCGATGGCGCAGAACGTGGGACAAGCCGCGCCGCAAGGTGCGCAGGTACCGCAAAGCCAGGCGGCGGCTCAGCAGGACGCCGTGCAGGCAGTCCACAGCGGCTATGGTTCGGACAGCCATGGCACCTGGCAAGCGGGCCGCGGCGGCGACATCACGTTCAGCTCTTACTCGCCGCCGGTTTACAACGTGCGCTGAGCACTAGCTGCAAGCAGGCGCCGATAAAAAAGCGCGCGACGCATCATGCGCCGCGCGCTTTTCTTATTTCCTATTCCTGTTTTCTATTTCTGAATCGCATCCGCTTGCGGCGAGCGCAACAAGGTGATCTCGTTGCGCAACAGCGCGAGCAGGTCGTCGTCGGTCGGCCGCGTGCCCCAGTGCCGCGCGCCGGCCACCGATGCAATGGCGATCCACGAATGCGGTGGAAACCATTCGCGAACGAGCGCACCGTCCTGGCGCAGGCATAATTGGCCGGTCTGCTCGCTGTATTCCGCGCAGACGAGCATGCCGTCGATCTGCGCGGTGACGCGTCGTGGGTCAGTGCGTAGCAAAGTGTTGCTCCTGCAAGGTGTTGACGCGGAGTCGCTCACGGCGCGGCGCGGTCGCCGCGCCTCAATGGTCGCCGCCGTGACCGTGCCACCCGCCATGGCCGTGCCACTCGTCGCGGCCGCGCCAGTCTCCATGCGGGCCGCGCGCGTCGCGCCACTCGCGTTCGCGGTGACGCTCTTCCCATTCACGGCGTTCCCAGTACCGGTGACCGTCGTAGTAGCGGTCGCCGTACCAGCCCGGACTCACGACCACTACCGGGGGCGGCGGCGCATAGACGGGCGGAGGCGGCGCATAGACCGGCTCGGGTGCATAGACGACACCCGGAACGCCGATGTTCACGCCGACGTCGACGTGAGCGAGTGCGGCGGACGACGCCCCGATGCCAAGACCGGCGACGAGCGCAATAGACAGCAAGCGGCTTCGTGATGAGTTCATGTTATTGATTCCCGCGTTTTTATGATTGAGTGTGGACGGTGCGGCGCGAGTCGCGATCAGTAACGGTCGTGGTAACGGTAATGGTCGTGATAGCCGCCTTCGGGCACGACGATGCAGCCGCTCAATGCCGTGCCGAGCGTTGCCGCCACAATGACCAGTGCAAAAATTCGTTTCATGACAGTGCTCCTCTTTCCTGTTGATCCGAACTCTACTGAGAGGCGGTATTACCGTTGTGTTCGTGTGTAACAGGACGTGTCGATTGCACCGTGCGGACGGCTTGCGCGTGCTGCCGACAGGTAAGGGCGCGCGAGAACGGTGAAACGGGCGGCCATGGTCTGCGCGCCGCAGGCAAGCCCTTGAGCGCGCGACGAAAAGCCCTGGAGCGCGCGCCTTGCAGCTTCCGGAGCGGCAGAACGGCTAAGCGCAGCGGACGCTGAAAAGCGGCGCTCGCGGCAAGGCGCCGCGGCTATGCTATGCGGATACATTCGGTTGCAGACTGGCGTTCTACGCGGGCTCTCGTGCGACACCGCGGCGCACGAGGCGCCTGCTGCGGCGGCCGTTCAGCTTCTATTAATATTCGCCAGGTAGCATACTGACTCCCCCGCTGGCGCGACACGCGCTTCCCACGACGCAAAGAGAAAGACGATAGGTCCAGTCAACATGCAATCCTTAGATACGAATTCGCCCCGTTATGCGCCCGGCTATGACGGCGTCGCCAAATTGCTTCACTGGCTGGTGGTCCTGTTGATCGCCGCCCAGTTCGTGATCGGCTGGACGATGCCGGATATTCACAAGGGTACGGTGCCGGATGGGCTGATCGCGTGGCATCTCGGCGTCGGCGCAGCGTTGGTGGCGGTGGTCGTGCTGCGAATCGTGTGGCGAGTCACGCATCGCCCGGCGCCGGCACCTGTGTCGCCGTTCTTCAGCGCGGTCTCGCATATCACGCACGGGCTGCTGTATCTCGCGCTCGTCATCGTGCCGGTGCTCGGCTGGGCGAATGCATCGTCGCGCGGCTGGACGGTCAAGCTATTGGGCGTGCTGCCTTATCCGGCGCTTTCGCCTGTGGGTTCGAGCGTCGGCCACGCGATGGGCGACATCCACGGCATTCTCGCGTGGGCGCTGCTCGTGCTGATCGGTCTGCATGTGGCGGGAGCGCTCTTTCATCGCCTCGTGCTGAAGGACGGCGTCTTGCAGCGCATGCTGCCTTGACTCCCGGTGATGTGATGGCGGTTGCCGCCGTCCTGTCTCCTGTCTCCTATCTGCCTCGGCGTGAAGCCGCGCCGCCGCGCTGCCTCACGCGCCGCGTGAGTGCTGCACGATTACCGCCTCAACCTGGTTCGGCGGCCGCCGGCTGCGGCGCGGCCGCTTCGCGATAACCGAGCCGCGTGGAAATCGCGAGGCCCGACTCGCGCAGCAGCGCGACGTAATGCGACTTCGTGTCGGCGCCGCAACGCATGGTCGGAAACGAAATCGACAGACCCGCGATCACCCGGCCGAAACGGTCGAACACCGGCACCGCGAGACACTGCAAGCCTTCTTCCTGTTCCTCGTTGTCCTCGCCGTAACCTTGCTCGCGAACGCGCGGCAGGATGCTCAGCACTGCCTCGGCTGAGGCGAGCGTCTTTTGCGTCGACTTGCGCAATTCGACGTGCGAGAGCACCTCGCGCGCGTCGGCGGGATCCATCCAGGCGAGCAGCACCTTGCCGATCGCCGTGCTATGAAGCGGATTGCGCCGGCCAATGCGCGACTGCATGCGCAGTCCGTAATCGGCATCGATCTTGTGGATGTAGATGATGGCGTCTTCGTCGAATGCACCGAGGTGCACCGCCTCGCGCGTCAACTGGCCGATGCGGCGCATTTCCACATCGGCTTCGCGCACGAGATCCACGCTTTCCAGCGCCTTTGAGCCGAGTTCGAAGAGGCGAATGGTGAGGCGGTAGCGCTCGGTCTCCACTTCCTGCGTGACGTAGCCGAGCGCCTTGAGCGTCTGCACCACGCGATGCACGGTGGTTTTCGACAGGCCGAGCCGTTGCGACAGTTCGCTGATGCCGATCTGCCCGTGCTCGCCGATCGCGCCGAGAATCGCGAACACGCGGCCAATCGACGAAGCTGATTCGCCTTTGTCGCTGCCGGATTCGACGCCGTCCGCGTCGTGCGCGAGGAGCGGGGAGTCGTCCTTGCGCTGCTGTCTGCCGCTTGCTGCCATTTCCGTGATTTCCTGATTCAACGCTAGTCTGTGCCGCCTTCTCGCGGGCGCCGCGAGCATACCGCGCCTTGCAGGCGCCGCGAACCTATCGCGTCTTGCGTCTCGCGCCGGGTCAGCGCGCGAGCCATCCGCCGTCTACCGCCAGTGTATGCCCATGCACGTAGTCCGATGCCGACGACGCAAGAAAAACCACCGGCCCCGCGAGATCGGCGGGCGCGCCCCAGCGGCCGGCCGGAATGCGGCTCAGGATTTCGTCGTTGCGCTGCGCGTCGTCGCGCAAGGCGGCCGTGTTCGCCGTCGCCATATAGCCCGGCGCGATGGCGTTCACGTTGATGCGCTCTGCCGCCCATTCGTTTGCAAGGAGCCGCGTGAGACCTAGCACGCCGCTTTTCGCCGCCGTATACGACGCGACGCGGATACCGCCCTGGAAGGACAGCATGGACGCGATGTTGATGATCTTGCCGCCGCCTTGCTGGCGCACGAATTGCCGCGCGGCCGCCTGCGCGAGAAAGAACAGGCTCTTCAGGTTCACGTCCATGACGGCGTCCCAGTCGTCCTCGCTGAAGTCGAGCGCGTCCTCGCGGCGGATGATGCCCGCGTTGTTCACCAGCACGTCGACGCGTCCGAACGCTTCCACGGCGGCCCGCACGATGTCGTCGACCGGCGCGATCGAAGCCAGATCGGCGCGCACGTCCGCGAACCGGCGGCCGGCGGCGGTGACGCGCGCGGGCGTCTCGCCGGCGTCGGCACGCGATACGCCGACGATGTCGCAGCCCGCCTCGGCAAGTGCGACCGCCATGCCGGCGCCGAGCCCGGCGTTGCTGCCGGTGACGACGGCAACCTTGCCGCTGAGATCGAACGGATGGGACGCAACGCGGTTCGTGGCAGAGAGATTCACAGTATCAAAGCCCATGTCATGTGTGGAGTGCTCATAACCAGCCGATGCGCAAGCGCAGCGCTCAGCGCAAATCCTGCACGGCGATGTGGTCCATGTCGCCGAATACCTGGTTTTCGCCGACCATGCCCCAGATGAACGTGTAGGCGCGCGTGCCGACGCCCGAGTGGATCGACCAGCTCGGCGAGATCACGGCCTGTTCGTTATGCACGACGATGTGCCGCGTCTCGTTCGGCTCGCCCATCATGTGAAAGACCGCGGCGTCGTCGGCGATATTGAAATAGAAATAGACCTCCATGCGCCGTTCGTGCGTATGGCAGGGCATGGTGTTCCAGAGACTGCCCGGTTCCAGCCTCGTCATACCCATCGACAGCTGACAGGTGGGCAGGACTTCCGGCACGATGAACTTGTAGATGGTGCGGCGGTTGCCGGTGGCGGCATCGCCAAGCGATTGCGGCGAGGCTTCCGCAAGCGAAATGGTGCGCGTGGGATGCGACGCGTGCGCGGGCGCGCAGTTCAGGTAGAACTTTGCGGGCCGCGCGGCGTCGTCGCTGCCGAAGGCCACCGCCTGCGCGCCGCGGCCGATGTAGATCGCTTCCTCGTTGCGCACCGTGTAGCGCGTGCCGTCCACGTCCACCCAGCCGTCGCCGCCGATGTTGATTGCGCCCAATTCCCGCCGCTCGAGCAGAGAGTGGACCCCGATCGCTTTGCCGAGCGAGCCGGGCACCTCGACGGCGCGCGTGGCCGGCCACACGCCGCCCACGATGATGCGGTCGATGTGGCTATACGTGAGGCGCAGCGCATCGCGCTCGAACACCGGGTCGACGAGGAACGCGTTGCGCAGCCCGGCGGTGTCGAGCGTCTTCGCGTATTCGCTGTTGATGGCTTGCCTCACTTGCAGGGTTGCTTCCACGATCGGGTCTCCGGTGAGTGAGCCGCCTCGCCGCACGTCGGCGGCGGCGCACGTATGGGCTCGACTGTAGCGCGTTATTCGTTGTTTCGGAACGGTGGTCCAGAAAAAATTGGGACGCGTGAGTCGCGGGTCGACGCCGGTAATGGTAAGCCGGGTAAACGATGATCGCGGCAATGGAAAAAATCGGAACGCCGTTCCTCTCACAATGCTATATTGCGCCGAAAGGGAGCAGCCGGCGCAAGACCGGTTCTTACGCAAGGTGCAGTCACCCGATCACCGGACCACAAGTCCACGGAGGAGACAATGAAGCTTAAGAAGGCCATCGACCGCATTCCTGGCGGCCTGATGCTCGTGCCGTTGCTGCTCGGCGCTTGCGTTCACACGTTCGCGCCCGGCGCGGGCAAGTATTTCGGCTCGTTCACCAACGGACTGATTGCCGGCACGGTGCCGATTCTTGCGGTGTGGTTCTTCTGCATGGGCGCGACGATCGATTTGCGTGCCACCGGCACGGTGCTGCGCAAGTCCGGCACGCTGCTCGTCACCAAGATGGTAGTCGCGTGGATCGCGACCATCGTGGCGTCGCATTTCATTCCGGTCGACGGCATCAAGGCGGGGCTCTTCGCCGGCCTCTCGGTGCTCGCGATCACCACGTCGATGGACATGACCAACGGCGGTCTCTACGCCGCGGTGATGCAGCAGTACGGCACGAAAGAGGAGGCCGGCGCGTTCGTGCTGATGTCGGTCGAGTCGGGGCCGCTCGTCAGCATGATCATTCTCGGCGCGGCGGGCGTGGCGTTCTTCGAGCCGCGGCTTTTCGTCGGCGCGGTGCTGCCGTTTCTGATCGGCTTTGCGCTCGGCAATATCGACAGCGACCTGCGTGAGTTTTTCGGCCGCTGCGTGCATCCGCTGATTCCGTTTTTCGGCTTCGCGCTCGGCAACGGCATCGACCTCGCCGTGATCGCGAAGAGCGGCATGGCGGGCGTGCTGCTCGGGCTCGCCGTGATCGTCGTGACCGGCATTCCGCTGATTCTCGCGGATCGCTGGATTGCGGGCGGCAATGGCGCGGCGGGGTTGGCGGCTTCGTCCACGGCGGGCGCGGCGGTGGCCAATCCGGCGATCATCGGCGAGATGATTCCGAGCTTCAGGCCGCTCGTGCCGGCGGCGACCGCGATGGTCGCCACGGCCTGTCTCGTGACCGCGATTCTCGTGCCGATGCTGACCGCGGTGTGGGTGCGCCGCCATTCGACGCGCGATGCGCTGCGCGAGGAGCTGCTAAGCCCGGCCGCGCGGCCGCTGAAGGAAGGCGACGTGCAGGTGTAACACGAGCCGGGCGCCAACGCCGCGGCTAAGCCCGGGCCGCTTCAGCGCGGCCTGGGCGTCGTTTTGAGCCGGGCCTCGAGCGTGGCCTTAACGCGCGCCCATTCGTCGTCGATGATGCTAAAGCGCACGGAGTTGCGCTTGCGTCCGTCCGGCATGATGCGCTCGTGGCGCACCACGCCTTCCTGCTGCGCGCCGAGCCGCAGAATCGCCGCGCGCGACCTTTCGTTGAGCTCGTCGGTGGTGAACTGCACGCGCACGCATTGCATCGTTTCAAAGGCGTGGCAGAGGAGCAGATATTTCGCCTCGGTGTTCACGGCGGAGCGTTGCGCCGATTCCGCGAGCCACGTGTGGCCGATTTCAAGCTTGCGATTCGCGCGGTCGATTTTCCAGAACCGCGTGCTGCCGACAATCGCGCCGGTATCGCGGCGCACGATCACGAACGGCATCCCCGTTGCCGCGTCGCGTCCCGCCAAAGCAGTGTCGATATAGCTGTCGATCGTGTTCGGTCCCGGCACGACAGTCAGCTTCAGGTTCCACAATTGGCCGTCGGCGGCTGCCGCGAGCAGCGCCTTCGCATGAGCGCGCTCCAGAGGTCGCAGTTCGACCGTATTGCCTGTCAGTGTGGGTTGCATGAAGTTCCAAACAAAAAGGTCCGCGAGCCGGAACCCGCGGACCTAGGGGAGCGGGGCTCGGGCACTGCTCGTGTCCACGCAGTGCCCGACTACCTGTATTACGACGACATCACCGTGACGGCCTTCGTGACCAGATACGCTTCCATCGCTTCCGGTCCGCCTTCCGAACCGTAGCCCGAATCCTTCACGCCGCCGAACGGCATTTCCGGCGTGGGCGTGGCCGGCTGGTTGATCCACAGCATGCCGACTTCGAGCTGCTGCGACAGCAGATGCACGTTGCTGAACGACTTCGTGAACGCGTAGCCGGCGAGACCGAACGGCAGCCGGTTGGCCTCGGCAATCGCTTCTTCCAGCTTGTCGAAACCGCGGATCGCGGCGATCGGGCCGAACGGCTCGTTGTTGAACACGTCCGCTTCCAGCGACACGTTCGTGAGCACCGTCGGCGCGAAGAAGTTGCCTTCCGAGCCGACGCGCTCGCCGCCCGTTTCGATCTTCGCACCGGTCTTGCGCGCGTCGTCGAGCACCTTGCTCATGGCCGTCAGACGGCGTGCGTTCGCGAGCGGCCCGAGAGTCGTGCCTTCCGCGAGACCGTCGCCGAGCTTGAGGCTTTCGGCGTGTTTGACGAGCGCTGCGGCGAACTCCTCGCGAATGCTGTTGTGCACGAGAAAACGCGTGGGCGAAATGCACACCTGGCCCGCGTTGCGGAACTTGGCGCCGCCCGCGGCCTTCACGGCAAGCGCGACGTCGGCGTCTTCAGCCACGATGACGGGCGCGTGACCGCCCAGCTCCATGGTGGCGCGCTTCATGTGCGCGCCGGCCAGCGCGGCCAGTTGCTTGCCGACCGGCGTCGAGCCGGTGAACGTGACCTTGCGGATGACCGGATGCGGAATCAGGTAGCTCGAGATTTCGGCGGGGTCGCCGAACACGAGGCCCACCGTGCCGGCCGGCACACCCGCTTCGACGAAAGCCTGCAGGAGGCCTGCCGGCGACGCCGGGGTTTCCTCCGGCGCCTTCACGAGGAACGAGCAGCCGCTCGCGAGCGCGGCGCTCAGCTTGCGCACGATCTGGTTGACCGGGAAATTCCACGGCGTGAAGGCGGCGACCGGGCCGATCGGCTCCTTCAGCACGAGTTGCTGCGCCGCCAGATTGCGCGAGGGCACCACGCGGCCATAGAGGCGGCGGCCTTCGTCGGCGAACCATTCGATGATGTCGGCGGCGGCCAGCACTTCTATCTTCGCTTCGGCGAACGGTTTGCCCTGTTCCTGCGTCATCAGGCGGCCAATGTCCGATGCGCGCTCGCGCACGAGCGCCGCTGCCTTGCGCATCACCGCCGCGCGCTCGTGCGCGGGCACCTTGCGCCATGCTTCGAAGCCGCGTTGAGCCGCCTCGAGCGCGCGGTCGAGGTCGGCGATGCCGGCATGTGCGACCTTGCCGATGACCTGGCCGGTGGCGGGGTTGAGAACGTCGATGGTCTTGCCGCTTGCGGCATCGCACCACTCGCCGTTGATGAGAAGTCGGGTATCGGTGTAGCTCGAAATTGCCATGCTGGTTCCTGTAAATGGGAAAACGACAGGCTGCGCGGCGCCCGGATAGCGAGCAGGGCGCGTGTGGCCGGAAAGGCACTGCCGATAAGGAAACATCTTATCTGATTGTGCTCGAACGCACCGGCGGCCGCGCCGGTCCGCCGCGGTGCGGCACGCATTTTGCGTGGTCTCTTCTTGGGGCTACCGTTCCCGTCTGCACGAGGACGACAAGGGTTCGCGCGTGGCGGCCCGGGCAAAGCGCAGTCGTCAGAAGAGAGTTACAGTCAGGCGGTAGTTCCAGTCAACCCGATGCACATGAGGAATCGACATGCCTACCGGTACAGTGAAGTGGTTCAACGACGCGAAGGGCTTCGGCTTCATCACACCCGACGACGGAGGTGAAGACCTGTTCGCCCATTTCTCGGAAATTCGCGCCGAGGGTTTCAAATCGCTGCAGGAAAACCAGAAGGTCAGCTTCGAAGTGAAGCAGGGGCCGAAGGGCAAGCAGGCAGCGGACATCAAGCCGATCTAGGGGCGCGCGCAGCGGCAGCAGCAATAGCAGCAACGGCATAGCCAAACCGCAGGCCGGCGCCTCACGCGGCGCGGGTAACCGCGAGCGCCGACCGAGCCGCGCCCGGACATGGCCGACGCGGCCGATGCCGGCTCGATGCCAACCGGCTCCGAGCCGGCGCGGCAGGCTGTGTTGCGCCGATCCGCTTATGCACCGTGCTTAGCCGTGCTTGACCGTTCTCGGCGGCTAATTAGTAAGCATGCCGAAATCTTGTAGTAATGCCCGGCGACAGGCGCGAATGACAGGCGCGAGACAGGGTCCGCGTGTACTATTCAGCTTAAGGTTTCCTTCAGCTTTGCTCCGTACCATCTGCGCGAACATAGGCCTTTGCATGCCGCCCGGCGGGCAGCGGCCATCCGACAGTTTTTCGACAGACCACACCAGGCGCCGCTACACGGCTTGCTGGAGCATCCATGAAAACTCTGTTCTTGCAGGCGCCCTCGTATGACGGCTTCGATGGTGGCGCCGGTTCGCGCTACCAGGCCAAGCGCGAAGTCCGCTCGTTCTGGTATCCGACGTGGCTTGCACAACCGGCCGCACTCGTTGCCGAGAGCCGTGTGCTCGATGCGCCCGCCGACGGCCTGTCGGTCGAGGCAACGCTCGACATCGCGCAGCAATACGAGCTCGTCGTCATTCATACGAGCACGCCGTCCTTTCCCACCGACGCGCTGTTCGCCGAAGACCTGAAAAAGCGCAAGCCATCGGTCCTGATCGGCATGGTGGGCGCGAAGGTCGCCGTCGATCCGCACAATTCGCTGACGGCGAGCGAGGCGATCGACTTCGTGTGCCGCGAGGAATTCGACTACACCTGCGAGGAAGTGGCCGCGGGCAAACCGTTCGCGCAGATTCTCGGGCTCAGCTATCGCGCTGCCGACGGCTCGATCGAGCACAACGCGGCCCGCCCGATCCTCGAGAACATGGACGAGCTGCCGTTCGTCGCGCCCGTCTACAAGCGCGATCTGAAGATCGACAACTATTTCATTGGCTACCTGAAGCACCCGTATGTGTCGATCTACACGGGACGCGGCTGCCGCTCGAAATGCACCTTCTGCCTGTGGCCGCAGACCGTGGGCGGGCACCGCTACCGCACGCGCTCGGTGGAAAACGTGCTCGAAGAAGTGAAGTGGATTCGCGACAACATGCCCGAAGTAAAGGAGATCATGTTCGACGACGACACCTTCACCGACTTCAAGCCGCGCGTCGAAGAAATCGCCCGTGGTCTCGGCAAGCTCGGGGTGACGTGGTCGTGCAACGCGAAAGCCAACGTGCCGTATTCGACGCTCAAGATCATGAAGGAAAACGGTCTGCGCCTCTTGCTCGTCGGCTACGAATCCGGCGACGACCAGATCCTGCTGAATATCAAGAAGGGCCTGCGCACGGACATCGCGCGGCGTTTCAGCGAAGACTGCCGCAAGCTCGGCATCAAGATTCACGGCACGTTCATTCTCGGTCTTCCGGGCGAAACCCAGGAGACCATCCAGAAGACGATCGAGTACGCGAAAGAGATCAATCCGCACACCATTCAGGTGTCGCTCGCCGCGCCGTATCCGGGCACGCGCCTTTACGATCAGGCGGTCGAAAACGGCTGGCTCGAAGAAAACAAGGTCATCAACCTCGTCAGCAAGGAAGGCGTTCAGCTGGCGGCCATCGGCTATCCGCATCTGTCGCGCGAAGAGATTTATCACCAGCTGGAAAACTTCTACAAACGCTTCTACTTCCGGCCGTCGAAGATCTGGGAAATCCTGCGCGAAATGCTGACGAGCTGGGACATGATGAAACGGCGCTTGCGTGAAGGCGTCGAATTTTTCCGCTTTCTGCGCGCGCACGAGGCGTGAACGGCGCCCTTTGGGCCGTCGCCGCGTCTGTCCATGCATCTGCGTATGTGTGCGCCGCGAGCGCGGTGTTCGGCATCGGCTATACGCTGCTTGCAAGCGTGCTGATCGGGCGCTTTTTCGCGCGCGCGGTGGCCGAGCCGCAGCACTCTCCACCCGTGACGGTCGTGAAGCCGCTGCACGGCAGCGAGTGGGCGCTGCTGCACAATCTGTCCACTTTCTGCGAGCAGAACTACGCCGGCCCGGTGCAGTTCCTGTTCGGCGTGCACGATGCAGCGGACCCGGCCTTGCAAACTGTCGACGAACTGCGGCGCCTTCATCCGCAAGCGGAGATCACCGTCATCGCCGACGCATCTCTCTACGGGCCGAACCGCAAGATCAGCAACATCCTCAACATGCTGCCGCACGCGCGGCACGACGTGCTCGTGTTCGCCGACAGCGACGTGGGCGTCGGGCCGGACTATCTGCGCAACATCGTCGGCGAACTGGAGAAGCCCGATGTCGGGCTCGTGACCTGCGTGTATCGCGGCGCGCCGGATCCGGGTTTCTGGCCGCGCCTGTCGGCGGCGGCGACGCACTATCAGTTTCTGCCCGGTGTCGTCACCGGACTCGCGCTCGGTCTCGCGCGGCCGTGCTTTGGCCAGACGATTGCGATGCGGCGCGCCACCCTGGAGAAGATCGGCGGCTTCATGCCGTTCGTGCGCCATCTCGCGGAAGACCATGCAATCGGCGAGGCAGTGCGCGCAACCGGCGAAAAGGTGGCAATTCCGCCGATGCTGGTCTCGCACGCGTGCGTCGAGTCGAGCGCCGGGAAATTGCTTTCGCATGAATTGCGCTGGAGCCGGACCATCCGCAGTGTCGATCCGCTCGGCCATCTGGGCTCCGTGTTCATGCATCCGCTCGCGCTGGCGCTGCTGGCCGTGGCGTTCTCGGACGGCGCGCGTTGGGCGTGGCTGATCGCGGGGCTTGCAGTGGCGGCACGCTTCGCGTTGAAGCTCGGCGTGGATCGCGCCTTGCGACGCCGGCAGGGCGGCCTATGGCTGATGCCGATATGGGATATCGTGTCGTTTGCGATCTTTGTCGCGAGCTTCTGGTCTTCGCGCGTGAGGTGGCGCGGCTTCAGCTTCGAGGTGGACAGCGACGGCCTGTTGTCGGCCGCGCGCGACGAGTGAAAGACGAAGCAGGCAAGCGACGCAATAGCCACAAAACAGTGACGAAAAAAGCGACAAAACAGCGACAAAAACAGCGACAAAAGAAGCGACGAACCATGCAGGTTATGCAGCAATGACGCGCAGTTTTTCTGAATCGAATCCGAAGCGGCAAATCCGGTGCACGCCGCGCGCGCGGGAGGTGTGCGCATGATCAAGCATCTCGGCCGCGTGGCCGCGCTGGCGGGCCTCGTGGTGTCCCTGTGGCTCGTCTGGCGGGACAATCCCGCTGCGGTGCTCGGCGCGCTGCGGGCCGCCGGCGCGGGTCTCGTGGTGGCGGCGCTCGCACATGTTCTGCCGATGCTCGCCAATGCCTGCGATTGGCGCTCGCTGATTCGCGGCGCCAACCGGCCGCGCGTGCTCGACATGCTGCACCTCGTGTGGGTGCGGGAATCCGTCAACAGCCTGCTGCCGGTCGCGCGCATCGGCGGAGAAGTGGTGTCGTTCCGCATGCTCAGACGGTGGGGCGTGCGGCCGTCCACGGCGGTGGCGAGCATCATCGCCGATATGCAGTTGACCGTGATCAGCCAGTTGCTCTTCACCATGGTCGGCATCGGCTTTCTGTTCGCGCATGCGCATTCGGACACGCTGCGGCTCGCCGGGCAGCTCGCGTGGGGCGTCGTCGTGCTCACGCCGCTTCTCGTCCTGTTCGCGCTCGTGCAGCACGCCAGTCCGTTCGAGCGCATGACGCGCGTGCTCAATCACATCACGAGCGGCAAGCTTGCCGCGCTCGTCGGGCAGTCCGCGCAGATCGATCAGGCAATCAAGCTGATCTGGCGGCGCCGCGGGGTCGTGCTGCGCTATCTGTTCTGCTGGCAGCCGCTGCAATGCTTCCTGACG
Source organism: Paraburkholderia phenoliruptrix (assembly GCF_902859825.1). Taxonomy (GTDB): domain Bacteria; phylum Pseudomonadota; class Gammaproteobacteria; order Burkholderiales; family Burkholderiaceae; genus Paraburkholderia; species Paraburkholderia phenoliruptrix. Next base: position 74,438 of record NZ_CADIKB010000029.1, on the reverse strand, counting down.
TCGCTCGAAATCTGGCTCGCGCTGTATTTCCTCGGTGCGCCCGTGACGCTGGTCGAAGCCGTCGTGATCGAGTCGCTGATCCAGGCGATCAGCAGTGCCGCGTTCTTCGTGCCGGGCGGCCTCGGCGTGCAGGAGGGCGGTTTCATCCTGATCGGCGGTGCGCTGGGCCTCGACCCGTCCACCTGTCTGGCGCTGGCCGGCGCGCGGCGCATACGCGATCTGCTGATGTTCGTGCCGGGCCTCGTTGCGTGGCAGTTTGCGGAAGCCGCGAACCGCGCGCCTGCGCCGGTGCCGGCTGGGGCGACGCACGGCGAGTCGCGAGCCGATGCGCACGCCGGGGATCCCGAGGAGAGCGGCCCCGCACGGGCGGAACTCGCGGAAAGCAGCGCGGCTGGCGACGCGAACCGCCGCTAGGCCGCGGGCTTGAAGCGCTCGGCGGGCTCGCTCGTGTAAGCAGGGAACGACACTTCGACGGCGAGTCCACGTCCTTCCAGCCCGGTGCCGAACTGCAGGGTCGCCCCGAAGTGCTCCGCAATGCGCGCTACGATCGACAGCCCAAGGCCGCTGCCGGTTGCCTGGTTGGCCGTCGCGCGAAAAAAACGGTTCGTCAGGCGGTCCAGGTCGGCCGGCGCTACGCCCGGTCCGTCGTCGCGCACGCTCACCGCGACGCGGTCAGTTTTCGACCCGTGCGGCGCCCGCACCGTCTGCACCGCGACTTCGATGCGGCCGCCCTCGCTGCCATATTTGATCGCGTTATCCAGCAGATTGTCGAAAAGAATACCGATCAGCACGGGCTCCGCGTCGATCTGCGCGCGCATATCGCCATTGAGCGTCACGTGAATGTCTTTCTGCTGCGCATTGCCGGCATTCGCCAGCAGCGCGTTTTTCGCGAGCGCGCCGGGCGCGAGCGGCGCCTTCGACAATTTTTCGTGCATGTCGAGGCGCGCCAGCAACAGCAACTGCTCGGCGAGCCGCGCGCTGCGGTCCACGCCCTGCACGACGCGCTGCATGGCGAGCCGCTGGCGTGCCGGGTCGGGCTCCGCGAGCGCGACCTGTGCCTGAACCTTGATGGCCGCGAGCGGCGTCTTCAGCTCATGCGCGGCGTCGGCAGTAAACGAGCGCTCGCGTTCGAGCGAATGCAACAGGCGCGCGAGCAGTTGATTGATCGCGTCGACGAGCGGCCGGACCTCGGTCGGCGCGTGGCCGATATCGACGGGCTCGAGACGGTTGATGTCGCGCGCGCGGATCGCATCGGAGAGCACGCGCAGCGGCGCAAGACCCCAGCCGATGCTGGACCACACCAGCAGCGCCAGCACCGGCAGCGCGATTAGCGCGGGGCGCGCGATCCGGCTCGCGACTCCGCTCACGAGGTCGCTGCGCGTATTGGCCTGCTCGAATACGCGCACCGTGTGCCCGAGCGCCGTGTCGCGCAGCGTGAACGAGTGGTAAGTCTGGCCGCCCAGCACGATGTCCTGCGTACCGGTGACGGGCGGCACCGGCAGGTCCCACGCATTGAGCGCGTGCAGCGGCGGGCTGCCGGCGATGACCTCGCCGTTGCGCGCGCGCACCTGGAAGAGGGCGTCGCGCGGCAGCGAGTCGTCGTCGTCCGTGTCGTTGGCGCTGATTTCGCCGCCTTTTTCTTCCTCGCGCACGTCGATGTGCGCGTTCGCGAGCGTCGCGAGATTCGACTGATCGAGGAGCGCCAGCATCTGCGCCAGTTCGGCAAGCCGCGCTTCTTCCCATTCGGCGACTTCGCGCGTCGCCTGACGATAGCTCGACACGAGCGCGATCGCCCAGACGAATGCAATGCTGCCCAGCACGAGCAGCATGAGCCGCCGCCGAATGGATGCGCCCATCACTCTTTCTCCACCACGTAGCCGATATTGCGCACGGTCCGGATAAGGTGCGCGCCGAGCTTCTTGCGCAGGTTCGACACGTGCACCTCGATGGCATTGCTTTCGATTTCTTCCTGCCAGCCGTACAGGCTTTCCTCCAGACGCGAGCGCGATTGCGGAATGCCCTGATTGGTCAGCAACTGCATGAGGATCGCCCATTCGCGCGACGTGAGCGACACGCGCTTGCCCGCCACCTCGACGGCTTGCGCGGCCGGATTCACCGAGAGCTCGCGATAGCGGATCACATCGACGCTGCGGCCTTGCGCGCGTCGCAGCAGCGCGCGGCAGCGCGCAATCAGCTCCGTCAGGTCGAACGGCTTGCCGAGGTAGTCGTCGGCACCCGCTTCGAGGCCGCCGACGCGATCCACCACCGTGCCGCGCGCAGTCAGGACCAGCACCGGCACGTCCTTGCCGGCGTCGCGCAAGCGCCTGAGCAGTTCCATGCCGGATACGCGCGGCAGGCCGAGATCGAGCACGACGAGCGCATAGCTCGTGGTGTCGAGCGCGAGGCCGGCCTTGTGGCCGTCGCGCGCCCAGTCGACGGTGAAGCCTGCCTGGCGCAGACCGGCTTCGATTCCGCAGCCGATCAGGTCGTCGTCTTCTACGAGGAGTACACGCATGGAGCATCGATTCCGTTGGAGGTTTTTTCGCCGGCGGCACGCATCGTGCGGGTCTGCTGCAAGGCGCCCGCAGCGTGTGCAAAGCGGTTGCAAGCGCAAATGCGGGAGCAAGCGCGGGAGCAAACCCGGGAGCAAGCGCCGCCGCCTCGCAGTTTAACCATGCTGTTCAGGAGTTGCTTTATACCGCGCCTTTGCTTAAGGTTTCCTTCAGCTTGACTCGATACTATCGCCCAACAAAAGCTGACTGTCGCATGAGTGACATAAGCACGCAGCATCGCGTTTCGCTGTCGGACTGCTGAGGCGCGATCGTAAGTACATCGATGGAATGCACGGGGCCCGCCGGCCATGCTGTTGGTGCCGGCGGATGCGCCCAAAGCCGGCATCGGCCGCTCGCCACGAGCCGCACGGTGCTTTCATCAGGCCACGGGACGAAGCCATGAAGCCAGTCACCGCTGATACGCTGCGCGCCCACCTGATGGTGGCCTCGCTCACGGCGCTCGCCGCCGACGTGCTCGCGTGCCTGACGGTGGCCATGCTGCCCGGTGCACAACACCTGTTCGTCTCCGCGTCTTTCCGGCTCGCTGCGCTCGCCGTCATGGCAGGCGGCGTGATTGTCGCGCGCCAGTTGGGGCAGGCGGCATTCGAGCTGGCGCTCGCGGACCGTCACGCGAGTCCGGCCGGCAGCCATGCACGGCCAATCGTCATCGCGGCCGACTGCCCACGGCTCTGGCTCGTCATCCTGCATTTGCGCCTCACGGGCAAACCGTTCGTCTTGCGCGGACACTGACGGGCCCGCCAATGGCTGCGCACGCATTGACCCTATGCGAATGGCTTCTGCTTGCCGGCTGCGTCGGCGCGTCGCTGTATGTGCTCGTGGCGGCGGTTGCCATGCCGTTCTTCATGCTGCGCCGCGGCGCAGGCTCGCGCTTTGCCCGGCTTGCGCAGGCCGCGTCCGCAGGCGTGCACCTTCGACCCGTGCACGGCGCGGATCTCGACGCAAGGGCCTCGGAAGCCGCCTACCCAGTCGCGCAGCAGGGCGTGAGCGTGCTCAAGCCGCTATGCGGCGCCGAACCGCGCCTCTACGAAAACCTGCGCAGCTTTTGCGAGCAGCGTCACGGGCATTTTCAGCTCGTGCTCGGCGTGTGCTGCGCCGACGACCCGGCGATCAGCGTCGTGCACCGCCTGCAGGCCGACTATCCGGCGCTCGACATCGAACTCGTCGTCGATACGCGCGTGCACGGCAGCAATCGCAAAGTCAGCAACCTCATCAATATGGCAAGGCACGCGCGCCATGACGTGATTGTGATGGCCGACAGCGACATCGCCGTGGAAGCCGATTATCTGGACAGCATCGCCGCGCCGCTTGCCGACCCGCGCGTCGGCGTGCTCACGTGTCTTTATGTCGCGCGAGGCGTGGGCGGCTTCTGGTCGCGCGTGGGCGCGCTCTTCATCAACGAATGGTTCGCGCCTTCGGTACGCGTTGCGCATATGGCCGGATCGCGCCGCTTCGGCTTCGGCGCGACGCTTGCGCTGCGGCGCGAGACGCTCGAGCGCATCGGCGGTTTCGAGGCGCTGAGAAACTGTCTCGCCGACGACTACTGGCTCACCGAGCATGTGCGGGCGCTCGGACTGCGAACGGTGCTCTCGCGCGTGATGGTGGCCACCGACGTGATCGAGCCGACATTCGCCGCGCTCTGGCAGCGCGAAACGCGCTGGCTGCGCACGATACGTTCGGTGAATCCGCTCGGCTTCGCCTTCCTGTTCATTACTTTTCCGACGCCGTGGCTCATGGCCGGCGCCTGCCTGACGGCTGCGCTCGCGGCGGGCGCGCAGGGCGGCGTGCACGGCTCGGCGCTTCTGGTCGGCGCAGCCAGTACGGCGGCGGGCGTCGCGGCGCGGGTGCTGTTGCATGCACGCGCCGCACGTCAGCAGACCGCGTTGCAGGGCGCGCTGCCGGGAACGGCCCGGGACTCGTTCGCGCGCGCGTTCTGGCGCGATCTGCCGCTCGTGCCGTTGCGCGATACGCTTTTGCTGTTGCAGTGGTTCGCGGGCGGGTTTGGTTCGCATGTGATGTGGCGCGGCACGCGGGTGCCGCTCGAAACGCCGCCTTCGACGGCGCGCGCAAGATCGCTGCGCGTGATCGAGGTCATGGAGGCGTCGGATGGCCGTTGACCTTCGGGCCATCGAGCGTCACGCATCCCATGCCAAAGCGCTGAAGCGGCGCGCGCTGATCGTCACGGCCGACGACTTCGGCCTGCACCCGCGCGTCAATCTGGCCGTGGAACAGGCACATTGCGACGGCGTGCTCGCCGCGGCGAGCCTGATGGTCGGCGCGCCCGCCGCGGCCGATGCGCTCGCGCGAGCCCGCGCGCTGCCGTCCTTGCGCGTGGGCCTGCACCTCGTGCTCGCCGACGGCGACGCCGTCATGCCGCGCGAGGGCATCGCCGCTCTCGTCGACGAGCATGGCCGTTTCGGCAGCAACATGGTGCGCGACGGCGTGCGGTTCTTCTTGTTGCCGCACGTGCGTGAGCAGCTGGCGCGCGAAATCCGCGCGCAGTTCGAGGCGTTCGCGAAGACCGGGCTCGTGCTCGACCATGTGAACACACACAAGCATTTCCATCTGCATCCCACGGTGCTCGGTCTCATTCTGGAGATCGGCCGCGAATTCGGCATGAAGGCGATGCGCCTGCCGTTCGAAGCGAATGCGCCGTTGTGGCTCAAGCCGTGGATCGCGCAGGTGAGGAAGCGGCTCGACCGCGCGGGCATCTGTCACAACGATTATGTGATCGGCATTGCCCGCAGTGGCCGTATGGACGAAGCCGCCTGGCTGGCGGCGCTTGCCGCGCTGCCTGACGGCGTCGGCGAAATCTACTGCCATCCCGCGGTGCCGGGCGAGCGCGCGTTGACCGACGGCATGCGCGACTACCGGCACGCGGACGAATTTGCGGCGCTGCTTTCGCCGGATGTGGCCCGAGCGATCCGACACCTCGGCGTCAGAGTCGGCGGTTTCAGCGATGTTTTCGGAGATGTTTTCGTGGATTAACCGGTCCCGGTTCCCGCAGGCAGCCCGCGCGGCGTTGCAATGCCGTCACTAACGTCTTTGCGGTGCGCTGCTACAATCTCGTCTTTCTCGATCTGGTTGTGCGCTATGGGTTTCGAACAACTCGCTGAACTGAAGAAGCAACTGGCCGCGGCACGCGCGCAGGCTGCGCCCGCCGCCAAGGGCGATGGCAAATCCGGCGCGAGGCCCGAGGGCAGGTCGGAAGCAAGGCGCGATGTCAGAAGCGACGGCAAGCCCGCGGCTAACGCCGTAAAGCCCGGCACGGGCAAGGGTTCCGGCGCGAGGGCAGGCGCACGGCCCGCGGGCAAGCCGGCGCAGCCGCGCCGCGGCGCGCCGCAGGCAAAACCGGCGGCGCCGGCAGCAGACGCACGGCCGGTGGATCCGGTGGTCAAGTCCATTGGACGTCTGCAAAAGCGCTTCCCGAATGCGTTTCCGAAGAACCCGGCGCCGAAGCTGCCGCTGAAAGTCGGCATCTTCGAAGACCTCGTCGTGCATGCAAAAGAACTCTCGCTGAGCGAAGCCGAACTGCGCGACGCGATCAAGACGTGGTGCCGCGGCAGCCGCTACTGGAAGTGTCTCGTCGAAGGCGCCGCGCGGGTCGATCTGACGGGCGCCGAGGCCGGCAAGGTCACGGCTCAGGAAGCGGCGGGCGCGCAGCGCCTGCAGGCGCATCGCGCCGCGAAGAGCGCGAAGGCAGCGGCCGGAGCGGGCGAAACGCAGAAGGACGTGTCCGCGCAAGCGGCGTCTGAGCAGGTTCCGCAGGACGCGGCACCGGAAGCCTCGCAAGCCGTCGCGCATCAGGACGGCGACAGTCAGCCGCAAGCCGATGCAGCCGATGCGTCGGCTGACGACAAAGTTGCTGCTCAATCCGCCAATCTGTCGGAGGCGGCTCCCGCCACGCCGGAAGCCTGAGCCTGCGGCCGCGCCCATCGGAAGCCACCCGAAGCCACTTTGAGCCACCTGAAGCTCCCGGTGGCCGCTCAGCGCGCCGCCGCGCCGAGCCGGCTGCGCACAAAGCCGACATGTTCGCGCAGCACATAGAACGCGTCGGCATACGCGAGGGGCATGCGCAGCCCGTTCAGCGATTCCTCAATCTGATCCAGTTCCGCGAAGAGCCGCTTGCGCTCTTCGTCAGTGGTGTGCGAGAGCGCGCCGCGCTCGATTGCAATCAGCGAGCCGTAGTAGCGATAGATGCGCGAGCGCACGCGCCACCGGTACAGCGCCGGAATCAGCCGCATCGCGGGAAAGAGCAGCACGGCCACCGGCAACAGCAACACGAGCGTCCGGTCGCCGATGCTCGCGAGCCAGAAGGGCAGCGTCCGGTATAGGAAGCTCTTGCCCGTGTGGTAATAGCGCTGCGCGTCTTCGCTGATCTGATATTCATGCGCGACCGGGCTCGGGAACTGTCCGGCGCGCTGCAACAGGCCGGGCATGCCGTGCACCTCCTGCGCCGCTTCGATCAGCAGATCGGAGATAGCCGGATGCAGACGGGTTCGCGCGACCAGCTCGACCGTCGGGCTGACCAGGTGCACGGTCTCGGGCGGAATCTTGTGCCGCAGATCGAGCACGCCGGGCGGCAGATCGATCTGATCCAGATACGGAAAAAGCCGCGTATAGGCGGCCGCTTCGTCGAAATTCATCACCGAAATGCCGGGCACGCGAAGCAGGCGCAGCATCAGCCCGCGCGTGGCGGAATCGCCGCTTAGAATGGCCGCGTCGACGTCACCCGTCACCAGTTGGGTGGCCGCCTGGAGGCCGTCGCTCGGCACGAGCGTCGTATCGCCGCCGGGCAGGATGCCGTTTGCATCGAGCAGCTTCAGCGCGAGCAGGCGCGTGCCGCTGCCTTCACGGCCCACCGCGATCCGCTTGCCTTCGAGTTGGGACAGCTGCGTCACGCCGGTGCCGCGGTAGAACACCACGACCGGCACATAAAACACGCTGCCGAGCGAAATCAGCGACGACGTATCGAGTCCGTTCGCCACGCCGCCTTGCACGAGCGCGAGGTCGACGTGCTGCTTCGGGTCCAGCAGGCGCTGCAGGTTTTGCACCGAGCCGTCGGATTCCAGCACGTTCAGCGTGATGCCGTTTTGCGCGAGAATCTTCTTGTATTGTTCGGCGGCGACGACAAACGAGCTGTCGCGCGGACCCGCGCTCAGCGTGATGGTTTTCGGCGGCGCCGGGTCGACGAGCCACACGATCAGCGTGACGACCAGCACGATCAGCGCGGCGGCGGCGATATAAGGCAGCGTGTGATCGCGCCACTCGGCGTGAAGCGGATCGCGGGGAAACGGCGGCGGACGGCGCGGACGCGGCGCTTTCATAGGCATTCGGGACGGTGGCCGGAATGGGGCATTGTCCACTGCGGCAGGCGCAGTTGTCGTCGGCAGTTTGCTCTATTGACGGCGCAATGGACCGACGGCGGTGCCGGCTTTGGGCACTCGCGGTCAGGCCTTTGTTCGGGTGGCGTGGCCGCGGCTCTACCGAATTCGCCTGTGCCTTTGCTCATTCCTCGCAAAAGTCGTTTAATCGGGAAGCCATCCAATCGTTCCTGAAGCATGAGTCGTTAGGGTTACCGAGGAGACGATCGTGTTGTCCGCTGCATTGGATACTTTGGGCGCGTTGGCGGTGCTGCTCAGCATCGCCGTGCATCTTGCATACGCCTTGAGGCGCAAGCGCTGAAGGCACGCGAGCCCGCAGACACTGGCTCGAATGGAGCCGCCTTACACCGCGCTTGCCGATTGTTCGGTTCTCTTGACGTATCTATTCGCGGCCAGCCGCTTTATCCGCGAGGCCGCGCCCCCTACATTGTCACCAGTGCCAGCGCCGCAGCGTCGTGCTGAAGCAGCGTGAGTGCCGCGAATCTCCGCGGCAACACGCCGGCGCCAACTCAATCAAGGGACACACGATCATGAGCAAGCTTACAGGCAAGGTGGCAGTCGTAACGGGTGGATCGAAAGGGATCGGCGCGGCAATCGCGAAAGCGTTGGCCGCACAGGGCGCGTCGGTGGTCGTGAACTACGCGTCGAGCCGTGCGGGCGCGGACGAAGTGGTCGCCGCCATCACCGCCGCGGGCGGCAAGGCCGTGGCCGTGGCGGGCGACGTGTCGAAAGCCGCGGATGCAAAGGGCATTATCGACGCGGCCGTCGAAACGTATGGCCGCCTGGATATCGTCGTCAATAACTCGGGCGTGTACGAATTTGCGCCGATCGACGACATCACCGAAGAGCATTTCCACAAGCACTTCAATGTAAACGTGCTGGGCCTGCTGCTCGTCACGCAGGCGGCGGTCAAGCATCTGGGCGAAGGCGCGAGCATCGTCAACGTGAGCTCGGTGGTGAGCCGCATCACGCCGCCGGGCAGCGCGGTCTACACGGCAACGAAGGGCGCGGTGGACGGCATCACCGGCGTGCTCGCCAAGGAACTGGGGCCGCGCAAGATCCGCGTGAACTCGGTGAATCCGGGCATGGTCGCGACCGAAGGCACGCATAGCGCGGGCATTATCGGTTCGGACCTCGAAGCGTGGGCGCTCAGCACGACGCCGCTCGGCCGCATCGGCCAGCCGGACGATATCGCGGATGTGGTCGCGTTCCTCGCATCCGACGACGCACGCTGGCTCACCGGCGAAAGCATCATTGCGAGCGGCGGGGCGCGCTAAGCCGGCGTCGGCTCGCGGTTGGCCCAAGGTTGGGCCAGCGTTGACGAGCCGTTCGCTACTCCAATAGAGCCATGCGGTACCGGCAAGCGGCGCCCGCGGGCGCCGCTTTTTTCGTCAGGCGTCCGCTGTGTCGTTCACCGACTCGGTGCCCGGCAACTGCACGGCAAAGAGCGCATCCAGCAGATTCGATCCCGGGCGCTCGGCGAGCCGCGTCAGCGATTCGATCATGCGCACCTGGCAGTCTTCGAGCGGAATCATGCGGATGCGCCGCGACTGGTTGAATTCCGCGCGCGCGATCACGCCCACGCCCATGCCTTGGGCCACCGCTTCCTCCAGCGCTTCGCGGCCGTCCACATACATGACCGGCTCGACCTGCAGCGACTCCCGCACCAGTTCGATTTCCAGCAATTGCTGCGTGACCGATTGCGGCTCGCGGAAAATCATCGGCTGCTGCACGAGCTCGCGGTAGCTGAGCTTGCGTTTCTTCGCAACCGGATAGCGCACCGGCACCATGGCCACCAGCGGATCGCGGCGCAACACGCGCGAGTGGAGCCGGCTATGCACCTGCGGCGCGGCGGTGATGGCGGCGTCGACGGCACTCGAGAGCACGCGCTGCATGCAGTCCGCGGCGTTCGCGATGGACAGCGTCACCACGATGCCCGGATGCAGCTTGCGAAACGCGCTGATCAGCGCGACGGCGAGATCGGGCGCGTCCGCCGCGAGCGACAGCGAGCCGGACTCCAGCCCGCCCGCCGATTCGAGCAGTTGCCGCGCGTCGCGCTCGCAGCTGAGCATGTGCCGCGTCACGCTGAAAAGCCGCAGCCCGAGCTCCGTGGTTTCGACGCCGCGCGGCCCACGCTCGAACAGCTTCACGCCGTAATCCTGCTCGAGCCGCCGCACATGATCGGACACCGCCGGCTGCGACAGCGACAGCGCCTGTGCGGCCCGCGAAAAGCCGCCATGTTCGGCGACCGCATGAAACGCCCGCAATTGCGCGTATTGCACGTGAACCTCCGTCGCGGCGAAAGCGGCCCGCTATAAGTAATTACGATGTACGCATCGATTATATCGATTTTACCGATGCGCCGCGCGCCGGTACTGTAGCGGTATCTCAACCCGCAAGACCGGAGATTCGGCATGCAAAGCGCGACTGGCAGTTCCCCGGCGCCCGCACACGACGGCGCGAGCTGCGCGCCGCCGGCTCAAGGCGAGCCTTATCTGCTCACGCCCGGCCCGCTCACCACCGCCTTGTCGACGAAAGAAGCGATGTTGCGCGACTGGGGCTCGTGGGACGGCGACTTCCGCGCGATGACCGCACAACTGCGCAGCAGCCTGCTCGACATTGCGGGCAACGAAGCCGGCGAATACGATTGCGTGCCGTTGCAGGGCAGCGGCACGTATTGCGTCGAGGCCATGCTCGGCAGCCTCGTTCCGCGCGACGGCCATGCGCTCGTGCTCGCGAACGGCGCATACGGCAAACGCATCGCGACCACGTTGGGTTACCTCGGGCGCGCGCAAACCGTGCTCGACAAGGGCGACTACCTGCCGCCGCGCGCCGCGGAAGTCGAGCGCATGCTCGACGCCGACCCGAGTATTACGCACGTCGTCGCCGTGCACTGCGAAACGAGCTCGGGCATTCTCAATCCGATCGAAGAGATCGCCGAGGTCACCGCCGCCAAAGGCCGCAAGCTGCTGATCGATTCGATGAGCGCATTCGGCGCGCTGCCGCTCGACGTGCGCGACATCGCGTGCGAGGCCTTCGTTTCGTCGGCGAACAAGTGCATCGAGGGCGTGCCCGGTTTCGGCTTCGTGATCGCGCGCAAGCGCGCGCTGCACGACGCGCGCGGCCGCAGCCATTCGCTCGCGCTCGACGTACACGATCAATGGGACGTGATGAACCGCACCGGTCAATGGCGCTTCACGCCGCCGACCCACGCGGTCGCGGCGTTCATGGAGGCGCTGCGGCTTTACAGGCAGGAAGGCGGACAGCCCGCGCGCCTCGCGCGTTATGCGAACAATCGCGACGTGCTGGTCGCGGGCATGCGTGAGCTCGGCTTCGAGCCGCTGTTGAGCGCGCGCTGGCGCTCGCCGGTTATCGTGACGTTTTTCTCGCCGGCTCATCCGTCGTTCAGTTTCGAGCGCTTCTACGAGCTGATGAAGGAGCAGGGCTTCATCATTTATCCGGGCAAGCTGACCGTGGTGGAGAGTTTTCGCATCGGCTGCATCGGCCGAGTCGACGAGCACGTGATGCGCCGCGTCGTCAACGCGTGTGCGAGTTCGTTGCAAGCGATGGGCGTCGATCACGCCGCGCCGTCCACGGCCGCCATTGAAGAACGTAAGCTGCTCGGCGAGGCCGCATGAACGGTCGCCGGTCACATCGAAGGCAAGTGAAGCACGCACAATGAAACATGTTAAGGCGGTGATTTTCGACTGGGCCGGCACGGTGGTCGATTATGGTTCTCTCGCGCCGATGGGCGCGTTTGTCGAAACCTTCGAGCAGTTCGGCGTATCGATCACGGTCGAGGAAGCGCGCGGACCGATGGGCATGGCCAAGCGCCCGCACATCGCGGCGCTGCTCGCGCTGCCGCGCATTGCGCGCGCATGGGCCGGCAAATATGGCCGCGCGCCGGACGAAGCGGACATCGACGCGGTCTACGACGTGTTCGTGCCGAAGAATATCGCGGTGGCCGCGAGCTACAGCTCGGTGATTCCCGGCGTCGCGGAAGTGGCGAGCGCGCTGCGGCGCGACGACATCCGCATCGGCACGACGACCGGTTATACCCGCGAGATCATGGCGGAAATCGTGCCGGGCGCGGCGGCGCAGGGCTTTTCGCCGGACAGCATCGTGTGCACGGGCGACACGCCGGAAGGCCGGCCGTCGCCGTACATGATCTACCGAACGCTGCCCGAGCTGGGCGTGTGGCGCGCGAAAGACGCGATCAAGGTCGACGACACCGAGGTCGGTATCGAGGAAGGCATTAACGGCGGTACGTGGGCCGTGGGCGTCGCCGTGAGCGGCAACGCGTTCGGCATGGCGGAAGACGACGTCAAGGCGCTTGCGCCCGACGAGTATGCATGGCGACGCGAGGCGGCAATCGAACGGCTGCGAGCCGCGGGCGCGCATTATGTGATCGACAGCGTCGCGGATCTGATGCCGGTCGTCCACCAGATCGACGCGCGGCTTGCGCGCGGCGAACGGCCCTGAAGCCTTGAAGCCCTGAAGCCTTGACGGCCGTGAACAGGCGCAAAGCGGTGTGGCGCGGTGTTGCGCCGGCTGGACTTGCCAGCCAGTTCGGCGCCTCGACCGGTCCGATCCTTAGCCCCTCAGCCCGCGATCAGCTTCAACCCCGCGGGCAGCGACTCGCCGAACACGCGGCCCTCGTCCGCATTATCCAGCTCGACCGTTTCGCCGACCATCGCGACCCACGCGCGCGGCGCATTCACCGCCTCGAGCCTGCGAATGACGGCTTCGCGCAGCGCGTCCGGCAGATCGCGCGAACGGTCGCCCGTCATGCGCGCGATCTGCACGGCCGCAAACGCGGCCGGGTCGACCTTCTTCCAGTCGAGCGCGAGAATCGCGTCGAGCCAGCGGCTGGCGACATCCGGCGGCACAACGGTGTGTGCGCTGCCATAAAACGGCCGGCGCGCGCCGATCCGCCCGACCGCCCACCAGCTTTGATGATTCTCCGAAGGCTTCTGCAGCCGCGCGAGCACCGATTCGCCGAGCTCGATCTTGCGTTCAACAGGAATGCGTTCCAGCGACGCGCTCAGCCGAACCATATCGGCGATGCCGGTTTTCGCCACGTCGAACGGCAGCTTGTGACGCGACTGCGCGGCCGTTTGCAGATACGCCATCGCGTCCAGCACGCGCAGTTGCGCGTGTTCGTTGAGGCCGCCCGCCGCGCGGCGCCACAGCGTCCACCATTCCGACCAGACCTGGCTTTCCTGGATGTACTGAATACCGTCGTCGAATAGCGACCACAGTTGCTCGACGCGCCATTCATCGAGCGGATAGCCGAAGCCGGGACGCACGCAGTAACCGGCCAGATTCAGCCACAGCCGCTCGTGGTCCGCCGAGCGGCGGCGCCGCTTCGCGCGTTCCCATAGCGCACCGAACAGTTCGCGCAGCAGCCCGCTGTTCCAGCTCTCGCGCGGCCCGAGCAGATGTTCGAGCTGCGAGCGCAGGCGCTTGACGTCCTTTTTATCGACGTTTTGCGAGCGCGAGCCGAACGCGCGGTCGATCTGCTCGATGGCTTCGTCAAGGCGCGGATGCCGGGCGGCCGCGGCATCGCCGGTGAGATTCACCTGCGCGCTCTCGCGGCGCAACTGGAACTCGAGCAGCCACCGCCCGGCGGGATCGTCGCGGTCGATGCAGTGCACTTCCAGCGTGCCGACTTCCGTCAGCGACGTGGCGATGCGCACGGCCCGCTCGCGGGCACTGCCGGCGCCGCGCGGCGGAACGATGGTCGCAATGGGCGGCAGGCGCACGAAGTCGCCGCTCGCGAGGTCCGCGAGCTCGCCCGGCGCATAGGCCGTATCCGCACTGGACGACACGAGGTGAAAGCGCACAGGGTGTCCGAGCCGCAGCGCGAAGGTGCGCTCGGCGATGAGAATTTCGTGGCCTTCCTCCATGCCGCGCGGCAGCAGGCAAATGCCGCGCTGCGTGGGCGGCGGGTCGTTAGCATCGCGCTTTGCATCGGCGGACTCGTCGAGCACGAGAAAGTAACTGCGCGGCGAACCGCCGCCGATTTTCGGCGCGCCGCCCGCGCGCGCGAGGCTGTAGGCGACCGCGCCGCGCGCGACGGCGACGTCCGGATTGTCGTTGTGCAGCACGTTAAGCGGCTCGCCGCGCCACGTGCTCAAGGTATCGGCGAGTCGCTGCGTCAAGGCCTCTGCACGGAACACGCCGCCGTTCAGCAGAAGCGTGTCCGGCACGGCGAGGGGGGCGAGCGCGGCGGGCGGGGCGTCGGTGAGAGGTGCGCCGCGACGCTTCCCGGCAGCAAGAGGCGCAAGGGCTGCGGCGTCGGCAGTGTCGCCGGCAGCGACGCGGGCATCGCTTGCGGCGCGGGCGCCACCCGTTCCAGCGCCGTCTGCCGGGCGACCCGTCTCCACCTCACCGCCATCCGGCCCGAGCGCCTTGCGCGACTGCGCGTCGAAGCGGCTCAGAAAAGCGGCAATATGGCGCGTGACGGCGGCATCGGTTGCGTACGGCAGGCCGAACTCGACAATCGCGCCGCGCGGCCGGCCAGGCCGTTCATGCGAGGCGACTACAGGAAAGAATCCGTCGACGATCACACGCTCCACTTCGTCGCGCGTGACCTGCGCCGTGCGTGCGCCGCCGACGAGCTTCGCGCCGGCACCCAGCAGCGTGATCGACGCCGACTCGGGCGCTTCGGCGCCCAGCAGTTGTTCCTTGGCGGCACGGCAGCGCTCGACGAGTTGCGACAGGCTCGCCGCCGACAGGCGTCCATGCTCGCCGCCGCCCGGCAGCCGCGTTTCGACGAGATGCGCGAGCGCGAGATCCATGTTATCGCCGCCGAGCATCAGATGGTTGCCCACGCCGATCCGCGTCAGCTGCGGCTCGCCGTTCTCCATGCGCACCTGGATGAGCGTGAGGTCCGTGGTGCCGCCGCCCACGTCGCAGATCAGCACGAGGCGCGTGTGCGCGAGTTCCTCGGCAAGCCGCTCGCGATGATGAAACAGCCAGTCGTAGAACGCCGCCTGCGGTTCTTCCAGCAGCCGCAGCGCCGGCAGGCCGGCCATGCGCGCGGCTTCGACGGTCAGCGCCCGCGCGCCTTCGTCGAACGAGGCCGGCACCGTGAGCACCACGTCCTGGTGCTCGAGCGGCGCGTCGGGAAAGCGCTGATTCCATGCCGCCCGCACATGCGCGAGGTAGCTCGCGCTGGCCTCGACGGGGGAGACCTTGAGGACGTCGTCGGCGGCGCCCCACGGCAGGATCGGCGCGACGCGGTCGACGGACGCATGCGAGAGCCAGCTTTTCGCGCTGGTCACGAGCCGCCCGGGCACTTGCGCGCCGAGCACGCGCGCAAGCCGGCCGATCACCACGGGCGGCGTGTCTGAATCGCCATCGGCAGGCGCGGCGCGCAAGCCTGTATCTGAACCAGCGCCCGATCCCGCACCTGAGCCTGAACCGGCGGCCGGAACCGCGCGCTCGCTTGCATGCGGATCAGCCTGCTGATCCGCGTTCCTGTTTGCGCTGACTCCGGCCATGCTCACGCCCGCGGCGCTTGCCCCGCGCGCTTGCGCCGCAGGCCGGGCCGCAACCCGGCTCCCGCTCCACGGCAACTGCAGATCGCCAGCCGCGAGCTCGCCTCGCGCCGCGTGGTAGCGCACCGAGGGCAGAAGCGGCCGCGCAGCGACCTCGCCGGGACTCACGAGCTGTTCGATCTCGAAGACGCGAACCTCCTGCGACCCGGCCTCTGCATACGCGAGCACCGTATTACTGGTGCCGAGGTCGATACCGACGCTGTACCGCTTCATCTCAGTCATGCATGGGCATTGCCGCGCACATCGAATTCGACTTTCCAGCGCTCGTCCGTGCCGCGCGGCACGGCTTCAAGTTGGAGCGTGCCCGCTTCGGTCACGCGAGCGTGCAGCCTGACGGGCACGACTTCGCCCGCCGTGCGGCCGGACGCCGGCAGTGTCGCCTGAATCTCTTCGAGCTCCTGCAACTCGGCGGGGCCCCAGAAGTCGAGCAGCGTGCCGACCTGATCCTGGCGACGCACCGACGAGCCGAAAAAGCGGAAATGCACCGGCTCGCCGACCACGAGCCCGAACTCCTGCGCGGGCAACTCGGCCTCGGTGCCTTCTTCCATGCCGAACGGCGCGACGCACAGCGCCTGAATAGGCGGCTCCAGTCCGGGCACCGCGGGCATCGCCGATTCGATCGCGATGTAGTACGCCCGCGCGGTGCCGCCGCGAATCCGCACGCCCTGGCCGCGCCGCACGTAGCCGTAGTAAGCGGCGCCGCGCGCGACGGCCAGATCGAGATCCGCGCCTTCGAGCAGGCGCGCCGGCGCCGCGCCTTCCGCGGCGAGCCAGTCGTTCAGCGTGCCCATGATCCGCTCGACGAGCAGCGTCGACTTGAACACGCCGCCGTTGAACAGCACCGCTGTCGGATGCAGGAAGCTCGCCGCTTGTGCCGCAGCCTCGGTTGCCGTGTCGCGCAAGCCTTCGAGTTCGGCGAGCGCGCCGACTTGCCGGCCGAGAAACGCCGCCAGATGCCGGGTGATGCCCGCGTCCTGCGCGTAGGGCAAGCCCAGTTGCGTGAGGCCGGCGCGCGTGCGTGAGACCGGCCGTGCCGCGCTGTCCACCTGCGGGAAAAAACCTTCGAGAATGGTCTGCGTCAGTTCGGCCCGCGTGAGCTCCGTGCGGATCGATCCGCCGATCAGCTTCGAGCCCCGGCTCGGCACGACGAGCGGCACGGTGTCCGCCGCCGGGTCGGTGAGCAGCGTTTCTTTCGCCGAGCGGCACGCGTAGGTGAGCGCGCGCAATTGCCACGCGTCGGCCTGGGTCCCTTGGGCGGCGAGTTTGCGCGCGACCCCATGCGCGAGCGCGAGATCCATGTTGTCGCCGCCGAGCAGAATGTGTTCGCCGACCGCCACGCGATGCAGTTCCAGGTTGCCGTCGCGCTCCACCACGGCGATCAGCGAGAGGTCGGTCGTGCCGCCGCCCACGTCCACCACGAGGATGATGTCGCCGACCTTGACCTGCTTGCGCCACTGGCCGCCGCTCTTCTGAATCCAGCTATACAGCGCGGCCTGCGGTTCTTCCAGCAGCGTCATGCGGCCGTAACCGGCGGCCTCGGCGGCTTCGGCGGTCAGCTCGCGCGCGGCGGGGTCGAACGACGCGGGAATCGTCACCGTGATGTCCTGGTCGCGAAACGGCGCGTCCGGATGCGCGTGGTCCCACGCCTCGCGCAAGTGCGTGAGATAACGCACCGAGCTTTCCAGCGGCGAGACGCGCGCGACTTCCGGCGGCGCATCGCCCGGCAGGATCGCCGCGCGCCGGTCCACGCCCGGATGGCACAGCCAGCTTTTCGCGCTGGACACGAGCCGGATCGGCGTCGCCGCGCCGCGGCTGCGCGCGAATTCGCCGACCGCGAAGTCGCGCTCGCCGGTCCACGGCAGATGCAGGTCGCCGGCACCCAGTTCGTCCGGATGCGGCAAATAGAGGAACGAGGGCAGCAGATCGAGATCGTCGATGGCGCCCGGGCCCGTCAACTGGGCAATGGGCAGCACCGCGAGGGTGGTCTTCTCGCCGTCGCTCATGCTGGTGTCGACGTAGGACAGCGCGCAGTGCGTCGTGCCGAGGTCGATCCCGATCGAATAACGCGCGCCGCTCATAGCTCCACCTCGGCCGGCGCGATCACCTTCGCGTTATGGCTTTCGGCGAGCTTCGGCAGACGCACTTCGGTCACGCGCCAGCCGCGGTGGCTGATGCTGCCGACAAACGGCGCCTTGCCGACGACGTTGCCGGTCAGCCGGATCGCGCTCGCGTCGAAACCTTCCTGGAGGGTGACGCGGCTGCCTTCGGCTTCGTCGCGCACCGGGCGGATCGTGAAGTGCTCGCGCAGCGTCGCGCGGCAGCCTTCGTGCACGAGGCGCGCGGCCGCGCCGATATCGGCGTCGCTGAAACGCTTGATGTCTTCCTCGACGAAGTCGATGAAGCGCGCGTCGCGTTGCAGCAGGCCGAGCAATTGCAGCGCGGCGTCGGGGCTGGCTTCCTTCAGCGTCGGCGCGGGTGCGGCCTTGGGGGCGGGCGAGGGCGCCGGCGTCGGGGTGGACGCCGTGGTTGGCGCAGACGCGCCGCCGTCACGCACGCGCAGCACGGCGGCGGCGAACTCGCCGTCGCCGAGAATGCGGAAAAAGGCGCTGACGGCCAGCGTAATCCTGCCGAGGAAGGATGGGTTCGAATCGGTCATAAATGCTCCTGAGGGCTCTGTTCAAGGACGAGCGGTCCTGTGTCCGGGGTGGGCGCGAGGCGAAACCGCAGCGGTGCGCTCCGGCGACGCAGGCGCGGCGCCCGTTCGCGACGCGGGCACCGTCGCCGGCATCTTCGGCGGCGCATGAAGCCGCCGCGCGGCGCGGCGCCAGCGCAAAAAGGCGGGTGCTCATCCCGCGTACAAACCTGCGCGCAAAACCGGTATTTTGCCTTGTGACGCGACGGCTGCGGGCAAACCCGCACATTCTCGGGTGAGAACGCGGTCCGATTGGCGGGTTTGCACGACCCCGGTCGCGTGGGCGCCGGGGCGCGCCGCCGTCGCGCCACGCGACGT
The DNA here is from genome assembly GCF_902859825.1 of Paraburkholderia phenoliruptrix. GTDB lineage: Bacteria > Pseudomonadota > Gammaproteobacteria > Burkholderiales > Burkholderiaceae > Paraburkholderia > Paraburkholderia phenoliruptrix. Next base: position 55,909 of record NZ_CADIKB010000029.1, on the reverse strand, counting down.
TTGTGATATGTCCATCACAATTCTCCGCTTCTGCTTCACACGCGCGTCGTTTCAAGCGGCTATCACCATCAGAATGTGAGGATTTACCCGTAGTGCGTGTGATAATCCTCTCAAACGGAGTAGCATAGCCCCGAATCGTTCGCCGGCCGACGTGTGGCCGGGCGCTAACCAGGACGTCTCATGCCTGATTCTTTTCCATCCTCGGTCGTCGCGTTGCGCGGCGGGCCGCTCGTTCATCCGGTGCGCAATCCCGGCGTGCCGTTCGACGCCTCATGGCTCGACGGTTTGCGCGTCAACCAGTCGGCGGTCGAACGCCGCGCGGGGACGCTCGCCACGCGCCGGACCGTCAAGAAGGATGCGCAGGCCGCGTGGCTTCTGAAAGCCGTCACCTGCATCGATCTCACCACGCTCAACGGCGACGACACCGAAGGCCGCGTCCGACGCCTGTGCGCGAAGGCGCGCCAGCCGGTGCGCGCGGACATTCTGGAAGCGCTCGGCATGGCGCCGCAACGCATCACCACCGGCGCGGTGTGCGTCTATCACCGCTTCGTCGCTGCTGCCGTGGATGCGCTCGAAGGCAGCGGCATTCCGGTCGCGGCCGTCTCCACGGGTTTTCCGGCCGGACTGATCCCCCATCCGCTGAAGCTGAAGGAGATCGAGGCGTCGGTCGCGGACGGCGCGGCTGAAATCGACATCGTGGTCACGCGCGAACATGTGCTGACCGGCAACTGGCAGGCGCTCTACGACGAAGTGCGCGAGTTTCGCGCGGCCTGCGGCCCCGCGCATCTGAAGGCGATTCTGGCGACGGGCGACATCCGCACGCTGTCGAATGTCGCGCGCGCGTCGATGGTCTGCATGATGGCGGGCGCGGACTTCATCAAGACGTCGACCGGCAAGGAAGGCGTGAACGCGACGCTCGACGTGTCGCTCGTCATGGTCCGCATGATCCGCGACTATCACGAGCGCACCGGCGTGCCGATCGGCTTCAAGCCGGCGGGCGGCGTGTCGAGCGCGAAGTCCGTGCTGGCCTATCAGATCCTGATGAAGGAAGAGCTCGGCCGCGCCTGGCTCGAACCGGAGTTGTTCCGGATCGGCGCATCGAGCCTGCTCGCCGATATCGAGCGGCAGCTCGAACACCACGTGAGCGGCCGTTATTCCGCTTTCAACCGTCACCCTGTAGCCTGAAACACATCCACCCATGAGCGTAGCGGAGTATTTTTCTTCGATGGAGTACGGCCCCGCGTCCGAGGACGATCAGCCGGCGCGCGCGTGGCTCGCGCAACATGACGGACGCTTCGGCCATTTCATCGGCGGCGCGTGGCAGGAGAGCGCGAGCGGCGCGCGGTTCGTCTCGCACGCACCCGCAACCGGCGAGCGCCTCGCCGAGATCGCCCAGGGCGACGCAGCCGACATCGACGCCGCGGTCGCCGCCGCGCGCGCCGCGCAGCCCGGCTGGCAGGCGCTTGGCGGCGCGGGCCGCGCACGGCATCTGTATGCGCTCGCGCGCATGGTGCAACGGCACAGCCGCCTCTTCGCGGTGCTCGAAGCGCTCGACAACGGCAAGCCGATTCGCGAGACGCGCGATCTCGACATACCGCTCGTGGCGCGTCACTTTCTGCATCACGCGGGCTGGGCGCAGTTGCAGGACAGTGAATTCACGGGCTACGCGCCGCTCGGCGTGATCGGCCAGATCGTGCCGTGGAATTTTCCGCTTCTGATGCTCGCGTGGAAGATCGCGCCGGCTATCGCGACCGGCAACTGCGTGGTGCTGAAGCCTGCCGAATACACGCCGCTCACGGCGCTGCTGTTCGCGGAACTCGCCGAGCGCGCCGGCTTGCCCGCGGGCGTACTCAACGTGGTGACCGGCGACGGTTCGACGGGCGCGGCGCTCGTCGACCATCCGCAGGTCGACAAGATCGCGTTCACCGGTTCGACGGAAGTGGGCAAGCTGATTCGCTCGGCGACGGCCGGCTCCGGCAAATCGCTGACGCTCGAACTGGGCGGCAAGTCGCCCTTTATCGTATTCGACGACGCCGACCTCGACGCTGCCGTGGAAGGCGTGGTCGACGCGATCTGGTTCAACCAGGGCCAGGTGTGCTGCGCGGGCTCGCGGCTGCTGGTGCAGGAGGGCGTCGAAGCGCGCTTCATCGCAAAGCTCAAGCGCCGCATGGAGACGCTGCGCGTGGGTAGGTCGCTCGACAAGAACATCGATCTCGGCGCAATTGTCGATCCGGTGCAGCTGGAGCGGATCCGCTCGCTTGTCGAAAGCGGGCGGCGCGAAGGCTGCGCGATCTGGCAGGCGGGCGAATCGGCATTGCCTGCCGACGGCTCTTTCTATCCGCCGACGCTCGTCATGAACGTTGCGCCCGCATCGATTCTCGCGCAGCAGGAAATCTTCGGCCCGGTGCTGGTCACCATGAGCTTTCGCACGCCGGACGAAGCCGTCGCGCTCGCCAACCATTCGCGCTATGGGCTCGCCGCGAGCGTGTGGAGCGAGACCATCGGCCGGGCGCTCGACGTGGCGCCGCGGCTCGCGGCGGGCGTCGTGTGGATCAATGCGACCAATCTCTTCGACGCGGCGGTCGGTTTCGGCGGCTATCGCGAATCGGGCTATGGGCGCGAGGGCGGACGTGAGGGCATTTACGAATATCTCAAACCGCGCGCGTGGCTCAATCTTCCGAAGCGCCGGCCGGTGAGCGCGACACCACAGGTTTCGAGCGTGGCGCCGAACATCGTGTCGATCGACCGCACGGCCAAGCTTTTTATCGGCGGCAAGCAGGTGCGGCCGGATAGCGGCTATTCGCTCGCGGTTCACGCGCCGGACGGCACGCCGATCGGCGAAGTGGGCGAAGGCAATCGCAAGGACATACGCAACGCGGTGGAAGCGGCGCGCGCGGCGCACAAGTGGTCGCAGGCGAGCACGCATAACCGTGCGCAGGTGCTGTTCTACCTCGCGGAGAATCTGGCGGTACGCGCCGACGAATTCGCGCAGCGGCTCTGCGCGCGCAACGGCGCGACGCCGGAAGCGGCGCGTGCCGAAGTGGAGGCGTCCGTCACGCGTCTCTTCACTTACGCGGCGTGGGCCGACAAGTTCGACGGCGCGGTGCACACGCCGCCGCTGCGCGGCGTCGCGCTCGCGATGCACGAGCCGCTCGGCGTGATCGGCATGGCGTGTCCGGACGAGGCGCCGTTGCTGGCGCTGGTTTCGCTGGTCGCGCCCGCGCTGGCGATGGGCAACCGTGTGGTGGTGCTGCCGGGCGAAGCCGGGCAACTCGCGGCGACGGACTTCTATCAGGTCGTGGAGACGTCCGACGTGCCGGCCGGCGTGCTGAATATCGTCACGGGCAGGCGCGCGGCGCTGCTGCCGGCGCTCGCGAAGCACGACGACGTGGATGCGCTGTGGTGCTTCGGCAGTGCGGCCGATGCGGCGCTCGTCGAACGCGAATCGGTCGGCAACCTGAAGCGCACCTTCACCGATTACGGCCACGCATTCGACTGGTTCGACCGGGCGAGCGAAGGCCGGCCGTTCCTGCGCCAGGCTGTGCAGGTGAAGAACATCTGGATACCGTACGGCGATTGACCGCGCTGCAGCGAATGCGCGGCGATCACAACATGATGGAGACAACGTGCCGAATACTCTCGACTTCTTGCCGTTGACGAACGCCGCGTCCTCGCACGCGCCGCGACGGAGGCTCGCGTCATGAGCGCGCAGCAGCAGGGCGGACGCGTCGTCATTCTCGGCATCTACGTGACCGATCTGACGTTTCGCGCGGCGCGCATGCCGCTGATCGGCGAGACGATTGCGGGCTCCGCGTTTGCGATGGGGCCGGGCGGCAAGGGCTCGAATCAGGCCGTGGCCGCCGCCCGCGCGGGCGCCGAGGTGGTGTTCTGCACGCGCATCGGCGACGATGCATTCGGCTCGATCGCGCAGGCCACCTGGGCGCGCGAGGGCATCACGGCGCGTGCCACGGTGGCGGCCGGCGTCGCGACGGGCGCTGCACATATCTTCGTCGACGACACCACCGGCATGAACGCGATCATCGTCGCGGCAGGCGCGGCAGGGACACTGTGCGCCGCCGACGTCGATGCGATAGAAGCCGACATTGCGGGCGCGCGGGTCTTCGTGACGCAGCTCGAACAGCCGCTCGCGGCCGCGCGGCGCGGACTCGAAGTGGCGCGCAGGCATGGCGTCGTCACCGTGTTCAATCCGGCGCCCGCCATGCCGCTCGACGACGACATCTTCCCGCTGTGCGACTACATCACGCCGAACGAAAGCGAGGCGGCGGCGCTCACCGGCGTGCAGATATCGACTGTCGACGACGCCCGGCGCGCGGCCGACGTCCTGTTGGCCAAAGGTGTGGGCGCCGTCATCGTCACGCTGGGCGAAGGCGGCGCGTTGCTGCATGACGCGACGCAATCGGTCTGGCTGCCCGCGTTTCGCTGCGGTAACGTCGTGGAAACGGCGGGCGCGGGCGACGGCTTCACCGGCGGCTTCGCGGCCGCGCTGGCACGCGGCGAGGACGCGGTATCGGCGCTGCGCTTCGGTTGCGCGCTCGCGGGCATCTCGGTCACGCGCGCGGGCACCGCGCCTTCCATGCCGACGCTCGCCGAAGTCAATGAGGTGCTGAATCGGCACAGCGAATCGAGCCGGGCAGCACAGGTGTCGTAATCCATTCGTGAAGTAACGTGCAGTGCAGTGCAGGGAGATCATGAGCGCCATGAAGTCTTCGTTTGCTGCGGGAAAACTGTTTGCCGACCGGCAACTGAACTTCCTTCTGATCGTCAATGTGCTCGTCGTGCTGGTCGCGACGTGGCTCTCGCGCGGCCAGTTCGTCGACATCGACAACCTCCAGTCGATGGGCGGCCAGCTCCCCGAGCTCGGTCTGCTCGCGCTCGGCATCATGCTTTCCATGGTATCCGGCAACGGCGGCATCGACCTCTCCGGCGTCGGGCTCGCCAATCTGTCCGGCATGGTGGCGGCGATCGTGGTGCCGCGCTTCGTGAGCGGCGACGATTCGCCGCTGCTGTACACGTCGCTTTTCTGCGCGATCGTGCTGACCATGGGCTTGCTCGGCGGCCTGCTCAACGGTGTCGTGATTGCGCGCCTCAGGCTCACGCCGATTCTCTGCACGCTCGGCACGCAGTTGCTCTTCACCGGCTTTGCCGTCGTGATCAGCAACGGCGCTTCGGTGCATGTCGACTATGTCGAGCCGCTGTCGGATATCGGCAACGGCACCGTGTTTCAGGTGCCCATTGCGTTCTGCATCTTCATCGCCGCCGTGATTCTGCTGGGATGGCTGCTCAGGCGCAGCCCGTTCGGCCTGCGGCTCTATCTGATGGGCACGAATCCCAAAGCCGCTTTTTACGCGGGCATTCCGCGCGCGCGCATGCTCATCACCACTTACGCGATGTGCGGCGTGCTCGCGTCGCTCGCCGGCCTCATCAGCGCGACGCATACGTCGAGCGCGAAATGGGATTACGGCAACTCCTATTTGCTGATCGCGATTCTCATTGCCGTGATGGGCGGCGTGAATCCGGCAGGCGGTTATGGTCGCATCGTCTGTGTATTTTTTGCGGCAACGGTGCTGCAGTTTCTGTCGAGCCTCTTCAATCTGCTCGGCGTTTCCCAGTTTTTCGGCGACTGCGCATGGGGCTTCTTGCTGCTGTTGTCGCTCGCGTTCGCGGGCGGCGAACGGGTGCGCGCGATTTTCGGCTTAGGCGGCGGGGGTGCGAACCCGGCTTCCGCTCGCGCCGATAGCGGCGCGGCCCCGAAGGGTTAGGCACGCCAGCGGAGTAACGGCAAAGGCAAGGCAAAGGCAAAGGCAACGATCGAGGCGAACAGGGTGCCCTGCCTGTTCGCGACGGCTGACACGGCCAGCACGGGCGACATCGAACGATAAAGGAGACATTGCATGAAACTGACTCGACTGGGTGCCGCGATTGCAGCAGGCGCAGTGGCGGTAGGCGCGATCGCCGCGGCACAGGCTGCCACCAACGAGACCATCGTCACGGTCGTGAAGGTGACGGGCATCAACTGGTTCAACCGGATGGACGAAGGCGTCAAGGAATTCGCGAAAGACAACCCGGGCGTGAGCGCTTACCAGACGGGTCCGGGCCGCGCGGACGCGGCGCAGCAACTGAAGATCATCGAAGACCTGATCGCGAAGAAGGTCACCGCGATTGCGGTGGTGCCCTACGATCCGCCGACGCTCGAGCCGGCGCTCAAGAAAGCGATGGACCGCGGCATCAAGGTCGTCACGCATGAAGCGGACAACGCGAAGAACACCATGGTCGACATCGAGGCGTTCGACAACACCGCCTATGGCGCAGGCCTGAACGAGCGGCTCGCGTCGTGCATGCACGACGAAGGCAAGTGGGCGGTACTGGTGGGCTCGCTCGGCAGCCGCTCGCAGGTGCAATGGGCCGACGGCGGCATCGGCAATGCGAAGGCGAAGTACCCCAAGATGAACCTCGTGGAGCCGAAGCTCGAAACCAACAACGACGGCGAGCGCGCCTATGAAGTCGCGAAAGAAGTGCTGCGCAAGCATCCGGATCTGAAGGGCTTCCAGGGCTCGTCCTCGCTCGATGTGATCGGCATCGGCCGTGCGGTGGAAGAGGCGGGCATGCAAGGCAAGATCTGCGTGTACGGCACGGGTCTGCCCAACGAGGCCGGCAAATTCCTCGAAAGCGGCGCGATCAACGGCATCGCGTTCTGGGATCCGAAGCTCGCCGGCATCGCGATGAACAAGGTCGCGAAGATGCTGGTGGACGGCAAGACGGTCGAGAACGGCGCGGACCTCGGCATTCCGGGCTACACGAAGGTCACGGTCGCCAAAGGGCCAGGCAAGGGCATTATCGTGCGCGGCCAGGGCTGGGTGAACGTCGACAAGTCGAACTATAAGCAGTATCCGTTCTGATTCCGCTGTTCACTTCGAGGCGTGTCGATAGGCACGCCTCGGCACCGCGACTCATCATGATGAATCAAGAAGACGTCTCTTTCGCGCCGCCGTCGCAGTCCTCGCAGCCGTTCCTGGAGGTGGTGGGCGTGCATAAACGCTTTACCGGCGTGCATGCGTTGCGCGGCGTGAGCCTCGCGTTCGAGCGCGGGCAAATTTATCACCTGCTCGGCGAAAACGGCTGCGGCAAGAGCACGCTGATCAAGATCATTTCCGGCGCGCAGCCGCCCGATGAAGGGCAACTCGTGATCGAAGGCGTGCCGCATGCGCGGCTCTCCGCGCTGGAGGCGCTCGCGGCCGGCATCGAAACCGTGTATCAGGATCTGTCGCTGCTGCCCAACATGAGCGTCGCGGAAAACGTTGCGCTCACGTCGGAACTCGCCACGCACGAAGGGCGGCTCGCGCGTACTTTCGATCGCCGCGTCCTTGCCGCCACGGCTGCACGCGCGCTCGAAGCAGTGGGCCTGCCCGGCAACGCGGATTTCCAGGCGACGCTCATCGAACAGCTGCCGCTCGCTACGCGACAACTGGTGGCCATTGCGCGTGCGATTGCGAGCGAGGCGAAATTCGTCATCATGGACGAGCCGACCACGTCGCTCACACAAAAGGAAGTGGACAACCTGATTGCCGTGCTCGCCAATCTGCGCGCGCAGGGCGTGACGGTGCTGTTCGTGAGCCACAAGCTCGACGAATGCTATGCAATAGGTGGCGAAGTGATCGTGCTGCGCGACGGGCAGAAAATGGCGCAAGGGCCGATCGCGCAGTTCACCAAGGCGCAAATCAGCGAACTGATGACGGGGCGCCATCTGTCGAACGAGCGGTATCGCGAAGGCGCGCATGCCGAGGACGTCGTGCTCGACGTGCGCAACTTCACGCGCGCAGGCCAGTTCAGCGACGTCGCTTTCAAGCTGCACGGCGGCGAGATTCTCGGCGTGACCGGTCTACTCGATTCGGGCCGCAACGAACTGGCGCGCGCGTTGGCGGGCGTCGCGCCCGCGCAGTCGGGCGCGGTGCTGCTCGACGGCAAACGTATTGCGCTGCGCACGCCGTCCGACGCGAAGCGGCACCGCATCGGCTATGTGCCGGAAGACCGCCTGAACGAAGGGCTGTTCCTCGACAAACCGATTCGCGACAACGTGATCACCGCGATGATCTCGAGCCTGCGCGACCGCTTCGGCCAAATCGACCGCACGCGTGCCGAGGCGCTTGCCGTGCAGACCGTGAAGGATCTGCAGATCGCGACGCCGGGTGTCGACAAGCCGGTGCAGTCGCTGTCGGGCGGCAACCAGCAGCGTGTGCTGATCGGCCGCTGGCTCGCCATCGACCCGCGCGTGTTGATCCTGCACGGCCCGACGGTCGGCGTCGACGTGGGTTCGAAGGACATCATCTATCGGATCATGCAGCGGCTCTCGCAGCGCGGCATCGGCATTATTCTGATCAGCGACGACCTGCCGGAGCTGCTGCAGAACTGCGACCGCATTCTGATGATGAAGAAGGGCCGCGTGGCCGCCGAGTATCGCGCGGACGCATTGAGCGAGGCCGATCTGTACCACGCGCTGCTTTCCGAAGCGGCCTAGAGGAAGTAAGGACGCCAAACCGCCATGAACTCGCGCATCCAGCCGCGCATCGACTCGTCCATCGATTCGCCTATCGACTCGTCCGTTGACTCGTCCATCAAGCAGACCATGAGCACTCCGAATGTCGTCGAAATCGCGCCGAGCGCCGAACCGCGAGGTTTGCGCATGAGGCTCGCGCGCAATCCCGAGTGGTTCACCGTCGCGCTGATCGTGGTGACGTGTCTGATCGTCGGTGCAATCAATCCGCGCTTCTTTCAGTTCGCGACGCTCTTTGATCTGCTGCATTCGGCGACCACGATGTCGCTGTTCGCGCTCGGCACGCTCGTCGTGCTCGCCTCGGGCGGCATCGACGTCTCCTTCACCGCGATTGCCGCGCTGACCATGTACGGCATCACCAAGGCTGTGTTCGCCTGGTGGCCGGATGCGCCGTTCGCGTTGATCCTCGTCACGGGTGCGTTGGGCGGTGTAGTGCTCGGCGTCGTCAACGGGCTGCTCGTGCATAGGCTGAAAGCGCCTTCGCTGATCGTCACGATCGGCACGCAATACCTGTATCGCGGCTTGCTGCTGACGTTCATCGGCACGACGTTCTTCATGAACATTCCGCACAGCATGGATCACTTCGGCCGCATTCCGCTCTTTTTCTATCACACCGCTGACGGACTGCGCGCGGTGCTGCCGGCCTCGGTGCTGGCGCTCGTCGCCGCGGCGCTCGTCACCTGGTGGCTGCTCAATCGCACGATGATGGGACGCGGCGTCTACGCGATGGGCGGCTCGCTCGCCATCGCCGAGCGGCTCGGCTACAACCTGCGCGCGATCCATCTGTTCGTGTTCGGCTATACCGGCATGCTCGCCGGCATCGCGGGCATTCTGCACGTGTCGAACAACCGCCTCGCGAATCCGTTCGACCTCGTGGGCTCGGAGCTGGACGTGATCGCCGCGGTCATTCTCGGCGGTGCACGCATTACGGGCGGCACAGGCACGGTGGTGGGCACCTTGCTCGGCGTCGTGCTCGTCACGCTCATCAAGAGCGTGCTGATTCTCGTGGGTGTGCCGAGCACCTGGCAGAAGGTGATTATCGGCGCGTTCATTCTGCTGGCCGGTACGCTGTTCGCACTGCAGCGCAAGAGCTGAGGCGCCGCGGCCGGAGGATCGCCGCCGCACAGGCACGGGCGAACCCGTGCATAGTGCGCCGATAGCCGGCTATTGGCGCTTGCGCGCCTGCCGGCCCTCTTCGGTGATGATCGAGTCGAAGTCTTCGATCTGTGAAAAGCGCACGGCCTTGACCACGCCGAATTTGCTTCTGTCGACCACCAGATGCCGTTCGACGGCACTCGCCATGGCCGCCTGCTTCACCGCGACTTCATGGAAGTTCCAGCAGGTCACGCCGCGCGCGGGGTCCACGCCGCCCGCCGAAATAAACGCCTTGTTGATGCCCATGCGGCGCAGCATCTCGAGGCTTTCCTCGCCCGCGAACGAATCCGACGAAGGCACGTAGACGCCGCCGAGCAGGATCATCCGCACGTTCGGTTTGCGGCGCAACACCTCGGCGACATTCAGCGAATAACACACCACGGTGACATGGCGCTCGGGCGGAATGAGCCGGGCGAGCGCCACGAGTGTCGTGCCGCAATCGATGAAAAGCGTTTCGTTGTTGCCGATCAATCCCGCGGCAATGGCCGACGCCTCCGCCTTGGCCTGCGCGAAGTGATCCTTTTCCTGCTCCAGCGAATAACCGGCGTTGCCGGCGTTATTCGGCACGTCGGTGGCACTGACGATATAGCCGCCCAGATACGTGAAGCGATCCGCATTCGCGGCAATGTCGCGGCGCACCGTCATTTCGGAGACGCCGAGCAGGGCGGCGGCATCGCGCAGGCGCATCACGTTTTGCCGTGTCAGCGCGTCGGCCAGAGCGCGAAGGCGATCGGGTTTGAGCATGGAGGTCCTGGCGCGTGAAGAGTGTGTGAACGACGTTAGGTTTTAATCATGTTTGCTGAAACGATTATAACGACAGGTGCAGCGCGCGGCGAGCGCGACGGCGCACGCAACCCGGCCCGCGCGGAGTGCCTTATCGCCTTCGCGACGAAATGCGCCGGCACGCGACGCATGGGAACGCGCTTTGCTCCATGACCGGCGCGGCGCCGCATGGCGTACGCGCGTTCAACTGACCACGAACGTTTGGAGACTGCCATGGACGGCTTGCCTCACGAACCCACCGTCGAAGACCGTATTCGCAAGCGCGCGTACGAGCTGTGGGAAAGCGACGGCTCGCCCGAAGGACGCGCCGACGATTACTGGGCACGCGCCGAAGCGCAGATCGAAGCCGAAGGCGAGTCGGGCGACACCGAGCCGGCGGTGGCCTCCGATCAATCGGGCAAAGGGCGGCGCGCGGCGGAAGCCATCGGCGACGACGAGGGCGCGCAGGCCGCCGGCAACGCGCCCGGCAGCAGCTAGCCGCATCACACGACACGCGGGAGAGCATCATGGATTTCGAATACGGAGGCTGCATCGTCCATCTGACGGCAGGTGTCGACGGCGGCATGATCGTCGCGCATGCGCGGATCGAAGTGACGCCGGGCAGCGTGAGTTCGGGCGACGATACGCACGACATGGAGTTTCATCGCGATTTCGTCGACGAGCACGAGGCGCTCGAATTCGCCCGCGAGCGCGCGACGGCATGGATCGACGAGCACGTGGAGCGTGCCGAGCCCGCGGCGCCCGCCGACGGTTACGCGAGGCCGCTCAGTTAACACGAGGTGAGCTCAACCGCGGTGCGCGGCGCGTGTAGGCTCATTCAACTGCCGAATGGCAAGTGCCGCGCGCACCGCTTAATTTCATTGACGGCCTGTACATTTTTCCATCGGCCCGACGTGGCGCGGTTCACGCGCGACAGGGCCGGGCATGCACCATGCGGCGCGTCTGACGTCGGTTCGTCGAACGGAGCAGGGCATGCGTATCGCGCAGGTTTCGCCGCTGTATGAGAGGGTGCCGCCGGTCGCTTATGGCGGCGTCGAAAGAGTGGTGGCGTGGCTCGTGGACGGGCTCGTCGCGCGAGGCCACGACGTCACGCTCTTTGCAAGCGGCGACTCGCGCACGCGAGCGCGGCTCGTCTCGGGAAGCGACTGTGCGATTCGCCTGATTGAAGATACCGCCGACCCGCAGGCTTTTCATTTCGCCATGCTCGAAGAAGTGGTGCGGCGCGCGGACGAATTCGACATTGTCCATTTTCATACGGACTACCAGAGCTTTCCGTTCGCGCGCCGCTTACGCTGCCCCGCGCTGACCACCTTGCACTGGCGGCTCGACGTGCCCGGCCTGAGCACGCTCTACAGGCAATTCGCCGACATGCCGGTGGTCTCGATCTCCGCCGCGCAACGCACGCCGCTGCCCTGGCTCAACTGGCGCGCGACAGTTCATCATGGCCTGCCTGCGGATCTGCTGCGCTTTCATGAAACGCCCGGCGATTACGCAGCTTTTCTCGGCCGCATCTCGCCCGTGAAGCGGCCCGACCGCGCGATCGAGATTGCGCGGCGCGCGGCTGTGCCTCTGCGCATCGCCGCGAAGATCGACAATGGCGACCGCGCCTATTTCGAAGAGGAAATCGCGGGTCTATTCGAGTTGCCGCACGTCGAGTATTGCGGCGAAGTCGACGATTCGTGCAAGAACGATTTCCTCGGACAGGCGCGCGCCTTGCTGTTTCCGATCGACTGGCCGGAGCCGTTCGGCCTCGTGATGATCGAGGCGCTCGCGTGCGGCACGCCGGTCATCGCATTCGATCACGGTGCCGCGCATGAAATCGTCGAACACGGCGTGACGGGCTTTCTCGTGCAATCCGTCGACGACGCCGTCGCCGCGCTCGCGAAGATCGACAGCATCAGTCGCGCCGCGTGCCGTGCGGCCTTCGAGCGCCGCTTCACCGTCGAGCGGATGGTCGATCAATACGCCGGCATTTACGAAGCGATGCTGCCGGACACACGCGATACCCCCAACACGCACGATACGCAACCGCTTCAGACGGACTGAAGCGGAGCCCGAGAACAGGGCGGACCCGCACCGCGGAACACCGCGAACGAATCCAGACACGGAGCGCTTTTCATGCGATTTTTTGCCATTGCGACCGATTACGACAACACCCTCGCCTGCGACGGACGCGTCGCCGACTCGACGTGGGACGCGCTCGAACGCCTGCGCGCCTCGGGCCGCCAGGCCATCCTCGTGAGCGGACGCGAGATGGACGACCTGCTTGCTATCTGTCCGCGGCTCGATCTGTTTTCGCGAGTCGTCGCGGAAAACGGCGGCGTGCTGTACACGCCTTCGACGGGCACGCGGCGCCTGCTCGCCCCGCCGCCGCCGGCCGCTTTCGTCGACGAATTGAAAAGCCGCGGTCTGCGCCACTTCAGCGTGAGCGAGACGCTCGTCGCGATGATGAAGCCCGCCGAGCAGATCGCGCTCGCCGCGATTCGCGACCTCGGCCTCGGTCTGCAGATCATTTTCAACGGCGACGCGGTGATGATCGTGTCGCCCGGCATTTCCAAAGCGAGCGGCTTGCAGGAGGCGCTGAGCGAGCTGGCGTTGTCCGCCTTCAACGTGGCCGGAATAGGCGACGCCGAGAACGATCACGCGCTCCTCGACGCCTGCGGTTTTGGTGTGGCGGTCGCCAATGCGCTGCCCGCGCTGAAGGCGCACGCCGATATGGTGACGAGCCAGGCGGCGGGGGCGGGTGTCGCCGAACTGGTGGACGCGCTGGTGAAGGACGACCTGCGCGAACGCACGAGCGTGGCGCAGAAGAGCCGCGTGCTGATCGGGCATGCGCGCGGCGCCAGCGAGCCCGCCAACCTGTACTGTCCCGCGCACGGTTCGGTCGTGCTGCTCGCCGGCGAATCGGGATGCGGCAAGTCGACCGCCTGCGCCGGCTTGCTCGAGCGCCTCGCGGGCATGCACCAGCAGTTGTGCATCATCGATCCGGAAGGCGACTATCAGAACGACGAAGATACGATCGTAGTCGGCGACGCGCACACCGCGCCGCTGATCGAAGAAGTCGTGCAGCTGCTCGCGCGTCCTCCGCGTTCGGCGGTGGCGGTGAATCTGCTGCGCGTGCCGTTGCCGGAGCGGCCCGCGTTCTGCGCGTCGCTGCTGCTCGAGGTGCAGCAGTTGCGCATGCGAACCGGCCGGCCCCATTGGCTCGTGTTCGACGAGGCGCATCATCTGTTTCCGGCCGGATGGGCGGGCGCAAGCCAAACCATTCCAGCGGCGCTGGAAACGGCGCTCGCCATCACGGTGTCGCCGCAGCAACTGGATGGCGCCTTTCTGCGTCAGGTGAATCTGCTGCTCGCGATGGGCCCGAGCGCCGGCAAGGCCGTGCAGGAACTCGCGAAGGCCACGGGCCGGCCCGTGCCGCAGCTTCAGGAAACCGCGCTCGAAACGGGGCAGGCTTTGTTATGGCGCCTCGACGAGCCGGCGCCCGAGGGCGTGATCCGGCTCGAGCCGGGCAGCAAGCACCGGCTCAGACATCGGCGCAAATACGCGGAAGGCCTGCTGATTCCCGAGCGCAGTTTCTATTTCCGTGGGCCCGAGCACGCACTGAATCTGCGCGCCCATAATCTCGTGCTGTTCGTGGAGATTGCCGAAGGTGTCGATGCGGGCACATGGCAGTATCACCGCGAGCGCGGCGACTATTCGCGCTGGTTCGAAACGGAGATCGGCGACCCTGATCTCGCGGCGCAGGCCCGGCAGATCGAGCAGGATGCCGCGCTCGATGCAGCCGCGAGCCTTGCGCGGATCAAGGCGGCCGTGCAGGAGCGCTACACGCAGCCCGAAAACCCGTCGATGCCCGCGGTGCTGACCGCGAAGAACGCCGACGTCGCGACCACCGGCGGCGATGAGGACCCGCGCCGAGCCACTGAAAAATGATTGGGATGTCGTACTAATTTGACGCGGTGCGCCTGCGTTCTAATCGACGCGCGCAAGGCTCCTGTTCGATTTGCGCGCGACCCGGCGACGCGGGTCCGGCGGGAGCGGATTCGCCGGCATGGCAGGTGCGGCGCTCATGCATTGCCCTTGACGCAGTGTCGCGAGCGTCTCGAACAGCAGTTGCACGTCGGTCGTGCTGGAGGGCGCATCGAAAGCGAGCGCCATGTGCTCCAGCATCTCCAGCGCATCGGCATCGCGCGCGCCGTCGCGAGCTTCGTCGCGCCACAATGCGGCCAATGCGAGCGACACGCGCAATTCCCACATCTTCGCGCCTTGCACACGAGCGAGGTCGATCGCCTGTGTAAAGCAGGCTTCGGCGTCGGCGGATTTGTGTTGTGCGCGCGCGGCGATGCCGAGCACGCGCCACAGCTCGGGGACGAACATCATCTCGCCGTGGCTCTCGCAGAACTGCAACGTGTCGGTGAGCCGGCGCTGCGCTTCGTCGCTGCGTCCGGCTGCCACGAGCGCCTCTGCATAGGCCGCGATAAAAAGCGTGATGAGACGCCTGAAGCCGCGCGTGATCAGCGCGTTGAGCGAGCTTTCCAGCAGCGCGATGCCACGTTGGGTGTCGCCGCCGAGTATGTCGTGGTACGCGGACAGGCAGTTGCAGTAATCGCGCCAGACGTCGAGCCCATGCAGCGCGACTTGCGATCGCATGATGTCGAGATACACCGCCGCGCGGCCGAGGTCGCCGCACATCAGCGAAAGCGGCGCCGCCGACGCACCGAGGGTATGCGTGAGAGAAGGCTCCATGATGTCCGGCCGCACGAGACCGACGAGTGTGTCGACAAGCCGCATTGCCTCGCCGCAGTGTCCCTCGATCCACGCAATGCGTGCGAGCGTGCCGTTGCAGTAGACGAGCGGATCGACGGCGATCGTGTCGTCGCGCAGGCCGCCGTATTCGAGCTCGGCAAAGCGGTTTCTGGTACGCAGCAGTTCTGTCCTTGCCTCGGCGTGACGGCCGAGGCAGTGCTGCGAAATCGCGGCGATCTGGTCGGCTAGCGTCTCCTGCCATGGGTTCTCGCGCTCCTGCGCGAGCTGCCGCAGGCGCTGCGCGAATTCCGCCGACGCATGGATGTTGCCGCTCGAAATCATCGTGGTCCACAGGCCCCACAACGCGCGGGCGTGATAGCCGGCGTCGCGGCGTTCCGTCGCGAGCGCGTAGACCTTGCGCCACAGTTGCTCCGACTTCGACACGGAGCCGCGCACATGCGGCAGTGCCGAAGCCAGTGCCGCGCGCACGCGCATTTCGTCGAGCGCGTCGACGCTCGCCGCGGGCAGCGCGTCCAGCGCCTCGACCGCGCGCTCGGCACGCTCGCAGCATTCCGCGACCATGCCGCCGTCGAGCAGCGCAGCCGTCAGATTCGAGGCGAGCTCGACGCCCAATTGCGCGTCGCCATCCGCGGAGAACGCCCAGTCGCAGGCGTGGCGTGCGTCGTCGAGCGTGTGTTTGAGCGCAGCCGCGCTGTCCGCTTTGCCGCGCACCGTCTGCGCGGTGTGCGTGATAAAGCACTGCGACAGGTAGCGCGCGTGGCGCACTGCCAGCGCCTGGCGCTCGCCTTCGGCCTGCAGCTTGTCGAGCGCATACGCGCGGGTCGATTCGGACAGACGGTAGCGCGCGACCGGACCGTCGAACTCCACGTTGACGAGCGACTTCGCCAGCAGTTCGCTGATCGCACTGATTGCGTCGGCGACGCTCAGCGATGCATCGCATGCCACCGCGCACATCGCTTCGAAACTGAATACGCCCCCGAATACGGCACTTCTGCGAAACAGGGCTTGCGCTTTCGCATCGAGCAGCGCGAAGCTCCAGTCGAACGTCGCGCGCAAGGTCTGATGACGCGGCAGGGCGGTCCGGTAGCCGCCCGCGAGTATCGCGAGGCGATTGTCGAGCCGTTGATGGACGCCCGCCACGCCGAGCGTCACGACGCGTGCGGCCGCGAGTTCGAGCGCGAGCGGAATGCCGTCGAGCCGCCGGCATATTTCGCCGACGAGCTGCAGCTCGGTGCTGTCCCGGCTGACATCGCGCTGCATGGAGTGGGCGCGCAGCAAAAACAGATTGACGGCGGACTGCCGCAGGATCTCGGCGTCGGCGCTGCCGGGCGGCGGCACCTCCAGCGGCTCGACGCGAAACACGGCTTCCGCCATGATCCGCAGCGGCTCGCGGCTCGTCACGAGCACGCGCAAGTCCGCGTTCGCGGCGGCCAGCGCCTCGACGGCTTCGGCGACATGCTCGATCACATGCTCGGCGTTGTCGAGCACCAGCAGCCGACGCTCCGCGAGTGCCGACGCGATTTGCGCGAGGTCCGGTGTCGTGTGCTCGACCGGCAGTCCGCAAGCTTGTGCGATGGCGGCGAGCACTTCGTCGCGCGTGCTAAGCGTCGCGAGTTCGACGAACCACACGGGCTCCGTGAAATCCGCCGCGGCATGGCGGGCGGCTTCGACGGCAAGACTCGTCTTGCCGATGCCGCCCGCGCCGACGAGCGTCAGCACGCGCGTGTGTTGCAGCATCGAACGGATGTCGGCGACGGCCGTGTCGCGCCCGACGAGCTGCATGCGCTGCGGCGGCAGCGGGCGTCCGGCCGGCGTCTGCACGGCCGGCTGCGTTGCATTTGCCGAGCGCTGCCGCTGCACGAGCCGGTAGCCGCGGCCGGGCACGGTCAGAATCAGATCGCGGTCCGCGCCGAGAATCTTGCGCAGCGCGGACAGGTGCACCTGGATATTGTTTTCCTCGACGATGGTGTCGGGCCAGACGGCGTCCAGCAACTCGTCTTTGGTAACGAGGCGTCCGGCGGCGCTCGCTACCATGGCGAGGATGTCGAAGGCGCGCGAGCCGAGCGGCACGCGCTCGCCGTCACGCCACAAGGTGCGCAGTTCCAGATCGATTTGAAAGCGGCCTAGTTCAATCATGTCGTTTTCAATTTCCGGGACAACGGGCTGAGAGGAAAAACAGGCAAGCGGTACGGCAGAAATTACCGTCTTCTGGCCGGCGCGTCTTGTCGGTTAGTGCGATGCTTTGTATGAAAGTCTCGGAATGAGGCGAAGCAACGCGCCTGTGCGCAAGTCGTGCCGCGCGCCTAGCGCTTTGCCTGACGGCGCCAATGTCCGGGCGGCGTGCCGACGAGCTGCGAGAACGTGCGCGTGAAGTGACTCTGATCGGAGAAGCCGCAAGCGATGGCGATCTCGGACAACGAGCGGTCCGAGCGTTTCAGAAGTTCGCGCGCCTCTTCGACGCGCCGCTCCAGCAGCCATTGATGCGGCGTGCGCTGCGTGGTCTCGCGAAACGCGCGAATGAAGTAGCTGCGCGAGAGGTTGCACGCGCTGGCAATGTCTTCGAGGGATACGTTGCCCTGCGACCGGGCGAGCAGCATGTCCTTCGCGCGTGCTTCCTGCAGCGCGGACAGACGCCGGCTGCCGTGCTCGGGTCCGCGCGCGGGCGCGCCGTAGCGATCGAACAGATGAGTGCCGATGGTCACGCCGAGCTGTTCGATGAAAAGCGGGCTTGCGCTGTTTTGCGCACTGTTTTGCGCACCCAGCGTGAGTGCGAGCACCTGCGCGAGATGACCGAGCACCGGGTCCTTGCGGCCGGCCACCGTCGCGATGTGTGCGAGGCCGCTGCCGCCGCGCTCGTGGCACGTGTCGCTGACAAACGCGCGCGACAGTTCGATCAGCACGAAGTCGAAGCCACCAAGCAGCTCGGCGCGGTAGTCGTCGGCGAAATTGCGCACATAGACCGAGTCGCGGTCGAACTCATGCGTCGCCCAACGATGCTGCGAATAGATGCGCCGCCGATGTCCTGCCTTGAGCGACACGCCGATCAACACGCCGCGGTCCGAGCCGTCCATGACGACCGGGTTCGTGTCGCTGTCGCGCGTGCACTTGCGATAGAAGCGGAACTCGCCGGTGTCCAGTTCGACGTCGTGTTGCAACTGACTCGACAGACAGCCGAGCGAATCCTTGCGGCGCGCGGCCGGGTCGCCGCTGCCGGAAGCGGCGGATGAAGCGGAAGATGCGGCGGATGCAAGCGTATCGTTGAACATGGTTGTCACCTCGGTTCGTCGCAGCGCCCCGACTGCATGCCGCTAATTTACTCGGACATCGTTAAATGTAAGTGAATTGTCATTATGCCGGTTGCCGGCGATTCTGGAAATGCGCCAAATTGCTTCTTGCATCATGGGCCGTGGCGCGGACGAAAGGCGGGGGGCGTCGGCCGCCATGAAGAGGTGCGGCGCCGCCCGCTCGCGGCGCTCGCCTCGTGCGTTTTAGCTCTGCAGGAATTCGAGGAGGTCGGCGTTGACCTGGTCGGCGTGCGTCGTGCACATGCCGTGCGGCGCGCCGGCATACACCTTCAGCGTCGCATGCTTGAGGAGCTTCGCCGAAAGGCGCGCCGAGGCGTCGATTGGTACGATCTGGTCGTCGTCGCCATGAAGGATCAGCGTGGGCACGTCGATCTTCTTCAGGTCCGGCGTGTAGTCCACCTCGGAGAACTGTTTGATGCACTCATACTGGCCTTTGATCGAGCCGAGCATGCCTTCGCGCCAGAACTCGTCGATCATGCCTTGCGAGACTTTTGCGTTCGGACGGTTAAAGCCATAAAAAGGCACCGCGAGGTCCTTGTAGAACTGCGAGCGGTTCGCCGCCACGTTCGCGCGGATGCCGTCGAACACGGACATCGGCAAGCCGTTCGGATGCGCCTCGGTCTTCACCATGATGGGCGGCACGGCGCCGATCAGCACGGCCTTCGCAACGCGCGAACTGCCGTGGCGGCCGATATAGTGAGCAACTTCGCCGCCGCCCGTCGAATGACCGACGAGCGTCGCTTCCTTGACATCCAAGGCGTCGAGCACGGCGGCGAGATCGTCCGCGTAGGTGTCCATGTCGTTGCCGTGCGACGGCTGATCCGAGCGGCCATGGCCGCGGCGGTCATGCGCGATCACGCGATAACCCTTCTGCACGAGGAACAGCATCTGCGCGTCCCAGGCGTCGGCGTCGAGCGGCCAGCCGTGCGAGAAGACGACGGGCTTACCGGTGCCCCAGTCCTTGAAGAAAATCCGGATGCCGTCTTTCGTCGTGACCGTGTTCATGGTGTGTCGCTCTCCGTGCTGTGAGTGAGATGTGCCCGCATGGCCGCTGCTGCCGGCCGATGCCGCGGCCATCGCGGCGCCGGGCGCGGCGAGCGCGGCCACGGCCGCGCTGGCGCCTGCTGCGAGCAACTGGCGGCGATTTGCCGAGGGAACTGCGGATGAGTTAGCCAATTCGTTTCTCCGTACCTGTGACGTTGTTGTGCGCGTGCCGCTTATGCGTCATGCGTGCATGACGCGGCATCGCAGGCTTGAATCGTACGGGCGCGGATATTCGGCGTACTTCAGATTGCTTAATTGTTGTTAAACGCGGGGTCGTTTACCCCGCTCGCGCCTCGCAGCCCGCCGCGAACGGGCGCCGCACGCGCCCGCGCGCGTCGTCGATCCGGATTTGGGCTTATAAGTCGGAATCCGGTCTGCTGGAAGTGCTGTTGATTCAGCGTGTCAGGTGCCGCGTGCGCGACTGTCCGCAATCCGCGCCATACATTTGCGGTCGACCCGAGCTCGCCGCACATGGGCTGGTCGGTCGTCATCGGGACGGTCACATCACCGTCTCGGAAAGCGCGGTGCGCTGCGTGCCCACGGTTGGGGCAATGGGCATCGGCCCGGTTACCGTTTGGGCGGCAGGGGCATGCACGCCCGACACGTCGATGACCTGGCGCGGCCGGAGGTAGCCGCTACTGTCGATTCTCAGGAATCCGGCGCGCGAATCGTGCACGTACTGGTCGAACAGGCGGAGCAGACCCGACGATAGCGCGGGCGGGCTCAGCCACGCATTCCAGTAGCCCCGTTGCTCATCGGAAAGGGGCTTGTTCATTTCCGCATCTCCTCCAGCCGTCGATACCGTGCGTTCGTATTCGCCGCGATCGCTGTTCCACAGTTGGGTCAGATAGGCGCGCCAGTTCATCGTGTCGATGTCGATCTTCATGCTTTCGTGGAACTGTTTGATCCGCTCCAACTGCGCCTGGATTCCCGGATCGGTCGAACTCGCGTCTTTGTAAATGTCGGAAGGCCTCTGGCCGAAGCGGGCCTTGAGCCAGCCATAGTAGAGACACATGTGCGCAAAGACCTGTTGCTCCAGCGTGCCGGTAGTGCCGACGGTGCCCGTGTATTCATCGAAGAGCGTCTTGACGTCCTCGTCGTACTCGAACAGATCGTTGATCTTCTTGTCGGCGAGTTTGGGGGCGATGAACGGTACGCCGCTGATGGCAGCCTCCAGACGCATCCGGTTCAGCGCGATACGAGGGAGCAGGTCGGAGCGTGCCTGCTCGCCGGGACGATAGCCGCCGCCGACATCGGAATGCATGCCGGGCAGCACGATTTCCTCATATGTGCCGGCGCTGCCGCGTACCGGCGTCAGTGGAAAACAGGCCCGCAATTCGTGGGCTGCGACGAAGTGGAGACACCGCTCGACCTGAATGGGGACCTGCAGACCCATGCCGGAAAGGTCGTGCGCGGGCAGGCCAACCGATTCGACCGTGTCGAATAGGCCTAAGAAGCGGATGTGCAGCGGCGCAGATTCGCCGTCGACCGCGCTAGGGCAGGGCCAGTGCGGCACACCGTCCTTCATCGCGCATTTCTTCAACAGCCGGTTCGCGAATGCCCGTGCAAGTGTCGCGCCGCGCGAGAAGCCGAATACGGCGATGTCGATGCGGCTGACTTTGTGGTTAAAGTGCAAGCTATCTTCGAAATCTGCTTCGGCTTTCATCAAGCGCGCATCGCTGCCTAGCCCTGCGCCCCCGCCTAACGCTTCGCTGTCGCGGATCTTTTCCCACCAGTGCGGATTGCTTGTATCGAGTGGGGTGCCGACGCCGGGATAGTAAAATCGCCAAATGAGGGGACGCTCTTCGACATGACCCAGATACAGACGGGCAATGTTGGAGAGCTTCTGCTGCGGTTCGTCAACGTTGCGATTATTGCCCGTGCCGTCAAAGAAGAAGCTGAACCAGGGCTGCTGTTCGCACGTTGTGCAGGTCATGAACGCTTCGGCATGCAATTGCGTTGCAGTTTTCATCGACCGCAGGAAGTGCATCGGATCGTCGGTTACCCAGTCCTGCATCATCATCATTCTCCTATGTGCCGCATCACTCGGGGTCCGACGAAAAGCAGTTTGTCCATGCGAGGATTGGAAGGACCAAAATCGCCGTCACCTGGAAAAATCTCCGCTTCCACTTCATGATTGGGAAAGAAGCGCATCATTAACACGCTGTGATCCTGCGTATTTCGAGGCATTTTTCCCAGTACCACAACATCGCGGCTATAGGTCTTCCATCTGGACTCGTCCTCCTGATGACCGCCAACGCGCCACACAACCTTGATGGTCTGGCCTACGCCGGGGATCAACGAACAGCATTCGGAGCCGTCTGTTCCTCCTGCCGAGAATTCCTTGACCTGTACGCCGCTGAGTCCGGTGTTTTCTCCATCAGCGGTCTGAATCCAGAAGTCCTGGATATAGTCCTCGGTGTAGTTCGCACTCCGGGCCGAGGCATCGACATGGTGCATCCGCTGGCCTGTCGCACAGGCGGCCAGCATGCTCAACATCATCACGGCGAAAATCCGCGCCATCCGCGTCATTGCCTGGTTTTCCTTCGCAGCAAGCGGATGTGCTACGTGGTGGGCTCGCCGCCGACTGCGCTCGGGCGGGGCCAGCGCGGCACGCCGTCTGTTGGAAAGCTTCCACTGCAATGGCGTTGCAGTTTTCATCGACCGCAGGAAGTGCGTCGGATCGTCGGTTATCCAGTGCTGCATCGTCATTCTCCTATGTGCCGCATGACGCGCTGGCCTGAAAACAGTTTGTCCACTCTCGGATTCTCGGGACGCAAGTCTGCCGAAGGAAATAGCTCGACCTCAACTTCATGATCAGGAAAGAAACGGACGATCAGATAGCTGTGCGATTGTGGTTGAGTAGGCATTGCTCCTTTGACCTCGACATCGCGGCTATAGGTCTTCCATGTGGACTCGTCCTCCTGATGACCGCCGACGCGCCACACAACCTTGATGGTCTGGCCTACGCCGGGGATCAACGAACAGCATTCGGAGCCGCCTGTTCCTCCTGCCGAGAATTCCTTGACCTGGACGCCGCTGAGTCCGGTGTTTTTTCCATCAGCGGTCTGAATCCAGAAGTCCTGGATATAGTCCTCGGTGTAGTTCGCACTCCAGGCCGAGGCATCGACATGGTGCATCCGCTGGCCTGTCGCACAGGCGGCCAGCATGCTCAACATCATCGCAATGAAAATCCGCGCCATTCGCGTCATTGCCTGGTTCTCCTTTGTGACGGTGATCGGCCAAGTTGCCTGGGCATCTGAAAAATTGCTCAGCTTTGCGTGGCTGGACTGCAAGTGGGATAGCACTTTCTTCCCCGTATCGTTGCCCTGTTCAGTTACCAGAGCCGCGCTTCCGGCTTCGGTTCCACCGCATACATGCTCACGTAGACGCGCCAGTTACGCGCAAATTTGACGATCGCGAGTCCTTCGCCTTCGACGCGGGGCAACTCGCCTGCCACCATGGCGTCGTCCGAGTTCTCGCCCATCGGGCCAATCCATTTCACGGTAACCCGCGTTCCAGGAATCGGCATTCGCGCAGCCGCGATCACGCGCTCAGTCGGCTCAAATCCGTGGGGATCGATATCACCGAGGCTGGCGCTGGTCGAAAAATGGCCGCGCGTCGATTCAATCTCGATCGTCCGCTTGCGGATTGGGGTGTCGTTTATGATCTTGACCCGCAACGTGGCGTGACCGTATTCCCGCAGCTTTGCTTGACGCGCCTCAGCCGCAGCTTCTGCTGCACGCTGCCTGGAGGTTGCCGCAACTTCCCGCCAGACGTCATCGCCCAGCGCCATGTAGGCATCGATCAACGCCGTCTTTCCGTTTCGGAACTGCGTAAGGGCTGCCTGCAATGCCGGATGATCGTCGTACTGCGGGCCGTAAAGTAGACCCGCCGCAACATAGACACCCTGGTCGGTCTTTTCAGTCACGCCATAGCCGAATGCCTGTTCGACCAGCGGCGCGACCTGCTGCAGTTGATCGTTCGGGTAGTCGCGGTCGTCGAACACGTCGGGGCGCACACGTTGCAGCCAGGCCCGCACCTGAACGGGCGCGCCCGCGCGGTGAAGCGCATCCACTACTTCGTCGGGAACCGGCAGCGCCTCCCATGCGTCAGGGATCGGCAGGTTCTCGCCCGCCAGTTCAACCAGTTCGCTGCGATAGTCCAGACACCACCACGCGAGGCAGGGGCCAAACAGGTAGCGCCGCGTGCCCTCCGGCAACGTGCGGTGCAAGACGGGCAAGTAGGCCGGTTGATGAAAGAAGAACCACGCGTCCTCGCCTGCTGTTCCGAGCCTCGCGTGCAACAGCGTCTGCAAGTGTTCAATGAGCGGTTCGACCTCATGCGTGGCCCATAGCCACGACACGAACCGACCGTCGTCCCGGCCAAGCCTCAGAAGTGAGCGGTATGCGCGCAATGGCTCGTCCCCCTCAGGGGCAGGACACACGATCAGAAATGGCCCGGTTGCCGCCAGATCGTCCAGACCGGTGCTGCCGTAGAGGGGTATGCGCGGCATCGCCCCGATCGTGTCTGACAGAAGGCGCTGCCGGTTGGCGGACACGGACGCAACGTCGAGCAGCGCATAGAGTTGCATGCGCGGGTGAGTCGCTCTGTACTCGGCATACTAGGCGCGAAAGCGATCTAGTAAGGGATCGTCCTGTTTAAATGCCATGGAGATTCGATTATTGACGAGGGGTTACATCCGCGCGAAAGGCACACCGGCACGGCTCGCGCGCAACGCGCATTCCGTCTCTGCGGGGACCGGGAGCACCGGCAGCTCGGCTGACAGGCTCGCCGGACCGCTGCGATCGTAGGCAGCCGCGCGCCATTTACGGTCGCCCGGTGTCCCGTCCTCGATTCCGCTGGCGGTCATGCGTAAGTCGGAGCCGCCGCACTTGAGCAACAGTTCTTTCTTCGCCTCGATGACGACACGCCCCTTCGAACTGGTGATAGTCGTGTCCTGTTCCGACGCGATGCTGATTTCGTCGCTCTGCGCCTGTATCTGGACCTTGCCGCGCGCCGCAAACAGTTTGATGCCGAGCCGGTGCGCGAACAAGGACAGCACTTCGCCCGCCGCGATCGCGACGTGCCTGATCGCGCTGACATTAAACTTTGAGGACGTCGTCACGCTCACGTCCTTGCCAGCGGAGACCAGCACGCGATCCGGTGTCGCCATGCCTATTCCGTTGGGCGCGGACAGCGCTATCACGGCCTGTTTCAGGCCGGTCAGTTCGTCTTTCAGCCATGCGTTTTCCGCCCTCAGATCCGCGATCTCCGCCTGTGCCGCCCGGGCCACGTCAGCGAGTTCCTTTGCCTGCGTCTGCGTGAGCCGGAATTGGTCCGTCGCCGGTTCCATGTCCGTCAGGCGCCCGCGTGCGACTGGTTGGGCGTCCGTCGAGACCAACATCCCGCCACCTGCACGCACATGACCCTTCAAGTCCGAGCGGAGCTCGAACCCTTCGCCCCGGTCGGTGTTGTTCCGGTCGACCGTGTAGCCCAGGTTCAGTTGAGTCTTGCCGTGCTCGGTAGCAATCTTGATGTGTTCGCGCCCCTGCCGGTCGTCCATCTCCAACGTGTTGTTAGACCGCGTTCGGATCGTATTGCGCCTACCCCACGGGACACCTGCCACGATGGGGTCCGTGTGTTGGCTGGTGTGGAGTACGTGGCTGATGAACGGCAGATCCACGCAGCCCCAAAGGAAGCTTACGCCGACCACCGTGCCCTCGACCAACCCGAAGTGGAAACCGGTCTGGCCCGGTCCCGCGAACGGCTTGGCCAATCGCATCGGGCAGCTTTGGAGTCCAGGCGTACGCGTCTCGCGATCCGAATGGAGATGGACGATGTACTCCCCCTGTCTGTCCAGATACGGGTCCCGCCAGCCGCCCGAGGACGCGACCGTTCCCGTGATGACCCCGTGAACCTTCGGCCATGCGTCTTCCTTCAAGGACAGCCGGTACTGACGGTCGGATGGAATCGCGTCGAACTTCACCTGATACGCCTGCTTGCGCGACGCGCGGCACGTCATCCGAACCACCAGCAGCCCATGCTTCGCGTCCGGCAACTCCCGGTTCGACAGTTTCAGTACGCTGCCGGCCGTAAGGTCCAGCATGTCGCATACGCCGTGATACTCGATCTGCTGGGCGAGCGCCGCCTCACGGCGCAATTCGGCCTCTTCTTTTGCCTCCTCCTCGCCCAGGTTCGGCGTTCCCCACGTATACGCCTCGCCATACGTGGTGCGGTCCTCGCGGATCGGACTGGTCGCCTCGATCGGCTCGGATACAGCGGCTTCGGTGCTGAACGTGCGCACCGCGTACGTTGTCGGCAAGGTCTTCGCGCGCATCTCGAGCTCGCTGACAGATTCCTCGCCACCGGTTTCGAGACCGCTGTACGAGCGGTAGACCGATGTCAGGCGGGTAGGGTCACGCCGATAGTGCGCATAGTCGTCGCCAAAGCGCACCAGTTCACAGCGCTCGCCTTCCTCGCACACGAACCAGATGCCCGAACGGCGGCAGAGCCTTGTAATGAACGCGAGGTCGTCTTCGCCCCACTGCATGACGAAGCTGCGCTTGCGATACGTCCGGCGGAGCCTGAATTCGAAGTCAGCGAAGATCTTGTTGAACTCGTGCTCCCGCAGGATCTGCTCGATAATTTCGGGAGTCTTCATATCCACGAAGAACCGGCATTTCGGCGCATTGCGCAACAACGCCAGGCGGGATTCCAGCGCGATTTCGTAGAGCGACTGGTCGCGGTTGGTACCTTTCTGCGCGAAGCCCGTGACTACGCCCTGGATGCGCCGCGCGGCTTCGGGCTGGCTCCAGCGGCTACGCGGCGGCGGCTGGATCACGAATGCGCCCATCCGGTTCAGAAACTCGTTGCGCGACAGGTCAGGGCGGGGATGGGTAAACTGGATCGTGTACCGGGTCGGCTCGCCGATACCGCGCTCGCCGTCGAACTCGTAGATGTCCGCGAGCGCTGCGGCGGGCGCCCCCATGAGGTCGAGGCTGTAGAACTGGTGGATGTTGACCCCCGCGCGCGCAGTCGCGTCCGAAATGGCCGTACTTTGAGTCAAGGAACCCCCTGTCAAACGTCTGCAGATATCCTACGGGATCCTAATGGACCGTTGACGCGAAGTGGTATCAGACTGATCTGAATTCGGCAACGATTCACAGTTGGCGCCGCGAAGCTGTTGATGAGAGCCGGCCGGGGCGATAACAGATCCCCGTCTCCCTCATGAACGCCCGCTTTACACCAGTCCGAGGCCGGTCAGCATGGTGGCAAGGTCGATCCGGTTCTCGGGTTCGAGTGACGTCGACAGTCGTGGGTTCGTAACAGACGTGTCAGACATTTGCTGGCTGAAAATTTGGCTAACCCACTGAATCAAAAGAATTTTCAGAAAGCTTCGCGTTCCGGGTCGTCGCCCCGTTTAGAGCAGTCCTGCACTCACGCCGCCGCCGCTGTCCTGATCGCACAGCGAACGCATCTCGAACCTGATGCCGGCAGGCGCGTGGCGCGTAGGCGCCCCGCGGTTTTTCACCCACAGCACTTTTAAGAACTATTAAGGGCTTCGACAAGGACGCGGCCAAAGCACGCCGATAGACTGCCTCCCACATTCGACACCCAGCGCGACCCGCCCGGCGGGCGCGCGCCGCACGTCGCCTCAGTCTGCCTGTCCTTTCCCATACGGAGCCCGTCATGTCCCAGGACCTGTCTTCCGGATTCACCCCGGCCGAGGTCGTTTTCTTCAACGGCAAGATCGCGACGCAGGACGACAAGCGCTCGTTCGCCGATTCGCTTGCCGTCGCGAACGGCCGCATCGTCGCCGCCGGCTCGCGCGAGGCCGTGATGCGCCACGTGAACGACGCCACGCGCCACATCGACCTGAAAGGCCGTACCGTCATTCCAGGTCTCAACGACTCGCATCTGCACATCATTCGCGGCGGCCTGAACTTCAACATGGAGCTGCGCTGGGACGGCGTGCCTTCGCTCGCCGACGCGCTCGACATGCTGCGCAGGCAGGTGACGCGCACACCGGCGCCGCAGTGGGTTCGCGTGGTGGGCGGCTGGAACGAATTCCAGTTCGCCGAGCGGCGCGGCCCGACGCTCGAAGAAATCAACGCGATCGCGCCGGACACGCCCGTCTTCATCCTGCATCTCTATGACAGCGCGCTGCTGAATGCGGCGGCGCTGCGCGCGGTCGGCTACACGAAGGACACGCCCAATCCGCCTGGCGGCGAGATTCAGCGCGACAAGCGCGGCAATCCGACCGGCATGCTGATCGCGCGGCCCAACGCCGGCCTCTTGTACGCGACACTCGCGAAAGGCCCCAAGCTCGCGCCCGACGATCAGCGCAACTCGACGCGCCACTTCATGCGCGAGCTGAACCGGCTCGGCGTGACGAGCGCCATCGACGCGGGCGGCGGCTATCAGGCCTATCCGGACGACTACGCGGTCATCATGGACATGGCCAAACGCAATGAGCTGACCGTGCGGATCGCCTACAACCTGTTCACGCAGAACGCGAAGAAAGAGATCGAGGACTTCGCGAAGTGGGTGAAGATGACGAAGCCGGGCGAGGGCGACGATTTCCTGCGCGTGAACGGCGCGGGCGAAATGCTGGTGTTTTCGGCGGCGGATTTCGAGGACTTCCTTGAGCCGCGCCCCGATCTGCCCGACACGCTCGAAGCCGAACTCGAGGCCGTCGTACGGCTTCTCGTCGCGAACCGCTGGCCGTTCCGCCTGCACGCCACCTATAACGAGTCGATCGAGCGCTTCCTGAACGTGTTCGAGCGCGTGAACGCCGACATTCCGTTTAACGGCCTGCGCTGGTTCTTCGACCATTGCGAAACCATCACGCAGAAGAACATCGAGCGCATTCGCGCGCTGGGCGGCGGCATTGCGATCCAGCATCGCATGGCTTATCAGGGCGAGTACTTCATCCAGCAATACGGCGAAGAAGCCGTCAAACACACGCCGCCGATCCGCCAGATGCTCGACGCCGGCCTGCCCGTCGGCGCCGGCACCGACGCCACGCGCGTCGCGAGCTTCAATCCGTTCGTCTCGCTGTACTGGATGGTCTCGGGCAAGACGGTGGGCGGCACGGCGATGTATTCGAGCGCGAACCGGCTGGACCGTATGGAGGCGTTGCGCCGCTACACGGTGGGCAGCGCGTGGTTTTCGAACGAGGACGACCGCAAGGGCGCGCTCGTGCCGGGCCAGTTCGCGGACTTCGCGGTGCTCACCGACGACTATTTCACCGTCGACGAAACCAGCATCAAGTACCTCGAGTCGGTGCTGACGGTGGTGGGCGGCAAGGTCGTCTACGCAGCCGACGAGTTCGCGCCGCTCGCGCCGCCCGATCTGCCGGTGAGCCCGTCGTGGTCGCCGGTCGCGGAGTTCGGCGGCTACAGCCGCTACAAGCCGATGGCCATCGCCTGTGCGGACGGCTGCGTGAATCTGTGCCGCGTGCATGCGCACGCGCACGGCTTTGCATGGCGCAAGAACGTGCCCGTCAGCGATTCGAACGGCTTCTGGGGCGCGCTCGGCTGCAGCTGCTTCGCGTTCTGAACACCGTGCACACCGCGCGCCTACAGCGCCTCTGAATGCTTCATTGCAAGCGGGAACCCTCATGCCGACTCTGACCGATGGCGTGCTCTATGGGCTCGGCATTCTGGTTCTCGACTTCCTCGCCTGGCGCTTCATGGGCCGGCGCGGCGCAGAGGCGCGGCTCGCGTTGCGCGCACTGATGTTCGGCCTGTCGAGCTACGTGCTGTTCAGCCACGGCATGAACCCGCTGCGCGAGGCGCCCTGGCCCGGCGAGCCGGTGCACCATCTGCTCGCGCAGATTCTCGAAGTCGTGTGGTGGCTCCAAGGCGCGCGGCTGCTCACGGTCGTGCTCGATCGACTGGTGCTGCCCGAGACGTGGCACAAGGAACGCCTCTTTCAGGACGTGCTCGGCGCGCTGGTGTTTCTCGCCGCCGCGGTCGGCGCGATTGCATTCGTGCTGCAACTGCCGGTGCGCGGGCTTCTGGCGACCTCCGGTGCGGTGGCGGTGGTGCTCGGCCTCGCCATTCAAAGCACATTGAACGACGTATTTTCAGGCGTCGTGCTGAATGCGACGCAGCCGTTCCGTATCGGCGACTGGATCACGATCGGCGAAGTGGAAGGCAGGGTGGTGGAGAGCAACTGGCGCGCGACGAGCCTGCTCAACGCGCAGGGCAACATCGTCGTGATTCCCAACAGCGCGGCGGCACGCACGAATATCGTGAACGCCAATCAGCCGATGCATACGCACGGCGTGAGTGTGGTGCTGCCTGTGAAGCCCTCCATCCGGCCCGCGACGGTGTTGCAGGCGCTCGCGCACGCGGCCGCGAGTTCGCCGGACGTGCTGGCCGAGCCTAAGCCGCTCGTGAGCGTGAAGCGCGCGACCAACGACGCGATCGAGTACGAGATTGTCTGTTACGTCGATGCGTGGACGAAGAAGATTGGCGTGCGCAACGATCTGTACGACCTCGCGCACCGGCATTTGCTGTCGCGCGGCGTGGTGCTGCGGCCGTTGTCGGTTGCCGAGCCGACGGGCGAAAACTTCGACGAAAAAGCAAGGCTGCTGCGCAACGTGCTGATTTTCCACACGCTCGACGACGCCGAAATCGCCGAGCTCGCCGCGCGGCTGACACCACACGAGTTCGATACCGGCGAGACCATTTACAACGCCGCCGACGAAGGCGGTCACGAATTGCACATTCTGGCGCGCGGCGTGGCGAAAGCCGTCGTGCCGAACGAAGGCAGCGAGCTCGAATTGCGCCGGCTTGCGCCGGGCGATTCGGTCGGGCAGTCCGGAATACTCGCCGGCGTGCGCACCGGCGTGATCGTGCGCGCGTTGACGCGCGCCACGGTGTTCCGGCTCGACAAGGAGGCGCTGACACCCATCCTCGCGCGGCGTCCGGAAGTGGCGCGCGAAATGTGCCGGCTGCTCTCCGTTCATCACGAAAGCGAAAAGATGCTGCTCGCGCCGTCCACGAGCGGCGAGGCCGGCAACGGCGGCTTGCTGCACTGGATCCGCGACGGCATGCGGCGCTTGCACGAACTTGCGCTGTGAGAGCGGGGCGCCGCGCGGGCCGGCTTCGTTTCAGGCTTTTTAAGTCTGCGCCAAGGCTTTTATCGTCGGCAACCGTTACGCTGCCTGTGAGTCGGGCGACGGCCTGCCGCTGACTCATCCGCATGATCATCGGCATGACTCAGCGGCATGACTCATCCGCGCGTGAGTATTCGTCACGCAAGCGTGAGGACACGCGAGTGCGGGGACGCGAGGGCGAGGCCCTGGACTGCGGGCGAAGAGGCCCGCGCATCGCCGGCGATGCGTTACATGGAGGAGGTGACATGAAAGAGACCATCGCGGGCATCGCGATGCCGGACAGTGCGATGGCCCGCGGGGCGACCGAGCGGATCCGCGCGACACAGTCCGCGCTGATGTTCCATCACGCGCGGCGGGCGTTTCTGTTCGGCGCGTTGACCGGTTATCGCGAGCAACGGGTGTTCGACATGGAACTGCTGTACGTGGGTGCGATGTTCCATAACGTCGGCCTGAATGCCGCGCACCGGCATTCGCCATGCCGCTACGAGGTGGACAGCGCGAACGCGGCGCGCGAGTTCATGCGCGAGCACAACGCGGCGGCCAGTGCGATCGACGAAGTGTGGCTGGCCATTGCGTTGCATACGACGCCTGGCATTCCGGAGCATCTCGCGCCGCTCGCCGCCTTGCTGGCCGCGGGCGTGCAGATGGACGTGCGCGGTGCGCGCTACGACGAATTCGCGGCACAGGAGCGCGATGACATCGTCGCGGCCTGTCCGCGCGAAGCGGGCTTCAAGAAGCGGATTCTCGAAGAATACGCGCGGGGCATGGAGCTTCGTCCGCACACGACGTTCGGCACCGTGAATGCCGACGTGCTGGACCGGTGGG
Organism: Paraburkholderia phenoliruptrix; assembly: GCF_902859825.1. Taxonomy (GTDB): domain Bacteria; phylum Pseudomonadota; class Gammaproteobacteria; order Burkholderiales; family Burkholderiaceae; genus Paraburkholderia; species Paraburkholderia phenoliruptrix. The sequence continues at coordinate 24,330 of NZ_CADIKB010000029.1, read as the reverse complement.
ACCCGAACTACCGGCGTCTGAATTTTTGCGGGCTGGTGCTCGGTTCGGAATGGCCGAACTGAGCCCGGCCTCGATAGGAGATGGGCATGGGTTACCTCATTTCACTCGGCGTCGGCTTCGGCGTCGGCCTGCTTTATTGGCTGCTCAAGGTGCAGTCGCCGGCGCCGCCGCTGATCGCGCTTGCCGGCCTGCTCGGCATGGTGCTCGGCGAACACGCCATACCCGTCGTGAAGGCTCAGATCTTCACGCCGGGCGCGACGGTTCAGAGCGCGCCGCCTTCATCGGCTAGCAGCGCCAAGAAGCCGCTCGCGCCCGGCACGGCGAAAGAGGGCGGTTGATCGTAAGCGCGCCGCGGGCGTGCGCATTCGTGCACGCAGCGCGGCGATCAGATCATTCCTTCACTCCGTTGCACACGGATTTTTCAAAACTCATCAGGTCACGCATATGTTCGATTCGTTTCAGCGCCTTCGTTCCCGTGGTTCGCTGGCGGCCGTTTCCGCCGCGCTGCTGATCGGCCTTGCGCCGTTCACGTCCGCTTTCGCCGATGCCGGTCCGCCGGAAGTGCCGGGCGCAAAGGCCGCGCTCGCCGCACGTCACGCGGATGTGTCGGTCGGGCCGCAATATGACACGACGCATGTCTACGTGGCGTCGGCGGACCTCGACGCGTTCGTCAACAGCTTCATCGCGACCTTCGGCGGCAAGGCGTCGCCGCGCGCGGTGTTCACCGTGACGCCGACGCCGAGCCGAACCGCTTCGCAATACGTGCAGACGCCGGTCGGCATGCTGTCGGTGTTCGGCTTCGAAACGCCCGTGCCGTACCCGTTCGGCAATGAGCGCACCGGCTACCTCGTGACGAATCTCGGCGAGGCGGTGAAGGCCGCGCGCGCAGCAGGCGCCGACGTGCTCGTCGACAGCTTCGACGATCCTATCGGCAAGGACGCGATCATCCAGTGGCCCGGCGGCGTGACCATGCAGCTCTACTGGCACACCAAGGCGCCGAACTACGCGCCGCTGCAAAGCGTGCCCGACAACCGCGTATATGTGTCGCGCTACGAGGCCGACAATTTCGTGCGCCGCTGGCTGCACTTTTCGCACGGCAAGGTGCTGTCGGACAATGCGCATGCCGATGCCGGCGTGATCGGCCGGCCGGGTGAAACGATCCGCGAGATTCGCCTCACGTCGGGCTTCGGCCGCATGGTCGTGTTCGTGACCGACGGCAAGCTGCCGTTCCCGTTCGGCCGCGAAACCACCGGCTATGCCGTCGGCGACCTCGCACAAACGCTGCAGCGCGCGCAAGGCGCCGGCGCCAAGGTGCTGTATGCGCCGTATGCCACCGCCGCAGGCAAGACCGCCGTGCTCGAATTCCCGGGCGGATATATCGCCGAAGTGCACGATGGCCGGTAATTCGAAGACGAGTCGCGCGGCCGCTCAGCGGGCGAGCGCAACGTGGCGGCCCGCGCGGATGCGTCTTGGCATGCGTCTGAAGGTGAGTCTTGTGGCGAGCCTCGCGGCAGGCCTTACCGCGAGCCTTCCCGCCATGGCCGCCGACACCGCCCTCGGCAGCGCCGACGACACCGCGGCCGTCAGCGCGAGCGCCGCGAGCACGTCGTGCGCGCGTCCCACGGTGATGTTCAACCGCTGGCAGGAAAACTGGTCGGCGCTTGCGAATCCCTGCGTGCCGAAGCGGCCATTCGATTCGCTCAAGTACCTTCCGCTGTTCGGCAATCCCGACGCCTATGTGTCGCTCGGCGTGGTGCTGCGCGAGCGGCTCGAAACCAACGACGCGCCGCTCTTCGGTCTCGGCGCGCCGCACGACGACACCTACCTGCTGCAACGGCTCGAAGTGCACGCGGACGTGCGCCTCGGTCCGCACGTGCAGATCTTCACGCAAGTCGAGGATGCGCATCCGTACGGCAAGGACATGGTGTCGCCCGTCGACAGGAACCCGCTCGATTTGCGTCAGGCGTTCGTGGCCGTCGTCGAGCCGCTCGGGCCGGGCGTCGTCAAATTCCGGGTGGGACGTCAGGAGATGGCGTTCGACCTGCAGCGTTTCATTTCCGTGCGCGACGGCCCGAACGTGCGCCAGGCCTTCGACGCGCTGTGGGCCGACTACGAGACCGGTCCGTGGCGCTGGATCGCGTATGCGACGCAGCCGGTCCAGTACCGCTACAACAGCGATTTCGACGACGTATCGAACCGGCATCTCACGTTCAGCGGCGTGCGGGTCGAGCGCAAGGGCGTGGGTCCCGGCGACGTGTCCGCCTATTACTCGCGCTACAACCGCAGCAACGCGCGCTTTCTGGAAGCGGCCGGCGACGAGCATCGCGATGTGTTCGACGCGCGCTATGCGGGCACGCTCGGCCATGTGGATTGGGACGTCGAGGGCATGTATCAGTCGGGGCACGTGGGCACGAAGACGATCGGCGCATGGGCGGTCGGTTCGCTGGCGGGCTACACGTTCGCCTCCGCGCCATGGGCGCCGCGCGTCGGCATCCAGGTGGATGCGGCCTCGGGCGACAGCCATCCGGGCGACGGCCGCGTCGGCACGTTCAACCCGCTGTTTCCGAACGGCTACTACTTCGCGCTTGCCGGCTACACCGGCTACACGAACCTGATCCACGTGAAGCCCACGCTCGTCGTCAAGCCGACCAGCAAGCTCTCGCTGCTCGCGGGCGTCGGCCTGCAGTGGCGCGAGACCACCGCCGACGCGGTCTATCAGCAGGGCTCGGCGGTCGTGCCGGGCACGGCGGGACGCGGCGGACGCTGGACGGGTTTCTATACGCAACTGCGCGCCGACTGGGCCGTCACCGCGAATCTCGCGGCGGCGCTCGAGGCCGTGCATTTCCAGGTCGGACCGTCGCTGCGCGAGCTCGGCGCGCGCAATGCCGACTATGTGGGCGCCGAGCTCAAGTTCGGCTGGTAGCGGACAACAGCGGCCGGGCAAGCCGTCACGAACAGAAAGGTCAAGCTCATGAGCACTCCCGGTTTATCGCTCGACGCATCGCAGCCGTCCGAGCTCGAGTTTCCGTATTCGTCGCTCGAATACCGGCAGCATCAGATGTTTCCGCGTCTGTCGGCGGCGGAGATCCAGAGCGTGCGGCGCTTCGCGCGGCCGATGAACTTCCGCGCCGGCGACCTCATCTTCAAGACTGGCGAAGTCGCGCTCGGACTCTTCGTGCTGCTGCGTGGCCGCGTGCGGATCTTTTCGCGCGACAGCTTCGGCCGCTCGACACTCGTCACCGAACATGACGACGGCCACTTCATGGCGGAGATGGCGCAACTGTCCGGCAAGCCGGCGCTGATCGACGGCCTCGCACTGACCGACGTGGAGACGCTCGTGATCGAGCCGGAGCGTCTGCGCGCGCTGATTGTCGCCGACGCGCAGCTCGGCGAGCACATCATGCGCGCGCTGATCCTGCGGCGGCTCGGGCTGATCGAGCAGGGGCTCGGGCCGATCATCGTCGGCAATGGCGACGATGCGCGCCTCGTCGGCCTGCAAGGCTTTCTGCGCCGCAATGCCTATCCGGGGACCGTGGTCGACGCGCGCTCCGATCCGGAAGCCGTCGCGCTGCTCGGCGGCATGACCACCGGTCCCGGCGATTTTCCGCTGGTGTTCTGCCCCAACGGCCACGTGCTGCGCGCGCCGGACGAAGCGCAGCTTGCGTCGTGCCTCGGGCTCGTGCCGACGTTCGAGCAGTCGCATCGCTACGACGTCGCCATTGTCGGCGCGGGACCCGCGGGACTCGCGGCGTCGGTCTATGCGGCAACCGAGGGACTCTCGGTCGCGGTGTTTGACCAGCGCGCGCCGGGCGGCCAGGCGGGCGCGAGCTCGCGCATTGAAAACTATCTGGGCTTTCCCACCGGCATCTCGGGCCAGGCGCTCGCCGCGCGTGCCTTTCAGCAGGCGCTCAAGTTCGGCGCGCACCTCGCGATTCCCGGCAAGGTCACCGAGGTCAGCCGGCAAGACGGCATCTTCGTGCTCAAGCTCGTGGACGGCCAGCGCATTCAGGCGCGCACGGTTGTGGTCGCGAGCGGCGCCGCGTATCGCTCGCCGACGGTGCCGGGCTTCGATCGCTTCGAGGGACGCGGCATCTACTACTGGGCCTCGACGATCGAGGCGAAGCTCGTCAAGGGGCAGGACATCGTGCTGGTCGGCGGCGGCAATTCGGCCGGGCAGGCTGTCGTGTTTCTCGCGAACTTTGCGCGCAGCATCCGCATGCTGATTCGCGGCCGCGATCTCAATGCAAGCATGTCGAAGTACCTGATCGACCGGATCGGTTCGCTGCCCAACGTGTCGCTGTGCACGGGCTGCACGCTGAGCGCGCTCGAAGGCGACGAAGCCGGCCTCGCGCAGGTGCGCGTGCGCCATGAGGCGAGCGGCGAGGAGGAGGTCGTGGCCACGCGGCATCTGTTCCTCTTTATCGGCGCGGATCCGAAAACCGACTGGCTCTCGGCAAGCGGCGTCGAGCTCGACAATCGCGGCTTCGTGGTGACGGGCGCTGCGAGAAGCGAACCGGGCGGGGCCGCGGCCGGCGTGCGCTATCCGCTCGAGACGAGTGTGCCGGGCATGTTCGCCGTCGGCGATGTGCGCTCGGACTCGGCCAAACGCGTGGCCGCGGCGGTCGGCGACGGCGCGGCGGTCGTCGCGCAGATCCACGCGTATCTGAGCCAGACGGCGAAGGCCGCGGCCCACTCTTAAGCCTCACCCACGCCTCACCCACATACGAGGAAAATCGCGATGCACACCGAATTACCCGCCAAGCAATGCACGAATGCAGCCAGGCACGAAGCGGGCGTGCATCATGAAGAAGGCCTTGCGGCGCGCGACGAACACGCGGAGGCGCGCGCTCACGCACCCGTCTGGAATCACATGATCGAGCGGCTGCTTGCCGGCTATCGCGGCGAAGCCGAAGGCGCGGCGTATCTCGCGGTGCCGCTCACGCGCGAGGCGGCCAATGGGCCGTCGCGGCATCGGCAGGTCGAGGTGATCGAGCGTTTGTCGGAGACGTCGATTGCGGTGCTCTGGCAGGACGCCACGCTGTGCCGTTATGCGGATCAGGTGTGGATCAGTTGCCGCGCGCGATTAAAAGGGCGCTGCGCGCTGAGCGGCGCCACGATTCGCCGCAACGACCTGATCTACAAGCCGAGAGTGCGCAGCGCGGTGCCCGTCAATGCCGCCGCGATGATTCTTGCGTCGGTGGTCGACGTCCAGCATCCGCTGGTTTAATCCAAAAAATTTGAACGATAGGTTCAGTTTTTTCCGCGCATGCCTTTTTGCGCCTGGTCTAGACTTCGGGGACGCCTCGCCGGGCCGCGCCTGCCCGGCTGCATCGTCATTCCTCGTGTTCTGGATACCGCCTCATGATTCGCATCGGCCCGCTTCAGGTGGACCTGGTCGGTCGGGAACTGCTTCTCGACGGACAACCCGTGCGCATCGGCAGCCGCGCCTTCGACATGCTCGCCGTTCTGATCGCCGCGAAAGGCGAACTCGTTTCGAAGAACGACATGTTGAGGCAAGTGTGGCCCGACACCATCGTCGAAGAAAACAATCTGCAGGTGCACATGTCCGCTCTGCGCAAGGTGCTTGGCGAAAGCCGCGGACTCATCCAGACCGTCTCGGGCCGCGGCTACCGGCTCGTCGCGAGGCAGTCGCCGCTGCCGGCCGCGACGCGCGACGCGTCGAGCGCCGGATTGACCGAACCGCGCTCCGAGGCTCATGCAGGCCATGACGCGCACAGCACCGCAGCGCAGAGCCCGCACAATCTGCCCGCCAGTTTCTCGCCGCTGATCGGCCGCGACGGCGCGCTTCTCGATGTCGCGCGCTCGCTTGCCGCGGCGCGTCACGTCACGCTGCTCGGCGCAGGCGGCATCGGCAAGACGCGCCTCGCGGTGGAGGTCGCGCGCCGGCTCGTCGGCGACTATCCGGACGGTGTCTATCTGGTCCCGCTCGCGTCGACGTCGGATGCGAACAGCGTGCTCGCCATGTTGGCCGCGAGTGTCGGCGTGAGCAAGGCAAGCGGTCCGCTCACGCTCACACGCGTGAGCCGCGAGTGGGGCGAGCGGCGCGTGCTGTGCGTGCTCGACAATTGCGAGCACGTGCTCGCGCCGGCCGCCGAATTGGCCGAAGCGCTGCTGAATGCGGGCCCGGGCGTGCGCGTGCTGGCGACGAGCCGCGAGCCGCTGCGCGTCGCCGAAGAACATCTGTATTGGGTCGCCTCGCTCGACGTTCCCACACACGACGATCAAGGCGAGCATGTGCTCGGGTGCAGCGCCGTGCAGTTGTTCCTGTCGCGCGCCCGCGCAATGGACGCGCGTTTTTCGTCCGACGAGCGCAGCATCCATCTGACCGGCACGGTATGCCGCCGGCTCGACGGCATACCGCTCGCAATCGAACTCGCGGCCGCACGCGCGGCGATTCTCGGCATCGAAACACTCGCGGATCACCTGGACGACCGCTTCAGCATGCTGACGGGCGGCAACCGCACGGCGCTGCCGCGGCATCAGACCTTGAAGGCGACACTCGACTGGAGTCATGGTCTGCTCGACGACGCCGAGCGCGCGACGCTGCGCAGGCTCGGCATCTTCGTCAACAGCTTTTCAATGGAGGCGGCCATCGCCGTGGTCGCGGATCAGGGGTTGCAGGAAGCGGAGGTGATCGCGGCGCTGTCGGGGCTCGTCGAGAAGTCGCTCGTGGTGGCGCGTGCGGACCGCGGCAAGGCGAGCTATCGGCTCCTCGAAACCACGCGTGCGTACGCGCTGCAAAAGCTCGACGACAACGGCGAGCGGCGCATGGCCACGCTGAACCACGCGCGTTATTTCGCCGGCTTGCTGGAGCGGCAGATGTCGGCGCAAGCACGCGCCCCGGAGGGCGGCGCCGACGGCTGGCATGCGCGCATGCGCGCCTCGCTCGACGATTTGCGCGCGGCGCTCGGCTGGGCGCTTTCGTCAAAGGGCGACGACGCGCTCGCGGAAAAACTCGCGGTCAAGGTGGTCGCGCTGCTGTACGAGCTCTCGCTCGTCGACGAATGCTGCGCGTGGGCACGCCGCGCGCTCGACAGTGTCGCTCAGACCCACGGCGCGTCGGGCTCGGCCCGTCATCTGCGGGTGCGCATGCAACTGCTCGCGGCGCTCGGCGCGGCGCTCGTCTATGTGAACGGGCCGAACCGCGAAACGCTCGCGGTGTGGGCCGAGGTGCTGGCACTCGCCATCGCGCTCGCCGACCGGGCTTTCGAGGCGCGCGCGTTGTGGGGCATGTGGAATGCGAGCCAGTCGTCGGGCGCGGCGCGCAATGCCCTCGCGTTCGCCCATCGTTTCGCGTCGCTCGCCGCGCAAACCGGCGATATGAGCAATGGCATGCTCGCTTCGCGACTGCTCGGCATAGCCTGGCATTACGCCGGCAATCAGCAGCAGGCGCGCGCGTCGCTCGAACGCTTCCTGCTGCAAGCCGACACGCTGCAGCACGGTTTGCCGCTCGGCCAATCCATCGACCAGGGGCTGGTGGGCCGCGCGACGCTGGCGCGGCTCCTGTGGTTCCAGGGGGCGCGTGACGAGGCGCTCGATCTTGCAGAAGCCTGCGTGGCGAGCGCGGGTGCGCAGGACCAGGCGATCGTTACCTGCTACGTGCTCGTGGAAGCGGAGATTCCGCTCGCGTTGCTGTCGGGCAAACGCGAGCGCGCGGCGCGAGCCATTGCATTGCTGCGCGATGTGTCGGCGCGCACGGGCCTCGGCGTATCCCAGGCGTGCGCCCGCTGTTTCGACGCGTACCTGTGCTCGCTCGACGACGTGCGGTCCGAGCGTCTTCACGCCTTTCGCGCGGCACTGGACGAACTGGATGCGCTCGAATACGCCGCCCAGCGCGCGATGCTCGTCGCCCAGTACGCGCTTGCGTTGGGCCGCGCGGGACGACGCGACGAGGCCCTCGCCGCGGTGACGCGCGCGTTGGCGCAATGCGACGAAAGCGGCGACCATTGGTATGTGGTGGAACTGCGGCGCGTGCACGGCGAACTACTGCTGCTCGACGGTGCGTCAACGCCTGTTGACGGCGACGCCGCGGCGGACGCAGAAGCGTCTCTGAATGCAGCGATGGAGGAAGCGCTCGCGCAAGGCTGCGCCTCGCTGCAGTTGCGCGCGGCGACGAGTCTCGGCCGCCTGTGGTGTGCGCAAGGGCGCGCCGACGACGCCGTGCGCGTGATCGAGGCGGCCTGCGCAAGGCTGACCCAAGGGCTCGATCTCGACGATTTCCGCGCCGCGCGGCACATGCTCGAAGCCGCGAGGGCTTCCTCAGCAGCGGCCTCGCGCTGTGCGCGAGGTGAGGGCGCCGGCGGGGCGCCGCGCGTCGCAGGCGCGCGGCCGCCGGAACTCAGCGAAGGCCGCTAGCCCTACCTTCGCATGTCGCAGCGCAGATCGTAGCGTTTCTCCCACGATTCATGGCTTATCAAGAGCTATCTGAGATACATGAAAGAATATTTGGATACCACCTCTCCAGCTCGAAGACTTTCACAGCCACGCGCTGCTCCTTCGTGAGCTCTGGCGCAAGCATGACCGTTGGCCGTCGACCCGCGCCTCCGGTAGTCGTCCGTACCAACGTCGCTTTGATTTCAGCCAATCCCTCCAGCATGCAACGCGCCGAGGCGTCGGTGCCGAGCGCGATCCTGGCCAGGCTGACGAGCATCAACCCAAGGACGGTTGCAAAGGTGTGCAGGCGTAGCGAGCCGTCGGCCCACTGATGCGACGGCCCCCAGGGGACTACGCCGCCTTTCTTGGCTCTGCGGAACAGCTCCTCGACGTTCCACTGCCCTCGGAAGGCGTAGACGATCCGACCCGTGCTCCAGTCGTGCCGATCCGTGCACAAGACGCGCCGGCCGAGCCGGGTCTTTTCCAACTCGCGGCGCAATGAGGCATCCACGTGCCACTGCAGGGTCGGCGCCTTATCGCTTCCGGCGACGGTTGTCACCACGAAGCTCGACAGGTGCTCCCGGGCGATCGCCTTGCGGACCCGAAGCTCAAGTTGTGCAAGCGAGATGCGGCCCGCTTCTATCAGCCGCTCGAGCTTGCCCAGTTCCTCCTTCGCTTTGCGCAGGGCCACCGCAATGCCGCGCTTTTGCCCCTCCAGCAGCTCCTGGCTCTCAATCACGACGAGAGTCCGGTCCAGCGCTCCGACCGCGGTTCGCACGCGCGCCGCTCGGACGTCGCTGAGCTTGCCCGTCAGCGGCTTCATCGCACCGCGTTGCGCCGCCATTTGCAGCGCCTCTTGCGCAGCCCCGTGCCCGAGCGGTAATGAGATGAGGCTGTAGTAGCCCGCGCCGTCGAGATCCAGCTCCAGTTGTGGGCTCCAGAACCCACCATCTCGTACCAGCGTACGCTGCGCGGGTCGCTGCCGGCCCTCGCCGCTGTCCAGTGCCTCGTGCAGCTGCGCCAACCCGCCCAGGCACGCTCCCAGCACCGCTTGATCCGACCCATTGCCGCAATAGGTCCGATACAGCAGCGGCACGTGTCCCGTCTCGCTGACCAGAACACCGAGCCCGACCACGCGCAGGTCCTTCCTCTTGCTCTTTGCGTGTCCACGCTTGGCCAGCTCGCCCGGCGTTAGCGTGGCGATGTGCGTATCGAAGTTGGTCGTGTCGAACGCGAGCACGTCCGCCGACAGCTCGAACCGGGCTACTGCCGCCTTCGAGATCGCCACCTGGGCCTGCTCCAAGTCCAAATCAGTAACCTGCTGGGCAACGCGATGGAAGGCCTGGCCGGTAAACGTAGAGCCCGGCAAGCACGATACGCGCGGCAGGCTGGCATCAAGGAATTCCCCGAGGTCGCGCTTGGGTCCCGGCGCGCAAGCCCTCTGGATCGCCACGGCAACCGCCAGCTCGCCCACTGATGGGCCGCCCTTGGCGCCAAGCCCTCCGCACGCCCGATCAATGTGCGCGACCAAATCTAGTTGCTCAGCGACCCAGACCAACGCACCGACATCGCCGACCCCGCGCGTACCAATCGTCCGCGTAGCACGCAGATCCGCTACCGGTGGCGGCGCGACGGGCCCCAGCACCGCCTGGCGCGCGACAGAGCGACCTTTTTTCGCATCCCACACCGACTGAGCTGCGATACGGTAGCGATGGCCGTTGACCTCGCGCTCAAAAATGTGCATTGTTCTTTCATGTAGCAATTTTCAATTGGCCAAGAATACTGCAAAATCCATCATTCCAGCCGCTTTACGGCTTCGCGCACCTCAAAAAAACTTCAGGTTTGCGAAAGTAGGGCTAGCGCTATCGCGCCATGGCGGCTTGGCGGCTTGGCGGCTTGGCGCAGCATGAATCACACGCTGGTTTTTGACTGCAGCATCTGCTGTTGCACCACCTTGTCGATCAGGTCGGGCTGATCGAGCCGCTCGACCCACCAGCGCAACGCCTTGCCCGTTTCGTCGTCGCGCCACGCCAGATAGAAATGCGTGACCTCGCGCATGCCGAGCACTTCCTTCTGGACCAGCTCACCGTTTCTCAGTGCCCCGACGGCAAGGCATTCGGGGATCGTGCCCGCCGCGAGCCCGCGCAATTGCGCGGCGAGCTTGGCTTCGAGCGTGGGCACGGTCAGCACTTCCTGGTTGTCTGCGAGGGCAATCGTGCGCGGCGCGAGTTCGCGCGACGTATCGCCGATCGCCACCGCGCGATGGCGCGCGACCGCGTCGAGCGTCAACGGTCCGGGCAAGGCCGCGAGCGGATGATCCGGCGCGACCACGAACACGTGCCGCAGCGAGCCGATCGGCTTTGCGACGAGGTTCGGAATGGGCGGCGGGTCGCCCGCCGCGCCGACGATCAGGTCCGCGCGGCGCGTGAGCAGCGCGTCCCACGAACCGCCCAGCACTTCTTTCGACAGGTTGAGCCGCGTGTCGAGCTTGAGTTTGTAGAACTCGTCGACGTGATCCCACAGCAGTGCGAACGGAATGATCTCGTCGACGGCCACGTACAGGTCGGACTCCCAGCCCTGTTCGATGCGCTTTGCCTTGCATTCCAGGTCTTCGGCGGCAGCCAGCAGGCGGCGGCCCTCCTCGACGACCACGCGCCCCGCATGCGTAAGCGTCGCGCGGCGGCCGCTGCGGTCGAACAGCTTCACGCCGAGGTCGAGTTCGAGCTTCTGGACCAGATAAGTGAGCGACGACGGCACTTTGTGCAGCGTTTCTGCGGCGTTGGCAAACGTGCCGGTTCGATCGACGGCGTCGAGCACCTGCAGAACTTCAAACGAAAGATTCATGGCGAAGAATGGCGAAGGGCGAAATCCAATCGAGCCGGGCGGCTCGAGCGCTCAGCATACTGGATTTCGTGGCGTTCGCGACGGCTTGCGCGTCGCCTTCTTCGTCGCGCTTCGTGTGGTCGCCGATGTGCGTGTGCCTCGCGGCGCTACGCGATGCGATCGTCGCTCGATCGGGAAGCGTGCGGCGCTGCGCTCATATCCACGGCACGCCGCGCCGGCATGTTCGCGGGACGCTTTGCAAGCCGTTCGAATTCGGTCACGTCGTGGCTGCAGAACACGGTCACGGCGCGGCTCGTCAGCGCGAGTTCGCGCAGGCGGCGCTGATTCTCGAAGCGTGCCGTGCGATCCTTTTCGAGCATCCACTGATAAAAGCGCAACCCCGGCGTGCAATGCGGATTGGCGTGCATCTCGGCATGGTGGAAGTAGGCGTCGGCGGCGTTGAAGAGCCACTTGTCGCCCGTGGTCTGAACGGCGATGCCCGCATGACCGAAGGTGTGGCCGCGCAGCGGCACCATCAGCAGCTCGGACGGCAGTCCGTCGAATTGCTGCACCCGCGCAAAGCCGTTCCACGTTTCGCCGTCGCTCGCCTGATACACGCGCCAGTTCGCGGACGTCGGCCATTGTTGCGGACGGAAGCGCTGCCGGTCTATCCACGTTTTCTGCTCAAGCGCATAGTCGCGCTCGACGCGCAACAGGTGCACGGTGGCCTGAGGAAAGTCGTCGAGGCCGCCGGCGTGATCGAAGTCGAGGTGGCTCAACACGATATGTCTGACGTCACGCGGATCGAAACCGAGTCGCTCGAGCTGGCGGATCGCGGTCATTTCCTCGCGGAAATCCGGGCTGACGAGCCCGAGAAAGAAGCGGCTGATACGCGAGCGCGGATTGGCGACGTCGCGCAAACCGAAGCCGGTGTCGACCAGCACGAGGCCCGCTGCGGCTTCGATCAGCAGACAGTGACAGGTGAGGAGGCCGCGCTCGGCGAGCGAGCGGGTGCGTCTGTCCATCAGGCGGCCGCCCAGCGGGCAGGTCGAAATGCAGTTGAGGTGGTGCACGATCATCGCGTGTCGTCCGTAACGCAGGAGGCACGCCATGGCGCGCAAGCGCTATACCTGGGCGCGCCCGGCGGGATCGGCGTCGGGCGGCGCCGTGCGCGCGCGTGTTTTGTCGGCGAAGTAGCCGGCCGCCATCAAGCGGAATGCGGTGACGGCGGGATTGTCCTGATCGGCGCGCCACGCCATGCTCATTTCTGCGTGAAGCGTGTTGCCGGCAATCAGGCGGAATTCCACGTTGTCGTAATGAAACCGTTGCGCCGACGCCGGCAGGATAGCCAGCCCGAGTCCGGCGCGCACCAGCGACAGAATGGTGGGCGTCTGGTCGATGTATTGCGCGATGTTCAGATTCACGCCCTCGGCCGCGAGGATGCCCATGATGCGGTCATGAAAGTACTTGCCCTGCGCGGGCGAAGGCATGATGAACGGCTGCCCGTCGAGCTGCTTCAGTTCGACCTGTGCAAATGCACACAAAGCGTGGCGTGTCGGCAGCGCGACGATAAGCGGCTCTTCGTCCACGCGCACGAACTCCAGCTTTTGCCGCGACGGCAAGGGGCGCAGAAAGCCGAGGTCGATCGCGTTCGCGGCGAATGCTTCGATCTGCGCGGCGGAAACGAGCTCGAGCAGCACGACGTCGACCTCGGGCAGCGCGTCGGCGGCGGCCACCAGCAGTTCGGGAATCAGTTCGTAACCTGCAGCTCCGGTGAAGCCGAGTCGCACGCGCCCGGTCTTGCCCTTGCTCGCGCGCCGCACGGTGCTTTCGGCCTGTTCGGCGAGATTCAAAAGACGGCTGGCGTCGGCGAGAAACACGCGGCCTTCGGTAGTCAGCTTGACGGTGCGCCCAACGCGCTCGAAGAGCTTCACGCCGAGGTTGTCTTCGAGCAACTGGATCTGTCTGCTCAATGGCGGCTGCGTCATGTGCAGCAGCGCGGCCGCGCGTCTGAAGTTCAGTTCTGTCGCCGCGGCGACGAAGCAGCGCACTTGTCCGAGATCGAGCATGCTGGTATCGACATGGGTGGGGAGCGGACGGTCATTATAGGTGCGCACGTCCCGCCCCAACCGGCGGGCCCGCGAACATGCACGGGCCGCTGCCGCATCAGGTCGTGAGGCTGCCTTCGGGGCGCCGTCCCGCGAGTGCCTGCGCGAGGCTTGCCAGCACCATGTCGCCCATTGCCGTGCGCGATTCGACGGTGGCGCTCGCGCGATGCGCCTGCAGGACGACGCGGTCCATCTCGAAGAGCGCGGGCGGCACGTTCGGTTCGTCGACGAACACGTCGAGACCCGCGCCCGCGATCACGCCGCCTTTTAACGCCTGCACGAGGTCGCTTTCCACCACGAGCTTGCCCCGCGCCACGTTGATCAGATAGCCGTTCTTGCCGAGCGCGTCGAGCACGGCTGCATTGACGATGCCTTGCGCCTTGTCGGCCGCCGCGGCCAGCACGAGAAAATCGCAGCCGCGCGCGAGCGACAGCAGATCGGCAACGAACGGATGCGCGACATCGTCCATGCGGCGCAAGTCGGTATAGGTGATCGGGCAATCGAATGCGCTTGCACGCTGCGCGATCGCACGTCCGACTTTACCCATTCCGACAATGCCGACGCGCTTGCCGCTCAGGCGGCACGACAGCGGCAAGGCGCCCGGATGCGGATTCTTCAGCCAGTTCCCCGATTTGACGAACTGATTGCCGACACAGATTTCGCGGCATACCGCGAGCATCAGGCCGATGGCGAGATCGGCGACGTCTTCCGTCAGTGCACCGAAGGTAGCCGTGACCGGAATGCCGCGTGAACGCGCGAAGGCGAGGTCCACCGCGTCGGTACCCACGCCGTTGACCGCGATGACTTCCAATGCAGGCAAGCGTTGAATCAGGTCGTTAGAAATGCCTGTATGGCCGCCCGTGATCACGCCGCGGATGGACGCGCCGTGCTCGCGAATATAGGCATCCTTATCGCTTTGCTCGAAGAGCCGGTGCACGGTGTAGAGCGATGCGAGCTTGTCGTTGATGGCGGGAACCAGAATCGGGTTCAGCTGCAGAATGTTCGGCTTCAAAGCGGCGCTCCTTGTTGTAGTCGACGTATCCAGTCGCGATGTCGGCGGATGATCGGGCTTTTCATGCGCTGCGTCCAATCCCAAAACGCTATCAGTTGATCCACGGATCGAAGCGAACGGCGCCCCGGCAATGATTCAATTCAGGCATCAGGTAATAGCGATAAAAGATTGGACGGGGTAAGGCGTCGTCGCGAGAATCGACAGCATCGGAAGGAGCATTGCTTCACCGGCTTGCCCACATGGAAGCGCCCATAAATTTCAAATACATCGGAGACAGAGCGTGAAAACATGCGTGAAGTCAGGCGTCTGCAGCATGCTGCGGCATGACGCCTGCGGCAGCATCAGCTCGATTTGTCGTGCAGCCGCGCCCCGACGCAGTGTCGCGAGGGCCGCGCCATGAATAATGCCGAGAGTGTCGTCGCCACTGCCAAGGCCGGGCCGCTGGCGCAAAAGCGCACCGGCCACCGGTGGATCGTGATGGGCCTCATTTTCTGCATCTGGGCGATTGCCTGTGCGGATCGCGCCAATTTCGGCATCGCCCTGCCATACCTCAAGAAGGAATACGGCATCACCAACACGCAAGCCGGTCTGATCGTCAGTCTCTTTTCGTTTGCATACGGCTTCGTGCAGATCCCTGTCGGCCTGCTGTACAAGCGGCTCAGCGAGAAGACCACAGGCTTTCTGTTTTCGGTCT
Organism: Paraburkholderia phenoliruptrix; assembly: GCF_902859825.1. Classification (GTDB taxonomy): domain Bacteria; phylum Pseudomonadota; class Gammaproteobacteria; order Burkholderiales; family Burkholderiaceae; genus Paraburkholderia; species Paraburkholderia phenoliruptrix. Next base: position 9,299 of record NZ_CADIKB010000029.1, on the reverse strand, counting down.
TCATGATTCTCACGTCGGTCTTTACGGGGCTGATGGGCACCACGTCGTCGGTATTTTTGCTGCAGGCGTACCGTGTCGGCCTGGGCCTGTCCGAAGGTCCGTTGGGAATCGGCTGCACGAACGTGATCAATCGCTGGTTCCCCGCCAAGGAAAAGGGCACGGCGACGGGGCTATGGATCGCCGCATCGAAGCTCGGTCCGCTCATCGTGCCGTCGGTGTGCATCGTGGTGATCCAGTTGTGGGGATGGCGCGAGATCTTCTACGTGTTCGCCGTGCCGGGCATTGTGCTCGCCGTTCTCTGGATGTTTCTCGTCACCAATTCGCCCGGTCAAAACCGCTTCTGCTCGGAAGCCGAGCAGCGCTATATCGCCGACGACACCCCGCGGCAAGGCCACGGGCAAGCGGCACCAGGCCGACCGCTCACGAGCGAAGTCGCGCGGATTCCGTATCTGGACGCCTTCAACCGGACGAAACGCGTGGCGCAGCTCGAGACGATTCGCGAGGTGTTCGGCTCATGGAATATTCTCGGCGTCGCCATCGGCTATGGCTGCATGATCGGCATCAGCAACATCTTCATGTCGTGGATGCCGACCTACCTCGTCACGGTGAAGGGTTTTGCGTCGGTAAAAATGGGCTTTCTCGCGTCCGCGCCGTTTATGGGCGCGGTGGCCGGCAACCTGCTCGGCGGCGTGATTTCCGACCGCCTGCTCGGCGGCCGCCGCAAGCCCATGATGATGCTCGGCGCGCTCGGCACCATGCTGACGATGCTGCTGTTGATCGATGCGCCGAACAGCGTCGCGTATCTGGGCGTCACGCTGATGTTCGCCGGCCTCATGCTCGGTATCGGCTTTGCCGGTTATTCCGCGTATCCGATGGGACTCGCGACCAAGTCCACGTATCCGACCGCGTTCGGCATCGTGAATTGCGTCGGGCAGATCGGCGGCGCCTGCGCACCGCTTGCGGTCGGCATTCTGCTCGACAGGTTCAGCTGGACGAGCGTGTTTCTCTACATGGTCGGGACCGCGTTTCTCTGCCTGGTGCTGCTCTTTAGCGTCGTCGAGCCGATTGCCGCGCGGCGCGGCGAGACGCCGGCGCGAACCGGAGGCAGCCAGTAGTCGCGTGGATGAGGCGTGCCGTTGCTACGCGCCATGCAGGGTGTTGGACCAGCTTGACAAGCGATGGGACGGCAGCCCGTGCATCTCGCTCAATCAAAATCGAACACGTCGAAAATCGAGCGCTTTTTCTTGTGGGTGCGATAGCCCGAACGATGCTCGTCATAACGGCGCTCGCCGTCGTAAAGGTGCTCGCGCTCGCGGCGGTCGTCGCGAACCGGGCGCGCGTGGGCGGGCGCGGCGGTCTGTGCGGCATCCTGCGCGATCAGCTTGTCGAGTTCCCCGCGATCGAGCCACACGCCGCGGCACTCGGGACAGTAGTCGATTTCGATCGAGCGGCGCTCGGTCATCAGCAGGTCAGGTGTTGTGCAAACAGGGCATTTCATAGTGTTGCTCCTCGACAGGATGAGTAGAAGAACATCGGGGGGCGCGTGGCTCGCGGGTGCTTGTCACACAGCCGTTACTGGCCCATGCCGCCCGCGCCGGCCGCGCGTCGGGACCTGGCGCGCCGCACCAGCATGTTCACCGCCTCGACGAATGCGGAGAACGCCATCGCCACGTAGATGTACGCTTTCGGCACGTGCGTACCAAAGCCTTCCGCAATCAGCGTCATGCCGATCACGAGCAGGAAGCTCAACGCAAGCGTCACGATGGTCGGATTGCGTTCGATGAACTGCGACAGCGGACGCGCGGCAAACAGCATCGCGAGGACAGCACAGATCACCGCGACGAACATGATCGGCATGTGGTCGGTCATGCCGACCGCGGTGATGATGCTGTCGACCGAGAACACGATATCGAGCAGCAGGATCTGGCCGATTGCGCCCGCGACGGTCAACTGCACGGTGCCGCCCGCGCTCCTGCTTTCATCCTCCGCGGGGGCGTGCGTGACGTGATGGTGCATTTCGCGCGTCGCCTTCCAGACGAGGAAAAAACCACCGCCGAGCAGAATGAGGTCGCGCCACGAGAACGCGTGGCCGAACAGCGCAATGGCGGGCGCGGTCAACTGCGCGATCCACGCGACCGTGCCGAGCAGGCCGAGCCGCAGCACCAGCGCGAGCATGATGCCAAGACGCTGCGTGCGGGCGCGCTGCGCCTCGGGCAGCTTGTTGCTCAGGATCGAAATGAAGATCAGGTTGTCGATGCCGAGCACGACTTCCATCACGACGAGCGTGAGGAGCGCTACCCACGCAGCGGGGTCGGCAACGAGGGCGAGCAGAGTGTCCATGAGTCGGTGAGCGAACGGATGAGTTAATGATCGGATAGCGCCTATGATCGCCGCCCGCACGACTCGGATAAACCAGTGTTAAGCTGACGAATAGATCGGTTTTTTCGAAGTTCACGTCCGTCGGCACCATCATGCTCAACTACCGTCACTTGTACTATTTCTGGATCGTCGTGAAGGAGGGCGGCTTTGCGCGCGCGGCCGAGCGGCTCGATATGGCGGTGCAGACCATCAGCGCGCAGGTGCGCGAGCTCGAAAAATCCCTTGGGCGACAGTTGCTGAAACCGGCCGGCCGCGGCGTCACCATGACCGAAGCCGGCGAGACGGCGTTCAGCCGCGCGGAGCAGATTTTCCAGCTCGGCGAGGCGCTGCTCGACGACATGCATGAGGCGGGCGGCGAGGGTGTCGCGCGGCTTGCAGTCGGCCTCTCGGACGGTATTTCCAAGCTCGCGGCTCATGCGCTTCTTGCGCCGGTGCTCGGCACGCCTTCGCTCAGACTGCTCTGTCACGAGGGCGAGCCTGCCGAGCTGTTGTCCGAACTCGCGCTGCACCGGCTCGATCTGGTGCTCGCCTGTCAGCCGGCGCCGCACAACTCCGATTTGCGTGTGTTGAGTCAGCGGCTCGTGGGCTCGCCGGTCGATTGGTACGGGCCGGCCGAGATCGTGCGCAAATCCGCGCGAGCGGGCTTTCCGCAGTGCCTCGCCGAGCTGCCGGTGCTGCTGCCCACGCGCCATGCCGCATTGCGCGCGCGGCTCGACCGCTGGTTCGATTCGCAAGGCATCCGGCCGCGCGTGGTGGGCGAATTCGAGGACAGTGCGCTGATGGCGGTCTTTGCCGCGCGCGGTCTCGGCGTGTTTCCGCTCGCGGAACTGGGCGCCGACGATCTGTCGCTGCTACGCGGCTTGCGCCGGCTCGGCCGCGCGGAAGGCGTGATCGAAGAGATTCACGCGATCCGCTCCCGCCGTGGCCAGCATCACGGGCTGGCTTCCGAGGTCGTGGACGCCGCGCGCGTGTAACCGCGAAACGCAGGCGACGGAACGCCGCGCCGGCTTGCGGCGGGTTTCAACTGGTGGCCCCATGCGTCGAACACCGCGGCGAGCAGGGCAATTTCACCGTCCGCGAGATAGTCGTCGGCCACCGTGACTGCAACGCATAAACGAATGACCTTGCGGCGCAGCGCGGGATCGTCGATTTCGTCGATCAATATGGCCAGCAGCGCGGCGTCGAGGCGCCCCATGGGAGGCGCGGACGACAGCTGCGCAATCGAGCGGTCCTCACAGAGCGCCTGTAGAATCTGCGCAAATTGCGCCGGCGCAAGGCCGAGCTCGCCGGCTATGTTCAGCTTGTCGAGAGCGCGCTCCTCGGAGCTGCAGACGTGGCCGTCTGACGTGAGCGCAAGCGCGACGATTCGTGCGGCTGCTTCTTTACTGTTTCGCGGATAGGTGCGCATGATCGGTCCTTTCGCGGACGATGTCCGTATTGAAGATGAGCCCAGTCTCCGGCAATGTTCGTGTCGAATAAATCTGCTAATCACGAAGTGAAGGTTCGGTAAATACGAAGACTCGTTGAGCACCGGCTTGCGGCGCCGCTTTCTTTGCGGAGCCGGCATACGCGGGGTTATCACGCAAACCCGCACGACAGCCCGCACGCAAGCCCGCACGAGAACCCGCCACGCGCACGCCGATCCGAGCGTAAAGCTTATGACACGCCGAGTTGTCGCGCTGTCGCATCGATGGCGCTTTTTGCCTTCGCGACGATCTCGTCGATTTCCTCCCGGCTGATGACGAGCGGCGGCGACAGCAGCATGCGGTCCCCGCTTGCGCGCATGATCAGGTTGCCGTTGAAGCAGAAGTCGCGGCAGAGCGTGCCGACATCGCCGCCGTTTGCAAAGCGTCTACGCGATGACGGCTCTTCTGCCAGTTGCACGCCGGCCACGAGCCCAGCGCCCGCAATCTCGCCGACAATCGGATGGTTCGCCAGGGTGTCGCGCAGCTTTTTCTGGAAGTATGGCCCCGTGTCCGTTTTGACGCGCTCGACGATCTTCTCGTCGCGCAGCAGCCTGAGGTTTGCCACGGCCACGGCGGCCGCGACCGGATGCCCGGAGTAGGTGAGGCCGTGATTGAACTCGCCGTTCTCGATAATGGCGGTCGCAACGCGATCGTGCAGGCCGACGGCGCCCATCGGCACGTAGCCGCTTGTGAGCCCCTTGGCAAGCGTGATGAGATCCGGCTCGAAGCCAAAATGCTGATGCGCGAACCATTCTCCCGTGCGGCCAAATCCGCCGATGACTTCGTCTGCGACCAGCAGCACGTCGTATTGACGGCAGATGCGCTGAATTTCCGGCCAGTAGGACGAGCCAGGAAAGATCACGCCGCCCGCGCCCTGGAACGGCTCGCCAATGAACGCGGCCACGTTATCAGCGCCAATTTCGAGGATCTTTGCCTCCAGTTGCTGGGCGCGGGCCAGAGCGAATTCTTCCTGTGTCTGGCCGCTTCCGGCCTCGCCGAAGAAATACGGCTGGTCGATGTGCACGATGTTTTCGACTTTCGACGGCATCTGCTCATGCATATAGCCCATGCCGCCGAGCGTGCCGCCTGCAATCGTCGAACCGTGATAGCCGTTTCTGCGCGAAATCACGACCTTTTTGGCAGGCTTGCGCTGCGTGGCCCAGTATTGATGAACGATGCGCAGCACGGTGTCGTTGCCCTCCGAGCCGCTATTGCAGTAGAAAAAGTGATTGAACGGCTGCGGCGCGAGCTCGGCGAGCAGCGCGGACAATTCGATGACGGGCGGGTGCGTCGTCTTGAAGAACGTGTTGTAGTAGGGCAATTCCAGCATTTGCCGATACGCTGCATCGGCGAGTTCCTTGCGCCCATAGCCGACGTTCACACACCATAGCCCGGCCATGCCGTCGATAATCTTGTTGCCCTCGGAATCCCACAAGTACACGCCGTGCGCTTTCACGATCACGCGGCTGCCGTTGCGATTGAGCGCGCCCATATCCGAAAACGGATGAATGTGATGCGCGGCGTCGAGCGCGCGAAGTTCCGCGGTGCTGCGTTGCGTTTCGGCGCGCCGGTTCGCGGCGGACGGCGCCGCTTGCACGTAGGCGATCTCTTCTGTTCTGTAACTCATACAGTCTCCTGGTATTTTCTCTTTGCATTAGACGTGCAGCAGCAAATGCCGGCGTTCCCACGAGCTGATCACGCGGAAAAACGCTTCGTATTCGGTCTCCTTCAGCGCGAGGTACGCCTTCACGAATTTCTCGCCGAGTACTTCGGCAATGGGCTCGCACGCGCTCATCAAGGTTAGTCCGTCTTCGAGATTGCGCGGCAGTTGATACGGCAACTCGTACCCATCGCTCAGCAGCGGCTCGGTGGCGTCGAGCCTTTGTGTGATGCCGAGATAACCCGCCGCGAGCGTCGCCGCAATCGCGAGGTACGGGTTGCAATCCACGCCCGGAATGCGGTTTTCTATGCGGCGCGCCGCGGGCCCCGAATGCGGAATGCGAAAGCCGACCGTGCGGTTGTCATAGCCCCAGGCCACGTTGATCGGCGCGGCCATGAAGCGCGACAGCCGCCGGTAGGAGTTGATATACGGCGCGAAAATAGGCATTAACGCGGGCGTGTATTTCTGCAAGCCGGCGATATAGCTCGTGAATAGCGAGGTCGGTTTGCCGTCCGCGGCGGTGAAAAGATTGCGGCCGGTCTCTTCGTCCACGAGGCTCTGGTGCATATGCATGGCCGATCCCGGCTCGCCTTCCATCGGCTTGGCCATGAAGGTCGCGTACATCTTGTGACGCAGCGCGGCTTCACGCACCGTGCGCTTGAAGAGGAACACGCTGTCCGCGAGTTTCAGCGGATCGCCGTGCATGAAGTTGATCTCCATCTGCGCGGCGCCCACTTCGTGAATCAGCGTATCCACTTCGAGTTCCTGCACCTCGCAGTACTCGTAGATATCTTCGAAGAGCGGATCGAATTCGTTCACGGCTTCTATCGAATACGACTGGCGCCCGGTCTCCGGACGCCCCGTGCGGCCGATCGGCGGTTGCAAGGGCAGGTCAGGGTCCTTGTTCATATCCACCAGATAAAACTCGAGCTCGGGCGCGATGACGGGCTTCCAGCCCTTCGCGCGATACAGCTCCAGTACGCGGCGCAGCACACGGCGTGGCGAGATCGCGACGGGCGTGCCGTCGAAGTGCACGCAATCGTGAATCACCTGGGCGGTCGGATCGACAGCCCAAGGGATCATGCGGATCGTCGTGGCGTCGGGAACGCACACCATGTCCGGATCCGTGACGCCGGTCAGCGTGCCGTCGTCCGGATAGTCGCCGGTGACCGTCTGAATCATGACCGCCTGCGGCAGGCGCATCGATTCGCCGGACTCGAACTTGCTGCGCGGGATGATCTTGCCGCGTGCGATGCCGGCCATGTCCGGAATGATCGCTTCGATCTCGGTGACGTGGTTCTTCTTTAGAAAATCGTCGATGTCATGCATGATGGTTCTCTCTGTTCTGTTGGGCCGCAGTTAGTTATGCGTAACAGCCGGTGCCGCGCGACCGTCGTCTCTTGCGCGCATCCGATCGCGGCAGGCGTCGCCAAATGCACGAAAAATTGCAGCGCAGAGCGCGTCGTCCGCATGCTTCCACTCGGGATGCCACTGCACGCCCAGCGCAAAAGCGCGCGCATGTGTCACGCTGACCGCTTCGATGAGCCCGTCGGGCGCCGTGGCTTCGATCGTGAGGCCCGTGCCCAATCGCCCAATGCCCTGGCCGTGCAATGAATTCACGCGCGCTTCCTGTGCGCCGTGTGCAAGACGTTGCAATAGACCGCCCCGTGCGAGCGAGACCGAATGAGAGGGCGCGTATTGCACGTCGAGGCTGTCGTGCCTGTTCTCGCGATGGTCGTTGAGACCCGGCGTCGTGTGAACGCTCTGATGCAACGTTCCGCCGAACACCACATTCATTTCCTGGAACCCTCGGCATATGGCGAGCACGGGCACGCCGGCTGCGATTGCGGCGCGAAGCAGGGGCAGCGTGGTCGCGTCGCGGGCCGCGTCGTGCAGCGTGCCGGGCGCGGCGGGCTCGCCGCCGTAGCGGCGCGGCTCGACATTGGAATAGCTGCCGGTAAAGAGCAGGCCGTCGACCGCGGCCAGCACGTCTTGCGTGGATTGACGCTCGCCGAGTGCGGGCAGCAGCATGGCCAGCGCGTTTGAGCCGTCCACGATGGCCGTGATGTATTTCTCGCCGGCTAGGTGCGACGGGTGGCTGCCTATCGTCGTTCTGTCGGCACTAATGCCGATTAGCGGTTTATTTCGCATAACGAATAGATGTGTTTGTAGAGCCGCGAATGCGGCACGGAGTGCTTCGAAATACGCTGCGGTACCAGGTCGCGGCCGGATGCGCCGTGTCAGGTCACCGGAGCAGGGCGGGCGGTCGCCGTCAACGGAACGCGCCGCGCGTAATGAACTGATGCACCGTTCGATGCCGCCCGTCGCGGGGCGCGGCAAGGCGCACGCGAGCCGGACAGAGCGACGTCAAATAACGCTGCGCGTGCGCGAACGCGCGCGTGGCACAGACGCGTTCAGCCAGACGGACGGATCGAAGGGCAAACAGGAGGGAGGCGCTAGGGCAACAGCGAAGCGACCTCGTCTGTGCGCACGGCGATGAACGCGCGCGCGGAGACGGAGTTGTGACGTCGAACGGAACGACGCGAAAGAATTGTGAAGACGGACAGGAAGCGGCGGAACGCAAGGCTGCCGCTGCTGCCGTTGGCAATGGCGCCGTCAGCGCGAGGACAGCTCGCCTGACTGCGGTTCCATCTCACCAAAGGGCCACGGACTCTCACGATGACACTCGACTAGCGACGTTGAACAGGTTGAACGTGCTGCTGAGAAATAGCACGCCTGGCTGATCGGTTTATCCGTTGCAAAGCGGATTTGCTGCTTCGCAAGATACGACAATGTGTTTTGCGAAGCGGGGCTTACGATCGCCTGTTAACCAGCATATACGAGCCAGCCATGCCGTCAATTGGTTTTGTCGCGGGAGACGGGTTCGCGCTGGCCCAAAGGATGTTTTTATGTGCCGCGCGGGGGCTCGATATTGAGTTCGGAATGTCGTAAAGCGTGAGCAGGGTTCACGACGTTACAGGGGAAGATTGCAGCACGACGCGTGGCTCGCGTCGTTGAGCCGCAGCATAAAAAGCGCGTGTTTCTTGCCCAGGTGGCGTCGACTGGCGCTTGTCGCGGCCGCGGTCCGTGCCGGAAAGCTGCTAGCGCAGCACGCTGACCGTCGCGTCACGTGTGCCTACCCGGAAGATGTTGCCTTCCGGCGTGATGATGCGCGGCAGCTCGGCGGGTCGAGGATCCGCGTGCTTCTTCGAATTGTCTGCCCGGACCCGGCTGTGCGCAGAAGGATTGGCGAGAGGGTCAGCCACACGGTGCGGCGTCAATGCAGTCGAGTGACGCGACGGGTGCCCCGTTCTGCAGTTGCTTTTCCTGCAGGATGGTTGGGTGAGTGGCTGCGTGAGTGGCTGCGTGAGTGGCTGCGTGAGCGACTGCCTGAGTGGCTGCCCGATACGCGCCTCCGGCGGATTCCAGATTTCGACATAGCGTTCGCCTGCCGATACTGTCGACGCAACCATCAGCAGCACTGCACCCGCGCCTACCAATCGAAACATGTTGCTTTCCCTCCAGTCGCCGGTTTTCCCACGCAAGGGAGCCTCTCGTCGTGCCGATGCGCGGCTCATCGCAGCCTGGGCTGCCGTCGCAATCGTGCCGGTCGCGTACTTGCGTTATCAACCGGCCAGCCGTTGGTGTGACGAGGCGTGAATCCGCGTGCACTACTGTACATCCATAAGGGCTATCCATTTAGCTCCACAATTTCACATTATGGTGAAGCTTTGACCTTTGGCGGACGTTGCGCGATCTGGCGATACGTGACGGGTTCGGCCACTACGGCCTGC
>NZ_CADIKB010000028.1 GCF_902859825.1 Paraburkholderia phenoliruptrix | reverse complement strand
GGCAGGTGCCGGAGCCGGGGCCGAGGCGGGGGCCGAGGCGGGGGCCGGAGCGGACGCCGCCGCACCGCCCGCCGCGCCGTCCAGCACGACGATCAGCGAACCTTCCGACACGTTGTCGCCCACCTTGACCTTGACTTCCTTGACGACGCCGGCGGCCGAACTCGGCACGTCCATGGTCGCCTTGTCGGATTCCAGCGTCACGAGCGACTGCTCTTTCTCGACGGTGTCACCCGCCTTGACCAGCACCTCGATCACAGGAATGTCCTTGTAATCGCCGATGTCCGGCACCTTGACTTCGATCGCTTGACTCATTGTTAGTGTCTCCTGGGCCGCGCACGCGGCCGCCCCTGATCGCTCAGGGACGGCGCGCACGCCGTGGCACACGGGGAATGATGCCTTAGACGGTCATCGGGTTGGGTTTGGCGGGATCAAGGTTGTACTTCTTGAGCGCCTCGGCGACCACCTTGCGTTCGATCGTGCCTTCGTCTGCCAGCGCGTTCAGCGCGGCAACCGTGACCCAGTAGCGGTCCACTTCGAAGAAATGACGCAGCTTCTCGCGCGTGTCCGAGCGGCCGTAGCCGTCCGTGCCCAGCACGACGAAACGTTGCGGCACGAACGCGCGGATCTGCTCGGTGAGCGCACGCACGTAGTCGGTCGAAGCGATGACCGGACCTTGGGCGTCCTTCAGCAGCTTCTCGACGTGCGAAAGCTTTTTCTCTTCCGTCGGATGCAGCAGGTTCCAGCGCTGGACTTCGTGGCCTTCGCGCGCGAGTTCGGTGAAGCTCGGCACGCTCCACAGGTCGGCAGCGACGCCCCAGTCGTTCTTCAGCAGGTCGGCGGCGGCGATCACTTCGTTGAAGATCGTGCCCGCGCCCATCAGTTGCACGCGCGGCGCCTTGCTGTCGGCCTCGGCCTTGCGGAACGCATACATGCCCTTGATGATGTCCGACGCCACGTTCTCACCCTGCGGAATCGCCGGGTGCTCGTAGTTCTCGTTCATCACCGTGATGTAGTAGTACACGTCTTCCTGTTCCGCGACCATGCGGCGCAGGCCGTCCTGCATGATGACCGCGAGTTCGTAGCCGAAGGTCGGGTCGTAGCTGATGCAGTTCGGCACCGAGGCGGCCCACAGCAGCGAGTGGCCGTCTTCGTGCTGCAGACCTTCGCCGTTCAGCGTGGTGCGGCCCGCCGTGCCGCCCAGCAGGAAGCCGCGCGAGCGCATGTCGCCCGCGGCCCATGCGAGGTCGCCGATACGCTGGAAGCCGAACATCGAGTAGAAGATGTAGAACGGAATCATGATCTCGCCGTGCGTCGAGTACGACGTCGCGGCTGCGATCCAGTCCGACATGCCGCCGGCTTCGTTGATGCCTTCCTGCAGGATCTGGCCGGTTTCCGACTCACGGTAGAACATCAGCTGATCGGAATCTTCCGGAATGTACTTCTGGCCGTCCTGATTCCAGATGCCGATCTGACGGAAGAGACCTTCCATGCCGAACGTACGCGACTCGTCCGGCACGATCGGCACCACGCGTTTGCCGAGCGCCTTGTCCTTCAGCAGGATGTTGAGAATCCGCACGAACGCCATGGTCGTGGAGATTTCGCGGCCCTCGCCCGTGCCCTTCAGAAGCGGCTCGAATGCGGACAGGTCCGGCACCGGGAGCGACTCGGCCTTCTGGCGGCGCGCCGGCAGATAGCCGCCGAGCTCCTGGCGGCGGGCGCGCATGTACTCGAGTTCTTTCGAACCTTCTTCGAACTTGAGGTACGGCACGTTGACGAGATCCTCGTCCGAGATGGGCAGACGGAACTGGTCGCGGAATTTCTTCAGCTGCTCCACCTGCATCTTCTTCTGCTGGTGGGTGATGTTCATGGCCTGGCCGGCTTCGCCCATGCCGTAGCCCTTGATCGTCTTCGCGAGGATGACGGTGGGCTGGCCCTTCGCCTGAGTGGCTTCGTGGAACGCGGCGTAGATCTTGTGCGGATCGTGGCCGCCGCGGTTCAGGTTCCACACGTCTTCATCCGACCAGTCGGCGACGAGCGCCTTCAGCTCCGGCGTGTTGAAGAAATGCTCGCGCACGAATGCGCCCGACTCCGACTTGTACGTCTGGTATTCGCCGTCGACGACTTCCATCATGCGGCGCATGAGCGCGCCCGACTTGTCGCGCGCGAAGAGCGCGTCCCAGCGGCTGCCCCACACGACCTTGATGACGTTCCAGCCGGCGCCGCGGAATTCGCTTTCCAGTTCCTGGATGATCTTGCCGTTGCCGCGCACCGGGCCGTCGAGGCGCTGCAGGTTACAGTTGATCACGAACACGAGGTTGTCGAGGCGCTCGCGGCCGGCCATGCCGATCGCGCCGAGCGATTCCGGTTCGTCCGTTTCGCCGTCGCCGAGGAAAGCCCACACCTTGCGACCATCGGTCTTAGCGATGCCGCGCGCCTGCATGTACTTCATGAAGCGGGCCTGGTAGATCGCCATGATGGGACCGAGGCCCATCGACACGGTCGGGAACTGCCAGAAGTCCGGCATCAGCCACGGGTGCGGATACGACGAGATGCCCTCGCCACCCACTTCCTGGCGGAAGTTATCGAGCTGCTGCTCGGTCAGGCGGCCGAGCAGGAACGCGCGCGAGTAGACGCCCGGCGACGAGTGGCCCTGCACGAACACGAGGTCGCCGCCATGCTCGGGCGACGGTGCATGCCAGAAATGGTTGAAGCCGACGTCATACAGCGTAGCCGCCGACGCGAAGGACGCGATGTGGCCGCCGACGTTGGTGTCCTTGCCGGCGCGCAGCACCATGGCAATGGCGTTCCAGCGGGTGTATGAACGGATGCGGTGTTCGATGTCCTGGTCGCCGGGAATTTTCGCCTGGCGCGAGACCGGAATCGTGTTGATGTACGGGGTGTTGGCGGAGAACGGCAGGTGTTCGCCATGCACGCGGGCAAACTCGATCTGCTTCTCGATCAGGTAATGGGCACGGTCGGGGCCAACAGCAGAAATCACGCCATCCAGCGCTTCGAGCCACTCGCCGGTTTCCTGGGGATCGTCGTCTTTTTCGGCGGCGACATATTTCATGACTTCGTCGGGTACAGCGGACATGCTCGTCTCCTGGATATAGAGGAACGCTCTGTGAACAGACGACGCGGACGAAGCACGGCCGCGGCAGCTTCGGCCGATTGTAATAAGGGTCCTGACGTCGGCGCAACAAAATTTTCGAATTACGAGATCGATTCTCATAATGCGAAAAATTGTTGCGGCGCAACCTGATTTGACTGCCTTTGAGCCGATACGTCGGCTAGTGTGCGCCGATTAGCGGCACTTTCCGTGGTTTTTTGCGCCATTTGCGAGGGACGCGCTGCGCTACAATGCCACGCATGTTCACCGAACGGCTTTTCGCTCGATCGGCGCGCACCGCTGGTTCGCCGGCGGATTCGTCGCCGTCCTCCCGCTGGCACCATGGGCCATGGTGGTCCAATTCCTATTTGCTCACGCCGCTTCTGTCGATCCTCGTGTTCCTGGTCGTCATGAGCCTGATTTTGTGGAGTCTGAACCGGCGCGAGCAGCAGCAGCAGGAAGACACGCTTTACCGCAACGTCGCCTGGGCGCAGCAGCAGATCCGTCTTTCCATGACGGGCGCGCAGGAACAGATCCAGGCGCTCGCGCGCGACCTCGCCGCGGGCCACGCCGATCCCCATTCGTTCCAGGTGTCCACCACGGACATCATGCAGGGGCATCCCGAAATCCTCTACATGAACTGGTACACGAGCCAGCAGCAGCCGCGCTGGCCTAATACCGCGTTGCCCGTGTTCGGCCAGCGTCTTGCAAGGCCGAACGACACGCAAATGGACGAGGCGGTCAAAGCCGCCTTTGCCGAGGCGCGCAGCACGCGCCGCCAGGTGTATTCGCCGCTCATCTACGACGACGTCGGCAACGGCTACATCACGCTACAGACGCCGGTGTTCCGCGACCGCGACTTTCTCGGCTCAATCGCCGCGGTGTTCTCGGTGGAAGGCATTCTCAAGCACGACATTCCGCCTGAGCTGTCGGCCAAGTACAAGATTTCGATCATCGACGCGAACAACCGCGAACTGACCACCACGTCCACGCGGCCGCGCCTGCCGCGCGACATGTTCTACGACCTGCCGCTCGACCCGCCGGGCCAGGGCGTCTCGGTGCGCGTGTACGCGTTCCCGCAAATGACGAACTTCACCAACAACACGCTGGTGTGGCTCGTCGCGGGTCTGTCCTGCTTCGTGCTGTGGAGTCTGTGGAGCCTGTGGAAACACACGCGGCAGCGTTTCGAGGCGCAACAGGCGCTGTATGCGGAAGCCTTCTTCCGTCGTGCAATGGAAAACTCCGTGCTGATCGGCATGCGCGTGCTCGACATGCACGGCCGCATCACGCACGTGAACCCGGCGTTCTGCCGCATGACCGGCTGGGATGAAAGCGACCTCGTCGGCAAGACGGCGCCTTTCGCGTACTGGCCGCGCGACGCCTATCCGGAAATGCAGCGCCAGCTCGACATGACGCTGCGCGGCAAGGCGCCGTCGTCGGGCTTCGAGCTGCGGGTGCGTCGCAAGGACGGCTCCACGTTCCATGCGCGCCTTTACGTGTCGCCGCTCATCGACAGCTCGGGCCGCCAGACCGGCTGGATGTCGTCGATGACGGACATCACCGAACCGAAGCGGGCGCGCGAGGAACTTGCCGCCGCGCACGAGCGCTTCACCACCGTGCTCGAAAGTCTCGACGCCGCCGTGTCCGTGCTCGCCGCCGACGAAGCCGAGCTGCTGTTCGCTAACCGCTACTACCGGCACCTGTTCGGCATTCGCCCGGACGGCCATCTGGAACTGGCGGGCGGCGGCTTCGACAGCTCGCAGGCATCGTCGGATTCGATCGACATGGTGGACACCTTCGCCGGCTTGCCCGCCGCCGCGCTGACCGAAAGTACGGCCGACGCGCAGGAAATCTATGTGCAAAGCATCCAGAAATGGTTCGAGGTGCGCCGCCAGTACATTCAATGGGTGGACGGCCACCTCGCGCAGATGCAGATCGCAACCGACATCACCACGCGCAAGCAGGCGCAGGAGCTGTCGCGCCAGCAGGACGAAAAGCTGCAATTCACGAGCCGCCTGATGACGATGGGCGAAATGGCCTCGTCGCTCGCGCACGAACTGAATCAGCCCCTCGCCGCGATCAACAACTATTGCTCCGGAACCGTTGCACTGGTTAAATCGGGTCGGACGACGCCTGACAATCTGCTGCCCGTGCTCGAAAAGACCGCCCAACAGGCGGTGCGCGCCGGCATGATCATCAAGCGCATTCGCGAGTTCGTGAAACGCAGCGAGCCGAAGCGGCAGGCCACGCGCGTCGCGGACATCGTCGCGGACGCCGTGGGTCTCGCGGAAATCGAGGCGCGCAAACGGCGCATTCGCATCGTCACCGACATGCGCTCGCGGCTGCCGGTCATCTACGTCGACCCGGTGCTGATCGAGCAGGTACTGGTGAACCTGTTGAAGAACGCCGCCGAGGCCATGGCGGAAGCGCGGCCCAACGCGGTCGATCCGGTGATCCGCGTGGTCGTGCGGCTGGAGAGCGGCTTTGTCTGCATCAGCCTCGTCGACCAGGGGCCGGGCGTCGACGAAGCCACGGCCGAGCGGCTGTTCGAACCGTTTTACAGCACCAAGTCCGACGGCATGGGCATGGGGCTGAACATTTGCCGTTCGATTATCGAATCGCACCGCGGTCGTCTGTGGGTGGTGAACAACGTCGAGTCCGACGGCCACATCACGGGCGCCACGTTCCACTGCAGTCTGCCTATTGGAGAGCCTGACGGCCCGAGCAACGGCGGGTCCGAGGCGCCGACACCACAAACCGTTACGGGAGAGCTATGAACAGCCCAGTCACCACACAGGAAACTGTCTTTGTCGTCGACGACGACGAGGCCGTGCGAGATTCGCTGCGCTGGCTGCTGGAGGCGAACGGCTACCGCGTGCAGTGCTTCTCCAGCGCCGAGCAGTTTATCGACGCGTGGCAGCCGCACCAGCATCCGGGCCAGATCGCCTGCCTGATTCTCGATGTGCGGATGTCCGGCATGAGCGGACTGGAACTGCAGGAACGCCTGATCGCCGACAACGCGTCGCTGCCGATCATCTTCGTGACGGGTCACGGCGACGTGCCGATGGCGGTGTCCACGATGAAAAAAGGCGCGATGGACTTCATCGAAAAACCGTTCGACGAAGCCGAACTGCGCAAGCTCGTGGAGCGCATGCTCGACAAGGCGCGCAGCGAAAGCACCAGCGTGCAGCAGCAACGCGCGGCCGCGGAGCGTCTCGGCAAGCTGACCGCGCGCGAGCATCAGGTGCTCGAGCGCATCATCGCGGGCCGCCTGAACAAGCAGATCGCCGACGACCTCGGCATCAGCATCAAGACGGTGGAAGCCCACCGCGCGAACATCAAGGAAAAGCTCAACGTCAACACGGTCGCCGATCTGCTGCGACTCGCGCTGTCCAACAAGCCGCAACCGGCACAATAAGCGTCGGCGGCGCGCGCGGCACTCGCCGCGGCGCGCCGCGCACCGTCGGCCGGATTGATGCTGTCCGGCTCGCCAGCAGGCTTTCGTCCGCTTTGTTGGTCCGCTTCGTTGGTCCGCTTCGTTGGTCCGCTTCGTTGGTCCGCTTCGTTGGTCCGCTTCGTTGGTCCGCTTCGTTGGTCCGCTTCGTTGGTCCGCTTAGCCAGTCCGCTTGGTCCCTTCCGTCCGGGCTCGCGCCCCAGCTTCTGCACTTCCTTGCACCGCCGCCCGGCATCCTTGATGCGGACCTCGGCGGCCTGGCCGCTCGCGCCGGTATAATGACGGACTTTGCAGCCACGCCTATCGCCGATCGGCTTCGCGCGCTTTTCCTGTGCCGACCCATTGCTGCTGAAAAGCGCCATCGTGCGCGGCACGCGCTGCTCCGCTTTCCACACTGCCCCTCTCGACCGACCATGACTGCCAAACTGATCGACGGCCTCGCCCTCTCCAAGACCCTGCGCGCCGACGTCGCCGCGCGCGCTGCCGCCCTGACCGCCCGCGGCCATCAGCCGGGCCTCGCCGTCGTGCTGGTCGGCGACAATCCGGCCAGCGAGGTGTACGTGCGCAACAAGGTCAAGGCGTGCCACGACAACGGCCTGGGTTCGTCGCTCGACCGTTATCCGGCGGACCTGTCCGAAGCGGAGCTGCTGGAACGTATCGACGAACTCAACCGCGACCCGCGCATCCACGGCATTCTCGTGCAACTGCCGCTGCCGCCGCATATCGACAGCCACAAGGTGATCGAGGCGATCGCCCCGGAAAAGGACGTGGACGGCTTTCACGTCGCCAACGCTGGCGCGCTCCTGACCGGCCAGCCGCTGTTCCGGCCGTGCACGCCCTACGGCGTGATGAAAATGCTGGCCGCCTATGAGATTCCGCTGCAAGGCGCGAACGCGGTGGTGATCGGCCGCTCGAACATTGTCGGCAAGCCGATGGCGCTGCTGCTGCTCGAAGCCGGGGCCACCGTCACGATCTGCCACAGCAAGACGCGGGACCTGGCGGCGCACACGCGCCACGCCGACATCGTGGTCGCCGCCACCGGCCTGCGCAACATTCTGACCGCCGACATGGTGAAGCCGGGCGCCGCGGTGATCGACGTCGGCATGAATCGCGACGAGGCCGGCAAGCTGTGCGGCGACGTCGACTTTGCGGGCGTGAAGGAAGTGGCCGGCTACATCACGCCGGTGCCGGGCGGCGTCGGTCCGATGACCATTACGATGCTGCTGGTGAATACCATCGAAGCTGCTGAGCGCGAGGCCGCCCGCAAGGGCTGAAGCAAAAAGGAAAGCGCTGGGCAACTGCCAGCCCGGCGCTTTCAACTCGCTACGCAACCCACGATGCGACGAGCGGCGCAACCCACCGCTCGACTCACTGCTCCACCGGCCACCCCACCGACATTAACCATCAACCGCGCGTCCAGCATCCGCGTGCCGTTGATTCACGCTGTCCGGTTCACTGGCGTCCGTCTCGCTACCCCGCCTCGCATCACACCCTCCGGGCAGCTCAAACCCGCGCTGGCTGACCGCAGCCCCTCAGCGCACGGTTTGACGCGCGCCGCGCCCGGCGCCCGCCGCCGCTTCCCCCGTCGCCTCCGCCGCCATCGCGCGCCGACGCGCGAGGCGCGCGCGGCACCACATCAGCACCGGGCGCTCCACACAGTGCCACGACACAGCCGCGCACAGCAGGATCAACGGCGCGGCGACCAGCACGGCCGTCACGTGGCTCAATTGCGGCGCGATATTCGCGACGCATTGCTGCACCATGAAGCCATACAGATAGATGCCGTACGAGTAGTCATGGCGCGGCACGAAGCGCTGCAATAACGGCGTCGTCCCGGCCCACAGCACCCCGTACACGAAGGCCAGATAGAAGAGCGGCTGTGCGCCCGCCGTGTCGCGGAACACCAGAAACACCATCGTGAAGCCGAGCGCCGCCAGACCGCTGATGCTGATACGCTCGCGCCAACCATAGAGCAGCATGCCGAGCATGAAAAACGGCTCCGGCCAGAACGAATAGCCGCCGGGCGTCTCGCTGAAGTCGCGCAGACCGATCTGCACGAGGGGCAGCGAATGCGGGCCGAGATGCGGCGCCACATGCACGCGCAACACGAACGCGGCAATCCCGAGCGCCGCCGCCAGCGCCGCGCCGCGCGGGCTCGACAACAGCCCGAGCATGCCGGTCACGAGCACGATGAGGTAGCAGCGCACTTCGAGCGGCAGCGTCCACAGCGGAGCGCAGACGTCGACGGGAAAACGGTTGTGTTCGAACACGCCGGGCAGCGCCCAGCCCGTTTTCATGACGATGGTGGAAAAGTTGTCCAGGTTCGACCACGTCATGCCCGAGCTGAAATACGCTCGCAAAGGCAACGTCGTAAATAGCGGCCCGACGACGAACACCGTCACCAGCGAGCCGAGCGCCACCGCCGGCCACAGGCGCGCGATGCGCAGCACGGCGAAGCGCGGCACCGAGCGTTGCCGGTCGAAGCTCGCGGTCACGAGCATGCCGCTTAGCAGGAAGAACGCATAGACGCCGAGCGCGCCGAAGCCGTCGAAACCGAGCGCGTTCTGCACCCAGTCGCTCGTGCCGTCCGGTGCCTGCAGCAGATACGAATGACCGTAGACGACGGACACGGCGGCCACGAGCCGCACCAGGTCGAAGTTGTTGCCGTTGCGCGATAGAGCATGCGAAAGCGGGTGCATCGAGACCTCTGGCAGGAAAACGCCGGCAACCGCGAGCCCGGTTGCCGTGCGACCGCTCGACAATGAGCGAGGGACACGTCAGGATGCGGCGCGGCACTCTTTCGCACCGTTCGCTTTCGCACAGAAGCGCCGGGGGCCGCGACATCTGGTAATTTGTAGGCCGGCATTGGAATCGGCCCACCCTGCCCCAATAATGTCGATGTCAGGTGCACAACCGGCACCGCCGCGCGCGCGGCGCCGCGCACCGGCTAAAGTACCGAATACCCGTTCACCCGCGTCAGACAGGAAGCCTCATGTCCACTACCGTCCCGAATCACGACAATCCGCTCCTCGATTTCTCCGATCTGCCGCGCTTTGGCGAAATCCGCCCCGAACATGTCACGCCGGCGCTCGACGTGCTGCTCGCCGACGCGGCAGCCGCAGTGGCGCGCGCGGCCGAGCCCATCACACCGGCTTCGTGGGCCGATGTCGTCGAGCCCGTCGAGCGCGCGACGGAACCGCTGTCGCGCGCGTGGAGCATTGTCGGTCATCTGAACGCCGTCGCCGATACGCCCGAATTGCGGGCCGTGTACGGCGAAAACCTGCCACGTGTCACCGAATTCTGGTCGAGCGTCGGACAAAACCTCGCGCTGTATGAGAAATACAAGGCGCTGAACGCCAGCGACGACTTCGCATCGCTCACCGGCGAGCGCAAGAAGATTCTCAGCAACGCGCTGCGCGACTTCCGACTGTCGGGCGCGGAATTGCCCGAAGACCAGAAGCCGCATTTCGCCGAATTGCAGGAACGCCAGGCGGCGCTGTCGAAAGCGTTTTCAGATCACGTGCTCGATGCGACCAACGCGTATGCGTACTTCGTGGAAGCCGGCAATGAGACAGAACTCGCCGGCCTGCCCGAAGACGTGATCGAAGCCGCGAAAGAAGCAGCCGAGCGCGAAGGCAAGAGCGGCTATAAATTCACGCTGCATTTCCCGTCGTATTTTCCGGTCATGCAGTACTCGGAAAACAGGCCGATGCGCGAAGCGATGTACCGCGCCTATGTGACGCGCGCGTCCGAGCTCGGTCCGCAATACGGCAACGGCAAGTCCGAATGGGACAACACGGCGGTGCTCGCCGAGCAGTTGAAGCTGCGCGCGGAAGAAGCGCACATACTCGGCTACCGGAATTTCGCCGAGGTCTCGCTCGCGCCGAAAATGGCGGAATCGCCGGAACAGGTCATGGCGTTTCTTGAAGACCTCGCCACGCGCGCGCGGCCGCATGCCGAGCAGGACTGGAAGGAGTTGCGCGAATTCGCGGCCGGTGAACTGGGTCTCGCCGACCTGCAACCGTGGGACATGACGTTTGCCGCGGAGCGCCTGCGTCAAAAGCGCTATTCGTTCTCCGAAAACGAAGTCAAACAGTACTTTCCGGAAGACGTCGTATTCAAGGGCCTGTTCAAGGTCACGGAGACGCTCTTCGGCGTGCGCATTCGCCGTGACGAGGCGGCGGTCTGGCATCCGGACGTGCGCTTTTTCCGCGTCGAGAACCAGGACGGCGGTCTCGTCGCGCAGTTTTACCTCGATCTGTACGCGCGCGAAGGCAAACGCGGCGGCGCGTGGATGGACGACGCGCGCGGCCGTCATAAGCATACGCACGGCGGCGTGCAAACGCCGGTGGCGTATCTGACCTGCAACTTCTCGGCGCCGGTCGGCGGCAAGCCCGCCTGCTTCACGCACGACGAGGTCATCACGCTGTTCCATGAATTCGGCCATGGGCTGCATCACATGCTCACGCGTGTCGACGAGCTGGGCGTCTCGGGCATCAACGGCGTCGAGTGGGACGCGGTCGAACTGCCGTCGCAATTCATGGAGAACTTTTGCTGGGAGTGGGACGTGCTCTCGGACATGACCTCGCACGTCGACACCGCCCGGCCGCTGCCGCGCGAACTGTTCGACAAGATGCTCGCCGCGAAGAATTTCCAGAGCGGTCTCGGCACTTTGCGGCAGATCGTGTTCTCCATGTTCGACATGCAATTGCATACCGGCTTCGACGTGGACGGCACGAAGAACGCGACGCAACTCGCGAGCGAGATCAACGAGCGCTTCCACGTCGTGCCGCAAGCGCCCTTCTCGCGCTGGCCGAACACGTTCAGCCATATTTTCGCGGGCGGCTATGCGGCGGGCTACTACAGCTACAAGTGGGCCGAAGTGCTGTCCGCCGACGCCTACGCGGCATTCGAAGAAGCCGCCCAGGCGGCGAGCGGCAGCGTGCTCGATCAGACCACGGGCATGCGTTATCGCAAGGAGATTCTGGAGGTCGGCGGCAGCCGCCCGGCCATGGAATCGTTCAAGGCGTTCCGCGGACGCGAGCCGAACATCGACGCCTTGCTGCGGCACAGCGGCATGGCGCCCGCTGCGGCGCATTGACCGTTCGCGGTGAAGCATTGAGCGAACGCGCGGCGCGGGTTCTGCTGTTCCAGCGCCGATAAACGAAAGCCGGTGTTCCGCGCGAGCGGGCACCGGCTTTTTTGTCTGCTCATGCGATGGCGCGCGTGCTCGCCGATTGACGTGCGCGTGGCGGGTGGCCGTCAGTCGCGGTGCAGCTTGAAATCCACTTCCGCAGGACGCCCTTCGAGCGAGAGCGCCGCGCGCGCCGCCGGCGCCCGGCTCACCACTTTGCCCCCGCTGATAACCGCGAGACGCGCCGCGCGCAGGCGGATCGCTTCGACGGGATCGCGTGCGTCGAGCAGCACGAGATTGGCGGCGCAGCCCGGCGCGACGCCGTAGCCGTCCAGACCGAGAATGCGCGCACCGTTCACCGTGACGGCGTCGAAACAGGCGTGCATGCCGTCGACGCCCGTCATCTGCGCGACGTGCAAGCCCATGTGCGCGACCTCCAGCATGTCGCCGGAGCCCAAGCTGTACCAAGGGTCCATCACGCAATCGTGACCGAAGGCGACGTTGATGCCGGCCGCCATCATCTCCGGCACGCGCGTCATGCCGCGCCGCTTCGGATACGTGTCGCTGCGCCCCTGCAACGTGATGTTGATGAGCGGATTGGCGATGGCCGACACGCCCGATTCGCGCATCAGCGGCAACAGCTTGCTCACGTAGTAGTTGTCCATGGAATGCATGGACGTCAGATGCGAGCCGGTGACACGCCCCTGCAAGCCGAGCCGCAGCGTTTCGGCCGCCAGCGTTTCGATGTGGCGCGACAGCGGATCGTCCGATTCGTCGCAGTGCATGTCCACGCGCAAGCTCTGTTCGGCCGCGTACTCGCACAACATGCGCACGGATTGCGCGCCGTCCGCCATGGTGCGCTCGAAATGCGGAATGCCGCCGACCACGTCGACGCCCATTGCGATGGCGCGCTTGAGGTTCTCGAATGCGCCGGGACTGCGCAGCACGCCGTCTTGCGGAAAGGCCACGAGTTCCAGATGCAGATACGGCGCCACGCGGCGCTTCACCTCGACAAGCGCCTCAACGGCCAGCAGGCGCGGGTCGCACACGTCGACGTGACTGCGGATCGCCAGGAGCCCGCGCGCCACCGCCCAATCGCAGTACTGCAGCGCGCGCTCGATCAGCGCCTCCTGCGTGAGCTGCGGCTTCAGTTCGCCCCACAACGCAATGCCTTCGAGCAGCGTGCCCGACGCGTTCACGCGCGGCAAACCGTAGGAAAGCGTCGCGTCCATATGGAAATGCGGATCGACGAAGGGCGGCGTGACGAGCGAGCCGGCGGCGTCGATTTCCTCGCGCGCGACGGCGGCGAGATTTGCCTCGACGGCGACGATGCGCCCGGCTTCGATGCCGATGTCCACCGGATGCCGCGTTTGCGGCGCGATGCGTGGCGGCAGCATTGCGCGGCGGATGATCAGATCCATATCTCGCTCCTTTTCTGTGGGCGTTCGCGGGATGGCTGAAGATGATTCTATCGGCGTCAGAAAGGCGGCGCGGACTTTGTGCAAATGTGCCGGATAAATACGAGATCCCGTACTGGCCGGCAGCGCGAAATCCGTACCGGCAACTCGCGCCGCGGCACACCTATACTCGGCAAAGTCTTGCAGATTTCTTCATTCGGGAGCGCGCAGATGAAAACGATAGGTGTGATCGGCGGCATGAGCTGGGAGTCGTCCGTCGAGTACTACAAACTGCTCAACCGTCATGCGAAGGCGCGCCTCGGCGGTCATCACAATGCGCGCAGCCTGATGCTGACCGTCGACTTCGCGCCGATCGAGGCCAATCAGCGCGCGGGCGACTGGCACGCGCTCGGCGAGCAGATGGCGGATGCTGCGCGTCAACTGGAGCGCGGCGGCGCCGAACTGGTGATGCTCGCCACCAACACGATGCATCGCGTGTATGAATCCATCGAGCGGGCCATTCACGTGCCGTTCCTGCATATTGCGGATCCGACCGGCAGCGCGCTGCGCAAAGCGGGCGTCGAACGGGTCGGCCTGCTCGGCACCCGTTATACGATGGAGCAGACGTTTTACACGGGCCGGCTGCGCGAACGCTACGGCCTCGAGACGCTCGTGCCCGACGAGGCGCAGCGCGCCGACGTGCATCGCATCATTTACGACGAACTGTGTCACGGCAACGTGAAGAGCGAATCGCGTATGGTGTATCAAACCGTGATCGAATCCCTGCGCGCACGCGGTGCAGAGGCGGTGATTCTCGGCTGCACGGAAATTACATTGCTGATCAAGCCGGAAGATTCGGCGCTGCCCGTGTTCGATACTACGGCGCTGCATGCGCAAGCGGCTGTGGAGTGGGCGATTTCAGGCGAGTGAAGGCAAGTCGGTGTGCGTGCTGCGATTCAACGCAAACGGCTGCCTGAATTTCTGCGCCGCAAGCTAAAAAGCCCGCACGGCTTGCGCCAGCGGGCTTTCAACAATGCTTGGTTGCGGGGACAGGATTTGAACCTGTGACCTTCGGGTTATGAGCCCGACGAGCTGCCAGACTGCTCCACCCCGCGTCAGAGAAAAGAGATTGTATAGGGGTGTGGGCAAAACGTCAACCTGTTCCCGCAGAAACATCGCCGGTTTTCTCCGCAACGCGGAGCACATCGGCACATTGCTTCGTCATCCTTATCGAACCGCAAGCGCGGCAACGGGCTCTCGGCGCACACATCGACGCCCCTGTTCGCCACGACTAGCTGCGTCACCGTTGATTCTCGCTTGCCGTGAGACGATCGGACGACGCAAAAATCCTCGCTGCGCCTCCACGCTGGTAAGCTACGGCTCCTGCGCCATTCAGCTCGAGAATTTCCCGTGAAAATCGCCACCTGGAACGTCAACTCTCTCAAAGTCCGTCAGCAGCATGTGATCGACTGGCTCGAAACGAGCCGGACCGACGTGCTGTGCCTTCAGGAACTGAAGCTGCCCGACGAGAAGTTCCCGCGCGCCGAACTGGAAGAGAAAGGCTACCGGAGCTGGTTCGCGGGCCAGAAGACGTACAACGGCGTCGGCATCCTCGTGCGCGAGGGGCTTTCTGTCGACGAAGCCAGCGTCGTGCGGAACATTCCGGGCTTTGAAGACCTGCAGCAGCGCGTGGTCGCGGCGACCGTCGAGGGCGTGCGTGTCATTTCCGCGTACTTCCCCAACGGCCAGGCGCCCGGCACGGACAAGTTCGCGTACAAGCTGCGCTGGCTCGCCGCGCTGCACGACTGGGTCAGAAGCGAGATGGCGCTGTATCCGAAGCTCGCGCTGCTCGGCGACTACAACATCGCACCGGACGATCGCGACGTGCACGATCCGAAGGTGTGGGAAGGCCAGAATCTGGTGTCGCCGGAAGAACGCGCCGAGTTCGTGCGCTTGACGGAGCTCGGTCTCGTCGACGCCTTTCGCCAGTTCGATCAGCCGGAAAAAATCTACTCGTGGTGGGACTACCGGATGATGGCGTTCCGCCGCAACGCGGGGCTGCGTATCGACCACATTCTGCTGTCGAAGCCGCTTGCCGAAACGTGCACGTCATGCGAAGTCGACAAGGTGCCGCGCAAGTGGGACCAGCCGTCGGATCACGCGCCGGTAGTCGCGCAGTTAGGCGCGTAACGGCAGACAGGCGCAGCGCCCGGCGACCGGCCACGCGCTCCCTCCCCTCAAGCCGAAGCGCCCAACGTTCCCCACAGGAACCCGAACACCATCGCGTCATGCTCGGCCTGCTCCAGCTCGTCGGCGCCGCCGTGCCCGCCTTCGGTGTTCTCGCGATACCACACGTTGTCTACGCCGAGCGCCTGCATGCGCGCCGCCATCTTGCGCGCATGGCCGGGATGCACGCGATCGTCGGCGGTCGAGGTCGTGAACAGCACCGGCGGATACTTCACGCGCGCCGACACGCGATGATACGGCGAGTAAGCGGCAAGCACGCGCGCGTCGTCGGGATCGTCCGGATCGCCGTATTCGTCGATCCATGACGCGCCCGCATGCAGCAGGTGATAGCGGCTCATGTCGAGCAGCGGCACCTCGCAGACCACGGCGCCGAACAGCTTGGGACGCTGCACCATGCACGCCGCGACCAGCAAGCCGCCGTTGCTGCCGCCCTGAATACCGAGCTGCCTGGCGCTCGTCACGCCGCTCGCAACGAGCGCCTCGGCCACCGCGATGAAATCGTCGAAGGCGCGTTGCCGGTGTTCGATTTGCGCCGCCGTATGCCAGCGCGTGCCGAACTCGCCGCCGCCGCGAATGTGCGCGACCACATACACGCCGCCGCGCTCGAGCCAACCGATGCCCTGCCCCGTCAGATAGCTCGGCAGCAAGGGAATCGCGAAACCGCCGTAGCCGGTCAGAAGGCACGGCCGCGCCGGTTGCGCGACTGCCGCCTCGCCAGCGGAATTTATGCGTGCAGCCGTTTGCGCGTCGCGTGGACCGATCACGGTGTACGGCACACGCGTGCCGTCCGCGGAAACCGCATGGCCGCGCGTCACCGTGAAGCGCGTGGCGTCGAACTGCGTCGGCCAGCGGTCGAGCAACGCCCAGTCGTTCAGATCGTCGCGGGCAAGATCGGCGAGCCAGTACGCAGGCGGCCGCAAATAATCGTCGGTATCGACGAACACTTCGTCGTTCAGCGTCGACTCCACCGGCGAGACGTCGGCCTGTCCGTCCTCGCGCGACGGAAAGACGCGCTGTTGCCACTGCCACGTCTGCGCGGCGGATTGCGATGGCGCGAACAGCAAGGTCCTGTTCTGCACGTCTTCCAGATACGACACGATGAGCTGGTTGCGCGTATGCGTCCATTCGCACGCGGACGTCTGCGAAGTCGGCATGAACAGCGGCGTCACCTCCCGCTCGCCGCGCATGAACGCGTCCTCGCGAATCGCCAACAACGCGCCGCCCGGATACACGACGTCGCGGCAGTGCCAGTCGAGCCGCGGCTCGAGCAGAAGCCAGCCCTGCCAAGCGCTCACCGCCACATGCGAGGGCACGTCATAGCGGCGCCAGGCATCGGCGGCAACGGGCATGCCATCTGCCATCTCGAGGTAGTACGTGTCCGAGTCGAAGAAATCGACGCTGCTCACCACCGTGTGGCGCTTTTCCACCGGATCGTAATGCGCTTCCACGCCGATGTCGCCATGCGCGCCTCTGAACACAACCGGCGCGTCGGCGAGCGCGGTGCCGCGCGTCCAGCGCCGCACCTCACGCGGATAGCCCGAGCGCGTGAGGCTCTTGCGCCCATTGTCCCAGCCGACGTAAAGCGTATCGCGGTCGATCCACGACGCCGTGTGCTTGCCCGCCTTCGGGATCGCGAAACCATCGTCAAGAAAGCGCCGCGCGTCGATGTCGAACTCGCGCACCACCAGCGCGTCCGAGCCGCCGGGCGACAGCGTGATCAACGCGCGGTCGCCGTCCGGATACAGAATGTCCAGTTCGACGCATACCCAGGGCGTGCCCTCCGCCTCGCCGAGCGCGTCGAAGTCGATCAGGTTCTGCCAGTCAGGGTTGCCGGCGCGCCACGCCGCCCATGGAGTGCGCCGCCACAGCCCTTTGGGATTGTGCTCGTCCTGCCACAGGTCATACGCCCACTCTTTCCAGCGATCGGGAATGACGGGGCGCTCGCGCGGCAAATAGGCATCGGCGAGCCGTTGCCTGAGCGCCTCGAATGGCGCGCCGCTGCACCACGCGGCGCGCGTGTGGGCATTCTGCTTCTCGACCCATGCCAGTGCATCGGGGTCGTCGAGCGCTTCGAGCCAGAGGAAAGGATCGGGGGAAAGCGGCCAGGTAGAAACAACGGAAGAAGCGGAAGGCATCGTGGGCTGTCGGATGAAAACAGCGTTGATTATGCCTTGCCGCGGCTCGAACACGCGTCGGGTGCGGCTCCGACACGTATGGGACGCGGCAGCGACGCGGGCAGAACTCGGGTTGACCGCTCCCGCGCGCGGTCAACCCCGACCTCTCACGGTTCCAGGTTTAGTTCCTGAATCTTGCGCGTAATCGTGTTGCGGCCGATGCCAAGACGCTCCGCCGCCTCGACTTTGCGCCCGCGCGTGAAGTCGAGCGCCTCGCGTATCACCGCGGCTTCGAAGCGGCGCGCGAGTTCGTCCATCACATCCGCCGAATTCTCGCGCAACAGGCGCGCGACTTCGGTGCGTAAGCCGCCTTCCCATGCGCTCACGGGCGCCGCGACCGGCATGCCGCCCGCCGTGCCGGCCTGCGCTGCGGCACTCGCCCCATTGATCGGCGCCGTGGCCGTGAGGCTCGCGTCCGCCATGCCGATCGCCGTGCCGCCACCGCCGGCAAGATCCGTCGCGCCCGCCTGAGCGGGACTGAGATCCGGCGGCAAATCCTTGATCTCAATGGTCTGCGCAGGCGCCATCACCGTGAGCCAGTTGGCGAGATTCTCCAACTGCCGCACGTTGCCCGGAAACGGCAGCGACGCGAGATAAGCGAGCGCTTCCTCAGAGACGCGCTTGGGCTCCACGCCCAGATCACGCGCGCTCTTTTGCAGGAAGTGCCGCGTGAGCAGCGGAATATCTTCGCTGCGCTCGCGCAACGCCGGCAAACGCAAGCGAATCACATTGAGACGGTGATACAGGTCCTCGCGAAACAGTCCCTGACGCACGCGCGATTCCAGATTCTGATGCGTGGCCGCGATCACGCGCACATTGGCACGCAGCGGATTGTGGCCGCCGACACGATAGAACTGGCCATCCGACAGCACGCGCAACAGCCGCGTCTGCAAATCGAACGGCATATCGCCGATTTCGTCCAGAAACAGTGTGCCGTTCTCCGCCTGCTCGAAACGGCCCTGGCGCATGGCCTGCGCGCCGGTGAAGGCACCGCGTTCGTGGCCGAACAGTTCGGACTCCAACAGATCTTTAGGAATCGCCGCCGTGTTCAGCGCAATGAAGGGACCGTTCGCGCGTGGGCTATGTCGGTGCAACGCACGCGCGACCAGTTCCTTTCCGGTGCCCGATTCGCCGGTAATGAGCACGGTTGCGGCGGAATGCGACAAACGGCCGATCGCGCGAAACATGTCCTGCATGGCGGGCGCCTGGCCGAGCATTTCCGGTGCATCGGCGACGCGCTCATCCCACGTCTGCTCGCCGCGCATGCTTTCATCCACTGCGCGTCGGATCAGCTCGACGGCTTTGTCGATGTCGAACGGCTTCGCCAGATACTCGAAGGCGCCGCCCTGGAACGCGGCCACCGCGCTGTCCAGATCGGAGAACGCCGTCATGATGATGACCGGCAGACCCGGCACCTTGTCGCGCACGGTTTGCAGCAGTTCGAGGCCCGAGCCGCCCGGCATCCGGATGTCGGACACCAGTACCTGCGGGCTTTCGTGGTCGAGTGCCGCCGACGCCTCGCGCACGTTCGCGAAGCTGCGCGTCGCGAAGTTCTCGCGCGCGAGCGCTTTTTCGAGCACCCAGCGAATCGATTGATCGTCGTCTACTATCCAGATCGGCTTCATATAGGTCTGTCAGAAGTCTTGAGATGCTTGCGGTCAACACAGGCGTGTCAGTAGTCGAGCGGCAGCAGAATCTGAAACTCGGTGTGGCCGGGCCGGCTTTCTACTTCGATCAGGCCGTCGTGCTGCTGCACGAACGTCTGCGCGAGCGTGAGGCCGAGACCGCTGCCGTCCTCGCGCCCCGATACGAGCGGATAGAAAATGCGGTCGCGGATGTCCTCGGGAATGCCCGGGCCGTTGTCGACGATATGCAAGTCCAATGCCAGCTTACATAAGCGTTTCGACACCGTGATCTTGCGCGCAATGCGCGTGCGCAATTCAATGCGCGCGTCGCCTTGCGAAATGCGTTCGCGCAGCGCCTCGGCTGCATTGCGCACGATGTTCAGGAGCGCCTGGATCAGCTGCTCCTTGTCGCCGCGCAGGTCCGGCACGCTCACGTCGTAATCGCGCTCAATGGTGAGGCCGCGCGGAAACTCGGCGAGAATCACCTGGCGCACGCGCTCGCAGACTTCGTGAATGTTCACGTCGCCGACGATATGCGGATGGCGGTGCGGCTCCAGCAAACGGTCGACGAGCGTTTGCAGCCGGTCCGATTCCTTGATGATGACCTGCGTGTACTCGCGCAACTCGTCGCGCTGACGCTCGCCGAGTTCGAACTCGAGCAGCTGCGCGGCGCCGCGAATACCGCCGAGCGGGTTCTTGATTTCGTGCGCGAGATTGCGGATCAGTTGCTTGTTGACGGCCGTGAGGTCGTTGATGCGCTCCTCGCGGTCGCTGCGCAAATGGCGCTCGTTCTCGAAGAGTTCGAGCAGCACATAGTCTTGCGCACTTTCCAGAAAGCCGACGATCGCGTGGACGTGCAGCGGCTCGTGACCGGGCCGCTCGAGCACGGCATCGAGATGCGTCGCGTGAAAACGGTGGGCGGCAATCGCGGTGATGGTCGCGATCAGTTCGTCGGCGTTCGAGAAGATGTCCGGCCACGCCATCTGCGTCAATTGCTTGCGCGAGAGTTCGAGCATCGACTCCGCCGACGGATTCGCAAACGCGACACGCAGCGTGCGCTTCTCGAGGATCAGCACGACGGTCGGCAAGGCCTCGAAGCCCGGCAACAGTCCGGAGGCGACGAGTTGCGCGTCGTCCGACAGCGTGTCGACGTGCCCTTTTCTCGCCTTGATCAGATTTTTTAGAACCATCTTGCAGTCTGGCCGATAGGAGATGGTGGCAAACCACTGCGCCGGTCTAACGAAAAAGGGACGGCGCCGCCGTCCCTTCGTGACCGATCGCGAGCGTCGGACAACGCGCTTCGCCGTTCGACAGGCGAAGCGCCATTGCCGCTTACAGCGAGTAGTACATTTCGAATTCGATCGGGTGCACCGACTGACGATAACGCTGCAGCTCGTTCGTCTTCAGTTCGATGTACGCGTCGAGCATCGAGTCCGTGAACACGCCGCCGCGCGTCAGGAATTCGCGGTCGCCGTCCAGCGCGTCGAGTGCCTGGTCGAGGCCGGCGCACACGGTCGGGATCTTTGCATCCTCTTCCGGCGGCAGGTCGTACAGGTTCTTGTCGGCAGCTTCGCCCGGATGGATCTTGTTCTGCACGCCGTCGAGACCCGCCATCATCAGCGCGGAGAAGCACAGGTACGGATTGGCCATCGGATCCGGGAAGCGCGTTTCGATACGGCGGCCCTTCGGGTTGCTCACGTGCGGAATACGGATCGATGCCGAACGGTTGCGAGCCGAGTAAGCCAGCTTCACCGGTGCTTCGAAGTGCGGCACGAGGCGCTTGTACGAGTTCGTCGACGGGTTCGTGATCGCGTTCAGCGCGCGAGCATGCTTGATGATGCCGCCGATGTAGAACAGCGCGAATTCCGACAGACCGGCGTAGCCGTTGCCCGCGAACAGGTTCTGACCGTCCTTCCAGATCGACTGGTGAACGTGCATGCCCGAACCGTTATCGCCGACGACCGGCTTCGGCATGAACGTGGCCGTCTTGCCGTAGGTGTGCGCGACGTTCTGGATGATGTACTTCATCTGCTGCAGCCAGTCGGCGCGTTGCACCAGCGTCGAGAACTTGGTGCCGATTTCGTTCTGGCCCTGGCCCGCGACTTCGTGGTGATGCACTTCGACCGGAATGCCGATCTGCTCGAGCAGCAGACACATTTCCGAGCGGATGTCCTGGAACGTGTCGACCGGAGCGACCGGGAAGTAGCCGCCCTTCGTGCCCGGACGGTGGCCGGTGTTGCCGCCTTCGAATTCCTTCGACGACGACCACGGTGCTTCTTCCGAACCGATCTTGACGAAGCAGCCCGACTGGTCCGTGTTCCACTGGACGGAGTCGAAAATGAAGAATTCCGGTTCCGGGCCGAAGAAGGCCGTGTCGCCGAGACCCGAGCTCTTCAGATAGGCTTCGGCGCGCTTGGCGAGCGAGCGCGGGTCGCGCTCATAGCCCTTGCCGTCCGCCGGTTCGACGACGTCGCAGGTCAGCACCAGAGTGGATTCTTCGTAGAACGGGTCGATGAAGGCCGTGTTCGCGTCCGGGACCAGCAACATGTCCGATGCTTCGATGCCCTTCCAGCCGGCAATCGAGGAACCGTCAAACGCATGGCCGCTTTCGAACTTGTCTTCATCGAATGCCGACACCGGCACCGAAACGTGTTGCTCTTTGCCGCGCGTGTCGGTGAAACGGAAGTCGACAAACTTGACGTCTTCGTCTTTGACGAGTTGAACGACGTCGGCCACGGATTTACTCATAACCTATCTCCTGATTAACGAATTCGGCGGATTCAGCCGCCGCCCAATCTAGCTGACCCGTCCCGGCGCGTCCACCCCTCAATTGTGAAGAGCGAATGTGAAAATTAGCCGTCGCAGATCGATCGGCGCTAGTAAAGCAGCAACCGTGCCATGTATGCGCCAACTCGGCGCGCAGGCAGGCGGCGCGCGCGTCGGCGGGGAATCCGCGCACCGAAGGGCATGCAGCCCTTAAATTGGCGCGACCGTGACCGCACCACAATGGGGCGTTTCAGGAGGCGAGGCGGCCGCACGTCTCTCTTTTGGTGCATTCGCTGGATTTGCACCATTTGTGAGCATATTGCACCGCCGGACGAGGCGCTCGGCCGCTCAGGCCCAGCCGCCCTCGCGACCGCAAGACGGCGCGCTAGAATAATCATTTACCCGAGGAGACCGACGCATGAGCTCGCTAGAACAGCTGTATTCGCAAGCGGACAAACGCCGCACCGACAATCAGTTGCCGTATGCCGGCGCGCTCTCGCCGGCCGAGGCGTTCGAGCTGCTGCAGCTCGATCCGCGCGCCCGTCTCGTGGATGTGCGCACGCGTGCCGAACTCGACTGGGTCGGCCGGCCGGTGATCGGCGACGGGCAGTATGCGCACGTGGAATGGACGCGCTATCCGGGCGCGGTGCCGAACCAGGAATTCCTGAGCCAATTGGGCGACGTGGCGTCGCCGGATACGCCGGTGCTGTTTCTGTGCCGCAGCGCCGCGCGTTCGAAGCTCGCCGCGATCGCCGCCGCGCAGGCCGGCTTCACGAAGGCTTATGACCTGCTGGAAGGTTTCGAAGGCGACAAGGACAGCCAGGGCCACCGCAAGACGGTATCGGGCTGGTGTTTCCGCGGCTTGCCGTGGATCGGCGCATAAGAGCCCAGGCGCGCACGGCTGCGGGCCGCGTTCGCAGCCGGCCTCGCCGCACGCACGAGCTGGGCCAGCCGGCTCGGTAAAGTCGCCAGAGTGGGTAGGGCTGGCAAAGATCAGCCGCGCGGTTTCGCGGCCGCGGCCTCGTGCTCGACGATGTCGCCGCCGAGCAGATGCACGCCTTCGCGCAGCTTGACGAACGCCGCCGCTACCGCTTCCGGCTCGCCCTTCACACCCAGGTCTATGTGATGGCGCGCGTAGACGCCGCCGCGCTCGGCGTCGCCGACGCTCGGCAGACTGAACACCCGCACGCCCGGAAAATCGTGCTCGATTTTCTCCATCAGCGGCGTGAGACGCGACTCCGGCAACTCGAAGACCAGCAGCGACTTTTCCGCGTGCGGCATCGCGTGGTGCAGATGCGCGTAGTGCGTGTCGAGCACCCACTCGATCATTGGCCACGCCATGACGGGGAAGCCCGGCACAAAGTAATGCTCGCGGATCGAGAAGCCGGGAATCTTGTTGTAGCCGTTCGGAATGATCGCCGCGCCTTGCGGATACGTGCCCATGTTCAGCCGGTGCAGATTCTCGGGCGAGTTCAGATCGAGCGGTGTGGCCGCTGTCGCCGGATACATGTCGCGGATGCGCTCCTGAATCAGCTGCTGCGCCTCTGGATGCAGTTGCAGCGGCACGCCGAGCGCGGCCGCCGCGCATTGACGCGTGTGGTCGTCCGGCGTCGCGCCAATGCCGCCCGTGGAGAACACGATATCGCCGGACTCGAACGTGCGCCGCAGCGTGGCCATGATGCGCTGCGGATCGTCGCCGATGTACTCCGCCCAGCCGAGCGACAATCCGCGCGCGCCGAGCAGTTCGATGACTTTCGGCAAATGCTTGTCGACGCGCCTGCCCGACAGGATTTCATCGCCGATGATAATGACGCCAAATGCCATTGCCGCCTCTTGGGTTATCTCGTTCGTTGATCGGTAATCAATAAGGAACCGGCGCGGCGTGCCGCACGCCGCCGGCCTCGTCCGCGCGCATGCGCTGCAGCGCCCGCAGACAGTAGTAGCCGAACCAGAGCGCCGAAAACACGAGGATGAACGCGTAGATCCAGATCGTCACCGCGGTGATGACCGGAAACAGCACCACGAGCCACACCGACGACGCCCACAGTAGCGTCGGCAGCGAACCGAGCAGACCGCTCGCGACCCCGATGAGCAGCAGCGGCAAGCGGAAGCGCCGCAGCAGCGCGCGCCGTTCGTCGCGGGTGGCGTGCAGCGCGAGCGCGTCGTACGTCATCACGCGGTAGGTCAGCCACCCCCACAGGAGCGGCGGGATCAACGCGAAAAACGGCGGCACGAGCCACAGCGGCAGCGTCACGATCAGCAGCACGAGACAGACAAGCGTCGTCCACAGCGCCTCACCGAGGCTACCGTACCACGTTCCGCCGCGGCGCATTTCGAGGCTGGCGAACTGGCGCGTCGACAGAAAACGGATGACGGCCGGCATGGAGAGCGTGGCGATAAGCAGCAGGACCGTGACGACAATCAGCGGGATCGTCATCGCGATCACGAGGAACGGCGCAATAGCCGCATGCAGCGCCGAAAAGCCGAGCGTATCGAACAGGTGGTAAAGCGTGACGGTGAACGACCAGCTCTCGAGCCAGCTGCGGGTCGCGCCGATCAGCGTCTGCCACGAAAACCACAGGATCACGCCCCACCCGACCGTTGCCGCGACGAACGGCATAAAGGTCAGCCAGAGCATGCGCGGGTGGAGCGCGCTTGCGAGTGCGCGCCCGAACGAGCGCAAAAGGTCATTCATGCGAGCCAGTGACGGTGAGTGCAACGATCAATGAAGGAAGCGCCGCGGCGGTCGTTGAATGCGGACCGCGGGGGCAAACGTGGACAGCATAAACCACGTGACGGGCCGCCGGGGAGACGGACGGCGCATGAAAATGAAAGTTGGGTGGGTTCAGAGCGCGGTCGCACCGCCCTCGTTGCGGCGCCGTGCGGTAAGGCGCCGGCCGATGCGCACGAAGGCAAGCCAGTGTTGCGCCCAGAAGCCTTCGCCGTATGCACGCCCCTGCAACTGGTCGCTGATGCCGGTCGGCTCCAGGTCGCGGCTCCACGACACGCTGCGAAACAGCATGTCCCACCACGGAAAGAGCACGCCGAAGTTGCAGCCGTATTTCAGGCCCTCGTGGCCATAGCCGATCGCATGATGGCGCCGATGGAACGTCGGGCTGACCAGCAGGCGCTCGCCGAGCCAGCCGAAGTACAGGCGGATGTTGGCGTGCTGCACGCTCTGGGCGAGATTCGTAATCGCGACCAGCACGACGAACTGCGACGGCGGCACGCCGATCACAAGCGCGATGACCGCGAAAAACGACGCCTGCAGCAGGTCGTCGAGCAGATGATTGCGGTCGTCGGCCCACAGCGACATTTGCTGCTGGCTGTGGTGCACCGCGTGCAACTCCCACCAGACGCCGATGCAGTGCTGCCAGCGGTGATACCAGTAGCCGGCGAAGTCGAGCGCGAGCAGGTACATCGCGAACGTGACGAGCGGCTCTGTGGTCACGCCCGGCCACAGGTTGTCGAATTCGATATTCGAAATGTTGTGCAGACGCAGCCACGCCTGAACATTGTCGAAAAACGGCTGCAGCGCGAAGAAAAAAAACAGGTTGAGAATGCCGAGCTTGGCGATCCACGTATAAATGACGTCGACGCGCACGGCCTTGCGGTTGTCCCACTGCTCGACCGGCCGCAGCGCCTCGAGCGGCCGCAGGACCGCGTACATGGCCAGCACCTCGAGGACGCCCACGATCACCCAGTAAAGGCTGTCGTAGGTGTCTTCGTCGTAGTCCATCAGATCGAAGTGGAACAGCAGCGGCTGCACCACGTTGACGTACAACAACGTCTGCGCGGCGGAGACGAAGTTGTCGAGTGAGGAGAAGATCAGATGGAACATGGCGCTGGTCGGTGACTTCGATCTGGGCGGCTCGCTATCGCGCGGCAGGGCGCAGCTGGAATATCTCCATTATCACGCGCCGTTCGGCGCCGTGACCGGCGCGCGGTTAAAGAAATAGATGCCGTGCGGCGAGCGGCCGACGGCGATCGTCTGGATCAGCTTGCGCGTGCTCAGGTCGATAACGCCGACGTGCTTCGCAAAGCGGAACGTTACCCACAGATAGCGTTTGTCGGCGGAAAGTTCCATGTCGTCGGGGCCGGGCATCAGACCGGTGATGTCGCCGACGTTGGTGAGCGACTCTTCGTCGATGATGCTGATCGTGC
The DNA here is from genome assembly GCF_902859825.1 of Paraburkholderia phenoliruptrix. Lineage (GTDB taxonomy): Bacteria > Pseudomonadota > Gammaproteobacteria > Burkholderiales > Burkholderiaceae > Paraburkholderia > Paraburkholderia phenoliruptrix. The sequence continues at coordinate 64,424 of NZ_CADIKB010000028.1, read as the reverse complement.
TCGCTACCCGGTTCGACACCGCGACGTGCCTGCCGTCCGCGAGCGAACGGAAGTTGTGCGCGCCGTTGCCCGTATGGATCGTCTTGACGATTTTCTGCGTGTGCCAGTCGACCACGGCGACGTAATCGGCGCCCGTCATGCCGACGAGCAGATACTTCTCGCCCGGCGTCATCCACAGCCCCGCCGGCACCTTGCCGACCTTCATTTTCCACTTCACGGTTTGCGTGGGCAGATCGATCGCGGCGAGTTCGCCCGAAACCTGCAGCGTGACGAAGACCGTTTTGCTGTCGTTCGTGAAAGCCATGTGGCTCGGCATGACGGCGAGCGGCAGACGCGACGCGAGCGTCATCTGGTTTTTCTGGCCGTCGTAGTGATAGATGTCGAGGCGGTCAAGGCGCAGCCCGGTCGTGACGAGCCATTTGCGATCAGGCGAAAAGCCGATCTGGTAAGGGTCTTCGATGTTTTCGACCCAGCGCTGGACTTGCCCGGTTTTCGGGTCGACGAACATCAGATTGTTGGACACCGAGTTCGCGACGATCAGCGAGGAATTGTCCGGCGTGGCCATCAAGTGGTGCGGTTCTTTGCCGGTCGGCACGGTGCCAATGACCTGACGGGTCGTCTCGTCGATGAGGCTCAGCGTGGCTTCGGCGGAATTCAGCACGATCACGTTGTTGGCGCGGGCCGCCGGAGAAAAAAAGCCTGCCGCGGCGGCAAGAGCAACGCCTGCGGCGAACGTGGCTGTGACGCCGGGAAGAAAAAATTTACGCATGAAAACTCACTTCGGAGAACGACTGTCATTGTAGAACGTTTGCCGCTGCCTGCGGTTGACGCAGGTCGGGTTCAGCGACGAGGAAAATGAAGGGCCGGATGAAGGCTGGCGGCGCCTAAAACGCTCGATGGCGGCGCCTTTTTTCTCGGATGAGCGATTTTTCTTAAATTATTACTTCGTTGTTAAGAATTAACCTCGCTCATCGCGCTTTCCTTAAGAATTAATTCGACAATTCTCATCGATATTTTAACTGCGCCCCGAAAATTCCTCTTCCATTAAGACGACAAAATAGGCTCTGCATATTTCGGATTTGGCTTATTGGTGCACTCAGCACCCCACGCAGACAATGCTGCGCACTCATCGTCCAGCCTCCCTTTAACCTGGGGCGCAGCGAGTGAGCGCGATCAATACGGCTGAACAACGGACATACAAGACAGCAATAACATTTAACGGCGCAAGAAACATGGCGATTAGTCATTATTCGCCGTGATCCGGTACGCCCGCAATGGACGATGACCCGTCCACCGATTAATCGCGCCGCGCCGCCCCGAAAATAGCAGCACGGAGTTTTAGAATAAATGAATAAAATCCATCACTCAGTCTGGTGTGAAACGACGGCGACGTGGGTAGCCGCGCCTGCGACATCTACGGCGAAGAAGAAGCGCGGAAGCGCGCGGAGAAAGGTAGCCGTCGCGACGGTGGTGGCCGCATCCGTGTTCGCCGGTGCGGACGCAATGGCGCAGGGCGCCAACGCAATCGAGCTGGGACTGCTCGCCAATGCGGCTGGAGACGGCTCCGTCGCACTGGGTGTCCAGGCCAACGCTTTGGGCGTCAATGATGTTGCCGTCGGGGCGAATGCGACGGCTTCGGGAGGCAATTCCACTGCCTTGGGCATGGGCGCCACAGCGACCGGCTCGCTATCGACGGCACTGGGCCTCGGTGCCAACGCGTCCGGCGACGGCGCGCTCGCGAGCGGAACGGGCGCAGCAGCGTCGGGGGTTGTTGCGACCGCCGTCGGCACAGATTCGAACGCCACGGGTGCACGGTCGGTGGCCAGCGGGTTCAATGCGCTCGCCAGCGGCGTCGATTCGATCGCGGCAGGCTCCGGAGCACTCGCGCGCAACGACGCCAGTGCCGCGTTCGGCAGCGGCGCTCAAGCCAACGGAACGCTCTCTACCGCGCTCGGCTATCACGGAAGCGCGTCAACCGCCGCATTTTCCGGCGGAGCGTTTGCCACGGCTGCAGCCGACTATTCGGTCGCTCTCGGGTACACGGCCGCTGCCAGCGGGTTGAGTTCGGTGGCGCTCGGCTATGCGGCCAACGTCTCGGGCAATAACGCGTTTGCGGGCGGTCCCTCGGCCATGGCCGCAGGCGACAACTCAACGGCGCTGGGCTATGCCGCCTCCACGACGGGCCTGAACTCCGTTGCGCTCGGATCTGCCGCCACCGCTTTGGCGGACAACAGCGTCGCGCTCGGTGCCGGGTCGAAAACAGGCACTGATCTCACGACCCCCGCATACGTACCCGCCGGCGCGGATCCCGCGACCATCGCCGGTGCGAATGCGACAGGCGAAGTGTCGGTCGGCTCTGCGAACAACGAGCGGCGCCTGACCAACGTCGCCGCCGGCGCGGCCGCTACCGACGCCGTCAACGTGAGCCAGTTGCAAGCAGCCACTGCAGGCGTGTCGCGCTACTTCAAGGCAAATGGGCTGAACGACGGCACCGACGACGCATCCGCCACCGGCGCAAACGCTGTCGCTATCGGCAGCTCGGCGCTGGCTACCGGTGAAGCCGGCTTCGCCGCCGGCACGAGCGCCACAGCGCAGGGCGCGTTCAGCACCGCAGTCGGCGGCTTCTCAAGCGCAGTCAACGACGGCTCCACTGCTCTCGGCTATCAGGCGAGCGCTACGAACGACAACGCCACGGCACTCGGCTACCGCGCCAGCGCAGCGGCGCCGAATTCGGTCGCGCTCGGCCAGGGTTCGCTCGCCGATCGCGCCAACACCGTCTCCGTCGGCTCCGCAGGCAACGAACGCCAGATCACCAACGTCGCCGCCGGCACCGCGGACACCGACGCGGTCAACGTCGCGCAGCTGAAAGCGGTGAGCGACCAGGGCGCCGCCACCGCCGCGAAGCTCGACGGCGCGGTCATGTACGACCGCAACGCCGACGGCAGCGTCAACAAGAATAGCGTCACGCTCGGCGGCGATGCAGCGAGCGGCGGCACGGTGATTCACAACGTCGCGAATGGCGTCGATCTTTCCGATGCCGTCAATGTCGGCCAACTGAATGCGGCCATCGGGGCGGTCAACAACGCCGTCGTCAACGCGGCCAACCCGTTCTTCAGCGGCGAAGGCGATCGCGATACGGAGGGTGCGGTGTCGACGGGCACGCACTCGCTTGCCGCGGGCGCCAACGCGCAAGCCACCGGCACTAACAGCAGCGCTGTCGGCGCCGGCGCGTCTGCGACCGGCAGCAGCGCGACAGCGGTCGGCGCCAACTCTTCCGCGAGCAGGAACAACGCAGCGGTATTCGGCGCAAACTCTTCTGCTATCGCCAACAACGCGACCGCCCTCGGCGCAGGCGCCACTGCTAGCGCTGCCAACTCCGTCGCATTGGGCCAAGGCTCGGTGGCGGATCGCGCGAACACGGTATCGGTCGGCGCCGCGGGTCAGGAGCGCCAGATCGCCAACGTCGCCGCCGGTGTGCAAGGTACCGACGCCGTGAACGTCAACCAGTTGCAACAGAGCGTGAGCGGCGCAGTAGGCGAGGCGCGCAGCTACACGGACGACCAGATCCGCTCGGCACGACGCGATTCGTACGGCGGCACCGCGTCTGCGTTGGCCATGGCAGGTCTGCCGCAGGCGGTCCTGCCCGGCCGCGGCATGGTCGCGATGGCCGGTGGCACCTATGGCGGACAGTCGGCGCTGGCCATCGGCGTGTCGCAGTTGTCGGAGACCGGCAAGTGGGTCTACAAGCTGCAAGGCAGCACGGATTCGCGTGGCCAGTTCGGCGCATCGGTTGGGGCAGGCATGCATTGGTAAGCGGGTGCGGCGTGACGGCGCCCTGGCGCGCCGTCACGCCAGTGCATGGCACAACATAGGCAGTTTGTCACCAGCAGGTAGGCGCGGGCTCGACAGCGGCCCGCGCGTGTTTGCGCGTGCTACGCTCCGCCGACAATGGAGCGTGCCACGCGCTTTTTTTATCTAGGGGAAAAGTCGGCAGCGGGGAAACGCGCGCAGTGCCGACGCAGGCAAAACCGCGAAGCACCGGCAGACAGCTGCTTAGAGTGCACCAACCCGCATCCGCAACCATGCCCCGAAGAGTCGAAGCCGCAGTAACGGCCAGGCTAGCGCCAATGAGAGCCGCTAGCCGCTCCGCCCGTGCTGTCCACTCTGCCCCTTCACCGCTGCATCGAATCCCACACCTTATACAGCCGCTTGACGGACACCGGCATCGGCGTGCGCAGTTCCTGCGCGAACAGCGACACACGCAGCTCTTCGAGCAGCCAGCGAAACTCCGACAGACGCGCATCCGGCACGCCGCCGCGCTGCGCGACCGCCCGCTGATAGTTCTGCAGTAACGGCTGGAATTCGGCGAATTGCCGCGCATCGCGTGCGGGGTCGGCCTTCAGCTTGTCGATGCGCAACCCAATGCCCTTCAGATAGCGTGGGAAATGCGTCAGTTGCGAATACGGCGTATCGACCACGAAACGCTTGCCGATCAGCGCGTCGAGCTGAGCCTGCATGTCGGCATAGGCCGCCGCGAACGGCCTGGCCTGCACGAGCTTCTTCAGCACGGCCGCGTATTCGCCGAGAATCTGGCCGACCAGTCGCGCGATTTCTTGCGCCAGCAAGGTGAGCCGGCTGCGTCCTTCATCGCGGCGCGTGTGAAAGCTAACGTCGTCGTCCGGTAGCGGATCTTGCAGACACGCGCGGTCGAGCGCGGTGTCGATCAGTTGATCGCGCAGTTCTTCCTGCGTGCCGCGCGTCATGAACTGCATCGCCATTTCACGCAAGCCCGGCAGATTTTTCTCCAGATACTTGATCGGCTCCTTCAACTGCAACGCGAACAGTCGACGCAAGCCCGCGCGATGAATCCGCGCCGCCTCGTCCGGCGAATCGAACACCTCGACGTCGCAATGCGTGCCGCGGTCGACGAGCGCCGGATAGCCGAACAGCGTCTGCCCGCCGCGGCGAATTTCGAGCAACTCGGGCAGCTTGCCGAAATTCCACGTGGTGAGGTTTTCGTAGATCGCGGTGCCGGCGGTCCGCTCGCCCGGCTCGGCCGTTTGCGGCCCGGTCGAGGAGGCGCTTTTACCGCGCGTGCCCGGCGCCACCGGCGCGGCCCCGCCCGTCCCCGCCGCGTCCGCGAGCGCCGCGCCCGCCGCGCTCGACGCGATCTTCTGAAAATGCTGCTGCGCCTGGCCGCCGAGTTCCGCCCGCAGTTGCGCCAGATTGCGGCCCATCGCGAGCTGCCGCCCGTGCTCGTCGATCACCTTGAAGTTCATGAACAGATGCGGCGGCAGCGTCTCGAGCTTGAAATCCGCCTGCTTGAGCGCGACCTGCTTCTCTTCGCGGACATCGGCAATCAGCGCTTCGAGCAGACCGCCCGCGGCAAAGCGCGGCGCCTCATGCCGCTCGACGAAGCCGGCCGCGTACTCGGGCAGCGGCACGCAGTGGCGGCGCAATTTCTGCGGCAAGGACTTCAGCAGCAGTTGCGTCTTCTCCTTGAGCATGCCGGGCACGAGCCACTCGCAGCGCCGCGCGTCCACCTGATTCAGCGCGAAAAGCGGCACGGCGAGCGTCACGCCGTCGCGCGGCGACCCCGGCTCGAAGTGATAGGTGAGCGCCATCTCGACGCCCGCCATCGTCATCCGTTTCGGGAACAGGTCGGTGGTCACGCCGGCAGCTTCGTGGCGCATCAGATCGTCGCGCGACAAATACAGCAGGCGCAGCTTGTCCTCGGGCTGGCCGCTCTTCTTCACCTCGTCGCGATACCAGCGCTCGAATGCCGCGCCCGTATAAATGCCCTTCGGCAGTGCCTGGTCGTAAAAGCCGTAGATCAGCTCATCGTCGACGAGCACATCCTGACGGCGCGACTTGTGTTCCAGTTGCTCGATGTCGGCGAGCAGCTTACGGTTGTGCGAGAAAAATCCGAGCTTCGTGTCGAATTCGCCTTCAACAAGCGCGCCGCGAATGAACAGCTCGCGCGCCCGCGCCGGGTCCTGCTTGCCGAAGCTCACGCGGCGGCGGTGATAGATCGGCAACCCGTACAGCACGGCGCGCTCGAACGCCGACACTTGCGCCGCGCGCTTTTCCCAATGCGGCTCGGACAGCGATTTCTTAAGCAGATGCACGCCGATCTTCTCGATCCACTCGGGCTCGATCCTCGCGATGCAGCGCGCGTAGAGACGGCTCGTCTCGACCAGTTCCGCCGCCATCACCCACTTGCCCGCTTTCTTCACGAGCGCGGAACCCGGCCACAGATAAAACTTGATGCCGCGCGCGCCGATGTAATACGGCTCGTCATCGGCTTTCAGGCCGATGTTGCCGAGCAGGCCTGTCAAAAGCGCAAGATGGACCTGCTCGAACGTGGCCTCGGCGTCGTTCAGACGCCAGCCGTGCTCGCGCACCACCGTCAGGAGCTGCGAATGGACATCGCGCCATTCGCGCAGACGCACTTGCGACAGGAAATTCTTCCGACATTCCTCGTGCAGCTGCTTGTTCGACTTCTTGTGCGAAATTGCCTCTTCGAACCAGTTCCAGATCTTCAACCACTGCAGGAATTCGGAGCGCTCGTCGACGAAACGGCGATGTGCCTGGTCGGCCTGTTCCTGGGCCTCGATCGGCCGGTCGCGCGGATCCTGTACGGACAATGCGCTCGCGATAATCAGTACTTCCTTCAGCGACTGCTGCTCGCGCGCGGCGAGGATCATCCGGCCAACGCGCGGATCCAGCGGCAGGCGCGCGAGCTCGCGGCCGAGCGGCGTAAGCAGGTTGTCGTCGTCGACGGCGCCGAGTTCGTTGAGCAGTTGATAGCCGTCGGCGATGGCGCGGCCGGGCGGCGGCTCGATAAATGGAAACGTCTCAATCGCCGTCAGATGCAGCGACTTCATGCGCAGAATCACGGAAGCGAGCGAGGAGCGCAGAATCTCCGGATCGGTAAAACGCGTGCGGCTCTGATAATCGCTCTCGTCGTAAAGACGAATGCAGATGCCGTCCGCCACCCGCCCGCAGCGCCCTGCCCGCTGATTTGCGGCAGCCTGCGAAATCGGCTCGACCTGCAACTGCTCGACCTTGTTCCGATACGAGTAGCGCTTCACGCGCGCGAGGCCCGTGTCGACCACATAACGAATGCCCGGCACGGTGAGCGAGGTTTCCGCCACGTTGGTCGCGAGCACGATGCGCCGCGCGTTCGAAGTGCGGAACACGCGCTCCTGCTCGGCGGAGGAAAGCCGCGCGAACAGCGGCAAGATTTCCGTGTGCGGCGGATGGTGCTTGCGCAGCGCCTCGGCGGCATCGCGAATTTCGCGCTCGCCCGGCAGGAACACCAGCACGTCGCCGGGACCCTCGCGGCACAATTCGTCGACGGCGTCGACGAGCGCCTCCATCAGATCGCGGTCCGTTTCGCGCTGCGTCTTCGGCCGATCGCCGCGCGACGACGCGCCCCTTCCGCCCGACGTGCCTTGCGCCGCCTTGACGGCCGCGCTTTCTTCCGCGACCGGACGGTAGCGCACCTCGACCGGATACAGGCGGCCGCTCACTTCGATCACCGGCGCGGGTTTGTGCTCGCTGCCGAAATGGCGCGCGAAACGATCCGCGTCGATCGTCGCCGAGGTCACGATCAGCTTCAGATCCGGGCGCCTCGGCAGAATTTCCTTCAGATAGCCGAGCAGAAAATCGATGTTGAGGCTGCGCTCGTGCGCCTCGTCGATGATCAGCGTGTCATACGCCTTCAGCAGCGGGTCAGTCTGCGTCTCGGCGAGCAGAATGCCGTCCGTCATCAGCTTGACCGATGCGCCCGGCGACAGGTTGTCGGTAAACCGCACCTTGTAGCCGACGACTTCGCCGAACGGCGTGCCGAGCTCCTCGGCGATGCGCCGGCCCGTTGCCGAAGCGGCGATGCGGCGCGGCTGCGTGTGGCCGATCAGCCCCGAGCCGCCCGCGCCGAGGCCGCGACCGAGCGCGAGGCAGATCTTCGGCAGCTGCGTGGTTTTGCCCGAGCCGGTCTCGCCGGACACGATCACGACCTGGTTTCCGGCAATAGCTTTTGCTATCTCGTCACGGCGGCCGGAAACGGGCAGCGCCTCGGGAAACGTGATGGGCGGAATGGGATTCGGCTCGCGAGCGGACCTCGATTCGCGCGGCTCGCGGGTGGCCTTCGGCTCGCGCGGCTCACGGGGGGCCTCCGGCTCGCGCGGGTCGCGGGTGGCGTTGGCCTCGCGGGGCTCGCGCGGAGCACGATGCGGCTCGCGCGCCCTGCGGGGCGCGTCCGGCTTGCCACGGTTCGCGTCCTGTTCGGCGCGGCGCTTCGCGTCGCCGGCCTTCGTTTGATCGGCGGCCGGCGCCGCATTCTCGTTCGCCGCGGCGGGACTTTTGGGTACATTCGACATGGGGGCGCATTATAATCCCGGGCATGAATTCCCAAACCGACCTCGTCCCCGCGCCCGCGAGCGTTCCGGCCCCTGCTGGAGCATCGGAAGACCTCGCCCAGCACGCGCAATTCGTCGACTGGATGCGCTCCGTCGCCCCTTACATCCATGCGTTCCGCAACAAGACGTTCGTCGTCGGGTTCGGCGGCGAAGTGGTGCATCAGGGGCTCCTGAATGCGCTCGTGTCGGACATCGCGCTGCTGCAGGCCATGGGCATCCAGATCGTGCTGGTGCATGGTTCGCGCCCGCAGGTCGAGGAGCAGATGAGTCTGCACGGCGTCGAGTCCGAGTTTTCGCACGGCATGCGCATTACCGACGCGCGCGCGCTCGAATCCGCGAAAGAAGCGGCCGGCGAAGTGCGTCTGGATATCGAGGCGGCCATCAGCCAGGGCTTGCCGAACACGCCCATGGCGCACGCGCACATCAGCGTCGTGTCGGGCAATTTCGTGACGGCACGACCCGTCGGCATTCTGGACGGCGTGGACTTCGCGCACACCGGCGTGGTGCGCAAGATCGACGCCGATTCGATCCGCCATTCGCTCGCGAGCCGCAAGCTCGTGCTGCTCTCGCCGCTCGGCTTTTCGCCCACCGGCGAAGCATTCAATCTGTCGATGGAAGACGTGGCATCGGCTGCCGCGATCGCATTGCGCGCCGACAAGATCGTGTTCCTGACCGAAACCCCCGGCCTCATGCAAGCCGGCGAGGACGGCCCGGAGCTGATCCGCGAACTGTCGCTCGACGACGCCTACAAGCTGCACGAAAGCGGCGAGGTCACCGGCGACGCGGGCTTCTATCTGAAGCACTCGATCCGCGCGTGCCGTGGCGGCGTGGCGCGGGCGCATATCATCCCTTACGCGCTCGACGGCAGTCTGCTGCTCGAACTGTTCCTGCACGACGGCGTCGGCACGATGATCTCGTACGAGAACCTGGAAAGCCTGCGCGAAGCCACGCCGGACGACGTCGGCGGTATTCTCGCGCTGATCGAGCCGCTCGAGTCCGACGGCACGCTGGTGCGGCGCGGGCGCCATCAGATCGAGCGCGACATCGACCACTTCTCGGTGATCGAGCACGACGGCGTGCTGTTCGGCTGCGCGGCGCTGTATCCGTACACGCAGGAGCGCATCGGCGAAATGGCCTGCCTGACCGTCGCGCCGGAAGCGCAAGGCACGGGCGACGGCGAGCGCCTGCTCAAGCGCATCGAGCAGCGCGCGCGGGCGCGCGGCCTTACGCGTATTTTCGTGCTCACCACGCGCACGGAACACTGGTTCCTGAAGCGCGGCTTCGTCAAGGTCACGGTCGACGACCTCCCCGAAGACCGCCGCCGACTGTACAACTGGCAGCGCAAATCGCTCGTGCTGATGAAACAGCTCTGAGCGGCCCCATATAAGCGACTGGCCGTCGTCGAATGATCCGGTCATTTATTTTTTATGGGCCGGCGTCAGTGCTGAAGCACTACCCCGGCCGACAGAGGAGAAGCCCAACATGACTCGTATGGTTCAATGCGCGAAGCTCGGCAAGGAAGCCGAAGGCCTCGATTTCCCGCCGCTGCCTGGCGAACTCGGCAAGCGGATCTACGAAAGCATCTCGAAGGAAGCATGGCAAGCCTGGTTGAAGCAGCAAACCATGCTGATCAACGAAAATCGTCTGAACATGGCCGACCCGCGCGCGCGCCAGTACCTGATGAAGCAGACCGAGAAGTTCTTCTTCGGCGAAGGCGCGGACACCGCGCAAGGCTATGTGCCGCCTGCAGGCGAATGAACGAATGGTGAGCGCTCGATCGCAGTAAGCGGGCGTCACGCCCTTACGTGTACAACGACGAAATCCGCGACGAAATCCGCGCCTCATGCGCGGATTTTTTTCGCACGAACACTTCGTCGCACCACCTCCGGCGAGCGCCCGCAAAACTCCCCAAACGGTACATTTTCAGGCCGTTTTAAGCCCCTTCTCCAGACCGCGCGATTGCCCGAATCCCGCTCCCGGCAAGGGATTGCGCGCCGTCCACCGGCCTCCCCGGAGAATCCGGGTTTGCACGATCCTCTGTCATCGTGCTAACATGTGTGTCGTTCCAACAGCAATTCACCTTCATTCGCGTTCTCTGACCTTGCGACACAGAGTGCGTGCACTGCGAGTGCCTGCACTGCGGCGTGTCCATCGCGATGGAACAGTTTTTATACAAGAAGGCTTGTCGGTCGTATCGCAGGTTGAGCCGGTTCTGAGGGTCGTCCCGAAGGCGTCGCAACCGCGAATCAAGCACCGGCCTTTTTCGTTTCAAGCCTTCCCGTGACGTGGAATCCGGCGCCGAGCCGCCCGCGTCTTCATGCGCCTGCCCCCCTATCACGGCCACGCAGGTGCAACAGTCAGCACAATCTAGACGAGTGTTTTTTCGCGACAGGCTCGCGAGGCACGGGCACTTGCTGCTTTCGCTGCTTGCGCAGCGTTTGGCGAGTCTTTTGCGTTTCTTTCTACGCGCGCCCACTTTTTCGCCGTCGCGGCGAGAAGCCCTCGCCCCGTTTCTCGAAACTGCACTTCCCAGCAACCGTGGCGGAACGCATCATGAGTTTCGTCGCAGTCATCGGAGTTTTTACCTTGACCGCTTCCAGCAACGGCTTCTGGCGACACCAACAAGAACAACGCCTTTCCCTCGACGACATCACGGTCGTCGACCACTCTCTCTTGAAGCGTGCCGTCGGCGCCATGGCGCTTGGCAACGCAATGGAATGGTTCGACTTCGGCGTGTACAGCTACATCGCTGTCACGCTCGGCAAAGTGTTCTTCCCGTCGTCGAGCCCGTCCGCCCAGTTGATCGCGACCTTCGGCACGTTCGCCGCCGCGTTTCTGGTGCGCCCGGTCGGCGGCATGGTGTTCGGGCCACTCGGCGACCGCATCGGCCGTCAGCGCGTGCTGGCAATGACCATGATCATGATGGCGCTCGGCACGTTCGCCATCGGGCTGATTCCGAGCTACGGGTCGATCGGCATTCTCGCGCCGGCCCTGCTGCTCGTCGCGCGTCTGGTGCAAGGCTTTTCGACCGGCGGCGAATACGGCGGTGCGGCGACCTTCATCGCCGAATTCTCGACGGACAAGCGCCGCGGCTTCATGGGCAGCTTTCTCGAATTCGGTACGCTGATCGGCTATGTGCTGGGCGCGGGCACGGTCGCCGTGCTCACCGCGACGCTGTCGAACGACGCGCTGCTGTCGTGGGGCTGGCGTGTGCCGTTCCTGATCGCAGGTCCGCTCGGACTCGTGGGTCTGTACATCCGGATGAAGCTGGAAGAAACGCCCGCGTTCAAGAAGCAGGCCGAGCAACGCGAAGCCGAGGAAAAGGCGCTGCCGAAGCAGTCATTCCGTCAGTTGCTCGTGCAGCAATGGAAACCGCTCCTGCTGTGCGTGGGCCTCGTGCTGATCTTCAACGTGACCGACTACATGGCGCTCTCGTATCTGCCGAGCTACCTGTCGGCGACGCTGCACTTTAACGAGACGCACGGCCTCTTCATCGTCCTCGTCGTGATGGTGCTGATGATGCCGGCAACGCTCGCAGCCGGCCGCCTGTCGGACGCGATCGGCCGCAAACCGGTGATGCTGTTCGGCTGCATGGGTCTCTTCGCGCTGTCCATCCCCGCGCTCCTCTTGATCCGCATGGGCACGGTGCTGCCGGTGTTCGCCGGCCTGATGATTCTGGGCGTGCTGCTGTCGTGCTTTACGGGCGTGATGCCGTCGGCGCTGCCGGCCCTCTTCCCGACGAAGATCCGTTATGGCGCGCTGGCCATCGGCTTCAACATTTCGGTGTCGCTGTTCGGCGGCACAACGCCGCTCGTGACCGCGTGGCTCGTCGAGCGCACCGGCAATCTGATGACGCCCGCGTACTACCTGATGGGCGCGTCGCTGATCGGCATCGTCTCGGTCGTCGCGCTGCGCGAGACGGCCCGCAAGCCGCTGCTCGGCTCGGGTCCGTGCGTCGCGACGCGCGCCGAAGCACACGCGGTGCTGCGCGGCGAACGCGAAGCCGAAGAGATGGACGAAGGCTACGCGGCGACCGCTACGGCGCGCGCGTGAGCGCGGCAAACGCAGTGCAATGCTGCGCTCGTCGTGAAGACTTGAACTAGTGGACAAAGGGTCGGCGCAAGAGCCGGCCCTTTTTCATTCCAGCAACACATCGACCCTCGCCTCGGCGTGTGCGCCTTCGATGGTCAGCAGTCCCGCCGAAACCGGCAGCTTGAAACGCCGCGGCCCCGCGCTGCCGGGGTTGACGAACAGCACGCCGTCGCGCTCGCTGATCGACGGCTTGTGCGAGTGGCCGGTCACCACGACCTTGATGCCCTGCGTGCGCGGATCGGCGGGCACCTCGGCCATGTCGTGCACGACCAGAATCACGACCTGCTGCACGGTAAGCGTCGCATGGGTCGGCAGCGCCGCGGCCCACTCGCCCACGTCGTTATTGCCGCGCACCACCGTGAGCGGTGCAATCTGCGCGAGCGCGTCGAGCACGGCCTGATTGCAGATATCGCCGGCATGGATGATGGCGTCGCAGCCGGCGAGATACGCGAGCGCTTCCGGCCGCACGAGGTTATGCGTGTCGGAGATCAGGCCGATACGGCTCGGCGGGGAACGATGTTGGGCTGAAGTCATGAAGGAAGTGTTGGCAAAGCTCCGCTTTGCGAGCAAACGACGCGCCCGCGGGCCTATCGATCGACCGGCGACCGCAGCGACGTTTCGCAGCTCGCTCGGCCATGCTTTGCGCCACGCTCAGCTCACACGCGGCGAACGCTCGCGTGCAGACGCCCGCTCCCATACTCGCGCCAGACTATTCGACCCGCCGCTGCAACGCAGCCTCCGACGATCCTGCTCGCACCGGCCGCCGCGCATCCAGCATGCGCCGCGTCGCGCCTTGCACGACGATCGAAATTGCCGACGCGCACGCAAAGCTCGCCCACACGCCATAGCGCGGCAGCATTGCCGCGGTCGCCGCGAAGAACGCCGCGAACGAGCCGCGCCCGAGCACCATGCCGCGCATCAGCAACGCGACGAAATCGGGCCCGTGCTCGCGCTGCGCCGACACGGCAAGCACGATCCCAAGCAGTGGAAAGACCGACAGCAGGCCGCTCCAGGTCGCCCCCATCGACGCCGACAAGCCAGTGACCGCAAGCGTCAACAGCGCGCCGGCGAGCATGCGCGCGACGAGATCCGCCCGCCCGGCCCGCGCGGCCGGCACCTGTTCCGCGACGCGCGGCAAAATGCTCTGCGAAATCGCGACAGCCGTGCAAGCCGCCGCAACAGCCCACGCGAGCGAGCGCGGCAGTTGCGCGAGCAGCAGCGCCGCCACGAGCCACGCGCTCATGCCCGCGACGACCGCGACCGGCCACGACAAACGGCGGCAACTCAACGCATACGCAAGGTTGAATGCTTCCGACGCGGCAATCGCCGCAATGGAGGCAACCGACGCCTGCGCCGCAAACGACGGCCCCCTCGCCAGCGCGAGCAGCAGCACGATCGGTCCCGCGACGACCGGCAGGCCCGCGAGCCAGCCCGCCACCGACGGTCCCCACATGCGCCCCGCCATCGTCAGCGCGGCGAGAAACGCCGGCACGAGCGCGAGCTTCAACGCGAGCATGCTCAGGCTTCCAGAACGTGTTCGATACGCCTGTCCGGCACGAGCCACCACGCCGCCGCGAGTGCATAGAGCGCCGCCGATGTCCATGGCGCCACAAACGCGAGCACGATGCCCGCCAGATAGATGGCAACGGAAACCTTGCCCTTGAAGTCGTTGCCTACCGCCTTCGCCAGCGCGGAATCGCGGCCGTGCTGGCGAACCAACAAGCGCGTCAGAATGAAATAGGCGATTGCCGACATGAACAGCACGACGCCGTACAGCGCGGTCGGCCACGAAGCCAGGTGATTCTCGCCGACCCAATGCGTGACCGCGGGCAGCAGCGACAGCCAGAAGAGCAGATGCAGATTCGCCCACAGCACGCCGCCGTTGACCTTCTGCACTGCATGGAACATGTGGTGATGATTGTTCCAGTAGATGCCCACGTAGATGAAGCTCAGCACATACGCGCAGAACACCGGCACCAGCGGCCGCAGCGCGGCGAGGTCGAAGCCTTCCGGCACCTTGATTTCGAGCACCATGATCGTGATGATGATGGCAATCACGCCATCGCTGAAGGCTTCGACGCGTCCCTTGCCCATCGGCTGTTCCTCGAGTGAATGCGGTTGAATGGCCCGCGATTATCCGCGATGCCGCGACGCCTTGTCGATCCGCGCGCCACGCCCCCCGCTACTTCAACGGCTTCAGCCCGTCGAGCAAGGTGGGAATCAATTCGCTGATGGTCGGATGGATGTGCATCGCGTATTGCAAGGTCGGATAAGGCGCGCCCGCCGTCATGATGTCGATGAACGTGTGGATCGCCTCGTCGCCTTCTATGCCGTGAATCGCCGCGCCGAGAATCTGCTTGCTGCGCGCGTCGGCGAGCACCTTCATGAAGCCGTCGGTTTCGCCGCGTTCGCGTGCGCGGCCCACGCGCGACATCGGCATCGTCGCGATCAGCGCATCGCGTCCGCTCTTGCGCACGTCCTCTTCCGAGAGCCCGACGCGCGCGAGCGGCGGATCGACGAAAACGGCATAGGCCATGATGCGCGTGTCGACCGTGCGCGCACCGCCATCGAGCAGATTGGCCGCGACGATCTGGTAATCGTCGTAAGACGTATGCGTGAAAGCGCCGCGCCCGTTGATGTCGCCGATCGCCCAGATGCCCGGCACGTTGGTGCGCAGCTGGCCGTCCACGGGAATCGTGCCGTGCCGGTCCACTTGGATGCCGGCGGCGGCGAGGCCGAGGTCGTCGGTATTCGGTTCGCGGCCGGTCGCAAAGAGCAGATGCGACGCCTCCAGCGCCGGCACGTTCTGCTCGAAGCCGATGCACACGTCATTCGCGCGATGCGGATGCGGCTCGACGCGCGAAGGCTGCACGCCGAAGCGGAATTCCACGCCTTCGCGCGCCAGCACTGTCTGCACGGACTCGGCGAGATCGGCGTCCTCGCGCGTCAGCACGCGCTCGCCGCGCACGAGCACGGTGACCTCGCTGCCGAAGCGGCGAAACACCTGCGCGAATTCGAGCGCGATATAACTCCCGCCGACAATCACGAGCCGGCTCGGCAGCTCGGTAAGCTCAAGCAGGCTCGAGTTGGTGTAATAGCGGATTCGCTCGATACCTTCGAGCGGCGGCACCACCGCCCGCGTGCCGGTATTGAGGAAAATTTCGCCGGCGCTCAGCTCATGCAGCACCGTGCCGTCCGCCCCGCTGATGGACAGCGTATGCGGCGCCGTGAAGCGCGCGTGGCCGTTGAATACGGTGACGTTTTCCGTGCCGTGCAGCCATTGTTCGACGCCGTCGCGCGACTGCCCGATGATCTTGTCCTTGCGCGCTTTCACCGCCGACAGATCGACGTTGACCGCCCCGCTCACCAGCACGCCGAGCCGCGCCGCGTGGCGCGCCACGTGCGCCGCGCGAGCGCTTGCCACATACGCCTTGGTCGGCGTGCAGCCCACGTTCACACAGGTCCCGCCGAACGCCGCGCGCTCGATGACCGCCGTGCGGCGGCCGCTCTTGCCAAGACGCACGGCGAGCGGCGCGCCGCCCTGGCCGGTGCCGATTACGACTGCGTCGAAGTGCTGTGCCATGGCGACTCTCCTCGCGGCTCGGATGCCGGTCGTTGCATCTTACGCCCAGTCGCCGTCACGCTTGCGCCACGCGGCCAATTAGCCGTGGTCCGACCGCCTTGTCACACCGGACAATGCGCGGTGCGGCTCAGGTGACCGCCGGCGCATACGCATCCGCCAGCGCGCGCCCATAGGCGCTCGCGCCGACCGGCCGGCTGTATAGATAGCCCTGCTGCTTGTCGCAATCGATGGAACGCAGAAACGCCGCCTGCTCGGGCGTTTCCACGCCTTCCGCGGTGACGTTCATGCCGAGCGAATGCGCCATGGCCACGACGGCCTGGGTAATTGCAATCGAATCCCGATGGTCCGGCAAACCGGCGACAAACGACCGGTCGATCTTCAGGTTATGCAGCGGAAAGCGCTTCAGATACGACAGCGACGAATAGCCGGTGCCGAAGTCGTCGACGGAAATACGCACGCCCGTCGCGCTCAGCGCGAGCAACATGGGAAGCACGGTGTCGCTGTCGCTCATCAGCAGCCGCTCGGTGATTTCCAGTTCGAGCGCCGCCGGTTCGAGCCCCGACTGGTCGAGGCAGCGCCTGATGCGCTCGACGAGCCCCTCGTTGAACTGGCGCGGCGACAGGTTCACGGCGACGATCAGCTCGGGCGCGAGCGTGCGCCGCCAGTGCGCCGCCTGCTCGCACGCGTGCGCGAGTACCCATTCGCCGATCTCGGCGATGAGGCCCGCGTCTTCGGCAACCGGAATGAACTCGGCCGGCGAGACGTTGCCGAGCTCGCTGTTGTACCAGCGCAGCAGCGCCTCCGCGCCGATGGTGCGGCCGTCCTGGCTATCGACGATCGGCTGATAGACGAGGCTCAGCTCGTTGCCGGCGAGCGCGCGGCGCAGCGACTGCTCGATCAGGAAGCGGCGCTGCAACTGCTGATTGAGCTCGGCGGTAAAGAACTGGAAGTTGTTGCGGCCGCGCTGCTTCGCGTGATACATGGCCGAGTCAGCGTTGCGCATCAGCGTGGGCGCGTCCTGGCCGTCGTCCGGAAAGCGGCTGATGCCGATCGAGGCGCCCAGGTAGTACTCGTTATCCGCCACCGCGAACGGCACGGCGATTTCATCGAGGATGTGACGGGCAAGCGCGATCAGCCGTTCGCTGCAGTCGCAGGCGCTGACCACGATCACGAACTCGTCGCCGCCCACGCGCGCGAGCGTGTCGTCCGGGCCGACGCAACCGGCGAGCCGCCCTGCGACGCTTTTCAGGAGCGCGTCGCCGGCCTCGTGACCGGCGGTGTCGTTGACCTTCTTGAAGCCGTCCAGATCGACGAACAGGACCGCGACGCTCGCGAGCTCGCCGGTGCCGTCCGGCCCGCCGGGCGCGAACAGGCTGTTCATCCGCTCGGTCAGATAGGCGCGGTTGTAAAGCCCGGTGAGCGAATCGCGGGTAGCGAGGAATTTGAGCTGGCGCTGCGCCTCGCGCACCGGCCCGATGTCGGTGAAAGAAATCAACACGGAGTCGGGCTTGCTCTGGCCCGGCTTCAGGATCGGCACGACGTTCTCGGTGATCCAGATGACCTCGCCGCTCACGAGCTCGATGGCGAGCGTGACGCCGAGCATCGGTTTGCCCGTGGCGAGCACCTGGTTCGTGGGCCGCTCGTCTTCCGTCACGGGCGAGCCGTCCTCGTGAAAGCCGCGCACCATCACCGTGCGAATGCTGCGTCCGACGATCTGCGGCCCCGTGCGCAGCATGCGCTGCGCGCTCGGATTGCAGGCCAGCACGACGCCCTCGCGCGACTGCACGACAATGCCTTCGATCAGATGATCGACGACGAGCCGGTGATGCTCCTCGCTGTTGGCGAGGCGTTGCGCCATGGCGTCCTGATGCACGGCGAGACCGACGCTGCGGCTGATGTCCCGCAGCATGGTCTCTTCCTGCGGAGTCGGCCGGCGCGGCTCGCGATAATAGACGGCGAACGCGCCGAGCATGACGCCCGCGTCGTTTTCGAACGGCACCGACCAGCACGCGCGCAGCCCGTGCGGCAGCGCCAGCGCGCGGAAGTCCGCCCACAGCGGGTCCGTTTCGATGTCCTCGACCACCACGAGGCGCCGCTCGTACATCGCGGTGCCGCACGAGCCCGCTTGCGGGCCGATCGCCGCGCCGTCGATCGCCGTGCTGAAGCGCCTTGGCAGCGACGGTGCGCCGCCCATGCGCACATGCACGCCGTCTTCGTCGAGCAACAGGATGGAGCAGGACGCGCCCGCGCCCAGCAGCGCTTCCGCGCGCAGACACACCTCATCCAGCAACTCCGGCAACGGCGTATTACGGGTGATGAGCCGCAATACGCTGCGCTCCGAGGCCAGTACCTCTTCGGCCAGATCCGGCCGGTAACGGCCATCGCCGGGCGTTGCTTCCACCTCCCTACATGATGTCGCTTCGCGGTTCATATATGCCCCCCAACCCAACATCGGCAAGTTTATGTAAGCAGCGCATCAGGGTATACCCGTCAAATGCCCGAAGACCCTGTCGGCAGCGTCTGTATTTGCCATGCCTTGCACTATCGCGGCGCCGGCCACACCGCGTAAGGCAATATCTGGTAATCACCTGTCCGAATTGCTGCTTTTTCCGCCGTCCGCATGACGTGCGATCGGACGATCATCCGTTGCATGAGAAACCCTGCATCGCGTGAACCGTCATGAAACTCGTCCGCCCCGTTCTGATCGCCGCGCTGCTGATCGCGCATTCGTCCGCTCACGCCGCGAGCTTCGATTGCAGCAAGGGGCGCTCGCTCGCCGAAAAAATAATCTGCCACGACCCGGCCCTGTCGCGCCTCGACGATACGTTGGGACAACTCTACTGGAAAGCGCGGCGAAAAGTGAGCGACCGGCGCGGCTTCATCACCGACAGCGACAACAAATGGGCCTGGCGCGAGACCCATTGCCGGGACGCCGCGTGCCTCGGGACATGGTATGCGACGCGCATCGACGAATTGCGGCAACTGATCGCGAGCATGCAGGCGGGTGCGGGCGCGGCCACTGCCGCGGCCGACCCGCCGCATTCCGGCGATGTGTCCAGCCCCGCGCAATCCGAGCCCGCGCGCCAACCTTCGATGTCCGCGCCTTCCGCCGTCGACGCCGCCATGCTTCAGTGCACCGCCGCGCATCCGGGCCTTGCGATCGGCGAGCCTTGTTCGAGCGTGCTCAGGCAGAACGGCAGTCCGTGGAAGTACCGGCCGCACGGCGGCGACTGGTTCTGCGGCGTCGCGATGCTGGGGCGTTCGTGAAAACGCACATGAGAACGCACACGACGACGCCCTTAAGGACGCGAACACGCGGCGCCCCACGCGGCTTCGCAGTCCACTAGTGCAGCCTCGGCGGCACGTCCTGACCGGAAGAGTCCGGCTCGGGCGCGTCGTCCGCGGGACCGCCCTCGCCGAACAGCCCGGCGCACACATCGCGCCCGGTTTCGGTGAGCCGCGCGGTGCCCGCGCCTTCCTCGTTGAACGTCGTGCTCACGAGACCGCCGTCGACGAGCGCCGTCAACTGCCGCCGCAGCACGCTCATCGGCACGTTCGCCTGCTTCGAGAGCCGCGCGAGCGACCACGCGCCGCCGGGCGTCGCCCGCGCCGGCAGTTCGGTGTGCGCGCGCCAAAGCTGCCTGAGCACGGCGAGCAGCAGCGGGTCGATCTCATCGTCATCCATTCGTGTCTCCCTGTTTTGTCCGTCGGCCGCCTGTCTGCGAGCT
Organism: Paraburkholderia phenoliruptrix; assembly: GCF_902859825.1. GTDB lineage: Bacteria > Pseudomonadota > Gammaproteobacteria > Burkholderiales > Burkholderiaceae > Paraburkholderia > Paraburkholderia phenoliruptrix. The sequence goes on along the minus strand of NZ_CADIKB010000028.1, from coordinate 44,598 downwards.
CTGACGGTACGGCTTCTCACGCCATCTGCGTCACCAGCTCGCCGAGTGTCTTCAACGCTGCCTCGCTTTGCGTCGTCCACGGATAGCTGTAGTTGAGCCGGATGAAATGGCGGTAATGATTGCGCGTAGAAAACATCATGCCGGGTCCGACGGTGATGCTGCGCGCGAGCGCCGCCTGGTAAAGCTTCATCGAATCGATGTGCTCCGGCAGCTCCACCCACAGCACATAGCCGCCTTGCGGCGCGGAGAGGCGCGTGCCGGCCGGAAAAAAACGCCGCACCATGGCGCTCATGATGCTCGCCTGCTGCCGATAAACCTTGCGAACGTGCCGCAGATGCCGGTCGTAGCCATCCTGGCGCAGATAATCGGCCACGGCGACCTGCGGCACCGAGGGCGTCGTCAGCGTGTTCAGGAATTTGAGCTTCTCGACCTGCGCGCGAAAGCGTCCCGGCAACGCCCAGCCGATCCGGTACGAAGCGGTCAGACTTTTGGAAAACGACGCGCAATGCAGCACCAGGCCCTGCGTGTCGAAGCTCTTAAGGCTCGCGGGCCGGGTCTCGCCGAAATACAGCTCCTGATACACATCGTTTTCGATGACGGGAATCTGATGCACGGCGAGCAGTTCGACCAGTTGCCGCTTGCGCGTGTCCGGCATCTGAAAACCCAGCGGATTCTGGAAGTTCGGCATCACCATGCAGGCGGCGATGTTCTGGCGCGCGATCACCTGCGCGAGCGCGTCGAGATCGATTCCGTCGACGGGATGGGTCGCCACCTCGATCGCCCGCATGCCGAGGCGCTCGATGGCGTGCAGCATCGCGTAATAGGTGGGCGATTCCACGGCGACCGTGTCGCCGGGCCTCGCGACGGCCTGCAGACTCAGGTTGATCGCCTCCGTCGCACCGAGCGTGATGACGATTTCTCCAGGATCGACCGGCATGCCGTTTTCCGTGTAGCGGCGCGCGATCTGCCGGATCAGTTCGGGGTTGCCCGGCGGCAGATCGTCGATCAGGTTCCAGCTTGCCTGACGGCGCGCAATTGCGTTCGCATACTGATTGATGCGCCGCCACGGAAAGAGCGATGGGTCCGGATACGGCGAGCCGAACGGCACGGCGTCGTGCGCGCGGATGCTGCGCAGCGTGGAGAGCACGAGCCGGCTCACGTCGACTTCCGCGGCGACGGGCGCAACGGGCAGCGCGGGCGTGCCGTTGCGGCGACGGGTTTCGGGCCGGAGCGCGGCGAGCGCCGCTTCGCGTACGAAATAGCCCGATTGCGGACGCGTTTCGACGAGGCCGCGGCTCTCAAGCAGGGCATAAGCATGCAGCACCGTCTTGATGCTCACGCCGTGCTGCTGGCTCGCCTGCCGCACCGACGGAATCCGTTCGCCTGCCGCGAACACGCCGCGGCGCACGGCTTCGGCGATTTCGTCGGCGAGCTTTTCGTAGAGTTTCAAGGACGTGGCTCAATAAAGACGGACTTCCCGCGCGTCAGTCTATGACAAAGCGCGACAACTGTATCCCTTCCCTTTTTGTTTTTCTGTATGCTGCACTGCGATTGGAACACAGTAGGCTTGTCCCATCGGCCAAAAGCCATGACAGACCACACGCGGCAAGCATGAAGAACACCGACATTCGCAGCACATCCGGCGCCCACGCGAGCCAGAAAGCTCGCGGCGACGCCCGTATCGAGCCGTACACGCACCCGGCTGCCGGCTGGGGCGCGCTCAAGTACGTCGCCATCAACCTGATCAAGGAAAAGGTGACGGGCGGCAATTACCGCACGCTGCTCAAGCAGAATCAGCCGGACGGCTTCGACTGCCCCGGCTGCGCGTGGCCCGACCGCGAGCACGCGTCCACCTTCGAGTTCTGCGAGAACGGCGTGAAGGCCGTGGCCGCCGAGGCCACCAGCAAGCGTGTGACGCCCGCATTCTTCGCGGAGCACACGGTCGCCGAACTGATGGCGCAGTCCGACTTCGAACTGGAACAGCACGGCCGCCTGACCGACCCGCTCGTCTATGACGCGATCAGCGACCGCTACGTGCCGATCGGCTGGGACGAAGCCTTCGACCTGATCGCGAGCCACCTGAAGCGCCTCGACGATCCGGATCAGGCGGCGTTCTACACGTCGGGCCGCGCGAGCAACGAGGCCGCGTTCCTGTACCAGCTGTTCGTGCGCATGTACGGCACGAACAATTTTCCCGACTGCTCGAACATGTGCCACGAAGCGACGAGCCGCGGCTTGCCCGGCACCGTCGGCATCGGCAAAGGCACCGTCACGCTCGACGACTTCGAACACGCCGACACGCTGCTCATCTTCGGCCAGAATCCGGCGACCAACCACCCACGCATGCTCGGCGAGTTGCGCGAATGCGCGAAGCGCGGCGCGACCATCGTGTCAATCAACCCACTCAAGGAGCGCGGGCTGGAGCGTTTCGCGAGCCCGCAGCATCCCGTGGAAATGCTGACCCTGGGCAGCACGAAGATCAGCTCAGTGTTCATTCGCCCGAAGGTCGGCGGCGACTTTGCGCTCATCAAGGGCGTCGCCAAACGCGTGATCGAACTCGACGACGAAGCGCAGGCGTCGGGCCTCGAACGCGTGCTCGACGTCGCGTTCATCGCGGAACATACGGTCGGCTTCGAAGCGTTCGCGGAAGATCTGCGCGCCGAAAGCTGGGACACGATCGTCGCGGAATCCGGCGTGCCCTATGAAGACGTGCTCAAGCTCGCGGACATCTACGCAAAAGGCCGCGCGGTGATCTCGACGTGGGGCATGGGCCTCACGCAGCACAAGAATTCGGTGGCAACGGTGCAACTGCTGTCGAACCTGATGATGATGCGCGGCAACATCGGCCGGCGCGGCGCGGGGCTGTGTCCCGTGCGCGGACATTCGAACGTGCAGGGCGACCGCACGGTCGGTATCGAGGAAAAGCCTACGCAGGCCTTTCTCGACCGGCTGGGCGAGGTCTACCGTTTCGAGCCGCCGCGCGAGCACGGGCTCGACGTCGTCAACACGATTGCCGCGATGCTCGACGGAAAAGTGAAAGTGTTCATCGGCCTGGGCGGCAACTTTTCGATCGCGACGCCCGACACGCCGCGCACGTGGGAAGCCATGCGTTCGTGCGATCTCACGGTGCACATCACGACGAAGCTGAACCGCAGCCATCTCGTGCACGGCCGCGACGCGCTGATTCTGCCGACGCTCGGCCGCACCGAAATCGATCTGCAGAACGGCGTCGCGCAGGGTGTAAGCGTCGAGGATTCGATGAGCATGGTGCATATCTCATACGGCATGAACAAGCCGGCGTCCGAGAATCTGCTGTCGGAGATCGCGATTGTCGCGCGCATGGCGCATGCGACGCTCGGCAGCGACAAGGTCGACTGGCTCGCACACGCCGCGGATTACTCGCTGATTCGCGACGGCATCGCCAAAGTGATCGACGGTTTCCACGATTACAACGAGCGGCTCAAGCGCCCAGGCGGCTTCCATCTGGGCGTCGCGTCGCGCGAGCGGATCTGGAAAACGCCGAGCGGCAAGGCGCAGTTCCTCGTGCATGCCATTGCGCTCGACACGCCGATTCATCGCGCGCGCAAGGAGCACGGCGAGCGCCTGCTGACCCTGATGACAACGCGTTCACACGATCAGTACAACACAACGATTTACGGACTCGACGACCGTTATCGCGGCGTGTACGGACAGCGGCGCGTGCTGTTCGCGAACCGGGACGACATCGCGATGCTGGGCTTCGCAGCGGGACAGCGCGTGGATATCACGAGCGTGTGGGCCGACGGCATCGAGCGTCATGCGGACGGCTTTCTGCTCGTCGAATACGATATTCCACGCGGTTGCCTCGGCGCCTACTATCCGGAAACGAATCCGCTCGTGCCGCTGTCGTCGGTCGCGGACGGCGCGGGCACGCCCACTTCGAAGTCGATTCCTGTGTTGCTGAAGGCGTCGTCGGTAGAAGCGGTGGCCTGAGGTATCACGCCTGCACTTTCGCCAAGTCGCGGTGCGTGAGATAGAGCCGCAGATCGAACTCGATCTGATGGTAGCCCGGCTGCATGAACTCGCAGAGGCGGTAAAACGCCTTGTTGTGATCGCTTTCCTTCAGATGCGCGAGTTCATGCACCACGATCATCTTCAGAAATTCCGGCGCCGCCGCTTTGAAGAGCGACGCAATGCGGATTTCCTTCTTCGCCTTGAGCTTGCCGCCCTGCACGCGCGAGATGCTGGTGTGCAGGCCCAACGCATGGCGCATCACGTCGAGCTTGCTGTCGTATGTCACCTTGTCGATCTGCTCCGCACTGCGTAGATGTTCGCGCTTTAACTCGGCGCAGTAGGTGTAGAGCGCGCGATCGGTCTGCACGTCGTGCGTGTTCGGATAGCGCGCGGCGAGGTACGGGCCGAGTTGTTCATCGGCGATGAGTTTCTTCACTTTCTCGAGCAGCGCGGGCGGATAGCCGCTCAGGTATTTCAGGTGGTGCATGGTATTGGGGTCGCGCGAAACGTCCAGTTTACACGGCTCTCGCGCGACGATGCCTCACACCCGCCACACCGGCCCGCCGGGAAAATCATGCTGATCGAGCGACGCCGCGTGAATTTCGATGCTGTAGCCGGGACGTTGCGGCGGCAAATAGCGCCCGTTGCGGATGACGACGGGGTCGACGAAATGCTCATGCAAATGATCGACGTATTCGAGCACCCGGTTCTCGAGCGACGCGGACACGCAGATATAGTCGAATAACGAAATATGCTGGACGTACTCGCATAAACCGACGCCGCCCGCGTGCGGGCACACCGGCACGCCGAACTTTGCCGCCATCAGCAGGACGACAATCACTTCGTTCAGACCGCCGAGGCGGCAACTGTCCACCTGACAGAAGTCGATCGCGCGTGCCTGCAGCAACTGCTTGAACATCACGCGGTTATGACAATGCTCGCCGGTTGCCACGCCGATCGGCGCAAGCCGCTCGCGAATGGCGGCGTGGCCGAGAACGTCGTCGGGGCTCGTCGGCTCCTCGATCCACCACGGGTCGAATTGCGCGAGTTGCCGCATGTTCGCGATGGCTTCGTCGACATCCCACACCTGGTTGGCGTCCATCATCAGCTTGCGGTCCGGGCCGATTTCCTCGCGCAGAATGCGGGCGCGGCGCAGATCTTCGGCGAGATTGCCGCCGACTTTCTGCTTGAAATGCGTCCACCCTTGCGCGACGCCTTCGCGCGCGAGGCGGCGAATCTTGTCGTCGTCATAGCCGAGCCAGCCCGCGGACGTCGTGTAAGCCGGGTAGCCGTGCGCGAGCATCTCCTGCTCGCGCGCGGCCTTGGTCCCGGCATGACGATGCAGCATCGCAATCGCCTCCTGCGGGGTCAGCGCGTCGGTCACATAGCGAAAATCCAGGCACCGTACGAGTTCTTCGGGACTCATGTCGACGAGCAGCTTCCACACCGGCTTGCCTTCTGCTTTCGCCCACAGGTCCCAGACCGCGTTGACGACGGCCGCGGTGGCCAGATGAATCGCGCCCTTGTCCGGGCCGATCCAGCGCAACTGGCTGTCCGAGGTCAGCGCGCGCCAGAAGCCGCCCATGTGGGCGGCAATCTCCTGCAGCGTTTTGCCGACGACGAGCGGCGCAAGCGCCTCCACCGCCCTCACGCAGATCTCGTTGCCGCGGCCGATCGTAAACGTCAGACCGTGGCCCACGAGCCCTTGCGGCGCATCCGTTTCGAGCGTGACGTAGGTGGCCGAATAATCAGGCGCGGCGTTCATCGCATCCGAGCCGTCGAGCGAACGCGAAGTCGGAAAGCGGATGTCGCGCACCGACAGCCTCTTGATCGTAGTGATCGTGGTCATGTCACACGCTCCAGGACGGCTGCATTCACGCGACGATCAATCGTAGAGCACCGCGGCGATCTTCGGATCGTTCATGTTGCTCTTGTCGTACCAATAGAAACCGGTATCGACTTTCTTCGGCAGCTTCTCGCCCTTGAGCGCCCTGACCGCGGAATCGACCACACATTTGCCGATGCCGATCGGGTTCTGCGTGATCGCGCCGGCCATCAGCCCGGAATTAATGTCCTCCTTCTGCTCCTTGCCCGAGTCGTAGCCGATCAGCACGAGCTTCTTGCCCGATTCCTTCACGCCGATCGCCGCGCCCTCCGCGGAGCCTTCATTGGCGCCGAAGATGCCCTTCAGGTTCGGGTTCGCCTGAATCATCGCCTTGGCGATTTCCGCCGATTTCAGATGGTCGCCGCCGCCGTATTGCACCGACACGATCTTCACGTTCGGATGCTTGCTCTTCATTTCGTTAAGGAATCCGTCGCGCCGGTCGATGCCCGTGCGGCTCGTCTGATCGTGCACGATCACGCCGACTTCGCCAGCATTGCCGATGGCCTCGGCCATCTTGTCGGCGGCGAGCGCGGCGGCCGCCAGATTGTCGGTCGCGCAGGTCGTGAGCGGGATGTCGCTGTCCACGCCGGAGTCGAATGCGATGACCGGAATCTTTGCGGCCTGCGCTCTTTTCAACAGCGGAATGGCCGCCTTGCTGTCGAGTGCGGCAATGCCGATGGCTTGCGGCTTTTTCGCGAGCGCGGCCGACAGCATGTCGATCTGCTTGTCGACCATGGCCTCGGTTTCCGGGCCCTCGAACGTGATCCGCACCTTGTGTTCCTTCGCGCCCTGCTCTGCGCCGGCTTTGACCGCCTGCCAGAACTGATGCTGGAACCCCTTGGAAATGAGCGGAATATAAACGTCCTCCGCGTGAGCAAAATTCACTGCGCCGACGAGCGCGCTCACGCCGATTACGACGCCGAATGCTTTTCGATTCAACATGGACTCTCTCCTCCTAAGGTGTGGACCCTTCTTCTTCGCTGTCGGGGATGCGTTGCAGTGCCGCCCCTTGTTGATGTTGTCCGGTGCAGGCTCAGCGCTTCCTGCGTCGCAGGATGTCGGCGTAGACCGCGAGAATGATGATGAGACCCGTCACCACGATCTGCCACTCCTGGGCGACGGACATGATGCGCAAGCCGTTGGTCAGCACGCTCATGATGAACGCGCCGATGATCGTGCCGAGAATCGTCCCCGAGCCGCCCGAGAGCGACGTCCCGCCGATCACGACCGCGGCAATCGCTTCGAGCTCGTAGCCCTGGCCGAGCGCCGGTTGTGCCGAGTTCAGGCGCGACGCGATAAGCAGCCCCGCGACGCCGCAAATGGCGCCGCCGAGGCCATAAATGGCGATCTTCCAGCGGTCGACGTTTACGCCGGAGAGCCGCACCGCTTCTTCGTTGCTGCCGAGCGCGAAGGTATAGCGGCCGAGCGCCGTGCGATTCAGTGTGAGCGAACTGACGATGGCGAGGAAGAACAGGATCAGCACGGCGTTCGGAATCGGCAGGCTCGGCAACAGGTAGCCGATCAACGAGTCTTGCGAAATCATGTAGAAATTTTCGGTGTCGGTGAAATAGATCGGTTTGTCCGCCGACACGACAAGCGAGAGTCCCTTCAGCAGCAGCATCATGCCGAGCGTCGCGATGAACGGCGGGATTTTCATCTTCGCGGTGAGGGTGCCCGAAATGGTTCCGCAAATCGCGCCGGTGCCGATGGCGGCGAGCACGCCCAGCCACATCGGCAAATGCCAGTAGGTGAGGAACACGCCGCAAATCACCGCGGTGAAGGTCATCAACGTGCCGACCGAGAGGTCGATGCCGCCCGTGATGATGACGAAGGTGGAGGCGATGGCGAGCACGCCGTTGACCGCCGTCGCCTGCAGAATGCCGAGGATGTTGTCCATCTGCATGAAAGCCGGCGATGCAAAACTGAAGAACACGAGCAGCAGGATCAGGCTCGTGAAGGCGAGCAGCTTCTGCAGAGCCGTCGGCGAAAAAATGCGGGCCTTCAGGCCGCTCAGGCGCCGCTCGCCGGCCAGCGCGGGGGAATCGGATGGCAGTGTCATGGGGTCCTCGCGAGGCTCACGCCGCTTTGAGTGTTTGGCGCTGCGTAGCCAGATGCATGATGCGCTCCTGCGTCGCCTCGTTGGCGCCGAGCTCGCCGGTAATGCGGCCCTCGCACATCACGACGATGCGGTCGCTCATTCGCAGAATCTCCGGAAGCTCCGACGAAATCATGACGATGGCCTTGCCTTCGTCCGCGAGCGAGCGCAGCAGCTTGTAGATTTCGCTTTTGGCGCCGACGTCGATGCCGCGCGTGGGTTCGTCGAAGAACAGCACGTCGCAGTCACGCTCGAGCCATTTGGCAATGACGATTTTCTGCTGGTTGCCGCCGGACAGCAGCCGCACTTCCTGGCTTGGCGACGGCGTGCGAATCGCGAGCAGACTGATGAAATGGCTCGCGCGGCGGCGCATCCGCGCGCGGCGCAGGAAGAAGTTGAACGACAGGAAGCTGCGCAGGTTCGACATGACGATGTTCGACTCGACGTCCATGCCGGTGGCGAGCCCGAAGCGCTTGCGGTCTTCCGACAGATAGCCGATGCCGTGCGCGACCGCATCGCTCGGGTTTCTGATCGTGGCTTTCGCGCCTTTCACGAAGATTTCGCCGGACTCGACGGGGTCCGCGCCGAACACCGCGCGCGCGACCTCGGTGCGGCCCGCGCCCATCAAACCGGCAAAGCCGAGAATCTCGCCCTGACGCAAGGTAAAGCTCACGTCGCGCACAAGCGGGCCGGCGTTGAGATGCCTGACTTCCAGCGCGGCCTCCCCTTGCGCCGCGGCGCGCGCGGCGGGTGCCACGTCCGTGAGCGTGCGCCCGACCATCATGCCGATGATGGCCTCGACGGTCGTATTGGCGGCGTCGACCGTGGCGACATATTCGCCGTCGCGCAGCACGGTGACACGGTCGGCGATCTGCTTTAACTCGTCCATCTTGTGCGAGATGTAGACGACGCCCACGCCCCGTCCTTTCAGTTCGCGGATGATGCGAAAGAGCTCGGCGATCTCGGCGTCGTTCAGCGCGGAGGTGGGCTCGTCCATGATGAGCACGCGCGAATCGAACGACAGCGCCTTGGCGATTTCGACCATTTGCTGGCTCGCGACGGTCAACTCGCCGACCAGCGCGCGCGGGTTCAGATTCACATGCATGCGCGAAAGAATCTCGCGCGCTTGCGCGTTCAGCCTGTCTTCGTCGAGAAAGAGGCCAAGCCGCCCGCGCGGCTCGCGGCCGATAAAGATGTTTTGCGCGACCGTCAGGTGATTCATCAGTTGGAGTTCCTGATGAATGATGCCGACGCCCGCCGCTTGCGCGTCACGCGGACACTCGAATGACACCGGCTGGCCGTCGACCAGAATATCGCCCGAATCGCGCGTGTACACGCCGGCGAGGATTTTCATGAGCGTGGATTTGCCGGCGCCGTTCTCGCCCATCAGCGCATGGACCTCGCCCGCCATCAGTTCGAACTGGACGTCGTGAAGCGCCCGCACGCCGGGAAAGCTCTTGCTGAGCTTGTGGACGGAAATGAGGGGGGTCATGGCGCGGAGCCGGCGAAGGGAGCGGCGCGCGCGCGGCATGCGCTTGCCTCAACCCGGGAGACGGGTCGCGAAAGCGCCGGACGGCGCGAGGTTGTTCGACTGAAATCGCAACGAGAAGCCAGGCACATGCTCGCCCCCCAAACCGGTGTCCGACGATTCTACGACGCCCGGCGGTAAGGCCTCAAGATCAGGCATTCCCCAGTGTCTGGAGTGGTTACGTGAGTGCGGGTTTGCGCACAGTGTGGGATGGGTGGGGTCGAGGGAATGGGGGCGACCGGTTTGCGAAGCGTGGGAAACAGCATGGTGCCGGGGACCGGACTCGAACTCTATCGTCTGAGCCTTACCTGTACTGGCTGTGCCTCAACGTGAACCAGTTCGATGCCCCCGCATGTGCCCCCGGACAATTTCCCTGATTTTCGGGACTCTAATCCGGACAGTTTCCGTGGGTGGTATCGCTCACAACCACGGAGAGACCATCATGAAAATCGCAGTGCTCATCGCAGCTTTGATCCTCGCATCTTCCGCTCATGCTTCGCAAGCAAGTGCCAATCAGGGCCATCACGGCGGAGGGAATAACGGCGCACTCGGGGCTGCTGCCGGCGCGTTCGGTGGTGGTCAATCAGGTGCAGGGCAATCGGGAAACGGCGGAAGCTACTGGTCCCCGAATCTTAACGCGTCGCCGGTTGATGCATACCAACCGTGGCCACAAAGCGAAATGCAGAAATTCCAGAAGCCGTGAAGATCTACGCAACCAGTGACATCGCCGCTTCGATCCGCAAGGCGCATGGGGACTTCACCCATGTCCTAGTGAATCGCGGATACACGACGATCAAGCCGATATTCTTTCGAAGCAGCAAGATAGCTGATCTGCCGGTCTATCAGTGGGCGTGGTGGGACAAAGCGACGGACGGCCAATTGCACCGCTGGCGTGAGCGCGGCGGCATCCTGATTGACCGTTACACCTTTTCCGACAAAGCGGGATCTAACGATGTCGTTGTCTTCGTCGAGTGCCCGCTGACGATGAAGCGCATCCAGAAGTCCGTCGTCAATACCGCGGAATACGCGGTGATACCACGTCCGCACACCTGGCGCGTTCACGAGGAATGCATAGAACTGCGCACGCCGACTGCGGAGCGCCTCCGGGTGCTATGGGGTATCTGCCGCGGCACGCGCCTCACGGACGCCGAACTGGCTGACCTGTCGGGCATTCCGAAGCAGCACGTCATGTACATGCGCAAGAGTCTGAAGCCGGCGGAAGAGTGGACGATCAAACCTCGCCTCGCGCCGGAGTTCGCCGGCTTCGTGGACGCATGGGAATGGATCGGCGCCGGCCGCACTGTGAGCAGGAAAGACGCGCGCGCCCATAAGGTAGCGATACGAGAAATGGCGCGCCTCGGGCATATCGCGCTTGAGAAGATCCAGCAATACCCGGCGGATGAGCCGGACTGGGAGAAGCTGGAGAAGAAGCGGGCCGCCGCTATTGCGGATCTGGCCGAAGTTCGATCACTGGTTGAGACACTTCCCGACCATCTTCAAACGTGATAGTCGTCTGGCGAACCTGTTTGATCCGAGGCGCGTTCAGGTGGTAGAGCTGGTTTAGTTCGCTCAGCGCGTGTTCGATCTCGCGGTCGCCGACGGCAGCCGGCGCACCACCACGCAGGGAAATGGCGGCCTGGAGCTTTACCTTCGCCATCGCCGCGCTATCTCCATGATCCATGGTCGCGAGCTCGTGCAACTCCTGAAGCCCCACTACGCGATACGCGCGGGTCAGGTCAGCCAGTTCGCTTTCGAACTGCTCATTGCTCATGCGGGAATATGCTGGATCGACCTTGACCTTCTCGATTGCCGCAGCGTAATTCTGCAGCTCAGCAGAATTACGGATGTACCGATCCAGTTCCTGAGCCGTGCAATCGAGCGTTGAAGCCGCGAGAAAGATGTCGCCCTTGGATTCGGTCAGCGCTTCCTTGATCGACTGCTCCGAAATTAGGCCCGCGCGAAGTGCTCGTCGCATATCAATACCCCAGACCTTTCGCGTAGCCCATGCTCTGCAACTCAGGCAATTGCTTCTTCAGCCGGCCGACGCCGATGTCCGTGCGGTAGAACGGACTATTCGGGATCTTGACCTTCCTGATTGCGCTGTACGCGGAGCGACGCGCGCCGGTGATCGTCTCGCCCGTGCCGGTGCAGATCAGGACATAGTCGCCGGCCGTCACCGGTCCAGGCAGGTCAACCACCTTCCCATTCACCTCGCGCGGCGCGACGCCCATCATTACTTCCGAGAAATGGATGTGCTCCATGTCTTCGGCGCCGTAGATCGGAATGCCGCACAGCTCCTTGTTCGTGATCTTCGAGTACGGAAAGTCGGGAAGCGCCATGAGGACAGAAACGCATACTTCATCCATGCGAAGCTTCAGCGTGTCGCGCCCGTTGAGCTTGTCCACCATCCACTGCGCCGGGTCACCTTCGATCAGCGCGGTCAGGTTGTGACGGATCGGCCAGCCGTCGCGCATGGTCCATTCGAGCGGGAACGGTCCCTTGCCGTCGGTCGGGATCATGCAGTTGACATCGACGTACCCGACATAGCCGATGCGGTGCAGATGCTCGGTGGCGGGCTTCAGCACCTCGTCGGCTAGCTTGGACTGGCGCACGACTCGTACCGTAGTGCCCATTTCCCCCGTATTCACGCCGAGGTCGCCATTCATCAGCTTCTTGTTTTCAAAGTTCTCTATCCAGCCTTTCGACCAGCCGTCCGGGCCGAAGAACCCGCCGACGGCCATCTCAATGCCGTCGATCTTCTCCTGCATGATGAACCCGTCCTGTTTCGCCGCCGCGCGGTACTTGTCGATCTTCTTCCAGCGCTGCAGCATGTACACCATATCGGCCGCGCTGTTCGACACGTAGGACATAGCCCGCTCGCCGTCTCCGGAGGGTTTGGACACGAACGGCTTCGCCTCCTTCTTCACGTAGGCGATCGCCGAATCGTAATCGTGGAACGTCTTGCCCGGGATGATGCGCATGCCGCACTCTTCCATCACCTTCTGACCCACTTCGCGATCAAGCTCCCATTCCACCGCAGCAAGGTTGCAGCCGAAGATCGGATAGCCGATGCGCCGGAACGGCTCGAGCATGTCGAGATAGTGCGTGTTGTCGGGCGTATAGATCAGGTCGGGCCATCCAAGCCACTTGCGGCGCAGTTCGTCGTAGTCGCGGATCTTCGGCACGATGCCCTCGCCCGCGTGCCGGTCAGTGCCATCAGTTCGAGGTTTGTCGTACCAGCGGACTTCATGCCCCCATTGCTGGCATCGCATAAGCCAGTCAAGGCAATTGGATCCGACGTCGATCGCAAGGATTCTCACGGTGCAGGTGGCCTTTCGATAAGCATATTCGTGACGCTCGGGCTGTACCGGTTGTATGCAGCGGCCACCGGCGCAGTCAGCGCCGCAGTGCCGCCGGCGGCAAGCGCTCCGATCGGGTGGGTCAGCAGGTTCTGCATCAGCGAGCGCTCTGCGGTCCCGCTGGACGGCTGCTCTTTCAGGAAGCGCTGACTGATGTCCGCCAACACGCCCATCTGGCCGGCTGTGCCGCGGGCCATCGCCGACTTGCCGGCTGCGTTTTTCGTCACGACGCCCAGTAACGCGGCTGGCGAGACGTTTCCAGTCGCGGACTTTGCGACAAGCGGTTCGAGAGCGCTGCCGATGGCATACTGCCTGCGGGCCTCGTTATATGCATCGAGGTCCGACTGGCTCATATACTTCGAGCGCTCTTCCAGAAGATCATCCTGCAGACCAAGCAGTGCGGTACGCAAATCCCCGTTCGTCGTTCCTCTAATCTGCTTGGAGAGCGCCGTATTGATGCGGCGGAACACTGGTCCAGGAAGCTCACGAGGCGCTGCAGTTCGTCCACCTCCCAGGAGCTTTTCCGGCTTCCCCGCCGCGCGGTCGATCTGGTCTGCGTACTTTTCAATCACGCCACGCACTTCCGGCAACTGGTTAGCACCGTTCTCACGAAGTTTCGCAACAAACGACTGATCGATCGGGAGCGGGTACTTTTCAGCTATGGATCCAATGGTATTGCCGGATCTGTCCATTGCTTCGGCAAACGTCTTTCGCGTGAGTTTGTCGCCTTCGCCACCGATCGCGTTGACAAGATGGGAATTGAATACCTGCTGGTTGTGCTCGCGCACGGTTTTTCCGACAAATGGGTTGTCCTGCGCCAGTTCGCCAGCGCCGCGCGCGTACTTGTTCCCGTAGACCATATCGGGGGTGAGACGGAAGCCCATGCTGTGCGCCTGTCGAGCGAGCTGCAAAGTCTGGGGATCGACGTCGGGTAACTGATTGACGGCAGCTCGTCCAACGCCCTGCGCAGCTCTACCCGCAACCTGTCCGACGCCACGTGCGGCGCCCGCGGTACCTTCGCCAGCGGCCAGTACACCACGCGGCACCTCGGGGATGCGCGCAAGCATCGGCCCCTCAACAGGTAGACCCTGCAAGCGGCTCGCGTCCATTGCCCGTCCTGCACCCTCTACGAGGTCGCGGCCGGTCTGCGTACGCGGCTGGTAGGTCATCCGGTTAGCCAGATCAACACCAGCCTTCTCGCCTTCCTGAATGCCTGCCTGTGTACCGTATTTTCCGCTGGTGAGAGTCTTGCCGATTCCATACACCTGACCCGCAATGCCGGCGGGAATGGACGACGCGACAGATAGCCCTGCCTCACCGATCCCGAGCAGTTTGTTAGCAATGCTGTCGGCATGCTCCGGCGCTTTCGGTGCAGGCGTGTCAGGCGGCAGTTTCTCGAGCCCGGTCGCAGGCTTCACAGTAGGCGCGGCGCCGTACTTGTCCCAAGGTCCCGTAGTGGACGCGGCGGTGTCCTGCGCGTATTTCTCCCACGGACCCATCACATCTTCTCCCAGTTGCTTTGCTTGGACGGATCGCCGCCCTTGAACCGGTAGCCTCCTTCGACCGTGCCGACAGCCGGCGCCCCTTCACCGCGGCCAGAGATTCGCGCTTTCTGCTGCGCCTGGACTTCGGTCGGCGCCTGCCGCGCGGCGGCCATTTCCTTCTCCATCATCGTGAGCACTGCGTCGAGTTGCTCGGGCGTGCTCGCGGTGGATAGCAGTTCACGCGCGTGCTCCTTGTCCGACACCGTCGGCACGCCGGTCGGGCTGATCGCGCGCGCATAGGCATTCACCGACGTGTTCAGCGCCGTGCCGAGCGCGACGACGCGCGGGTCGCCTGTGTTCGTTTGGGCGGCCTGCATCGCGCGGTTTGCAGGAACGAACTGCGTGCGGGGCAGCGCGGCCGACGCCTCCCGCACGAGCGGGAATGTCTTCTGCGCTTCGGCCACGGCCATACCGATGTTTGCCGCACGCGTGGCGCCAGTGCGCGCCGCTGCCTTCTCGCCCTGGAATCCTGCGTTAGCGGCTGCGACGTCCGCGCCGGTACCGCCCGCCTCGCGCTCCTGACGCATCACCTCGCGGCGAAGAGCAATGATGTTCTTCGCGCCCTGCGCGCCGCGGCCGAGGTTCTGATACACCGACGTGTCGCCGGCACGCGCCTGCTCAGCCAGAAACTTCAGGTCGTCCGGGGAGAACCTGGCGTCGTCGCCATTGGCTAGCGCGATGGTCTGTTTGCGCAGCGCAATTGATTCAGCACGCAGAGCATTCGACTCAGCGCGCGCCTGCGCGCGGTCCGCACGATCGAGCGCACGATCTTCTGATCTCTGGTCAGCTTCACGGCGTCGTTCCTCCAGTGAATCGTGCCGGTCGCGCACGGCCTGCAACTTCATTTCCTGCTCGAATCTCATCTGGATCTGTGCGGCCTGTGCTTTCGCCTGAGAATCGAGAATCGGCGTGAGCTGCTGCAAGCCCATCATCAGATCGGCGCCGCTCAGACCCTGATCCTTCAGGACCTTCACCGCCCCCTCCAGCGTCAACGGACCAGACGGCTGCTGCGGTTGCGGCGAAGGCGGTGCGGGAATAGCAGCAGGCTCTGCCTGTGCGGGAGAAGCAGACGTTGGCATCGGCTTGAACGGCGGCAACCCAGGGGGCGGAATTGCGCCCTTCGCACCACCCTGAGGAATAGGAGGAATCTGACCAGGAACAGGTCCCGCAGGCAACGGCATACCGCCACCTTGCGGAGCAGGTTGCGCGGAAACGGACGGCTGCCCAGGTGCCGGAGGTTGCGGCGGAGGAGAGATCTGCTGCGGAGGTTGCTGTTGACCCGCGAGCAATTGAGGCAACGCATTTCCCGCGGCAGCGAGCGCGGCCTGCTGACGCTGACGGTCCTGCTGCTGTTGCTGGAACTGCTGCATCTGCATCTGCGCGTACTGACGCTGCAGAGCCTGCTGTTGGGCCTGCTCCTGATACTGGAGGTAGTACGGAAGTCCTAAAATCCCTGCCATGGTTCACCTCACTGCAGCGTGAAGCCGTAGCTATTCCCGCCACCCTGATAGTACGGGCTCGATGAAAACGCTCCACTGAAATCGCCGCCCCCGAACGATCCGGTCGTGCCGTTGCTGAACAGGTTGCTGAAACCGCCATTGTTCTGAACGGCGTTGCCGATGCCATTGACTCCCTGGGTAATCATGCTGCCGAGCGCGCCTGCACTTTGCGCCTGCGCCTGGAACGGCACAGCCTGCGCACCCTGGCCGTAATTCATGTACGGAATGATCTGGCTCATGATGCTGGAGCCGGCCGCCAGCGGTCCCTGCTCAATGCCCGAAGCGTATTGACCGGCAAGTTGCCCGGGCACCGCAGCGATGCCCTGAGCAGTCGAATATGGAATCTGCCCGCTGGCCAGTTGATACTGCGGGATCAGCGCGGCCTGACTATCAGCAAGCTGACCGTAACTTCCAGCTGTGTTGGCAGCTCCCGCGTACCCCTGAAGACCCTGCAGGGCGCGAGAGAGCTGATTGTTCTGCCAGTCGATATTGAAGTTCGACAGAACCTGGTTGGCTGCCCCAGCACCGGCAGCCGACGACCCTAGCCCGTACATAGAATTGGTTGCGCCTGTCTGGTCCTGCAATTG
This sequence comes from Paraburkholderia phenoliruptrix, assembly GCF_902859825.1. Classification (GTDB taxonomy): domain Bacteria; phylum Pseudomonadota; class Gammaproteobacteria; order Burkholderiales; family Burkholderiaceae; genus Paraburkholderia; species Paraburkholderia phenoliruptrix. The sequence goes on along the minus strand of NZ_CADIKB010000028.1, from coordinate 28,108 downwards.
CTGGACAGTGCGGCCATATAGCGCGCTTTGTGGGTCGAGCCCAAGATTGAATACCTGCTGACCAGCGCCGAGTAGATCTTTCTGGGTACCCCAATTCTGCAGCGCCTGCGTCGACATGTCGCCAGCGATCGTGCTGTACGTGGTACCGGCGGTGTTCGCTGCGTTCTGGTATGCGGGACCGTACGTATTCCAGGCATTGGATCCGAGATTTAGCGAGTTCTGGTAATAAGGCAACAGATCGCCGTTATAGACTGACCCAGCATTGTTACGCTCGCCCGTCAGAATGTTTTGCCACGTAGTATCGGCATCTGAAAGACCAGTCGGAATGTAATAGCTCGGGCCGCCTCCGGAAGTGGAGGGGCTGTTCGACATCGAACCGACCGCTCCCAGGACTGCGGCGCCGGCTCCAATCCAGGCGGCGGGCATATCACTCTCCTATCAGCACTTCATCAACGCTTTCCCGGTCCATTTCCGACGTACCGTGAACGCATATCCAAACGATGTCGGTCAGGGCAGTAATGCGGTGTTCGACGCCGGCCGGAACCACCATCACTGCCGGTCCTTCGCACTCTTCCACTTCGCCGTCGAACTCGGCGCGGACCTTCCCCGAGCACAGCACGCTGTAATGCTCGTAGCGATGGCGGTGTGAACCAATGACCTGTCCCGCTTCGGCGCGCATGCGGCGCATGTACACCGGGTTACCTTCGGTCGGAAAGTAATGAACGACGCCGAGCGCGGCATCGACCTCTTCCTGATCGCGGATAACGAGCGCGGACGTGGCGCCGAAAAGCGTGCTCATGCCGCCGCCTTCTTCGACTGGCGCACATACCGTTTCCGGTAGTCATGCACCTTCAGGCACACGCACATCACGATGTAATCCTCGGCGCTCGTGTTGACGACCGAGTGATCTACCGTATTGATGAACCGGTGGACGTCGCCCGGCCTGTCTTCGATCGCTTCGCCTTCGTACACAAAGGCCGCACCCGGTGCGCTCTGGATGCAGATGTTGAACTTGTCGTAGTAGTTGACGTGCCAGCCGAAGTCCTTGTGCGGATAAATCTTCTTTCCAGGCTGAACCCGCCAGATGAATATCCCACCGATGCGTTCGGCTTCGACTCGGCGCGCCAGATCGAACACGAGCTTGCGCACCGATGGCAGCGCGTAGAACGCGGGATACCAGATCGCGTCGTGCTCATCGTTGAAATGCGACCAGTCGCCCGACTTCAGGTATTCGGTCTTGTCGTTGTACCGGATCCATATGTCGTCGCTTTCATGGTGCGGACCATTAGGACCGAGCCTTTCGGCATCGACATTCCACAGCTCCGGATGCTGATGCAGTTCGAGAGCCAGCGGCAACACATCAACGCCCTGTGCAATCTTGAGGAAGTTTTTCATTTCGTGGCGCCCTTGATTCTTTCGGCCACATGCAGGCCGCCCAGGCCTAGCATGCCGAGCGTGAGCGTGGAAAGCTCACTCATGTCCATCTTCGAAAGGACAACCGGGTGATTCATGAAAACGGCAGCTGCGCCGAGCACCGGCTCCAGCACGTAGTTCCAGAAATAGCCGGCAACGCATACCCAGCCTAGCCCACCGCGCCAGTGCTGAAGCGGGTCGGTGCTTTGCGCCTCGACCTGATTGATCTGCATCTGGCCGGTGATCTGCGCGAGCTCTCCCGTCTGCTGAAGCTGCAGGAGTTGCAGTTTGGCTGCGGCTGCCTGGGCAGGATCTGGCCACAGGCGGTCAATGATGCCGCCCACCACGTTGGACACTGCGGTAATCGGATCGAGGGCCATCATGCGGCTCCTTTAATCAGGTTTCCTGCAATACGATTCGCCCATCCGTGGCCAAATGACGGCCACGTGGGCAGATCGCCGAGATACTTCAGGCGGTAGGCGAGAAAGCGCATCACGATCTGGCGCGCGTCCGACCTGTTCACCGCTGCGATGGTGACCGGCCCGATATGTCCGTCCACCTCGACGCCGGCGGCGGTCTGGAGCCACGTAGCAGGCTTGCCGCCGTTGTATGCCGCATCGAACACCTGAAAAGCCACGCGCGGGTCGAACTGGTCGCAGTAATACGGGTCCCAATAGACCATCTTCGCGATCTGCTTCGCCACGGACTGAGGCAACAGGCGCATGTCGCCCATATAGCCGTTCGCGCGCGCCACTCGGGCGGTGATGCCCCACATGGTTTCACCGCCCGGATCGGCCGGGTTATTCGAGTAGCCGCCTTCGTTACCCATGAGGGACACGAAGGCGTCATCGAACGAACTCACAGCTTGCCCACCGCCTGCATGATCGCAGTGACCTTTTCCTCGGTCGCCTTGGTCGTGTCCTCGATGATCGTGGTCACGGCCGTTTCGATTCCGGCGAGACCTTGAGCCTTGCCATGCAGGTCAACGAGCGCGGCTAGCTTCTCGGGAACCGAGCGCGCATCCGCGATGATCGAGTTGAATTCGCTTTCGATTGCTGACCAGATGCTCATCACCTTCTCCTAGAGAAACTTCTTGAAGCCACCTCCGGCGCCGTAAGCGGCGAGGCAGATCAGCGCATAGAGAACCACCTTCCACGCGAATCCGAGGACGCCGCGGCCGACATTCAGTTGAAACCGCTGGGTGATGCCTCTTTCGATCTGCTCGGCGATCGCTCTGACGTCGGCCTCGCTCAAAGTGCGCTTATCGTCCATTTTTTTCCCCCGTAACAAAAGGCTTCAGAAAATCTGAGGCGGAGGCGCCGGCGGCGCAATAAAGTTGGTTCCGTCGAAGGTATAGCCCGGACCGCATTCAATCCCGTCGGCGAGCTTCATCACGGTTGATCCGGGCGGCGGCGTCCATTCTGTCTGTCCGTCCCAAAGGATCACGTTGGAGACGACACCGTTTTCAACGATCGCGTAACTGTTCATGCTGCCCACCTTCCACCTGGTTAGCCGACTGGCGCGCTACTCTCACCGCGCAGTTCAAGACATCCTGCCGCGCCGTGATCTCGTTCCGTGCGGATTCCACCGCCGCCTGCACGCCGCGCGCGTGGCGCGAGTTTTCGACCAGCAATAGCGGCAGCCACGTGACCGCACAGCCCCATTGATCCACCGGAGCCCCCGTCTGTGGATGCATGCCGAGCATGTGCGTCCAGAACGCGCAGTCGGACTCAATGCAGGCTTTCTTCAGGAGAGGACACTTTTTGGTCATGATTTCTGCGCCACGCACATGCTGATGTACTGGAATTTGGTCGTGATGTTGTGCTGATGGCCCTGGTTGCCGCCGGTTCCGTTGTCGGTGGAAGCATTCCCGCCGGTGAAATTCCCGCCACCAATGGCGCCGGACTGAACGCCGCTACCGGTAATAATTGGCACGTTGTGCGTGTGGGACGGGAGTTCCGATACTGTCAAGGTATGCAGATCGGTGAACCATCCGCTCGATACAAACGAGGAATACCCCGAACCGGTGTTGACGATGCCGCCGCCTGACGACGTGTACAGACATGTGTGATTAGTGATGGTCGTATCGATCGTCCATCCCGCCGGCGCGGCCGTCTGATGGAACGCCATGCGGGTCCCGGACGGAGCAGTCAGCGTTCCGATGGGAGACGCATTTGCATTGACCTGGTTGACGATGAAGTTCAAATCCGCCATGACCTGGGAAGCATCCGCAGTCGTGCCGTTCGCGAGGTTGTTGGGTAGTGCGCCAATTATCGACATGATTACCTCTGGTTCGTATAGCCGGTGTCCTGATACCGGGCAAAGAACGTCCCGATCGACACCTCATTGACCGGCGTCACACTCACGTCGATCGACATTTTCTGGAACACAAGAGCGGCCGGCCATGGGATCGTGTAGACGTGCGGAATGCTGACGTTCGACGACCAGTTCGCCGCGCCCCAGTTGAAAGCGCCCCATTGCGATCCGGACGAAGGCGTCTGGATAAACGTCGTCTGAATCGTCGTGCCCTGATCGTTAGTGGCCGTGATGTTGAAATTCACGGGAGAGCCGGTGGACGCGAGCTCGATCGTCGATTCCACCACCTGCACTTCTGCCATGTGCCCCGTCTTCGGGAAATTCGAAGAGCGCATATGGCTGACGATGGGTGTTCCAGCATCGGAATAGGTGCTGTTCGACGTCGGAATCGTCGTGCTCACGAACAACGCGGCGCCCTGGGCTGGGGACGACAGCAGGAAAGCGTTGCCGAACTGCGCGGCGCAGTCGTAACTGAACGTGTGCGGACCGGTCCAGCGTTTCCGGCGAATGTCGTACCAGTAGTCGTTGGTCTGCGCCTGTCCGAGGATAAGCGTCGGCACGCACACCCGATAGATGTTCCCGGCGAAAGCGGCTGTTACACGAGTCGGCTCCGTGCAGTTCTGGAACGGCACCTGAAGATCAGCGGGAAAGTCGGTTCCCGGCCGGCTCGACAACGGCACCAGAGTTCCCAGAAAATTCAGGATGTACGGCGCATCTAGCCCCGCGAAGAAGATGCCGAACGGGCCCTGCACGACGCTCCGAGGAGAAGAGCATCCGGTCGTGAGCGTGATGTAATTCAGCGCGAGATTGTTGGTCGTCGGATCGCCCGTCACCTGCCAGATCTGAGAGGCCTTGAAAACCACGAGCGCGCCAATCACGCCGGCCGACGTCGTCTGCACCGGCAGACCAGAGAACGCGGTAATTGGCGTCGTGTCGCCCACCGTAACGGACTGAGTCGCGTTGGTCCGAGTCGTCGGCACAAGCACATCGCTGAAATAATCGACGTTCCCCACCGCGAAGTGCGCGCGGTTATTGAAGTTCGCGACCGCCGTCGGCACACCTGGGAGCGCATTCGTCGCTGTGTTAGTCGCGGACCACGCCGGCGACGAAGGTGTCGTGATGTCGATCACGCCGAAGAAGTTCGATCCGGTACCGCTAAACCCCGGGTGCGTCACAAGAATCTTCGTGCTTACGACGGCCATCGTCGGTGGCGTCCACGGTCCACTTGTTGCGGGTGAGGTCGGTGTATTGCCCGAGGTCACTCCAGAGATCGTGATGAACGTGTTGGTGACGATGTTGTAGGCAAACGGCTCGTCGTGGCCGGGATTGCGTGCGCTCGACACCATCCCGTAGGCGACGTTGGCCACGACGATATAGACCGACACATAGGTCGGCGTGGTGAAACCAGAGAACGTGGTATCCGCAGCACCTACACCCGGGCGCGACACCACGAGTTCAGGATTGCCCTGGTCGAATACGAGATTGGATAGAAGCTGGCATGCGCCTGGGAAGGCGTCTGTGGCGTCAAAAGCATCACAGAGGCCTTTCGGCGTGAAGCGAACCGGCTTGCCATTGCGAATAGCCATGTCCGCTCCTAGTCCGTGATCTTCGTCGGCTTCAGGGTCCGGTTCGTATGGAAGCGCCGCGGATCGAGGCGTACCGACTTCACGACCGCCTGCTCGTCGCCTTCCATGATCAGGTGGGTGCGCAGCATTGACTCGCATCTGGCGATGAACGAGTCATAGCGCGTGTCGTCCGATTCCTTCATCAGGCCGGCAGCGGTGGCGTCGATCAGATAGCCTTGATCCGGGAACCACGGAATGACCGCCGATGTTTCGGGCGCGACGATGTCTGGCTGCTTCACCATGTATCGGTGCGTCAGCGTGATCTGGCCGGAAGACTGCGGATAGATATAGAGGCTTCCCGCCGAGTTAGCCGCCTGCGCGCTCGTCTCGTCGAGCAGGGTAGTCATGAACTCGTACGGGTAGTTCGCGATCGACGGGTCTTTAAACTCCTGGTCCCATTCCTCAATGGAAATCGGATGCAGGAAATACGGCAGGTTGTTCTGCTGGAAGAACAGGTCGTAGGTGCGCAGATAGTTCAGGGGCAGCGTGAACGGGCCGTAGTTGTTGGCCGCCACAACGACCGACTCCACGACCCGGTTGATCTTCAGATCGCGATGCAGCCACAGATCCTCCAAGACCATGTTCAGATAGATGCCGCCCTGCTGGGTGAAGCCAGGGCATTTGGCGATCGCACAGGCGCGCGCGACGATCTGTTGGGCCTGGAGGTATGCCACTATGCCGCCTTCCGGAACTCCGCAACCTTGCTGCGGCCCTTCGCGATCTCTTCCTCGATCTGCTTGATCTGCAGAGGGTAGTTGCGCAGGTGCGGTTTTTCCGTCGTCGCCAGTTGCTTCTGCTTCTGCTTTTCGAGCAGATCAGCATAAGCGGACATGACCTGTTCGCGCGTGCGTTCCAGTTGCACGAGACGCTCTTCGAGTACCGGCAGTTCCAGAGCGCGCTGCTGCGACTCCAGCGCCTCGCGGAGCATGTCCATGCGTTCCGTCAACGACGTCAGAGACTCATCCCCATAGATGTAGCCGCTCACCGACAGGCTGGCGCCATTCGGCGCCGGCAGGTTGATCTGGAAGTTGCCGAGTACAGGTGTGTTTTCCATGTTTCCTCTTATTGGAAAGCCCAGGGCGCGATACCGCGGCCGCTGCCGAGTACCTTGTTCTGAGCCTGCTTGTAGGGGTTTTCGTTCGCGCCGTTGATGCTGTTCTCGTGCGACCACGTGCGCGCGACGATCTCCTTCACGCTGCGCAGCAGATCGGTCTCGAACTTGTACGTCGAGCCGTGGTAGTACGGAGTTCCATTGATACGGATTTCCGTGCCGCCGCAGGGCGCGAGGTCGATGCGGTACCACCACATCTGCTTGCCATCTTCCTCGCCGGCAAAGCGCTCGGTGACGTTCGTCGTCAGCAGCGACGACTGGGCCTGAGCCTGGATACGTGCGGACTCGTCCTCGGCGATCACGCGCGCGGCGTTTGACCGGCTGAGTTCGTCTTCAAGCGCGCGGATACGCGCCTGAAGCTCTTCGGTCGTTTCCAGCTTCGGCTGTTCCGACTTGTCTTCGCCTTCCAGCGGGCTATTCGGGTTGCGCGGGGGCATCAGCTACTCCTTAAGACTGCGTGCCGGCAGAGTATCCCGGCGTGAACGCGGAGCCTGCCTCGACGCGGGCGATAAACGCCTGGTTGAGGATGATCGAGCCGTAGAAGACCTTCCACGACACGACTCGGGTCTGGTTCAGCGGATCGGACTTGTCGGCGCCCGTGAGGTAGTGGAACTCGGGGTTTTCGAGCAGAACCTGACCGTACGAGTGGTTGCCGATGTAGATCGTCGGGAACACGCTGACACCCGTCGCCGGAGCCGCCGGCGGCGTCTGTGCAACACCGATGCCGGTGAGCGTCACCGTCTGGTTCGGTGCGAGCTGCGTCGCCATGCCGGCGAGCGGACCCGTCACCGGAACGCCGACACCGACTGCGGTCGCCAGATTCGACGGCGTAGCCGACGTGCCAAGGTAGACGTTGAACACGTAGCCGGCGAGCTGCGGCAGCACGACCGAGATCGATCCCGTCGGACCCGTCACGCTGATCGTGTTCGACACCTGATAGATCACCTGCTCGACGGACGTCTGGGCGGGCGAAGCGGTGACGATGATCTGGTAACCAGCATTCGTCGCGAGCTGGCCGCCCGAAGCCGATGCCGTGCCCTGGATCGCGGCAGCGCCGGTCCAGTAGGGGATCATGTTCGACTCAACGAAGCGCGCGCCGCCGAACGGACCGAGCTCGTTGTTGTAGAGTCGGTTCACGTCGCTGTACGACCACGCGTTGACGACGGTGGTGTTTTCGCGCATGTCCTGAGCGGACAGCGGGTGAATCAGCGCGACGTAATGCTGCATGACGGCCGGCGAGCGCGACGGATCACGGTACGCGCCGGCTTCGATCATCATGTCTTCGCGCTCGTCGCCCATGAAACGCGGGACGCCGTACGTGAGGAACGAACCGACGATACGGTTGTTCTCGTGCGGCGTCATCACGTCGGTTGCGAGCAGGTTCGCGCGGCTCGATTTGCCGTTCGCGTAGTTCACCTGCGTGGTCGAAAGCAACGTGTTCATCGTGTTGCGCTCAAGCGTTTCCGGCAACTGCAACCCGACGAGTTCGCAGGCCTGCTGGAAGAGCGGATGCTTGATGGTCAGGTTCGCGACATCGGTGATGATGACGCGGTCGCCCCACTGCTGAGCGGTGGCGCTGACCTGTTGGAGGGTCATGGCTTCACCCGGAGGCGCAACGCCTTCCTGCAGCGGCGCATACGGCAGCGGCAGGCGCTGGTAGCGCGACGCGGTGTACGTCGTGCCGCGGTTCGTGTCGAGCTTCAGGGGCTTGCCGAACTGATACGCGACGAGTTGGCGACGCGCGAGCGGTTCGACTTCTTCCTGGATGTACGCCTCGACATCGGCGGTGAAACTGGTGGACTGGTTAGTCACACCGGGGAACAGAAGGCCCAGCAGAAGGGCCAGTTGGGTCGTGATCATGGTTTCCTCTTGCTGGTTAAATATTCAGGTTCTCAAGCCGCGAGCGGAGTTTGTCGCGTTCGGTCTGACGACCGCGCGCCGGTATATCGGAACGGGCATTCGCGGGACGACCGCGCGGCACATCCGCAGCCGGCGTGCGCGCTTTCGCTTTGGGCTTGAGCTTGCCGTCGGCGATGTCCTTGCCGAGCATGTAGAAGTAGACCGCCTCACGTGAAGCGATGCGGCCCTGAGCTCGTTCTTGTGCGACCGCTTCCTCGACGCGCTCTGCGTACTTGGAGCGGCGCGGATCGCTGCTGAATTTCGATTCGAAGCGCGTGCGGTCCATCAGGTCCGATGCTTCCATACGTGCGCGCTGCGCTTCAGCCTGGGTCTGGCGCAACGTACGGTTCGCCTGAATCTGCCAGCGTTCCATATCCGAGGTTTCCGGATTCCGGAGTCGCTCTTCTTCACGCTGGAACTCGGTATCTACCGGGGATTCTCGACGCGCGTTCTGCTCAGCAGCGATGCGCGTACGGCGCTCGAATTCAACTTCGAGAGCAGTGAGACGGTCCGCCTCGGTTCCACGTGTACGTGCGGGAGCCGGCGTCTCGACGAACTCCAGATCGACTTCGTCGTCCTCGGTTCCGGGATCAGCTGGTGGGTCGCCAGCGGCGTCCGGATCGGCTGCCGGATCGCCAGAGGAGTCTGCGTCCGGGTCATCGACGCCGGGAAGCAGCAAGCCAAGAAGTCTTTTCAGAAGTGCGCTCATGCCCATTCCTGTTAAGCGTTGCCCGATCCGACCGCCTGAAGGCTGGCCGTCGTGGCGCTGGTAATCGTGACGACGAAATCACGGAACGTCGTGGTCGACACGGTCATCGTTCCGGCCAGCGTCCACCCGGTGTTGGTCGTCATCGTGAGAGTCTGTGTCGTCGCGACGTTGATAACGCGCAACTGCCAGGTGATGCCGACGGGATTTGCCTGAACCACCGACGGCAGAGACGCGATCAGGTTTGCGACGGTCGGCAGCGTCAGTGCGCCGCCGGCGCCGAACGTGCCGGTGAATGCGAGAAACACCTGAGCGGCGCCGCTCATTTCCGCTCCGCTTAGAGTCTTGGAAGCAGTCGCGGCGTCCGCGTTGTAGATCGCTTCCTGAAGCGGATTGATACCCATGATGGCGTTGATAAGACCGATCTGGTCGGGCACCGTGCCGTTATCCGGAATGTTCGGAATCTGGCCGGGGCCGATCGCCGGAAACAGGGCTCCGATGATTTGGGCAATACGGATTTTGCGCACGATGCTCTCCTGATGGACTAGCGACTTTGTAGAAATATTTCCTGTGCTAAGCAAGGGTTATGCGTACTCCCAGACGATCACAACGCCGGGCGCTCCAACTCCACCGGTAAGTGCGGCAGAACTTGCTCCGTTGTCTGTACCACCGCCGCCACCGCCGAATCCACCGCCCGCGCTACCAGTAGTCCCTACGGCATACAAACCGCCGGATCCCAAAACCGAATTCGCGCCTACACCGCCGGCGATGATGGCAGTTGATGAATAGGACGATGCACCGGCGTTCGCACCTGGAATATTGAGAATGCTGCCGCCGGACGCGGCACCGCCAGTACCTCCGGACGCCAGAGAAGTAGAAGAGCTGGCTGCCCCGACACCACCACCACCGCCGCCATTTGCAGTAACGCCAGCGAACGAAGTGTTACCCCCGTTTCCGCCAGCAGCACCCGATGCGCCTGTACCGCCGCTACCGATAGTGACGGTCGCGCCTGAGAAGCCACTGGTCATTCGGTGCTTGATGTAACCGCCCGCGCCGCCGCCGGCTCCAGAGGAAATCTGACCGGAACCCGTCAGCACAGCCCCACCGCCCGAACCGCCGCCGCCCTGAATCTCGACGATGACGCTATTCGTTCCCGCAGTCGGCGTGTATGTGCCGCTCGATGTGAAACGCTGCACATTGATCAATGCACCGGTCGGGTATCCAAAAACAGGATCAGAAGTTGCGCCCGCGCTGATCAATGCCTGACCGGCAGTGGACGGCGCAACTGTGGCGACGTTGCTCGTCCCTTCGCCGATCATCACGCCGTGAGCCGTGATCGTCGTGAGACCTGTTCCGCCGAATGAGGGTGTAAGCGTTCCCCAGTTCGGATCTGCGGAAGCGCCGCCGGAGAGAAGCGGCTGCCCCGATGTGCCGGCCGTTGTCTGGTTGATCGCGGCCGTTCCTTCGCCGAGCAGCACACCATGAGCAGTTAGCGTCTGGCGCCCCGTCCCCCCTTGCGCGACAGACAGGGCGGTCGTCAATCCGGAGAGGCTGGTTATGTCGGAGTTCGCGCCGCTCGATGCGATGGTGAGGGACGCTTTGGTCTGGAACGACGGATCGGCATTCGTGCCGGTCGATGCGAGGATAGTTCCCGATGCTCCCGGCGCCGCAAAGTTCACCGGGCTCGAACCCTCACCGATCAGAACTGCATTCGCCGTCAGTGCATTGCGTCCGGTTCCTCCGCTCGTGGCCGCGATAGCAGTGCTCGTCGAGAGCGTAACGCCTGAGATCGTGCCGCCCGTGATCGCAACAGCACTTGCGTTCTGGTTCGCCATCGTGCCGGCCGGCGATCCGTTCACACCCGACACGGTCGGATTCGGATACGTGCCTGAGAGATCACCGCCAGCGGGCCCCGTAGGATCACTGGCCACGCTGTTTAGCGCGACGGTAACCTGCTGCGCGAGAGCATTGAAGCCCGCCTGAATCTGCTCCGGCGGAACGTCCTTCCCCTCGGCGCGAACCTGAGGCGGAGTGATCCGGAATGCGTCAGCCATTCAGGGCCTCCAGTCGTTTATGCAGGCACGGATAGCCCAGTTGCTTGCGCCGATGACCATGCGCGACGAGGAACATCCTCAGTCCAAGACCGTGCCCCGTGCTGCGGGCGTAGCGATCCGCCTCCAATTCCTGCTCTTCGCACATCTGCAGGAATCCCTGCCAGTCCCAGAGCACGCGCAATGTCAAAAACCACAGCAGCCGCTTCTCGGCATGCCAATGCTTCAGATGCCCCATTTCATGAGCTATCACGGCTGCCCGTACCGATGGAGTCAGGCAATCCATCAGGTCGCCGGTCTGCACCGTGTGCCACGGGGTCGTGCGCGCAAAGAAACGCTTCATGGGTCACCCGAGAAATTCGAGACGCGCGCGCACTGCGTATTGCATCGGCGTGGCGCCGGACGACGCGTAGTTGCTCGTCAGGTACTGGATGTTCGTGCCGGCCTTGACATACATCATCTGCGATCCCAGGCCGAAGGCGCCCGGAGCATTAGCCGTGTTAGTCGGCGTCATCGTGGTCGCGGACAGTGCGACACCGGAATCATTGTCGGTCCACGTCACCCCAACATTAGGCAGCGTCGACGACGATGTCGCAGCCTGAGTCACAACGGCCTGCGCAGACACGCGATACCACCCAGCACCACCGGCCGGAACGGTGTAAAGCGTCGTGGCGGAAACATTCGCGGCCTGTGAAACCTGACCGGCGGACGCGACCTGGACCGGGATTCCTTCTCCTACGAGAGTCAGGCCACCGTATGACGTCAGCGCGTTGGTGATCTTCGCAAGGGTCGGGTTCGGGTATGTCCCGCCGAGATCGCCGCCCGCGGCTCCCGAAGGAGCCTGCGCCTGCGTAGACAACGTATTGAGAGAGATCTGCGTCTGCGTTGCCAGGCTGATAAGAGCCTGCTTGAGCGAAGCCGGATCAGCCATCGATCCGAGAATCTGCAGAACAGACTGCGTGAGCTGGAACTGGTCGGCCATTATCGTGACCCTCCTGTTGGCGAAGCCATCTGATCTGCGTGGATCATGCCGTTAGGACCCTGCGGTCTCGGAAGTCCTGGTTGTGCCCCCATGCGCGGCGTACCTGCGACACCCGGACCTGCTCCACCTGGAACACCCGGTTGCCCTTGCGGTTTCGGCATCTGCGCCTGGAGCTTTGCCTGCATCGCCTGCTGGTGCTGCTGGATGTGTGCGCGGAAAAGCCCTGCGGGATCTCCCGTGAGCTGAGCGGCCTGCAGATGCGAAGCGATATGGCGACGGTCGTCGTCGGCCTGATGGATCTCCGCGGCGAGGCCGTTGTGCATCATCAGGTTTTCATCTTCGGGATCGACATGGAACAGATTGCGCTCGTCGATCAGGATGCGCGGCGCGACTTCGGGGCCAAACACCTGCTCGACGAGGTTCTCCAGGATCGGACCGATATTGAGCCGGCGGCCATCGAGCTGCTGCGGCGGGATTCCGCGCAGCACGTTCATCGTCGCGATCATCTGCTGCATTCGTTGAAGATTCTGCTGATAGGCGGTTCCACACCAGCCGAAGAAATAGCGCTCGCCGAACGCCTGCGGCGGGATCACCTGAAGGTTTGCACGTACCCCCACTTCGCCCAGCACCTGAACCGTGAGTTCTTCGGTGCGGAACTGCCTGTCGAGCTCGAACATCCATTCGAGCAGCGGATTAAGCATCACCTCTTCGTAACGCTTGGCGTTATCGATGATGTTCGATTCCTGCGCTGCGGTGAGCGCGGCCATCTGCGCCTGGTTTTTCCGGCCTGTCGGAGCCTTGCCGAGCATGGCGTCATTGACGTCCATCGACTCGTTGATCTGCTGCTTGAGGTTCTCGCACAGCGGGATCGCGTCCTTGTAGATCGCCGGGAAATTGGCGAACTTCGTCTTGGCGGGGTCAGTCAGCCACACCGCGGCGAGTCCGACCACCATCGACTGGTAGTTAGGGTTCGAGAGCGGATCCACCATCGTGATCGGCAACAGGCTGTACTGCGCCGAGTCCTGACCCATGTTCCAGAAGTCGTTCAGGTTCCACTGGAGGTACTTGACCGGTTCGATCTTCGAGATGCCGAAAGCCGATCCCTGGATTCGCTCAATGGGCGCCGAGAGGATCGGCCTTTTCCCAGACCAAAATGGATTGCGGATAATGCCAAGAATCTCTTCCTGGCCCGCGTAATAGACGAAGCACGGCTCTTTTCCGTTGCCGAGATCGAGATTCGTGTGCACTTCATAGATCAGCGCGTACTTGTAGGTTCCTTCGGTGCGGATGCCCGCGTCGCCTGTACGTTTCTTGGGCGCGACGTATTTTTCCTTTCCCTGCCCCGGTTGCGCCATCCGGTCGATGATGTCTTTCGCGGTGTGTCCCACGAAAACGCCTTCATCGACGAACTGCTGGATCGCATCACTGGACAGGCGCAGCTTGATCGCGGTGGCTGTGGCCTTCTGGATGTCATTGCAGGTAGGCGGATAGACGGCGAAGTCCTCGGTCGCGAACGGAACGATGTCCGGCCCTTCCTCGATGACGTCCTTCTGTTCCTTCTCCCATTCCCAATCGTCTTCATCGACCGTGACGTCTTCGACCTCGACACCAATCTGGCTGTCTTCGAGGATCGGAGGTTTCCGAACAAGCTCGGTGACTTTGCGGTAGCTCTTCGTCCAGTCGATGTAGAGGTTCCACTGGCCCGTAACATCGCCGGCGATCAGATCGGCGCGAACGATGTCCTTCAGCTTCGTCTGGCGGATGTAGTGCTCAAGCAGACTGATCTGCGCGAACGGCATGTTTCCATCCGGACCAGTCGCACTGACGTGCTTGTGATTCGCCGGGAAAAGCTGCGCGAGCGTGCGCTTCATGCGCGCGTTGATCGCGTTGCGCACCGCGGGGATATAGCACTGGGAATTGCCTGAGTACTGCTGGTTCTCGTCGGGCTGAGCGTTGTAGATCGACCAGAATTCCTCGCACTGGTCGATCTGCTCCTGCTTGTTCTGGAAGCACTTCGAGATTTTCTCGTAGAGCTTGCCGGCCTCGATGTAGGCCTCGGAATCGGGCTGGTCGGCCCAGTTTTCCAGATCCTCGCCGCTCTTATCAGCGTCGATAGCCCGCGAGTCCAATGTTTCGACTGCGGGCTTGTCGTCCTTCTTTTTCGCCTTGCGGGCCATCTCAGCCGATCACCTTGCCCGCGAGCTTTTTCGCGAGCCGCGTGCCGGTGTTGCGATCGCGCGGCGTGCGTCCCGGACGGTCGTCGGCTTCGGGCTTCTTCGGCGTCTTGCCGAAAAAGCTGTTCACATCCCTCGACTCTGAACGGTTCTGGCCTTTACCCGCGTCGCCGCGGCCGTAGCGTTTCATCACAGCCCCTTCCTGCCCATCTTTTCGCGCATCGGGCCGCCCTTCAGTTTTTCGGGCACGCGCTCGGGCTTGCCATGGGCGCCGCCCTGCTGTTTGCCCTGGTAGAACGAGGTCGGGTTCTGCGAAGGCGCTTTGGGCGAAACGGTTTTCGAAACAGCCATGGCTATCTCCTGGGTAACGAAGTCATGTAGCTCGCGCCCTGCGGATTAACCGCGGTGTGAACGCCGTCGGGAATGACGTCGTTGTGCTGCGAGCAGATCACGTAAGTGGCCGACTCCAGACCTTCCATCAAGGTGCGGTGCGGACCAGTCTCAGGGAGGCTATCTTTATTTCCTGTGCGATTCACCGGGAAGTTATAGCCACCGGCCAGAGCGTTGAGCGTATGCGTCGCACCTGAATCGACGAGGAACAGCCTCTTTCCTCGTGACTCGGTGCGGATCATCGGCGAAAGAGCCCCGCGAGAGACGTTGATATACCCTCCGCGCATTGGATGCATCTTTGCCGCGCGCAAAGCTGGCACGATCGGCATGCGGTCGGACTGATCGAGTACATCGGCCGGCAGCCATGCTGTTACGCGCGCACGCGGGAACGCCGCGCGCACGAGCTGCGCAATGTCCGGAACTGCCTGGGCAGGAGGAACCGGAGAAATCCAGTCGGCAACGACGACCATCCTTTCGCCCTCGATGCAGATGAGGGCCGCGGTGGTTTCCGCGCCGGCGGCATTGAAGGCTAAAGCCATGGCGTGACGCTGCGACGGTTCATACCCGTCGATGAGGTTCCATTCGCCGAATTCTTCGTACACGGGCGCCCCCGAGAAAACACGCTGGAAGTACGCGAGCGCGTTCAGAATGTCGCGCTTGCCAGATGGGAAATTCAGGATCTCGGCGACGAGCTTCGGGTGCGCACTTCTCCCGCCGACCAGAACAATGTCGCCCGCCTGGAAGAACGGCTGGAGGCCCATGATGAACTGCTCCTTGTCACGATCCTGGGGAGCAGACAGTGGCTTGAGAGCAAGCGTTACTCCGCGGCGTAGCATTTCCGCGCGCATAGGCTGGAGCAGCCACTCGTCGAGCGAGTTCTTTTCGATTGCCACAGCCGCGTCGTTGAACCGCTGGGACGTCGAGAACAGATCGTCGATGATCTCGTTCGGCTTCCAATACTCGCCGGACGACGCATGAACGTAGATCGTCGTGCCCAGACGACTCAGCACCACGCGGCCCGTGCGGTCGCTTTTCTTCACATCCACCGTCCGGGCGGGGTCGGTGATGACGACCTTCGGCATCCACGGAGCGGGATCAAGCGCCATCTCCCGGATCTGGTCTGACTCGAAGGGCTTGTCCTGCGAGCCGATCGCCATCAGCATGTATTCCTGCATGAAGCCGCGAAGCTGACCGGCTCGCTCCATTTCGTCACGCTTGCGACGAATCCAGTCCATCGGGTATCGCTCGGGCCACAGCGCTTCAGTCTCAGGATCGTCGATGTCACCGTTGCAGATCGGATACCGGCGGGACGTCCAGTCCGGGTTTTCTCGTAAGCGTGTGATCATGCAGTCTTCGGCCAATGGTGTCCCGGTGACGCGAATCTTTCCCCTGACCTTGTCCATTGCCGGAATCAGTTCGAGGTAGAGCTTCCTCATCGACGCATCGACCGATGCCTTGTCCTTGACCCGCTCCTTGTTCTCGATGTCGTCGAGATACGCACGATCCGGTCGAAGGTCCCGCCACTTGAAGCCGCGGAACTCCTCCTCCCATCCGTGCGCCTCCAGCAACACCCCATTGGCGAGCTCCATCTGATGCTCGTTCCACACCCTGCCAGCCTGCTTCACCCTGCCGAAGAGGCTCTGCAGACGCATGTTGCGCGTCGCCTCGAACTTGATCGCTTCGAGCCTCTGACACGCCTTCGTGTACGTCTCGCCGATGATCAGGCAGTACCCGAAGTTTCCGAAGCACGCCTCGATCAGCAGATGCTCCTCCGACAGCGTAGACTTCGCACCTTCCCGAAATGCCTCGATCAACACCCACTCATCGGCGCATCTCCACAGGTCCATGACCTCAATGTGGAACGCCGGTGAAGCCTGCGGATGACGATGCGGAAACAGCATGGCCGAGCCAAGCGCCCGGTCCTCCGAGATCGATGTGAGCAACGCAGCGTTCGTCAGGGCCATGCCTATCCTCCATTGCGGAGGATCATCGGTGTTTTTCCTGTGTGCGGATTGGAGAGAGGGTCTGCAAACTTTGTCACCCCGGGTCCGGGGGCAGTGGCGTGGTCCCCGAGTTTGAGAATCGTTCGCATTGCCAGGCATCGACTGCACCGCCGGCTAGCGGAATTTGCCCGCTCAGCCGCTCTGGCAAAGGCTCTCCGCCATTCGCAGGATCCCGACCAGGGTGATTCCCTCACGGGAATTCCTATGCATCCTCGTCCTTTTCACCTATCATGACTACACATTGGACGTTCGTACTGAAATGTTGTCAAACGGGGAAAGCGAAATGGCAAACGGCAAATTCGTGGCGTATTACCGGGTATCGACTGCTCGGCAGGGTATGTCCGGACTCGGCCTTGACGCTCAGCGCGAAGCCGTCACGCGATACCTCAACGGCGGCTCGTGGGAGCTCGTCGGAGAATTCACAGAGACTGAGACCGGCAAAGGTGCCGATGCACTCGCAAAGCGGCCGCAACTGCGCGCCGCACTTGACCTGTGCCGGAAGACTGGCGCACGCCTGCTGATTGCGAAGCTCGACCGCCTCGCGCGCAATGTGCACTTCGTGAGCGGCCTGATGGAGTCGAAGGTGAAGTTCGTGGCCGTCGATATGCCAGAAGCAAACGAGCTGACCATCCACATCATGGCGGCATTTGCCGAACACGAGGCGAAGCGCATCAGTGAGCGCACGAAAGACGCACTGCGCGCCGCCAAGGCCCGCGGCGTGGTTCTAGGTTCGACCGGCCCCGCCAACCTTAGGCCCAACATCGAAGCCCGTCAGCGAGCGGCTGATGACTTCGCAGCATCGCTGTCCAACGTGCTGGCCGGCCTGAAGGCTGCCGGCATGAGCCAGCGCGCGATGGTTGATGAGCTGAACCGCCTTGGAGTCAGGACGGCGCGAGGCAGCGAGTGGTCGCTCGTGCAACTGCAGCGTGTCCTCGCGAGGCAGTGATAGCGGCGGGCACCGGGCCTGCCGACTGCCGCAGAGCGTATTTCTGAGGCGCTCACGGGCCCCGAAAGCGGAGCATTTGTTGCATTCATTCCTATCTTCACACCATCCGTTGAGCCTTTCCTCGCGCGTGCGTGCGCGTGAGAATGCGTTGGACAGAACGTCTTTTAGTGGGTCAGTTGCTGCTGAGCGTTGCGCGGATGTGTGGATGCCGTCGGCGAATACCGGAGGATGCGGTAATTAGCCGTCCCCTTTGATCAGGGGTCAACAGAGTCGTTATCTCTGACCCTGTTGCGGGCAACCATCGGTAACCGGCAATCCGCCGGTCAGCATGACACCATGTCACGCTGTGCACTGCTCTGGAAATCATCCGACACTCAGACATCCCCACTGGAGACTGACGATGATGACCTACGCGATCTTCACGCCGAGCGGCGCGATGCTGGCTTACCTGACGACGGCTATTCCGCCAACGCTGGAAAAGCTGGCTGACCACTGTGCGGAGGTGGCTGGATTCGCGGATCGTGATGAGTGGATGGAGACGACGGGCGTAGGCGAGATTGCCTACGCGCCGGTTCACTGAACTATCCGATCAGCGTTTGAGTCTTCGTGGCCTTGAGTTCGATCCGCCACGATTCCTTGGCGGTCGACAGATCGATCGCGCCGACCAGGTGAATCCCTTTGGATGCGTCGACCGAAACGTCTACGCCCTCTGGGACTTTGCCAAGGGATTCGTTCAACTTCTCTACCAGCATCTTGACGTCCCTGACCCAGTTTGCTTCTGCTGCCTGCTTTTCTACATCGATGCTCATATGGTCTCCATTACGTGAATCCGCCGTGGTGGCGGGCTGGAGACGATACTACAGGCGTCGGATCTTGCGCAATGCGCCTGGGGAACGAGGTCTTTCCGGCGGGCTCCGGCATGCGCTGCAAGTGGCATAACCGGAGCGTGGCCACTTCTAAAGCACCACACCCGAAGCGAATGCCCTCAATTTGAGGAAATTCGGTAGCGTTGGGTTTATCTAACCTAAGCAGACTGTCGCGCCCGTGTGCGGTGACCTTTCCATCTGCTCCAAGGCGTTCACATTCAAGTTCGCCAAGTTCGGTACGTTTATCGCGGTAGGCGCTACGCCGAATCTGTTGCCAGATCCTTTTCTCCGCTAGGGCTGGGTTATGGCCCCCCGTTCGCCTTTCTTCTATACCGCGTCGGCTATTTGCGGTTACCTCACGACTACCGGCCCATCTGACAGGGCAGCTCACCGGTCGGAAGCTGTCAGTCTTCCCGGATTTGCCGGGCCGGTATGCGTGAGGTCTCTCCTGGATACCTGCGCAATGCTTCGTCGAGCCTCTCATCTGCCCTTTTCAAACACGCAGGACACCACAATGGCGAGCGCTGCCTGACCATCGCCAGAAGCGGGATCTGCCATTCGTTGCCGCAGTTCGGACACAGGACGGTTTCAGGCTTCATCGAAAAAAGAGCCCGGCGAACCGGGCAAACCACACGCTATGGAGACGTGATCAGGTTATGAGTTTTTCCTGGCTCATGTAAGCCTCATGGAGCGTCTGATGATGCTGTTCATGATGTCGCACAGTTCCTTTGCCGTCGGAGCAGCCGGAAGCGTCGTTCTGGTCTCTGGCAGCGGTTTGGTGGTCCTGACGTAAGTCCACGGTCGCGGACCAATTGATGTACGGTGCCGGTTCATCGCGCGCGGGCCCCGCGTCACGTAGCCTTCGTCGATCAGAAGCTTGAGGCACTTGCACGTACATCCGTTGGTGATGTCGCCCGCCGCAGAGATCTGCGTCTGTGTCAGCGGACCGCCGTCGAGCATTTTGCATATCGCACGCGTGCTCGAGTTCTCCCGGTAGATTTCCCTTAGCGTGGCCATGGTGCCCTCTTATGCGGCGTCGCCGTCCGTGGGATAGCCAGACTGGCGCCGCGTTTCACGATCGGCAGTCTCAAAGTCGCATTCCTGCCAGTCCCATTCCTTGTGCTGTGCGACGTACAGCGGGTTCGTCGTGTAGAACGGTTCGGCAAGGAACCGAGATAGGTCCTTTTTGAACGTCGTTACCCATCCACGACTGCATGACTTCTGGTCATCCTGTTGCATGGCCCCTCCTTCGTGGGCAAATTTGGCCGTCCCCGGCCCTCAGTGGTACTAACCAGCACCTGTTGTTCAACCCCTACACCACATCCCTACGATCCTTCCCGTTTGGTGGGCAGACCTAGCCCATCCCAGGTCTGCCTTCACATGCTTCCCGTCCGGAGCCGCATGACCCGCCAGCCGTTCGGTCTCGGGCGCTAGCTTCGCCACCCTTATCGGTATTTCAGACCTATCCCCCAGTACCGAGTCTTCCCGCGCCGCTGGTGTTAAACCGTGTCCGCCCAGCGCGGTGCGTTGCTGCATCAGATGACGAGCCGTGCCCCCTTCATGATCTGCATCCGAACCTTTGCCGGGCCGCGATCGCCCCATTCCTGCAGTGCATCGGCCCAATCGGTGCCCCGGATGCCCTCGGGGTAGGCAATACCGCAGCCAATCGCTTCGGCGGCTTTCCTGCCGTTCTCTACGCCCTTGTTGATGCCCCTGTCGCGCTGCGTTTCCCAGTCGTTGTCTGCGCACACGACAGCCATCCCGCGGACCTTTGTGTCCTGGGCGACGGTGATCAGGTTCTGTGCGTCGAAACACACGACGACAGACGCATTGGTGACCGTCTGAAAGACAGCCAGGCCGGTGGCAAATCCCTCGACGAAGCATGTGATCGTGCTTCCCGGTCGCGACATGACAAAAGACGCACCACGGGTAGAACATCCCTTCCGGTATAGCTTCTGGCCGTCGATCGTGATGTTCTGCAAGCTCACCAACGCGCCGCCGCGATACATCGGGATCACCAGGTCATCTCCCTCCAGCCTGACGCCTTGGCAGCCCCTCAGAGACAATCCCTTGCGTTCGATGTAGGCGTGCCACTCAGTCAGGATTGGAAGCGTGTCCCAGTGCTCGCGCATCCGGTTGATGGCCCGTGCGCGCGCCGCCGCTTCCTGCTGCCGAAGCCGTTTGATGCGCTCATCCATGGCACGTTGATCGGCAATCGCGACAGGCTTGTCGGACCGCCATTCGCAATAGTCATCGTCGGTGGCAAAGTTCTTGTAAAAACCTCGCTGCCCGTTCAGCCACAGCAGGTATGCGCCGTTCATCTTCCGCGGCTTGTCGACGGTCCGGCAGCGATACCACTTGCCGTCGGCGACTATCTGGCGTGGAATCAGCCCGTGAGCAATCATTGCCTGCTCGAACGTCATGCCGCTTTCCTCGACATGGCGCGTTGCCGGATCCAATACCGCTTGTCCATGTTGACGAACCTTTTGGCGGCCTCTGGAGTCGGCAGGACTGGGATGGTCTGGAAGAAATCAGCCTTCGGCCATGCGCCAGTGAGTTCCTTGTACATGGCGTACGCTTTCTTGTTCGCGAGTTGCATGTCTGTGGCTTTCAGACGAGCGTAATGGCACACCATGGGCCATAGCTCCGTCGTGAGCTTCCGCTGGTTACCGCTGGCCAGCATTTCCTCGAGCGTGCCAGCAACATGCTCCACAGTTGCGCGCTTCGGGTACTCGTGACCGCAACTCGGACAGGCAGGGCGTGCTTTATGAAGGTGCGAGCAGTGCGGGCACTTCACCATCACGTCTTCAGCCTTCGGCTTTTTCTTCTCGGACTTGGGCTTCTTCTTACCGTCGTCGAGCTCTACCGCGCCGGTTTCAAAGAACTCGTTGATCTCGTCCCAGAAGCGCTCGATGTTGCCGCTATGATCGAGGACGATGAGTTCTGTTTTGCCGGTCTCGGGACTTGTACGGAGCCCGCGGCCCATCAGTTGGATAACATCAGCGAGGGACTTACGAAGCGGCCGGCACATGATCACGCAGCCGACATCGGGAACGTCAAAGCCCTTCGTTGCTTTGGAAACCGTGATCAATCCTCGAATGTAGGAATCGGGTTTGCTGAATTCACCGACGATCTCGTCGCACTCTTCTTTCGTCTCCCGGCTCGTGTAAACTACGCACTGGATACCGGCGGCGGTGAACTGGCGATGGAGTTCGCGCGCATGGTCGACCGTGATAGCGCTGCAGATGAACTTCTGCGAGTTACCGTGCTTGATGTACTCCGAGACGCAATCGCCCACCACCTTAAGGGCGCGCTTAGTCGCCTCCTTCTGCTCCCATTCGCCAGCATTGATCTTCACGCCCGTCATGTCCGGCTGGGACGGCGAGTAGATCCGGTACGACACCAGGGCGCCCTGCTCGATCAGGCGATTCGTCGTCTCGACGTTGATCAGCGCGTCGTAGATCTCACCCAAGCCTTTGGTGAACGGAGTCGCCGTGAGACCGAGGCCGCGAGCATCGCCTGCGGCAAGCCGCTTCTTGGTCGGAGCGTGCACGGTATGGCATTCGTCGACAATCACCAGTTTTGGCTGTGGATCGTCTGGCCAGCCGCGACGCATCACGGTCTGTATCGACAGGATTTGTGCGCGCTCATAGGGACGGTACCGCCAGTGTTTCTGCTGGACGACTCCGTGTGAGACACCAAACTGATCGAACGTCCGCGACGTCTGATCAACCAGGTTCTCACGGTCGACAACGAAATGGGAGTACTTACCGTTGTTCGACGCGAGATAGGCAACGCATGCGGAAATGCGGGTCTTCCCGGCGCCAGTGGGAGCGCACAAAAGCACGTTCCTCGCGCCATTGCGATAGGCATCACTCACTCGCAGCACCGCGTCGATCTGATACTGACGAAGACCGAAGTGCTCGAAAGCTGCCACTTCTTCAGGAGTCGGCGCCCTCACTTTGCCTCCTCCAACAGTTGCCTCACCGCCGGCAGCACGTCACGATCATTCTTGACGTTCAGAACCTTGCGAAGCTCTGCATACTGGTTGCCGAACCACCGCAACGCCTTCTCGCGGACGACACCGCGCTCACGTTCAGCGGCCAGAGCGTTCTCGGCATTCAGAAGCAGTTGAACGTGCTTCATCATCTCTGCCCCCTGGTCGGTCGCTGACATCGCGTCGTTGGCACGTTGCAGGCTCTCGATCTGCGCAAGCAGGCCGTTGAGATAATTTTCGAATTCGGCATCGTCCATACCACACGGGTTCGATAGGGACTCCTCAGCGACATCGACACGCGAAGAATCGATGCTCGTGCCTGCCTCAGGTTGATCCTTACCTTCTACCTGTTTCAGCGCCTTGGGAAGGCTGATCTTCCCGTGCCCGACATCCTTTATCAGTTCGGGGTCCGCCTTAGCGACCTTATCGGCCATCTTTTGCGTGCGGATACTGGCGCCGGATTGGGCTGCCCGATCAGCGGTCGTTTCAAAGTGCAACGTTGCACTTTGGTCCGACTTCCGGTCCCCGCCGTGCGTTTGAGCCTCAAGCCAGTTCGTCGCTGCAGCTACGATTGCTGCGTGCTGACCTGGCGTAAGGTGCCGGCGGTGAAGGTTCACCGAAAGCACGTAGGACAGGAGATCGTAGTCTCCGAGATCCATCTCGGCGATCAACGGCTCAATGCCGAGCTCGACGCAGGCACGATAGCGATTGCCGCCGTCGAGGATCATCCCGTCGTGCAGGACGATTGGCTGCATTTGGCCATTTGCTTGAATGTCAGCCTTCAGCGACTCGAACTCGACGCCTTCGAGGCGAGGAAACAGCGTGCAAAGCGGATGCAGTTCGAGGCTCATCAGGAAGCCTCCAGACCCAGAAAATGGATCAACGGCGACACGGCCGCGAACGGCAAGAACCCGTGGTTATAGGCAGCCATGATGGCTTGCTTGAGCAGAGTACGCATGCGTTACTCCGCGCGGTAGCCAAGCGGGTCAGCTAGCCAGGCGTGAACCTGCGCGTTATCCCAGACCGTGCAACGCGGGCTCAGGCGAACGGGCTTAGGTGCGCGGCCTTCTCGGCACATGGTGCGCCACGTCTCGCGACAGACAGGTAGGAAGGGCTGGATTTGCGTCCAGCGGGACCGGCCCACCAAAGGCAGGGTGGCGGGACGGTTGTCATCGGTTTGTTTGGTAGCCATACTGGTCCCCTCTTGGGAAACGTTGTGTATGGCTAGAAGGTACAGAAAGAGCTATTCGGTTGTAACGGTGGTAGTTTTGTCGTTTACCGAATTAAATGTCGCGACACTAACCGCCGTAATTTCTTCGTTTAAGCGTCGCCAATGAACGTCGAATTCAGCGCACAGACGTTGTATATTTCTTTCGCTTTGGGGATATTCGAATCCTTCCAGCTCCATCAAGACGTAGATGTCCGAAGGACGATACTTATGCCAGACCAAATGGTTCGCACGCATCATGCGGAAGACAAACAGTCTCTCCTTGGCTGTCTTATCAAGCCGCTCAAGGGGATACATGGTTTCAATATCGGTCGACTCCATCGCTTGCAAGACTTGAAGCCTTTTGTAAAAGTCCGCGTCAATTAGCTGAAGTCCCTCGTCTGCATACGCCGTCAGGGTGGAGAATCGGTTGGTGATCGAAGGGTCGCTAGTAAGATCAAGAACCGCTTTCATGCCGACAATTGCTGACCTGATTTTTGACAAATACTGTCGCCTGTTGGCGATCATTCTCGTCGCTGAATTGCCGTAATGGTATTCTCTGATAGCCGACACTAGCCTCAGCAGCCACCCAGAGTACGACCGCACGTGTCCCCCTAAGAGCATATCGAGACGGTCGTCAAAGCGTCTTCTTCCTCTGGCGGTATCTAGTTGCGCGGCATTATGAAAGTTTTCATAGTGCCTTTCTACCCGTCGCTCGTCAGACCGTTCGTCAGGATCGCCTGCGTCAGTTGTTCCCCAGAATTTCTGCTCTACGCGTCGGAACGGCTCTTGTTCGATCAGCCATGACAGAACTTCATCGTCATTGAACAAGGCGAACGATTTCCTTCGAGCGTGAAGAGCAAGCTCGATTAGCTGTTTAGCCGTCTTCGGGTTCTCGTGGAGAAACATCTCGCGGTTGAAAGCCGGCCGCAGATAGTTGGCCCCCGATGTTTCGATTCTCTCCATCGCCAACTTGAACGCGTCTTCACTTGGAACGGTCATTTTTTCTCCAACTCTTAATATCCGTCCGCAGCGTGCTTCGTCAGATCCAGCGCGGTATCCGACGACACCGCATCGAAACGAACGAGATGTCCTGCGTACTGCGACGGTACCGTGCGCTCGATCGTTTCGTACACATCCTTCGTGATCACGACTCGGTCGAGGTCGTCGACGACTTTCCACAGTTGCGCCGGGACTATGCCGCGGTCAGCATCGATCTGAAACCCGATGAGGACATGCCCGCCTGGCGTGGCTCCGTACACGCGAGCCTCCATGGTTCGCTTGTTGTCCCATTCGTCGATGTAAATCACCAGTCGTCGTTCGAACACCGCCGCCTTAAACTCGGCGTCGCGGTCGACCGAATTTGATGATCCCCGTCGGACCACGAATGCTCGATGAATATAGTCCACCTTCATGCCCCGATGAAGATTCGACAGAGCCAATTCAAGTGGCTCTGTCGAGAATGTTGCCCATTGACTGCCAAGATATGCTACCTGCTCACGAACCATGACGCTCAGATTCGGCTTTCACACCGTCAGTTGCGGACGTGGCCTTATGCAATCCGTCGATCATCGACTGCGTGGCGGCCTCCTCCTCGAGGAGTGAATATATGAAATCGCTTATGCACTCGACGGCGCCGGCCAGGTTCTGCTTTGTGAAGTTGTCGATGCTGCTGCGGGTTACACCGTCGATGTCGTCACCAATCGAGTTGTGCAAGATCCGCGCGATCGATGCGATGCCGCGGGAAGCCCTGTTGATGTCGGCCAGCGCGGCGCTGCGGATGCGGCTGAATTCGGGCTCCTCATCCGACCTCCAACGGTCGGCCGTGAGAGGAATCGGGCCCTTATCGATTGTCGATTCAGACATGATTGGCTCCCGTTTCCTGGATCGCACGGGCGGCCTGAAGGATACGCATTTCACGCGCGCGCCCGACCTCGTCCACAAAGTTGCAACCCTCGATTTCTGCCGTCGCGTTCACAAAGTTCATCAAGTCCCCGGCGAGATATTGGATCAGACCAAGTGATTCCCTCATGGCGAGCGGATGTCGCCAGAAATCCGGCGTTTCCATAGCACGAAGCGTCGACATGATGATCGCATCGATCTGGCCAAGCTGAGTCTGGCACATACAATCGATGCCATTGATTGCGTCGCTATATCGCGCGAGCTTTTTATCTCTTTCGGATTCCTGATTTTGTGAAATAGATACACGGTCCATGGTGATGCCCCTCTAGTTGTCAATGCACACGTCGGCCCAGTTTGGCGACGTAGTGTGATTCAACTTATTTTTCCGCTTGCGAGCGATGGTCAATTGCCCGATCAGCAGCCAAAGATGCCCTCAGAACGCCGGTTTATCTGACGATCTGGAAGCTTGGACAAAAGGGGGAGGATGTGAACTGATGGGTGCGGTCATGGTACGAACTCCTACGTTTGGTAAGAGCCTGCCACCACGTTTCCAGACGGGGTGGGCAGGCACATGGCAGGGCTGGAAAACCGGAACGTAGGAACCGGCAGGCGCGAGCGCCTCCCCACCATGGCCCGCCCAGAAAAGGGCGCGAGCGATGATACTACGGACGAAAAAATACCGCCATTTGGCGGTCGTCCGCCTACGCTATTCCGGGTTTCCAGGCCCGGTCGCTGTTGTATCAGCGACACCCAAAGGATAGACAACCGCCTGGGAGAATGCAAGAGAATTTACCGATACGCGAAAAGCGCACTAGAAATTGCCGAGTGGTCTAGCTGATATGGACTTGCCATGTGATCGTTTGCCGTTCACTCGGTCCGTTGTAGGATTAGCCCTCTGCGCAAGGAGACCTGTTCAATGAGTATTCTCAAACCTCGGCTGTACCGAATCAGCGACGTTATGACCATGCTGAACATCTCACGGGCTACGGTGTACAGGCTGGTAGACGCCGGTAGGCTGACGAAGATGAGTCTCGGACACCGCACTAGCAGGATCACCGCGGAAAGCGTTGACGCGTTACTGGCTCCTCATACCGGACAGACGAGAGATGACAACTGATCAACCGAAACTGATTCCTCTCGACGCATGGGCAAAGCTAGTCTTCGGTGAACATGCCCCGCACAGAAACACCCTGTACAACTGGCGCCGAGGCGGTTGGATCGTGCCGGCACCGATCAAAATCGGCAGCCGATATTTTGTCGAGCCCACTGCCGTCTATGCCGACGAGTACGGCGAGATGTCTCGCAGATTAGGTCAGGGCCAATGAACACCGCCTTCGTCCTCATGGCCCAGTACGGAGCTCGAGCGATCATCCCCATCGACGTCGTGTGCCGCGACTACTTTCCGCACCTCGAGGCCGACAAGTTGCTCCGGAAAATCTCGACCGGCGATATTGTCCTCCCGCTCGTGCGGATGGAGAAGTCACAGAAGACCGCCAAGGGCGTTCACATTGCAGATCTGGCGCTATACATCGGTCAGCGCCGGGAGGCTGCAAGGAAGGAATGTGAGCAGTTGACCGGCGCCAACCCCGCGCGTTAATGGTTATGCTCAAGGAAGCGACGACCTACCGCTCGCGAATTCATCAATCATGGGTCGAGCGGTGCGTACTGCGGCAGAGATAGCCTCGCTTTCGTTCCGGTACATGCCAGTGACGTTGGTATCTACCGCCACCTCGTATGGCGTACCGGACTCGCCTTTCTGGATTGTTTGACTGTGAATCTTCGCGCCCCCGCCTTCCATCAATTCGAGGCGGACGATTATCAGATAGTCCTTGTATGGGATTTTCTCGATTACGGACTTCCCGCCCCGCCCTGCAGCGAGCGCATCCATGCCGTCCCTGACCTCGGCGAACAGGTTTCGTTTCGTCATTCATTCTCTCCGATCTTGGACCCCATCACAGCGCGCAGGTCGTCTCCCACCTGCTGCCAATCAGCGCGCATAGCCTCGACGGGATCAGCGATCGACCGGTGCAGTTTCTTAATTTCGATCTTCACCGGCTGCACACGGCGCGGCTCGGAAAAGAGACTTACCGGGCCCGCCAAACCGCTGAGGAATCCACGCAAGAAGTTCATCATCGCTTAGCCAATTTTTCGAAGACTTCGCGATGTTCTTCGAAAATCACGCGCATTGCTTCCATCAGTCGATCACGACCTTCAGGAGTCGTCGGATCGATCGCATTTCGCGGCGCAACCTCTACACGAGGCTTCAGGGTGATGCCGTGAATGACCTTGGTCTGGTTCATCGATGGAATCCTGCTCCATAACTGCGGGAATGTCCGCAGTATACGCGTTGCGAGCGGGATACGGATCGATACCGATGTAGTCCTCGCAAGCGCTATATACTGTACATTCATAAGGGCTATCCATTTAGCTCCACAATTTCACATTATGGTGAAGCTTTGACCTTTGGCGGACGTTGCGCGATCTGGCGATACGTGACGGGTTCGGCCACTACGGCCTGCT
>NZ_CADIKB010000027.1 GCF_902859825.1 Paraburkholderia phenoliruptrix | reverse complement strand
CGTCTAGAATGAATAACCCCATGCTTCGTGTCGTTCGCTGCCCTGAGCGGCAGTGAGCGCGCCGCGAAGCGACCCGGCCAGTATTGA
The DNA here is from genome assembly GCF_902859825.1 of Paraburkholderia phenoliruptrix. Lineage (GTDB taxonomy): Bacteria > Pseudomonadota > Gammaproteobacteria > Burkholderiales > Burkholderiaceae > Paraburkholderia > Paraburkholderia phenoliruptrix. Next base: position 98,299 of record NZ_CADIKB010000027.1, on the reverse strand, counting down.
CATGAACGATGCCTCGCATCAGTCCGACCCTCTCCGCCGCGCGCGTCTTCGTTGGCGCGCTCGGCGAGGCCTGCTGGAAAACGATCTGATCTTTGAACGTTTCTTCAGCCGATATGAGCATGACCTCAGCGATGCCGATGTGGGCGCACTTACGCGCCTGCTCGAGCTGAGCGATAACGACCTGATGGACTTGCTTCTCGCGCGCAAGGAACCTGAAGGCGAGCTTGCCGACCCGGACGTGATCCGGGTGCTGGAGCTGCTGCGCAACGCTTGAGCGCCGCGAGTGCGTTGTTCCAGGCGTGCAATTATCGAAACCCTGTTTCCATACTTCGATTGAGGATGTGCTATGACCCCGTCAGATGTTAAAGCCACGCTATCGTTCAGCGACAATTCGCCGAGCGTTGAAATGCCGATTTACAAGGGCACTCTCGGCCCGGACGTGATCGACATCCGCAAACTGTACGGCCAGACTGGCAAGTTCACGTACGACCCTGGCTTCATGTCGACGGCGGCGTGCAATTCGGCAATCACCTACATCGACGGCGATAAGGGCGAATTGCTGTACCGCGGCTATGCGATCGACAACCTCGCGGAAAACGCCGACTTCCTCGAAACCTGCTACCTGCTGCTGAAGGGCGAGCTGCCCAACGTGCAGCAGAAGGCCGAGTTCGTGAAGACCGTGACGAACCACACGATGGTGCATGAGCAAATGCACTTCTTCTTCCGCGGTTTCCGCCGCGACGCGCACCCGATGGCGATTCTGGTCGCCGCAGTCGGCGCGCTGTCCGCGTTCTATCACGACTCGCTCGACATCAACAATCCGCGTCACCGTGAAGTGTCGGCGATCCGCATGATCGCCAAGCTGCCGACGCTGGTCGCCATGGCGTACAAATACAGCATCGGCCAGCCGTTTGCGTATCCGCGCAACAACCTGTCGTACAGCGCGAACTTCATGCACATGATGTTCTCGAACCCGTGCGAAGACTACAAGGTCAACGACGTGCTGGTGCGCGCGCTCGACCGCATCCTGATCCTGCACGCCGATCACGAACAGAATGCGTCGACCTCGACCGTGCGTCTCGCCGGTTCGTCGGGCGCGAATCCGTTCGCGTGTATCGCAGCGGGTATCGCGTGCCTGTGGGGCCCGGCGCACGGCGGCGCGAACGAAGCCGCGCTGAACATGCTGGAAGAAATCGGCTCGGTCGACAACATTCCTGAGTTCATCAAGCAGGTGAAGGACAAAAACTCGGGCGTGAAGCTGATGGGCTTCGGCCACCGCGTCTACAAGAACTACGACCCGCGCGCGAAGCTGATGCGCGAAACCTGCCACGAAGTGCTGAACGAACTCGGCCTGCACGACGACCCGCTGTTCAAGCTGGCCATGGCACTGGAAAAGATCGCGCTGGAAGACGAGTACTTCGTGTCGCGCAAGCTGTATCCGAACGTCGACTTCTACTCGGGCATCGTGCAGCGCGCGCTGGGTATCCCGACCTCCATGTTCACGTGTATCTTCGCGATGGCGCGTACGGTCGGCTGGATTGCGCAGTGGAACGAAATGATCGCGGATCCGGAACAGAAGATTGGCCGTCCGCGTCAGCTGTTCATCGGCGACACGCCGCGTGAAGCGAAGCCGATCGCGCAACGCTGATCGGACTGAGGTTCCTCTCGTCTGCAGCAGCGTGTTCGCTGCGGGCTGAGTCGCAACTCGAGGCTTGAAGCACAAACGCCCCAACGGGTACACCGTTGGGGCGTTTGTCTTTGGGCACACAGTACGCACAGGGCGAGCCACTCACGCCGGTGGCGCGCGTCGTGGCCGCCTTGCCGACTTTTGAAGCGACGGCGGCCGCGTCTGCAGATTGTGCGGCGTCGCGGCGGGGTCCTTCGGCGCTCGGCCATGCGTCTCGAAGAAGCGTCGATACGCGCCTGGCGTCATGCCGCGTGCGGACAGAAACTGTCGATTGAAATTGGCGAGGTTCGGAAAGCCGGCCCTCACGGCGATCAGGGCGATGGGCCACGTCGTGTCCGTCAGTTGACGGGTCGCGTAGCCGATCCGCAACCGGCTCAGATAGCGGCCTACGCTCTCGCCCACATGCCGCACGAAGTACCGGTGCAACGAGCGCTCGGACAGGTTGGCCACCTCGCACAGTTCGGCGACGCGCAACGGCTCGTGAAAGCGCCGGTCGAGCAGATCGAGGACGCGGTTCAGACGCTCCGCCTCCGATGCACTGCCGCCAGGCGCCGCGAGCGCGCCGACGGTTTGCCGCCGGGCGGCTGCGGCTTGTGCCGGCTCGGCCACATGGCTGAGACCTGCAGAGCGCACCGAACGGGGCGCCGACACACCGCGATCTTTGGTTGCATTTCGATGCACAGCCGGCGACGCCAACGGTTCCGCGTCGGCTTGCGCGAGTTGCGCCAGCACGTCGAGCACGGCGCCAAGCCGCACGCGCGGCGACGAGTCGAGCAACGCAGCCATGCGCTCGCGCATCAACGCGGCAGCCTCGCTCGAAAACCGCAGCCCCGGCGCGCCGCGCCGCAGCAGCGTGCGCAGCGACGCGAACTCAGGGCAGCAATCCGCGAGACGCCGTGCCCAGTCGCCGCTGAACCACACGACGATCGCCACTTGAGGCGAACGTGCGTCGATCGGCTCAGTCGACGCCCACGTGTGCGGCATGTCCGGCGGCACGAGCACGAGATCGTCGCCGCTGTAGTCCGCAATGTGATCGCCGATAAAGCGGCGGCCGCGGCTGTTCATTGTCAGCGTGAGTTCGTATTCGGGATGGTGGTGCCACTCGAACGGTATCTGCGCGAGCTGCCGATGGTAGACGCGAATCGAGCAGCCGTCGGGAATGGTGACGCGTTCGTATTGAGGTTTCACGGTAGGCAGCCGGCCGCGCGCAGGGGAAGCAGTGAATGTCTGAATTGTATCGGTATCTGGCCGCAAAACATGCGTTGTGATGACCGAACATCTTTAATCTGCAAGAAGGACAGCACCATGCGGACCATTTCAAGGAGACAAACCATGCCGCTCGTCATCGACAATGTTCCCGAGGCGATTCGCAGCACGAAGCGCGCGCTGCGAGCCGCGCTGCCGAACTACAAGCAGGTTTTCGGCGAAGTGGAGGGCGCGATTCGCCAGCAGATCGACGCGATCCACCGCGACCGCGCGCAGGGGCGGGAGGCGATTCCCGTGTTCGACTACGCGTCCATCGCGGCGGGCGGTGTCGATCCGGCGACCATCGCGGGCATTAAAACGCGCGGTGCGTGCGTGGTGCGCGGCGTTTTCGACCGCCAGCAAGCAAGCGACTGGAACGACGAGATCACCGGCTACGTCGAGCGCAACGACCTCGACGCGAAGCTCGCCCACCGCGCGGAAGACAAGTATTTCGGCAATCTGTCGTCGAGCAAGCCGCAGATTTACGGCATCTACTGGTCCAAACCGCAGACGGCCGCGCGCCAGTCCGAGCAACTGACGAACACGCGCGTGTTCCTGAATCGCCTCTGGACGTCGGAAAGCGAGGGCCGGCGGCACTTCGATCCGGAGCGCGTGCCCGTGTACGCGGACCGGATTCGTCGACGGCCGCCGGGTTCAGCGTCGCTCGGTTTATCGCCGCATGTGGACGGCGGTTCGGTCGAGCGCTGGCTCGATCCGAATTTTCAGAAGGTGTACCGGCATGTGCTGGCGGGCAACTGGCGTGCGTATGATCCCTTCGACGCCGCGTATCGTCCGGACGTGCAGGAAATTCCGTCGCCGGCGGTGTGCTCGATGTTCCGCACTTTTCAGGGCTGGACGGCGCTCACGCCGCAAGGCCCTGGCGACGGCACATTGCAATTGATTCCGATCGCAAACGTCATGGCGTACGTCATTCTGCGCGCGCTGCAGGACGACGTGCCCGAGGACGAACTGTGCGGCGCCCAGCCCGCGCGCGCTCTGTCGATCAAGCCCGAGTGGCACGGCCTGTTGCTGGAAGCGGTGGCGCCGATCCCGCTTATGCAGCCGGGCGACGCGGTGTTCTGGCACAGCGACGTCGTGCACTCGGTCGAGGACGCGCACCGCGGCAGCGGCTACAGCAACGTGATGTACATTGCGTCCGCGCCATGGTGCGCGAAAAACGAGGCGTATCTGAAGCGACAGTTGCCGAGCTTTTTGCGCGGCGAAAGCCCGCCCGACTTTCCCGCAGATCACTTCGAGACCGACTTCACCGGTCGCGCGCAGGAAAGCGATTTGACGCTGCTCGGGCGCGCTCAACTCGGGTTCGACCTGTCGCGGTAACCGCGCGAAGGACGAGGCGGCGGATCGACCGCCTCGTCCCCGCAAGCGCGCCAAGGCGCCGCAATCACGTGCGCCGGCGCACCATGCCGTAGATGACCAGCAGCACGATCGCCCCAATCACCGACGCAATCCAGCCCGCCGGCTGGCCCGGCTGATACCAGCCGAGCGCGCGCCCCACATAGCCCGCCACCAGCGACCCGGCTATGCCGAGAATGATGGTCATGATAAGACCCATGCGGTCGTCGCCGGGCTTGAGCGCCCGCGCAATGAGCCCCACGATCAGCCCTACGATCACCGTACCAATGAAGGAAAGCATGCAGACCTCCGAGGAGTGTGAGTGTTGACGTCTTCTTGACTGCTCGCTACCGTTTTCGCCGCGATGCTTTTGGGAGCATACGCGACAGACGCGGGTTCCTGTTGCAAAAGCCGGTTGCAAGAGCCGGTCGCAAGAGCCTGCTATAAAAGCCTGCTGTAAAATCCACGCCCGTTCATGCAGTGCGTGCCTCGTCCGGTCGGGTGCGCCGCCGCTGCAAAGTTGCCGGGTGCCGCCGATACAGGTATCGACACTACCACCCAACCCTCTGTTTTTTATCGTTTTTTTCGATGGCGGGGCAGCCCGCGGTGCGACTTCGCGTGGCATAATCGACCGACACAGTCAGCCCGCAGTCATTACTACCCCGCATACCATGGCACAGACTCTCTACGACAAATTGTGGAACACACATGTGGTTCACACGGAAGAAGACGGCACGACGATTCTTTATATCGACCGTCACCTGCTGCACGAAGTCACGAGCCCTCAGGCGTTCGAAGGCCTGAAGCTGGCTGAGCGTCCGGTGTGGCGTATCAGCGCGAATCTGGCCGTGTCGGATCACAACGTGCCGACCACGGACCGCCGCCACGGCATCGCCGATCCGGTTTCGAAGCTGCAGGTCGACACGCTGGACTCGAATTGCGACGCCTACGGCATCACGCAGTTCAAGATGAACGACCTGCGTCAGGGCATCGTGCATATCATCGGGCCGGAGCAGGGCGCCACGCTGCCGGGCATGACCATTGTTTGCGGCGACTCGCACACGTCCACGCACGGCGCGTTCGGCGCGCTCGCGCACGGCATCGGCACGTCGGAAGTGGAGCACGTGCTTGCCACGCAAACGCTCTTGCAGAAAAAGAGCAAGAACATGCTGGTGAAGGTGGAAGGCCAGCTGCCGCGCGGCTGCACGGCGAAAGACATCGTGCTCGCGATCATCGGCAAGATCGGCACCGCGGGCGGCACTGGCTACGCCATGGAGTTCGGCGGCTCGACTATCCGCGCGCTCTCCATGGAAGGTCGCATGACCGTGTGCAACATGGCGATCGAGGCGGGCGCCCGCGCCGGCATGGTCGCAGTGGACGACACCACCATCGAGTATCTGAAAGGCCGGCCGTTCTCGCCGGAAGGCGCGGAGTGGGACGTCGCGGTCGAGTACTGGAAGCAGTTCAAGTCCGACGAAGGCGCGCATTTCGACCGCGTGGTCGAATTGAACGCGGCGGAAATCGTGCCCCAGGTCACGTGGGGTACGTCGCCGGAAATGGTCACCGCAGTCGACGGCCGCGTGCCCGATCCGGAGCGCGAGAAAGATCCGGTCAAGCGCGACGCGATGGAACGCGCGCTCAAGTACATGGCGCTGGAGCCGAATGCGCCGATCGAGTCGATCAAGCCGGATAAAATCTTTATTGGGTCGTGCACCAACGCGCGCATTGAAGACATTCGCGCCGCGGCCTATGTCGTGAAGAAGCTTGGTCGCCGCGTCGCACCGAACATTCGCCTCGCCATGGTCGTGCCGGGCTCGGGTCTCGTGAAGGCGCAAGCCGAACGCGAAGGCCTCGACAAGGTCTTCACCGAGGCTGGCTTCGAATGGCGCGAGCCGGGCTGCTCGATGTGCCTCGCCATGAACGCCGACCGGCTGGACCCGGGCGAGCGTTGCGCGTCCACGTCGAACCGTAATTTCGAAGGTCGTCAGGGCGCCGGTGGCCGCACCCATCTGGTCAGCCCCGCCATGGCCGCCGCCGCGGCCATCGAAGGGCATTTCGTCGATATTCGCAAGCTGGGATAAATCGCATGATGAACAACATGAATCGCACTACTCTTCTGCGCCGCTTCGCGCTGGGTGCTCTGGCTGGGTTACTGCTCGGTCTCACCGGCTGCAACACGGTGCACGGATTTGGGCAGGACATGTCGCACCTCGGCAATTCGATCAGCAATCACGCTGAGAAATAACCGGTTTTTGATTTTTGCCGGCGGCGCGGCGAGCGGCTTTCATGCCGCCGCGCGCGTCGCCCGGCCCTGAAACAGGCGCAAGCGTCATGGATAAATTCATCGTACACACCGGCGTCGTGGCGCCGCTCGATCGCGAGAACGTCGACACGGACGCGATTATTCCCAAGCAGTTCCTGAAGTCGATCAAGCGCACTGGCTTCGGCCCGAATGCGTTCGACGAGTGGCGTTATCTGGATCACGGCGAGCCGGGTCAGGACAATTCGAAACGTCCGCTGAATCCGGATTTCGTGCTGAACCAGCCGCGCTATCAAGGCGCTTCCGTGCTGCTCGCGCGTAAGAATTTCGGCTGCGGCAGCTCGCGCGAACACGCGCCCTGGGCGCTTCAGCAATACGGCTTTCGCGCGATCATCGCGCCGAGTTTCGCCGACATTTTCTATAACAACTGCTTCAAGAACGGGCTGCTGCCGATCGTGCTGACCGAACAGCAAGTCGATCACCTGTTCAACGAAACGTACGCATTCAACGGCTTCCAGCTGACCATCGACCTGGAAGCGCAAGTGGTGCGCACGTCGGACGGCGCGACCGAGTATCCGTTCGAAGTGGCGGCATTCCGCAAATACTGCCTGCTGAACGGTTTCGACGACATCGGCCTCACGCTGCGTCACGCCGACAAGATCCGCCAGTTCGAAGCCGAGCGCATCGCGAAGCAGCCGTGGCTTGCTCACCGCATCGTCGGCTAAGACTGAAAGTCTCGAAAAATCATTAAGGAATTCGCATGAAGATCGCAGTGTTGCCGGGCGACGGCATCGGTCCCGAAATCGTCAAGGAGGCCGTCAAGGTCCTGAACGTACTCGGCGAAAAGTTCGAACTTGAAGAAGCGCCGGTCGGCGGCGCGGGCTACGAGGCAAAGGGTCACCCGCTGCCCGATTCGACGCTCGCGCTCGCGAAGGAAGCCGACGCGATCCTGTTCGGCGCCGTCGGCGACTGGAAGTACGACAAGCTCGAGCGCGCGCTGCGCCCGGAGCAGGCCATTCTCGGCCTGCGCAAGCATCTGCAGCTGTTCGCGAACTTCCGCCCGGCCATCTGCTATCCGCAACTGACCGGCGCTTCGTCGCTGAAAGAAGAGATCGTGTCGGGCCTCGACATTCTGATCGTGCGCGAACTGAACGGCGACATCTACTTCGGCGCGCCGCGCGGCGTGCGTGAAGCGCCGGACGGGTTGTTCGCCGGCTCGAAGGAAGGCTTCGACACCATGCGTTATTCGGAGCCCGAAGTGCGCCGCATCGCGCACGTCGCGTTTCAGGCGGCGCAAAAGCGCGGCAAGAAGCTGACTTCCGTGGATAAAGCCAACGTGCTCGAAACGTCGCAGTTCTGGAAAGACGTGATGATCGACGTCTCGAAAGAATACGCGGATGTCGAGCTGTCGCACATGTATGTCGACAACGCCGCCATGCAGCTCGTGAAGGCGCCCAAGTCGTTCGACGTGATCGTGACCGGCAACATGTTCGGCGACATTCTCTCCGACGAAGCCGCCATGCTCACGGGCTCCATCGGCATGCTGCCGTCCGCGTCGCTCGACAAGAACAACAAGGGCTTGTACGAGCCGTCGCACGGTTCAGCGCCGGACATCGCCGGCAAGGGCGTGGCGAATCCGCTCGCCACGATTCTGTCGGCCGCCATGATGCTGCGCTATTCGCTGAACAAGGCGGAGCAGGCGGACCGCATCGAAAGCGCGGTGAAAAAGGTGCTCGAACAGGGCTACCGCACCGGCGACATTCTGACGCCCGGCTGCAAGCAGGTCGGCACGGTCGCCATGGGCGACGCCGTCGTCGCTGCACTGTAAAGGCGGCTCCAAGGCGGCGCCAAGGCGGCTCGCGCGCGGCTGTGGGAAACCGCGCGCGGCGCTGCGGCATTTAAGGCAGCGCTGATTGGGTCGTTAAAACGATCTTTAATACGCGAATCGGCTCGCAAATGCCGATTCGCAGGCAATACGGACGGCAGCGGCAGACAACGACGTCGCCGGATTCCGGTTTTCGTGTATATTGTAGCGATGGCACAAATGGCTCAAATCCCCACGATTTCGAAACTGCACGGCAAAACGGCCCGTGTGGTTGAGCTCGCCATTACCACCCAAGCGCTGATTAAAACGATTACCCCGAAAACGATCACGAAACGCTGATCGTCCGTCGTGCCCGCTCATCTTCCCCGCGCGGTCACTGCGGGCAAAGATGCGGGGAAGTTTCCATTCGAAGGGTATGAAGTCATGAACGTAGGTCTCGTAGGTTGGCGCGGCATGGTCGGCAGCGTCCTGATGCAGCGTATGCGGCAGGAAGGCGATTTCGACTTGATCGAACCGGTGTTTTTCAGCACCAGCAACGCGGGCGGCAACGCGCCGTCGTTCGCCAAAAACGAGACCAAGCTCAAAGATGCGACAAGCATCGAAGACCTGAAGAAGTGCGAAGCCATCATTTCCTGCCAGGGCGGCGACTACACGAACGAAGTGTTCCCGAAGCTGCGCGCGGCGGGCTGGAACGGCTACTGGATCGACGCGGCTTCGTCGCTGCGCATGAAGGATGACGCGGTCATCATTCTCGATCCGGTCAACCTCGACGTGATCAAGAACGCGCTGGTCAAGGGGCAGAAGAATTTCATCGGCGGCAATTGCACGGTCAGCCTCATGCTGATGGCGCTGGGCGGCCTGTTCCGCGAAAACCTGGTCGAGTGGATGACGGCCATGACGTATCAGGCCGCGTCAGGCGCGGGCGCGCAGAACATGCGCGAACTGCTCTCGCAAATGGGCACGCTGCACGGTGCAGTGAAGAACGAACTCACCGACCCCGCTTCGGCGATTCTCGATATCGACCGCCGCGTGCTCGAAGCCATGAACAGCGACAGCATGCCCACGGACAACTTCGGCGTGCCGCTCGCCGGCTCGCTGATTCCGTGGATCGACAAGGACCTCGGCAACGGCATGTCGAAGGAAGAGTGGAAGGGCGGCGCCGAAACCAACAAGATTCTCGGCAAGCCGGCCATGGGCACGCCGGGTTCTATTCCCGTGGACGGCCTCTGCGTGCGGATCGGCGCCATGCGCTGCCACTCACAGGCGCTCACCATCAAGCTGACCAAGGACGTGCCGCTCGACGAAGTGAACAGCATCCTCGCTTCGGGCAATGACTGGGTCAAGGTGGTGCCGAACGAGCGTGAAGCGTCGATGCGCGATCTGTCGCCGGCAGTGGTCACCGGCACGCTGACGGTGCCGGTCGGCCGCACCCGCAAGCTGGCCATGGGCGGCGAATATCTGTCGGCGTTCACGGTCGGCGACCAGCTGCTGTGGGGCGCAGCCGAGCCGCTGCGCCGCATGCTTCGCATTGTGCTCGACAAGTAAAGTAAACTACGCGCTCACGACGCGTAGAAAACTCAAGAAGCGTCGCGCTTGCGCGGCGCTTTTTTCATTTGTGTGCTCCGATTATCTTGTCTCTTTATAACCGCAAAAAAGGGCCGCGCGCTGACGCGCCAGGAGTCCCGATGAATTTTCGACTCTCTTCCCTTCGGGCCGTGTTTGGGCGCCCACGTACCGGACGCCTCGCGGCCGCCGCTGCTTTGGCGTGGATGCTGACGAGCGTGGGCCTGGGCGGCGCATGGGCCGCGCCCGCCGAGGCCGCAAGTGCGCCCGACGGCGCCGCTGCTTCTGCCCCGTCTGCGTCTTACGCGTCCGGCGGGCAATATACGGTCAAGCCGGGGCAGTCGCTGAACGACGTGGCGATTGCCGTCACGCAATCGCACGACCGGGCCACGCTGGCTCGCGCGGCGCGCGCGTTGTTCGACGCGAACCCGAACGCGTTCATGGGCCATGATCCGAGCCGGATGCGCCTCGGTGCCCAGCTCACCGTGCCGCCGCTCGACGCGTCGGGCGCGGTGGCTGTGTCGGCGGGCGCTTCGGCGCCGGCGGCTGTCAGCGGGTCGTCGGCGAATGCTTCGGTTGCGGCTTCCGCGAGCGGCACCGCGCAAGGCAACGCGGCGGCGAGTGCCACAGGGGCGGAAACATCCGCGACGCAAGCTGCGGCGCCCGCCGCGCCTGCGCCTCAAGCTACCGCTAGCGCGGCGACGGACGCCGGTTCGGCTGTCGCCGGCGGCGCGGTGTCGTCGGTACCTGCCGCGGGTTCGCAGGCGGCGTCCGCCGCGAGCGGCACGCATGTGTGGGCCGGATCAGTCCAGCCGTCGGCAAGCGAGGCTGCCGCGACCGGCGCCTCGCAGCCGCGCACGCAGGTGTCGAGCTTGCAGCAACTGCTCGCGCTCAAGAATCGCGTGCTGATGGAATTGCAGAAACACGGTATCGGGGGGGCGCCGGCGGCGCGGGTCGCTCCGTCGGCGAGCGGCGTGCAACCGGCGGCGGGCGCATCCGCTGCGGCTGTCGTGCCGGGTCACGCGGGCGCCGCTCTTTCCACATCGAACGAAACCGGCCTTTCGCAGACGAACCTGGCGGTGGGCGCGGCAATCGGCGCCGCGCTGGTGGTGCTGCTGACCGCCTTGCGGCTCGGCCGGCGCAAGCGCGAGCGGCTGGCAAAGGCGCAGGAAGCGGCGGCTTCCGCGAACGCAGCGGCGGGTGGAGAGGTCGCGCCGGCGTCGGAGAACGCAGCGGCGGGTCGAGAAGTCGGACCGGCATCGGTGAGCGCAGCGGCGGATGAAGAAGTCGGGCCGGCGGCTTTCGTCGCTGCTCGCGGCGACACGGCTAACCGCGACGAACGCGAGGCAGATCTCAGCGCCGCCGCCGTGCAGCAAGCGGCCACGGCAGCTGCTGCAGAGCGCGAAGCGGCTGAAGGCGACGCCGCCGCTCGCGAAATGTCGGAGCGGCTTGCTGCGGAACGCGAGGCGGAAATCCGTACGGCGACCGCTCGCGAGAACGAGGCGCGCGAAGCGGCAGAGCAGGGCGCCGTGGAGCGCGAAGCCGCAGAACGCGCGGCACCGCTGGAGCCGTCATCGGAACATGCCGCTCAAGAGCCGTCGCACGAGGCAGCCGACGGCTTCGCCGCGGGGCACCCGGCCGAGCTGGCGGAGCCGCTGAGGGCTTTCGCCGTGTCCGATACGGAGCCGGCCGCAGAGCCGCACGCGCCGGAGCATCCCACGGCCTTCGAGCAAAACGACGCAGCGCCCGAAGAACTCCGCGACAACCTGCATAACGCGACGACAACCGCGAGCCTCGAGGCCGCCGCCGAGCTGGGTGCCGACGCCTTGCCGCGGGCGCCGCTGGAGCCATTGAACGACGCGTGGGAGCCCGAGCCGCTTTCGCATCGTCTGGAATGGGACGACGAACCGTTGCCGCCGGAGCCGATGGAACCGACCATCCCGCAAGGCCCGGCCACGACTGCACCAGTCGCTGACGACGAGTTCGGCGCGCCGGCGCATGAGGAGTCGCGCCCGGCTGCGTCGACGGAATTCCCGCGCGACGCTGTGGATGCATTCGGCAGCCTGGATATGCCCTTGCCGCCGCGACTCGGAGCAACGGCCGGCGACACCGTGGGTACGCCGCAATCGCTGAGCAGCCAGCCGGTGGCGTCGCCGGAAGCGACTGCACGGCGGGCCGTTCCGCCGCCGCCGGGCGCCGACGAAGCTCCGCATGCCGCCGACGAAATCGCGGCCGGCACTGCCGGCCGTGGCGCTGTGGCCGGCCTGGGTGCCGGCAGTCTGGGCACCGCAGGCTTCGGCGCGCTGAAGCTGGACTTCGATCTGGAACTGCCACCAGGGCCGACAGAGCCGCTGCCCGTATTCACGCCGGCGGATCTGGCCCGCATCGCCCGAAACAAGCTGGATCTTGCCGCCGAGTACATCGAGCTGGGCGATCTGGCCGGCGCGCGCACACTGATCAACGAAGTGATCGAAGCCAACGATCCGGCCACGCGCAACGACGCCCGCGCGCTGCTCTCGACGCTCGCTCCGTTGTCGTGAAGCGGATTGCGCTAGGCGTTCAGTACGACGGGTCGGCGTTCTGCGGGTGGCAGTCGCAGCCGCACGGCAACACGGTTCAGGACGAGCTCGAGCGGGCCCTGCGCGAATTTGCGCAGACGCCGGTGCCGACCGTCGTCGCGGGTCGGACGGATACGGGTGTGCACGGCCTCGGCCAGGTCGTGCATTTCGACACGGAGCTGGAGCGGGCCGACATCTCATGGGTGCGCGGCACGAATTCGTTTTTGCCGAAAACCGTCTCCGTCCAATGGGCGAAGCCGATGCCCGAAGCGTTCCACGCGCGGTTTTCGGCCTTCGAGCGCACTTATTACTATGTGCTGTACGTGCATCCGGTGCGTTCGCCGATGCTCGCGGCGCGCGCCGGCTGGGTGCACGCGCCGCTGGATATCGACGCGATGCGGGAAGCTGCGGTGCATTTAATCGGCGAACACGACTTTTCGGCGTTTCGCTCGTCGCAATGCCAAGCGAAAACGCCGGTCAAGCATCTGTATCAGATCGACATTCAACAGCAGGGCGACTTCGTCCACTTCCGTTTCCGGGCCAACGCATTCCTGCACCACATGGTGCGCAATGTGATGGGATGTCTGGTGTACATCGGCAAGGGACGCCGCCCGGTGCAGTGGATGGCGGAAGTGCTCGAAGGCCGCGACCGCGAATGGGCCGCGCCGACGTTCATGCCGGACGGCTTGTATCTCGCGCAGGTGGGCTATCCTGAGCACTTTGCTGTGCCCGCGCCGCAGACCGGCAGTGTGCCGTGGAGCACCCTATGGAACGAGCAGAGCCAGACATGAGTTCGACTGACAACTTCGTCACTGAAAAATCCGCATCAACCGTGGCCGCCGGCGGCGACTTGCAGGCGGCGCCGCGGCGCACGCGGATCAAACTGTGCGGCCTGTCGAAACCGGCCGACGTGGAGCACGCCATCGGCCTCGGCGCCGACGCCATCGGCCTTGTGTTCTATCCGCCGAGCCCGCGCTCGGTGAGCATCGCACAGGCCGTGGAACTGGTGCAGGATGTGCCGCCGTTCGTGTCGGTGGTCGGTTTGTTCGTGAATCCCTCGCCGGACTGGGTGCGCGAAGTGGTCAGCAACGTCGGGCTTTCGCTGTTGCAGTTTCACGGCGACGAGACGGCGGACCAGTGCGAATCGCTCGCCGGCATTGCGGGTTTGCCTTGGTTGCGCGCGCTGCGCGTGGCGGCGGATACTCAATCGGCCGATTTGGTAAAATCGGCTCTCAACTATTCAGGCGCCAATGGCTTTCTATTCGACACGCATGTCGAAGGCTATGGCGGCGGCGGGAAGGTTTTCGATTGGTCACTTATTCCAGCAGAGCTCGCGCGTCGGGCCGTTTTGAGTGGTGGGTTGAACGCGCAAAACGTCAGTGATGCGATCCATCGCGTGCGCCCGTACGCGGTCGATGTCTCGAGCGGCATCGAAGTGCCGGGCGCCAAGGGCGTGAAAGATCACGCCCGGATGGCGGCGTTCGTACGCGCGGTGCGCGCGGCGGACGCCGGATGATTCCGCGGCGCGGCGCTCCATGAGCGCGCCGCGCGCCACGAAAGAGTGATCCACATGTATAACTTGCCTGACGAAAGAGGCCATTTCGGCCAGTTTGGCGGCGTGTTCGTCGCTGAAACGCTGGTTCACGCACTCGACGAGCTGCGTGCCGCCTACGAAAAATTCTCTAAAGATGCCGGGTTTATCGCCGAGTACGAGCGCGAACTGAAGTACTTCGTCGGCCGGCCTTCGCCGATTTACCACGCTCAGCGCTGGAGTGAACTGCTCGGCGGCGCGCAGATTTTTCTGAAGCGCGAAGACTTGAACCACACCGGCGCGCACAAGATCAATAACGTGATCGGCCAGGCGCTGCTCGCCAAGCGCATGGGCAAGCCGCGCGTCATCGCGGAAACGGGCGCCGGGCAGCACGGCGTGGCCACGGCCACCATCGCGGCGCGCTTCGGCATGGAATGCGTGGTCTACATGGGCGCCGAAGACGTGCGCCGCCAGGCTGCCAACGTCTACCGGATGAAGCTGCTCGGCGCCACGGTCGTGCCGGTTGAATCCGGCTCGCGCACGCTGAAAGACGCGCTGAACGAGGCCATGCGCGATTGGGTGACCAACGTCGAAAACACTTTCTACATTATCGGGACCGTGGCTGGGCCGCATCCGTATCCGATGATGGTGCGCGACTTCCAGCGCGTAATCGGCGATGAATGCAAGGTGCAGATGCCTGAGCTAATCGGACGACAGCCGGACGCGGTGATTGCGTGCGTGGGCGGCGGATCCAATGCGATGGGTATCTTTTATCCGTACATCGACGATAGTTCGGTGCAGTTGATCGGCGTGGAAGCGGCCGGCGACGGCATCGAGTCGGGGCGCCACGCGGCGTCGCTGATCGGCGGCAGCCCGGGTGTGCTGCACGGCAACCGCACGTACCTGCTGCAGGACGAGAACGGCCAGATCATCGAGACGCATTCGGTGTCGGCGGGCCTCGACTATCCCGGCGTCGGGCCCGAGCACGCGTGGCTAAAAGAGAGCAACCGCGCGCAATACGTCGGCATCACCGACGAAGAGGCGCTCAAGGCGTTCCACGACTGCTGCCGCATCGAGGGCATCATTCCCGCGCTGGAGTCGAGCCACGCGCTCGCGTACGCGACGAAGCTCGCGCCCACGCTCGGGAAGGACAAGCACTTGCTGGTGAACCTGTCCGGCCGCGGCGACAAGGACATGCATACGGTCGCCGAGCGATCGGGCATTCAGTTCTGAGCGCCGCCGAGATGCGCGACGAGTTCGACGAGCCCCAGCCGGCGGCGAGTGAGTTGACGCCGGCCGGCGAGCTTCTGGCGCCCGAGGCGCCTGCGCTGCTGCTGCCGCAGGTGCCCGCGGGCATCCAGTTGTTGAACCGCGATTTTCTGACCGATGTAGCGAATATTCCCGACGGGTCGATCGACCTCATCCTATGCGACCCGCCGTATGGGCTCGGCAAGGATTACGGGAACGACTCCGATATGCGCACGGGCGACGATTTCCTCGCCTGGACGCGTGGCTGGCTGGAGCTTGCCATTCCGAAGCTCAAGCCGTCGGGCTCGCTTTATATCTTCTGCACGTGGCAGTACGCGCCGGAAATCTTCAGTTTTCTGAAGACCCGGCTCCTCATGATCAACGAGATCATCTGGGACCGGCGCGTGCCGAGCATGGGTGGAACCACGCGCCGGTTCACCTCGGTGCACGATAACATCGGCTTTTTCGCGGTGTCGAAAGATTATTACTTCGACCTGGATCCCGTCCGCATCCCGTATGATGCCGCCACGAAGAAGGCGCGTTCGCGTAAATTGTTCGAAGGGAGCAAGTGGCTGGAGCTTGGCTATAATCCGAAGGACGTCTGGTCTGTGTCGAGGCTGCACCGGCAACATGCCGAACGCGTCGATCATCCTACGCAAAAGCCTTTGGAGATTGTCGAGCGAATGGTGCTGGCCAGTTGTCCGAAGGGCGGCCGCGTGCTCGACCCTTTCATGGGCAGCGGCACCACCGCAGTCGCTTGCGCCCGGCAACAGCGGGAATTCGTCGGCTATGAGATCAATGAAAGTTACTGCGCGATAGCGCGGGAACGCGTCAGCGCCGCAGTCTCCGCGCCTGTCAAACGCCGGCCGGTCAAGGTCAAAGCGCCCGGGCAGGCCGAAGTGCAGTGACCGGGTGCGAAACCGCGTGCCTAACCGCGTGTGATACCGAAGCAATAAAGTGACCCGCGAAGCGCCGAGCGCAGTAGCTCAATCGAGAACAACTCCATGTCCCGTATCAAAAACACGTTTGCTGCGTTGTCCGAGCAGGGCAAAAAAGGCCTGATTCCTTTCATGACGGCCGGCGACCCGGACCCGGCGCGTACCGTCGAATTCATGCACGCGCTCGCCGCTGGCGGCGCGGACGTCATCGAACTCGGCGTGCCGTTTTCGGACCCCATGGCCGACGGCCCCGTAATCCAGCAGTCGTCGGAACGCGCATTGGCGCACGGCGTGTCCTTGCGTCACGTGCTCGCCGACGTCAAGCGGTTCCGCGAAACCAACCAAACCACGCCGGTCGTGCTGATGGGCTACGCCAATCCGATCGAGCGCATGGGCGCCGAAGCCTTTGCCGAGGCGGCGAGGGAAGCGGGCGTCGACGGCGTGCTGGTGGTGGACTATCCGCCGGAAGAATGCGCTAACTTCGCGGAAAAGATGCGTTCCGCCGGGATCGATCCGATCTTTCTGCTGGCACCCACGTCGACCGACGAGCGTATTGCAGAAGTCGGCAAGATCGCGAGCGGTTACGTCTACTACGTGTCGCTAAAAGGTGTGACCGGCGCGGCAAATCTGGACGTTTCCAGCATCGCGAGTAAAATCCCGGCCATCAAGTCGCGCGTGCCCTTGCCGGTCGGCGTCGGTTTTGGCATTCGTGACGCGGAAACGGCGCGTCTCGTGGCCGAAGTTTCCGACGCGGTGGTGATCGGCAGCCGTATCGTGCAATTGCTCGAGCAGGCGGCCCCCGACACCGCCGCCGAGACGCTGAGGCGTTTCGTCGCCGAGGTGCGCGAGGCGCTCGATAGCGTCGCGACTGCCCGATAACAGTCATTTTGTCGTCTGTCGTGCGAGCGGCGGGTTCGTCCCGCCGTTTGTGCAACCGTTGACCCGAGAAGGATTTCCTATGAGCTGGCTCGATAAGCTGCTGCCGCCAAAAATCAAACAAACCGACCCGAAGAGCCGCAAGGGGATTCCGGAAGGCCTGTGGATCAAGTGCCCGTCGTGCGAGGCCGTGCTGTATCGCAACGACGTGGAGGCGAATCTGCATGTGTGCCCGAAGTGCGATCACCATATGCGCATCGGCGCGCGGGAGCGGCTGGACAGCCTGCTGGATCCGGAAGGCCGTTACGAAATCGGCCAGGAAATCGTCCCGGTCGACGCGCTCAAGTTCAAGGACAGCCGCAAGTATCCGGACCGCCTGAAAGAGGCGATGGACGACACCGACGAAACCGACGCCATGGTCGTCATGGGCGGCGCGATCCACACGCTGCCGGTCGTGGTGGCCTGTTTCGAGTTCTCGTTCATGGGCGGCTCGATGGGCTCGGTGGTCGGCGAGCGCTTTGCCCGCGGCGCGCAAAACGCGCTCGAGCAGAAAGTGCCGTTTATCTGCTTCACCGCTTCGGGCGGCGCGCGGATGCAGGAAAGCCTGCTCTCGCTGATGCAAATGGCGAAGACCACGGCGATGCTCACCAGGCTGTCCGAGGCCAAGCTGCCGTTCATCTCCGTGCTGACCGACCCGACCATGGGCGGCGTGTCGGCGAGCTTCGCGTTCCTCGGCGACGTCGTGATCGCTGAACCCAAGGCGCTGATTGGCTTTGCCGGCCCGCGCGTGATCGAACAGACCGTGCGCGAGAAGCTGCCGGAAGGCTTCCAGCGCGCCGAATTCCTGCTGACGAAGGGCGCGATCGACATGATCGTGGACCGCCGCAAGCTGCGCGAGGAACTTGCTCAATTGATGGCGTTGCTGAGCCACCAGCCGGCGGACGCCGTCGCCTGAGTCGTCTAGCCGCCCAAGCCGCCAAAGCCGCCATCGCGCCCGGCATTGCGCCGCGCCGGGCATCGTGCAGAGCGGCGCGCCCCGCCGGCGCGCGGCCAGCGCTGGGTCTTGGCGCCCACCGCCGCCCACGTCAAAAAAATCCCCACAAATCAGCGCGCCGCATGAGCAATCAAGCGGCGCGCCGTCATTTCCGGGATAATCACGGTCTCACATAGTGCGCGAGGCGTCATCCCGCGCATGTTTGCCATACCGCTCAATGATTGACTCGCGATTCATCCGATGACCACATTCCCCACCCTCGACGCGTGGCTCACGCATCTCGAATCCGCGCATCCGGTCGGCATCGACATGGGTCTCGCGCGTATCAGCCAGGTGCGCGACGCAATGCAGCTGTCGTTTGCGTGCCCGGTCATCACCGTGGGCGGGACGAACGGCAAGGGTTCGACGTGCGCGATTCTCGAGTCGATCCTGCTGCGCGCCGGGTTCACCGTGGGTTGTCATACTTCGCCGCATCTGCTGGCGTTCAATGAGCGCGCGCGGATCAACGGCCAGATGGCAACCGACGCCGAACTGCTGCCGCACTTCGAGAAAGTCGAGGCCGCGCGATTGAGCCTCGCCCAGCCGGTCTCGCTGACTTATTTTGAATTTACGACGCTCGCGATCATGAGCCTCTTCGCGTCGCGCGGACTGGACGCCGTGATTTTCGAAGTCGGCCTGGGCGGGCGCCTCGACGCGGTGAACATTCTCGACACCGACTGCGCGATCATCACCAGCATCGACATCGATCACACCGAATATCTCGGCGATACGCGCGAGAAAATCGCGCTGGAGAAGGCCGGCATTTTCCGCGCCGGCAAGCCCGCCATCTGCGCGGACCCGGTGCCGCCGCAGACGCTGATCGACTATGCGGAGCAGATCGGCGCCGAATTGTGGCTGTTCGGCCGCGATTTCCGCTACGAAGGCCAGGCCGGCAGCGAGCGCCAGCAGTGGAGCTACGTCGGCCCGACGCTGCGGCGCTCGGCACTCGCCTACCCGGCGTTGCGCGGCGCGAATCAATTGATCAACACGTCGGCTGCTCTCGCCGGTCTGGAAGCGTTGCGCGACCGTTTGCCGGTGTCGGCGCAGGATATCCGGCTCGGCCTCGCCAATGTCGAATTGCCGGGCCGCTTCCAGGTGCTGCCGGGCAAGCCGGCGGTCGTGCTGGACGTCGGTCACAATCCGCACGCGGCGGCCGTGCTCGGCCAGAACCTCGGCAATATGGGTTTTTTCCCCTACACCTACGGCGTGTTCGGAATGATGGGCGACAAGGACATTGCCGGCGTGCTCCAGCATCTGAAGGGCGAAATCGATCACTGGTGCGTGACCGATCTGCCGACGCCGCGCGCGGCATCGGCGGAACAGCTCGAAGCCGCGTTGCGCGAGCAGGGCGTGGAAGACAGTACCGACAGCAGCGTGACGCGCTATGCGACGCCGGCCGAGGCGTACCAAGATGCGCTAAAACGGGCGTCAGAGAATGATAGAATTGTGGTTTTCGGCAGTTTCTATACGGTAGCGGGCGTTATGGCCTACCGTAAATCGCAGCAACACTGAACGGGCGCCACGCTCGAACCAAGCGATTCATGGGAATTTTCTCGTTCGGCAAGAAAGACGACGCGCCCAGCCGGCGCGGCGCAAACACCAGTTCCACCCGGGCCGCCCGTAGCGAGCGCGTGGAGCGGCGGACCCGCCGCACGGAGCGCACCGTCGACGCCGATGCGATGCTGCTCGACCCTACGTTGCCGGAAAAACAGCGCGCGCGGCGCCGGCTGGTCGGGGCGATCGCCATGGTCGTGGCCGCGGTGGTCGTGCTGCCCATGGTGCTCGACTCGCACCCGAAGCCCGTTACCGACGACATTTCCATCGACATTCCGAGCCGCCCCGCGCCCAGGCTGACGAAGCACGAGGTCGACACGCAGGCGGGCGTCGCGCCGGATAATCCCGCGCCCGACGCCGCGCTCGCAGCTTCCAGTCTCGCGCCTGCCAGGATGGGCGCGCAGGCGCAGTCCGGCGCCGTGAGCGGCGCTATCCAGCAGGACCGGCAGGACGCTAAGCAGCAAGCCCAGGCCAACACGAATTCGACGGCCGCCGCGAAGCCCGCTGGCAAACCGCAACCGCCGGCCGTGGCCGCCAACGCCTCACCCACGCCCACGCCCGCCACGCCGGCGGCCCCGGCGGTGGCAGCCAAGCCCGCGAATAAACCGGCCGCCCACAGCAATGCAACGGCCGCAGCGCCGTCTGCGGACGAAACCAGCGTTGCCGCGAGCGCTGACGCCAATTCGGGCACGCCCGCGTCGCCGCCGGGCAGCCGTTTTGCCGTGCAATTGGGCGCTTTCGCCAACGAAGCGAATGCACGTAATTGGGCCAGCAAGTTGAAAGCGGCCGGTGTGCCCGCATATATCGAACATCGGAAGCAGGCTGACGGCACGACGCTCACGCTATTGCGCGCCGGACCGTTCGCGGATCGCGCGGCGGCGAGCGCCGCGATCGCGAAGGTTCGCGGAGCGGGCCTCGCGTCGGGCACGACGAGCGGCGCGGCGCAGTAAAGCGAGCGATGTTCACGGCCTTCGACTACGCTGTAATGGCGGTGATCGGTTTGTCGGCCTTGCGCGGCACATGGCGCGGGTTTTTGTCCGAAGTGTTCGGGCTGATCGGTTGGATCGCGGCGTTTTTCATTGCTTGCCGCTTCGTCGGTTATGTCGTGCCGTATATCCCGTCCACGTGGCCGGGCGGCGCGCTGACCCAGTGGCTGCTGGCTTTCGCGCTGGTGGCGATCGGCGTGGTGCTGGTCGCGAGCGTGCTGAACGCGCTGCTGTCGCGCATCGTGCAGGCCACGGGCCTGAGCGGCGTGGACCGCTCGCTCGGTTTGATGTTCGGCCTCGTGCGAGGGGTCGTTCTGGTGCTGATTCTGGTCGCCCTTGCAGGCCTGACTGAACTGCCCCAACAGGAATTCTGGCGCAACGCCTTGCTGCGGCCCTATGCGGTGGAAGGCGTGCACGTAATGAAACCGCTGCTTCCGGAGACGCTTGCTGCCTACGTCCGCGTGTGACGATCAGGTGAGCGGCCAAGGAACGCGGCACGACTCCGGCGTAATCCGGTTGCCCTGGCATCATGTCGCGAACCGTCGCGTCATATCGCGCGCAGTTCGCGAGGCACCGGCCGCTCTGACGAATTTCGTACCTTTGAAGGACATGCCATGTGCGGCATCGTAGGCGTAGTTTCCCATTCTCCGGTCAACCAGCTGATCTATGACAGCCTGCTGCTTCTGCAGCACCGCGGTCAGGACGCCGCCGGCATCGCGACAGCGAACGGCAGCAATTTCCACATGCACAAGGCCAACGGCATGGTGCGCGACGTGTTCCGCACGCGCAACATGCGCAGCCTGCCGGGCAATAGCGGCATCGGCCAGGTGCGCTACCCGACGGCCGGCTCGGCGTCGAGCGAGGAAGAAGCGCAGCCGTTCTACGTGAACGCGCCGTTCGGCATCATCCTCGCGCACAACGGCAATCTGACCAACTGGCAGCAGTTGAAAGATGAGATGTTCCGCATCGACCGCCGCCACATCAACACCAATTCCGACACGGAAGTGATGCTCAACGTGCTCGCGCACGAATTGCAGCTGTCGAGCTCGGGTTTGCAGCTCGATCCGGCGGCGCTTTTCAAGGCGGTGTCAGGCGTGCATCGCCGGGTGCGGGGTTCGTATGCGATCGTCTCGCTGATCGCCGGCTACGGCCTGCTCGGTTTCCGCGACCCGTTCGGCATCCGGCCGCTGTGCCTCGGCAAGCTTGAAACGCCGGAAGGCGTCGAGTGGATGCTGGCGTCGGAATCGGTGGCGATCGAAGGTATCGGTTTTGAGTTCGTGCGTGACGTGGCGCCGGGCGAGGCGGTGTTCATCGACCTGGACGGCAACGTGCATTCGCAGCAATGCGCGGCCAATCCGAGCCTGAACCCGTGCATTTTCGAACTCGTGTATCTCGCGCGTCCGGACTCGGTGCTCGACGGCGTGCCCGTCTACAACGTGCGTTTGCGCATGGGCGATTATCTCGCCGAGAAGATCAAGCGCGAGTTGCCGGACGTCGCAATCGACGTCGTCATGCCGATTCCCGATTCGTCGCGCCCGGCCGCGATGCAGGTCGCGAAGAAGCTGGGCGTGGAGTATCGCGAAGGCTTCTTCAAGAACCGTTATGTCGGCCGGACGTTCATCATGCCGGGCCAGGCGGTGCGCAAGAAGTCGGTGCGCCAGAAGCTGAACGCCATGGGCATCGAGTTCAAGGGCAAGAACGTGCTGATCGTCGACGACTCGATCGTGCGCGGCACCACGTCGCATGAAATCGTGCAGATGGCGCGCGACGCCGGCGCGAACAAGGTGATCTTCGCGTCCGCCGCGCCGCCGGTGAAGTTTCCGAACGTCTACGGTATCGACATGCCCACGCGCGGCGAGCTGGTCGCTCACGGCCGCTCGGACGAGGAAGTGGCGCGCATGATCGGCGCGGACCATCTCGTGTATCAGGACGTCGAGGCGCTCAAGCAGGCCGTGCGCGACATCAACCCGGCGTTGAAGGATTTTGAGGCGTCGTGCTTCGACGGCAACTACGTGACCGGCGACGTGACGACGGAATACCTGGACCGCATCGAAACCGCGCGTCTCGCGCCGTCCTCGCAATCGGATCGCGATGCCGCGAGCGAAGCCATCGACGGCGGCGGCCCGGCGCGCTCGCAACTGCACCTGCAATTGTCGGTAGGCTGACGTCGTCAGGCCTCGTACGTAAGGCCGGCAGCATCAAGCCCGCTTGTCTCGGCGCGAAAGCGTCGACGCAGTACGGGCTTTTTTGTTGCCATCGTTTTATGCGTGGGTTAAGCGGGAGCCGGCGCGGGCCTTGAGGGTCTGACGTGTCTCACATAAACGTCGCGCTACGGGATCATCGCGTGCCCAGCCCATCACAGGCTCACTACGCCCGCTTGCCGGCGCACACCCTCATCAATGCCGCAGGCTGCGCCACTGGCCCGGTGCGAGCCCGAAGCGGCGCGTGAACGCATGCGTATAGGCGCTTTGGTCGCCAAAGCCGATGTCGAGCGCGATATCCGCCAGCGAATGCCGTGGATCGGCGAGCAGCGCGAGCGACGTATCGAGCCGCAGCCGCTGCAGATAGCGATGCGGCGTTTCGCCGAATGCTTCGATAAAAAGTTGATGGAAGCGCCGCACGCCGAAGCCGCAATGCGCGGCAAGGTCGGCGATACGCAGCGGCTCCGACAGATGCGCGCGCAACCAGCGGTCGATGCGCGCGAAGTCGAGCCCCGCGGCGGCTTCGGCGCCTCGGCTGCCCATGCCTGTGCTCGCGACTAACGCCGCGCCAAGGCGGGCCGCCGCGTCCCAATGAAAACGACGAATGTGGAGATTGTCCGCGGGCGCGCCCTGCGCGGCGTGCGACGCAATGCGCTGGACAAGCTCGGTGAACGCGGCATCCACAGTAACAGTGCGCGCCCGGTCGAACAGGCGTTCCGGCACGGCGAGCGTGGCCGCAGGCAAGTCCAGCACCAACTGCCGGTTCTCGCCGACCCCCGCGTAATCGTGCCGCGCGCCCGCAGGAATGAGCCACGCGGAACGCGCGTCGATTTGTTGCGCGACGCCGTCCACGGCCATGACCATGGCGCCGTCGAGACCGAGCACGACCTGGTGAAAATCGTGCACGTCCGACGCCTCGACCGCGCCGAAGCGGCGCAGCGAAACGCTAGGTGCGGTCACGGCGGCGTGCGTCATCGGAAAAGCGGAGCGAGAGCCAGACGAACAGCGAAAAGCCTTAAACGTCGAGCAATTCGACTTCGAACACGAGCGTCGCATTCGGCGGAATCACGCCGCCCGCGCCGCGCACGCCGTAGCCGAGTTGCGGCGGAATGGTCAGCTTGCGCGTGCCGCCGACCTTCATGCCTTGCACGCCTTCGTCCCAGCCCTTGATGACCATGCCGCCGCCCAGCACGAACGCGAACGGGTCGTTGCGGTCCTTGCTCGAGTCGAACTTCTGACCGTCGGTCAGCCAGCCGGTGTAATGCACGCTGACGGTCTTGCCAGCAACCGCTTCCGCGCCCGTGCCTTCAACAATGTCTTCGTACTTCAAGCCGGATTCGGTAGTTACAGTCGACATGTGTCGCTCCTCAGTTCATAAACGTAAAACCGACATTGTAGGCGCGTTGGAGCATGGCAATCGAAGAACGCGGCGTGGCACGCGGATTGCGTTCCGGATTGGCCATCTGGCCAGGCTGGTGGCGCCCGGTGGCATGCCTATAATGGGATTTCCCAATCATCATGCATTGCCTGAGAGGTCGATCGTGACAACGTCTTCAACCGGAACAGCTGGGGCACAACCGGTGACTTCGGGGTTCGCCGTCTCTGAACGCACCGCGCATCTGCGGGCCGAATCCGCGCTTTTCATGCGCGACCACGTGCTTTCTCTGGTGTCGCACGACCTGCGCGGCCCGTTGAACGCGATTCATAGCTGGGCCTATGTGCTGGAGCGCAAGCTCGACCCCAACGATCCCAACTCGCAGCGCGCGATCGTCGGCATTCGCAACGGCGTCGATCAACAGGTCAAGCTGCTGGAGACGATCGTCGACGCCACACGCGCCGAAACCCGATCGCTCGCGCTCGACTATGCGCCGTTCCCGCTGCATCCGCTGCTCGACGAAACAGCCGAAGAAGTGCGCTCGGGACTCGCGCGCGTGCGCGGCGTCGAACTCACGCTCAACTCGCAGCTTGCCACCGAGCAACTGAACGGCGATCGCGAGCGGCTTGCGGCGGCACTGTGGGTGATGCTGACTTTTGCCGTCGAATCCAGCGCACAAGGCGCGGCGGTCACGCTCGAATCGCGTGCGGACGCAACCAGCTGGCACGCCGCGGTCACCTATGAGGCGAGCACCGCCCTGGTCGACACCTCACTGCCGCATGTACTTGAAACGTTCGCGCGCAAGCAGGCTCGCGAGCCGCGCGAGGCGAATCGCATCGCGTGGGTTCTCGCGCTGTGCAAGCGGGTCGCGGAAGCGCATGGCGGCGGCTTCGAGCAACAGGACGCGGCGCAAAGCGCGCCGGCCACGCTCTCGCTGCGCGTTCCCTTAAGCGCCGCGGCAGCCCGATGAACGCCGACCGGCGCCGATGAGGGCCAATGAACACACGCGCGCCGCCTGCCGTTCGCCATTCACTTTTCAACAAGCTTTCACCCTCTATACTGACAACTTTTGTTGCCGGAGCCCGCCGCTTTGATCCAGGTTGTCGCCCTTATCGGTGCATTGCTTCTCGTCGCCCTGAACGGTTTCTTTGTTGCCGCCGAATTCGGCCTCGTCAAATTACGGCAGACGCGCGTGCAGAGTCTCGCCGAAAAGCACGGCATGCGCGGGCGCCTGCTTGCCAAGGTGCACGGCCGGCTCGACGCCTATCTGTCTGCGTGCCAGCTCGGCATCACGCTCGCGTCGCTCGGGCTCGGCTGGATCGGCGAACCCGCGTTTGCGGAACTGCTCACGCCGCTCTTCAGCCTGGCCGGCGTGCAATCGCAGCAGTTGATTCACGGCATTTCGCTGTTCTTCGCGTTCTCGTGTATTTCGTTTCTGCATATCGTGGTCGGCGAACTCGCGCCGAAGTCGCTTGCCATTCGCGAAGCGGAGAAGGTCTCGCTGTGGGCCGCCACGCCGCTGTACGGCTTTTATTGGGCGATGTATCCGGCTATCTGGCTGCTCAACACGAGCGCGAACGCAGTGCTGAAGCTTGCGGGCCTGAACTCGGAGCATGCGCACGACTCGCACTATTCAACCGACGAACTCAAGCTCATTTTGCGCAGCCGCCGGACCAACGTGGCGTCGGAGCGCGGCGCGCCGGAAGACGCGTATAGCCAGGACGAGTGGAACACCATCGCTCATTCGCTGGATTTTTCGCGGATGACGGTGTCGGATCTGATGCGCCCAGCGTATGAACTGATCGGCTTGCGGCTCGACCTGCCGTTGCGCGAAAACATGCACGTGGTCGCGCGGCATCGCTTCAGCCGTTATCCGCTTTTCGAGGATGCCTCCGGCGAGCGCGTGGCCGGCATGATCCACCTGAAAGATCTGCTGCTGGCGCGCCATGCCGGCAGCACGCTCGACGATCTCTCGCACTACGCGCGCCCCGTTCAGTACGTCAAACCGGAGATGCCGGCGCTCGAACTGTTTCGCCGCTTTCGCAAAGGCGCGCCGCATTTTGCGCTGGTCGGTCACAAGAACGCGAAGCCGATTGGTTTTCTCACGCTCGACAATCTGCTCGGCGCGCTCGTCGGCCAGATTCACGACGAATTCCGGCAGGGCGACGCCGACTGGACGCGCATGGACGACGGCACGTTGATGGGCAAGGGCAGCTTGCCGGTGGTGTCGCTCGAGCGCGCGCTCGGTATCGATATCGACGAAGGCAAGGCCGAGTCCGTGGGCGGCCTCGTGATTCAGGCGCTCAACGATTTACCCACCGAGGGGCAGCGTGTCGAGTTCGATCGCTTCGACGTGGTCGTGAAGAAGATGAAGGGGCCGCGCATCGTGCTTGTGCGCGTGTACCCCAAAGTTTTCGACGACGAAGGCGGTTAGCGCCTCGCAGCTGCAACACACTCGTCGCTCGCACGCAAAGCGGCAAGCAGGCAAACGAGGCAAGCGCACCATCATGCACCGTCAAGTGCGCGGCACGCCATCCTCGACCAGCACCGCGATCGGCATGGCGGCGAGCGCATCGCGCAAACAAAGCAGGCCGTTCTCGTCCACCTTCGGCGCGGCAGGGCTCAGCCAGTCGAACAGGGCACGCGCGGTCAGATCCGGCGGCATTTCGACTGCCGTGTCCTGCCATTTTCCCGGATCGACCATCGGCAAATCGCCTTCTTCGCCCAGCAGCCCGGCCGCGAGGCGGCTCGCCACGACCACCGCCCAGGCATTGCCATGCCGCCGCGCAAACGCGATCACGTTCGACGCCTGCGCGCCGCGCACCGTCAGCGGCAGATAAGTGCCCTGGCTCAGCAACTCTGGCAAATGCGCGCGCAGTGCGAGCACCCGCTGCACGACCGCGAGCTTCACGCGCCCGTCGCGCCACGTCGACAAAAATTCGGACGGCGGCGTTTGCGCGAGCCACGCGGCGCGCTGCTCGAAATCGACCGGCCTGCGATTGTCGGGATCGACGAGAGTGAAGTCCCACAACTCGGTGCCTTGGTAAAGATCGGGAATCCCAGGCGATGCGAGCCGCAACACTGTCTGCTGCAGACTGTTCAGCGCGCCCGCGCGCGAAATGCGTGCGACGAAAGCCGCCACCTCCTTCAGGAAACCGTCGCGTCGCTGCGGCGCGAGAATGTCGAACAGAAAGTCGCGGCAGCCGGCTTCGTAGGCTTCGTCGGGCGTGAACCAGTTGGTTTGCAGCTTCGCCTCGCGCAGCGCCTTCAACTGCCATTGCGCGACGCGTTCGGCCAATGCCTTGACGCCCGCCTCGTCGTCGGGCGCGAGGTCGGGCGGCCAGCAGCCGACCAGCGTCTGGTACAGCATGGCTTCCGCGGCCGGGCCGGGCGCCCAGTCGTAGCTCGTGTCCTGGCCCACGCTGCTGATCGGCGTGCCGTCGAGCGAACGGCGCTGCGGCGCGTTCAACGTCGACCATGCGCGCCACGTCGCGGTCCACTCGTGCGGCATTTCGCTCAGCACGGCGAGCCGCGCGCGCACGTCTTCACCGCGCTTGTGGTCGTGCGTCGCGGTGGTCAGCATGGCGTGAGGAAAGCGCTGCGCACGCTCGACGTTGCCCGCATGAAACGCTTCCACCGACAACGCAAACTCGCCCGGATCGGCGCCCACTTCGTTGCGCGACAGCAGACGGCCATAGCGATAGCAGGCGGTATCTTCGACGGCCTTCGCGGCGACCGGCGCGGTCAATTGCGAAAACAGCGTCTGCGCGGTGCGCCGCGCGGAGCCGGCGTGGTTCGGCGGCGCGCCGTTCTGCCCTGGCTGCGGCTGGGCGTGGCGTCCCGGCGGCGCGTCGTCCCCAACGCCGCCAAGCCACGTGTTCACGCGCTCCAGCACGCCGTGATCGGCGCGCGAAAGCGTGGCGCGCGCGCCGGCCAGCGCCTCTTCGAAGTACACGTTGTCCATGGCGCTGCGCAAGCCGTTTTGCGGATAGATGCGATACACCGGAAAATGCACGACGAGCTCCGTCAGCACGCGCCGCAAGCTGGTGAACGTGTAGTCGCGTGTGGCGAGCGAGTCGCGCGCGATGCGATGCAGCGCTCGCGCCGTGCGGTCCAGTTCCGCCGAAAGATTCTCCGCGACGATCTTGCGGCGCGCGGCCAGTGCTTCGTCCGCGAAATCGGGGCTGCGGCCCGTGAATTCGGTCCACGCCTGCGCAAGCGGTTCGGCGCCCGCGGGGTCGTGCAGCAGCGCGCCCACGTCGTTCATGAAGTCGTAGCCGGTCGTGCCGTCCACCGGCCAATCGTCGCGCAGCGGTTCGCCGCGCGCGAGAATTTTTTCGACGACCACATACGGCGTCGTCTCGCGCAATTCCGTCAGACGCTGCCGCAGCCGCTGACAGTACTCGCGCGGCTCGGCGAGGCCGTCGACGTGATCGATCCGCAGCCCGTCGATCACGCCTTCCTGATACAGACGGAACACGAGCGCATGCGTCGCCTCGAACACTTCGGGCCGCTCCGCGCGCACCGCGGCGAGCGTTGAGATGTCGAAGAAGCGCCGCCAGTTGACCTCGTCGGCTGCGGTGCGCCACCACGCGAGGCGGAAATGCTGGCGCTCCAACAAGCGATGCAGGCGGTCGCGCGTGAGCGGATCGTCGGGGGCATAGGTTTGCAGCGCGAATTGAATCGCCGACTCGCCGTTTTGCGCGACGAACTCGCGCAGCGCCTCGCGGCCTTCGGCGGCGCGCGGCTGGTCGGCGGGTTGCGTCGTGAGTCCGTGAAAGCGCTCGGCGAGCGCGCTCAGGTCGGCGCGGTCGGCGCTTTGCAGAATGGACGGATAGTCGACCGGGCAGACGGGAAACACATGCGGCCCGTAGCCGACATAAAAGCGCCCGCTGTCCGCGGCGAAATGCAACGCAATACGGCCCGACATGAGTTCGTCGCCGTAGGGCCCGCCGAGTGTCGGCAGCAGCACCTTACCGCGCAAGGCCGGGTCGGGCGAATGCCAGTCCACGTCGAAGTGGCGCGCATAGGCGCTATGGCGGCCCCATTCGAGAATATCGAGCCACCAGGCATTGCTCGAACCGCCGACGCCCATGTGGTTCGGCACCATGTCGACGATCAGGCCCATGCCGTGCCCATGCAACTTTTCGACGAGGCGCTTCAAGCCCGCCTCGCCGCCGCATTCCGGGTTGACCTGCGTGTAGTCGACGGTGTCGTAGCCGTGCGTCGAGCCCGGCTCGGCCGTCGTGATGGGCGATGCATACACATGGCTGATGCCGAGCGCGGCAAAGTAGTCGACGTGCTTTGCGGCGTCGTCGAAAGTGAAGCCCCGGTGAAACTGGAGCCGAAGGGTGGAGCGCGGGACGGTCATGGCGTATCAGGCTCCGAAGCAGGATTGGCGGGAGGCGTGGCAACGGTCGCGGCGCGCCGCGCGCGGTCAACCGCGAGCAGCCGGTCGCAAAAGGTGTCGTCAAGAAACATTTCGTCAATGGGCAGATTCATGCGGCGGCGCCAGTTCGGATGCTCGTCGATCGAGCCCGGCAGATTCGGCTGTTCGCTGTGCGCGAGCAGATCTTCGAGCGGAAACGTAACGAGCGGTCCCGGCGTGGCCGCGACAAAGGCAAGCGCTTCGTCGACGGGCGGGCTTTCGGGCGGCGGCGCGGGCACATCGGGCGCGGCTACGCCTGCTTGCTGGAACGCGCGCCACAGTTCGGCGCGGTCGCTCGCGCGCTCTTCCTGCGCGGCTTCTTCGGGATCGCGGCCGTCGGGGCGCGCCATGGTCTGCCCAATCCGGTTGCGCCACGCGATGTCGCTGCCGGCCCACCATCCGGCGACGGTCGGCAGATCGTGCGTGGTGGTCGTGCCGACCGCATTGCGGTCCCATGCCTGCGGCGGCTTGAACCCGCTGCCGTCCTCGTCGCGCTCGAACCACAGCACGCGGATGCCGGCAATGCCGTGCTCGTCGAGCCGCTCGCGAAAACCGGGCGGCACCGTGCCGAGATCCTCGCCGATCACAATCGCGCGATGCCGCCACGATTCGAGCGCGATGAGCCGCAGCAGGTCTTCGAGCGGATAGCGCAGATACGCGCCGTTGCGCGCGCTCTCGCCTTCCGGCACGAGCCACAGGCGCCGCAAACCGAGAATGTGATCGATGCGGATGCCGCCCGCGTGCGCGAACGCGGCGCGCAGCATGTCGATGAACGCCGAGAAGCCTTGCGTGCGCATCGCGCGCGGCGAGAAAGTGGTGAGCCCCCAGCTTTGTCCCGCCTGGTTGAAGAGGTCGGGCGGCGCGCCGACGGACACGCCTTGCAGCATGTCGTCGCGATAGGACCATGCGTGGCTGCCGGCGCTGTCGCAGCCCACCGCGAGATCGGCGATCAGGCCTACGGCCATGCCGGCCTCGCGCGCCGCATGCTGCGCGTGTGACAGACCCTTCGCGGCGAGCCATTGCAAAAAGAGGTGAAAGTCGACTTCATGGCGCTGCGCCTGCGCAAACGCCTCCACTTCCGGACTGCGCGGATCGCGCAACGCTTCGGGCCAGTCGCGCCAATGACCGTTGCCGCCCTTCGCGAGCTGCGCGGCCTGCAGCGCTTCGAAACGCGCATGGTCTTCGAGCGCTCGTCCGGCACGTTCGCAAAAACCGTGAAATTCCAACGCGCGCGGCGCGTCGTGCGCGCGTTCCTCTGTGCAGAAGTTTTCGAACAGCGCGCGCAAGAGTTTCAGCTTGAGCACGACGGCCTTGGGCCAGTCGATAAGCGGCAAGCCTTCGAGTTCGGTCCACGCGTCGGCGGCCCCGGTGGACTGCATCGCGGCGCGCAGCGTATCTTCGCCGAACACGGCTGCCGGGTCGATATGCGTGACGTTCAGCCACAAACGTGACGACGGTGAATACGGGCTGAAGCGGTTCGGCTCCGCGCTGAACATTGCGTGCGTCGGGCTGACGGCGAGCGCATGCGCGCCGCGCCTCGCGCTTTCCACCGCGATTCGCGCGAGTGCCGAATAGTCGCCGATGCCGCCGTCGCCCACGCGACGCAAGCCGTAGAGTTGCGCGGCCATGCCCCACAGCGGCGGTGCGTCGGCGCGTGCGTCGTCGTCATGCAGACTGCGCCATGCGTCGGCGACGGTGTAGCAGCGTGACGGCGCGACCGCGAGCGTCATGCGCTGCTCGTGAATCACGAGCGTGTGATAACCGGGTTCGTCGATGGGCGCGAGCAGCGCTTCTTCGCCTTTGGGCGCGGTAAAGCGCCCGTCGATGATCGAGCCGCTCTCCAGCTCGATCCGGTAGTGGCTGCCCGACCTGATCGCGGCGGCCGGCAAGGCAATGCCGCGGCCGACTTCGGCGGTCATCAGCGGCGGCAGTTTGCGGCCGGACAGTTCGGCCTCGAGCGCGGCCGCGCTTTGACGGATCTGCGTCGCGTTACCGCACGGCAGGCCCATCCGTTCGAGCAGCACGGCGAGCGTCTTCTCGGGCACGCGGTGCACCTTGTGATGCGCGTCTTCCCATTCCACCTCGAAGCCCGCGCGCGTCGCGAGGGTGGCGATCGTATCGCCGGAACGTCGGGTACTCACGAGCGGCGCTCCTCTTTGCCGACAATGCGCGCGTCGTGGCCGCTCGCGTAGTCGTTGATGTCACCCGTCAGCCATGCGACGAACGCGTTCGCCGGCAACACCTTCGCGTCGATCTGCTCGCGCACGCGCGGCGGCGTTTCGAAAATGACCTTGCCGGCCGGCACGTCGTTAAACGGCACGCTGTGCTTCGACAGATTGAGCGCGAGCGACAGCGTCTCGCCATCGCCCAGTGTCCAGCGCGCGATGAGCGCATGCGCGTCCGCGCCCGTGTCGTCGGTCAGTACCGTTGCGCCGAGCGCCTTGCCGTGCTTAAGACGCGGCGTAATCAGCTTTGCGCGTACCGTCAGCGCGGATTTATAGAAATGCATCCAGTCGAGGCGGTCTTTCGCCTCGCCGTCCTGCTCGTGAGCGGGCGCCGTCGGCGGCTCGGGCGGCTCGGGCGGCGACGATGCGGCAAACGTCTGCGCGTCGTTCGGATCGGGAATCTGCGCGCGACGTTTTTCGTCGCTGAACGACGAGAAGCGCGCGAACTCGCGGCGGCGTCCTTCGCGCACGGCGTCGGCAAGCTCGCCGGTGTAGTCGGTGAAGAACAGGAACGGCTGCGTGGAGCCGTACTCCTCGTCCATGAAGAGGAGCGGAATTTGCGGCGACAGCAGCAGCAAGCCGGTGGCCGCGCGCAAGGCATCGTCCGACGTCAGCTTGCGCAGACGCTCGCCGAACGCGCGGTTGCCGATCTGATCGTGGTTCTGCAGAAACATCACGAACGAGGTGGGCGGCAAATGGCCGCTCGGTTCGCCGCGCGGCGCGCCGTCGTGCAGCGGCGACGGATCCCCCTGATAGGCGAAACCGTCGGAGAGTACGCGAGCCAGACGGCGGATCGGCTCGTCTTCGTAGGCGTGGTAATAGCCTTCGGTTTCGCCCGTGAGCAGCACGTGCAGTGTGTTGTGCGCGTCGTCGTTCCATTGCGCGGTGAAGTGCTTCTCCAGCAGGCTCGCGCTGTTGTGCTCGTTTTCCAGCACCAGGTGCACATGGCGGCCATGCTGCACATTCGCGCGAATGTGGTCGGCGAGCTCGCGCAGCCATTCAGGATTGTCGATGGCGTGCACCGCGTCGAAACGCAGGCCGTCTATCCGGTATTCGTTGATCCAGTAGACCGCGTTGTCCATGAAGAAGTCGCTGACTTCACTGCGCTCGAAATCGATGGCCGGCCCCCACGGCGTATGCGTGCCTTCGCGGAAAAACGAGCGGGCGTATTCGTGCAAATAGTTGCCGTCCGGCCCAAAGTGGTTGTAGACCACGTCGAGAAACACCATCAGGCCGAGCCCGTGCGCGGCGTCGACCAGCGCTTTAAGTTCTTCGGGGCGGCCGTAAGCGGAGTCGGGCGCGTACGGCAGCACGCCGTCGTAGCCCCAGTTGTGCTTGCCGGGAAAATCGTTCAACGGCATCAGTTCGATCGCGGTCACGCCCAGCGCCGCCAGCGCCGGCAAGCGCTTTTGCACGCCTCGATAGCCGCCCATTGCGCCGACGTGCAGTTCATACAGCACCGTTTCTTCCCAAGGGCGCCCATGCCAGTCGGTGTGCTCCCAGCGGTAGGCGCGCGGGTCGATGACTTCGCTCGGGCCGTGCACATCTTGCGGCTGAAAGCGCGACGCCGGATCGGGCACCGCGTTGCCGTCGTCAAGGCGAAAGCGGTACAGCGTGCCCGCGCCGCTCTCGACGCTCGCCTCGAACCAGCCGTTGCCGGCGGGCGTCATTGCATGCGCGCCTTGTGCCGCGCCGTTTTCGATTTCGACCTGCACGCTTTGGCAGGACGGCGCCCAGAAACGAAACCGCGTGCGCGGATTCGCGCCTTGCGGGCCGAGCAATTGCGCGCCGAACGGCAGGCAATGCGCGTAGTGATGCGCGTGTGGATCGATTGGATGTTCGGACATGACTCTTCACCATTCGGTTTATGCCGTCGGATTGCTCACACGCCGTTCGCGCGTGGCCGCCCGCAAGCTAGGCATTCGGCGACGCATCGCTCGCGGGCGGAAGCTCGCCGGGCTCGGGCGGCAACGCGGTCAGAAGCCGCGAGCCGTGCCGCGGTCCCGCCTTCCAGCCCGCTTGCCAGTCGGCCTCGCCGACGGGTTGCGCGGCGAGTATCACGAGGCCATGCGCGGCCACTTCGAGGTCGGTCGCAGCGAGCCGGTGCGGCGCGCTGTGCGTATCCGCAGTGTCTAACAGCACGTGCCATTCCAGGTGCGGCGCAGGGGGCGTAAAACGCAGTGTTTCCGCACTCGCGTTGAGCATCATCAACAATACTTCTGTTTCGCCGCTCAGGCCCGGGCCCGCGCGCCGCAACGTGAAGGCGCGGCCTTCGGGGTCTTCCCAGGCTTCGATGGTCAGCGGGTCGCCGTTTTCGTCGAACCAGCCGACGTCGAAAAGCCCCGGCAACACTTCGCGGTCGCCGAACAGAAAACGCGTTTCGCGCAGGAGCGGATGCCGTTTGCGCAGCGCCACCACGCGCGACACGAACTCCGTCATCTGATGGCCGTCCGGCGATTCCGCGCGTTCCCAGTCGATCCACGATATTTCGTTATCCTGGCAGTACGCATTGTTGTTGCCGTCCTGCGTGCGCAACGACTCGTCGCCGGCGAGCAGCATCGGCGTGCCGAGCGCAATCAGCAGCGTCGCGATCATCGAGCGCGCCACGCGTTTGCGCGTGGCGAGAATCGCGGGATCGTCGGTCGGTCCTTCGACGCCCCAGTTGCTGCTGCAGTTTTCGTTATGGCCGTCGCGGTTCCCTTCGCGATTCGCCTCGTTGTGTTTGTGCTCGTACGCGGTAATGTCGGCGAGCGTAAAACCGTCATGCGAGGCGACGAAATTGATCGACGCCCAAGGCTTGCGAAAGCGCCGGTTGAACAGATCGGCGGAACCGGTCAGGCGCGCGGCGAGGTCCGGGCGCAGGCCCGCGTCGCCACGCCAGAAACGCCGCACGGTATCGCGGAAACGGTCATTCCATTCGCCAAAACCCGGTGGATGATTGCCAAGCTGATAACCGCCGGGGCCGATGTCCCACGGCTCGGAAATCAGCTTGCGCTGCGACAGAACCGGGTCCTGGCGCACCGCGTCGAAGAAGCCGGAGCCGGGATCGAAACCATGCGGCTCGCGCCCGAGCGTCACGCCGAGATCGAAACGGAAGCCGTCGATGTTGAACGCCGTCGACCAGTAGCGCAGCGAATCCATCACCATCTGCAGCACGCGCGGATGCAGCAGGTTCACGGTATTGCCGCAGCCGGTGTCGTTGATGTGATGCCGCTCGTCGCCAGGAATCAGGCGGTAGTAGCTCGCATTGTCGAGACCGCGCCACGAGACGGTCGGCCCCATTTCGTTGCCTTCGCAGGTGTGGTTGTAGACCACGTCGAGAATCACTTCAATGCCGGCCGCGTGCAACTGGCGCACGGCAATGCGCATTTCATCGAGCCGGTGCGTGCTCAGATACGACGGCTCGGGCGCAAAGAAAGCCGCCGTGTTGTAGCCCCAGTAATTGCGCAGGCCGCGCTCCACGAGAAAACGGTCGTTGAGAAACGCATGAACCGGCAGCAGCTCGACGGCGGTCACACCGAGCTTCAGCAGATGCTCGATAAATTCCGGCGACGCCAGCGCGGCAAACGTGCCGCGTTCGTGCTGACGCAGATCAGCACGCAGCATGGAGGCGCCGCGCACGTGCGTTTCGTAGATGACGCTTTCGCCCCACGGCACATTTGGGCGCTTGTCGTGCGACCAGTCGAATGCTTCGTCGATCACCACGCATTTGGGCATCGCGGGAGCGGAGTCGCGCCGGTCGATGGAAAGATCCGCGCGATTCGAATGCACGCGATAGCCGAACAACGCATCCGACCAGCGGAACTGCCCGACGAGCTTGCGCGCGTACGGGTCGAGCAACAGCTTGTGCGGATTGAAGCGCTGTCCTTGCTGCGGCTGATACGGACCGTGCGCGCGAAAGCCGTACGCTGTGCCCGGATGCGCATTCGGCAGATAGCCGTGCCAGATCTCGTCGGTGCATTCGGGCAGCGGAAAGCGTTTGATTTCCTTGCGGCCGGTGGGATCGAACAGGCAAAGCTCGATTTTCTGTGCGTTCGCCGAGAACACCGCAAAGTTGACACCGAGGCCGTCCCAACTGGCGCCGAGCGGATAGGGCGAGCCGGGCAGAAGCCGGTCGGGCATTGCATGCGACATGGTTCCCCTTCCTTGTTCTGCTTTGATGAAATGCCGCGGCGCGGTGCTCCATGCTGTGCTCTACGCGGTGCTCGAAACAACGAGCGCGCGGCCCTTCGTCATACGGGCCGCGCGCTCGCCTTCGACGGAACCGGGCCGTGGCCGATTCCGCCGACAGTGCCGCTCAGTCGGCGCGCAGCACGATCGTGGCGAGCGGCGGCAAGGTCAGGGAGGCCGAATGCGGCCAGCCGTGGCTCGCTAGCGCGTCGGTGTGAATCACGCCGCCGTTGCCCATATTCGAGCCGCCATACACGCTAGCGTCCGTGTTCAACACCTCCGACCAGCGCCCTTCGCGCGGCATGCCGATGCGGTAGCCGACGCGCGGCACCGGCGTCATGTTGCACACCACGACGAGTTCGCGGCCCGCGCCGTCGGTACGTCGATACGCGAACACGCTGTTGGCGCTGTCGTCGCCGATCAGCCAGTTAAAGCCGCCCGGCTCGCTGTCGAGCAGATGCAGCGCGGGCTCGTCGTGATAGAGGCGGTTCAGGTCGCGCACCAGCAATTGCACGCCGTGATGATGGGCATCGTCGAGCAGATGCCAGTGGGGCGACGCGTCGTGATTGAACTCGGCGAGCTGGCCGAATTCGCCCCCCATGAAAAGCAGCTTCTTGCCCGGGTGAGTCCACATGAAGCCAAAGTACGCGCGCAGATTCGCGAACTTCTGCCAGGTGTCGCCGGGCATCTTGCCGAGCAACGAGCCTTTGCCGTGCACCACTTCGTCGTGCGAAAGCGGCAGCACGAAGCGCTCCGAATACGCGTACACCATCCCGAACGTCATATTGTGATGATGGTATTGGCGATAGACCGGATCTTCGTGCATGTAATGCAGCGTGTCGTGCATCCAGCCCATGTTCCACTTGAACTGGAAACCGAGGCCGCCGTCTTCCACGCGGGCCGTGACGCCCGGCCACGCGGTGGATTCCTCGGCAATGGTGATCGCGCCCGGCACGCCCGGCACATAGCCCACCTCGTGATTCAGGCGCTTGAGGAACGCGATCGACTCGAGATTCTCGCGGCCGCCGTAAATGTTCGGCACCCACTCGCCGGCGGCGCGCGAATAGTCGCGATAGAGCATCGACGCCACGGCGTCCACGCGCAGGCCGTCCACGTGATAGCGCTTGAGCCACGCGAGCCCCGACGCAATCAGGAACGCGCTCACCTCGTTGCGGCCGAGGTTGTAGATCATCGTGTTCCAGTCCTGGTGGTAGCCTTCGCGCGGATCGGCATGCTCGTAAAGCGGCGTGCCGTCGAACTGCACGAGACCGTGCGCGTCGTTCGGAAAATGCGCGGGCACCCAGTCGATGATCACGCCGAGCCCTGCCTCGTGCGCCTTGTTGACGAAGAGCGCGAACTGCTCCGGCTTGCCGAAGCGCGCCGACGGCGCGAACTGCCCGAGCGGCTGATAACCCCACGATCCGCCGAACGGATGTTCCGCGACCGGCAGAAACTCCACGTGCGTGAAGCCCATGGTTTTCGCATACGGAATCAGGCGCTCGGCGAGCTCGGCCCAATCGAGACCGCGCTGGCCCTCTTCGGCGACGCGCAGCCACGACTCCGCATGCACTTCGTAGATCGAGACCGGCGAGCGCGGCGTCTGCTTTTCGCCGCGCGACTGGATCCAGTCGTGATCGGTCCACGGAAACTGCTCGATCTCGTCGACATGCGCGACCACCGACGCCGTGCCTGGCGGCTTCTCGCTTTGCATCGCGCAAGGGTCGGCCTTCAACGGCAGCGGATGACCATCGCGCGCGAGCAGTTCGTACTTGTAGCGCGTCCCCGGGCCGACGCGCGGCACGAAGAGTTCCCACACGCCCGCCTGATGCCGCAGACGCATCGGATGACGGCGCCCGTCCCATGCATTGAAATCGCCGACCACGGAGACGCGCCGCGCATTCGGCGCCCACACTGCGAAGCGCACGCCCGGCACGCCGTCGAATTCCATCGGGTGGGCGCCGAGGCATTCGAGCACCGCATACGGGTCGCCGTTCGCGAGACGCCCGAGCGGTTCATCGCCGAGCACGGGGCCGAACGAGTAGGTGTCCTCGATTTCCTGCACGACGCCATGCCAGTCGATGCGCAATCGATACGGCACGGCCGAGCTCACGCGGCCGGCAAAAAGCCCGGGACGCAGCTGCTGAAGTTCGCCGAGGGGTGCGCCGTCGGCGCGCGCGATCACGCTGACGTGCGCGGCATTCGGCAACAACGCGCGCACCACCGGACCCGCGTCCGTGTGATGCAGCCCGAGCTGCGAGAAAGGATCGGGATGGCGCGCCTCGACGAGCGCGTCGATGTCGAGCGGCTGAAGGCCTGCGGCCGGATCGTGTTCACTCATAGTCGCCCTCGGCCGGATGAGGCGGGGTGGCGGCGTCTCGCGCCTCGGTTGAAGGATCATGCGGCGCACCGGTGTCGCCGAGCAGCCGGCTCGCGAGCGCCGCGAGACCGCGCACCGGCAGGCTGAGCCACGTCGGACGGTTGGCCGCTTCATAGCGGACTTCGTACGCGGCCTTTTCGATCAGGAACAGATCGAGCAGCGCCTGTTCCGCCTCGGGCGCGACGAGCGGCGTCGGTGCTTCGGCGGTGGCCGCGCGGTATTCCTTCAGGAACGTCTCGGTGGCGTGCGCGCGGAAACGGTCGAACAACACGCGCTTGCGGTCCGCGGTCTGTTGCGGCGCGGCTTCCGTGGTGGACTGCGCGGCGGCGCTCGCATACGACAGTGACCGCATCAGCCCGGCCACGTCGCGCAGCGGACTCGATTTCCGGCGACGCTCTTCGAGCGAACGTGCGGGCTCGCCTTCGAAGTCGATCAGATACGCGTCGCCCTGCGCGACCAGCACCTGCCCGAGATGGAAGTCGCCGTGAATACGAATGCGCAGCGCCCGCGTGTCCGCCGATATGAGTCGATTCACGGCTTCGACGAGCGCCGCGCGCCGGTCGATCAGACTTTGCGCGAGCGCTTTCGTCTCGGCATCGAGCAGCTGGTCGATGCGCGGTGCGAGCAGGTCGAGCGCGCTCGCGAGCATGGACTGCGTGCCGTCGACCCACGCCTTCACCTGGTCGGCGTCGGCGGGTTCGGGCGAGAACGCCGGGTCGTCGGTCGGCGAGGCGAGCGCGACATGCAGCTCGCCGAGCCGTCTGCCGATGATGCCGGCGAGTGCCGCGTAGCCTTCGAGCAGAATGGCCTCGTTGGCGCGATCGGGGGCCGACGACGTCTCCGTGTCGACCGTGATCGCCAGCTCGTCGACCGAGCGACGCAGATAATCGAGCGACCAGTTCCACGCATCGCCCTGATTGTCGACAAAGCCTTGCAGGATCGCGAGCGTATGCGGCACGCCTTCGGGATCCACGCGCACCACTTCGCCGAAGAGCGGCGCGGTGTTGGCATAGCCGAGCTGCGTCAGATAGCGGCTGATTTCCGCTTCCGGATGAATGCCGCTCACGAGACGCCGCACGAGCTTGAGGACGGCGGCGTCCGCGATGATCAGGGAACTGTTGCTCTGTTCCGCCGCGAGCCAGCGGATTTCCGGGCGTTCGCCGAGACCGTCGAGCTCCGTGAAGCGCTCAGTCGGAATGAACCGGATCTCGCTCTTCTGCACGGTCGGCACGACTGCGCGCTCGCGCAATTTACGCAGCACGCCGTGCGCGAAGATCGGCAGCGCGAATGCGTCGGTCAGATGCCCGACGTTGCGGCCGCGCCGCACACGTGCCAGCGCGAGCTGCAGAAAGAGCGGCGTGGTCGTCTCGCCGCCCCACGTGATTGCAATCGGTACGACGTAGCGTTCGGTGTGGTCGCCGACGTCCGCTTCGATTTCGGTGAACGCGAAGCCGCCGTTCGGTATCGTGGTCAACGCGGCGAGCCGCACGGCATGCATCTTCTGATCCTTCGACGCAAACCAGCGGCGGCGGCTCAACCAAGAAGGCAGCACTTCCGACTCGAGCAGCCGCACGTTTTCGGGCGTCGGGCCGGTCTGGCCTTCGCGGATCACAATGGTGACGAACTCGGGCAACGGCTCGGGGTGCGCCTGCGCCCACGTCGGACGCTGACCGCCTTCGCACAGCAGGAACCACAGGAAGCCGTACGGCGGGAACGTCAGCAGATAAGTCAGTTGGCCGATGGCAGGGAACACGGAGTCGGCGGTCATTTCGATCGGCACGGCGCCGTTGAACTCGGACAGATCGAGCTCGACCGCCTGCGGTGCGCGCGACAGATTCGCCACGCAAAGAATGGGCGGCTCGCCGGGCATTTCACGCAGATACGCGAGGATCTTGCGATTCTCCGGTTTCAGGAAGCGGATCGTGCCGCGCCCGAACGTCTGTTTCGCGCGACGCGTGGCGAGCATGCGCCGTGTCCAGTTGAGCAGCGAATGCGGATCGCGGCTTTGCGCTTCGACGTTGACGGCGTCGAAGCCGTAGAGCGCGCCCATTACCGGCGGCAGCACGAGTTGCTCGGGATCGGCGCGCGAGAAGCCGCCGTTGCGATCCGACGACCATTGCATCGGCGTGCGTACGCCGTCGCGGTCGCCGAGGTGAATGTTGTCGCCCATGCCGAGTTCGTCGCCGTAATAGATTACGGGCGTGCCGGGCATCGAGAGCAGCAGCGAATTGATCAGCTCGATGCGGCGGCGGTCGCGCTCCATCAGCGGCGCGAGACGGCGGCGAATGCCGAGGTTCAGGCGCGCGCGGCGATCGCTTGCGTAGGTGTTCCACAAGTAATCGCGCTCGGAGTCCGTGACCATTTCGAGCGTGAGCTCGTCGTGATTGCGCAGGAAAATCGCCCATTGATTCGACTCGGCGAGGTCCGGCGTTTGCCGCATGATGTCGGTAATCGGAAAGCGGTCCTCGCTCGCAATCGACATGTAGATGCGCGGCATCAGCGGGAAGTGAAATGCCATGTGGCATTCGTCTTCGTCGCCGAAATATTCCTTCACGTCTTCCGGCCACTGGTTGGCCTCGGCGAGCAGCATGCGGTTCGGATACTCGGCGTCGATGGTCGCGCGAATCTTCTTCAGAATCGCGTGCGTTTCGGGCAGGTTCTCGTTGTTCGTGCCCTCGCGTTCGACGAGGTACGGCACCGCGTCGAGCCGCAGCCCGTCGATGCCCATATCGAGCCAGAAACGCATGATTTGCAGCACTTCCCGCAGCACCGCGGGATTGTCGAAGTTCAGATCGGGCTGATGCGAATAGAAGCGGTGCCAGTAATACGCGCCCGCGACCGGATCGTGCGTCCAGTTCGACGGCTCGGAGTCGATAAAAATAATGCGCGTTTCCGGATACTTCTTGTCGGTGTCGGACCACACATAGAAGTTGCGATGATTCGAGCCGGGCTTCGCGCGCCGCGCGCGCTGGAACCACGGGTGCTGATCCGACGTGTGGTTGATCACGAGTTCGGTAATCACGCGGATACCGCGCGCGTGCGCTTCCTGAATGAAGCGTTTGACGTCGGAAAGCTGGCCGTAGTCGGGGTGCACGTTACGGTAATCGGCAATGTCGTAGCCGTCGTCGCGCCGCGGCGACGGGTAGAACGGCAGCAGCCAGATCGCGTTCACGCCGAGTTCGGCAATGTAGTCGAGCTTCGCGATGAGGCCGGGGAAATCGCCGACGCCGTCGTTATTCGCATCGAAGAACGACTTGATGTGCACCTGGTAGATGATTGCGTCCTTGTACCAGAGCGGATCGTCGCTCAGCGCGGCGGGCTTGCCGCGGCGACGCGTGCGCGCTTTCGTTGCAGCAGCGGTTGCGGTTGCCGTGCTTGCGCTTGCCTGCGATGCGGTCTCTGAGGAATCGTCACGCTTCATATCGCACCTTCCGTCGGGGTAGGGTTGCCGGCGTCTGCGTGAGGGGCGCCGGTCGGATCGCTGTCGGCTTCCTCGGGACGCTCGGCAGGCAGGCCGCCGAGCGGCGCGATGCGCCAGATCGAAAAAGGCTGGCCCGGGCCGAGCCGCACGTGCTGCCAGCGGCCATGCCATTCGAAGCGGGCGCCCGTCATCTGATCGGTGACTTCGAGCGGGCCGTGGTCATGCAGATTCCATTTCTGGAATGTCTCCCACGACAGCTCGATATCCGCGCCCTGTTCGTTGAACGGATCGAGATTGATTGCGACGACGATCACGTTGTCGCGTGACTCGGTTGCCTTTTCGAAGAACAGAATGTTGTCGTTGTGCGCGGGCAGGAACGTGAGGCCGAGATGCGTTTGCAGCGCGGGATTCGCGCGGCGAATCCGGTTCAGCGCGGTGATTTCGGCCACGATGTTGCCGGGCCGGTTCCAGTCCCACGCGCGCAACTGGTACTTCTCGGAGTCGAGATATTCTTCGCTGTTGGGCAACGCGGCCGCCTCGCACAGCTCGAAGCCGCTATACACGCCCCACAAGCCGGCCAGCGTCGACGCGAGCGCCGCGCGAATCAGAAAGCCCGTGCGTCCCTGGGACTGCAGATGACGCGGATTGATGTCCGGCGTATTCACGAAGAAATTCGGCCGGTAGAAATCGCGCGCACCGGTTTGCGTGAGTTCGCTCAAGTACTCGATGAAATCGCGCTTCGACTCGCGCCACGTGAAATACGTGTACGACTGCGAGAAGCCGATCTTGCCGAGCCGGTTCATCATGCGCGGGCGCGTGAATGCCTCGGCGAGGAAGATCGTCTCCGGATAGCGCGAGCGCACGTCGTTGATCATCCACTCCCAGAACGGCAGGGGCTTCGTGTGCGGATTGTCGACGCGGAAAATATGCACGCCCGCTTCGATCCAGAACAGAATCACGTCGCGCAAGGCGAGCCACAAGTCGGGCTTCGCGTCGTGCGCGTAAAAGTCTGGGTTCACGATGTCCTGATACTTCTTCGGCGGATTTTCGGCGTAACGCAGCGTGCCGTCGGGACGCCAGGCGAACCACGTGGGATGTTCCTTCAGCCACGGATGGTCCGGCGAGCATTGAATCGCGAAGTCGAGCGCGATTTCGAGGCCGTGCGCTCGGGCGGCGGCCAGCATAGCCTTGAAGTCGTCGAGCGTGCCGAGTTGCGGATGCACCGCCGTATGGCCGCCTTCCGCCGCGCCGATGGCATAGGGGCTGCCCACGTCGCCGGGCTGCGCGTTCAGCGTATTGTTGCGGCCCTTGCGATTCGTCATGCCGATCGGATGAATCGGCGGAAAGTACAGCACGTCGAAGCCCATGTCGCGAATGCGCGGCAGCTTCTTCGTGACATCGGCGAAGGTGCCGTGGCGCGATTCGTCGTCACTCATCGAACGAGGGAAGATCTCGTACCAGCTCGCAAAGCGCGCGGCGGTGCGCTCGGCGTCGATCTTGTAGGTCACCGGATCGCGGCTCAGAAACGGGCGGTGGCGCGCGGCGGTCATCGCTTTCGCGGTGGCGGGGTCGAGCAGCAGCTTGAGCTTCGTCTCGTCGTCGGCTTTCTTGAACTGCGTGACGATATGTTCGAGCGGCGCCTTGTCCGCGCCTTCGGCTGTTTCCACTTCGGCGAGCACGAGCGCGAACAGATGCGCGGCTTCGTCGAGTTCTATCTCGACGGTCTGGCCTGCCTTCAGCTTTTTCTCGACGTGCTCGACGAGCGAAGCGAAGTCGTCGCGCCACGCAATCACGGTGAATTCATGACGGCCCATGCGTTCGAGCGGAATGCGCGCCTTCCAGATGTCGAGGCCCGCCGGTTGCGCCGGAGCCATCAATACTTCGTGCCAGGTGTTTTCGTCGGCGGCGCGCCACAGCACGGCGGCGGCGATCTTGTCGTGGCCTTCGGCGAAAATCGCGGCGCTGATCTCGGCGCGTTCGCCCACGCTGCGCTTGGCCGCGAAGCGGCCGTTGTCGACGGAAGGCATCACGCTTTCAATCGCGACGCGCGGCGCGTTGATCGCTTCGAGCACCGTCTTGCGTCCGCTGCGCTTGCTGTTCGCTTTGTCGATGGGCGGCGCGAGACAGATCGGCTTTTCCGTCACGGCCTGAAAGAGACGCACCGCGCCGGGCGCGAGCGTGAACGGTGTCAACGCCGCGGGCGACGCGCGTCCCGGCGCATCGAGCGCAACGAAGCGCGTGAAGTTGCCGGGCACGCCGGCAAGGAAGCGCGCCGGATCCACGCGCACCGGCGCACCGAGTTCGGGATTGATCGCGATCAGCACCGCTTCGCCGGCCTCGCGCAAGTCGGGCTGATCAGCGCGCAGCAGCACAGCGGCGGGCGCGCCCGGTCCGCTCAACGGGCGCAGTTCGCCGTTCACCTGCAGCGCCTTCGCGTTGCGCAGCAGTTCGTTGGCGTGCGAGATGGGTTGCGACAGGTCGAAGCGTTTCGCCTGGCACGCGAGTGCGAACTGCGACGCGTCGCCTCGTGTCTGCGACATCGGTTCGCTCACGCCATATTCGAAACCCATCGGCATCATCCAGCCGGTGCCGACAGCGGACGCGGTAAAGAGCGCGCGCCGATAGGCCCGCTCGACGCTGCCCGAATCATGCGGATCGCTCAGCT
The DNA here is from genome assembly GCF_902859825.1 of Paraburkholderia phenoliruptrix. Taxonomy (GTDB): domain Bacteria; phylum Pseudomonadota; class Gammaproteobacteria; order Burkholderiales; family Burkholderiaceae; genus Paraburkholderia; species Paraburkholderia phenoliruptrix. Next base: position 53,780 of record NZ_CADIKB010000027.1, on the reverse strand, counting down.
CGGCGGCGAGCCGCGTGCCGTACGGCGCTTCGGGGAAAGCAATCGGCCCGCCGATGCGCGCGAGCGCGGCGTGCTCCTCGACCATCCAGCTTGCGCGATAGTCCCACCAGCGCACCGACGAGAACACACTGTCGAAGCCCGCGCCTTCGAGTCCGGCAAGATCGCTGCGGGCGAGGCCCGGCGTGGCGGCGAGAAAGCGCACGTCGGGATGAGCCGCGCGCACGGGTTCGCGCAGTTGGCGCCACACTTCGACCGGCACGCGATGCGGCGAATCGAAGCGAAAACCGCCGATGCCCGCCGCGGCGAGCGCGAGCAGTTGCTGCGTCCACCAGTCGGCGAGCGCGGCACGCGTGCCGGCATCGCTGAAGTTGGCATACGCGACGTTGTCCTCGCGATGCACGTGGCGCGGATCGAGGCGGGCTTCTTCCGTTTCGAGCGGATGGAACCAGTCCGCATGCTCGGCGTAAAGCGCGCCATCGGCGGCGACGCGGTCGATCACGAGATCCGCCAGCAAGGTGAGGCCGTGCGAACGCGCCTCGCCGGCGAGTGTGCGGATGGCGTCGCCGGCGGGCTGCTCGGCTTCGAACACCGGATGCAGGCGCGCGTGGTTGCCGACCACCTGGCCATGGCTCGCGCGCCCCGGCTCGAAGAGACTGCCGATCAACGCGTGATCGAAGCCGAGCGCGGCCGCATGAGCGAACTGCGCAGGCCACGCGTCAAGCGGCCCAACCAGAAGTGAATGAAAAAAATAGATCCGCGGCGCGTACCCGTTTGGAGGTTCCATCGGTCGTTTCCAGATTTGTCCTGCTGCGGTGTGGATGCAATTGGCATGCGATCACAGCGCTCATTGGGCTTCTAGAGCCGGCTGCCGCGCGATCCGTAGACTGACGGCGCGTACTGGTCAATGTAGTGCAAAGATCGTCACGCCGCTGGCCAGTTACGGGTGCCTCGCCGCCAGGCGTCGCGACTCGGGCCGGCCAGAACGTCTGCGGAAGTCAGCAAAGCCTGTGCCAGTGAGCGGGGCCAGGCGAGCGTGCGAGGGCTGCGGGTGCCCTTGCAGGAAGGGTGCGGCGAAGATCGGCGCGCGACGCTGCGAGAGGGTGCGAGCCCGTGTAAAACGGGCCGCTATGGTCCGCGTTTTACACGGGACCCGACGTGAGAGAGGACGTGTTACCGCTGCGACGACGCCGCCGCCCAGCGTCTGAAATCACGAGCCGAGCAAGCCGGCCGCAATGTTCACGCACAAGCCGAGCACCGCGACATTGAAGTAGAACGACAGAATGGATTGCGCGAGCGCGGCCCGGCGAATGGTCCGCGAGCGCAGCACCACATCGGATGTCTGCGAAGCCACGGCGATGGTGAACGAGAAGTACAGAAAGTCCCAATAGTCGGGCACGAGCGATTGATCGGGAAAGAGCAGTGGCGTTTCGCTTGCGTCGGTGTCGTAATAGAGCCGCGCGTAGTGCAGCGTGAAGATGGTGGGAATCATGAACCACGCGCCGATGAGCGTGAGTCCGGTGAGCGTGTAGTGCCATACCGTCGACGCGCCTGCAGTGCCCTTCGCTGAAGCGAGCTCGAGCACGATCGCGACAATGCTGGCAATCGTGGCCGCGCAGATCACGAACAGCACGACGCCCGCGTTCTCGTCGTCGCGGCGAGCGGATTCGCGCACACGGTGCTCGTCTGCGGCGGCCATATGTGCCCAGATCAGCACAAGATAACTCCACACCGTGGTGTCCCAGCCGACCAGCACACGGACCATGGGGCGCATGTGCGCGGGCATCAACGCGGCAGCCACGACGCCCAACACGAGCGCGATCAGCATGCGCGGGCGGTTGCGAAGCGTCTGCGGATAGTATTTGGTGAACATGGAGTGGGCAGTGAGGCGCTCAGGTGTCGCGGATTCTACGCGTACGCGCCGTGCACCCTATGAGAGCGAGCGCAGCGCACGCATAGTGTTCCGCAACGGCCTTGCGTGCTCCTTTCAACCGAAAGCGGAATGCAGGCGCCAGCATGTGCATGCGCAACTTCATTCGTGCCTGCTCGTCAAATTCGTGTATGAGCCGCCATACGCGAGCGCCGCTTGCCGCGCTCGCAAGCGGCATTGGCAGTTTGCGAAGCCAGCAAAGGACGCGCCTTGGAGCGCCCCATTTCCGGCAAGATTTTCCCGGAATGCGCTGTTTTCGCGTGATTCTGTGTCAACTTTGCGCTTTCGATTGCGGCGCTACGAGAGGCAGCGCGCATACGTAGCCGGCATCGCGCATTATCATGAGCTTATGGCCTCCGTACTCGACATCTCTGTTCAGCATCACCCGGCCAACCGGAGCGGGCGCGACTTCGTCGTCGGCGACCTGCACGGTTGTGTCGACGCATTGCGCTATCTGCTGCGCCTCGTCTCATTCGATCCCGCCTGCGACCGGCTTTTCTCGGTGGGCGATCTGGTGGACCGCGGCGAGCATTCCGAACAGGCGCTCGCACTGCTCGACAGACCATGGTTCTTCGCTGTGCTGGGCAATCACGAAGACGCGCTGTGCGCCGTGGCCGACGGCCGCTTGCGGCGTCAGTGGTGGTACGGCATTGGCGGCGCGTGGGCGGCGAATCTGCCCGACGAGAGCCTGCGTCGCTATGCGGAGCGGCTGCGCACGTTGCCGCTGGCGCGCGTGGTCGGCAGCGGTCCGGAGCGCTTCAATGTTCTGCACGCCGAATTCTTCGGCACCGACGCCGAACTGGACGCCGGCAATTTTTCCGCCGAAACGCGTCAGCAATTGCTGTGGGGACGCGAGCTTGCCATGGGCAACGGCGATCCGCAGCGGCAGCGCGGTTTGTCGCTGACCTACTGCGGCCACACGCCGATGCGCGACATCAAGCAGATCGGCTCGCAGGTCTTTATCGACACCGGCGCCTTCGGGCCCGGCGGCCGGCTCACGCTCGTCGAGCCGAGGGCGCTGCGGCGCTGGTCCATTTCCGTGGAAGAAGCGCGCGCGGAAGGCGCCGCGGCGCTGGCGCTGCCCTGATTCCCGCTTGTTCCCGCTTGCGAACGCGCTCAGCCGACCTGGCTCAGCTCGAACACCATATCCACGCTCGTGCCGTTCCAGTTGTATTCCAGATAAGCCGCGTGATGACAGTCGCGCAGCAGCGTGGTCTTGAAGGCTGCAAGGCATTCGCCCTCCGGATCGCGCACGGACGGATACGCAATGCCCGGCGCGCCCGCTTCACGCACCGCGCGTCCGAGCGACTGACCGGCGAGGTAGTCGTCCGGCGAAAGCACCGCGAGGTCCAGCTTCGGATCGCCGCGCAGGTCCACCACGTCGCCTTGTGCCGCCACCGTATAGAGCCGCATTTGCTGGCGCATGGGCGGCTCGGCGGTGGCTTCCATGAATTTGCCCGTGTGATAGCGCGTTTCGGCGATAGCGGTCGCGCGCGTGCGGGCGCAATAGAACACGCCGTAGGTGCCGTCCGAAAAGCGGCTGCCGAGCGGATTCAGATGCGTAAGCGCGGCCATGATCGGCCCATAGCCCGGCCCGAAGCGGCGTTCTTCGCGCGGCACGAGATCGAGTTCGCCGACTTCCGTGCGCAGCCGGTCGTTGGTCATGGATTCGAGCGCATAGAGCGCGTCGAAATCTTCCGCCGATGCCACCCGGTCGAACAGATTGACGGCCGGAAAGCGTGTGGGAATGACCCGATACGCGGGCGTCCAATCGAGCGGCGCGCTGCGCCAACGGGCCTGCCAATGCGGTTGTGTCACGCCCAGCCGCCCCGCATGGCGTCGAGATACTGGCGCACGGCCACGAGGTCGCTGATGTTGCCCGCCAGCATGCGGTCCAGCGCGCGGCGGCCGCCGAACGGCGGCGCGCTGTTGGGCCGCTTGATCCAGCTGTCCGCGGCGCTGGGCTGCGGCAGCAGGATTTGCAGCGCCTTGTAGATGCCAAGTAGCAGCGACAGACGCTCCAGCGTGTCGCGCGCGAGGCGCGCCGTTTCCGGCGCCGACTTCCATTTGAAGTAAGTCGACCGGCCCGGCGAGCCGAGCAGAACGATTTGCTCCTCGGCGCTCAAGTCCCAGTCTCGGGCGATGTTGAAGAATGCGCGCAACCCCGCTGCGGACATTTCCGCAAAGGAGGGTTCCGAAAGCGGCCGACGAATCGGCGCCTCAGACTGAGTGGCGCGGGCGGCGTGAGCCATGAGCGGGTAAGTCCTTAAATGTACTTATTGATTATGCTAGTCCATTTTCGGATTTTTGCAAGGGAATATAATCCCGGCTCGCTCTATCGACGGAAAGGCATGGGAGTTCAGCAGATGTGGTTTCGAGCAGTAGCAACGGCCATGGCGGTGTGGTGTGCGTCCGGCGCGGCCATGGCCAACGGTTATACCGAGGTGTGGAATCCGCCCGAGGTGGGCGCGCATGCCGGACGCGGCGCGGCGCAGGGGCAGGGCGCAAGCGGCGCGCGGACCGCGTCGAAAGCGAACACGAAGATTGCCGCGAAACACGCTGCGGCATCTGCGCCGGCCCTCCGGTCGAAGGCAAAAGAGGGTTGAAGCAGGCGGCGACGCGACCCGGCCATGAAAGCCCCGGTGCGGTTCACGACGCAAAGCAGAAGCGCGCGGCTGTTGCTCACGCAGACAAGTCCCATACGGAAGCTGCAAAAACCGCACATGCGGGCAGGTCTGCTGCGGACTCCTCAAAAGCCGCACATGCGGACGCAGCGCAGGCTGGCGCAGCGCACGGCGGTGCGATGACGACCGGTGCAACGGCGAAAGGCACGGCACCGCAGCCGACCCCGGCGGTTCCTGCCGCTCCTGCCAGAGCCGATCAGGCAGACGCCGCGGCCAACCCCGCGACAGCCCGCAGCGGCTCGCTGCCGCCGATCCTGCACTGAGTTGCCGAGCCGCGCAGCGGTTCGAACGTCGGCGCTGCGGCCGGAGGGGCTGAATGCGCCTAACTGCCTGCGGACCTAATCGTCCGCCAAACGCCGCTAACAACTGCCTGCTAACGGCAGCTAACACCCGCTGGCCGCCCGCCAACGCCCGCTGGCCGCCCGCTAAGGCCCGCTAACCGCCCACTAACTGCCCGCTAACTGCCCGCTAACCACCCCCTAGGCCGCTCGTCACCAGCCGCAATGTTTCCTTCAAGCGCTCGTCGCGCACGCGCGAGTGCAGCGTCACGCGCGAGTCGGGCAACGGCGGCAAGCCGAGCCGCGCGCCGACATCGACCAAACCGCGCGGCGCCACTCTGCGCGCGAGCGGCGACACGGCGAGTCCCGCCGCGACTGCCGCGCCGACAGCCGCCACGCCGCCGCCGACAAACACCTCCTGCCATGCCACCGACGCTTCCGTCAGCGTGCGCAGCGCGACGTCGCGCACATTGCAGGGCGGCCTCAGCAGCGCGAGCGCCAAAGGTTCGCCGACGCGCGGCATCCATGCCGGCGTCGCGAGCCAGCCGAGCGGTTCGCTGAACAACACGTGGGCGTCCTCGCGCGGCGGTTCGTCCGCGCCGTAGCGGACCATCACCGCGTCCAGCCGGCGCTCGTCGAACTGGGCCAGCAGCGCAGCGGACGTGCCCAGATGCAGTTCCACCACGAGCGCGGGATCGTGCGCATTCAGGCGCGCCAGCAAGTGCGGCAGGTCAGGCCCCGCGACGTGTTCGCTCAGGCCGAGCGCGAGCCGCCGACGTTCCACCGAAAGCGATCCCAGCGCCCGCTCATGCGCGCTCAGCAGTTCCCGCGCGGCGCCGAGAAACGTCTTGCCGTCGACGGAAAGGCGCACCACGCGCGGCGTGCGCTCCAGCAATTGCTTGCCCAAATAGGCTTCCAGCCGCTTCAGTTTGAGGCTGACGGCGGACTGCGTGGTATCGAGCGCGTCGGCGGCGCGCGTGAAGCTGGACAGATCGGCCACCAGCACGAACGCCCGGACAGCATCGAGATCGAGCACTTTCATTTCAGTTCAACATAGATGAAATAGCCAGCAATGTCTGTTCATTATGACCGCGCGCGCCTACGCTGTGGGCATCTTTTCACCACCTCGAAGGAAACCGTCATGCCTTTTACCCGCATCGCTCTGCGCGCCGGCAAGCCCGTGGAATACCGGAAGGCGCTCACGGACAGCATTCAGCGCGCGCTCGTCGCGACCTTCAATGTGCCGAAGGACGACATCTTCATGCTGATCACCGAGCACGACGCCGGCAATTTTGTGTATGACAGCCAGTATCTGAACATCCAGCGAACGGACGACCTCGTGATGATCCAGATCACCGTGAGCAACACCCGAACGCTCGAGCAGAAGAAGGCGCTCTACGAGCGCATGGTCGACGAGTTGCATGAGTCGCCGGGACTGCGGCGCGAGGACGTGCTGATCAATCTCGTCGAAGTGCAGAAGGAGAACTGGTCGTTCGGTAATGGAATCGCGCAGTACGCGGTTTGAGCCAGCGCGCCGGCATGAACGCCGGCGCCGGCGCTGTCGGATTGGCCGCGAGCGCGGGGCGCGAAGGCCGGTCGCTATAATGATTCGCTGTCCTTCAATCATTTCGCGACCGTGCCCGCCATGGCATCAGAGAGCAACGATTCATCTCGCGAGCCGCTGGAACTCGGCGGCTCTGTGTGGTTTCAGGCCGGCGCCAACACGCTCGGCGGCGCGTCGCGAATCGCGTTGCTGGCGGCGATCGGCGAGACGGGTTCCATCACTAGTGCCGCCAAAGCCGTCGGCATGAGCTACAAGGGCGCGTGGGACGCGGTCGACGCAATGAACAACCTCGCCGGCGAGCCGCTCGTTGTGCGGCTCACGGGCGGCAAGGGCGGCGGCGGCACCACGCTCACTCCGCGCGCGCAGAAGCTGATCGACACCTTCCGCGCGGTGGAGCGCGAGCATCGGCGGTTTCTGGAGCGCGCGGGCGCGGCCATTGAAGGCTTCGCGACGGACTGGGATCTGATCGGCCGCATCGGTGTGAAGACGAGCGCGCGCAACCAGCTCTATGGCACCGTCTCTCACATCACGCGCGGCTCGATCAACGACGAGGTCTCGCTCACGCTGCCAGGCGGCCACACAATCGTCGCCGTCCTCACGCACGAAAGCACGGAGGCGCTCGGCCTCGCTGTGGGCGCGGCGGCGTTCGCGCTGATCAAGGCGTCGTGGGTTGTGTTGTTCGTCGAAGACACAGGCGGCGCGCCGCTCAAACTGTCGGCGCGCAATCAGTTGCGGGGCATGGTTCAGAGCGTGAAGCGCGGCGCTGTGAACGCCGAGGTGTCGCTCGTGCTCGATGGCGGCGCGGTGGTCACCGCCGTGGTCACGAATCAGAGCGCCGCTTCGCTCGGTCTTGCCGAAGGTGCCAGCGCCGTCGCGGCGTTCAAGGCATCGAGCGTGATACTGGGGGTGAAGGACTGAAGCCGCTAGCGCGAGGATAGCGAAAGGGCAGAGGCGCCCGTTCGATCTCACGTCTCGCTGCGCACATAGCCGCTGAAGGCCTGATGCTCGCGAACGCGACCGTCGCTGATCTGCACGATCTGATCGCCGAAGGCGGCGACATCGTCGGGATCATGCGTGATCAACACCATCGGAATATCAAGCCGGGTTTGCAGCTCGGACAGCTCTTGCCGCATGCGCTGGCGCAAGTGGCTGTCCAGCGCGGAAAACGGCTCGTCCAGCAACAGCAGTTGCGGCCGGGCGACGAGCGCCCGCGCGAGCGCCACGCGCTGCTTCTGTCCACCGGAAAGCTGCGCCGGATAGTGGCCGGCCACGCTCCGCATTTCAAGTGCATCCAGCCAGTAATCCACCTCGGCAACCCGATTGCGCGCGCGCGGATTGAGCCAGCCGCGTTGCAAGCCGAAGCCGATATTTTGACGCACGTTCAGATGCGGAAAGAGCGCGTAGTCCTGAAACAGATACGCGACGTGGCGCGCCTGCGGCTTCAGATCGATACCGCGCGAGCTGTCGAAAAGCGTCTGGCCGTGCAGCGCGATCGTGCCTTCGTCGGGACGCAGCAGACCGGCAACAGCCTGCAGCGTCAGACTCTTGCCCGCACCCGACGGGCCGAACAGCACCACGCGCTGCGTGCTCGCATTGAACGCGACCTCGAGCGTGAAGCGGCGCTCGGCGCTCTCCAATGTTTTGCGGATGTCGACGTTAAGCGGCATGTCAGCGGGAAACCAGAAGCGTGCGCTGCGGCACGAGCCGCCCGGCGAGCAGCAGGATCACGACGCACGTCACCGAAGTCAGGATCACGAGGAAATTCGCGGTGCTGTCGTCGCCGGCTTGCACGGCTGAGTAGACCGCCACCGACAGCGTCTGCGTGCGGCCCGGCAAATTGCCGGCGATCATCAGCGTGGCGCCGAACTCGCCGAGCGCCCGGGCGAACGCCAGCAGGCCGCCCGCGAGAATGCCACGCGCGGCGAGCGGCAGGCTCACGCGAAAGAACACCGCGGTTTCGCTGACGCCGAGCGTGCGCGCGGCACGCTCGAGTTGCGGATCGACGGCTTCGAAGGCGGCGCGGGCGGACTTCAGCACGAGCGGAAACGCGACCACCGTAGACGCAATCACCGCTCCCTGCCACGTGAATACCAGCTGAATGTCGAAGCGGTCGAGCCAGGCGCCGATCACGCCGCGCCGTCCGAGCAGAACCAGCAGGTAGTAGCCGAGCACGGTAGGCGGCATGACGAGCGGCAGCGTCAGCAGCGAATCCACCACGTCGCGCGCGCCCGAGCGCCAGCGCGACAAGCCGAAACCGGCCGCGATGCCGAACACGAGATTGAGCGCGGTCGCCCAGCCCGCCACTTTCAGTGACAGCATGAGCGGGATCCAGGCGTCTTGCATGATTTTTCCGGTCGCGTCGGCGTGTGTGGATCAGTGAGCCGGCTTGAAGCCGTACTTTGCGAGTACCGCCTGACCGGCCGGCGACAGCACGAAGTCGACGAAGGCCTGCGCGTCCGCCGGGTGGCGGCTGCCTTCCACTTGCGCGATCGGATAGGTGATCGGCGTTTGCGTCGGCACGCTCAGCGCCACTTTCACCTTGCCGGGCACGATGGCGGCATCGGTGCCGAAGACGAAACCGGCGTCGACTTCGCCACGCGACACATAATCGAGACTTTGACGCACATTGGCCGCGAGCACGGCCTTCGCGCTCACGGCGTCCCAAACGCCCGCCGCTTGCAGCGCGCCTTGCGTGTAGCGGCCGACGGGCACGGACGCCGGATCGCCATAAGCAATCCGCTTGACGTTCGACGACGCCAGTTCATTCAGGCTCGACGGCGCGAAACGGCTGTCTGCCGGCACGATGAGCACGAGCGAGTTGGCCGCGAAATCGTGGCGCGTGGCCGGCACGATGACTTTCTCGGCGGCGGCTTTGTCCATGGCCTTCTGATCCGCGGAAGCGAAGACGTCGGCGGGTGCGCCCTTGGCGATCTGCTGCATCAGGACGTCGGAAGCGCCGAAGTTGAGCAGCACCTTGGTGCCCGCGTGCTGCTTCTCGAAGGCTTCGCTCACGGCCTTGAATGCGTTGGTCAGGCTGGCGGCGGCCGAGACAACCAGCTCGCCGGCGCGTGCGTTGGCGCTAAAGACAAGGCAAATAGCGCCGGCGGCCCATAGCGCTTGTTTCAGCAGATGGCGGGACGGTGTCATGAACGTGTGAAAGTCCGGCGCGCGCCGGAGCGGTGGTTAAAACGTCTATCGTAATATACACGAGGTTATAGCGCAGGCATGACGGACATTCGGCCGGTCAAATACCGCGGCGCAAGCCGGACCGCCAAAAAGATTCACACGTAAAGGGAAGCGGGCGGCGCGAGGGTGTTGCGCGTTTGCGAGAGCGGGGCGGCGGCCGGCCGGACGTCGCGTACGGCCTTCCATTTCGCGCGGATAAACGGCCGCTCATGGCCGGACACTTTCAGCGCGATGTGGGTCACCCAGCGCTGCGTCGGCACATGCACGCCGTGCATCAACACAGCGAGCACCATCAGGCTCACCGCGACGGGAAACGCGGAAAGGCGCTCGGGCTGGGCCTTCCACGCCATCCGCACGAACAGCAGCGCAGCGAGCGCGCCGACGAGACAGCCGGTGATGGCTTCCGAAGGCGAATGCGCGCTCAGCACGACGCGCGACAAGCCCACCGCCATACCGGCGACGAGGCCGAGCAGCACGCCCAGCACCCGAACGGAGGGATGCGTTCGCAGCAGAATCAGGAACAGGGCGACCGGATACACCGCCGTGGAGAGCATGGCGTGGCCGCTTACGCCCGTGAAATCGAGCTCGCGCACGCCCACGCCCCAGCCGAGAAATGCCAGCTTTGTGACGGTAACGAGCCCGATGGCCGCGCCGAGCAACAGCAGCCAGCCCGCCGCCATACGCCACGTGTAGCCGACCGCCAGCCACAGCGCGATGGCGAACGCGAGCGGCAGCGTCATACCGGCGCCGCCGAGGCTGGTGATGGAGTACCACAGGTGGTCGGACAATTCGGGCATCGGGACAGGCGATCAGAGCCGCATAGAATTATTGATATCACACTGCAACGCGCGAACAGCATGAATCGCCGACGCGCCGGGATAACCGCCAGTATAGACGGGCTGTGCCCACGGCTGGCGCCGGGCAAAAAAGCTTTTTGCTGCGGGACGTTAGCTTGCTAACAGGGCAGCTGAGGCCAGCTCAGGGCGGCTCGCCCCTAGGTGGCGGCGCGCCGGCAAGGTTAATGGGCGGCTGTGGCGGGTAGCCTGCGGCGGGCTGGCGGCGGCCCGTTGGCGGCCGGTGACGGGCACGGTGGGCAGCGGCGGAATTCGTTTGAAGCGTCCTGCATAGCGTGCGGATTGATGTTATTGTGCATTGCACAAGAAGCATATTTCGCCCCATCATCCTGCCCCTTTTTGCGAGGTTTTGCGCCGATGGCAAAAAGTCTATCGAACATCTGGCTTCGCGGTTTGAAGCGCCTGCTGGCGATTCAAACCGAGCACGCGCAGAAGACCGCGAAGCGCACTACCACGCGCCCAGCCCGTCCGGCGACCAGCAAGCCGTCGACCAAAGTGCGCCCGCTCAAGTCCGCGGCGCTCCGTGCACCGGCCAAACGCGAGGCGCCGCGCCCGAGCGCGCGCGAATCGCGGGTTCGTCCGCGCGCGGCGGCGTGGGCGAGCGGCGCGTGGACGCGCTCGTTCCATTCGGCGCCCGCGGCGCCCGGGCGGCTCGTCAATCATCTGCAATATGGTTTGTATGTGCCGTCGGGCCATGCGCTCGACAGCATGCCGCTCGTCGTGATGCTGCACGGCTGCACGCAATCCATCGACGAATTTGCCCAAGGCACGCGCATGAACGTGCTGGCGGACCGCTACGGCTTTGCCGTGGTTTATCCGGAACAGTCGAAGCACGCGCATTCGCACCGCTGCTGGCATTGGTACGACGCAGGCGAAAGCGCGGGCGGCGCGGAGGCGCGCGCGGTTGTGTCGCTTGTCGATGCGCTCGTCGCCCAGCATGGGTTCGACAGCGAGCGGGTGTACGTCGCCGGAATTTCGGCCGGCGCCGGGCTGACGGCGCTGCTGGCGCTGCATTTTCCGGAGCGCTTCGCGGCGGTTGCGCTGCATTCCGGGCCCGCTTTCGGCGAGGCCCGCTCCGGCATCACCGCCATGGACGTGATGCGGCGCGGGGCGCGGCGCGACGCGGTCGAACTCGTCGACGAGGTGGCCGATGTGGCGCATTACCCCGGCATGCCGGCGATAATCATCCACGGCGACGCCGACCATGTAGTCGCGCCGGTCAATGCCGACCAGCTTGCGACGCAATTTTTGCGGCTCAACCGGATGATCGATCCGACCGGCGCGCGCAAAGCCGGCGAGTTGCGCGAAGAGCGCAAAGGCGGCGTGACGATGCGCGACTATTTCCGCAGCGGGCGGCGCGTGGTGCGCGTGTGCCGCGTGCAAGGGCTCGCGCACGCGTGGGCCGGCGGCGACGACGCCGTGCCGTTCCATTCGTCGAAAGGTCCGGACGCGAGCGCCATGATCTGGGAATTCTTCAAGCACCAGCGGCGCGTGGGGGCAGGTGTCGAGGAAAGCGGCGCGGCACCTTGGTTCTACGCCCGGTGACGTTTGAGCAACACTTCGAAATGAGTGCTGGCGCGTTCCTAGGGTTTTCCCTATAATACGGGTTATCCCTTAGGCGTTAACGCCTAAACTCATTGTCGAGGTTGACCATGTACCTGCTTACCCGCCTGTTCCTGTTTCTGACGAAGTCGCCCGAACAACTCGCCAAAGAGCGCGCAGACGCGTTCCTCGCTGAAGCAACGGACCTGTACGACCTGGAATTCCGCATGCGCAAGCTGGATCGCGAAACGAACTTCCGCCAGCCGTCGTGGATGAGCCAGCACTAAGCTGAGCGTCTTCAGCGAAGCATCGGCGGTAATAATAGACGCCGGTGCAGGGTGCGAGCGTTTCGCTTCTGCGCCCCGGGCTCATGCGCAGCCCTTCTCCATGCGGATTGTTGCACTTCTGTGAGCGTGTGCTCACTTACCGAAACGGGCTAGCGTCCGCGCCCTTGCCTGCGCGTGGTCCACAATCGGGGCCGGGTAGTTGTCGCCCAGCGCAACACCGAATTCCGCCAGCCGTTGCGGGCCTGCCAGCCACGGCGCATGAATCCATTTCGCCGGCAGCTTGCCGAGTTGCGGCAGATAGCGTTTGATAAACCGGCCGTCGGCATCGAATTTTTCCGACTGCGTGATCGGATTGAAGATGCGGAAATAGGGCTGCGCATCGCATCCCGTCGAAGCCGCCCACTGCCAGCCGCCGTTATTCGCGGCGAAATCATAGTCGTTCAATTGTTCGGCGAAATAGCGCTCGCCGAGCCGCCAGTCGACACCCAGATCCTTGACCAGAAAACTCGCCGTCACCATGCGCAGGCGGTTGTGCATGTAGCCGGTGCGGTTCAGTTGCAGCATCGCGGCGTCGATCAGCGGGTAGCCCGTGCGGCCTTCGCACCACGCGGCGAAGGCGGCGTCCGCCTCAGGACCCTGCTCCCACCGCAGCCGGTCGTACTCCTCCTTGAACGACGCGCCGCCCGCCAGCCTCGGGTGATGCGCAAGGATCATGAAGTAAAAATCCCGCCAGATAAGTTCCGACAGCCACGTGGCCGCGCCACGGCCGTCCGGCTGTAGCGACATTTCATGCGCGAGCCGCGCGAGCGTGCGGATCGATACGGTGCCGAAGCGCAAATGCACCGAGAGGTAGCTCGGACCCTTGACGGCCGGAAAATCGCGCCGTTCGGCGTAGCTGTCGATTCGCGTCAGAAAGTCGTCCAGCAGCCGCTGTGCGCCGCTCATGCCCGTGGGCAAGTCCAGTTCCGCGAGGTTGCCCGGAGCGAAGCCGAGTTGTTCGAGCGTCGGCAGCTGCCGGTCCAGGGCCGGCGGCAACGAGGCCAGACGGGTCGCGTAAGTTTCGACCGGGTAGGGCTTCAGGTCGAAGCTCGTCAATTGTTTGAGCCAGGCGTTCTTGTACGGCGTGAAGACGGTGAACGGCTTCTTCTGACCGGTCAGCAGTTCCGCGCGCTCGAAAATCACCTGATCCTTGAACGTGCGAAACGCGTGGCCCGTTTCTGCGAGGCGCTCGCGCACCGTGTCGTCTCTTTCGATGGCGGCGGGTTCGTAGTCGTGGTTGATGAATACCGCGTCCACGTGAAGCTGATCGGCGAGCTTCGGCACGAGATCCGCCGGGTCGCCATACAACACGACGAGGCCGCCGCCTTGCGCGCGCAGTGCTTCGTCGAGTTCGCGCAGCGAGCCAAGAATGAACTCGACACGCCGGTCCTGCGCCTGCGTGCCCGGATGGCGCGTCTGCCACCTGTCGACGAGCGGTTGCAGGATGGTCGTATCGAACACGAACACGCACCAGACGCGCTCGCAATGTTTGAGCGCGTAATAGAGCGCGGCGTTGTCGGTTGTACGCAGGTCGCGGCGGAACCAGACCAGACCGGTGTAGAAGCTGTCGTTCAGATGGCGGACGCGTGTCATCGGCAAGTGGAGCGGTAAACGGCTGTTTGCGGAGCGGGCTTACGCAGCTCTGAACGGATGCGACCGCCGCGGCAGGCATGGCCCTCACGCGAGCAACCGGAACCCGGCCGCCCGTTGTTCGCACCGCGGCCGAAGTCACGCCTTCAAGGTTTCAGGCCGCCGGCGTGGTCGGCAGATCCGGCGTTTGCGGCGTTTGCACGCCGTAGCAGCCGCGATACGTCGCGTAGAACGAGCAATACAGCATGGTGGTGACGATCATCGTCGCGGGCATCAGCACCGCAAACGCGAAGTCGCCCGCGCCGAGCCCCTGCATCAGCGCCGACAAGCCGAGCGATACGGTCATCGCCACGGCGAACCACAGCGCGCCGAATACGATGAACGCGCCGCGATTGCGCCAGCAGCTGACGAGGCTGAAGAACATGGCCTTGATGGGCGGCACGTCATGCCACGCCGCGAGAATCGGCGAGAACCAGAAAAGCATGGCCACCGGAACGTAGAACGCGAAGGCCGTGACCACGGCAAGCGGCATGTTGCTGTTGGCCAGCGCCTCGGGGTCGAGGGCCCCGCCCGCGCCGAGCATCACCCTGAGCAGCATGCCGCCGTCGGCGAGCGCGGAGCCCGCCAGCACCAGCGCCATCGCGATCACATAGAACACGCCGAGCACGATCAGCCGGCGCGCCACCACCGGGCCGTAGGAGCGGAAGCCGTCCACGAGAATGGTCGGGAACACCGGCTTGCCGGCGATGGTATTGCGGCATGCCGCCATGAAACCGACCGCCACGCCGGGAATGAACGCGAGCGGCAACACGCTGCCGATCAGCGGAATTTGCGCGACGAGCGTCATCACCAGCAGGTAGGTGAAGAAGAGCGTCAGAAACGCGAGCGGATTCTTGCGAAACAGCCAGATGCCTTGCCGGAACCATACATAGCCGGCTTTCGCGGGGACTTCGATCAGTTGCATGAGGTATGAATGCCAGGAAGTGCGACGCCGGACAGGCGTTCGCGCAGAATGCGTTCGAAGTGGCCGGGGTCGTGCGGTTTGAGCAGCTCGGCCGCGCGCGGCAAATAAAAATCATACAGGCGCGAGACCCAGAAACGGTATGCGCCTGCCCGCAGCATGTCGCCCCAATGGCGGTTTTCCTCGGCGGTGAAGGGCCGCACGGTCTGGTACGCGCGCAACATCGCTTCGGTGCGCGCTTCATCGAGCTTGCCCGTGGCGAGATCCACGCACCAGTCGTTGACGGTCACTGCGACGTCGAACAGCCACTTGTCGCAGCCGGCGAAGTAAAAGTCGAAGAAGCCGCCGAGCCGCACTTCGTGGCCGGTCTCGGGCGCGGCGTGCGCGAACATCGCGTTGTCGCGGAACAGGTCGGCGTGGCAGGGGCCTTCGGGCAGCGCGGCGTAATCGGCGGAGGCAAAGAACGCCTCCTGATACGCGAGTTCGGAGGACAGCAGCTCACGCTGCTCGCCTTCGAGAAACGGCAGGATGGTCGGCACCGTTTCCTGCCACCACGGCAGGCTGCGCAGATTCGGCTGATAGCCGGTGTAATCGCGCCCGGCCAGATGCATGCGAGCCAGCATCTGCCCGACCTCGATGCAGTGCTCGACGCCCGGCGCGAGTTCCGGCGCGCCTTCGAGTTTCGTCACGATCGCCGCGGGCTTGCCGAGCAGCATGCCGAAGAGAGAACCGTCCTCGCGTGGCATCGGGTCAGGCACCGGCACGCGGTGAGCGGCCAGATGCCGCATCAGGTCCAGATAGAACGGCAGTTGCTCGGCTGTGAGCTTTTCGAAGATGGTGAGGACGTATTCGCCGCGCGTCGTCGTCAGAAAAAAATTGCTGTTTTCGATGCCGGATGAAATGCCGCGAAATTCGACGACCTCGCCGAGATCGTAATGGCGCATCCAGTCTGCAAGTTGGGATTCGGTGACAGCGGTGAAGACAGCCATGCGGAAAACGTCGGATCAGGTTGGTCGGGCTGGCGCGAGTCGGCCAGCGGAATGCGTGCGGTGGTCAAGGCAGCGGCGAACGCGCGAAGGGCGGGTCCGCAAACGGCAGCGGGATTCACGGCAACAGCGGTCTTGAAGCGGTTACGGCTAAGCCGCGGCACGCCAGCCGCGGATGCTCGACGAAAACAACGAGGCGGGCGAGGCCGGCGCCCCGCCCTGCATCGGTCAATAAGTCAGGTTCACCGACGGCAAACGCGTGCTCGCACGACCGTTGTCGCGCACGGCGGGCGACGTGTCGAGCGGCGCGCTCATGTGATAGCGCGTGCCGAGGTTCGAGTGCACGTTGATTTCGACGGGCTTGCCTTTGTCGCGGTATTCGGTGATTTCAGTGCCGTTCGCGCTGCGCTCGTAAAAGCTCGGCGTGCGCGGGACGTTGATTTCGACCTTCGAGCTGACCTCGGCGGCCGGCCGGTTGATCTTGTCCAGATCGGGCAGGCCGGCGCGTTCGTTGGCGGACTGCGGTGCGCCCGGAGGCGGCGTGTCGTCGACGGGCTGTGCAGCCATCGCGACGTTGCCAAAGGCCACGGCCAGTGCAACGGCGACGGGAAGGAGCGGCTTCATGGTGATTCTCCGGAATGGTGCCCCGATTCTAGCAAATCCAGCCTCTGCCACGGGCGCGATGCCTTATTTTGCGCCGCTTTCGCGCGAAGCGTCCGCCATCTTCCGGGCGCCCGCGGCAGCGCGTGCCGCGCGGGCGGCGCGGTCATTTGGCGAACTCGGGTTCCGTGGTAATGTCATCTCATCAATAGAGGCGAACGAAGATGAACAACGATACCAATCAACGCGCGGTGCAAACTCCCGCCAACAGTTTCCCGACCGAATCCTTCGACGATGCTGCCGAAGCTGTCACCCGCCTGTCGGCGATTTACGAAGCGAACACCTCTTTCCTGCGCGACGCCTTCGCGCGCTATCGCCGCAACGAACTGTTCGAGCGCCGGGTGCGCGCATGCTACCCATTCGTGCGCGTGTGCACCGAAGTGAACACACATATCGACTCGCGCCGCTCGTATGGTTTCGTCGCGGGGCCCGGCGTATTCGAGACCACGGTCACGCGGCCCGATCTGTTCGGCAACTACTATCGCGAGCAACTGCGGCTGCTGGCCAAGAACCATCATGTGAAGATAGAAGTCGGCGTTTCGACGCAACCCATTCCGATCCATTTTGCGTTTGCCGAGGGCATTCACCTCGAGGGCGATCTGGATCGCGAGCGCCTTTTCCTCATGCGCGACGTGTTCGACACGCCGGACCTCGCGTTGCTCGACGACCGCATTGTGAACGGCACGTATGAGCCGCTGCCCGGCGAGCCGCATCCGCTTGCGTTGTTCACGGCGGCGCGCGTGGACTTCTCGCTGCATCGGCTGAAGCACTACACGGCAACCTCGCCCACGCATTGCCAGAACTACGTGCTGTACACGAACTACCAGTTCTATATCGACGAATTCGTCAAGCTCGGCCGCACGATGATGGCCCATACCGACGACGAGGAACTGCGCGCCTATCGCAGCGAATACACGTCGTTCGTCGAGCCGGGCGACGTCGTCACGTACAACGAGAATCTCGGCGAGCAGGCGCAGGAAGGCACCGCGCCGCCGCGTCTGCCGCAAATGCCCGCGTATCACCTGAAGCGCGCGGACGGCAGCGGCATCACGATGATCAACATCGGCGTGGGGCCGTCGAATGCGAAGACCATCACCGATCACATTGCCGTGCTGCGTCCGCATGCGTGGATCATGCTCGGGCACTGCGCGGGTCTGCGCAACACGCAGCGCCTCGGCGACTATGTGCTCGCGCACGGTTATGTGCGCGAGGACCACGTGCTCGACGCCGACTTGCCGCTGTGGGTGCCGATTCCGGCGCTCGCCGAAGTGCAGGTCGCGCTGGAACGCGCGGTCGCGCAGGTCACGCAGCTCGACGGCGTGGAGCTGAAACGCGTGATGCGCACGGGCACCGTCGCGAGTGTCGACAATCGCAACTGGGAACTGCGCGATCATCGCGAGCCGGTGCAGCGGCTGTCGCAAAGCCGCGCGATTGCGCTCGACATGGAAAGCGCGACCATTGCCGCGAATGGATTCCGCTTCCGCGTGCCTTACGGCACTTTGCTATGCGTGTCCGACAAGCCGCTGCACGGCGAACTGAAGCTGCCCGGCATGGCCGACCAGTTTTATCGCGCGCAGGTCGACCAGCATCTGCAGATCGGCGTGAAAGCGATGGAGCTGTTGCGCGAGAACGGACTGCATCGTTTGCATAGCCGCAAGCTGCGCAGTTTCGCGGAAGTGGCGTTTCAGTAAGCCGGCTTTGGCGAGCGCGCGGTGCGGGCGCTGCGCTCCCCGCTTACTGTCCAAAACCCGTCAGCCCGATCAAGCTACCCGCCGCCAGCAGCCACAGCGGATGAACGCGCGTCTTCAGCGCGATCGCTGCTGTGACCGCGGTAATCGCCCATGCAATCGCGGTCGAATCCGACGCTTGCGCGATCAGCGCCGCGCTCGCCGCGACGATGCCGGCCGTTACCGGCACCAGTCCCCATTGCGCGTAGCGCCGCCACGGCCGGTCCTTGAAGCGGTCCCACGCGTGCAGCGCGAGAATCGTCACAATCGAAGACGGTCCGAACTTCGCGATCGACGTGACGAGCATGCCCGGCCAACCGGCCACATGCCATCCAATCAGCGTCACGATCATCAGGTTCGGGCCGGGCGCGGCTTGCGCGAGCGCGAATAGCGCGCTGAATTCGCTGGCCGGCATCCAGTGATGCACCTCGACTACTTGCCGCTGCATCTCCGGAAGAATGGTGTTGCCGCCGCCGAATGCGAGTAGCGAAAGCTGGCTAAAAATGATGGCGAGCGAAACGAGTGTGTCGTTCATTGCGCATTCCTCGATGCAACGTAGATGCTAAGCGGCGTCAACACCAGCATGGTGGGCAAAAGCGGCAGCCGCAGGATGGCAATCGCGATGAAGCCGAGCGCGGCGATCAGCGCGGCCATCGGTTTATGCCGCAACGGCAGCAGAATTTTTACGGCCATCGAAATGAGCAGGCCCGCCGCCGCGGCCGCGAGACCCGCGAACAGATGGCGCACGTGCGGATCGTCTTGCGTGTGCTCGTACAGCACGCCAAGACCGATTACCACGAGCGACGGCCCCGCAATCAGTCCGAGTATGCCGGCGAGCGCGCCCGGGATGCCGCGAAAGCGCATGCCCACGGCCACCGACAGATTGATCACATTGCCGCCCGGCAGGAATTGGCAAAGGCCGAGCAGATCGGTGAAGTCTTCGGCGCTTAGCCAGCGGCGCTGTTCGACGAGCGCGCGGCGCGCAAGCGGCAGCGCGCCGCCGAATGAGATGAGCCCGAGGCCGAGAAAACCGCCGAAAATCTCCCGCAGTGTGGGCTTGCGTGCCTCTGCGGCATCGAGTGAGGTGAGGTTGTGGTCCATATTGCTTCGCTTCCGTTCAAGCTCGGAAGATTAGCGCCGAACCGCCGCGCGACAAAACGATTTTTGGGCGCGGCTTTGTGATCTACAATCACAAGCATGGCTCGCAATCTTCCTCCGTTTCCCGCGCTGCGTGCCTTTGAAGCCGCGGCGCGTCATGAAAGCTTCAGCGCCGCCGCCAACGAGCTGCATGTGACTCACGGTGCAATCAGCCGGCAGGTTGCAGCGTTTGAGGCGTGGCTCGGCGTGCAGGTGTTCCAGCGTCACGGCAAGCGTGTCCGGTTGACGGGCGACGGCCGCCGCTATCTCTCCACGGTTCAGGCCGCGTTCGACAGCATCGCGCACGCCACGGACCAACTGCGCGACACCGGCGTCGTGCATGTGCTGCGCGTGAATGCGCTGCCCACCTTCGCAATGAAGTGGCTGCTGCCGCGCCTGCATCAGTTTCAGCGCAAGGTGCCGAACGTCGAGCTGAGGTTTGCAACGTCGAATGCGCCCGTGGAAAGACTGGACAGTTTCGACGTCGCCGTGCGGCGCGGTCCCGCGCACTGGCCGAACTGCGTGAGCGGCCATTTTCTCGGCGAAACCGAGGTGCCCGTGTGCAGTCCTGCGCTGCTGCAGCGCTCGCCGATCCGCACCGCCGACGATCTCGCGCGGCACGTCTTGCTGCATTCGGACACACGGCCCGATGCGTGGGGCAACTGGTTAGCGGCGGCGGGCGTCACGGCGAAATGCCGCAAGAAGCAGTCGTTCGATCACTTTTATCTGGCGTTGCAGGCCGCGGTGGATGGACTTGGCGTCGCGCTCGGCCCCTTGCCTCTATTGGCGGATGAGCTCGCGTCGGGCCGCCTCGTCATGCCGCTTGCCGGACCACGCCTGGACGCGCGCGGCTATTGGTGGGTCGCGCGGCGCGAGGTCGCGAATGCGCCGCTCGTCGCGCAATTCTGCGAATGGTTGCAAGCGCAAGGCGATCAGGGCGAGGGCACTGAAACGCAAGCCGAGGCGCATGCTCACGCTTCGCCGCAGACCTGAAACAAAAACGGGCAGCACACAGGCTGCCCGTTCGGCGTCCAGTTACGCGCGTGAGCGCGGACAAGTCACGCTAGACCCACACATTACAGATAGAACATCCGGTCTTCTTCGGACTTGGTCGGCTGCGGCTCGGCGCCTTCGCGATCCTCGTAGAACTTCAGCACCGCTTCGAGCACTTGATCCGGATCGTCGATCACCTGCATGAGGTCGATGTCGGTCGGATTGATGAGGCCCATTGGCGTGAGCGAATTCTTGAACCACGCGAGCAGACCTTCCCAGAACTCGGCGCCCACCAGAATGATGGGCACGTGGCGCGACTTCTTGGTTTGAATGAGCGTGAGCACTTCGGCCAGTTCGTCGAGCGTACCGAAACCGCCGGGCATGACGATGACCGCGTCGGAGTTCTTGACGAACGTGACCTTGCGCGTGAAGAAGTGGCGGAAACGCAGCGAGATGTCCTGCCACTGATTGCCGGACTGCTCATGCGGCAATTCGATATTCAGCCCGACCGAGGGCGCCTTGCCCGCATGCGCGCCTTTATTCGCGGCTTCCATGATGCCGGGGCCGCCGCCGGAGATCACGGCGAAGCCCGCATCCGAAAGTTTGCGCGCAATCTGCGTGGCCAGTTTGTAGTACGGCGAGTTCGGTTTCAGGCGTGCTGAACCGTAGATGCTGACAGCCGGGCGAATCTCCGAGAGGTACTCGGTCGCCTCGATAAACTCTGCCATAATCGTGAACATCTGCCACGATGCGCGGGCTTTTTTTGCCGTTGCGCGCTCTTGATCTGCGAGTGAACGCAGACTCGGAATCACTTTTCTCTTAGTCATAATGCCTGAAGAACGAAGCCTTGAAGGTAAGACCCTGCTATTGGTCGACGGTTCGAGTTATCTGTACCGGGCCTACCATGCGATGCCTGATCTGCGCGGGCCCGACGGTGGCCCCACGGGTGCGCTCTACGGGATGATCAACATGCTGCGGCGCATGCGCAAGGAAGTCACAGCAGAGTATAGCGCGTGCGTGTTCGACGCCAAGGGCAAAACGTTTCGCGACGACTGGTATCCCGACTACAAGGCGAATCGTCCTTCCATGCCCGACGATCTCTCGCGGCAGATCGAGCCGATCCATGTGGCCGTGCGCGCGCTCGGCTGGCCGCTCCTGATGATCGACGGCGTGGAAGCCGACGACGTGATCGGCACGCTCAGCACCGAGGCGGAAAAGCGCGGGATGAACGTGATCGTGTCGACTGGGGACAAGGATCTGGCGCAGCTCGTGTCGGATCATGTCACCCTCATCAATACGATGACCAACGAAAAACTCGACCGCGCCGGCGTGCTTGCGAAGTTTGGCGTGCCGCCGGAGCGCATTGTCGACTACCTGTCGCTAATCGGCGATACCGTCGACAACGTGCCGGGCGTCGAGAAATGCGGGCCGAAAACCGCGCTGAAATGGCTTACGCAATACGAGTCGCTGGATGGCATCGTCGCACATGCCGGCGAGATCAAAGGTGCGGTAGGAGACAATCTGCGACGCGCGCTGGATTTCCTGCCGATGGCGCGCAAACTCGTCACCGTCGAGCGCCATTGCGATCTGACCGATCACATCGCGTCCATCGAGGAAAACTTGCAAAGCCGCCCCGAGTCGCGGGAGGAACTGCGCGACGTGTTCACGCGCCACGGCTTCAAGACCTGGCTGCGCGAGGTCGAAATTGCCGACGCGGTGGAAGGGCCGGAAACCGATGTGCCGCCCGCGCTCACCGTCGACCACGAACGTCACTATGAAACCGTGCAGACTTGGGACCAATTCGACGCGTGGCTGCAAAGAGTCGAAGCGGCAGAGCTGACTTCGTTCGACACCGAGACTACGTCGCTCGATCCGATGACCGCGCAGATCGTGGGCTTGTCGTTCGCGGTCGAAGCGGGGCATGCCGCGTATGTGCCGGTTGCGCATCGCGGCCCGGACGCGCCGGTGCAACTGCCGCGCGACGAAGTGCTCGCGAAGCTCAAGCCGTGGCTCGAAAGCGCGAAGCACAAGAAGGTCGGTCAGCACGTGAAGTACGACGAACAGGTGCTCGCCAACTACGGCATTGAAATGCGCGGCATCGAGCACGACACGCTGCTGCAATCGTACGTGCTGGAATCGCACCGCCCGCACGACATGGACAACCTCGCGTTGCGCCATCTCGGCGTGAAGACGATCAAGTACGAAGACGTTGCGGGCAAGGGCGCGCAGCAAATCGGCTTCGACGAAGTCGCGCTCGACAAAGCCGCCGAATACGCGGCGGAAGACGCCGACATCACGTTGCGTCTGCATCAAACGCTGTACCCGCAGCTCGCCGCGGAGAATACGCTCGAGCATGTGTACCGCGACATTGAAGTGCCCACGTCGCGCGTGTTGCGCAAGATGGAGCGCACGGGCGTGCTGATAGACGCGGAAAAACTGCGTCTGCAGAGTAGCGAAATCGCCGCGCGCCTGATCGAGCTGGAAAGCGAGGCGTATGTGCTGGCGGGCGGCGAGTTCAACCTCGGTTCGCCCAAGCAGATCGGCCAGATTTTTTTCGAGCGGCTGGAGTTGCCGGTCGTCAAGAAGACGCCGAGCGGTGCACCTTCCACCGACGAAGAAGTGCTGCAAAAACTCGCCGAAGATTATCCGCTGCCCAAAATCCTGCTGGAACATCGCGGCTTGTCGAAGCTGAAGTCCACCTACACCGACAAACTGCCGCGCATGGTCAATGCAAGCACGGGTCGCGTGCATACGAACTATGCGCAGGCCGTCGCGGTGACGGGGCGTCTCGCGTCGAATGATCCTAACCTGCAGAACATTCCGGTGCGCACCGGCGAAGGCCGCCGCATTCGCGAGGCCTTTATCGCGCCGCCGGGCCACAAGCTCGTCTCCGCGGATTACTCGCAAATCGAGCTGCGCATCATGGCGCATATTTCGGGCGACGAATCGTTGCTGCGCGCCTTCTCGCAGGGCGAAGACATTCACCGCGCGACCGCCGCGGAAATTTTCAGCGTGACGCCGCTGGAAGTGTCGAACGATCAGCGGCGTGTGGCCAAGGTCATCAACTTCGGCCTGATTTACGGCATGAGCTCGTTCGGCCTTGCGTCGAACCTGGGCATTACGCGCGATGCCGCGAAGCTGTACATCGACCGCTATTTCGCGCGTTACCCCGGCGTCGCTCGTTATATGGACGAGACGCGTCTGAGCGCGAAAGCCAAGGGTTATGTGGAAACCGTGTTCGGCCGCCGCCTGTGGCTGCCGGAAATCAACGGCGGCAATGGTCCGCGCCGCCAGGCCGCGGAGCGCGCGGCCATTAACGCGCCGATGCAGGGCACGGCCGCCGACCTGATCAAACTCTCCATGATCGCGGTGCAGAAGTGGATCGAAGAATCGAACATCGGCACGCGCATGATCATGCAGGTGCACGACGAACTGATTCTCGAAGTCCCCGACGAAGAACTGCCCGAGGTCCGCAAGCGTCTGCCCGAGCTCATGTGCGGCGTGGCCGCGCTGAAAGTGCCGCTCGTCGCGGAAGTCGGCGCGGGGCTCAACTGGGAAGAAGCGCATTGACGGCCGTGTGACGGCGCGCGATAACGTCGTGTGCATGTCACACATGCGTTTTCACAGCTTGTGACAAAGCGTGCTGCTCGCGGACAATCGGTAAAACACACGCGCTCGCGCGTGCTTACGACGCACAACCCATCGGCAAATACGGAGAGTTCAATGCATCGTTTTATCGTCGTCGGCGGAGGCGCGGGGGGACTGGAGCTGGCAACCCGGCTGGGCGATCGCTACGGTCACAAGAGCCGGGGCGCGACGCGGGCGCAAGTTACGCTCGTCGACCGCAATCCGACTCATATCTGGAAGCCCCTGCTGCATGAAGTGGCGGCCGGCAGCATGGACCCGTTCACGCAGGAACTCGAATACGCGGCGCAAGCGCGCTGGCACGGCTTCGAGTTTCAGCAGGGCGAGCTGACGGGTCTGGACCGTGCAAGCCGGCGCCTCACGCTCGGCCCGGTTCTCGACGACGACGGCGCCGAACTGCTGCCCGAGCGGCAGCTGGAGTACGACACGCTGGTGATCGCGATCGGCAGCACCACGGCATTCTTCGGCGTGAAGGGCGCGCCCGAATTCTCTTTGGCACTCGACACCGTCAGCCAGGCCGAGCGCTTTCGCAAGCGCCTGATCGCGGCTTGCATGCGGGCCGAGCACCAGGCGCATGAGCCGGTCGAATCGGGGCCGGGCACGTCGCCTTCGTCGGAGCCGCGCATTCAGGTGGCGATTGTCGGCGGCGGCGCGACGGGCGTCGAGCTTTCCGCGGAATTGCGCAACACCGCGCAGGTGTTGTCCGCCTATGGTTTGCACAAGCTCGATCCGCGGCACGACGTGGGCATCGTGCTGATCGAGGCGGGGCCGCGCATTTTGCCGGCTTTGCAGGAACGCGTTTCCACGGCGACGGCCGAGCTGCTCACCAAGCTCGGCGTGAAGCTGATGACGAGCGAGACGGTCGCCGAAGTCGCGCCCGGCATTATCCGCACCGCGAGCGGCAAGACCGTGCGCGCCGATCTGACGGTATGGGCGGCGGGCATCAGGGCGCCGGCTATCCTGAGCCAGCTCGACGGCCTGCCGGTCAACCGTCTCGGCCAGCTCAACGTGCGCCGCACGCTGCAAACCGAAATCGACGACAACGTGTTCGCGCTCGGCGACTGCGCGGCATGCCCGTGGCCTGGCAACGAGAAGAACGTGCCGCCGCGCGCCCAGGCCGCGCACCAGCAGGCGAGCTTTCTGCTGAAGGCGCTGGCGGCCCGGCTCGACAACCGGCCGCTGCCGGAATTCACGTATCGCGACTTCGGCTCGCTCGTGTCGCTCGGCCATTTCAGCGCGGTCGGCAATCTCATGGGCGGGGTGATCGGCGGCAATATGCTGATTGAAGGGCTCTTTGCGCGCTTCATGTACATGTCGCTGTACCGCCTGCATATCGCCGCGCTGCACGGCTATGCGCGCATGGTGCTCGACACGTTCGCGCACTGGCTGCGGCGCACCACCTTGCCGCGCGTGAAGCTGCACTGACGGCGCTGCGGCCTTGCCGGCCGCATCTGCAACAGGAGACGCCCGAGGCGTATCCTGTTGCCTCCACATCTAATGAGGAGCGCGTGCATGCTGAACCCCGATGTCGACAGCCTGGTCCCGCACGTTCCCTTCGATCGACGAACCTTCATCAAGGCCGCGCTCGGCACCGGTTTTGCGGCCGCCGTGATGCCGGTGTCGGCGCAAACCATTCATACCGACAGCGAAGGCCTCGAAGCCGGCGAGATCGCCGTGCACTCGGGCGGCACGCTGGTGCCGGCCTACCGCGCACAGCCCAAGGGCAAGACGCGTTTGCCGGTGATTCTCGTGATTCATGAGGCGTTCGGCGTGCACGAGCATATCGCCGACGTCTGCCGGCGCTTTGCCAAGCTCGGCTATCTCGCCATCGCGCCGAACCTGTTTGTGCGCGAGGGGGATCCGATGGCGCTTCCCACCATCCAGCAAATCAGCCAGCAGATTCTGAACAAGGTGCCGGACGATCAGGCGCTGGCCGATCTCGACGCCACGGCGGCGTGGGCCGGCGAGCACGGCGGCGACCTTGATCGGCTCGGCGTGACCGGATTTTGCTGGGGCGGCCGCATTGCATGGCTGTACGCGGAGCACAATCCGCAGTTGAAGGCGGCGGTTGCATGGTATGGGCGCGTGGTTGGCGAGCGCACGGCCACCAACCCGGCCAGTCCGCTCGACCGCGTGGCCGACCTTCATGCGCCGGTGCTCGGTCTTTACGGCTTGCAGGACCAGAGTATTCCGCAGGCATCGCTCGAACAGATGAAGCAGGCCATTGCCCAAGGGCCGCAGGTCGCGCGCGCTTCGCAATTCGTCGTGTACGACGACGCGGGCCACGCGTTCTTTGCGGACTACCGGCCGAGCTACAAAAAGGCCGATGCCGAGGACGGCTGGCGCCGGGCGCTCGCCTGGTTCAGGCAGCACGGGGTGGCTTGACGCTCGTGTGAGCCGCTCGCGGGCGCTGCGCTCGCTTCACTTGCCTTGCTCGCTGCGAGAAAAAAGGCCGTTGCCGCCTGTCGGCGGTAACGGCCTTCTCTCTTTTGCGAACCTGTCCGACGCTTTACGGATTCGGTCCAGTCGCGACGGGCCGCTTAGGATCCGAACTCCACTCGCTCCAAGAGCCCGCATAGAGCGCCGCGCCGTGCAGCCCGGCCACTTCCATGGCGAGCGCGTTGACGCACGCCGTCACGCCTGAGCCGCATTGCAGAACGACATGTTCCGGTGCCGTGTCGCCGAGCAGCGCATGGAACTCGTCGCGCAGCGTATGGGCCGGCTTGAAGCGGCCGTCGGCAGTGAGGTTGTCCTTGAAGAAGCGATTGAGCGCGCCCGGAATATGGCCGCCGACGCGATCCAGCGTCTCGTTCTCGCCGCGGTAGCGGTCGGCGGCACGCGCGTCGACGACCACGCGCTCTTTCGAGCCGAGATTGCGCTCGACCATCTGCGCGTCCACGGTAACGGAAAGCGGGGCGCCCGCTTTGAAGTCGCCGGTGTTTTGCGGCGGCACATCCTGCGTGAGCGGCTGGCCCGCGGCTTCCCACGCCTGCAGCCCGCCGTCGAGCAGCGCCACGGCATCGTGGCCGAGCCAGCGCAGCAGCCACCAGGCGCGCGCGGCGTACATGCCGCCTTGCGCGTCATAGGCGACGACTTGCTGAGCTTGCTTCAGCCCGCGCGATTCCAGTGTTTCGACGAGCCGCGCGCGATCCGGCAACGGATGACGCCCGTTGGTGCCGTTCTTCGGCCCCGACAGGTCGCGGTCGAGATGCAGATAATGCGCGCCGGGCAGATGTCCGGCGAGATAAGCCTTTTCGCCGGCTTCAGGGTCGGCCAGATCGAAACGGCAGTCGATGACGAACACGCTGCCCGGCGCATCGGCGAGCCGTTCCGCGAGGTTCGTCGCGGAGATCAACGTGGTGTAGTGAGTGTGGGGCATGACGTCTCCTCGATGCGGGCGATGGCGGCCCGGTTGCCGGCGGCCTCGTGACGCGGCCGGATGGCCGGCCTACCTTGTAAGTCTAAACAAAAAAGACGGGCCGAAGCCCGTCTTTCGATGTTGATGCAAACGCGAATGAAGTTGCGTGACAGCGCGGCGCCTCAGAGGGTGCCCAGCTCGCGCCGCAGAAACTCGTGGAAGTGCTGCATGCCGTCTTCCATCGGGCTCTGGTACGGACCCACCTGCGACTCGCCACGTTCCATCAGCGCGCGGCGGCCCGCGTCCATGCGCTCGGCGATTTCGTCGTCTTCGCGAGCCGTTTCCATATAGGCGGCGCGCTCGGCTTCGACGAACTCGCGCTCGAAAAGCGCAATTTCCTCAGGGTAATAGAACTCCACGACGTTGGTGGTTTTCTGCGGACCGCGCGGAATCAGCCATGACACGACGAGCACGTGCGGATACCACTCGATCATGATGCCCGGGTAGTACACCATCCAGATCGCGCCGAACTCGGGCGGATTGCCGCCGCGAAAACGCAGCACCTCGTCGTGCCATTTGCGGTACGTGGGGCTGCCCGGCTGCTCCAGGTCCTTGTGCACGCCGACGGTTTGCACGCTGTACCAGTCGCCGAATTCCCACGTGAGGTCGTCGCAATTGACGAAACTGCCGAGGCCCGGATGGAACGGCGCGACGTGGTAGTCCTCCAGATAGACCTCGATGAAGGTCTTCCAGTTGTAGTTGCACTCGTGCACTTCGACATGGTCGAACATGAAGCCCGAGAAGTCGAAATGTTGCCGGGTGCCGAGATTGGCCAGATCGCGTGCGACGTTGCGGCCCTGTGCTTCGAACAGCAGCCCCTGCCAGTTCTGCAGCGAGGTGGCGCCGAGATTCAGGCACGGGTTGTCCGCGAAATGCGGAGCGCCGAGAAGCTCGCCTTTGAGGTCGTACGTCCAGCGATGCAGCGGGCAGACGATATTCTCCGCATGGCCGCGGCCGTTCAGCATGATGGCCTGGCGGTGACGGCACACGTTGGAGAGCAGCTCGACTTGCGATTGCTGGTTGCGAACGAGCACCCGCCCCTCGCGCTCGCTCGGCAAGGCAAAATAGTTCCCCACCTCCGGCACCATGAGATCGTGCCCGACGTAACGGGGACCTTTCTTGAAAAGGGTTTCGATTTCGCGCGTTAGAAGCGCTTCGTCAAAGTAAGCCGTGACTGGCAGTTGGCTGTGAACAGACCGCAACTGCAATGCATTGCTCAGATTGGACATTCCCACTCCCGATGAAGACGTGAAAGCAGTGAACAACCCAACCATCGAAGATTCGATTTAGGGAGCCCGAGATTATACCTGTTTCCCCTTCCTTGGGGCGGTTAAGTCACTGATTTGGGTCAAAAATGTCGGGAAAGTTCGGCTTTTTCGGCACAGACCGATCGATTTTTTTCTGCGAGACTGGCGGGGCGCACGCAGGCGGCCGAGCGGGCAGAAGGCGGGCTGGCAAATCCCATTTGTCGCTTTTGCCGTAGAATGTCCGACTTGTTTTAATTTTTGCGACTATTCATGGCGAAGACCGCGTCGAACGATGCCGCTGCGGCCCCGGGCGAGGGCGTCGACAACACGCCGCTGCCCGACAATTACGAGGCGGCGCAGGCAGAGCTGGAAGGGCTCGTCGCGCGCATGGAAAGCGGCAATCTGAGCCTCGAGGAGTCGCTCTCCGCCTATCGGCGCGGCGCGGCTCTCGTGGCGTTTTGCCAGCAGCAGCTCGAGAAGGTGGAGCAGCAGGTGCGCGTGCTCGACGGCGAGACGCTCAAGCCCTTGCCCGTGAATACAGCAGGAACAGCCGCTACTGGGAGCGGGGACGACCTATGACATTCGAACAATGGATGCGCTCGGTGCTCGGGCGCGTCGAAGCGGCACTCGAACATTATTTGCCGGCTGAAACCATCGAGCCCGCCAAACTGCACGAGGCCATGCGCTACGCGGTGCTGGGCGGCGGCAAGCGGGTCCGCCCGTTGCTGTGCCATGCAGCAGGCGAGCTGACCGGCGCGCGCGCCGAGTGCCTCGACGCGGCCGCCGCAGCGCTCGAAATGATCCACGTGTATTCGCTCGTGCACGACGACATGCCTTGCATGGACGACGACGCGCTGCGTCGCGGCAAGCCCACGGTGCACGTCAAGTATGACGAAGCGACGGCGCTGCTGGTCGGCGACGCGCTGCAATCGCAGGCGTTCGTCGCGCTGACGTCGGACGTCCTTGCGCCGGCGCAACAGGCCGCCCTCGTGCGCGAACTGGCTCTTGCGAGCGGTTCCATCGGCATGTGCGGCGGTCAGGCAATCGACCTCGCGAGCGTCGGCCACACCCTCACGCGCGAGCAACTCGAAACCATGCACCGCATGAAGACCGGCGCGCTGCTGCGTGCCGCGGTGCGCATGGGCGCGCTGGCGGGCGAAGCGCCGGACGCGAACGCCATGCGTTCGCTCGACGCCTACTCGGCCGCGGTCGGCCTCGCGTTTCAGGTCGTCGACGACATTCTCGACGTCACGACCGACTCCGCGACGCTCGGCAAGACAGCAGGCAAGGACGCCAAGGACGGCAAGCCGACCTACGTGTCGATTATTGGGCTCGACGCTTCGCGTGCGCTCGCCGCACAGTTGCGCAGCGACGCGCACGCTGCGCTCGCGCCGTTCGGCGCGCGTGCGCAGCGTCTGGCCGAATTGGCCGACCTGGTGGTGAACCGGGTCAGCTGAACGCGAAAGCCCGCCGCCGCGCGCCGTCCCCACAAGGCGCGTGTATGAAGTGCGGGCGCGTAAGTTTTCCTACAATGGAACGACGATGTACGACTTGCTGAAAACCATCGACGACCCGGCCGCCCTGCGCCGCCTCGATCGCCGCCAATTGCAACCGCTTGCCGACGAGTTGCGCGCTTTTGTGCTCGACAGCGTGTCGCAGACGGGCGGCCATCTCTCGTCCAACCTCGGCACGGTCGAGTTGACCATTGCTCTGCATTACGTCTTCGATACGCCGCACGACCGCATCGTGTGGGACGTCGGCCATCAGACGTATCCGCACAAGATCCTGACCGGCCGCCGCGACCGCATGAGCACGCTGCGTCAGTTGGGCGGCATTTCGGGCTTTCCGAAGCGCGACGAGTCGGAATACGACACGTTCGGCACGGCGCACTCCAGCACGTCGATTTCGGCGGCGCTCGGCATGGCGATCGCGAGCAAGCTGCAGGGCGACAACCGCATGGGCATTGCGGTGATCGGCGACGGCGCGATGACGGCGGGCATGGCTTTCGAGGCCATGAACAACGCCGGCGTCGAAGACGACGTGCCGCTGCTCGTCATCCTCAACGACAACGACATGTCGATTTCGCCGCCGGTCGGCGCGCTCAACCGCCATCTGGCGCGGCTCATGTCGGGCCGCTTCTACGCGGCCGCGCGCGCGGGCGTCGAGCGCGTGTTGCGCGTGGCTCCGCCCATGCTCGATCTGGCCCGCAAGCTCGAAGAGCACGCGAAGGGCATGATCGTGCCGGCTACGCTGTTCGAGGAATTCGGCTTCAACTACATCGGGCCGATCGACGGTCACGACCTGGATTCGCTCATTCCCACGCTGCAGAACATCAAGGAACTGCGCGGTCCGCAATTCCTGCACGTGGTGACGAAGAAGGGCCAAGGCTACAAGCTTGCCGAGGCCGATCCGGTGCTGTACCACGGCCCGGGCAAGTTCAACCCGGCCGAGGGCATCAAGCCGGCTGTCTCGCCGTCGAAGAAAACCTACACGCAGGTGTTCGGCGAATGGCTGTGCGACGCCGCCGAGCTGGACTCGCGCGTAGTCGGCATCACGCCGGCCATGCGTGAGGGCTCGGGCATGGTCGAGTTCGAGAAGCGCTTCCCGGATCGCTACTTCGACGTCGGCATCGCGGAGCAGCATGCGGTTACGTTCGCGGGCGGCCTCGCCGCCGAGGGCATGAAGCCGGTCGTCGCGATCTACTCCACGTTCCTGCAACGTGCCTATGACCAGCTGATTCACGACGTCGCGCTGCAAAACCTGCCGGTGGTGTTCGCCATCGACCGTGCGGGTCTCGTGGGCGCGGACGGCGCGACCCACGCGGGCGCGTACGACCTCGCGTTCATGCGCTGCATCCCGAACATGATGGTGATGGTCCCGTCGGATGAAAACGAGTCTCGCCAGATGCTGTACACGGCGCTGCAGCAGTCTTGCCCGACGGCGGTTCGCTATCCGCGCGGCGCCGGGACCGGCGTCGCGACGGTCAAGCAAATGGCCGCGCTGCCGGTCGGCAAGGGCGAAGTGCGCCGCGAAACCTCGCAGCCTGCGGGCAAGCGCATTGCGATCCTCGCGTTCGGCACGATGGTCGCGCCGTCGCTCGCCGCGGCCGAACAGCTCGACGCCACGGTGGCCAACATGCGTTTCGTCAAGCCGCTCGACGCCGAACTCGTGCGCGAACTGGCAGAGACGCACGACGCCATTGTCACTGTCGAAGAAGGCTGCGTGATGGGCGGCGCCGGCTCGGCATGCGTCGAAGCCCTGCTCGAGAGTGGGGTTATGCGGCCCGTACTACAATTGGGCCTCCCTGACCGCTTCATCGACCATGGTGATCCGGCCAAGCTGCTCGCCGCATGCGGGCTGGACGCCGCGGGCATCGCCAAGTCGATTCGCGAGCGCTTTCTGTCGAGCGGTGCGGTCGGCGGTCAATCGTCGGTGAAGCGGGTCGCTTAAGCACGTTGCTTAGCGTCCTCGTTAAGCAACCGGTTAGCGCCTCGATCTGCAACGCGGCGCGGCTCGCGATAAACGGCGCGGGCGGCGAGGGAAATTACAAGTGACCCGGTGGGCTGTGCCCACCATGGAACGCCGGCAGGGGCCGGCGTTTGCCGTTGCGATTTCTGCTTCGCGCGGCAACTGGCGCCTCCCGAACCCGTCGCTTCGCGAACGCCGTCAATCGGGCGTTCGTCTAACGGGGCAAGTTTCCTCTTTCAGCGAAACTCCCGTGAAGCGAACCACTGGGGAGCGGGCCGGCGTCTTCCTGAAAGGACAACAACATGAATCAGATGAATCCCGCCTTTGTGATGCCCGACGTGCAAAGCACGCCTGATACCCGACAGATTCCGATTCAGCGGGTTGGCGTCAAGGCGGTGCGCCATCCGCTGACGGTGCGTACATCCAGCGGCGACGTGCAGCCGACGGTCGGCACGTGGAATCTCGACGTGCATTTGCCTGCCGATCAGAAAGGCACGCACATGTCGCGCTTCGTTGCGTTGCTCGAAGAAAACAAGGCGCCGCTCGAACCGGCCACCTTCCGCGCGATGCTCGCCGCCATGCTCGAAAAACTCGAGGCAGAGGCGGGCCGCATCGAAGTGTCGTTCCCCTACTTCGTGAACAAGACGGCGCCCGTGTCGGGCGTGCAAAGCCTGCTCGACTACGAGGTCACGCTGAGCGGCGAGACACGCAATGGCGCGACGCGCCTGTTCCTCAAAGTGATGGTGCCGGTCACGAGCCTCTGCCCGTGTTCGAAGAAGATCTCGCAGTACGGCGCGCACAACCAGCGCTCGCACGTCACGATCAACGCGGAACTGGCGGGCGAGATCGCGGTGGAAGACCTGATCCGTATCGCCGAGGAAGAAGCGTCGTGCGAACTGTGGGGCCTGCTCAAGCGTCCGGATGAGAAGTTCGTGACCGAGCGCGCCTACGAAAATCCGAAATTCGTCGAGGACCTGGTGCGCGACGTTGCACAGCGTCTGAACGCGGACGAGCGGATCGTCGCGTATGTGCTGGAGGCGGAAAACTTCGAGTCGATCCACAATCACAGCGCCTATGCCGTGATCGAGCGCGACAAGCGCGGGGTCTGAAGCCCGCAGTCGGTTCCCTGCAGCGACGGATCAGATCACGAACGTCAGAAGGACCTCATGAAAAAGCCGCTCTTTCGAGCGGCTTTTGTTTGTTCGGCTGTCAGATCGTGGCGCGTAATCCGACGCTTTATCCGAAGCTTTATCCGAAGCCTACCGCGCAAGCGATGTCAGATCCCAGCGCGGCTTAACCGTAAAAGCGTAGTCTTTGCCCGATTGCTCTGGCCAACGCTGCAGCCGCAATGCGCCGGCCAGCGCGATCATGGCGCCGTTGTCCGTGCACAGCGACAGATCCGGGTAGTGCACATAGAAGTTGCGCTTGTGCGCCGCCGCCGAAAGCGCCTCACGCAATTGCCGGTTCGCGCCCACACCCCCAGCGACCACGAGCCGGTTCAGCTTCGTGCGCTTGAGCGCGGCCAGCGACTTGGTGGCCAGCACGTCGACGGCTGCGTCGACGAAACCGCGTGCCAGATCCGCCTTCGCCTGCTCGCAGATGTTGGCGCCGCCGAGCTTTTTGGCGTGCGTGAGCACGGCGGTCTTCAGGCCGCTGAAGCTGAAATCGAGGTCGCCGGAATGCAGCATGGGCCGCGGCAGGACCACCGCGCCCGGCGTGCCGAACTCCGCCATGCGCGAAACTTCCGGCCCGCCCGGATAGCCGAGGCCGAGCAGCTTGGCGGTTTTGTCGAAGGCTTCGCCGGCGGCGTCGTCGAGCGTTTCGCCGAGCGTTTCGTACACGCCCACGTCGGTCACGCGCATGAGCTGCGTATGGCCGCCCGACACCAGCAGCGCCACGAACGGAAACGGCGGCGGCTCGTTGACGAGCAGCGGCGACAGCAAGTGTCCTTCGAGATGATGGATGCCGATGGTCGGCTTGTCCCACGCCATGGCGAGCGAATTCGCCACGCTCGCGCCGACCAGCAGCGCGCCCGCGAGCCCCGGGCCTTGCGTATAGGCAATGGCGTCGATGTCGGCGCGTGCGGCGCCCGCGCGCTGCATCACTTCTTCGAGCAAGGGCAGCGCGCGCCGGATATGGTCGCGCGAGGCCAGTTCGGGCACGACGCCGCCGTACTCGCGGTGCATGGCGATTTGCGAATGCAGCGCGTGCGCGAGCAGGCCACGCTCCGTGTCGTAGAGCGCGAGGCCGGTTTCGTCGCAGGAGCTTTCGATGCCGAGAACGAGCATGTGAGATGGGTTTGGCAGGCTCTGCCGAGCAGCCCGGAAACGCAAAAAGATAAGCCTGAAAGTATAGCAGCGCGGCCAAGCCCTCGCAGACACGCAGGTACAATGCGGCCCCATGGAATCTTTCGATATCGCGGTGATCGGCGCAGGCGCGGCCGGCATGATGTGTGCGGCCGTGGCCGGACAATTGGGCCGGCGCGTGGTGCTGATCGACCACTCGCAGCGTCTCGCGGAAAAGATCCGCATTTCCGGCGGGGGCCGCTGCAACTTCACGAATCTGTATGCGGGCCCCGGTAATTATTTGTCGGCGAATCCGCATTTTTGCCGCTCGGCGCTCGCCCGCTACACGCCGCGCGACTTCATGGCCTTGCTCAAGCGCCATCATGTGACCTGGCATGAGAAGCACAAAGGGCAGCTGTTCTGCAACGAATCGAGCGACGCGGTCATCAATGTGCTGAAGAACGAGTGCGACGCGGGGCGCGTCGCCTGGCGCACGCCGTTGTCCGTCCAGGAGGTGAGGCAGGACGCGGAAGGCCGCTTCACGCTCGACACGAATGCCGGTCCGATTGCGGCGCGGGCGCTCGTCGTCGCCACCGGCGGCTTGTCGATTCCGAAAATCGGCGCGACGGATTTCGCGTTCCGTCTCGCGAAGCAGTTCGGCCACAAGCTGATCGACACGCGCCCGGCGCTCGTCCCGCTGACGTTTGCCGCCGCCGACTGGGAGCCGTTTTCGGCGCTCTCGGGCGTGTCGCTGGAGGTGCGGATCGCGACCGGCAACAAAAAGACCGGCGCCGAATTCGAAGAAGATCTGCTGCTCACCCACCGCGGCCTGTCCGGGCCCGGCGTGCTGCAGATCTCGAGCTACTGGCAGCCGGGCGAGCCGATTCACATCGATTTGCTGCCGAACCGGGACGCCGCTGCCGCGCTGCTCGAGGCGAAGACCGGAACGCGCCGGCAGATCGCGAATCTGTTGTCGGAATGGGTGCCGCAGCGGCTCGCGCACGTGTGGCTCGAGACCCACGAGATTCCCGCGGAGGCGCGCGTGGCGGATCTGCCGGACAAGTCGCTGCGGCGTATCGGCGAGGCGCTGTCGCGCTGGACGCTCACGCCGAACGGCACCGAAGGCTACCGCAAGGCCGAAGTGACGCGCGGCGGCGTGGACACGCGCGATCTTTCGTCGGCGACCATGATGAGCGCCCGCGCGCCGGGCCTGTACTTTATCGGCGAGGCGGTGGACGTGACCGGCTGGCTCGGCGGCTACAATTTTCAGTGGGCCTGGGCGTCGGGCGTGGCGGCCGGCCAGGCCGCCGCCGAGTATGCCCGTGGGGCTTGACGGCGCAGTGGCTTTGTGTAAAAGCTCTGCTATACTCCTGAACCTTTACAAAGTTCCGTTATTGAAAAATGACGACCATCCGCGTAAAAGACAACGAGCCGTTTGAAGTCGCCATGCGCCGTTTCAAGCGCACCATGGAGAAAAACGGCTTGCTGACTGAACTTCGTGCGCGCGAGTTTTACGAAAAGCCTACAGCTGAACGCAAGCGCAAGAAGGCAGCCGCGGTCAAGCGTCATTTCAAGCGTCTGCGCAGTCAGATGCTGCCCAAGAAGTTCTACTGATTCTGGTGTTGCCGCCGTTCCGGGCCAACGGGTAGCGGCATCCAACCGGTGACGGTACAACGGGTACTGTCACCGGAAACACGGTCTTTTCAGACCACCCGGCAGGGTCGCATCCACTACGCATATTGCGCCAACCCGCTTGAGGAAGCCGTCCCAAGCGGGTGTTTGTGTTCATGCGCATGCTGATGTGTGGGCCGACGCGGCCGGTTCTCAACTTTCAACGCATTCAGGTGAGTGATGAGCCTCAAAGACCGGATCAACGACGATATGAAAGCCGCCATGCGCGCACGCGAGACCGAGCGTCTTGGCACGATCCGGCTCTTGCTCGCCGCGATCAAGCAACGTGAAGTCGACGAGCGCGTCACTCTCGACGACGCCGCGGTGACCGCCGTCGTCGACAAGATGATCAAGCAGCGCAAGGACTCGATCAGCCAGTTCGAAGGCGCGGGCCGCACGGATCTCGCGGACAAGGAAAAGGCCGAGCTCGCCATTCTTTCCACGTATATGCCCGAGCAGATGTCCGACGCGGAAGTCTTGGCCGAAGTACAGGCCGCCGTCGCGCAAACCGGCGCGGCCGGTCCGCAGGACATGGGCAAGGTGATGGGCGTGCTGAAGCCGAAACTCGCCGGTCGCGCTGACATGACGGCGGTTTCCGCGCAGGTCAAAGCCGCGCTCGCCAAATAGCGCGCGATTCGTCCGTCCGGTCCGCGTGCCCGCCATAGACGGCGGCGCGCGGCGTTGAGTCCTTCAGGCAGCGTCATTTACCGTGATTCCTCCGTCATTCCTGCAGGACCTGCTCAACCGCGTCGATATCGTCGACGTGGTGGGCCGGTATGTGCAGTTGAAAAAGGGCGGCGCGAACTTCATGGGGCTCTGCCCGTTCCATAACGAGAAAAGCCCGTCGTTCACGGTCAGTCCGACCAAGCAGTTCTATCACTGCTTCGGCTGCGGCGCCCATGGGACGGCGATCGGCTTCCTGATGGAACACGTCGGCGCGTCATTTCCCGAGGCTGTCAACGAACTCGCGCAGTCAGTTGGCCTGACGGTGCCGAACGAGCCTTCGCCCGGCTATGGAGGCGGCGCAGGCGGCGGCTATTCCCCGGCGGCTTCGAAGGCGGTTACCACGGCGCTCTCCGACGTGATGCAGACGGCCTGCGACTACTATCGCAAGCAGCTGCGCGAGGCACCGGGCGCGATTCAGTATCTGAAAAAACGCGGTCTGACGGGCGAGATCGCGGCGCGTTTCGGCCTCGGCTACGCGCCCGACGGCTGGCAGAACCTCGAGGCCGCTTTTCCGAACTATCGGGACGACTCGCTGGTCGAATCAGGTCTTGTGATCGTCAGCGAAAAAGCGGACGGGCAGGGCCAGAACCGACGCTACGACCGCTTTCGCGAGCGGATCATGTTCCCGATACGCAATGTAAAGGGACAGGTCATCGGCTTCGGCGGCCGCGTGCTGGACGGCGGCGAGCCGAAATATTTGAATTCGCCGGAAACGCCGCTATTTAACAAAGGCAGCGAACTGTACGGGCTCTTCGAGGCGCGGCTCGCGATTCGGGAACAGGGCTATGTGCTCGTCGTCGAAGGCTATATGGACGTGGTCGCGCTGGCCCAATTGGGGTTCCAGAACGCGGTCGCCACGCTCGGCACGGCCTGCACGCCGGTCCATGTGCAGAAACTGATGCGCCAGACCGACACGGTCATTTTCAGTTTCGACGGCGACTCGGCCGGCCGGCGCGCCGCGCGGCGCGCGTTGGACGCCTGTTTGCCGCACGCGGCGGACAACCGGACCATCCGCTTCCTGTTTCTGCCCGCGGAGCACGACCCGGACAGCTATGTGCGCGAATTCGGCACGGAGGCGTTCGCCGAGCAGGTCGAGCGCGCCATGCCGCTGTCGCAGTTCATGCTGAACGAGGTGCTCGCCGGCAAGGAACTGGACCAGCCGGAAGGCAAGGCGCGCGCGTTGTTCGACGCCAAGCCGCTCTTGCAGGCGCTGCCGGCCAATGCGCTGCGAGCGCAGATCATGCATATGTTCGCCGACCGGCTGGACGTGCCGTTCGACGAGGTGGCCGCGCTCTGCGAGGTCGATGCGCGCATTGCGGCGGCCGCCCGCTCGGCCCCGGCGCGCAAGGACCGGCGGAGCGTGACCGGCATCGAGGAAAAGACGCTGCGCAATCTTGTGATGTATCCGCGCACCGTCGCCGTGCTGGACGAAGAAGCGGAACAGGCGCTCCTCACCGTGACGCGGCACGGCGAACTGTTCGAGGAAGTGACCACGCACGCGCGCGCACTTGGCGAGTCGGCGGAGTTCCAGTTGCTCTCCGACCTATTGCGAAACGGGGCAAACGCCCCAACTTTCGAGGAAATCTTTCGCAAAATTCTGGACTATGATGAAAATGTCCGGGATTTGTTGCTGAAGGACCCGGAAGATGCGACCGTCATCGAGGAGCGGCGCGAGCAGGAAAGGATTGTCGGAGAGGAACTGAAAGCGGCGATTCTGAAGATGCGTTATGACGCTTATTGCGATCGTCTCGAGCAGCTTTCGCGGCAATCCCGGCATACGCCGGAGGAGTTCGCGGAACTCGCGGAGCTCAATCGGAAGCGGGCTGACATGAAGCGCCAGCTCGGCTTGTAGACGGAGGCGCAGAAACCTGAGTGGTATAATAAAAGGTTTCCAGCGGTTTGTTTTTCAAAGGGTTTTCCTAGCAAAGGCGAAAAGGCGATGCGATGGCAAAGACGACAGGCGGAAAGAGCAAAACAGGCCCACGCTCCACGGAGCAGACCGGAAAGGTCACCTCGGCCAAGTTAGTTTCTTCCGCCCGGAAAGCGTCTGCTGCCAGCGTTACCCCGGCTGCCGGGAAGAAGTCCTCGACCACTTCGGCCGCGCGAGCGGCGCCAACAGGAGTGGCAAAGGCGGTGGAGAAGTCGGCGCAAGCCGTACCACCTCCGGTTGAGAGGCGGCCGGGTGTCAGAAGCGCAAGGGAAGCGGCTGTCGCGCAGGACGATGCGGCAGTGCGCGAGACTCCAGTATCCACGGTTCAACCGGCTGTTGTCCACCAGCCGCGAGTCGAGACTACAGCCGGTACGGCGAACTCCATGACGAAAAAGCTGAATGAAGTACCCGTCGATGACGACGCAACCCAGAGCGAAGAAACCCCTGTGGCCGCTTCCGGCAAAGTGGAAAAGGCCAGGGCACGCGACCGTCGCGCCAAGGAAAAGGCGCTGCTGAAAGACGCGTTTTCGTCGTCGCAGCCCGGCACGGTCGAGGAACTCGAGGAGCGCCGTTCGAAACTCCGCGCGCTCATCAAGCTCGGCAAGGAGCGCGGCTTTCTCACGTACGCCGAAATCAACGATCACCTGCCGGACAACTTTACCGAGACCGAGGCGATCGAAGGCATTATCAGCACGTTCAACGACATGGGCGTGGCGGTCTACGAGCAGGCCCCGGACGCTGAAACGCTGCTGCTGAACGACAACGCGCCCGCCGCTTCGTCCGACGACGAAGTGGAAGAGGAAGCCGAAGTCGCGCTGTCCACCGTCGACTCCGAATTCGGCCGCACGACCGACCCCGTGCGCATGTACATGCGCGAAATGGGCACGGTCGAGCTGCTCACGCGCGAAGGCGAAATCGAAATCGCCAAGCGGATCGAAGACGGCCTGAAGCACATGGTCATGGCCATCTCCGCGTGCCCGACCACGATCGCCGACATTCTGGCCATGGCCGAGCGCGTCGCGAACGAGGAAATCCGCATCGACGAACTGGTCGACGGCCTGATCGACGCCGACGCGGAAGACGCCGACGGCTTCTCCGTGCAGGAAGCGGAAGCGATCGAAAGCGAAGACGAGGACGAAGAGGAAGAGGACGAAGAGGACGAGGAAGAAGACGACGGCACGGCGCAGGCCACGGCCAACGCGGCGCAAATGGAAGCGCTCAAGCGTGCGTCCCTCGAAAAATTCGCCCTGATCAGCGAATGGTTCGACAAGATGCGTCGCGCGTTCGAGAAGGAAGGCTACAAGTCCAAGTCGTATCTGAAGGCGCAGGAAACCATCCAGAACGAGCTGATGACCATTCGCTTCACCGCGCGCACTGTCGAGCGTCTGTGCGACACGCTGCGTGCGCAAGTGGACGAGGTGCGTCAGGTCGAGCGTCAGATTCTGCATACGGTGGTCGACAAGTGCGGGATGCCGCGCGCGGAATTCATCGCGCGTTTTCCGGGTAGCGAAACGGACCTGGAGTGGGCCGACAAGATCGTCGCCGAAGGTCATTCGTACAGCGCGATCCTCACGCGGAACATTCCGGCCATTCGCGAGCAGCAACAGCGTCTGCTGGATTTGCAGGCGCGCGTGGTGCTGCCGCTGAAGGACCTGAAGGAAACCAACCGTCAGATGGCGGCCGGCGAACTGAAGGCGCGTCAGGCCAAGCGCGAAATGACCGAGGCGAACCTGCGTCTCGTGATTTCGATTGCGAAGAAGTACACGAACCGCGGTTTGCAGTTCCTCGACCTGATTCAGGAAGGCAACATCGGCCTGATGAAGGCGGTGGACAAGTTCGAATACCGTCGCGGCTACAAGTTCTCCACGTATGCAACATGGTGGATCCGCCAGGCCATTACGCGTTCGATCGCGGACCAGGCGCGCACCATCCGTATTCCGGTTCACATGATCGAAACGATCAACAAGATGAACCGCATCTCGCGTCAGATTCTGCAGGAAACCGGCCTCGAGCCGGATCCGGCAACGCTCGCCGAGAAGATGGAAATGCCGGAAGACAAGATCCGCAAGATCATGAAGATCGCGAAGGAGCCGATCTCCATGGAAACGCCGATCGGCGACGACGACGATTCGCATCTCGGCGACTTCATCGAAGACACGAATACGGTCGCGCCCGCAGACGCCGCGTTGCACGCCAGCATGCGCGACGTCGTGAAGGACGTGCTCGATTCGTTGACGCCGCGCGAAGCGAAGGTGTTGCGCATGCGCTTCGGTATCGAAATGAGCACCGATCACACGCTTGAAGAAGTCGGCAAGCAGTTTGACGTGACGCGTGAGCGGATCCGCCAGATCGAGGCGAAGGCGCTGCGCAAGCTGCGTCATCCGAGCCGCTCGGACAAGCTGAAGTCGTTCCTCGAAGGGAACTAATCGGCGCGGTAACCAGAGCGGTTTCGGCGGCACGTGAAGCAGCGTACGCCGGCAGCGATTCAAAGGGGCCTCCCGGCCGTTTCGCCAAGCAGGCGAAGCGATTGCGGAGGCCCCTTTTTCGTGTAGTATGGCGGCCATTCGGCGAAGCGGTCCGCTCTGCGCAGGTCCTTTCGTTGATCGTCCTGAATTAATCGTGTCGAGATACGGTAAAATCTCGAGTTCTCAGGGCCTCTAGCTCATGCTT
This sequence comes from Paraburkholderia phenoliruptrix, assembly GCF_902859825.1. Classification (GTDB taxonomy): domain Bacteria; phylum Pseudomonadota; class Gammaproteobacteria; order Burkholderiales; family Burkholderiaceae; genus Paraburkholderia; species Paraburkholderia phenoliruptrix. The sequence continues at coordinate 12,305 of NZ_CADIKB010000027.1, read as the reverse complement.
GGTTAGAGCAGCGGACTTAGCAAAGACTCACCTAAACCATGCGGCTCGGCATGGTGAGTCATGAATGGGTTGCCTTGGGGTAAGTTAGCTCTGCCCCCTGGTAGAACTGCTCAAATTCGGGGAAACCTCTGCTGTCATGCGGCGTGGCAATCCCGAGCGAAGCTCTCTTCGAGAGAACGTGTAGAGACTGAACGGGCAGGTCGTAAAGACAAGAGACAGTCCAGACCACAAACCCGAAAGGGGCGGCGAAAGCCGTAGCTGGTTAGCATAATCCGTTGGTGCCGTGTTCGACTCACGGGAGGCCCACCAAATATCTGAAAGCCACTCCTTGCGAGTGGCTTTTTTTCGCTTGTGAAGCGAAGCACAACGGCCTACGCGTTGAAGAGCTCGCTGCGCGCGGCGTCGATGATCATCGCCACAGCCGGATGGCTGATGCGCCGTTCGATCGAGATTGCGAAGAACTCCTCAACAATCGTGTTGATCTGGCCGACGGTCGTCAGTTTGTGCTCTGCGTGGAGCTGATTTTCGAGCACGGTCGGCGCGAACAGCAGGCCGCGTCCTTCGCGGCCGAACGCGAGCGCCATCGCACCGTCGTCGAATTCGCCGACGATGCGCGGTGAAATGGCGCGCGACGCGAGCCAGTGGTCCAGCTTGCGGCGCACCGCCGACTCGGTGCCCGGCAAGAGCAGCGGCAACTGCCCGAGCGACATCGGGAAGCGCTTGCGCACGCCCTGCAGCAGCGACGCCGCGCCGAAGCAGCTCAGCGTGGAACGGCCGAGCCGGTGATTGAACGCCTTGATGTTGACGTCCGCGGGAATGGGCGCATCCGCGATGATCAGGTCGAGGCGATGCACCGCTAGTTGTGCGAGCAGCGCGTGCAGCTTGCCCTCGTGGCAGATCACGCGCAGTGAAACCGGCGCGCTCAGCGCGGGCTCCAGCAGCCGGTACGCAATCGCCTTCGGGACCGAGTCGGCAATACCCACGCGAAACCGCGATTGCGTGCCCACCTCCTGCTCCCGGCGCACCGCGCTTTCCAGTTCTGAGCCGAGCGAAAAAATCTCGTCCGCGTAGTCGAGCGCGAGCCGCCCGGCATCGGTGAGTTCAAGCGTGCGGCCGCTCTTTTTGAAGAGCTTCTTATCCAGCGCTTCCTCCAGCAGCTTGATTTGACCGCTCAGCGTTTGCGGCGTGACGTGCAGTTGCTCGCCCGCGCGCACAATCCCGCCCGCGTGTGCCGCGACCCAGAAGTAATAGAGATGCTTGAAATTCACGCGTCCTCCGTCGATTCATTAACGTTACGATTTTCACGAAGGATCATCAATAAAAATACGAATTTTCCGTCGTCGAGAGTTCGGCTAGATTGAAGGCTCATAGGTCGGACATTGAAATTTGCCGGCAGGCCGGCGGCAGCGTCGATGACCGAAGAACATTACCGTCCGTAAGAAATTCGCGCGCGAAACATGACGCGCGCGGCGGGCGCCCTGATTCATCCAGAGAGGTTGATATGCATACCCAAGCCATCACTCAGTTCCGGCGTGTCGCCAGCAGGTTGACGCGCGGTACGGCGGCACTCGGTCTCGCGGCAGTGCTCGCGCTCGGTGCGCTCTCGGCCAACGACGCCGAAGCGAAGCGCGTGGGCGGCAGCCAGAGCATCGGGCGACAGTCGCAGATGGCGTCGCCGTCCGCGCCCGCGCAGCGCAGCCAACAAGCTCAGCCGACACAGCAGGCCGCGCAGGCGCCGGCCGCCGCACCCGCGCGCAACCGCTGGCTCGGCCCGCTCGCCGGTCTTGCTGCCGGCTTCGGCATTGCCGCACTGCTGTCGTCGCTCGGCCTCGGCGCCGGGCTCGCGCAAATGCTGTCGAACCTGCTGCTGATCGGCCTCGTCGTCATGGCCGGCGTGATGCTGTTCCGCTTTATCGCGAATCGGCGTCGTCCGGATCTGGCTTATGGTCACGGTGCCGCCAACCGCTCACAGGGCAACGGCTCGCCGTTCATGAACCAGATGGGTCACGCGCAGTCCGACAGCCACTTCTTCGGCACGCAGCGCGCTGCGACCAATCCGACGGGCGCGGCGGGCGCATTCAGTGCGCCGGTGCAGCCGCTCGGGGTCGACCAGGCGGAGCTGGTGGTGTCGGCGAAAAGCCTGTTCATGCGTCTTCAGACGGCCTGGGACCGCAACGAGCAAGGCGACCTGTTCGAGCTGACCACGCCAGAGATGTTCGCGCAGCTCAAGCGCGACCTGGAAGACCGCGGCAGCCAGCCGAATCGCACCGAGGTGCCGCAACTGGAGGCCGAAGTGCTCGGCGTGCAAAGCACAGCGGATGAAACATTCGTCAGCGTGCGCTTCTACGGCCAGATGCGCGAAGACGATGCGCCGACCGCCCAGCCGTTCCAGGAAGTGTGGAACATGGTCCGCAGCGCGCGCGGCGGTGACGCCTGGCGACTCGCCGGCATTCAGCAGCTCGACCACTGAGCAAGCCGGGCGATAGGATTGCGCGCGGCCGATGCGATCGGTCGCGCGTGTCCGCGAGGGCGTGCATCAAGACATGCGCGCCGTTTTCATCAGCAGTTCCTTCCAGCCCGCATGCGCCAACCGACGCATGCTTCACTGGACAGGCAGCAGCGCTGCCTGTCGCCTGCCCGGCGCCAAGTCGCACCAGAGCGCCAGCTTCGTCCGCCTCACGCTTCAGTACACCTTCACCTCGTCACCGAGCGTGACCCCGCCCGCGGCGCTCTGTGGCGCGCGCGGGTGAGGCACCCCCGCCTCGGCTCACGCGAGTAACCGAGGCGCTGCCAGCACTGTCAGGCCGTCTCCGGCCGTCCCGCACCGTCAGCTTCACCGACCGCCTCCGACGGTGTATACCCCATTGCCATCATTTTTTTCCCATGAAACACTGGGCGCTATCTGCCACATCGGACACAAGTCCGATATATCAGACAGCCAGGCTCCGCCGCGCGATTGCTTCCGTCCGGGAGACCGTGCATGCCGCGCAGACCGTGCTGATCGTCGTTCCTTCCACGCACGAAGCTCCATCACCAGATCGGGATCGAAAATGAGATTTGTCAGGGAAAGCACAAAATTTGCCTCTTTGTTCGCCGTGGCGGCGTTGCTCGCGCTCGTGGGCTGTACCAAGGTGGCGCAGCCGGAGCAGAGCGCCGGCACGGATTCGACGCTCAAGCAGGTCTTGCAGCGCGGCACGCTGCGAGTCGGCGACTGTCTCACGTTCGCGCCGTTCGGCTTCTACAACAAGGACGGCCAGCCTGACGGTTACGACGTCGATCTCGCGAAAGAACTGGCCAAGCAGATGGGCGTCAAGCTCGAAGTCGTGAATACGACGAGCGCGAACCGCATCCCGAACCTGCAGACCAGCAAGGTCGACGTGGTGTTCTGCAACTTCACGCGCAACCTGGAACGCGCGAAGGAAATTGCGTTCACCAATCCCTACGTGGTGGCGAGCGAGGCGCTGCTGGTCAAGAAGAGCAGCGGTATCAAATCGATTAACGACATGGCCAACCGCACCATTGCGACCGTCAAGGGTTCGACGAACGGCGACGAAGTGCGTTCGCTGAATATGCAGGTGAAGATTCAGGAATTCGACAGCTCGCAGGCGGCGATCCTCGCAGTCAAGCAGGGCCAGGCGGACGCAATGATCGAGGACAACAACTTCCTCGCGTATCAGGCGTCGCTCGATCCGGATCTCACTGTCACGAATGAGGCGCTGGTTCCGCTCGAATACAACGCCTTCGGCGTCAAGGCGGGCGACCAGGTGTGGCTCAATTATCTGAACCTGTTCCTCTTCAACATCAATGCGTCGAAGCAGAACGCGCAGCTTTACAAAAAGTGGTTCGGTGCCGAGCCGCGTTTTCCGCTTAATCCGCAGTACTAACTGCATGTGTGCGACGTGATGCGCGACGGACGGAGGAACCATGAGCTATGAATGGATCACCCTCGCGGGTTATCTGAACGATTTCGTTCGCGCGTCGTGGCTGACGCTTCAGGTGACGCTGCTGGCCTTCGTCCTCGCGATGCTGCTCGGCTTGCTCACCGCACTGGCGAGTGCGTCCCGCGTGAGCCTGCTGCGCGGCATCGCGAGTGTTTATATCGAGGCGATCCGCAATACGCCGGTGCTGGTGCAGATTTTTATCGTGTTCTTCGGCTTGCCGTCGCTCGGCATTACGCTCAACGCTTATACAGCGGGTGTGATTGCGTTGGGTGTGAATGTCGGCGCCTATCTGGCCGAGGTGTTTCGCGCGGGCATCCAGTCGGTACCGCGCGGGCAAGTCGAGGCAGCGTCCATTCTAGGTCTGGAGCGCTCGCAGATTTTTATGGAAGTCGTGTTGCCGCAGGCCGCGCGTGCGGTTTATCCGGCAATCGTCAATAACCTGATCCAGTTGCTGCTGGGCACGTCGTTGTTGTCGGCGATTGCGCTGCCTGAATTGAGCGGAACCGCAACGGTCATCAACGCGCGCACGCTGCTCTATATCCAGACGTTCACCATCACGCTGATCGCCTATCTGTTCCTCAGCAACGTGCTTTCGTGGGTCGCAGGCCTGATTGGGGCGCGCATGTTTCATCCGCCGCTCGAGGTGAAAAAACGCGCGCGGCGGCTCTTCCTTGTCGCACGCCAGGCCGACCGCACCTGAGCGCCGAAACCGGAGATTGAACATGTCGAGCGAATTGTTGATGACGAGCCTTGCGATCCTGTTTCAGGGACTGCTGGCAACACTGTTGCTGTCGGCGGCGGCGATCGTCGGCGGAACACTGATCGGCCTGCTTGCGGCCGTGCTGCGTTCGTTCGGGCCGTGGGGCACGCCGACCGTGGCGCGGCTTTATACCGAACTCTTTCGCGGCACGCCGGTGCTCATCACGCTGATGTTCATCTACTTCGGCGTGTCGTACTTCGGCTATGCAATCGACGTGTTCGCAGCGGGCGTCGTCGGTTTGAGCGTCTATCAGGGCGCCTATATCGCAGAGGTGTTCCGCTCGGGTATCGAGGCGGTGCCGAAAGGCCAATGGGAAGTCTCGCAGATTCTCGGCCTCAGCAAGACGCAGACGTTCTTCTCCGTGATCCTGCCGCAGACCGGCAAGATCGTGATGCCGCCGCTTATCGGCCAGTACCTGTCGCTAATCAAGGACACGTCGATTGTCAGCATGATCGGCATGTCGGAATTGATGCACGGAGGGCAGGCCATTGTCGACCGGGTCGGCAAACCGGTCGAAATTTATGGACTCGTTGCCGTGCTTTATTTCATCGTGTGCTTTCCACTGTCGCAGTGGGTGCGCCACCATGACCGAAGAAGGAGCCTGCTGTCATGACCACTGTCACTACGTCGAAGCCGATCATCAAACTCACCCGCGTCGGCAAATCATTTGGCGCTACTCAAGTGCTGAAGGAAATCGATCTCGACGTGCGGCCGGGCGAAGTGCTCGTGCTGATCGGCGCGTCGGGCTCCGGCAAGAGCACGGTGCTGCGCATCATGAGCGGCCTCGAAACCGCCGACGCCGGCGAGGTGTGGGTCAACGACGTCCCGCTTCACGATGCGCGCCGTGCGAAGGAAATTCGCGGACACGTCGGCATGGTGTTCCAGCAGTTCAATCTGTTTCCGCACAAGACCGCGCTCGGCAACGTGACGCTCGCGTTGATCAAGGCTCGCAAAATGAGCGCTGCCGACGCGCGCAAGCGAGGCATGGAGGCGCTCGACAGAGTCGGTCTCGCCGATCGCGCGGAACACTATCCGAGCCAGCTCTCCGGCGGCCAGCAGCAGCGCGTGGCCATTGCAAGAGCGCTCGCCGTCGAGCCGGGCATCATGTTCTTCGACGAAGCCACGTCGGCGCTCGACCCGGAGCTCGTCGGCGAAGTGACGGAAGTGATGCGCGGACTGGCGCGCGACGGGATGACGATGGTCGTGGTCACACACGAAATGGGCTTCGCGCGCAAGACCGCCGACCGCGTCGTGTTCATGGATAAAGGCGTGATCGCGGAGCAGGGCGCGCCGGAGCAGATCTTCGTGAATCCGCAGAACGAGCGCACGCGGCAGTTTCTGCATCGCGTGCTCGATCATTGATTGAGGCCGCGGCGGAAATCGCACCGTCTTTGAACCAGCGTTGACGGCGTACCGCTCGCCGCACGCCGGACTCGCGTCACACAACAGTTACACTGCGAACCCTATCGCTGACGGAGTTCAATGAATGTCTGCACCGGAATCAACAAGGGCCAGGGGGGTCGACCGCGTCATCGGCATTCTCAAGCAATTGCATAGCGCGCGGCGGCCGATGACGATGCGCGAGTTGATCGAAGCAACAGGCGCGCCGCGTTCCAGCATTTACGAACTGGTCACCATGCTGACGGAAGCAGGCTGGCTCGAAACCACCGCCGACGGAAGCGTGTTCTTCGGCCGTGAGATGCATTACTACGGCGCCGACTACGCGGTTCACAACGATCTGATCAGCCGCGCGCATCAGGCCATTCTCGCGCTCGTGCGAACGCATGACGAAACCGCGCAGTTGTGCATGCTCGAAGGCAACAAGTACACGGTGGTGTTGTCGGAGAACAGCTCGCGGCCGTTCAACATCAGTTCCGACATCGGCGTGAAGGTGCCGATTCCGTGGACGGCGTCGGGTCGTTTGCTGCTCGCGCATTTGCGCGCCGACGAAATCCGCAGCCTGATTCCGGACGAGGACTTCGTTCTCGACAACGGCAGGCGTATTGAATTCGACGATTTCGTTCGCGACGTGCAACGCGCCGCGGACGAGGGTTACTGTTGCACGGAAGGCCTGTCGCATACTTTCCGGCTGTGCATGGCGGCGCCGATTCGCGACCGCACGGGTCTTCCGGTCGCGGCGCTGTGCTTCATGACGAGCCGCGATACCGAACCCGAGAAACGCGCGGCGATGCTGGAAGATCTCCTCAAGTCGGCGAAGGCTTTGTCGCAGCCGTATGGTCGCTTGTAGGGGCCGCCTCGCGCTCGAAGCGCAACGACATATGGATCTCGTCGTAGGGCTTTCCATCGACAATCATGGAGGCCGGTTCAAGCGCGAACTGTTTGAAGCCGAGCGACGTATAGAGCCGGATGGCAATGTGGTTGCATGCGTTGACGCTCAAGTTGATTTGCGTGATGCCCGGCACTGACTGGGCAAAACCGATTACCTCGCTGACGAGCATCCTGCTCACGCCACGGCCTCTTTTATCGGCCGCGACGTAGACGCCCCATACAAACGCTTTGTGGCGCAGCTTCGCAAGATTCTCGCGCCCGAGTCCCGCCATTCCAATGAGACGCGTACCTTCGAATGCGCCGAAAACGCCGCGGTCGTCTCTCGCAGCTAAGCGGTCTGCTATGTCATCAGGAGTACGATGCATTTCCTCCTCGTAGCTCGACGCGAATGAAGTTGGCGTCTCCTTCAGGCCTGCAAGGCGCAATGTCTGGAAGGACGGCGCATCGGACGGGGTGAGTCGGCGAATAAGCAATTGGCAACTCCAGCGCGCGGCAAGTGAAAGATAGGGATTCAGACTGCTTCGCGGCGAGGCGTCCCAGACGCCTGCTCTTTGTCGCAGAGGCGATACTTGGTTTCCGTTCGCAGGTTAGCAGAGCTCGTTCCCCTCGACGGCCGGATCAGGCGGATTTTCTGCGCGCCCTAAAGGATCGCGCGCAATCTGCCGATAGCCAATGCATGGCTTGCCATCTGATCCCTTGCACAGGATAATCACTTGACCATGCAGATCCAGAACACGCTTGCGGGCGATTACGCCGCCGGCAACGCGCAAACAACATCGGCCGCCGTGGGCACTTCCGCCGACGCCGTCGGCAACAACGCCAACCCGAGCGGCAACGCTTCGAGCACGAGCGCGTCCTCTACTGGCGCGAGTAGTTCGGCAATCCAGGCCGGCGGGGCACAAGGCGGCAGTAGTAGCTCAACAGAAAGCACCGCCATCACGAGGCTCAAGCAGCTGATCAGGTCGTTGCAGCAACAACTCGCGCAAGCCGAGGAGCAGATGGCGCGCGCGTCGAAGCAGTCGCAATTGGGCACCGACGGCGTCTCGTCCGATTCCGCGGCGAGCGCTGCCGCCCAGGTCAATCAGATCTCCGCAGCGCTTCAGATGGCCACCGCGGAGCTGGCGCAACTGATGCTCCAGTCCGGGCAGACCACGGGCATGATCGATACACAGGCATAACGTTTCTATGGCGTGGCCGGCGACGGCGCGGCTGCCCGCCTGTCTGCGCCGGGCGCCTACGCAGTGTCGATCTGCGACAACGCCGTTTCTGCAGCGTGGCGCCCATTCGCCCAATGCTCGTCGATGGCGGTCTTGCCGAACTGACTGTCCTTGAAGTGCGCCTCGCACTGCGAGCGCTCGTAGTCGATGCCGACGACGCGAAAGTTTTTCGGTTGCGCGAACGCAGCCGCTTCGATCAATTGCGGATCCGTCTGTTTTTGCGAACTGTCGATACGACTCAGCGCGTAGGCGAGTAGCGATTTCAGATTCTGCGATTCTTGCAACGCGTCGTTGAAAAGAGCCGCGCGGCTTGCGTGCTCGATGTTTTTCCTCCGATGTCGACATCGACGAGATTGTCCGCGAGCGGGCCGTCACAGCTCCACAAGTCGGCGCGCAAGATCGTCGTGCGCGTAGCAGCGGGTGCATTGGCCACGAGATGGCGCATCGGCGCTGCCGTGGCGAGCGATCCGTCCCAGTACCACGCGCCGTCTATTTCCACCGCGGGAAACCATGGCGGTAAGGCGCCCGACGCGATGATCCTCGCCGCGTCGAGCCCACCGTCACGATTGCTGAAGGAGTGTGCCGCGCCGCTGACCGCATTCGCAGCGACCACGCTCACTGAACGGAACTGCGGTTGAGCAGTTCAAAATCGCAGAGGGCAGAGAGCGTGCGCGACAACGGGCGCGTGTCGAACACACTGATCCGCTTTGGCGAGCATGCGCCGCAGGGTTCGCGAGTGCTGGCCCCCCGTCGGCGGCCAGAATGGGTGCAGCGGCAGTCAAACCGGTTGCTGGCAATCGTTACAATACGCGGATCGTTCGTCCTCCGGACGGTGCAAACGCTGCAACTGCTGCAAACGCAGCACCCGTTCCAGACGCTCTGAAAGCGCACCCCATGCTGATTTCCTATTTCTGCACCGGCGAGGCCTTGCGCAGTCGAAGCGTGAGCGACGTCGTGCTGTCACATGTCGTCGATATACCCGTGCCTCCACGTCACGTGCTCACCGACTGGGAGAGAGAAACATCGTCGCGGATGGATCTCGAAGCCGGCGACGTCGAGGCCATGCCTTTCGCCAGAACGCGCGTGCGCTGGGAGGACTACACCCGCTGCGTGCAGTCGATGTCCGACTGGACGCGCTCTCTCGGACTCGCCGATGTGCTGGCCTCCAGCGATGTCGCGTTGATGGCCTGCCGCGGCGCGAGGTATCACCACGACGCCGCGCAGTATGGCTGCGCGGCCTTCTGCAACCTCTTCCTTACCGAGGACGAGGGCTTTGACGTGCATTTCCCGTCGACGGGCCAGCGCATTCCGTTGACGCGCGGCACGGTCGTGATCTTCGACACGGGCCAGCCGCATGGCGTCATCCGGCGCGACAGCAGCGGCTTCAATGCGAACGACTTCACGCTGGCCCCGGATTGCGTGCAGATATTCCTGACGTGGGAACTGCCGATCGACGATACGGAGGTCGCCCGCGTGCTTCAGATCGATTTCGACGTTGCGCCCTTACCCGCATCGCAACGGCAAGAAGAGCAGGTTCTGCTGAATGGCGAGCCCGTCATCGTGTGCCCGGCTTCCGGACGCTGGCGCCCGGGCGGCTGAGCGCCGCACTAGCACCGGGGTCGTTGCACGCCCACGCTCGCCTGTATGATGGCGAGCTTGGGCCTGACCGCAAGCATCCCGGGACGGTCGGCGCAAACCGCGAACAGCAAGGCAGCCGCCGCGCGGCGCCACATATCCCTTCACGACGACTCACAGGAACACCGCCATGACGGCCGCAACGCAATTCGACCAGGTTTCCGTTATCAAACGCGCCAACGTGTATTTCGACGGCAAGTGCGTCTCTCATACCGTGCTCTTCGCCGACGGCACGCGCAAGACGCTCGGCGTCATTCTGCCGGGCACACTCAATTTCGGCACGGACGCGCCGGAGCTGATGGAAGTCCAGGCAGGCCAATGCCGCATCCGCCTAGAAGGCAGCGACGAGTGGACAACCTACAGCGCGGGCGAATCGTTTTCGGTGCCCGGCAAGAGCCGCTTTGATATCGACGTCGTCGAAACGCTCGACTACGTCTGCAGCTATCTGTAAGCGCCATTCAGCGTGCCTTGCCTGATCGCCGGAAGCCTCCCGGCAATCAGGCCGCGTCGGCGGCGCAATTTTCGACGACTAGGGTGCAGCGAACACGTCCGTGCGATTTAATGTGTTACCCGAGTTGGTCTGCACGAACAGCGGCACGAATGACGTTCCGCGCGCATCCAATCCCTGATAGTCGCCAACGAAGAAGCCCTCGGCATTCGGCGCGGTCTTCAGATCGAACGAGCCCGCCAGATGCAGCTCTCCGCCGAAAGTCTTGCCGCCGTCCGTCGAGGTGGTTCGCCAATAGTCGGTGGGCAACGTGGCCGTATTGCCGGCCTGGAGGGTGCGGAAGTCGTAGTAGGTGACCGCAACCGTCCCCGCCGCGTTGACACGCACGCTCGGATTGAACGCCGGCCTTCCAGAGGGCGTGTTGACGCGCACGGGGGCGCTCCAGCTCTGGCCGCCGTCCGTCGAGGTAGACAGCGCAATCTCGTCGTACTGGCCGCCATTAAAGCGCGAATCCTGCCAGACCACGTAGAGCTGGCCGGTCGCCGGATCGATTGCCGGCTCGGGAATGATGTCTCCCGTGCGCACCGGTTCGCCTGTGTTTGGATCCGTGACGGAGACGGTCTGCAGTCCGGAGATGATTTGCGGCTTGGTCCACGTGGCGCCGTCATCGGTCGATTTGATGAACGCGACCTTGCCCGCCGCTTTCGAGAAGGGCGGACTGATCAGGTCGAAGAAGTCATACAGTGTTCCGTCCTGCGAGTTGACGACGATCTGATTGCCGATGGTCTGCTGGCGCGACGGCACGTTCACGATGACTGACGGCGCGCTCCACGTGAGGCCGCCGTCCACGGTCTTCGAGAATAGGGACGGTCCGCGGAAAGCCGCGGTATGCAGGTTCGCGTAGGGATTGCCGTTCGGCAGTTCGAGGCGGTCCCAGACCGCATAAGCGACGCCTGCCTTGATCGGATTCGCGGTGACCGACTCCTTGTCGTTGAAGAATTGCAACGACGGTTCGTTATCCGCAATCAGAATGCTCAGGTTGCTCCATGTTTGGCCCCCGTCGTTCGATACGGCGGCGCCTACGGCATTATTGTTGTTCGACTGGTTGAACGAGATCGACACGGAGTAGGCGGTGCCGTCAGGTCCAAACGAGACCCACGGGTCGGACGCGCGTTCATATGGCAGTCCGTTCGCGCAAAGGCTAAAAGGCTGGGGCGTTTCGGCCCACGTATGGCCGCCGTCGAACGAAGACGCTGCCACGAGACCATGTGAGCCGCCGTTCGACCAGCGGTCCTGCTGCCACACGGCAATCAGGTTTGAAGGATTGGCCGGATTCACGGCCAGCCACGGCTCGACCTCCGCATTCACATAGACGGTGCCCGGCCCGCCGATGTTGCAGCTGGCAAACGGACTCGGACCCGACGCCAGAACCGGCGCGGCCGAGGCCGACGCGCTGGCCGTCAAGGCGAGGGCGAGCGGAATGCCGAACACAAGTAGACCATGCTTGTTGCAGGACATAGAAGACTCCTCCTCCATAAGCGACCTGCGACGGGCAGACCGATAGCATGCTGGCGGTTGCTAAGCGACGTGGGGAGATTGCGCCTGTTTGCATGAGTCATAACGACAGCATCGGCGCTTCTTGTTCAGCATCTTTTACTCGCCAACTCACTACCGCGTGGACCATTGCAGGCCGCGAGCGCTGGAGACCGCCAGCGCGTCGGCTACGACTTGCTTAACGCTGGCGGCGGGAACCGGCAGCATGAATGCAATGGAATTTAGGTCTTACGAAACGCGTCGGCGGGAATTTTTTGTAACAGCGTATGCGTCGTGGCTGCTTGTGCCGCCAATGTCGCGTGGGGAGGGACCCGGCGATTCTGATTGGCTCACGTCGTGAGGTATTGCGGCGCGCGAAAACTAATTAAGCGAATCAGAAAATCGCGGAGCAGGTGAGGTAAGGGAGATGCTGGAGCCCAGAACAGGACTCCAGCCGAAGCAGCGACGATGCGTGTCAAACA
>NZ_CADIKB010000026.1 GCF_902859825.1 Paraburkholderia phenoliruptrix | reverse complement strand
GGCGGTTCTCCTTGGTTCCCTGTTCGGGAGGTTGGTCCTGGAAACCCGATTCTCTCGGATTCCACTGGCGAACCGCCGCCTTCAACCTTCAACTACGCCTGGGACATTGCCTCGGGTAACCGAGCAGCGCACTGCGCAGTTCACCGACTGGCTTACATCCAGTCATCCAATCGTCACAGCTTTGCCACGCGAGCGTCACCGGGCGTTACTACATTGGCGAAAAAAGACTCACCCTTTTTCGACCAGGACGCCCCAATGCGAGAACTGCCGACGCCTACCCTGCCCCTCGCTTCGATCTTCGAGTCGCGTCGCCTGCCCCGCGCTGAAGAGACGGTTACCGCGCAACACCGGCTGCGAGTCACGTGGGCTCGCACCGACGAAGAGCTTCGCGAGGCGCAGCGTCTGCGTTACCGTGTGTTCGCCGACGAAATGGGCGCGCGCCTCGCGGGCCCTGCCGGCCTCGACGTCGATTCGTTCGATCCATACTGCGATCACCTGCTGGTGCGCGACCTCGATACGCTGAAGGTGGTCGGCACCTACCGCGCGCTGCCGCCGCATCAGGCCGCGCGCATTGGACGCCTCTACGCGGAAAGCGAGTTCGACATCTCCCGTCTCACGCATCTGCGCGCGAAGATGGTGGAGGTGGGCCGCTCGTGCGTGCATCCCGACTATCGCAGCGGCTCGGTGATCATGTCGCTGTGGGCCGGCCTTGCGGCCTATATGAAGCACAACGGCTACGAGACGATGCTCGGCTGCGCAAGCGTCGCGATGGTCGACGGCGGCCACTATGCAGCAAACCTCTATTGCTCGCTGCGCGACAGCGCGCTCACGGCGCCGGAATATCGCGCATTCGCGCACACGCCGCTGCCCGTGGACGAACTGCAAACGGGCGCCAATGTCGCGCCTCCGCCGCTCGTCAAGGGATATCTGCGTCTCGGCGCGAAGATTTGCGGCGCGCCCGCGTGGGACCCGGACTTCAATACGGCCGATTTCCTGACCCTATTCCGTCTTTCGGACATCAATGCGCGCTACGCCCGCCACTTCCTCGGCGACGCATTGCCGCGCTAGGCGCGCACGCGCAGCGCCGGGTGCATGAATACAACAAGCAGAAAAGCCCGGCAAAAACCGGGCTCTTCTTCATCTTCAGCCTGCTTCGCCCAAGCGCGGGAAAGGCTCGGCGTCATGCATCAGTCGTCCGTATAGACCACTCGATACGGAATGCCAACCTTTTCCCACTCTGCCGCCTCCTGAATCAGGCTGTAGTCAGTGAGCGGATTATTGGCGACCCATTCATTGGGCAAACGCACCTCATAACCGCCGTTCGCCTGCGCGACCGTAATGCCGGGCAGCCCGACGTCGGCACGCCGGCGGCACAACAATGCCGCGAGCCGCAGACAGAACAGCAACGGCCACTCGACCTCGCGCGTTTGCGACAGCTTGCCGAGCTTGCCTGCATGACCGAGCACGAGCGAGGCGAGCCGCGCCTGGTCGGTGCGCGAAAAGCCGGGCATGTCCGCGTTGCTCGCGATATACGCCGAATGCTTGTGATACGCGCTGTGCGAAATCGACAAGCCGATTTCGTGCAGCGCCGCTGCCCAGCCGAGAAACATGCGATTTTCGACGCGGCGTTCTTCGTCCGGCTCCGCGAACTGATCGTAGAAACGCACCGCCAGCTCGCCGATGCGCCCCGCCTGCGGGCGGTCCACGCCGTAGCGGCGCATGAAGCCTTCCACGGTCACCGTGCGCATGTCTTCATGCTGCGAACGGCCGAGCAGATCGTAGAGCACGCCAAGGCGCAACGCGCCGTCCGTCGTATCGACGTAATCGACGCCCAGTTCGTCGAACACCGCGATCATGATCGACAGACCGCCGGCCAGGACGGGAATACGGTCCGCCTTCAGCGCAACGAGCTTCAGCCGATTGACGTTTTCCGCCTTGATCAACGCGCGCTTCAGGCGCTCGAGGCCGCCGCGCGAAATGCCGTGCGTCACGCCGGGGTCGTTAAAGCCGTTCGCCTCGACCAGTTCGGCGAGCGCGCGCGCCGTGCCCGACGAACCGATGGCCTGCTCCCAGCCCGTCTTTTTGTATTCCGACGAAATGATCTGGATTTCGCGGCCCGCGGCGAGTTCGGCCTGACGCATCGTGTATTCGTCGACGTTGCCTGCGGGGAAAAATGCCCGGCTATGGCTCACGCAGCCGATATACAAGCTCTCCATCTTGATCGGCGTGTAATGCGAGCCGATGATGAACTCCGTCGAACCGCCGCCGATGTCGACCACGAGCCGCTTGCCGGGACTCGCCGGCACCGAATGCGCGGCGCCAGCGTAGATGAGCCGCGCTTCTTCGCGGCCCGCAATCACTTCGATCGGAAAGCCGAGCGCCGCTTGCGCTTCACCGAGGAATTCGCCGGCATTCTTTGCGATGCGCAGCGTGTTGGTCGCAACCGCGCGCACGTGATCGGGATGAAAGTCGCGCAGGCGCTCGCCGAAGCGCTTCAAGGCGTCCCAGCCGCGCACCTGCGACGCCCGGTCGAGCATTTTGTCGCGCGACAGACCCGCGGCGAGCCGCACCGGCTCGCGCAACGCATCGACCTGATAGATCTGGCTGCCGGCGTCGGTTTCCTCGACCCGGCCGACGATCAGCCGGAAGCTGTTCGAACCGAGATCGACGGCAGCAAGGAGTTGTGGGGTATTGACCATCGGGTATGCGGACTCCATGCGCGCGAGCGCGGCAGCGGTGGATGCGAGCAAGGCGGAACCTCCGCCAGAGGTTCCCGGCGCCTTGCGACCGGCCGCGCTGTTCAAAGACGCCATTCTAAGCGTACCGGAGCTCACGATGTCACCTCGCGGAGATGGGGGTGCCCCATGCTCCCATACGAACTGCGTCATCTTGACGACAGGCGAGGAACACAGCGTAGAATTTATAACATCGAGAATGTCATAACAATGTCATCATATTGTGAGAATTTCCGAGCGTCTTTCCGCCCCTATATCCGAAATTCCATTCTCGCTGCCGATGTCCATCCGCTACCCCTTATTGAACCGCGAGCTGGGCATTCTGGGTTTCAACGAGCGTGTGTTGGCGCAGGCTGCCGACCCCGCCGTCCCTTTGCTCGAACGCCTGCGTTTCATCTGCATCACCAGCAGCAACCTCGACGAGTTCTTCGAAGTCCGCATGGCCGGTCTGCAGGAGCAGATGCGCGACAATCCCGGCGCGCTGTCGCCTGACGGCATGTCGCTGCAGCACGTGTACGACCTCGTGGTCGAGCGTGCGCAAAAGCTCGTGCATCGGCAGTACACCATGCTGCACGACACCGTGCTTCCCGCGCTCGAGGCGGAAGGCATCTATTTTCACGGCACGGAAGCGTGGAGCGAAGCGCAGACCGAGTGGGCGCGCAATTATTTCTTCGACGAACTGCTGCCCGTGTTGACGCCGATCGGCCTCGACCCGGCGCATCCGTTTCCGCGCGTGCTCAACAAGAGCCTGAACTTCGTCGTCGAGCTGGAAGGCAAGGACGCCTTCGGCCGCCAGGCGATGATGGGCATCGTGCAGGCACCGCGCGCGCTACCGCGGCTCGTGCGCATGCCGCAGGAACTATCGGGCTATCCGCATGGCTTCGTGCTGCTGAGCTCGCTGTTGCAACGCTTTGTCGGCGAGCTGTTCCCCCATCTCGTCGTGCGCAGCTGCAACCAGTTCCGCATTACGCGCAACAGCGAGCTGTTCGTCGACGAAGACGAAATCACCAACCTGCGTGTCGCGTTGCAGGGCGAACTGCCGGCGCGGCATCTGGGCAACGCGGTGCGGCTCGAAGTATCGGCGGAAACGCCCGCGCATGTCGTGCGGCGCCTGCTCGACGAAAGCAGCCTCAGCAATAAGGACTGCTACTACGCGAACGGTCCTGTGAATCTCGTGCGTCTCATGCAGTTGCCGGAAATGGTGGATCGGCCGGACCTGAAGTTCGTGCCGCACATTCCCGCCATTCCCGCGCCGATTGCTAACGCCGCCAGCATGTTCGACGTGATCGATCAGGGCGACGTGCTGCTGCATCATCCGTACGAGAGCTTTCAGCCGGTGCTCGAGCTGCTGCTGCAAGCGGCCAAAGACCCGAATGTGGTCGCGATCAAGCAGACCATCTACCGCACGGGCACCGACTCGCCGCTCATGGATGCGCTGATGCAGGCCGCGCGCAACGGCAAGGAAGTGACGGTGGTGGTCGAACTGCTCGCGCGCTTCGACGAAGAAACCAACATCAACTGGGCGGCGCAGCTGGAAGCGGTCGGCGCGCATGTCGTGTACGGCGTGGTGGGCCACAAGTGTCACGCCAAAATGATGCTGATCGTGCGACGCGCAACGGTGGGCGGCAAGACGACGCTCAAGCGCTACGCACACCTCGGCACCGGCAATTATCATCCGCGCACCGCACGTCTTTATAGCGACTTCGGTCTGATGACCGCCGATCCGAAAATCTGCGAAGACGTGCATCACGTGTTCCAACAGCTTACCGGCATTGGCGGCGAACTGAAGCTGCACGAGTTATGGCAGTCGCCCTTCACGCTGCATCCGAAGCTGGTGGAGGCCATCCGCGCCGAAGCCGACCATGCGCGCGCGGGCAAGAAGGCGCGCATTGTCGCGAAGATGAACGCGCTGCTGGAACCCACGGTGATTGCGGAGTTGTACGAAGCGTCGCAGGCTGGCGTGAAAATCGACCTGATCGTGCGCGGCGTATGTTCGCTGCAGCCCGGCGTGCCGGGCCTCTCCGAGAACATCACGGTGCGCTCGATTGTCGGGCGCTTCCTCGAGCACCATCGCATCTATTATTTCTACGACGACGGTCGCGAGCAGGTGTATCTGTCGAGCGCGGACTGGATGGATCGCAACTTCTTCCGCCGCGTCGAAGTCGCGTTTCCGGTCAACAATCGGCGGCTCAAGCGCCGCGTGATCGCCGAAGGTCTCTCGGCATTTCTTGGCGACAATCAATCGGCGTGGCTCATGCAAAGCGACGGCCATTACCGCCGACGCCGGCCCGGCAAGTCCTCGCGCAACGCGCAGATGAGCCTGCTCGCGAAGTTCTGTTCGTGAATCGGGGTGCTCGCCTCAACGAGCGCTGAAGTCTTACGAAGCGCCTCGCGCGGTCAGAGAAAAAAAGCCCGCTGCTTAGCGGGCTTTTTTTTCTCTGACCGTCAGCTGTCATGCATGCGCCGGCTGCCGCCGCGCCGTGCGATACAGCGGAAATCTCACGGAAAACGTACTGCCCCGCCCTTCTTCGCTTTTGACGTCGAGTTGCGCATCGTGCCGTTGCAGCACGTGCTTGACGATCGCGAGTCCGAGACCGGTGCCTCCCGTATCGCGCGAGCGGCTGCGGTCGACCCGATAAAAGCGCTCGGTCAGACGCGGAATGTCCGCGGCCGGAATGCCGAGGCCGCTATCGGTCACCGCGAAGACCGCCGCACCGCCCTGCGTGAGCCAGCTCACCTTGATGGTGCCGCCGTCAGGCGTATAGCGGATCGCGTTGGTCACGAGATTGCCGAACGCGCTCAGAATCTCGGTTTCGACGCCCGTGACGGTCAGGCTTTCGTCGGCTTCGAAGGTGATGGTGTGGTGATCGCTCGACAGGCTTTCCGCGTCGTCGCGCAAATGGCGTAACACCGCGCGCATGTCGATCATCTGATCGCTCGGCGGCTTGTTGTCGCCCTCCAGTTTGGCAAGCACCAGTAGATCGTTGACGATGTGCCGCATGCGCGACGCCTGCTGCTCCATCAGGTCGAGATAGCGCGTGCGCTCCGCTTCCGCGAGCGGCAATTCGCGCATCGTCTCGAGAAAACCCGACAGCACCGTGAGCGGCGTTTTCAGTTCGTGCGACACGTTGGCCACGAAATCGCGGCGCATCGCATCCGTTCTTTCCAGCTCGGTAATGTCTTGCGACAGCACCAGCTTGCGGTTCTCGCCATAAGGGAACACCTGCACGGAGAGCACGTTTTGCCGCTTCTCGCCCATGCCGCGCATGATCAGCATTTCTTCGTACTGGTGCGAATTCAGGTACCGCACGAAGTCCGGCTGACGCACCAGATGCGTGATGTGCTGACGCAGATCGCGCTTCGCGTCGAGGCCGAAATGCACTTCGGAGATGGCATTGCACCACTCGATCTGGTCATGATCGTCGAGCATGGCCACCCCATTCGGCGAGGCCTGAATCGCCTGAATGAAGCGCGAGTGCTGCTGTTCGACCTGGCGCACCTGCGCATGCCAGCGCTTCGCGAGCTTGTGCAGACGGTAGTAGATTTCGCCCCAGATGCCGGGCGCACTCGGCACCTCGCCGTAGACCGGCGCGTCGAGCAAACGCCACAAACGCTCTTTATGGAAGGTGCCGACGAGGCTCTGCACGAGCAGCATGACGACCGCGAGGATCAATGCCGCCTTTACGTTCACGAATGCGCCGACCACCGCGCACAGTATGGCGAGCAGCACGATCGAAACGATGGAGCGCGCCCAGATGATGTTCATGGTCTAAACGATCGAAGAGAACGGCATGCGCGCCGCGGCGAGAGGTCAAGCGCTCTTGGCCAGACGGTAGCCGCTGCCGCGGACCGTCTCGATCATAGCATCGCAACCCGCCGGCTTGAGTGCCGCGCGCAGACGCTTGATATGCACGTCCACCGTGCGCTCTTCGACGAACACATGGTCGCCCCACACCTGATCGAGCAATTGCGTGCGGCTGTGCACGCGCTCGGGGTGCGTCATGAAAAAGTGCAATAGACGGAATTCGGTCGGACCGAGGTCCAGCTTGATCTCGCTGCCTTCGGCGTGCGCGGCCACCCGATGCGTAGCCGGGTCGAGCTTGAGCCCGTTGATCGCGACCACGTCTTCGGTGAGTTGCGGCGCGCGGCGGCGCAGCACCGCCTTGATGCGCGCCATCAGCTCTTTCGGCGAAAACGGCTTGGTCACGTAGTCGTCCGCGCCGATTTCGAGGCCGAGCACCTTGTCCTGCTCGTCGCCGCGCGCGGTCAGCATGATGATCGGGATGTGCTTCGTGCGTTCGTTGTTGCGCAGGTCGCGCGCGAACGCAATGCCCGACTTGCCCGGCAGCATCCAGTCGAGCAGGACGAGGTCAGGCAATACGTCGCTGATCAGGTTCTGCGCCTGTTCCGCGTTGTACGCGCGAATCGGGCAGTGTCCGGCGTGTTGAAGATTGACCGAGATCAGTTCGGAAATAGCGGGCTCATCTTCAATGACGAGAATGCTGCTGGGCATCGGCACCTCTGGTCCTTATCTCTGGATTTAACTGAGCGCTTCGCGTTCGAGCGCGTCGCGCGACTTGTGCCGCACGTCCGTACCCTTCACGATGTAAATGATGAATTCCGCGATGTTCTTCGCGTGGTCGCCGATCCGCTCGATCGCCTTCGCGATGAACAGGAAGTCGAGTCCCACGGAAATGGAGCGCGGATCTTCCGTCATATACGAAATCAGCTTGCGCACGAACGCGCGGAATTCCTCGTCGATCGCCTTGTCGTCGCGCACGATCTGCGCGGCGGCGACCGTGTCGAGGCGCGCGAATGCGTCGAGCGCGCGGCGCAGAATCGACACCGCCATTTCGCCCGACAATTTGATCTCGGCGATATTGATGGTGCGCGACGCGCCGTCTTCCATGAGACGCTTCGTGCGCTTGGCGATTTTCTCGGCTTCGTCGCCGGCTCGCTCGAGATTGGTAATGGTCTTCGAAATCGCAATCAACAGGCGCAGGTCGCGCGCGGCCGGCTGACGGCGCGCGATGATGTTGCTGCACTCCTCGTCGATTTCCACTTCCATCGTGTTCAGGCGATCTTCGGCGGCGATAACCTGCTCGGCGATCTCAAGATCGAATTCGTTGAGCGCCTGCATGGCTTTGACGATCTGCGATTCGACGAGGCCGCCCATTTCGAGCACCTTCGAGGAAACCAGATTCAGGTCGGCGTCGAACTGGCTGGAGAGGTGTTTGTCGGACATGTCGTACTCCGTTGGGTTGCCCGGCGCTTAGCCGAAGCGGCCAGTAATGTAGTCTTCCGTTTCTTTGCGGACCGGCTTGATGAAGATCTTTTCGGTGTCGCCGAACTCGATCAGCTCGCCAAGGTACATATAGGCAGTGTAGTCCGAACAGCGGGCCGCCTGTTGCATGTTGTGCGTGACGATCACGACCGTGTAATCGCTCTTCAATTCGGCGATCAGTTCTTCGATGCGACCCGTCGAAATCGGGTCGAGCGCCGAGCACGGTTCGTCGAGCAGCAGCACTTCAGGACGGATCGCGATGCCGCGTGCAATGCACAAACGCTGCTGCTGGCCGCCCGACAGGCCATAGCCGCTCTGGCCGAGCTTGTCCTTCACCTCGTTCCATAGCGCCGCCTTGGTCAGCGCCCATTCGACGCGGTCGTCCATTTCCGAGCGCGGCAGCGACTCGAACATTTTCACGCCGAACGCGATGTTGTCGTAGATGGACATCGGAAACGGCGTCGGCTTCTGGAACACCATGCCGATGCGCGCGCGCAGCAGCGAAATATCGCGCTTCGAGGTCAGCAGGTTTTCGCCGTCCATCAGGATCTCCCCTTCGGCGCGTTGCTCCGGATAGAGCGCATACATCTTGTTGAACGTACGCAGCAACGTCGACTTACCGCAACCCGACGGGCCGATGAACGCCGTCACCTTGCCTTCGGGAATCTGCAGGTTGATGTTCTTCAGCGCGTGATACTTGCCGTAGAAGAAGTTCAGGTCGTTGACCTCGATCTTCGGGCGTGACGGCGAAGGCTCCTGGCCGCTTTGCGCGGGATCGAAACCGGCGGGCGCAGTGGGACGCGAGATCGGATTGAGTTGAGTTTCTGCCATGTTCATCGGATTACACTCCGCCCTTACTTGTTCGAAAAGATCGTGCGCGCGAGGATGTTCAGTCCCAGCACCGCGAGCGTGATCAGGAAGACGCCGGCCCACGCGAGCGATTGCCATTGCGCGAACGGACTCATCGCAAACTTGTAGATCGTGACGGGCAGATTGGCGACCGGCTGGCCCAGATCCGCCGAAAAGAACTGGTTCGACAACGCGGTGAAAAGCAGCGGCGCGGTCTCGCCGGCGATGCGGGCCACCGCCAGCAGCACACCGGTGACGATGCCGGCCACGGAAGCCTTCAGCGTGATCGACAGCACCATCTTCCACTTCGGCGTGCCGAGCGCGAACGCCGCTTCACGCAAGGCGTTAGGCACGAGCTTCAGCATATTTTCGGTCGTGCGGATCACGATCGGAATCTGCAGCAGCGCGAGCGCGAACACGCCGGCCCAGCCGCTGAAGTGACCCATCTTCGCGACGACCAGCGCGTAGACGAAGAGACCGACGACGATGGACGGCGCCGACAGCAGAATGTCGTTGATGAAGCGCGTGACGCTCGCGAGCCAGCGCTTTTGCCCATACTCGGCGAGATAGACGCCCGCGAGAATACCGATCGGCGTACCGACGAACGTTGCGATCACAACCAGCAGCAGGCTGCCGACAATCGCGTTGGCGAGACCGCCGCCGTCGGTATTCGGCGGCGGCGTGGACTGCGTGAACAGTTCGATGGACAACCCGCCGACGCCGAGGCGCAGCGTCGTGTACAGAATCCAGATCAGCCACAGGAGACCGAAACCCATCGCCGCAAGCGACAGCGTCAGTGCGATCGCGTTCTGCATGCGCCGGCGCCCTTGCAGACGCTCGCGCATTTTCTCGAGCGCGGCGGCGTCGCTCGAGCCCGGCATGTTCAAGGTGGGCTGGCTCATTTCGCGCCCTCCCCTTTCTCGAGACGAAGCAGCATGATCTTCGAAATCGCCAGCACGATGAATGTGATCACAAAGAGAATCAGGCCGAGTTCCATCAGCGCCGACGTATGCAGGCCCGGGTCGGCTTCGGCGAATTCATTGGCGAGCGCCGACGTGATGCTGTTGCCCGGCGAAAAGAGCGACACGTTGTCGAGCAGGTTCGTATTGCCGATCACGAAGGTGACGGCCATGGTTTCGCCGATTGCGCGGCCGAGGCCGAGCATCACGCCGCCGATCACGCCGCTCTTCGTGAAGGGCAGCACGATCTTCCACATCACTTCCCACGTCGTGCAGCCGATGCCGTAGGCCGACTCCTTCAGCAGTACGGGCGTGACTTCGAAAACGTCGCGCATCACCGACGCGATGTACGGAATGATCATGATGGCGAGAATCACGCCGGCGCACAGAATGCCGATGCCGATGGGCGCGCCCTGGAACAGCGCGCCGACGACCGGAATGCCGCCGAGCACCGCGCCGAGCGGCTTCTCGAACCACGTCGCGAAGATCGGCGCAAACACGAGCAGGCCCCACATGCCGTACACGATCGACGGAATCGCGGCCAGCAGTTCGATCGCGATGCCGAGCGGCCGGCGCAGCCACGCGGGCGAGAGTTCGGTCAGAAAAAGCGCGATGCCGAAGCTGACGGGCACCGCGATGATGAGTGCAATGATGGACGTGGCAATCGTGCCGTAGATCGGCACCAGCGCGCCGAATTGCTTGCTGGGCGGATCCCATTGCGCGCTCCACAGGAAGCCGAGGCCGAACTGCCTGATCGACGGCATGGAAGCGATGATCAGCGAAACGATGATGCCGCCGAGCAGCATCAGCGTCACGATGGCGGCGAGGCGCGCAAGGCCGCCGAAGATCACGTCGCCGGCGCGGCTGGGCGCCTTCTGCTGCGACGCGCCGCCGGGCGGAGTCGCCCTCGGTGCGCCGGACGCTAATTGGATATCGGACATAAGAGCCTGATGGACCTTTTCCAGTTGCCATGCGACGTATGTCGCGCGGCGGGTCATGCATGTGTGCACTGTGATCCGGGCCCCGCTTCGGCGGGCAGAAATCCGCCGGTAAAAGCGGCGCCGGTCAATGCCATTGGCCGTCCTCACACGAGGACGGCCAATGTGTTACATGAAGCCGTGGCGGATGACCGCTGCGGCCACGCTTACTCGGCGAGCGGCTTGCCCGACGCGTCCTTCACCTTCGACTTCCACTGCGTCTTGATTTCCGACACGACGGAATCCGGCAGCGAGATGTAGTCCAGATCGTTTGCAGCTTGCGTGCCGTTCTTGAACGCCCAGTCGAAGAACTTCAGCGTTTCGCTGCCTTGCGGCGCCTTTTCCTGCGTCGTGTGCAGCAGCACGAACGTTGCGCCGACGATCGGCCATGCGTTCTTGCCCGGCTCGTTCGTCAGGATCTGGTAGAACGACTTCGACCAGTCCGCGCCCGCAGCCGCTGCCTTGAACGTATCCGTCTTCGGCTCGACGACCGTGCCCGTCGAGTTCTTCAGCGCGACGTAGGTCATGTGGTTCTGCTTCGCGTACGCCCATTCCACATAGCCAATTGCGCCCGGCAGACGTTGCACGAAGGCGGCGACGCCGTCGTTGCCCTTGCCGCCCGTGCCGGTCGGCCAGTTGACCGTCGAACCTTCACCGACCTTCGACTTCCACTCGGTGTTGACCTTCGACAGGTAATTCGTCCAGATGAAGCTCGTGCCCGAACCGTCGGCGCGGCGGACCACAGCGATGTCGGTGTCCGGCAGCTTGATCTTCGGATTCAGCGCGACGATCGCCGGATCGTTCCACTTCTTGATCTTGCCCAGATAAATGTCGCCCAGCACTTCGCCCGAAAGGACCAGCTCAGCCGGCTTCACGCCCGGCACGTTGACGACCGGCACCACGCCGCCGACCACCGTCGGGAACTGGAACAGGCCGTCCTTCGCGAGTTCGTCGTCCTTCAGCGGAGCGTCCGAGCCGGCGAAATCGACCGTCTTCGCGATGATCTGCTTGATACCGCCCGACGAGCCAATGCCCTGGTAGTTCACCTTGCCGCCGCCCGACTTCTGGTAAGCGTCGGCCCACTTCGTGTAGATCGGTGCTGCGAAGGTGCTGCCCGCGCCGGTGATGTCGGCTGCCTGTGCTGCCATCGCGAAAAACGCGCCAGCGACGCCAGCGAACACGGTTTGCATCAATTTCATCGAAACCTCCAAGGTGTGAGCGGTATGAAACACGAACACCGCGAAGCTTAGGGTCTCTTTGTGACAGTAACGTGACTAACCGTGAAACGCATGTGACAGTGCGTTTACTAACGTGAAAGGCGTTGCAGCGGAAAAGTCAGCGGTTTGATGGCGCGTGGCCGATGCCTGTACAGATTAGGCGAAAAAGAGGGGGCGCGAACGTTTGCGAGCGCGCGGCGCGGCTTTCGCGCGCTGCGTGGCAAGGTTCGTATGCTGATGACGCGCGGCGTGCTGCAGGAAGGACGGAGCGCCCCGGCGATGTGCTCCGTCCATGCGTGTAAATAAATGTCCGCTTAAGCCGTTGCCTGCTGCACGGCCGCCGCGATCGACTCCGCATGGCGGACCGCGTCGTCGACGTGTTCCGCTTCGACCATCACGCGCAGCACCGGCTCCGTGCCCGAAGCGCGAATCAACACGCGCCCGCGGCCATCGAGCGCGTCTTCCGCGCTCGCAATTGCGCGACGGATCGTGTCGCTGCTTTTCCAGTCGGCGTCCGGCTTCATGCGCACGTTGATCAGCTTCTGCGGGAACAGCGTGACGCCGTCGAGCAGTTCGGCGAGCGTCCGGTCGCTGCGCTTCATGGCGGCGAGCACGAGCAGCGCCGAGACAATGCCGTCTCCCGTGGAATGGCGATCCAGCGACAAAATATGGCCGGAGCCTTCCGCGCCGAGCTGCCAGCCGTGCTCGCGCAGCTGTTCGAGCACATAGCGGTCGCCCACGGCCGCGCGCACGAACTTCACGCCGGCCGCCTGCAACGCGACTTCGACGGCCATATTGGTCATCAGGGTGCCGACCGCGCCTTCCACCTTGCCGTCCGTCGCGATGCGGTCCTTGACCAGCACGTACAGCAGCTCGTCGCCGTTATAGAGGCGCCCCGCTGCGTCGACGACCTGCAGACGGTCGGCGTCGCCGTCGAGCGCAATGCCGAGGTCCGCGTGGTTCGCGCGCACCGCGCGCACCAGCGCGTCCGGCGCCGTGGCGCCGACGCCGTCGTTGATATTGAAGCCGTTCGGCGCGACGCCGATCGGAATCACCTCCGCGCCCAGCTCGTGAAAGACGTGCGGCGCGACGTCGTACGCGGCACCGTGCGCGCAGTCGACCACCAGCTTCAGCCCGCGCAGATCGAACGCCGCCGGAAAGGTGCTCTTGCAGAACTCGATGTAGCGGCCGGCCGCGTCGTCCAGCCGCCGAGCCTTGCCGAGCTGCTCCGACGCCGCACAGGCGAGCGGCAGCTCCAGCTGTTCTTCGATCTGCGATTCGACCTCGTCGGGCAGCTTGTTGCCGTCGGCGGAGAAAAACTTGATGCCGTTGTCGTAATACGGATTGTGCGACGCGCTGATCACGACGCCGGCCGCGAGCCGCAACGCGCGCGTCAGATAGGCAATACCGGGCGTGGGCATCGGACCGGCCAGCATCACGTCGACACCGGCGGCCGAAAAGCCCGATTCGAGCGCCGCTTCGAGCATATAGCCCGACACCCGCGTGTCCTTGCCGATCAGCACCGTGGGCCGTGTGCCCGTGCGCGCCCAACGGTCCGCGCCGACCAGCACCTTGCCTGCCGCATAGCCGAGCCGCAGCACAAACTCCGGCGCAATGGGGCCTTCGCCGACTTTGCCCCGAATTCCGTCCGTGCCGAAATAACGACGTGCCATCTTGTGTGTTCCTCCTTGCTTGTGGCTCAGCTGCGCGGGCCGGCGTGATTCGCCGCGTCGCGCAGGGCTGCCCATACTTTCAATGCGTCTACGGTTTGCGCGACGTCGTGCACGCGCACGATGGCTGCGCCGCGTTCGGCTGCCAGAACCGCTGCCGCCACGCTGCCCGCCACGCGCTCCGGCGCCGGGCGGCCGGTGACCGCGCCGATCATGGATTTGCGCGACATGCCGGCGAGAATGGGGTACGGCGGCTCGGCACGCGGCGCGGTGTCCGCGAGACGTGCGAGCAGCGCGTAGTTATGCTCGACCACCGCCTTGCCGAAGCCAAAGCCCGGGTCGACGCTAATTCGCTCGCGCGCAATGCCGGCCTGCCTGAGCACCGCCACCCGCTCCTCCAGGAACTGACGGACTTCGCCGACGACCTCGCCATAAGCCGGCTCGCCCAGCTGCATGGTTTGCGGCTCGCCCAGCATATGCATCACGCACAGGCCGCAGTTGCTCTCGCGCACCGCTTCGACGGCACCCGGCATGCGAAAGCCCCAGATATCGTTGATCAGGTCGGCGCCGGCAATCAAGGCGCGCCGCATCACTTCGGGTTTGTAGGTATCGACGGAAAGCGGCACGTTGGCGCCGTGCAGTTGCTCGATAAGCGGGATCACGCGTTCGAGTTCTTCGTCGAGCGGAACCGGCGGGGCGCCGGGGCGCGTCGATTCGCCGCCGATGTCGATCATGTCCGCGCCTTCGAGCATCATGCGCTCGGCGTGGCGCAGCGCATCGCCGCGCATCGCGTGCTGGCCGCCGTCGGAGAAAGAATCGGGCGTGACGTTCAGGATGCCCATGACCAACGGGCGTTCGAAGCTCAGCTTGAATCGGCCGCACTGCAGCGGCTCGGGAAGGGAAGGTGGAGAGAAAGCGGGTGTGGGCACGTAGCGTTGCGTTAAATGAATGCGGATAAATGCAAAACGGGCCGGTGTGGAAACACACCGGCCCGCACTTTCTACTGACAGCCGATCAGGCCGGCGCCGTCGCGCTGCCCGGCTTGACCTCGGTGCCGGGGCTGCCGCCCGACGACGCGTCGCTGGCCGACGGCGGCGAGCTCTTCGGCGAGCGCGGCGGACGTCCGGCCATGATGTCGTTGATCTGATCGGAATCGATCGTCTCCCACTCCATCAGCGCGGCGGTCATGGCCTCGACCTTGTCGCGGTTTTCTTCCAGCAGGCGCTTGGCGAGGTTGTATTGCTCGTCGAGCACGCGGCGGATCTCCGCGTCGACCTTCTGCTGCGTCGCTTCCGAAATGGTGCGCGTGAAGCCGCGGCCGAAGGGCGTGGCGTCGTTTTCGTCGTCCACGTAGACCATCGGTCCCAACGCGTCCGTCATGCCGAAGCGGGCCACCATGGCGCGCGCGGTTTGCGTGGCCTTGTTGAAGTCGTCCGACGCGCCCGTGCTGATCAGGTTCAGGAACAGCTCTTCCGCGACGCGGCCGCCGAACAGAATCGCGAGACGGTCGAGCAGATAGTCTTTCGAGTACGTTTCGTTGTCGTGCTCCGGCAACTGCCACGTAACGCCCAGCGCGCGGCCACGCGGAATGATCGTGACCTTGTGCACCGGATCGGCCTTCGGCAGCAGCTTCGCAATCACGGCATGGCCGGACTCGTGGTATGCGGTGGCGCGCTTCGACTCCTCGCGGATCACCGCGGACTTGCGCTCCGGACCCATGAAGATCTTGTCCTTCGCGTCTTCGAAATCGGTCATTTCGACAATGCGCTTGCCGCGGCGCGCCGCGAACAGCGCCGCTTCGTTCACGAGGTTCGCCAGATCGGCGCCCGAGAAGCCCGGCGTGCCGCGCGCAATGACCGCTGCGTCGACGTCATTCGAGATCGGCACCTTGCGCAGGTGGACCTTCATGATGTGCTCGCGGCCGCGGATGTCCGGCAGACCGACATACACCTGACGGTCGAAACGGCCCGGACGCAGCAGAGCCTTGTCGAGCACGTCCGAACGGTTCGTGGCAGCAATCACGATGACGCCGGAGTTCGCCTCGAAACCGTCCATTTCGACGAGCATCTGGTTCAGCGTCTGCTCGCGCTCGTCGTTGCCGCCGCCCATGCCGGCGCCGCGATGACGGCCGACCGCGTCAATTTCGTCGATAAACACGATGCATGGCGCGTGCTTCTTGGCCTGCTCGAACATGTCGCGCACGCGCGCCGCACCCACGCCGACGAACATTTCGACGAAGTCCGAACCCGAGATGCTGAAGAACGGCACCTTCGCTTCGCCCGCAATGGCGCGCGCGAGCAGCGTCTTACCGGTTCCCGGCGGGCCGACGAGCAGCACGCCGCGCGGAATACGGCCGCCCAGCTTCTGGAATTTCTGCGGATCGCGCAGGAAGTCGACCAGTTCGGAGACCTCTTCCTTCGCTTCGTCGCAGCCGGCGACGTCGGTGAAATTGATTGCGTTGTTGTTTTCGTCGATCAGACGCGCGCGCGACTTGCCGAACGAGAAGGCGCCGCCTTTCCCGCCCCCTTGCATCTGTCGCATCATATAGAACCAGAAACCGATGATCAGGATCGTCGGCCCGAGGTAATACAGCGCGGAAACCAGCGCATTGGGTTCGTCGTCAGCCTTGCCGCTCACCTGAACGCCGTACTTCATCAGATCGCCGACCATCCAGATGTCGCCGGGCGATACGATCTGGTACTTCTGGCCGTCTGCTGGAGTGACCGTGAGGTTCCGCCCCTGGACAATGACGTTCTTGACTTTGCCGTTCTTCGCGTCGTCCATGAACTGCGAATAGGAAACGCCTTCCTGGACACGGGGCTTGTCGAACTGCTTGAACACCGTAAATAGCACCAGTGCGATAACCAGCCACACTGCTGCCTTCGAAAACATATTGTTGTTCAAAGCACCACTCCTTCACTTAGACGGGCGCCTACATTTGCCTTGCGGCACCACGAAAGCATTCTAATCCAGTCCGCAGACCCCTGCCATAAGGTTTCGCTACCACAGAAATAGCATGGCGGGGGCTGCGCGGGACGCCCTAGACGGGCTTCTTCAGATGCTTACCCAAAATAAACGTTTCTGACGACTTGTCCCGCGAAGCCTTGGGCTTGCGGGCAGCCACCACCTTGAACTGGCGCTTGAACTTTTCGACAATCTGGCTGTAACCGCTGCCGTGAAAGCATTTGACTAAAAGGGCTCCATCCGGTTTCAGGTGATTTTGCGAGAATTCCAGCGCGAGATCACACAAATGCTCGATTCGCGCCGCATCCGCCACCGCCACTCCCGACAGGTTGGGCGCCATATCCGAAATTACAAGATCGACTTGCCGCTCGCCGACTAATTCTTCCAGCTGAACCAGCACGGAGTCTTCGCGGAAGTCGCCCTGAATGAAGTGGACGTCGGCGACGGGCTCCATCGGCAGGATGTCGAGCGCGATGATCGTGCCGTCGATGCCGCCCTCGCGCTCCGCGTCGCGCTGCGCGCCTTTGGCGAGCTTGTTGCGCGCGTACTGGCTCCAGCTGCCCGGCGACGACCCGAGATCCACGATCACCTGCCCCGGCCGGATGAGCTTGTCCTGCTCGTCGATTTCCTTCAGCTTATAGGCGGCGCGGGCGCGATAGCCTTCCCGCTGCGCCATTTTCACGTACGGATCGTTGATGTGGTCATGCAGCCACGCCGTATTGAACTTGTTTTTTGCCATTAAACGTTGAACTCTTGCTGCGTCATGTCACGCTTTAGCGGATAATACGCGGTTAATTCGCGCGGCGACCGCCAGAAAACCGGCTGTTATCCGCGATTCTGTTGTCCTTGCGCGCCGCCTGCCGCAGTGTCCCAATCGTGTTCCGCTCCACCGCGTCGAAAGACGGGATGGGGAACGCAGGTGCCGCCATTTTAGTCGAGTCTCCCACTTCACATGCCCGCCCTCAAAGTCTCCTCCGACCAACGCGCCGAGTTGCGCTCCCAGGCACATGCGCTCAAACCGGTCGTGCTCATCGGCGCGGAAGGCTTGACTGACGCCGTGCTCGCCGAGATCAAGGTTCACCTCGCCGCTCATCAGCTCATCAAGATCCGCGTATTCGGCGACGAACGCGAGGAACGGATCGCGATTTACGAACAGATCTGCGACACGCTGAACGCCGCGCCGATCCAGCATATCGGCAAGCTGCTCGTCATCTGGAAGCCGGAAGCGGCCGCCCAGCCCGCGGCGAAAGCCAAACGCGGCACCCTGCCGAGCGCGCGCGAAGCCGCGGTCGAAGCCAAACCCGGCAAGGGCCGCGCGCCACGTGTCGTCAAGGTCGTGAAGCCGAGCGAAGTGCCCATGCGCAAGCCCAAGGCGAAGGCGGTGCTGGTGCGCGGCAACGAGCGCGTCACGCAAGGCGGGAACATCAAGCGCGCGAAGAAGCGCCAGACCAGCACGAAGCGCGCGCATCAATCGAAGTAAGCCGGCCGGCCAAGGTGCGGCGAGATCCGCGCCCGGGCCGCGCCGTGGCTTGTGGGCGGCTCGCGTTGAGCGGTTTCCGCTTCCCTAGCCCGCCGCCTCTCCGGGAACGTCGCGCGCGCCCTGCCGCGCGGCGCCGGCTCCGCTGTCCACGGGCAGCTTCCACACGAGCGCAATGCCGAGCAGGCTTTCGATCAGATAAAACACGCTGGACACACCGTGCAGCATGCCAAAGCGCGCTGCATAGGCGGAATGCGCGAGGTCCGTGCCCGCTTCAAGTGCCGCGACGCGCATCGCGTTCATGAACGGCTGCAACGCGAAGTACCCGACGAGCACGCAGATCAGCATGCCGGCCACGAGCCAGCGCAAACGCCGATAGGCATTGCCGCCGCGCCGGACCATCACGTTGGCGAGACCCAGCAGCAAAATGCCGCAGACGGCGCCCAGCACGCCTTCTATGCGAAACAACTGAGCCGCCACCGCGCCTGCCGTCGTCCGGTCGAGCGAACTGAACAGCACCGGCGCAACGGCATAGCCAATGGTCAGCAGACTGCCGACCCACACGACCGTCAAGAGACGAAAAATTCGATGCGGCATCAGAGACACCGGAGCCGCCTTCAAACGTAGCTGACCGCGATGATTTCGTACTCGCGCACGCCGCCCGGCGCCTGCACCGACGCCACGTCGCCTTCCGATTTGCCGATCAGCGCGCGCGCGATCGGCGAGCTGATGGAGATCAGACCATGGTCGATGTCCGCTTCGTCGTCGCCGACAATCTGATATTTGACCGACGCGCCCGACTCCAGGTCTTCCAGTTCGACTGTTGCGCCGAACACCACGCGGCCGTCAGCCTCTACTTGCGACGGGTCGATCACCTGCGCGCCCGCCAGCTTCGATTCGATTTCGGCAATGCGGCCTTCGATAAAGCCCTGTTTTTCTTTCGCGGCATCGTATTCCGCGTTTTCGGACAAATCGCCCTGCGCGCGCGCTTCCGCAATCGAGTTGATCACGGCGGGACGCTCGACCGATTTGAGTCGCTGCAATTCGTCGCGCAGCATGTCTGCGCCGCGCTTGGTCAATGGAATAGTGCTCATAAACAACTCTCGAGAAAACGCCGGGCCGCTTCCAGTTTTCGTAGCCCTATTCGGGATCTGGCGCAAAAGCGGCAGAAGCGGGCGCTGTGGAACGAAAAACGGCCGTAAAAAAAATCACCGCGGTTAAGTGCATTTCGCGGGAGCCGGCGGCCGGGGGAAAACCCCGACCACAGCACCTGCGAAACGCCGCTTAACCGCGGCACTTACATCCTGGACAGGTATTTGAAGCCTTAGTTTAGGCGAGCGTGCAAGCCTTGTAAATCATAGACTTCCAGGTCCTTCAGGTAGCGCAGGCCCTCGACCGCCGCGCGCGCGCCCGACATGGTCGTGTAGTACGTGACCTTGTTCGCCTGCGCGCTCATGCGGATCGAGCGCGAATCGGCAATGGCGGCACGGGTTTCGTCGACGGTCGTGAAAACCAGCGCAATCTCGCCGTTCTTGATCATGTCGACGATGTGCGGACGGCCGTCCTTCACCTTGTTGACCACCTTCACCGGTACGCCGGCCGCTTCGATCGCGGCAGCCGTGCCTTTGGTCGCCACGATCGGATAGCCGAGCTCGTGCAGCATGCGTGCGACTTCGACGGCCTTCGGCTTGTCGGCGTCCATCACGGTCAAGAGCACCGTGCCCGACTCCGGCAGGCGCGAACCCGCCGCGAGTTGCGACTTGAAGAGCGCCTCGCCGAACGTGCGGCCCACGCCCATCACTTCGCCGGTGGAACGCATTTCGGGTCCGAGCACCGGATCGACTGCCGGGAACTTGACGAACGGGAACACCGCTTCCTTCACGCTGAAATACGGCGGCTCGATTTCCTTCGTCACGCCTTGCTGGGCAAGCTTCTGGCCGACCATGGCGCGCGCGGCGATCTTGGCGAGCGGCAGGCTCGTCGCCTTCGACACGTACGGCACCGTGCGCGACGCACGCGGATTCACTTCGAGCACGTAGATGATGTCTTCTTTCGAACCGTCCGCCTGCGGAACCTGCTGGATCGCGAACTGCACGTTCATCAGGCCCACCACGTTCAGTGCCTTCGCCATTGCACCCGTCTGACGCTTCAGTTCGGCCACGGTCTCCTTCGACAGCGAGTACGGCGGCAGCGAGCAAGCCGAGTCGCCCGAATGCACGCCCGCCTGTTCGATGTGCTCCATCACGCCGCCGATGAACACCGCGTCGCCGTCGGAAATGCAGTCCACGTCGCATTCGATCGCGTCGTTCAGGAAGCGGTCGAGCAGCACCGGCGAATCGTTCGACACCTTCACGGCCTCGCGCATGTAGCGCTCCAGATCGCGCGGCTCGTGGACGATTTCCATGGCGCGGCCGCCCAGCACGTACGACGGACGCACGACAAGCGGATAGCCGATTTCGTCGGCGAGCTTGAGCGCTTCGTCTTCGGCGCGCGCCGTGCGGTTGGGCGGCTGACGCAGGCCGAGGTCCTGCAGCAGCTTCTGGAAGCGCTCGCGGTCTTCTGCCGCGTCGATCATGTCCGGCGACGTGCCGACGATCGGCACGCCGTTCGCCTCGAGATCGAGCGCGAGCTTCAGCGGCGTCTGGCCGCCGTATTGCACGATCACGCCGACCGGCTTTTCCTTGTCGACGATTTCGAGCACGTCTTCGAGCGTGAGCGATTCGAAGTACAGGCGGTCGGACGTGTCGTAGTCGGTCGAAACGGTTTCAGGGTTGCAGTTGACCATGATCGTTTCGTAGCCGTCTTCGCGCATGGCGAGCGCGGCGTGCACGCAGCAGTAGTCGAACTCGATGCCCTGGCCGATCCGGTTCGGACCGCCGCCCAGCACCATGATCTTTTTGTTGCTGGTCGGATTCGCTTCGCACTCTTCCTCGTAGGTCGAGTACATATACGCGGTTTTGGTGGCGAATTCCGCCGCGCAGGTATCCACGCGCTTGTACACCGGGCGCACGTTCAGCTCGATGCGGCGTGCACGTACGTCCGCCGGCTTCGCGCCGAGGAGCTTCGCGAGACGGCGATCGGAAAAGCCGCTTTGCTTCAGATACTTGAGCTCTTCTTTCGAGAGGCTGGCCAGCGTACGGCCCGCCAGCGCCTTTTCCTTCAGCACGATCTGTTCGATCTGCGCGAGGAACCACGGGTCGATCGACGTCTCTTCGAAGATCTCTTGCGCCGTCATGCCGATACGAAACGCGTCGCCCACGTACCAGATGCGGTCCGGGCCCGCTTCGCCGATCTCGCGAATGATCTCGTCGCGATTCGTGGTCTTTTCGTCCAGACCATCCACGCCGACTTCGAGGCCGCGCAGCGCCTTCTGGAACGACTCCTGGAAGGTGCGGCCGATGGCCATGACTTCGCCGACCGACTTCATCTGCGTGGTCAGGCGCGAATCGGCTTCGCGGAATTTCTCGAACGCGAAGCGCGGAATCTTCGTGACGACGTAGTCGATAGTCGGTTCGAACGAGGCCGGCGTCTGGCCGCCGGTGATTTCGTTCTTCAGCTCGTCGAGCGTATAGCCGACAGCCAGCTTGGCGGCGACCTTGGCGATCGGGAAGCCGGTGGCCTTCGACGCCAGCGCCGACGAGCGCGACACGCGCGGATTCATTTCGATCACGATCATCCGGCCGTCTTTCGGATTGATCGAGAACTGCACGTTCGAGCCGCCGGTGTCCACGCCGATTTCGCGCAGCACCGCGAGCGACGCGTTACGCAGCACCTGATATTCCTTGTCGGTGAGCGTTTGAGCCGGCGCGACGGTGATCGAGTCGCCGGTGTGGATGCCCATCGGGTCCAGGTTTTCGATCGAGCAGACGATGATGCAGTTGTCCTTTTTATCGCGGACCACTTCCATCTCATACTCTTTCCAGCCGAGCAGCGATTCTTCGATCAGCAGCTCGCGGGTGGGCGACAGATCCAGGCCGCGCTTGCAGATTTCCTCGAACTCTTCGCGGTTGTAGGCAATGCCGCCGCCCGATCCGCCCAGCGTGAACGACGGACGGATCACGACCGGATAGCCGCCGGAGCCGGTTTCCGCCGCGATGCGCGCGTGGACCTGCAGCGCTTCTTCCATGGAATGCGCGGTGCCCGACTTGGCCGAACCGAGGCCGATCTTCGTCATCGCGTCCTTGAACTTCTGGCGGTCTTCCGCCTTGTCGATGGCTTCCGGCGACGCGCCGATCAGCTCGACCTTGTACTTGTCCAGCACGCCGTGCGCGTGCAGGTCGAGCGCGCAGTTCAGCGCCGTCTGGCCGCCCATGGTCGGCAGGATCGCGTCGGGGCGCTCCTTCGCGATGATGCGCTCGACCACTTCCCACGTGATCGGCTCGATGTAGGTAACGTCGGCCGTGTTGGGGTCGGTCATGATCGTCGCCGGATTGCTGTTGACGAGAATGACCTTGTAGCCTTCCTCACGCAGCGCCTTGCAAGCCTGCGCGCCCGAGTAATCGAACTCGCACGCCTGGCCGATGATGATCGGACCCGCGCCGATAATGAGAATGCTCTTGATGTCTGTCCGCTTGGGCATAACGCTCTCGCTAATTTATTCCTGTGTCGACCGGAGTTGGCGCTTCAGCGCCTTACTCCCGGTCCACGCAACTTGTTTGCCATTCTTTCCGTCGACGCGCGCCGCCTGTGCGGGTGCGCGCTGTGCCTTTCGCCGCTCTTCGCCGGGCTCCTGCTTATGCCGCCGCAGTCTTGCCGGCCTCGGTCTTGCCGGCCTTTTTCGCGTCCATCAACGCGGTAAAGCGGTCGAACAGATACGCGATGTCGTGCGGACCCGGCGACGCTTCCGGATGGCCCTGGAAGCAGAATGCCGGCTTGTCGGAGAGCGCGAAGCCTTGCAGCGTGCCGTCGAAGAGCGACACGTGCGTCACGCGCGCGTTGGCGGGCAGCGTGGCGGCATCCACCGCGAAGCCGTGGTTTTGCGACGTGATGACCACGCGGCCGTCTTCCAGATCTTTCACCGGATGGTTCGCGCCGTGATGGCCCGTCTTCATCTTGACGGTTTTCGCGCCGAGCGCGAGACCCATGATCTGATGGCCGAGGCAGATGCCGAAGGTCGGGATGCCGCGCTCGATCAGCTCTTTCGTGGCCTGAATCGCGTAGTCGCACGGCTCCGGGTCGCCCGGGCCGTTCGACAGGAAAATGCCGTCCGGGTTGAGCGCGAGCGCGTCCGCCGCGCTCGCCTGCGCCGGCAGCACGGTGACGTGGCAGCCGCGCTCGGCCAGCATGCGCAGAATGTTGTACTTGACGCCGTAATCGAACGCGACGACACGGTACTTCGGCGCGTTCTGCTTGCCGTAGCCCTCACCCAGACGCCATTCTGTCTGCGTCCATTCGTAGCGTTCCTTCGTCGACACGACCTTGGCGAGGTCCATGCCCGCGAGGCCCGGGAACGAGCGCGCGAGTTCGACGGCCTTCGCTTCGTCGTCGGAACCGGCGAGGATTGCGCCGTTCTGCGCGCCCTTGTCGCGCAGCACGCGAGTCAGCTTACGGGTATCGAGGCCGGCGATGGCCACCACGCCTTCGTCCTGCAGATACTGGCTGAGCGTGCGCTCCATGCGGAAGTTCGACGCGAGGACCGGCAAGTCGCGAATGATCAGCCCGGCGGCATGGACTTTCGTCGCTTCGACGTCTTCGGCGTTCACGCCGACGTTGCCGATATGCGGATACGTGAGGGTCACGATCTGGCGCGCGTAGCTCGGGTCAGTCAGGATTTCCTGATAGCCGGTGATAGCCGTGTTGAACACGACTTCGCCGATGGTATGCCCGGGGGCGCCGATCGAATAACCACGAAAGACCGTGCCGTCGGCGAGCGCGAGCAGAGCGGGAGAAAATGACGGCAACACGGGAGACTCCTTGGGGGAACACCCTGTTGCCGACCTGCCTATCCGGTTTGCGAGCCGCAGCGGACAGCATCGTGCGATGCGCGCGCAGACTCGCTCGCGTACTGCCGTTGACGTTGCAAGGGGCGCGATGGGTCCATTGTGTGGACGGATCGGCAAGGTGCGGGCCCTTCTTGCGACGCCTGTGGCGCGCGGCGGATGAACGGTATGGGAGAGGTAGGCGCTAGGGTGCGGGTTGATAAGCTCAAACCTTGAAATTATAGCCTGAAACTGCCCTTCTCTCCAAATGTGAGATGGCCGGGCGCGCGCGTGGAGGCGCGCATGGAGCCGGCGAAAGCCTTATTGGAGGCGGCTAGCGCTGGGGCAGACCACATCCGCGAGAGGCGATTCGGGATAGCGCCCGGCCGCCACTCGGGCTCATGCGAATCGCCCGACAGGCTCTTACACCGTGGCTCGGCAAGCGGCGCGGCGTGCCGCCGGGTGACAGCTTAGGTGCGCCCCAAATGAAAAACGCCGTCACCACAGGGTGACGGCGTCGAAAAATCCGGGAGTGCGGAGGCTTCTGCGCGGACCGGCACTTCAACCGCCGCCGCGGCGTATCCAAACATCCGGCTTACTTGCTCTTTTTGGTGCTGGCCGCGCTCTTCGTTGTCTTGCTGGAGGTCGAGGCCGACACCTTCGTCACCTTGCCGGCAGGCGCCGCGGACGCTTTCGCTTTACCGGCCTTCGTCACCGGCTCCGACACCTTCACGACAGCGGAATGGCCCCGGCCCTTCCTGGTGTCGCCGCGCGATTCGCGCTTCGAGCCGCTGACGTGCGTGCCGATCTTCTGGACACCGCCGCCCTCGACGTCGGTCGCGATACGCTCCGGCCCCGGCTCGCTCGGAACAGCCTTGCCGACCGGCACATGCAGCACCACCACCTGGCCGCGCGACACGCTGTCGCGATGCGTGCGGTTCCAGGCCTTCAACTGGCCGACGGACACGCCGTAACGCAGCGCGATAGCCGCCATCGACTGATTGCGGCGCACGCGGATCAGCATCTTGCGCGTGTCGGGGACGTCGGGCTCCATCGCGAGCACGGCGCTTTCTGCAACGTCCGCGCTGATGTCCTCGTCGTCGTCCGAACCGCGCGGCACGACGATAGTGGAGCCCGGCTTTAGACGCATACCGACCGGAATCTTGTTCACTTCCATCAGCGTGTCGGCGTCGACGCCGATTTTTTGCGCGATGGCCGCCGGCGCCGAGCGCTCCGTGACCGTGTACGTGGTCCACGACGACAGCGAACCGGAATAGGTTTTCAGATTGCGCTCGAACGCGCTCGCATTGTCGAACGGCAGGAGAATCTGCGGCTGCGTGGCGCCGAGAATGACCGGCTTCCTGAACGACGGATTCAGCGAGCGGAATTCGTCGAGCGACATATTGGCCAGTTTGGCGGCCATGTCCACGTCGATGTCGTGCGACGTGGTCACCGTCACGAAATACGGGTGATTCGGAATGGACGGCAGCGTGAGCCCGTACATTTGCGGGTTCATCACGATGTTCTTGACCGCCTGGAGCTTCGGCACATAGTTGCGCGTTTCGTTCGGCATGCGCAAGCTCAGGTAGTCGGTGGGCAAGCCCGCCGCTTCATTGCGCGCGATGGCGCGCTGCACGTTGCCCTCACCCCAGTTGTAGGCGGCGAGCGCAAGCTGCCAGTCGCCGAACATGTCGTGCAGGCGGGACAGATAGTCGAGCGCGGCGCTGGTGGACGCCAGCACGTCGCGGCGCTCGTCCTGCCACATGTTCTGCTTGAGGTTGTAGGTGCGGCCCGTGCCCGGCATGAACTGCCACATGCCGGCCGCCTTCGCCACCGACAACGCCTGCGGGCTGTACGCCGACTCGATAAACGGCAGCAACGCGAGCTCGGTCGGCATATGGCGCGCCTCGAGCTCCTCGACGATGTGATACAGGTACTTCTGCGAGCGCTCGGTCATGCGCTGCACGTAGTCGGGGCGCTGCGCGTACCAGTTGACCTGCATGTCGACGAGGTCGGTCTGCAAGTCGGGCATCTGGAAACCGCGGCGAATACGGCCCCACAGATCGGCGTCCGCGCTCGTCAGTTGCGTGACGGAGCCCTGGTCGACGTTAATAGTTTGCTTGGCGGTGGCTGTCTTGCGAAGTGCGTCGGCTACGTCTTGCTGGCTGGCGGGATTTGTTGCGGTGGTGGGGCTGACCGTTGTTGGTCCCTGGCTCGCGCAGGCGGCGAGCGTCAGGACCAGCAACGCACTAAAGATAAATCTCATGAACGTCTCGGCTTCCACAAGGGCTGGAATTTGCAGCCGATAGTACGAAACCGCAACGTCTACGTCAATCGGAAATTGACAAAAAAATCAAGCAAATCTAGGGCTTGGCGAATTCTTCCGATTCTTCGCTTGAGGAAAACCCCGAGGCCGACCCGGTCACCTGAAGCGGTTCTTCCATTCGCGCATCAAGGTGAACGCCGTCAGCCGGTCGAAAATTTTCTCGTGCAACTGCTCTTGCAGCGTGGCGTGGACGGCGGGACTGTCGGAGCGCAGGAAAGGATTCACCGCGCGCTCGTGGGCAATGGTGGTCGGCAGGGTCGGCTGATTGCGCGCCCGCAGCTCGCTCGCCTTGTCGCGCCAAGCCTGCAGCTCCACGTTGCCCGGCTCGCAGGCGAGCGCGAATCGAATATTGGAGAGCGTGTATTCGTGCGCGCAGTGAACCTGCGTCGCGCCGGGCAGCGCGGCAAGCGCGTCGAGCGACGCGAGCATCTGGGCCGGCGTGCCTTCGAAGAGCCGCCCGCATCCGCAGGCGAAAAGCGTGTCGCCGCAAAACACGTGAGGCGTGCCGCCGGGATCCGCGGCCTGGAAATACGCAATGTGGCCGCTCGTGTGCCCCGGCACGTCGAGCACGCTGAATTCCAGTGCGGGCTTCGCAATCGTCACCCGATCGCCGTTTTTAAGACGCTGCGTGACATGCGCAATCGCTTCGCCGGCGGGGCCGTAGACGGGAACGGCCTGGCCTTTCAGCAGATCGGCCACCCCGCC
Organism: Paraburkholderia phenoliruptrix; assembly: GCF_902859825.1. GTDB lineage: Bacteria > Pseudomonadota > Gammaproteobacteria > Burkholderiales > Burkholderiaceae > Paraburkholderia > Paraburkholderia phenoliruptrix. Next base: position 71,929 of record NZ_CADIKB010000026.1, on the reverse strand, counting down.
GACGTGGTCTTGATGATGGTGCGTGAGTAAAATAGCGCTCAGCCGCCACCCGCGTTTGGCCAGACAGGCGCGAACAGGAGCGGCTTCGCCCGGATCGACGACGACCGCATGGTGCCCGTCGGAAACGACCCAGATGTAATTGTCTTCAAACGCCGGGACCGGTACGTACTCGAGCGCATTCATAGGCGACGCATTTTTGATATGACTGATCGAGCGATTATAGACTGGCCCGCCTGGACGGATTCGCCGCCTGGCCGCTACGTGCTTGAGTGGGAACAAACCCAGCTCGACCGGGTGGTCTCCGACGTGTTCGGCTACCACGCACTGCAGCTCGGCCTGCCGCAGCTCGACGCCTTGCGCGAAAACCGCATGCCCTGCCGCGGGCTGGTGCTCGACGCCGCCAGCGGCGCGAGCGCACCCTACAGTTTTCCGCGCGCAGGCCCGCACGGCGGCCATGGCGGGAACGGAGCGGGCAACGGCATGCACGCGGGGCCGGCGCCCGGCGGCTACGCGCCGCTGCCCGCGCCCGGCGGGCGCAGCGCCGTCTGGTGCGACTTGCTGGATTTGCCTTTCGAAGCCCAAAGCGTCGATCTGCTCGTGATGCCGCATACGCTCGAATTCACGAGCGACCCGCACCGCCTGCTGCGCGAGGCCGAGCGCGTGCTGATGCCGGAGGGTCAGTTGATCATTCTCGGCTTCAACTCGCTGTCGCTATGGGGCGCCCGGCAATCGGTCGGCAAGATGACCGGGCGGCCGTTCGTGCCAGCCGCCGTCGACCTGATCGCCTTCACGCGCCTGAAAGACTGGATCAAGCTGCTCGGCTTCGATCTTGAACGTGGGCGCTTCGGCTGCTATCGTCCGCCGCTCGACAGCGACCAGTGGCTCTCGCGCTACGGTTTCATGGAAGCCGCCGGCGACCGCTGGTGGCCGATCTTCGGCGCGACCTACATGATCAAGGCGATCAAGCGCGTGCGCGGCATGCGCCTCGTCGGGCCGCTGAAGGTCAAAAAACCCGTCCTCGCCGCCGGCCTCGCGCCCGCCGCCACACCGAACACACGCAACCACACTCAATGACAGCGAACATCATCGACATTTATACCGACGGCGCCTGCAAGGGCAACCCGGGCCCCGGCGGCTGGGGCGCCCTTTTGCGCTTCGGCGATCAGGAAAAAGAGCTGTTCGGCGGCGAAGCGAATACGACCAACAACCGCATGGAGCTGATGGGCGTGATCTCCGCGCTCGAAGCATTGAAGCGCCCATGCCAGGTCGTCGTCCACACCGACTCGCAGTATGTGCAGAAAGGCATCAGCGAATGGATTCACGGCTGGAAGAAGAAAGGCTGGGTCACGGCCGCGAAGCAGCCTGTGAAAAATGCGGATTTGTGGAAGCGGCTCGATGCGCTCGTCGCCCAGCATGAGGTGCAATGGCGCTGGGTGCGAGGGCACAACGGCCACCCGGAAAACGAGCGCGCCGATCAGCTCGCCAACCGCGGCGTGGCGTCGCTCGCGGAACTATGACGCCCGGGCGCTTTACCTGCGCTCTTTTCTCTGCGCCATGTACCGCGTCGTCCTCGGCATTTTTCTGTGCTGATTTCCGGCTGCAACTTTTCAGGCAAAGCTAATCCGACATGCGTCAACTCATTCTCGATACTGAAACGACCGGCCTCAATGCGCGCACGGGCGACCGCATCATCGAAGTCGGCTGCGTCGAACTGGTGAACCGCCGCCTCACCGGCAACAACCTGCACTTCTATATCAATCCGGAGCGCGACAGCGATCCGGGCGCGCTGGCGGTCCACGGCCTGACCACCGAGTTCCTCAGCGACAAGCCGAAGTTCGCGGAAATAGCCGACGAGTTTCGCGATTTCATTCAGGGCGCGGACCTGATCATTCACAACGCGCCGTTCGACATCGGCTTCCTGGATGCCGAATTCGCGCTGCTCGGGTTGCCGCCGGTGAGCACGCATTGCGGCGAGATCATCGACACGCTCGCGCGCGCCAAGCAGATGTTCCCCGGCAAGCGCAATTCGCTCGACGCGCTGTGCGATCGCTTCGGCATCAGCAATGCCCACCGCACGCTGCACGGCGCGCTGCTCGACTCCGAACTGCTCGCCGAGGTGTATCTCGCGATGACGCGCGGCCAGGAAAGCCTCGTCATCGACATGCTGGGGGAATCGCATGCCGGCGGCGAAGCGCATGCGCCGCGCGTCGCGCTGGACTCGCTCGACCTCGTGGTGATCGCAGCCAGCGACGAGGAACTGGCCGCGCATCAGGCGGTGCTCGACGGCCTGGACAAGGCGATCAAAGGCACGAGCGTGTGGCGTCTGGAACCTGCGCCCGTGTCGGATGAGCAGGCTGCTTAAAAAGTGCTGGACGAGTCAGGAAATCCCTGACATAATCTCTATCTCTTCGGGTGGTTAGCTCAGCGGTAGAGCACTGCCTTCACACGGCAGGGGTCACTGGTTCGATCCCAGTACTACCCACCAGATTCTTGGTGTGTCGATCACCGAAGACAAAGGGCTTACGCAGCAATGCGTAAGCCCTTTTTCCGTTTTGTCTTTTTTGCTTTGTGTGCTCTGGCTCTGCAAGCGCAAGTGCGGTCAACACCGAAACCTCGTCGTTTGCGGCAGTCAGCCATGCTGATATAGTCGGTTCTCGGGCATTCGCTCCGTCAACTTTCTCCACCTCATCGACTACAGGGAGGCGTCACATGTTCGCAGTGCATATGGCTGTCCCTGACATAGTCCCGCGACGCGTTACTTCGTCGCTCTCTCGTGGCCCGCGGTCGCTGATCCGTCAGTAAGCCGTTGCCCTTCGCGGAGCAGCCCGACAAGGCGCTCCACGCAATTCCAGACAGTCAGTCCACCGCTCGGTACGCAGGCCTATTGCCCGCCGCCGCATTGCCGTTCAGCGGCACGGTCGACTGTCTCTTCATTCTGCTTTTGACTGGAACCCCGCTGCGTCACGCGCACCCGGGTTGTCACACATGACCGGAAAAAAACTCGACTTTCGCGGGCAGGCCTTCAAGGATGTCCTCGGCTTCACCTTCCATCACTGGGCGCAACAGCCGTGGCGGATCGTCGTCATTGCTGCGCTCGTCATGCTCTCCGCCGTGGCGGACGTGCTCACGCCGATGTTCGCCGGCCGTCTCGTCGACGCCATCGCGTCCGGCCCGGCCGCGCGCGGCAGCGCCTGGCACGCGGCCATCACGGCGTTCGGCGTGCTCGGCGCGCTGGGACTCGGCGCGACGCTGCTGCGCCAGGGCATGTACTTCAACATCATCAAGCTGACGCTCAAGATGATGAGCGAGATCGCCGCCAACGCGTTTCATCGCGTGCAACGGTTTTCGACCGACTGGCATGCGAACAGCTTCGCCGGTTCGACGGTACGCAAGATCACGCGCGGCATGTGGGCGCTCGACCTGCTGAACGACACGCTGCTGATCGCGCTCTTTCCGTCGCTGATCATGCTGGTGGGCGCGACGCTCCTGCTCGGCTGGCGCTGGCCGATGATGGGCGCGGTGGTCGGCGTCGGCTCGCTGGTCTACATCGCCGTGACGGTCGCGCTGTCGCTCGGCTACGTGGCGCCCGCCGCGCGCCTCGCCAATGCGTGGGATACGCGCATGGGCGGCGCGCTCGCGGACGCAGTGAGCTGCAACGGCGTGGTCAAGGCCTTCGGCGCGGAAGCGCGCGAAGAGCTGCTGCTTGCGCGCGTGATCGCCAAGTGGCGCGAGCGCACGCGCCGCACGTGGACCCGCGGCACGATCAACGGCGGCGTGCAGGGCGCGATGCTGGTGGCGATCCAGACTGCCATTCTCGGCACCGCGCTGGTGCTGTGGCTGCGCGGCGAGGCGAGCGTGGGCGACATCACCTTTGCATTGACGATGTTCTTCATGCTGCAAGGCTATCTGCGCGAGGTCGGCATGCATATCCGCAACTTGCAGCGCTCGGTCAACGACATGGAGGAACTCGTGTCGCTCGAGCGGCAGCCGCTCGGCATCGAGGATCGGCCGGGCGCCGGTCCCATTGCGATCGGTAAAGGCGAGATCCGCTTCGAGCACGTCACGTTTCACTATGGCGCGAACGCCACCCCGCTCTATCGCGACTTCTGCGTGCGCATTGCGCCGGGCGAACGCGTGGGGCTGGTCGGCCATTCGGGTTCGGGCAAAACGACCTTTATCAAGCTGATCCAGCGTCTCTACGACGTGTCGGAAGGCCGCATCACGATAGACGGTCAGGACATCGCACAGGTGAAGCAGGCGTCGCTGCGCAGCCAGATTGCCACCGTGCAGCAGGAGCCGGTGCTGTTTCACCGCTCGCTCGCCGAGAACATTGCGTATGCGCGTCCCGACGCGAGCCGCGCCGACATCGAGCGAGCCGCGCGGCTCGCCAATGCGCACGAGTTCATCAGCGCCCTGCCGCACGGTTACGAGACGCTGGTCGGCGAGCGCGGCATCAAGCTCTCGGGCGGCGAGCGTCAGCGGGTGGCCATCGCGCGGGCATTTCTCGCGGACGCCCGCATCCTGATCCTCGACGAAGCCACGTCGAGCCTCGACAGCGAAAGCGAAGTCCTGATCCAGCAGGCTATGGAACGGCTGATGGTGGGCCGCACGACGCTCGTCGTGGCGCACCGGCTGTCGACGGTGCGCGCGCTCGACCGCCTGCTCGTGCTCGACAAGGGCAAGGTGATCGAGGAAGGCACGCACGAAACGCTGATCGGTCTCGAAAACGGCGTGTACCGGCGGCTTTTCGAACGCCAGGCGCTGGAATTGATCAAGGGTCTCGGCGAAGCGCCGCTCGCGCACGAAACGCGGCGCATGCGCAGCGCCGCAATCGACGATTCGAGCTTGCTGGTCGGCAAGTAAGAACGGCAGCGAGGGCACGCGTCGGGCGCAAGCGCGTATCGCCGCAAGCGCTTTGCGCGGACGCGCCGCCGGTCACACCACGCCGGAAGGCAAACCGATGCCGCGCGCCATGCCCGTCGCCGCGAACACCATCAGCACCAGCAAGACGGTCTGAATCACGCTCAGGTGCGCATAACGCCGCGCGTGGTGCAGGTCCGGCGCCTCGCCCTTGCGGATCGACGCGCGCCAGCGCATCAAGGCCAGCATCGACGGCACTTCCAGCACGATGATGATGACGAGCAGCGCCATCTTCACGTGAAAGAGCGGCTCGTGGATATAGTAGTCGGCGCCCTTTTCGTAAGGACCGAAAAGCCGCAGCAGTCCGGTCGCGACCAGCACCGCCGCGGACAGCCCCCAGCGCGTGTCGGCGCGGAACACCGAGCGTAGCGCGGCCGGCACCGCCGCGCGGCGCAGCGACCACGTGCGCCGCAAGATCGACGCAAGCGCAAAGCCATAGGCGAGCAGATGAAGAGCGGCAAGTAACCAGCGAACCAGCATAGCGACTCCTGCAAACGACACGGCACATCGATTGTTATCACTCGCCCGCCATCCGGCGCGGGCGGCATCTTCATTTCATTATCGGCCAGGGCTTACTTTACAACGCGCTCGCCAGTCGCAGCGTGTGACCGACTGCACACAGCGCTCACGCTTGCCGCAAGGTGCTGTCGAGCGCGCGTGCCGCCACGCGGTCGCCTTCGGTCGTCAACGCGGCGCGAAATACCGTCTGCCTGTTGTGGCCCGCCGCAGCCGGCGAATCCCATAGCAACTCGATCTTCGGACGCCGCCCGAATGCGGCACGGGCAAGCGACGGCGCACCGGTCGAGCGCGGCGCCGCGGCCGTGGCGAGCGTGTCGCCCGCGGCATGGAGCGCGACCATCGGCGTGGGCGGCGCCGCAGACCGCGTGCCTGGAGCGTCCGCCCAACGCACCGAGAGCTCGCGGGCGTCGTACTGCCCCACCTTGCGACGCTCGGCCCACACGCTCACGGTCCGCGTCAGCGGATCGAGCGAGACCGCATAGCGCCCGATTGCAAAACGGCGCGCGGCAATGTTGGTGCGCCACAGCGCGCGCGGCCGGCAGATCCACAGAACCGCCGCATAGAGCGCGGGCGCGGCCAGCAGCCAGCCGTTCGTCGCCGCCACTGTTTGCGCGGCGCGGCGCCAGCCGGCACTGACCGCGAACGCACTGACGATCCAGATGGCGAACACCAACCCGAGGAAGGCGAACAGACGCAGCGTTTGCCGCAGCCACTGCGGCAACGGATGGAACGGCCGCTCGGCAACCGCGCGCGCGCCGGGCAAAAAGATCAGCAGGAACAGGAAGACGAGGTTGATGCATGCCCACGGCGACGACGCCATGGCCGACAGCGATGTCGTCAGATTCATCTCCGACATCGAAAACAGCCAGCGGGCGAGGAGCACGAGACCGATGGCGCGCAACGCGAAAATCGTTCCGGCGCCGGGCGCGGCATTCGCACGCGTCTCTTTCGTTCTCGCCAAGGCATCCTCCTGTCGTCGGCGGCGCCGCAGCCAAATTTGCGGCACGGCCATTATAGGGATATTACGAATCTCGGCTCGCTGCGGGGGCCGCGAAACACTCAGTTTGCATCGCAGAAAGCAAAAAAACGCGGCGCGGATGCAACAACGCCCCGCGAGCGGCTTGCACGCGGGGCGTTGCGGGCGGCCGGCGAAGCGCCCAAAGGGCACTTTATCCGCCGAACCTGTTGGCTGCGACCGGTCGTTTCCGGTCTCGCACGCTTACTTTGCGCTCGGTTCGCGCTTAGTTCGCATTCACTTCGCGCAGCACGGTGCGGTGCTTCTGACGCAGCAGCTCTTCATACGTGGCGACGTAGTTGCGCGCCATCACCTTCGACGAGAAGCGCGCCTCGAACGCCTCGCGCACCTTCGCGCGCGGCAGCGCGTGCAGACGCTTCACCGCGGCGACCGCGCTGATTTCGTCTTCCACGACGAAACCCGACACGCCGTTCTCGATCACTTCCGGCACCGAACCGCGATTGAACGCGATCACCGGCGTGCCGCACGCCATCGCCTCGATCATCACGAGGCCGAACGGCTCCGGCCAGTCGATCGGGAACACCAGCGCATGCGCGTTGCCGAGGAACTCACGCTTTTCGGCTTCGCCGATTTCGCCGATGTACTCGACGTGCGGCAGCGCCATCAGCGGCTTGATCACTTCTTCGTAGTACGCGCGGTCGGCCTTATCGATCTTCGCGGCGACCTTGAGCTTCATGCCTGCCTGGCCGGCGATGCGGATCGCGCGGTCGAGGCCCTTCTCCGGCGAAACACGGCCGAGGAAAGCGAGGTAGCCCGGCTCGACATTCGGGATCGGCTTCAGCACGTCTTCCGGCAGGCCGTGATAGACGGTCTGCAGCCAGTTGGCCTGCGGCAGCGGAATGCGCTGGTTGTCCGAGATCGACACGACCGGCACGTCCTTGAACGTGTTGAAGATCGGTTGCAGTTCCGGCAGGTCCAGACGTCCGTGCAGCGTGGTCAGGAACGGCACCGGCTGGCGTGCGAACAGCGAAAACGGGTAATAGTCGATGTGGAAGTGCAGCACGTCGAACTCGTCCGCGCGGCGGCGCACTTCTTCGAGCAGCAGCATGTGCGGCGCCATTACGTCGCGGATGGTGGGGTCAAGGCGCAGCGCTTGCGGCCAGAACGCTTCCAGCTTTGCCGAGGTTTGCGAATCGCCGCTCGCAAAGAGCGTGACGTCGTGGCCCTGCTCGACCAGCGCTTCGGTCAGATAGGACACCACACGTTCCGTACCACCGTACAGCTTGGGAGGAACCGCCTCGTGCAACGGAGCGATTTGAGCGATTCGCATAATGGAGAACTCCTCGTAAAAAACCGGCAAAAGTACTGCGTTTGGTAAAAGCGACTCGCTTGCTCGCCAGGGCAGTCGGCCGGACAGGCCGGCGCAGGCCTGATTCTCTCGAGATATCCTGCGATAGATCGCTTCAGTCTAAATAGCCCGGACGATGATCACCGCCCATGCCTGTGCGGTAAACGCACAGGCGTGCACGACGTTGACAAACTGTCAGAAATTTCGGCAGGGCTTACAGCGCATGCATTATCAATGCCGGAAGTTACGCTGCGCCACAGCATTTCAAAGTCTTTACGTTGTTACAAGGCGGATACACTTTGCAAACCCTTGTTTTGCAAGACAGTTCTACAGTAACCACTGGTCGGCGCGGCCGCCTCGTATGGGCTCGCCGGCTGCGTTTTGTAAGTTCGTGCATGAGGCTTGCCGGCACCCGTTGAAAAGACTCCAGCAGCCCGGCTGAATGCAATTTGTAATTATATCCCGAAATATTCCGCAAACCGCGTGAACCCCTGCCGCCGCCACCGGTCGAGCTAGAGGTAGATCGCGGACGTCCATCGCGACATCAATCGCGCCAAAAGCCCGGATACATAGGGCGCAATCGCCGTTGCATGTTTACAATGCGAAGCATTGGCTTCGCCACGGAACTTTTCGCGTGGCCCGTGCCTTGCATGCACACCCCCGAACCACACCGACCTCTCGCTCAATTGGAACATCTGACCATCGCCCAGCGCAACGCCCAGAACGCAAAGCTCGCGAGCTATGCGCACAGGCCGCTTGCGTTCCTTTTCCGCTTTATCCGCCGCCATCCGCTCGCTCATGCGACCGTGCTGTGCAGCGTGATAGCGGCCGTGGGCTGTGCGCTCGCTTCGCAGTACGCGATCAAGCATCTTATCGATGTGCTCGGCACCGGCCGGCATCATCCGGGTCCGCTGTGGGGCGCGTTCGCGATCCTCGTCGGGCTGATCGCAGCGGACAACCTGCTGTGGCGGGTCGGCGGCTGGGTGGCGGCGCACACGTTCGTGGCCGTGACCGGTGACCTGCGGCGCGACCTGTTCCAATACCTGAGCGGCCATTCGCCGACCTACTACGCCGAAAAGCAGCCGGGCATGCTGGCAAGCCGGATCACCGCAACCTCGAACGCGGTCTACACGGCCGAGAACACCACAGCCTGGAACGTGCTGCCGCCGTGCATCGCCGTGCTCGGCGCGATTTTCATGATCATCGCGGTGAACCCGCTGATGGCGGGCGGCCTGATGCTGTGCTCGGCCATTCTGTCGGTGGTGCTCTACAAGCTCGCCGGCCGCGGCTCGGTGCGCCATCACCATTTCGCGACCAAGGCGGCGTCGGTGGACGGCGAACTCGTCGACGTGATCAGCAATATGGGCCTCGTGCGCGCGTTCGGCATGACCTTTCGCGAGCAGCAGCGGTTCGGCGCGACGGTCAAGGCGGAAATGGACGCGCGTCAGCAGAGCCTGCTCTATCTGGAAAAGCTGCGCCTGCTGCACGCGGTCATCACGGCGCTGCTCTCGGCGGGCCTGCTCGGCTGGGCGCTGGTGCTGTGGGATCAAGGCAAGGCGACCTCGGGCGACATCGTGCTCGTCAGCTCGCTCGGCTTCACGATTCTGCACGGCACGCGCGATCTGGCGGTCGCGCTGGTGGACGTGACCCAGCACGTCGCGCGTCTCGCGGAAGCCGTGCGCACGCTGCTCGAGCCGCACGGCATGCCCGATCGCGACGGTGCGACCGAACTCGTGCCGCAAGGCGGGCGCGTCGACTTTGAAGGCGTGACGTTCGCCTATCCGCGCCGCCGGCCGATCCTCGATCATTTCGACCTGCACATCGAACCGGGCCAGCGGGTTGGACTGATCGGCAAATCGGGCGCGGGCAAGTCGACCGTGCTCGCCCTGCTCCAGCGTTTCTATGAGACGCAAGGCGGCGCGATCAGGATCGACGGCCAGGACATCGCGACCATCACGCAGGACAGCCTGCGCCACGCGATCGCGCTGGTGCCGCAGGACATTTCGCTGTTCCATCGCACGGTGTACGAGAACATTGCGTATGGCCGTCCCGAAGCGAGCCGCGAAGAAGTGCTGGCCGCGGCGCGCGAGGCGCGCTGCACGGACTTTATCGAGGCGATGCCGGAAGGCTTCGACACGATTGTCGGCGACCGCGGCGTGAAGCTCTCCGGCGGGCAGCGCCAGCGCATTGCGATTGCGCGCGCCATCCTGAAGAACGCGCCGATCCTGCTGCTCGACGAAGCGACCTCGGCACTCGACAGCGCCTCGGAAGAAGCCATCCAGAAGGCGCTGGACCGCCTGATGGTGGGCCGCACCGTAATTGCCATCGCGCACCGCCTGTCCACGCTGCATAACTTCGACCGCATTATCGTGATGAGCGCCGGCAAGGTAATCGACGACGGCAGCCCCGAAGAATTGCGCCAGCGCCCCGGCCTCTATCGAGACCTGCTGTCGAAGCAATACGGCAAGGGCACAACGCTGCACATCGGCGGCAAGAAGGTCGACGAACAGCATGTGATCTGAGCGGCCGCGCGTCGCACCGAAGCGAGGAGCGCGTCAGCAACGCGCCGGGATCGCCCAACGAAAAAGCCGCTGTCAAGCGGCTTTTTCATTTCAGCTGCGCCGCGCACGAAGGCGGCTAGCCCTCGCTCGCCAGAACCTCGCGCGCGCTTTTCTTCCCCACTCGGGCGCGCGAGCGCGCACTGCCGGTGCGCGTTGCACCATCGGTGCTCTGCAGATCGCGCATGAAGTTGTCGCGCCAGACCGACACATTGTTCTCCCGCAATTGCGCCATCATGCCGCGGTGACGCGCCTGGCGCTCCGCGAGCGGCATGTCCAGCGCCGTCGCGAGCGCATCGGCCATTCCGTCGATGTCGACCGGATTCACGATCAGCGCGCCGTCGAGCTCCTGCGCGGCGCCGGCAAAGCGCGACAGCACGAGCACGCCGGGATTCTCGGGGTCCTGTGCCGACACGTACTCCTTTGCGACGAGGTTCATGCCGTCGCGCAACGGCGTCACGTAGCCGACGTGCGCAGTGCGAAACAGCGCGGCGAGCACGGAGCGCTCATATTGCTTGTGGATGTAGAGAATCGGCGTCCAGTCCAGCTCCGCGAAGCGTCCGTTGATGCGGCCCGACTCCCCTTCCAGCTGCAGGCGGATGTCCTGATAGGCGTGCATGTCCGCGCGCGTGGGCGGCGCGATCTGCAGGAACGACACCTTGTTGCGCTGCGCGGTGGCGTGTTCCAGCAGACGCTCGAACGCGCGAAAACGCTCGACGAGTCCCTTCGAATAATCGAGGCGGTCCACGCTCATGATCAGCTTGCGCGAATGCAGCGTCGCTTTCATCGTGCGCACGGGCTTGCCGCGTTCGCCCGCTTTCGCGAGTTCGGCGATCTCGTCCGGATACACGCCGATCGGATACGCCGCGGCGCGCAATGTACGGCCAAACGCGTGAATGGCGAGCGGGCCGGCAGCGGATGGCTCGACCGTGCCGTTCGCCTCGTTGACGATGTAGTCGCAAAACGCGCGCAGATCCGGCGCCGTCTGAAAGCCGAGCAGATCGAACGAACACAGAGCTTCCACGAGCTCGCGATGCGGCGGCACGGCGAGCAGCACTTGCGACGCCGGAAACGGAATATGCAGGAAAAAGCCGATGCGATTCTTTACGCCCGCCGCGCGCAGTGCCTCGGCGAACGGAATCAGGTGATAGTCGTGGACCCAGATCACGTCGTCGTCGCGCAACAGCGGCACCAGTTGCTGCGCGAGCCACGCATTCACGCGGCAATAGCCGGCGAAATCATGCCGGTCGTAATGCAGCAGATCGGCCCGATAGTGGAAAGCCGGCCACAGCGTCGCGTTCGAGAAGCCGCGGTAGTACTGGTCGTAGTCGCGGCGCATCAGCGCAATGGTCGCGAACGTCACGGGGCCGCGCTCCTCGACCTTGATCTGCGGCTGGCCGGAGCTCAGCACTTCGCCGCTCCAGCCGAACCACATGCCGCCGGTTTCCTTCAGCGCGTCATACACGCCGACCGCGAGACCGCCCGCCGCCGGGCCGCCCTCCGAGATCGGCGCAACCCGGTTCGAAACGATAATCAGTCGGCTCATGAAGCGCTGTCCCCGATGTAATGCGTCGTTGTCGCGCTATGTCGTGCGCGTTGTAAGCGTTGCGGCGCCGGCGAAGCAAGCGTCATGCGCCACGCGCGGCCGCGACCACTGTCTGCAGCCAGTCGAGCAGCGCGCTCACCGAGTCGAGGCGCGTGCGCGCCGTGGTCTCGCCCGCGCCGACCTTGATGGACAGCCCGTCGCGCTCGTTGACGACCGCAAAGCCCTTTTCGTCGGTCAGGTCGTCGCCGGCAAACACCGCCTTGCGTCCGACGAACGGCGGCTCGTCGAGGAACGCGCGCAGCGCGCGGCCTTTGTCGACATCTTTCGGCTTGATCTCGTAGACCATCTTGCCCGGCTGCAGCACGTACGAGCTCGGGTAGTCCGCGACGAGCCGCTGGGTCGCCTCGCGCGCCGCCGGCTCGCGGTCCGGCGCGTTGCGATAGTGCAGCGCGAGCGCCGCGCCCTTGATTTCGAGCAGCATGCCGGGGTTCGCGTTGACCACGTCGGCGAGCACCTGCTCCATACGCAGAAGCCGCTCATCGTGAAAGCCGATGCGTTGCGTGTCGCCATTCGCGTCGCGCCGCTCGGCGCCGTGCAGACCGGCAATCGGCAAATCGGGCATGCCGAGAAAGCTGTCGATGCTGTCGATGCCGCGACCCGACACCACCGCGACCGCCCCGTTCGTCAGGCGGCGCAATTCGCTCAGCAGGTCGATCACGCGGGGCTGCACCTGCACGCCGTCGGGCGTAGGCGCGAGTTCGACGAGCGTGCCGTCGAAATCGAAGAAAAACGCGGTCTCGCTCGGAGACAGGAAAGCTGGAAGTGCGTGCATCGGTCAATTTGCCTTTCGGCCTGTACAGCCGGAAAAGTGTGCGCATCTTACCGCGCATCCACCAATTTTTCGAGAAACGAAGCCGCGCCGACAGCGCCAAGGCGCGGCGGCGCCGCTCGATCAGAGCGCGCTCGCCCGCATTGCGTTCAAAACGGAAACGATCCGGCTTCAGTCGGCTTTCAGCCGCGTGCGTCAAATTGCCTCGCAAACCGCGCGCCCGTCGGCTGCGAGCGACGCCCTCCGGCAATTTGCGATACAGTCGCAGCCACACGAGACTTTGGCGTTACGACGATTTTTGTCCACTATCGCGAACCGCACGCTTTGCGAGGCGCGCGCCTTGACGGCGTCGGAGCGCACGCGCGGCGGCAAGTGCCGCTCTTCAATCGAGTCATGGATATCTGCTTTGTTCCCGACCCTCTCACTGCGACGGCTGCAACCTGACCCGGCGGCATCGCGCCGCGCCGGAACGACGCGCCGGCTGGCGTCGGCGGTCAGGGCGGGCGCGCTCGCCGCCATGGTCGCGCTGGCGGGCTGCACGAATGCCGGGCCGCCCTGGCATTTGACCAACGTGAGCGGCCATTTGCCGGACCTCGACTTCTCGCTGACAGGCGACGACGGCCGTCCCGTCACGGGCGCTTCGTTCCGGGGCCGCGCGTCGCTCGTCTATTTCGGCTACACGCATTGCCCCGACGTCTGTCCCGAAACCATGGGACGGCTGATGGAGGTGCTCGCCAAACTGGGCCCCGACGCGCAAAAGGTGCGCATTCTCTTCATCACTGTCGACCCCGCGCGCGACACGCCGCAGGCGTTACACGACTATGTCGGCGCCTTCGACTCGAAGCATGCCGAGGGGCTGACCGGCACCGACTGGCAGATCGAGTCGCTCGCAAAGCGCTACCGGGTTGCGTATCAGATGGAAAAGCGCGACCCCAGCGGCAATTACGAAGTCACCCATAGTTCCGCCGTCTACGTTTTCGACGCCCAAGGCCGCGCGCGCCTGCTCGCGACCGACAACGACACGCCCGATGCCATTGCAGAAGACCTGCGCCGCATCGTCGATCAACGCTCCTGACCATTGACCATGACTTCTATCACGAACCACGTCCGAACTCTGTCCGCGCGTGCGGGCGCATTGGCCGGCGCCCTTGCCCTCTCGCTTGCCTTCGCGAGCAACGTCCACGCGGCCGGCGCGCAGGCGATCACCGCCAAAGACGCGTGGGTGCGGTGGCTGCCGAACAACCTGCCGGCGGCCGGCTACGTGACGCTCGTCAATGCCGGCGACAAGCCGGTCGACCTCGTCGACATTTCGAGCAGCGATTACGGCGACGCGATGCTGCATCAAACGGTGTCGAACGGTTCGTCGCAGAAAATGGTGATGGTCGACAAGCTCACGGTGCCGGCGCACGGCCAGGTGGCGATCGCGCCCGGCGGCTATCACGTCATGCTCGAAGATGCGAAGCACAAGATCGCGCCGGGCGACACGGTGCACCTGAAACTGAAGTTCTCCGACGGCGCCACGCTCGACACGCCTTTCGCCGTGAAGTCGCCGGCGCAGACCAAGTAAGCCCGACTGTGCCACTGTCCGCAGCAATGAACCTGCTCTACTGGCTCGATCCCTGGGAATTTTCGCCGACGGTTGTGCTCGCGCTGCTTGTGCCTGCCGTATTGTTCGTGCGCGGCGCGGGCCGGGCAAAGGTATCGATGGCGCGGCGCATTGCCTTCTGGTTCGGGCTTGTGGCCTTGTACGTCGCGTTGCATACGCGGCTCGATTATTTCTTCGAGCACGAGTTCTTCATGCATCGCGCGCAGCATCTCGTGCTGCATCACCTTGGACCGTTTTTTATCGCGCTGTCGTATCCTGGCGCCGCCTTGCGCGCGGGCATTCCGTTCAGCTGGCGGCAACGCTTCGTGCGGCCCGTGCTGGCCACGCCGGCCGTGCGCAAGCTGCTCGATGTCGTCATGCATCCGGTCGTCGCGGTGGTGCTGTTCGTCGGGCTCATCTACTTCTGGCTGATGTCGCCCATCCATTTTGTCGCGATGCTCGACTGGCGGCTTTACCGCGTGATGAACTGGAGCATGGTGATCGACGGCCTGCTGTTCTGGTGGCTCGTGCTCGATCCGCGGCCCGCGCCGCCCGCCCGTTTGTCGCCCGGCAAGCGTGTGCTGGTGGTCATCGCCGCGATTCCGCCGCAGATCGTCCTTGGCGCGTTTATCTTCTTCACGCCGCACGAGCTCTATCCGATCTACTCGATCTGCGGCCGCGCGTTCACATGGCTGAGCCCGATGCGCGATCAACAGATCGGCGGGCTGCTGCTGTGGATTCCCGGTTCGATGATGAGCGTGATCGGCGCGCTCATCGCGCTGCGTCACTGGATGCGCTTGTCCGCCCGCGGTCGCCTGCGCGGTGAGCGCCGCGCGATGGCGCGGGGAGCTGCGCGGGCCGACGCCAACCGCGCAACGAATGCACTCGCCGCGAGAACCGCCTCGTCAACCGACACGAGCCGCGGCTGATGCGCACCATGATGCACGACTCCCGCGGCGCTTGAATCTGCGTCGACGTAAAGGCCGTGGGCCCCTTCAGGCCGAACGCATCCAGACGTGCGGAATGCCGTCTTCTTCGTGAATCTCCGAGACAGGCTCGAAACCGAACGCGCCGTAGAAACGTTGCAGATGCGCCTGTGCATGCAGGCGAACCGGCGTGCCGGGCCACTGCGTGCGAATGTGCGCGATCGCGCGCTCCAGCATCGCGTTGCCGAGGCCGATGCCGCGAAAGGCCGCGGTCGTCAGCACCCGGCCGATGCGGATATCGGCGTCGTCGGCGTCGGGCAAAAGCACGCGCAGATAGCCGGCAAGCGGCGGCCGCGTCGTGAGCGCCGCCGTTCGCGCGGACTCACCGGCGGGGGCACCGAATGCGAGCAGATGCCACGCGTCGAGGTCGAGCCCGTCGATATCGCCATACAGGCAGTTCTGCTCGATCACGAAGACTGCGCTGCGCGCGGCGAGCATGGCGTAGACCTCGGCGCTCGTCAGTTCGTCGAACGCTTTCCAGCGCCATTCGAGTGCCGCGAGGCGCGCGGCGGCGGTTTGCTGCGGTTCAGTCATGAGAGGATTTTCTTGTAGAGTCGCGCCGTTGCAAGCAACAGCGCGACAACGGCGAGGCAACGAGCCAACGCTCACGGCTCACGGCGACGACGCCGTGATGCGGCGCGCGGCATCCGGATGGTGCTACGGTTATTCAGGAAACCGCGTGATTTTACGCGCCTCGGCAAGATCGCCGCTGGTTCTCGCGCCGCTTTGTTGCACAGCTTCGTTGCACAGTTTTGTCGGGCAGCTTTGTGACCCAGCTTCGTTGCGCCGCTTTCTGGCGCTGCTTTGTCGCGCCGTTTCGTCACGCAGTCACTCCCGCCGCTTCCGCCCTACTCGCTTTCGAGCACCGGTTGCACAGGCCGCGCGAGACGTTCGACGAGATTCCCCGGTCCACACAGATGCAGTGCGCCCATCACCACCAGCGTGCGCTGCGCTCGCGGAAACAGGTTTTTCACGCGCTCGGCCCACAGGCGATTGCGCGTATCCAGCATCGCGCGCCGGATCTCGGGCAAAGCGAACATCGGCGATTCGACAGCAATGCGATGCACGGCCGCGAGATCGCCCTCGAGCCACGCCGCGTGCATGCGCTCGAGCGTGCGCTGCGGCTCGCCGACGTCCTGCATCAGCGCCGCGAGCGCGGCGGCGACGACATCCGGCGGAATCGACTCGAGCGCGTCGGCGACTTCGCCCGCCGTCTCCAGATACTCGAAAGGTTTGCCATGCACAAGCGCCCAACGCAGCATGCGCGGCTCGACGCCCTCGACGAGCTGCTGAAAAAGCGTCGGCGCGACGATCAGCGCGGCCCACGGCCTGAGATCGGCGAGCGGCGCCAGCGGGCCTTCAGGCGGCCATGCGGCTTGCAGACGCGTCCACGCGTCGGCGGAAAGAAGCGCGTGCAGGCGTGGCACGCCGCCGGCGGAATCGGCTTTCAGGAAAGGCAGGATGGTCGGCGGATCGGATTCGAATATCAGCGTTTCGGCCCAGTCATAGGCTTCGTCGACCCAAGGCGGCGTTCGGCGGCTCGCAGCGGGAAAGAGATGCATGGAGCCAAGCAGGCGCACTGTCGTGCCGGGAATGTGCAGATACATGCGTGTCGGATGGCGAAGGGCGAAGAGCAAAGCCGCATTGTGCGCCATGTCGTCGGCGTGGTGCCGCTGGCGTTGGAGGCCTCGCACTGCACACGCGTTCAAGCCGGCGACGAGCGCGGAAAAAAGAAAAGCCCCGACAGGTCGGGGCTTTTCTGCACTTCAACTTCTGGAGGCGCGAGCCGGAGTCGAACCGGCCTAAACGGCTTTGCAGGCCGCTGCATAACCGCTTTGCTATCGCGCCGCAAGCGGATTGGAACCTAGCTGCAGATTCGCTGATTTGTCTCGTGGACAACCGTCAGTCCACCAAACAAAAAGGGAAGCGTTGCTTCCCCTGATGTATGGAGCGGGAGACGAGGCTCGAACTCGCGACCTCAACCTTGGCAAGGTTGCGCTCTACCAACTGAGCTACTCCCGCATTGCACTGCTTCGCAACGCCTTGCACTTTGACTTCGCCACACTACTTACTGAACAACGCGCTGCTTCAAAAATCTGGAGCGGGAGACGAGGCTCGAACTCGCGACCTCAACCTTGGCAAGGTTGCGCTCTACCAACTGAGCTACTCCCGCATTGCACTGCTTTCTTCTACTGCCACCGACGCTCAGAACTGCGTGCATCGGAGAAACGAGATTATGGAGAAACGACTGAAACGTGTCAACCCCCTTTGCTAATCTCTTTAACTGAACAGATTTCACTCACGGGCTTGCCGCTTGTCGCTGCTTTTCGTCGTGCTTCTCGCCACTTGTGGCTGCCTGTCGCTGCCCTACGAAACAGGCTGGACCACGCGGGAATTCAGACCACCCCGCCCCGTTCGCGGATTTGCGGCCACGCGAGCTTCATGTAATAGAGCATCGACCAGATGGTCAGGAATGCCGCGAGATAGATGAGCCACAAGCCCCACGTGCGCGTGTCGATAGCCACGCCGCCGCCGAACGACAAGGGACCGTTGAACAGCAGCATGGGAATCGCCACCATCTGGCAAGCCGTCTTGAATTTGCCGAGCGAGTTCACGGCGACGCTCTTTGACGCCCCGATCTGCGCCATCCATTCGCGCAGCGCCGAAATGGCGATCTCGCGTCCGACGATCACGAGCGCAATTGCCGAGTCGATGCGCGCGAGCTGCACGAGCACGAGCAACGCGGCTGTCACCATCAGCTTGTCGGCGACCGGATCGAGAAACGCGCCGAACGCCGAGGTCTGATTCCACTTGCGAGCCAGGTAGCCGTCGAACCAGTCTGTCAGCGCGGCCAGCACGAAGATGGTCGCCGCCGCGAGATTGCGGTGCGCCGGGCTCATCATCATGTCGGGCAAATAGAACACGCCGACGACGAGCGGAATCAGAACGATCCGCAGCCAGGTCAGGAAAATCGGGAAGTTGAACGGCATGGGAAGGCGCAGCGTCTGACAGGAGAGATGCAATTGTGCCGTGTCACCGTGCCTGCCACAAGCAAAGCGGCGCCGCGAGCCCGGGTGTGCGCCTTACGTGTGCGCCTTACGTGTGCGCCCCACGCGCGCGCCTGACGCGCCGGCCCTCGCGGGCCGCACGGCTGCTGCCGCCGGGGCGCCGAGCGGCGAGCGTCGCCAATCAGTGCAATTGCCGGTAGATCTGCTCGGCGAGCGCCTGCGAAATGCCTTCGACGCTCGCGAGATCCTCCACGCTTGCCGCGACCACCCCGCGCAAGCCCCCGAAGCGCGCCAACAGCCGCTGACGCCGCTTCGCGCCGACGCCCTCCAGTTCTTCGAGCCGCGACGTCTGGCGCGTCTTGCCGCGCTTCGCGCGCATGCCGGTGATGGCAAAGCGGTGCGCCTCGTCGCGGATTTGCGCGACCAGCATCAGCGCGGCGCTTTCCTTGCCGAGTTCGAGCGGCGCGCGGCCGTCGGCGAAGATCAGGGTTTCCAGGCCGACCTTGCGCCCCTCGCCCTTCGCGACGCCGACGAGCATCCCCGTGTCGAGGCCGAGCTCGGTGAACACCTGGCGCGCGATTTCGACCTGGCCTTTGCCGCCGTCGATCAGCACGATGGTCGGCAGGATGCCGCCCGACGCGACCGGCTCCGCGGCCTCCGGCGCCAACGACGGATCCACGGCCGCATCGCTTTGCAGATCGACGGCTTCGTCGGAGGCGTTCGCGGCGGCTTGGGCGACCATCTTCTCGTAGCGGCGCGTGAGGACCTGGCGCATGGCCGCGTAGTCGTCGCCGGGCGTGATGCCGGTAATGTTGTAGCGGCGATATTCCGACGACTGCATCTTGTGATGGTGATACACCACGCACGACGCCTGCGTCGCCTCGCCCATCGTGTGGCTGATGTCGAAGCATTCGATCCGCACATGCGCGAGGTCGTCGCACTCCATGCCGAGCGTGTCGGTGAGCGCGCGCGTGCGGGCCTGCTGCGAGCCTTGCTCCGACAGTAGCCGCGCGAGCGCGAGCCGCGCATTCTGCTCGGCCATCGCGAGCCACGCGCGACGCTGGCCTTGCGGCTGACGCAGCACGGTGACCTTGTGGCCGGCCTGCTCGATCAGCACGTCGACGAGTTCGCGCGTAGCCGGCGCGTGACTGACGACGAGCACGGGCGGCACGCGGTTGCCCAGATAGTGCTGGGCGATGAACGCCTCGAGCACTTCGGATTCGATGCCGCCCGCCGCGCGGCGTTTGCGCGGCTTGGCGGGTTCGCTGCCGGATGCGGGGTCGGTGTCGGCGCTGCTGGGGTCGACGCTGTCCGAGTCGTTGTCGGCCGGGTCATCGTCGGTTGAGTCGCCTTCGCTCCCTTCCTCGTCTTCCGGCAGCAGCTCCTCTGCAATGGCGAGCGCGTCGGCGTCCGCTTCCCGGCCTGCGTCGTGTTCGACCGACGAACCCGCGTCCGGCGCGATGCCCGCCAGCGCGTCCTCGTCGCCGGCATCTTCCAGACCGCCCTCTTCCGCGGTGAGCGCGCTTTCCACGTGCGCGGGAAAATAGGCTTTATCGCCGAGATGCCGGCCGCCGCGCACCATCGCGAGGTTCACGCAAACCCGCCCGCCCAGCGCGACCACCGCGAGAATGTCGACGTCGCTGTCGCTGCCCACTTCAATGGCCTGCTGATGAAGCACGGTCGAGAGCGAACTCATCTGGTTGCGCACCGCCGCCGCCTGCTCGAACTTCAGCTCGCTCGCGAACGCGTGCATCTTCTGCTCGAGTTCCTTCATCACCTCGCCCTGGCGGCCGAGCAGAAAGCGCGATGCATTGGCGACGTCGCGCGCGTAATCCTCTTCGCTGATGTTCGCGACGCACGGCGCCGTGCAGCGCCCGATCTGGTGCAGCAGGCACGGCCGCGTGCGGTTGTTGAAGACCGAGTCCTCGCAGGTGCGCAGCTGGAATACGCGCTGCAGGATCTGAATGCTCTCGCGCACCGCCCAGGCGCTCGGAAACGGCCCGAAGTACTGGTTCTTCCGATCCACCGAGCCGCGGTAGTACGCCATGCGCGGGAACTTGTGCCCGGTCAGCTTCAGATACGGATACGACTTGTCGTCGCGAAACAGAATGTTGTAGCGCGGCGCGAGGGCCTTGATCAGATTGTTTTCGAGCAGCAGCGCCTCAGCCTCGGAACGTGTGACGGTCGTCTCGATACGCGCGATGCGCGTCACCATCATCGCGATGCGCGGCGACAGCTGCGTTTTCGTGAAATAGCTCGACACGCGCTTTTTCAGATCGCGCGCCTTGCCGACGTACAGCACCGCGCCGTGCGTGTCGTAATAGCGATAAACGCCTGGCAGATGCGGCAACTGGGCGAGCACTGTCTTTGGCTCGAATTCGATGCTTGCTTCGGGTTCGGTCATGCAGATGGGCTGGGTGGAACGGTCTCGCGAAGAGTCGCGCCGCCGCACGCGCGCCCGCGTTGCGGCCGGCGCGCGAAAATTGGACGGATGCTGCGTACAGGTGCTTTAGAATCGCCAGTTTAGAACATTCCGCGTCCGCCCGAGCCCTGCTCATGTCCTCCACTGCGCCGCTCCCCGGCTCTCCCGCCGCGCCGCCGGGCCCACCGGCCGCTGCCATTGCGTGCGATATTTTCTGCGCGGTGATCGACAATTTCGGCGACATCGGCGTGTGCTGGCGTCTTGCGCGGCAATTGGCCGCCGAGCACGGCTGGCAGGTGCGCGTCTTCGTCGACGATCTGCATGCGTTCCAGAAGCTGTGCCCGTCGCTTGCGCCGGATCGCGCGCGGCAGACGGTCGCCGGCGTCGTCGTCGAGCATTGGCATACGCCCGCGCACGCGGGCGACACGCTGGAGACGGCCGACGTCGTGATCGAGGCGTTCGCCTGCGAGCTGCCGCCCCTCTACGTGGCGGCGATGGCGCAGCGCGAGCGCGCGCCCGTGTGGATCAACCTCGAATATCTGAGCGCCGAAGACTGGGTTGCCGACTTTCATCTGCGGCCGTCGCCGCATCCGCGCTATCCGCTCGTCAAGACGTTCTTTTTTCCCGGACTCGGTCCGGGCACGGGCGGCGTGCTGAAGGAACGGAATCTGGATGCCGCGCGCGCCGCGTTCGAAGCATCGCCGGCCGCGCGCGATGCCTGGTGGCGCGAAACCGTCGGCCGTGCGCCGCCCGCCGACGCGACCGTCGTATCGCTTTTCGCGTATGAGAATCCCGCCGTCGACAGCCTCCTCGAACAATGGCGCGACAGCGCGGAACCCGTGGTGCTGCTCGCGCCGGAGGGCCGCATTTCCGGTGCGCTGGCGCGCTTTTTCGGGCTGCCTGCGTTCGGCGCGGGTGCCCATGCGGAGCGCGGCGCGCTGAGCGCGCACGGCCTCGCGTTCACGGAGCAGGCGGGCTACGACGCGCTGCTGTGGGCGAGCGACCTGAACTTCGTGCGCGGCGAGGACTCCTTCGTGCGCGCACAGTGGGCCGCGAGGCCATTCGTCTGGCATATCTATCCGCAGGCCGACGACGCTCATCTGCCGAAACTCGATGCCGCGCTAGCGCACTACGCGCGCACGCTTGCCGCCGAGCCCGCCGCTGCGCTCGCGCGCTTCTGGCACGCGTGGAACGGCGGCGGCGTCCCCGACTGGGCGGCGCTGTGCCGTCACGCTCCCGCGCTCCGGCGGCGCGCGGTCGAATGGGCCGGCGAGCTGGCGCAAGTGGGCGACCTCGCGGGAAATCTGGCCTTGTTCACAAAAACTCAGTTAAAATAAGCGGTTATCCAACGGCCGACGACGCAAGCGCGGCCCGATCGCAGCAAAAATCCTGGTCGAAAGCGGGTTCGAGCGAACTCGTAAAAGCGCCCGGACCGCGCTGCCGACCGGCGCCACTCGTGGACACGCCCGCATCGGGTAAAAAAGCAGGTAACGGACTGCGGCGGACTGCGGCGGACTGCGGGATAGTGGGGCTGTGACACTGTGGCGGCGGCTAAATAGGCAACATCAGTCGCAACGTCGGCGGCAACGTCGGCAACAGCGCCACCCAATCCCGCGGCAAGCCCGCCACGCTTCATGCACGCTTCCCGCCAGGCCGTCCCGGCGCGGCGCGAGGTGCCGGAAACGTCGAAGCCGCTTGCGCCGTATGCCGTTGAGCACCAGTTACAGCTACTTATTTCGTACAGGACAGTTTTATGAAGACCGCACAGGAACTCCGCACGGGCAACGTCGTGATGATCGGCGCTGACGCCATGGTCGTGCAAAAGGCCGAATACAACAAATCGGGCCGCAACTCCGCCGTCGTCAAGATGAAGTTCAAGAACCTGCTGACCGGCGCAGGCATGGAAAGCGTCTACAAGGCAGACGACAAGTTCGACGTCGTCGTGCTCGAGCGTAAGGAAGTGACGTACTCTTACTTCGCCGACCCGATGTATGTGTTCATGGACGCCGACTACAACCAGTATGAAGTCGAAGCCGAAATGATGGGCGACGCAATGAACTACCTCGAAGACGGCATGGCTTGCGAAGTTGTCTTCTACAACGACAAGGCCATCTCCGTCGAACTGCCGACCACGCTGGTCCGCGAAATCATCTATACGGAA
The DNA here is from genome assembly GCF_902859825.1 of Paraburkholderia phenoliruptrix. Taxonomy (GTDB): domain Bacteria; phylum Pseudomonadota; class Gammaproteobacteria; order Burkholderiales; family Burkholderiaceae; genus Paraburkholderia; species Paraburkholderia phenoliruptrix. The sequence goes on along the minus strand of NZ_CADIKB010000026.1, from coordinate 49,071 downwards.
CCGGCTGTCAAGGGCGACACGTCGTCGGGCAAGGTGCTGAAGAACGCCAAGCTCAACACGGGTTTCGAACTGCAAGTGCCGCTCTTCTGCAACATCGGCGACAAGATCGAAATCGACACGCGTACCCACGAGTACCGCAGCCGCGCCTAAGCGCCGGCCACCTCTCTTAGCGCGACGCATCGCGCTTGAGAAAAAATAAGAAAGCGCCCAGATTGGGCGCTTTTTCTTTTTTGTGCCGCCGAGTATCTTTGAGGAAAACTTTACCGGCAATTTTCTCAAAATTGCCGGCGCCGCCGCCCGTTCTTGCCGGCTCTCGCCCGGTAAGCCATTGATCTAGCAAGCCAAAACGCATTGGCACAAGTCATGCTAGTCAACACTTACCTTATGTTTCTCGACTGCGGAGATGCGAGATGAACAACGACATCGCGGAAGGCAAGTGGAAGCAACTGGTTGGCAAAGCCAAGGCGGCATGGGGCGAGCTGACCGACGACGAACTGACGAAGGCCGAAGGCCGCGCCGATCGTCTGGCCGGCCTGATCCAGGAACGTTACGGCAAGACCCGCGAAGAAGCGGAGCGTGAAGTGCGCCGCTTTTTCGACAGCAACCGGGATATCTGACGCGAGAAAGTGAGGTAGGTACCGGCGCCCTTGCCTTCACATCGTGGCCGCGAGGGCGCCGGCGGATTCCGACGGGCGGCCCGACGCGGAGCAGGGAGTCGCGAATCGCCCTTTTGCTGCAACAAAGGACCAGAACTACGTGAGTCGACTCGCCGCCCGCATCGCCCGGCGTCATACCAGCCGGATACCGCACTCATGCCGACTGGAGGGCCGCTGCCGCGCCGACTCCATCGAGGCAGCGCGCGTGGCGACGTATCCGACCGACAGTACCGGCCAGCCATCGCGCCCGCGCCGCACGCCCCGCTCCGGGCGCGCAGAAGCAGGTCTTTCATCCATTTAATAAGTTGCGCTCGCCATGCCACACGCCCTGATTGTTGAAGACGATCCCAATAGCCTGTCGGGCCTGTCCGCCATTCTTGCCGCCGACGGCTTCTCCGTCGACACGGCGACGACCATCGCCGAAGCGCGGGCCGCGCTGACGCGCTTCATTCCCGACGTCGTGCTCGTCGACCTGAATCTGCCCGACGGCAGCGGCCTCGACCTGTTGCAGCATTTGCCCGCGCATCCGCCGGGCGGCGCCCTGCCCGTCATCGTGATGACCGGCAACGCGACCGTCGAAAGCGCGATCGAGGGATTGCGGCACGGCATCTGGGACTATCTGCTGAAGCCGGTGAACATTCCGCGGCTGCGCAGCCTGCTCGCGCGCATTCCGCGTCCGTACGAGCTGACCGAGGAAGTGCAGACGCTGCGCGCGTCGCTGCGTCAACTCGGCCGCTTCGGCTCGATGCTCGGCCGCAGTCCGGCCATGCAGCACGTCTACGACACGATCGAACACATCGCGCCGACGGAAGCCGCCGTGCTCATTTCGGGCGAAGCCGGCACCGGCAAGCAGGTCGCGGCCCGCACGATGCACGACATGAGCCGGCGCCGCAAAGGTCCGTTCGTCACGCTCGACTGCCGCGGCGCGGGCGGCCCCCCGGCGCTCCGTTCGCTCGACAGCGTGTTGTTCGGCCACGAACGCGGCGCGTTCAGCGGCGCGGAACAGCGCGAGCCGGGCCTGTTCGAGCAGGCGAGCGGCGGCACCCTTTTCATCGACGAAATCGCGGAGTTGCCGCGTGCGCAGCAGGAGGCACTGCTGCGCGCGCTCGATTCGCAGACTTTCATGCGCGTCGGCGGGACGAGCCAGGTGGTGACCGACTTCCGTCTGATCGCGTCGACGCGCAAAGTGCCGCGCGCTGCGGTGGCCGACGGCAGCCTGCACGAAGATCTGGCGCTGCGCCTCGAAGCCGCGGCGGTGACACTGCCTCCGTTGCGCGAGCGCGGCGAAGATCCGGCGCTGATCGCGCAGGCTATCGTCGACGAACTGAATCACGACGCTGCCGCGCGCGGCGCGTCCGAGATCGCGAAACAGATCGGGCCGAATTTCCTGCGCGAATGCCTGAGCTACGAATGGCCGGGCAACGTGCGCGAGCTCGAGGACCGCGTGCGGCGGGCGTATCACGCGTCGGGCGACGTGCTCGAATCGTTGCGCGCGGACGAAGCCGGCTCCGTCAATGGCCGCGATCTGAACGGCAGCCGTGTGCAGGTCACGGTCGGCACGCCGCTCGCGGACGTCGAAGAAATGCTGATTCGGGCGACGCTCGACGCGGTTGGCGGCACGCGCCATCGGGCGGCGTCGCTCCTCGGCATCAGTCCCAAAACGCTCTATAACAAGCTGCAGCGAATGCGGCTGAACTGACGCGAGCCGGCCGCCTCCGGGCATCGGATGCAAAAACGGCGTCTCATTCGAGACGCCGTTTTTTTTGACTACCGCTCGCCGCTTGCCGCTCAGGCGAACACGCTGCGCAGCAGCGCCTGCGCTTGCAGATACTGCGGCTGCGCGATCAGCTTGCTCCACTTGAGCGGCTTGCCGCGGGCCCGCATGCGCTTCAAGCGCTGCTGCGATTCCTTCGACGGCGTAAAGCGCAACTCGTCCAGCACCTTTTCAGCCTGGTCGGGCTGATTGCAGATCAGCACCATGTCGCAGCCGGCTTGCAGCGCGGCAGTCGCGCCTTCGGTGAGCGTGCCGCCCTGCCGCGCGGCTTCCATCGAAAGGTCGTCGCTGAAAATCGCGCCCTCGAAACGCAGCTTGCCGCGCAGAATGTCCTGCAGCCACACGCGCGAAAAACCCGCCGGCTTCGAATCGACTTGCGGATACACCACATGCGCCGGAATCACCGAGCCGAGCGCGAGGCCTAGCCAGTCATAAGGCGCGACGTCGTCGCGCAGGATGTCGTCGAGCGAACGGTCGTCGACAGGCATCGCGACGTGCGAATCCGCATGCGCGAAACCATGCCCCGGGAAATGCTTGCCGCAGTTGCTCATGCCGGCAAGCGCAAGACCGTGGTTGAGGCTTTTCGCGAGCAGCGTCACCACGCGCGGATCGCTGTGGAACGCGCGATCGCCGATCACCTGCGACTGACCGTAGTTCAGGTCGAGCACTGGCGTAAAGCTCATGTCGATCCCGCAAGCGCGCAGCTCCGATGCAAGGATATAGCCGACCGCAGTGGCGACCTTGGTGGCATGCAGCACGTCGCTGTCCCATAGCGCGCCGAGCTTGCCCATGGCCGGAAGCACTGTGAAGCCGTCCGTGCGGAAGCGCTGCACGCGCCCGCCTTCGTGATCGACGGCAATCAGCAGATCCTCGCGAATCGCGCGGATCGAATCAGTCAACGCGATGAGTTGCGCGCGGCTTTCGTAGTGGCGCGCGAACAGGATCACGCCGCCGGTCATCGGGTGAGCAAGGCGGCGCTTGTCGTCGTCGTTCAGCGTTTTGCCGACCACGTCGAGCATGACCGGTCCAGGAATGGTTTTCATCGAATTCCGTTGGAAGAATGCGTGCAGCAGGAAAAGACGCGGCCGCGCGGGCCGCGCCCCGGAGTTGTTATTCGGCGGCGCTCGAGGGCTGCGCGCCGCCCGCCTCGTCGACGCGCGTGGTTTCGGCGATCACGAACGACACCGCATAGTCGCGCTCGTCGCTGATCGTGACGCGCGCCGTGATGCCGCGCGCGTCGAGCCATTCGGCGAGTTCGCCGGATGCGACCACCATCGGCTCGCCGCTCGGCTTGTTGAGCGTTTGCAGCGCGCGCCATGTCATCGGCCAATGCATGCCGAGACCGATCGCTTTGGAGAACGCTTCCTTCGCCGAAAAACGCGTGGCGAGAAACGCGAGGCCGCGCGCCGCCGAACGTGCGTGGCGTGCGTGATAGACGCGCAGTTCGTCGGGACCGAGCACTTTCTCGGCGAAGCGGCCGTTGGTGCGCTGCATGACCGCCGCGACGCGGCTCACCTGCACGATGTCCGTCCCGATACCGTAGATCGCCATATGCGTTAGTGGCCCTCGCGACGGCATCAGGCGCGCGCGCCGAGACGCGCGGCCACCATGATCGCCTTCATCTCGCGCACCGCGTTGTCCCAACCGGCGAAAATCGCGTGCGCGACGATCGCATGACCGATGTTCAGCTCGACAATGCCGTCGATTGCCGCGATCTGCTGGACGTTCGTGTAGTGCAGGCCGTGCCCGGCATTGACCTTGATGCCGAGCGTCGCGCCGAACTCGACCGCGCGGACCACGCGCTCGTATTCGCGCTGCTGTTCCGCGGGGTCGTGGGCTTCGGCGTAGCGCCCGGTATGCAGCTCGATCACCGGCGCGCCGGCCTCGTGCGCGGCGCGAATCTGCGTTTCGTCCGGATCGATGAAGAGCGACACGCGCGAGTTCGCGTCCGCCAGTTGCCGGCATGCGGCGCGCACGGCCTCGAACTGGCCGGCCACATCGAGCCCGCCCTCGGTCGTCAATTCCTGGCGCTTTTCCGGCACGAGGCAAACGTCGTGCGGCTGCACCTCGCAGGCGATGTCGAGCATTTCCTGCGTGACCGCGCATTCGAGGTTCATCCGCATCTTCAGGAGCGGACGCAGCGCGCGCACGTCGGCGTCGACGATATGGCGGCGGTCCTCGCGCAAATGCAGCGTGATGGCGTCGGCGCCGGCCTCTTCCGCCATCAGCGCGGCGCGGATCGGATCCGGATACGAGGTGCCGCGCGCGTTGCGCAGCGTGGCGACGTGGTCGATATTCACACCGAGATCGATCACATTCGGCGACGTTAGGAAGAAGCTCATAAGTTCTGCAAGTCGATCAGAATCTGGCGCGTCGCGAGCGGCGTGCCGCCAAGATAAGTGTTGAGCAGAAAGCGCATCAGCGTTTTGCTTTGCGCCACGGTCTGCGCTCGATGGTAATCGTCCTTTTCCATATCGAGCAAGGTCTGGCCTGCGACCACCGGCCATTGCGCCGGCAAGTCGCCGGAGGCTTCGCGCACGCCGCGTTCCGGGTCGAACACGTAGCGGCCACCGGCTTCGACGGCTCTGCGCGCGACCGTGCGATCCAGCGACATCGCGTAACCGGTCTCGCGCAACAGCACGCGCTCGAAGGAGCGGAGCACCTGGACCGGCGGCTCGTCGTGCGCGAGGCGCGTCATGGTGACCACGTAGTGATGGAAGAGTTGCGGATGCGGATCTTCGCGCGCACAGAACTTGACGAGCAGCTCGTTCACGTAGAAACCGCACAGGAGCGCGTCGCCGGTCAGAGGCAGCATGCCGCCGACCCATTCGGCGCCGGTGAGCGTGCGCACTTCCGACTTGCCCGACCATGACAGCGCGAGCGGCTGGAACGTCTGCAAGACGCCGCGCAATGCCGAGTGCGGCCGCTTCGCGCCCTTTGCGACGAGCGCGAGACGCCCGTGATCGCGCGACAGCACGTCGATGATCAGACTCGTCTCACGGTACGGATAGCTATGCAGAACGAAGGCGGGCTGCTCGGCGATCCGGTATTCGGAAGCTGCGCCCCCGCGCGACGACTTGCGGGCTGGCGCCTTGTGCGCCGGATCGCCGGCTGCGGCGCCGGCTTCAGCGGATTTTTTCGCGGATGATGTGCGGCTAGCGCGAGCGGACTTGGAGCGCTCGCGAGACGGCTCGGCCGGCTCCGAATCGTCCGGACCGGTGTCGGAATTCAGCGTGACCCACGCGTCATTCGTACCCATACGCGCGAAGTCCTGCTTCATTGTCGGCCCAGCCGCTCTTCACCTTGATGAAGGTTTCGAGATAGACGGGGCCGTCGAACAGCTTTTCCATGTCGAGGCGCGCCTCGGTGCTGATCTGCTTCAGCTTGGCGCCCTTCTGGCCGATGATCATCGCCTTGTGCGTGTCGCGTTCGACGAGAATCGTCGCGAAGATACGGCGCAGGCGCCCTTCGGTTTCGAACTTGTCGATCAGTACGGTGCTCGTGTAGGGCAGTTCGTCGCCGGTCCAGCGGAACACTTTTTCGCGCAGAATTTCCGCCGCGAGAAAGCGCTCGCTGCGATCGGTGAGATCGTCTTCGCCGTAAATCGGCGCGCCTTCCGGCAGGTAGGGCTTGACGGTCGCCATCAGACGCTTGATGTCGTCGGGGTTCTTGGCCGACAGCGGCACGATCTCGTTGAACGGGCGCAGGGCGCTCATCTGCTGCATGAACGGGAACAGCGAATCTTTGTCCGACACGCGATCGAGCTTGTTCGCGATGAGCAGCGTGGGCACCGAAGGCGGAATCAGGTCGAGCACTTTCTGATCGTCCGCGCCGAAACGGCCGGCCTCGATCACGAACAGGATCGCGTCCACGGCGGTGAGCGTGGACGTCACCGCCCGGTTCAGCGACCGGTTCAGCGCGCTGCTGTGCTTGGTCTGGAAGCCCGGCGTGTCGACGAAAATGTACTGGGCGTCTTCCAGCGTATGGATGCCGGTGATGCGATGGCGCGTGGTCTGCGCCTTGCGCGACGTGATGCTGACTTTCTGGCCGACCAGCGCGTTCATCAGCGTCGATTTGCCGACGTTCGGGCGGCCGACGATCGCGACCATGCCGCAGCGAAAACCAGTGGGAGTGGGAGCGTTCATATTCGGGCTACGGCAGGTTCGGATCGACGCGCGAAAAGGCGCGCCTTGGCAATCAATGGCCCGCGTCGGCGACGCGCGTGGGTACCGCGTCGGCTACGCCGGGTTCGTGTTCGGTGCGCGCCGCGGCGCTGGTCGCCGGGGCGGCGCCGCTGCCCGCTGCCTCGCGGCTGCGGTGCGGCTTGTCCGTGCCGCGGGCGGTGGGGTCGGCGGGTTTCGTGTCGACGGGTTTGGTTTCAGCGGGTTTAAGGTCGGCGGCCTTTGGGTCGGCGGTCTTCAAGTCGGCAGCTTTAGGGTCCGCACTCTTTGAATCTGCGGCCCGCGGTTCCGCGGCCTTCAAGTCCGCGACTCTCGACTCCACCGCCTTCGATTCAGTCGGCTTGTCTGCTGCGGATTTCTCTGCCGCCTTCTCCACCGGTTTCTCGCTCACCTGCGCGGCAGGCCTATCCAGCCTGTCGGCTTTGTCCGCCATGTTGCCTCTTTCGGCCTTCTCGGCCTTGTCCGCGCGTTCGAGCCTCTCCGGCGCGCTGTACTCCACGTGGGCGGCGCGAATCACGGCAAGCGGTGCCGCGGCAGTCGCCACCGCGAGGGCCGCCCGCTCACCGACGGGCTCCGCGCCCGCCACCGTACGCGCTTCGCCTCGCGCCGCCGCGCGTTCGCTCTTGCGGTCGGGGCTGCGCAGATCCAGCGCGGCCTGCACGCCGGTGACGCCTGGCACGATTTCGGCCTCAGCCTTTTTCGCCGCGCGGGCGCCCTTTGACCGCTTCGACTTGGAGACGACCGCAGGCGCTGCGGCCATGACTTCGTCGAGCGCTTTTTTCGCTGCAGCCTGCTCCGCCGCCCGGCGGCTCGCGCCGGAACCGGACACTTTCACGTCCAGCTTGGGCACTGTGCATTCGACTTCGAATTGCTGATTGTGCGCCGCACCATGGGTCGCGACAACGGTGTAGGTGGGCAGCGCAATCTTGTGCCCTTGCAGATATTCCTGCAGAAGCGTCTTGGCGTCCTTGCCGAGCGTGCGCGGGTCGATGTGATCGAGAATAGGCACGTAAAGACGCTTGATGACGGTCTGCGCGGCTTCAAAGCCGCCGTCGAGGAACACCGCACCCAGCACGGCTTCCAGCGTGTCGGCAAGGATGGACGGCCGGCGGAAACCGCCGCTGCGCAGTTCACCCTCGCCGAGGCGAAGTCCTTCCGAAATATTCAGGGCCTGAGCAATTTCGTAAAGCGATTGCTGCTTGACCAGATTCGCACGGACGCGCGACAAATCGCCCTCGTCCAGCTTGCCGAAACGTTGGAACAAAAGCGCAGCCACCGCGCAATTCAGAACGGAGTCGCCAAGAAATTCGAGCCGTTCGTTATGCGTGGAGCTATGACTGCGGTGCGTTAAAGCCTGGCGCAGCAATTCCGCATTGCGAAATTCGTAGCGCAGACGGCTTTCCAACGGAGATGAGGGCATGGGCAGAGTATAACGCGGGCGCCGTACCGGGCGAAAACGCGGTACGGCCAGCGGAAAAAGCGTGGTGAAGCGACGTTACCGGAGTTTCTTAAAGTGGCGTGGCAACACACCGCCGCTTTGACGGCCGCGTTCGTGATCGATCATGGACATGCGATCAGTCGAGAAGCGGCGCGGCTCGCGGCGTGTCATGCGGCTCACGCGAAGCTCACTGGAACGAACCAATGCGCTTGAGATTGCTGAAGTTCATCCAGATAAAAAACGCGCGGCCGACAATATTCTTATCCGGCGCAAAACCCCAATAGCGGCTGTCCGCACTGTTATCGCGGTTGTCGCCCATCATAAAGTAATTGCCCGGCGGCACCTTGCAGATAACGCCGCGTGCGTTGTAGGTGCAGTTATCGCGATAGGGATAATCTTCCGCGCCGACGATAAACGGCGGCACCGCAGGATTGTTCAGAATCGCATTCTTGCGGCCGTCCAGGTTTTCTTCAAACTGCTTTGCATAACCAAGACGTTCCTCGTCGAGATAATCGGGCAGCGGCGTTTCGGGCACCGGCTTGCCGTTGATCGTCAACTGCTTGTCCTGATAGGCGACCGTGTCGCCCGGCAAGCCGATCACACGCTTGATGTAGTCGACCGACTCGTCTTTCGGATAGCGGAACACCACCACATCGCCGCGCTCAAGCGGCCGGCCCTCGGTGAGTTTGGTGTTCGTGATCGGCAGACGGATGCCGTAGTCGAATTTATTGACGAGAATGAAGTCGCCCACGACCAGCGTCGGCACCATGGAGCCCGACGGAATCTTGAACGGCTCCACGACGAAAGAGCGCACCACGAAAACCACCAGAATCACCGGGAAAAAGCTCGCCGAATATTCGAGCCACCACGGTTGGCGCAGCTTGTCGTCACGCAGACGAGCGCGCGTTTGCGCGGCGTTTTCATCGGCGAAACGCTCGCCGATGCGCTCCTGCTGACGGTCGAACTCCGCGACCGCCGCTTCCGCCGCGCGCCGCCGTTGCGGCATGAAAACCAGTTTGTCTGCGACCCATGCGACGCCCGTCAAAATGACGAGCACAAAAAGAATCAGCGCAAAATTCATAGGGTTCCGTTGTTCGTCTTATTTGTCTTCGACACGCAGGATGGCGAGGAAAGCCTCTTGCGGAATCTCGACGGACCCCACTTGCTTCATTCGCTTCTTGCCTGCCTTCTGCTTTTCCAGCAGCTTCTTTTTACGTGTAATGTCGCCGCCGTAGCATTTTGCCAGCACGTTCTTACGCAAGGCTTTAATGTTCTCACGCGCGATGATGTTCGAGCCGATGGTCGCCTGAACCGCGACGTCGTACATTTGACGCGGAATCAGCTCGCGCATTTTCGCCGCCACTTCGCGGCCGCGATACTGGCTCTGCGAGCGGTGCACGATGACCGACAGCGCGTCGACCTTGTCGCCGTTGATCAGCATGTCAACCTTCACCACATCCGACGCGCGATATTCCTTGAACTCGTAATCCATCGACGCATAGCCGCGCGAAATGGACTTCAGGCGGTCGAAAAAGTCGAGCACGACTTCGCCCATCGGAATCTCGTAGGTCAACTGCACCTGGCGGCCGTGATACTGCATGTTGATCTGCGTGCCGCGTTTTTGCGTACACAGCGTGATCACCGGGCCGACGTAGTCCTGAGGCATGTACAGATTGACCGTGACGATCGGCTCGCGCACTTCTTCGATCTTCGACGGGTCGGGCATCTTGGCCGGATTCTCGACCATGATGACGGTGCCGTCGCGTTGCACGACCTCGTACACGACGGTGGGCGCGGTGGTGATCAGGTCCATGTCGAACTCGCGTTCGAGACGTTCCTGCACAATCTCCATGTGCAGAAGACCCAGGAAGCCACAGCGGAAACCAAAGCCCAGCGCTTGCGAAACTTCAGGCTCGTAATGCAGCGATGCGTCGTTCAGTTTCAGTTTTTCCAGCGAGTCGCGCAGCGCGTCGTACTGATTCGCCTCGACCGGATAGAGGCCGGCGAACACCTGCGGCTTCACTTCCTTGAAGCCCGGCAGCGGCTCCTCAGCGGGACGGTTCACGAGCGTGACGGTATCGCCCACCTTCGCGGCGGCCAACTCCTTGATGCCCGCGATGATGAAGCCCACCTGCCCTGCCGACAACATTTCCAGATTCTTCGACTTGGGCGTGAACACGCCGATGTGCTCGACCGGATACTGCGCGCCGGTGGCCATCAGGCGGATCTTGTCTTTCGGACGCAGCGTGCCGTTGACGATACGCACGAGCATGACGACGCCGACGTAGTTGTCGAACCACGAGTCGATAATGAGCGCCTGCAGCGGCGCTTCAGGGTCGCCCTTCGGCGGCGGCACTTTGGCGATCAGCGCCTCGAGCACGTCTTCGACGCCGAGACCGGTCTTCGCGCTGCAGTGTGTGGCGTCGGTCGCGTCGATGCCGATCACGTCTTCGATTTCGGCGATCGCATTTTCCGGATTCGCGGCCGGCAAGTCGATCTTGTTGAGCACGGGAACGACTTCGACGCCCAATTCGATTGCCGTGTAGCAGTTGGCGACCGTTTGCGCCTCCACGCCCTGGCTCGCGTCCACCACCAGCAGCGCGCCTTCGCATGCCGACAGCGAGCGGCTGACTTCGTACGAGAAGTCGACGTGGCCCGGTGTGTCGATCATGTTGAGGTTGTAGACCTTGCCGTCGCGCGCGCGATAGGACAGCGCCGCGGTTTGTGCCTTGATGGTGATGCCGCGCTCGCGCTCGAGATCCATCGAGTCGAGCACCTGGGCTTCCATCTCGCGGTCGGACAAACCGCCGCAAATCTGGATGATGCGATCGGCGAGCGTCGACTTGCCGTGGTCGATGTGCGCAATGATCGAGAAGTTACGAATATGATCCATTCAGTGCCGATCAAGCAAAAAAGGCGCGCTCGGACAATAGCGGAGCACGCCTTGTAAGTAGGTGAAAAACTTATCTATTTTAGCCGAAAAGGCCGGCGCCCGGCGCATCTTGCGCGCTTTGGGCGAGAAGCGGGTTCCCGAAAGACGCCCGAGCCGGGCAGAAAAATCCGCCTCCAACGTGCGTAGGCAGGCGGGAGACACTCGCGGCAGAGCGCGCCCGCCTTCAGCGAGCCGGTTCGGCGCCGGCAACGCGAGCCGCTAGCGCGCCGCGCACGCGCGCTTCGTCGAGATGGTAGTGACAGAGCTGCACGCCGTCGCACACCAGCACCGGCACGAGTTCGTTGTAGCGGGCCTCGAGCAACGGATCGCTGTCGACGTCGATCACGACGAGCTGCGCGCCGAACTCGGCCAGCAAGGGCTCGAGCGCCGCGCGCATGTCGTCGCACAAGTGGCACCACGCGCGCCCGTAGAGCGTGAGCGGCGCCGTCTTCGTCATTTCTGGACGCCGCGCGGACGAATCGGCACGAACTGCGTGTTCTCGCCGCGGCGGACCAGCAGCGCGACCATTTTCTGCGAGTCCAGATGCGCAGTGAGTTCGTCGAACTGCTTCGCACTCGTGATGTCGGTATCGCCCACGCGCAGAATGATGTCGCCCTTCTGCAAGCCGACCCGCGCGGCCGGACCGTCCACCGCGTCGATCTGCACGCCGTTGCGCAGTTTGAGCGTGCGCAGCTGATCGGCCGGAATATCGCTGACGGCAAGCCCGAGCGCGTTCGTGGCGCGCTGCTTCGGCGCCTGCGGCTTCTTCTGATCGGCCTTCGATGTCTTGTCAGGCTGCATCTCGGCGATCGTGACCGGCAGATCCCGCGTTTGGCCCTTGCGCCAGACGGTGATGGTCGCCTTCGTGCCCGGCTTCGTGTCGCCGACCATGCGCGGCAGGTCCGTCGCCGTATCGACCGAATGGCCGTTGAACTTGAGGATGATGTCGCCCGGCTGCACGCCCGCCTTGTCCGCCGGGCCGCCCGGCTCGACGCTGCTGACGAGCGCGCCTTGCGCCTTCGGCAAGCCGAGCGAGTCCGCGACATCTTTCGTCACTTCGCCGATTGCCACCGCGATGCGGCCGCGCACCACCTTGCCCGACGCTTTCAGCTGGTCGGCCACGCGCATTGCCTCGTCGATCGGGATGGCGAACGAAATGCCCATGAAACCGCCGGTGCGGCTGTAGATCTGCGAGTTGATGCCGATCACCTCGCCCTGCATATTGATGAGCGGGCCGCCCGAGTTGCCCGGATTGACGGCCACGTCGGTCTGGATAAACGGCAGATAGTCGCCGGTATCGCGCCCCTTCGCGCTGACGATGCCGGCCGTGACCGTATTCTCGAGGCCGAACGGCGAGCCGATCGCGACGACCCACTCGCCCACGCGGACCTTGTTCGAATCGCCGATGGTGATGGTCGGCAGGTTCGCGGCGCTGATCTTGACGACCGCGACATCCGTCCGGTCGTCCACGCCGATGAGCTTCGCCTTGAACTCGCGCTTGTCGGTCAGCGTGACGTAAATGGTGTCCGCGTCGTCGATGACGTGCGCATTGGTCATCACGTAGCCGTCGGCCGACAAGATGAAGCCCGAGCCGACGCCACTGTTCTGTTCCGGATCGTTGCTGTCCGGCCCGTCCTGGCTGCCGCCGCTACCACCGTTATCGCCGCCGCGCGGCGCGCCGGGCGATTGCGGCGACTGCGGCATCGGAATGCCGAAGAAGCGGCGGAAGAACTCGGACATGTCGCCGTCGTCCATGCCCGGCGGCAACGCGCCCCGCGGCCCCCCGCTGCTCGTCACGCGCGTGGTCGTGCGAATGTTGACGACAGCCGGACCGACCTTGTCGACGAGGTCAGTGAAGTCGGGCAGATTGGCTGCGGAGGCCGCCGACGCCGTGTGCGGTGCGAACGGCAAACATGCCGCCACTACCGCGGCCGCGAGAAATTTGCGCACCGAGAAAGTCGTCATATCGTAGGAAGCCGAGGGATGCAGGAGTCGGAGAATTACTTCGGAGCCTTGTATTCTATGGCAGACGCAAATTGCTGCAACGTGGCCTGAGGGACTTCACCGAGCAGGGTAATCCAGAAGTCGCCGCGGCGCTTCACCAGCACGTGGGTCGCGCCGCTGCTGCCCGCGCCTTCCTTGCGCGTGTTGTTCTCAACCGGCTCGATGAACACCGAGACCGCGGCGAGACCGTCGGAAAACACTGCCTGATCGACCGGAATGGTCGGTTGGCCGGCTTCCCGCGCCGCCATGGGACGGCGCAATTCGCGAATCTTGCGGAAACCCGGCACGGCCGAGCCGAATTGCCACCCTTGCGCAGCCATGTCGACCGGCTCGATGGGTGGATGCACCACCGTCCAGCCGGCGGTGTTGCGAATACCGCTCACGATACCGGCCTTCTCGACCGGCACGCCGATGCGAATTTGCGAAAAGGACAGTTGTTCGAGCACCTGACCGTTCGGATCGAGCGTTTGCGCGCGCAGCAGCAAGCCCGTTTTCTTGTCGGCCCACAGCTTGTAAGCGAAACGGTAGGCGTCTTTGGGGTCGAGTTCGATCACCTGGCTTTCAACGCCCGCCACGCGATCGTCGCCGAGCAGTTTCGGCTCGTATACGGACAGCACCTGCTCGCCGCTCACAGCCAGCAAAGCGGGGAACGAGTCCTTGTTCTGGCGCTTTTCGACCACACACAAGTGGCGCTCGGGCACGAACGTGTAGAGCTCGTCGTTATGACGCAGCATCTTGCGCGGCTTGCCGTCGAGGCTCTCCAACTGCTCGAACTCGCCTTCGGCCCGGGTCGCGTAATGGGCGATGCGCGACGTCTGAACGAAATTGCCGCGCTGATAGACGAACGCGCCCTCGTAGTTCTGCTGCTGCGCGGCCTGATGAATGCGGTCCAGCAGATCGGCGGCCGTGCGGCGGGCGACGAGCGGGTCGTCGGTTTGTGCAAATACCCGCGGTGTAGCGGACAACAATACGGCTGCGCAGAACAGGAATGCCGGCAGCCGCCCCCAGATAGTCGTTTTATTGAACCGCGGAGTCTGCATCAAACTATTGGCCTTGCGTGGAAACGGCGGCAGCGCGGATCAGCGGCATGGAGCCCGGCATGACCGGCTGCTGCGCGAATTGCTGATGGGCTTCCAGATACTGGTCGAGGCTCGCGTCGCGAATGATATTGGCGTCTTGTGCGATCGGCACGACATTGGCCGCGGGCACGGGCGCCATGGCGACCTTCTGCAGCGCGTCGCCATGCGAGGACACGGAGGCAACCTGGGTGGCGCCGGGGCCACCCGGCACGCCTTGGAGCTGCGGCACAACGATCCACGTCAGCGTAGCGGCCGCCGCCGCCACCGCAAAGGCCGGCACCACGCGGCGACGCAAAGCCAGCAGGCGCCGCGCGACCGGCTGCGCAGCCGGCGCGAGCAGATGCGGCTCGCTCTCGAGGCGCGCAGCGAAGCCACTCAGGAAAGCGCTGCTGGCCGCGGAACTGACCGCGAGATCGTCGGAACGCAACGCGTCGCCGATCAGGTGATAGCTGGACCATGCGGCGCGATCTTCGCCGTCCAGCTCGGACAGAAACCTGTCAAGATTCAGATGCTCTTCGCCGAACAGCTCACCGTCGACAAAAGCGGACAGACGCTCGCCGCGCGAACTGGCTTGCGATTGCATCGAGACCGACCCCATGATGCTCCCCATCTTACAAAAACCCCGTAGTGACACCACTAATCCAGATATTGCCCCCGCGCCCCGTTCGGCCGGCTGGGCTTACCAGCGCTTGCCTTCAGGTGTGTCAAGCAACGGACGCAATTTTGCCGCAATGGCTTCGCGAGCGCGGAAAATTCGCGATCTGACGGTGCCGATCGGGCAGCCCATCATCTCAGCGATTTCCTCGTAGCTCAAACCTTCAATTTCACGAAGAGTAATGGCGGTGCGCAGCTCTTCCGGTAAAACCGCCATTGCCGCATTGACCGTCTCGGCGATCTGCTTGCTCATCAACATCGACTCAGGCGTGTTGATATCCCTTAGTTGGTCGGCGTCGGAGAAAGTTTCAGCTTCTTCAGCATCGGCTTCCGTCGATGTCGGCGCGCGCCGGCCTTGGGTCGCAAGGTAGTTCTTCGCCGTGTTGACCGCAATCCGGTACAACCACGTATAAAACGCGGACTCGCCGCGAAATTGCGGCAACGCGCGGTAAGCCTTGATGAAAGCGTCTTGCGCGACGTCTTCCACTTCGGCGGGGTCGCGCACGAGGCGCGAGATCAGCCGGAGAATCTTGCGGTGGTATTTGGAGACCAGAAGCTCGAACGCGGCCTTGTCGCCCTTCTGGACGCGTTCGACCAGCACCTGATCAATTTCTTTTTCGCTCACCTGATAAATCCGTTAACTTGAGGGCGCATGACGGGGGCACCATTGTAGCGTCCGCCCCGACGGGGCGCGTTACGGGGGACATGCCGCCCGGTAACAGCGGTTACAGTCGTAACAGTCACGCGCCGGCGCGCCGCCGGGCCCGCACCGCGAGCTCGCGGAAGACCGCTGGCGGGACTGTGTCGGCGGGCACAAGCAGCGTGTGCCGGCGGCCCTCGTCCGGCTTCAGGACGAGCACGAGCAAACGGTCGCTCCAGTGCGCGCAACCGGCTATGCGGCCCTGCGCAAGCAGAACACCCGCCCGCCCCCACGCAGTGAGGCTCTCGCGCCCCATTGTCAGCGCGACAGGCTGCGCCCGCTCGTGACTCACCGAGCACAGCGCAAGAAGCGCGAACGCGGCAAGCGCCAACGGAAGCGCCTGCAAGACGCCCAGCCACGACGACACGCAGCTATAAACCGCCGCCGACGCCGTCGCGACGCAAGCGGCAGACACAGCACGCATCGTGAAAGAGCGCCGCAGCGCGATTCGCTGCGGCGCTCTTGCGGACGTAGCCGTCTCAGGGGAAAGCGCCGGCGAGGCCGGCGCCGTCGGCTGGCGCGTCACCCGGCTGCGAGCCTCAGGCGCGCTTGAAGACCAGCGTGCCGTTCGTGCCGCCGAACCCGAATGAGTTCTTCAGCGCGACGTCGATCTTCATCTCCCGCGCGGTGTTGGCGCAGTAGTCCAGGTCGCAAGCGGGGTCCTGGTTGAAGATGTTGATCGTGGGCGGCGACACCTGATGGTGCACGGCAAGCACAGTGAACACCGACTCGAGACCGCCGGCGCCGCCAAGCAGGTGACCCGTCATCGACTTCGTCGAATTCACGACGATGTTTTTGGCGTGGTCGCCGAACGCGCGCTTGATACCGGTCGTTTCGGCCAAGTCGCCGAGCGGCGTGGACGTGCCGTGCGCATTCAGATAATTCACCTGATCGGCGTTGACGCCCGCGTTCTTCAGGGCTGCGAGCATGCAGCGGCGCGCGCCGTCGCCGTCTTCGAGCGGGGCGGTCATGTGATAGGCGTCGCCACTCATCCCATAGCCGCCGACTTCGGCGTAAATCTTCGCGCCGCGTGCCTTGGCGTGCTCGTACTCTTCGAGCACCATCACGCCGGCGCCTTCGCCGAGCACGAAACCGTCGCGGTCCTTGTCCCACGGACGGCTCGCCGTTGCCGGATCGTCATTGCGTTGCGACAGCGCGCGCGCCGCCGCGAAGCCGCCGATACCGAGCGGCGAGACAGTCGACTCCGCGCCGCCCGCGATCATCACGTCGGCGTCGCCGTATTCGATCAGGCGCGACGCCTCGCCGATACAGTGCAGACCCGTCGTACACGCCGTCACGATGGCGAGATTCGGACCCTTGATGCCGAACTTGATCGACAGGTGACCCGAGATCATGTTGATGATCGACGCCGGCACGAAGAACGGCGAGATGCGGCGCGGCCCGCGATTGAGCAGCTCGGTTTGCGTGACTTCGATCATCGGCAGGCCGCCGATACCCGAACCCACCACGACGCCGATACGTTCCGAATTTTCGTCGGTGACTTGAAGGCCGCTGTCCTGCATCGCCTGGATGCCTGCGGCCACGCCGTAATGGATGAACGTATCCATGTGGCGCGCTTCCTTACCGGGGATGTAGTCCTCGATATTGAAGCCCTTCACCTCGCCGGCGAAACGAGTCGAGAAGTTCGACGCGTCGAACTTCGTGATATTGGCAATACCCGACTTGCCGGCGACCAGATTGGCCCAGCCGTCGGCAACATTATTGCCAACAGGCGAAATCAGCCCCAGGCCTGTAACAACAACACGACGGCGGCTCACGGTAACCTCTTTTTCATAGATGACAAAAACAAAAGCCACAGCGGCCACAGGAACCTGCCCTGTGCACCCTGTGGCTGTTAAGTCGGCAATCGCGCGGAAACTTGCGCTGTCAACATCGCTGGCTCCTGCATGGCAACGCTTGCGGCAAGCGGCGTGGCAAAGAACGCCGGCCCCGATAGCGTCGGCAACCGACGCGACAGGGCGTCATACGCCGCTAACGCCAGGACGCAGGTGCGAATGACCTTAGGCCTTGACGTTTGCGCGAGCGTAGTCGATCGCTTGCTGAACGGTGGTGATCTTCTCGGCTTCTTCATCCGGAATTTCCATGCCGAATTCGTCTTCGAGGGCCATCACGAGT
Organism: Paraburkholderia phenoliruptrix; assembly: GCF_902859825.1. Taxonomy (GTDB): domain Bacteria; phylum Pseudomonadota; class Gammaproteobacteria; order Burkholderiales; family Burkholderiaceae; genus Paraburkholderia; species Paraburkholderia phenoliruptrix. The sequence goes on along the minus strand of NZ_CADIKB010000026.1, from coordinate 31,517 downwards.
TCAACCGTGTCCAGCGAGTCGGCGCCGAGGTCGTTCACGAACGAAGCTTCGTTCTTGATTTCCGCTTCGGCCACGCCCAGTTGTTCTGCGACGATCTTCTTGACGCGCTGTTCGATATTGTCCATTACCCCTCCAAGGGAAAAAAGTTCAAAAATACAGGTGCGCGCATTTTATCAGGTTTGACCCGGCAAAAAAGCGGCGCATCAGGTTGCTGTCAAGGCATGCGCCCGACGCATTCGAGGAACGCATCAAGGCGCGGATAGTAACCGAATTTGGTTACGACATGTACATTCCGCCGTTCACATGCATCGTCGTGCCGGTGATGTAACCGGCTTGCGGCGACGCGAGAAAAGCGACGGCGTGCGCGATATCTTCGGGGCTGCCGAGACGGCCCAGCGGAATCTGTGTTTTGAGCGCGGTTTGCTGTTCTTCGGGCAAGGTGCGCGTCATGTCGGTGTCGATGAAGCCTGGCGCCACGCAGTTCACCGTGATGCCGCGGCTGCCGATTTCACGTGCGAGCGCGCGCGTCATACCGGCCACGCCTGCTTTCGCCGCGGCATAGTTGACCTGCCCCGGGTTGCCGGCCGAGCCGACCACCGACGTGATGTTGACGATGCGGCCGCCCTTCGCCTTCATCATCGGGCGCAGCACCGCGCGCGACAGACGGAACACCGACTTCAGGTTCGTGTCGATTACCGCGTCCCAGTCGTCGTCTTTCATGCGCATGGCCAACTGGTCCTGCGTGATGCCGGCGTTGTTCACCAGCACGTGCAGCGCGCCGAATTCCTTCACCGTGCCGTCGATCAGCGCTTCCGCAGCCGCCGCGTCGTTCACGTCGAGCACCGCGCCGCGGCCGCTCACGCCGGCCGCATTGAACGCTTCACTGATGGCCGCCGCTCCGCTTTCGCTGGTCGCCGTGCCGATCACAGTGGCGCCCTGGCGCGCGAGCTCCAGCGCAATGGCGCGGCCAATGCCGCGCGAGGCGCCCGTGACGATTGCGATGTGCTTGTCGAGATTCTTTTCCATCTGTCGATCCGAATGCCCTTCGGAGGGCTGATTGATTGCTGATGCTTGCTGCGCTGTCTGTGCGACGTCGCACTCAGTTGGCTGTCAGGAGCTTGAGCGTTTCTTCGAGCGAGGCCGGATCGAACACCGATGCACCGATCAGATTGCCGTCAATGCGCTTGGTCAATCCCGCAAGGACCTTGCCCGGCCCGCATTCGACGACGTGCGTCACGCCCTGCGCCGCCATGGCCTGCACGCTCTCGACCCAGCGCACGGCGCCCGCCGCCTGGCGCACCAGCGCGTCCTTGATCTGCGCCGGCTCGTTGACGATGGCGACGTCGACATTGTTGATGACGGGGATGGACGGCACCTGCACGTTGACGCTTGCCAGGTATTCGCGCAGCTGATCCGAAGCCGGCTTGAGCAGCGACGAGTGGAACGGCGCCGAAACCGGCAGCGGCAGCGCGCGTTTTGCGCCCTTCGCCTTCGCGACTTCGCAGGCCTTCTCGACGGCGGCCTTATGGCCCGCGATCACGACTTGCGACGGCGCATTGAAATTGACCGCTTCGACGACGCCCGCGGCCGACGCTTCCGCGCACACCGCGCGCACCGTGTCGTCGTCGAGACCGAGAATCGCCGCCATGCCGCCTTCGCCGACGGGCACAGCCGTTTGCATGGCTTGCGCACGGAAACGCACGAGCGGCACGGCGTCGCGAAACGCGATGGCGCCCGCCACGACGAGCGCCGTGTATTCGCCGAGACTATGGCCGGCGACGAGAGCCGGCGCCGGGCCGCCTGCCTGCTGCCACGCGCGGTAGATCGCGTAGGCCGCCGTCAGCATGACGGGCTGGGTGTTGGTGGTGAGATTGAGATCTTCCGCGGGGCCTTCGGCGATCAGCTTGCCGAGGTCCTGATTGAGCGCGTCGGACGCTTCCTGAACCGTCTCGCGCACAAGGGGCTGATCGGCGAAAGCGTTGAGCATGCCGACCGATTGCGAACCCTGTCCAGGAAAAACGAACGCAAATTTCATATCGTCCCCAAAATCGATGTAGTCAGATGTAGGCGCGGCTCGTGAGCACGCGGCGCGAGGCGCCTTGCAGGCGCCGCCCGAAGTCAGCCGCCGCTTAGTAACGGATGACCGACGCGCCCCACGTGAAGCCGCCGCCGACGCCTTCGATCAGCACGTTCTGGCCGCGCTTGATGCGGCCGTCGCGCACCGCGACGTCGAGTGCGAGCGGAATGGAGGCCGCCGACGTATTGCCGTGCTCGCCCACCGTGACGACCATGCGCTCCTGCGGCAAGCCTAGCTTGCGGCAAGTGCTTTGCATGATGCGGATATTGGCCTGATGCGGAATCAGCCAGTCGATCTGATCCGCCGACAGATTCGCTTTCTCGAGCGCCTCGACCGCGACTTTTTCCAGCACGTTGACGGCCAGCTTGAACACCGCCTGCCCGTCCATGTGCAGGAACGCGCTGCCCGCCACCACGCCGCCGTTCACGTTGCCCGGCGTGCAGAGAATGTTCGAATGGCTGCCGTCCGCGTGCAACGCGCTCGACAGGACACCCGGTTCTGCCGATGCCTGCAGAATCACCGCGCCCGCGCCGTCGCCGAAGAGCACGCAGGTGGTGCGGTCGTTGAAATCGAGAATGCGCGAGAACGTCTCTGCGCCGACGACAAGCGCCGTGCGATGCTGGCCGCCGCGAATCAGGCTGTCCGCCATGGACACCGCATAGGCGAAACCGGAACACACGGCCTGGACGTCGAACGCCGCGCCGTGATTCCTGATGCCGAGCTTGTTCTGCAGCAGGCACGCCGTGCTCGGAAACACGAAGTCCGGCGTGGAGGTGGCGACAATGATCAGGTCGATGGCTTGCGGGTCGATGTCCGCCGCTTCGATCGCCCGCTGCGAGGCAATCTGCGCGAGGTCGCTCGTGGTGACGTCCGGGTCGGCGAAGTGACGCGCATGGATACCCGTGCGGGCCACGATCCATTCGTCGCTCGTCTCGACGCCCTGCTTCGCGAGACGCTCGGCGAGGTCCTGATTGGTGACGCGCGCGGGCGGCAGATAGCTGCCGGTTCCCAGGACGCGGGAATAAATTGTCGATTGAGCCATTATGCCTTCGAGGATTGCGCAGCGTAGGGCTCGGCCGGCTGGCCTGCGATGGGGCTTGCGTGACCCGCACCGCTTGCGTCGCGCGCCGCCTGTTCAAGAGAACCGGCGTTCTCTTCCATCGCTCGCGCAAGGCGCTCCAGCACGCCGTTTTTGACGGCATCATACCCGCGTTTGATAGCCCACTCAAACCCGTAGGCATCCGCCGAACCGTGGCTTTTGATCACCAGTCCGCGCAGGCCGAGCAGCGCGGCACCATTGTATTGCCGATGATCGACGCGCTTCTTGAAGCGCATCAATACCGGCAACGCCAGCACCGCCATCACCTTCGTGAGCCACGAACGGCCGAACTCTTCCTTGATGATGTTCGACAGCATCTGCGCTAGGCCTTCGGACGTCTTGAGCGCCACATTGCCGACGAAACCGTCGCACACGATCACGTCGACCGTGCCCTTGAAGATGTCGTTGCCTTCCACATTGCCGTGAAAGTTGAGCGTGCTCGCGCGCAGCAGTTCGCCGGCACGTTTGATGGTGTCGTTGCCCTTGATGACTTCTTCGCCGATATTGAGCAGCCCAATGGTAGGCCGCTCCTTACCTTCGAGCGCGGACACGAGCGCGTGCCCCATCTCCGCGAATTGCAGCAGATGCTGCGGTTCGCAGTCGACGTTGGCGCCCAGGTCGAGCATCATGGTGTAGCCGTTGGGGTTCGGCAGCGCGGACGCAATCGCCGGACGCTCGATACCCGACAGCGTTTTCAGCACATAGCGCGAAACCGCCATCAGCGCGCCGGTATTGCCGGCGGAAATGCAGGCTTGCGCCTCGCCTTCCTTCACGCGGTTCAGCGCCACGCGCATGGATGAATCTTTTTTCTTGCGCAGCGCGACTTCGACCGGATCGTCCATAGCGACGATCTCGGAAGCGGATACGACCGTCAACGCCGACAGGTCCTGAGCCTTCAACTTCTTCAGCTGCGCACGAATCGCACTTTCAATGCCGACGAGCAGCAACTGCGCGTCAGGATGCGAGCGAACGAAGTTGACGGCAGCGGGAACGGTCACGGACGGGCCGTGGTCGCCTCCCATGCAATCTATCGTGAGCTTTACTGTCATGGAGTGCGGCGAATTTCAGACGCTCTGCATGGGATCGCAGTCAGCGCTGAAGCTGCAACTGCAATCGACACAAAAAAGCGGCAATTCAATGCCGCCTTTTTGCCGAGCCGGGAAAATGTCAAGCGAACTGGTCGCCACGCGAAACGCCGGTTGGCGCAACGCAGTGAAACGATTAGTCGTTCTTCGTCTTGACGACTTTCTTGCCGCGATAGTAGCCGTTCGGGCTCACATGGTGACGGAGATGCACTTCGCCCGTACTCGGTTCCACAGCCAGCGGCGCTGCCGTGAGGAAATCGTGCGAACGGTGCATGCCGCGCTTCGACGGCGACTTCTTATTTTGTTGAACTGCCATGACTAACTCCTAAAAATTTTCCGAATTCTAACACAGCCCGACGCGGTGTCCGCCATTGGCCGAATGGCCAATGCGCCCGCCTCGCGCTCCCATGCAACTGTTCAGTGCTTCTTGTCGCCCGGCTCGCCGCGCTTGAGACTTTCGAGCGCCGCGAACGGATTCGGCCGCTCGAGCTCGCCACCCTCATCCGCGCCGTCAGCCTCGTCCAGCGCAGCTTCGTCGCCCTCGCCTTCGGTACCGGCCGCACCGGAGACGAGACTCTCGTGCACCTCGGGACAAACCTCGTGCTTGGGCACGAGCGGCAAGGAAAGCAGCAACTCTTCTTCGATCAGGTCGACGAGATCGAACTGGCGCGAGCCCACGATCACTTCGACCTCATCCTCGTCGAGCGGAAACTCTTCGGCTTCCGCCTCAGTGTTGACGATCCGGTAGGTCGCGTCGACATTGAACGCCTGCGAGTACGGTGTCATGCACCGCTGACATTCGAGCCAGGCAGCGCCGTGAATCGCCATCCTCAAATAAGGCTGGGGACCCTCGGTGCCGTCGTCCTGCAATTCCGGCTGCGTCGCCCCTTCGGCTTGCCAGGTGAACGCGGTGTCGCGGTCTGGCGCTTCTGCCGGGACTTCGTTTAACATGCGCGGCAGTTGCGAGACGCGCACGACACCCGCGGCCTGCCGGCCGCTCCGCGCAAATTCGAACAGATCGAGTTCATGCGGGTCGGACAGACCTGCAGGTTTGCCAGGATGTAGAGTCATGTGCGCTCCTGCGTCGGCAATGTTCGCCGCCAAGTTTTGCTGCCAGGTTTCACCGCTAAATCACGGGACAAATCAGTTTGCGAGAAAGCCCGCGTAGCTTCAGTGATGCGTCAGCAGCCGTTCTCCGCTTGCTTCTTGCCTGCTTCTTGCCTGCTTCTTTGCTTGCTTCTCAATTCACTGCTGCGGCACGCACCGAGGCTCGCGTAACGCAAGCATACCGATGAAAAGCCCAAAATCATATCCGTTTTGTCTTTTCGAGTCAAACACTTAAGCCCGTACTTGCGCAGCATTCGCGCAACTGCGTATGCCCCACCCTTCCAGCCGTCAACCGCTCATGCCTGATTCCCTGAAAAGCCCGCCACGCCTCATTCTGGCGTCCAGTTCGCCGTACCGCCGCGAGTTGCTCGAGCGCCTTCGCATTCCATTCGACGTGGCCGTGCCCGCGATCGACGAAACCCCGCACGCCGGCGAAACGCCCGAAGCCACCGCTTTGCGGCTCGCCGAGGCGAAGGCGCGCGCGGTCGCCGCGGCACTTGCGCCGGACGACGCCGTGCTTGTGATCGGCTCCGATCAGGTCGCGACTTACGACGGCCTGCAAATCGGCAAGCCGGGCACGCACGAGAAGGCGCTTGCGCAACTGCAGGCGATGCGGGGACGCGAGGTGCTGTTTCATAGCGCGCTGTGTCTTTTCGACAGCCGCTCGGGAGCCGCGCAGAGCGTCGACGTCATCACTCGCGTGCGTTTTCGCAATCTGCCGGATGCGGCGCTCGAAGCCTATCTGCTCGCCGAAACGCCCTATGACGTCGCAGGCAGCGCGAAGTCCGAGGGACTCGGCATTGCACTGCTCGAAGCAATTCACTCCGACGATCCGACGGCTCTCGTCGGTCTTCCGCTGATCGCGCTGTCGGACATGCTGATGACGGCGGGCTACCCGCTTTTGGGGGCGCAATGAGCGGCACCCTCTATCTGATCCCGAACACACTGGGCGAAGGCGACGCCGACGCGCTCGGCGCCGTTCTGCCTGCTCCGGTTCGCGCCCGCGCCGCGGCGCTTCAGTACTACATCGGCGAAAACGCCAAAACGACCCGCGCTTTTCTGAAGAAAGTCGGCACCGAGCGGCCGATTCAGGAGATCGAGATCCGCGAACTCAACGTCAATACGCCGGCCGGCGAGATCGACAAACTGCTCGCGCCGGTCCTGGCCGGCACGGATGCCGGACTGGTGTCGGAAGCAGGCTGCCCGGCAGTTGCCGATCCGGGCGCGTTACTGGTGCGCCGGGCCCACGAGCGCGGCGTGAAGGTCGTGCCGTTCGTCGGCCCGAGCTCCATCCTTCTGGCGCTGATGGCCTCGGGGCTCAACGGGCAAAGTTTTGCGTTTCACGGCTACCTGCCGGTCGACGCAGCCGAAAGGGCCAAGCGCCTGCGCGAGCTGGAAATGCAATCGCGCAAGGCCAAGCAGACGCAGATCTTTATTGAGACGCCGTACCGCAACCGGGCGCTGCTGGACACCTTGCTGGCCACCTGCGCACCTTCGACGCTTGTCTGCGTCGCTGTCGATCTGACGCTGGGCACGGAAACCATCCGCAGTCACACGGTGGCGGACTGGAAGAAGAAACCTGCCATTGACCTGCACAAGCGGCCGGCGATCTTTCTGATATTGGCGACGTAAAGCCGCTCGCCGCGAGGAGAGGCCGCGTGCAACCGCGCGGCCGCCAACCTCAACGCAGATTGAGCCTCGCGCCAAACGCCAGCGCGCGCACCGCGCCGCCGCCCACCGCCGCGCCGAATTTGCGCGCGACGCGGTCGGTAATGCTCTCCTTGACCGTGTAGTCGACGATGTCCGGCGCCTTGATGATTTCGCGCGCCACGTAATTGGCATCGCCGAAACCGTCGGCGAGACCAAGCTCCACGCTTTTCTGGCCGGTCCAGAAAAGGCCCGAGAACATGTCCGGCGTCTCGTGCAGACGCTTGCCGCGCCCTTGACGCACGGCGTCGATGAACTGGCCATGAATCTGGTCGAGCATTTCCTGCGCATGCTGATCCATTTTCGGCGTTTCAGGCGAGAACGGATCGTAAAAGCCCTTGTTCTCACCGGAAGTGTGCAGCCTGCGCTGGATACCAAGCTTATCCATCAGCCCGGTGAAACCGAAGCTGTCCATCAGCACGCCGATCGAGCCGACGATACTCGCCTTGTCGACATAAATCTTGTCGCCGGCCGCCGCGGCATAGTAACCGCCGGACGCGCACATGTCCCCCACCACGACGTAGAGTGGAATTGACGGATGTTTGGCACGCAAACGCCGCATTTCCTCATAAATGATGCCGGCCTGCACCGGACTGCCGCCCGGGCTGTTGCAACGCAGGATAACGCCCGCCGTACCGGCGTCCTCAAACGCGCTCTCGAGCGCGGCGCTAATATCTTCGGCGTTCGCTCGCGTATCTGCGGATATTTCGCCGTCAAGTGCAATGAGCGCCGTGTGGCGGCCCGACGCGGTGATCTTGTCGCCGGAGAAATCGAACACGGCCCATACCACGAGGCCCAACACGACGAGGAACAAAAGCCGGAAGAAGATCTTCCAGCGGCGCGCCGCCCGCTGCTCGTTGATGGCGGCGAGCGCAATACGCTCGAGCGCCGCGCGCTCCCAGCCGGGTTCGTCGGCGGAAGCGCGGTTGCGGCCGCTGATGGGCGGCTCTTTCGTTTCAGGCGTCAAGTTGTCGGACATGCGGACTTTGGAATGGTCGGGAAAGACGGGGAAAACGCGAAAAGCGGCGCCAAAGCTGACTGCGGCGGCTAATCACGGCGGCAGATCACGGCGAGGCGGGACGCAATTCGCCGTCCGGCAACCAGAAAACGGCGCGGCCTTCGGGCGTGTCGCGCTCGTCCACCCGAAGCGCGCGCAACCGGCCGCCACGGCACGGACCGCCTACGCATTTGCCGGTATCCGGCGCGTAAATGGCCCCATGTGTGGCGCACATCAAGTATAAACCGGACGATTCGAAGAACTGACCCTCCGCCCAGTCGAGTTCCATGGGCACGTGCGCGCAGCGGTTCAAGTAGCCATAGGCGCGACCGTCGTAGCGCACGAAAAACACCACAACCTCATCCGGGCCGATTCTCGCCGCGCGCCGAACGCCCGTGCCGCCGTCGACCAGCTCCTCCGAGCCGCACACCCGCACGGCCTGCGCCGCAGCCTCCGCAGCCTGCCCGTTCGCGTTTTCGGTCGAACTCATGCGTTTTCCTTCAACCAGCCCGACAATGCGCTGACGCTAGACGCCACGTATTTCGGCGCGAGCGCGGAGAGCGAGTCGGCCGGATGGGCGCCGTAGGTCACGCCGATGCCCGCCACGCCCGCATTGATCGCCATCTGCAGATCATGCGTGGTGTCGCCGACCATGACCGTGCGCAGCGGATCTTGCCCGAGCTCGCGCGTCAGTTCGTGCAACATGGCCGGATGCGGCTTGGAGAACGTTTCGTCCGCGCAGCGCGTGCCGTCGAACAGGCTCGTGAGGCGCACCTGATCGAGCGCGCGGTTCAGCCCGACGCGGCTCTTGCCCGTCGCGACCGCGAGCAGATACCCCTGATCGCGCAATTCCTGCAGCATCTCGCGCACGCCGGCGAACAACTCCGTAGTCTGGTCCTTGACCAGATAGTGGAAGCGGTAGCGCTCAGCAAGGCGCGGGTAGTCGGCGGGATCGAGCGTGGGCGCAGCGATCTGCAGCGCGTCGCGCAAGCCAAGCCCGATGACGTAGCTCGCCGCTTCGTCCGCAGGCACCGGCAAGCCGAGATCGCGGCAGGCCGCCTGGATACTGCGCGTGATGTGCACGGTCGAGTCCATCAGCGTGCCGTCCCAGTCGAAGACGATCAGATCAAATTGCTCTCTAGCCATGCGATGCCGTCTCCGGGTGTGACCCATTTCGTAGTTCGTTCAATTGCGCGATGAAGTTGCGGCACTCGGCCGGCAAGGGCGCCTCCAGCTGCAGCGGCGCGCCGGTTGCCGGGTGCGTGAGCTTCAACCGGTAAGCGTGCAGGAACATGCGCTTGAGCGCCGGCTTTGCGTTCGCGCGGGCGAGCGCCTTGTTGAGCGCAAAGTCGCCGTATTTGGCATCGCCGACGATCGGCAGTTCCAGGTGCTGCAGATGCACGCGGATCTGATGGGTACGGCCCGTCTTCAGCTCCGCTTCGAGCAGCGCGTATTCCGGCCAACGGTCGATCAGATTGAACACCGTATGAGACGCGAGACCGTCAGCCTGCACGCGCACACGCCGTTCGCCGTCGGCGGTCACGTATTTGTGCAGCGGTTCCCTGACCGCCCGGCGACGCCCCCAGTCGCTCGCCCATTCGCCGTGAACGCACGCATAGTAGCGTTTATCCATCCGGTTTTCGCGAATCTGGTCGTGCAGATTCACGAGCGCCAAGCGCTTCTTGGCGAGCATCAGGATGCCGGACGTTTCCCGGTCCAGCCGATGCACGAGCTCGAGGAACTTGGCCTGCGGACGCGCCTCGCGCATCTGCTCGATCACGCCGAAAGCGACGCCGCTGCCGCCGTGCACCGCGACGCCGGCCGGTTTGTCGATTACGAGCAGATGCTCGTCTTCGAAAATGATTTTGAACTGTGCGCTCGGCACGGGCGCCAGAGCGGCCGCCTCGTCATGTTGCGCGACGCGAATGGGCGGCACGCGCACCAGGTCGCCGAGTTCGAGCCGGTATTGCGCGTCGATCCGGCCCTTGTTCACCCGCACTTCCCCGCTGCGCAAGATGCGGTAGATGTGGCTCTTGGGCACGCCTTTACAGACGCGCAACAAAAAGTTGTCGATGCGCTGTCCGGCCGCGCTGTCGTCGATCTCGATGACCGAGACGTGATCGCTCGCGACCGCGCTTGATACCGATTTCTGGGATATTTTGCCTAACTCTTTCATTCTGAATATAATTTGCCCAGCAGTCTGCGGCGGCCGGCGCAGTGTCCGGAATCCGGGCGGATTGCGCAGGTGCAAGCGTAAATCGTTATTTTACTTGCGCCGGGGGCTGGTTGCTCGCCCTGAAAATGAGATGCAACAAGTTGCATGCACGAGGTCAGTGCCCGGCAGGGACGGCGCCCACAGGCGCGTTCGGTCAAGGTCGGCCTCGACGGTAACGGAATTTTGGTAAAAAAGAATTTAACTTCCAGCTTCGGTATCGGGCGGCGTCACGCCCGGCTGTACGAAGCTGCTGGTTGCGAAAATACGGCGTGCGCCCGTGGCGTCTTGTAGAAAGTACAAGACTTGGCGACGTCAAAATGAGGCGAGACACCCCCAGCAGGAAAAGACGCGCCGCTTGCGCGAACTTCCCGTTGCGGCATGACCGCACCTTCGACCCTCCGGTCCCGCGCCCAGCAGGCGCGCCGGCGAGGGGGACGGGGGTTTTTGAAGGTCTGCCGGCAGAACCCGCGGCGTGTCGGGTCGTAATTTGAAGCCGTGTTCGCATGTGCCCTGCGGCACCGCGCCCTGCGTTTATAGGGCCGGGCCCCCTCAGGCAATTCTCCCGCCATTGTTCCCGCTCCAGCGTGCTTGTGAAAACACAATAAGGCGCGGCATGCCGCTGCCTCCTGCTCTCGCGACTGACAACCGCAAGAATCGGAGGCCGGCCGAGCCGCTCTGGAGCCGTTCAATGAAACGCATGTTGTTCAATGCGACGCAGCAGGAAGAGTTGCGCGTCGCCATCGTCGATGGGCAAAAACTCATCGACATCGACATCGAAACCGCCGGGCGCGAACAGCGCAAAGGCAATATTTACAAGGGCATCATTACCCGCATCGAGCCGTCGCTCGAAGCCTGCTTCGTCAACTACGGCGAAGATCGCCACGGCTTCCTGCCGTTCAAGGAAGTCGCCCGCCAGTATTTCCGCGACGGCGTCGACATGCGCTCCGCGCGCATCCAGGACGCCCTGAAGGAAGGCCAGGAACTGATCGTCCAGGTCGAAAAGGAAGAGCGCGGCAACAAGGGCGCAGCGCTCACCACGTTCATCTCGCTCGCCGGCCGCTACCTGGTTCTGATGCCGAACAACCCGCGCGGCGGCGGCGTGTCGCGCCGTATCGAGGGCGACGACCGTCAGGAACTGCGCGAAACCATGGCGCAGTTGCAGTTGCCCGAAGGCATGAGCATCATCGCGCGCACGGCCGGCATCGGCCGCAGCGCCGAAGAACTGCAGTGGGACCTGAACTACCTGATGCAGCTGTGGCGCGCCATCGAAGCCGCGTCGCAAAGCGGCTCGGCGGGTCAGCCTATGCTGATCTATCTCGAATCGAGCCTCGTGATCCGCGCGATTCGCGACTATTTCCAGCCGGATATCGGCGAAATCCTGATCGACACCACGGAAATTCATGACCAGGCGCGCGCCTTCATGGACATCGTGATGCCGGACAACGTCGGCAAGGTGAAGCGTTACCACGACGACGTGCCGCTCTTCTCGCGCTTCCAGATCGAGCATCAGATCGAAACGGCGTATTCGCGCACGGTGCCGCTGCCGTCGGGCGGCGCGATCGTGATCGACCACACCGAAGCGCTCGTCGCGATCGACGTCAACTCGGCCCGCGCCACCAAGGGCGCCGACATCGAGGAGACCGCCGCGCGCACCAACCTCGAAGCCGCCGACGAAGTCGCGCGCCAGTTGCGCCTGCGCGACCTGGGCGGCCTGATCGTGATCGACTTCATCGACATGGAATCGGCCAAGAGCCAGCGCGAAGTCGAGCAGCGCCTGAAAGACGCGCTCAAGCACGACCGCGCACGCGTCCAGATGGGCAAGATTTCGCGCTTCGGCCTGATGGAACTGTCACGCCAGCGTCTGCGTCCGGCTCTGTCGGAAGGCAGCCACGTGACCTGCCCGCGCTGTAACGGCACGGGCCACATCCGCGATACCGAATCGTCCGCGCTGCAAGTGCTGCGGATCATTCAGGAAGAAGCGATGAAGGAAAACACCGCGGCGATCCATTGCCAGGTGCCGGTCGAAGTGACCGCCTTCCTGCTGAACGAAAAGCGCTCGGAGATCAACAAGATCGAGTCGCGCTTCAAGGTCAATGTCGTGCTCGTGCCGAACAAGCACCTCGACACGCCGCATTACAAGCTGGAGCGTCTGCGTCACGACGACGCGCGCCTCGACGATCCGCGCGCGTCGTGGAAAATGGCAGAGGAAGCGGCTCGCGAGATGGAGTCGGAAACCGGCTACAGCAAGCGCACCGAAGAAGTGAAGCCGAAGCAGGAAGCGGCGGTCAAGGGCATCACACCTGAAAAGCCGGCGCCGAGCGCACCGGTTCGTCCGGCGGCAGAACCGGCTCCCGTGGCGGCGACGCCGGCGAGCGGCGGGTTCATCGGCTGGTTGAAGAATCTGTTCGGCATGCAGCCGGCGGCGCCGGCGCCTGTCGTACCGGCCGCGCCCGAAAAGCAGGCACGTCCGCAACGCGGCGAGCGCCAGGAGCGCGGTGAGCGCACCGGCGAGCGCGGCGGCGACCGCAACCGTAACCGCCGTGGCGGCGCGGGCCCCCGCGATGCCGCGGCACGCCCGGAAGGCACGAACGGCGGCCGTCAGGGCCAGCAGCCGTCGCAGCGCCGTGAGGAACGCGAACCGCGCGAAGGTCGTGAAGCACGTGAACCGCGCGAGGCACGTGAAGCTCGTGAAGCTCGTGAGGCGCGCGAACCGCGCGGCAGCCGCGAGGGACGCGAAGCACGCGAGCCGCGTGAGGCCCGTGAGAGCCGCGACAATCGTGACAATCGCGACAATCGCGGCGGCGACCGTGCCGAAACGGCAGAAAACGCGCCGCGCGGCGAACGTCAGGAACGCGGTGAGCGCCGTGAACGGGGCGAGCGCGCTGAGCGCGGCGAGCGTCGCAAGCAGCAGGCGGAAAGCGCGGATGCCTTGACGCAAGCCGACACGCAAGCCGCGGAAGAACTGGTGCAAAACCAGGCCGCCGTCACCGAAAATGCTGCGCCGGCCGATCAGGAAGCCGTGGCGCGCGAGGGTGAAGAGCGTCGCCGCCGCCGTCGCGGCCGTCGCGGCGGTCGTCGCGAGCGCGAAGAGGACGTGAACGGCAACCTGGCTGCGGACGTCGCGGAAGCCGAGGGCGACAACGTCAACCTCAGCGAAGAAGCCCCGCTGCGTGCGGCTCAGCAGCCGGCGGAACGCAAGCCGGAAGCAAACGAAGCCGCCGTAGCCAAGGAAATGGCGCCGGTGGAAGTCGTCGTGGCGGCTGTCGCGACCGAGCAGGCTGTGGTCACCGAGCTGCATGCGGCTACGGAAACACCGGCTCTCGCCGCCGAAAAGGCCGCGAAGACGGAAACCATCGTGCCGGTCGCTAAAGTGCCGGCGGCTCCGGCTGCTGTCGAGCCGGTCCCAGAAGTGCCCGTCGCGCAAGCTGCCACGCCGGTAGAACCGGCGCAGACGGCGCCTGCGGCTGCGGAGACGGTGTCGCTGGTGGAACCGGTCGTTCGCGAACAGGCGGCCGAGGTGCAAGCCGCGCCGGTTCAGGCGCGGCCCGCCGCTCCCGCTGAGGTAGTTGCAGCGCCGGCCGCTGAAGTCGCGCCGCAAGCGGAAATCGTCGAGCCCAAGCCGGCTGTAACCGCAGCCGCGCCGGCGGTCGAACCGGCCGCTGCAGCCGCTGCAGCCGCCGCACCGCAAGCGCCGCAAGCGCAAGCCGCGACGGCAGAGGAGGCGCCGCAAACCGCGCAGCCGTCGCAGGCAGCGTTCAATGGCGGCATTTCGGCCGAAGCGCTGAAGCCGGTGCTGGAAAAAGCGGGGCTCGTCTGGGTCAATACCGATGCCGACAAGCTGCGCGCCGCGCAGGAAGCGGCTGCCCAGACCGTGAAACCGCCGCGTGTCGTGCGCGAGCGCAGGCCCTTGCCGCCCGCCGACAGCACGCCGATGCAGCAGGTGGAAACGGTGCGACATCCGCAGTAAGTCTGTGGCGCATCGCGTCGTGTCGAAAAGCCCGCCCTTACCGGCGGGCTTTTTTTTGCCCGAACCCGCTGCCAGACAGACACGTGTCCAACCGCCCTCCTCCCCGTATACCCCGACAGCGCCGGCCTTCGCCCAGCCGCGAGATGCATTTCCGCTAGAATGAATCACTCGTCCTTCCGCTTTGACGCAACGCAAGCAATCCATGTCCCGACGCATCATCCCTGTTGCCGATCTCAGCGCGGCGCCGGTCATCTCCGGGCCGCTGCAGACACCTAGCGGCGCGCTGCACGACACCCTCGCACGCCCGCTGCGCGACCTGCGTATTTCGGTGACGGACCGCTGCAATTTCCGCTGCGTCTACTGCATGCCGCGCGCCGTCTTCGACAAGGACTATGCGTTTCTGCCGCACAGCGCGTTGCTGAGTTTTGAGGAAATCGAACGGCTCGCGCGGATTTTTGTCGCGCATGGCGTCGAAAAAATTCGTCTGACGGGCGGCGAGCCGCTCCTGCGCAAGAATCTGGAGTTCCTGATCGAGCGGCTGTCGCAGCTCACCACGCCGACCGGCCGGCCACTCGACCTGACGCTGACCACCAACGGCTCGCTTCTCGCGCGCAAAGCGCGCAGCCTGAAAGACGCCGGTCTGTCCCGCGTCACGGTCAGCCTCGACGCGCTCGACGACACGCTGTTTCGCCGCATGAACGACGCTGACTTCGCGGTCGCCGACGTGCTCGACGGCATTGCCGCCGCGCAGGCCGTGGGCCTCGCGCCCGTGAAGGTCAACATGGTGGTCAAGCGCGGCACGAACGACAGCGAAATCGTGCCGATGGCGCGCCACTTCAAAGGCTCGGGCGCGGTGCTGCGCTTTATCGAATATATGGACGTCGGCACGTCGAACGGCTGGAATATGGCCGAAGTGCTGCCGTCCGCTGATGTGATTGCGCGCATCGCCGAGCATTTCCCGCTCGCGCCGCTCGAAGCGCACAGCGCCGCCGAAACCGCCCAGCGCTGGGGTTACGCGGACGGCAACGGCGAGATCGGCGTGATCTCGAGCGTGACGCGCGCCTTTTGCGGCAGCTGCACGCGCGCGCGCCTTTCGACGGAGGGCAAGCTGTACCTGTGCCTCTTTGCGTCGGCCGGACATGATCTGCGCGCGTTGCTGCGCGGCGGGGCGAGCGATGCCGACATCGCCACCGCCGTCGCCGAAATCTGGCAGGGGCGCGCCGATCGCTACTCGCAACTGCGCGGCAGCAATATGGCCGAGCCGGGCGCGCAGGATGCGCGGCGCGTCGAGATGTCGTATATCGGCGGTTGATTCGCAGGCATGCAGCGACTCCCGCGTCCATCGCGCGAACAGATCACGGGCCTCGTGCTCGCAGGCGGCCGCGGCACCCGGATGGGCGGCGTCGACAAGGGCCTGCAGCCGCTCCACGGTGAACCGTTGGCCGCCCACGTCCTCACGCGCCTCGCGCCGCAGACGGGCGCGCTGCTGATCAGCGCCAATCGTCACGCCGATATCTATGCGGCGCTCGGTGCGCCGTTCGGCGCGCAGGTCGTCGCCGACACGCTGCCCGAATTTCCCGGACCGCTCGCCGGTTTGCTCGCCGGTTTGCGTGCGGCACGCAGCGATTACCTGCTCAGCGCGCCGTGCGACAGCCCGTGGCTGCCCGCGGACCTGGCCGCGCGCCTCGCAGACGCGCTCGCGTCCAATTCGGCCGACATCGCGACCGTCACTACTTGCGACGCCGGAGGCAAGCTGTCGCTCCACCCCGTCTTCGCGCTGCTGCGCACGGGTCTCGCCGACGATCTCGCGAATTTTCTGCAGGCCGGCGAGCGTAAGGTTCGCGCGTGGTACGCGCGCCACAGGACAGTGGAAGTCGCCTTTGCCGACGAGCGCGCGTTTTACAATATCAATTCTTTACAAGAACTCGCCGACCTCGAGCGTCATCGGGGCCCCGGCTGAAATCCCGCTCCGCCGCACGGCCTCTGCCAGTCCCGCCGCCGGCCGCGACGTCCAGCTTCTTCATGACCACGCACAACGAATTTTCCCGCTGCGTCGCGCAGTACGATCCTCACGCGCTGCCTGTGCCGGCCGCTCAGGCCATCACGCGCGAATGGGCCACGCCGGTCACGGCCGTCGAGCGCGTGGCGCTGCGCGACGCACTCGACCGCGTGCTCGCCGCGGACATCGTCTCGCCCATCGACGTGCCGTCGCACGATAATTCGGCGATGGACGGCTATGCGTTCAATGGCGCCGCGCTGGCGGCAGCCCCGCCGGCCGTCGAACTGACGGTCGTCGGCAAAGCCTTGGCGGGCCATCCGTTTCCCGGCCGCGTCGAGGGCGCGCAATGCGTGCGCGTGATGACAGGCGCGTGCATTCCGCAAGGCTGCGACACGGTCGTGCCGCAAGAGCTGGTTGAGCGCAGCGCAGACTCGGCGTCGATCCGCTTTTCAGCCGACGCCGTGCGCGCCGGTGCCAACCGGCGCCTCGCCGGCGAAGATCTTGCCCGCGGCCACGCGGCGTTGCGCGCGGGCCGCGTGCTCCGTGCGTCCGACCTGGGCTTGCTGGCTTCGCTCGGCATCGGCGAAATCAATGTCCGGCGGCGCCTGCGCGTCGCGTTCTTTTCGACCGGCGACGAACTGCGCTCGCTCGGCGAACCGCTCGACGCGGGCTCCGTGTACGACAGCAATCGCTACACGCTCTTTGCCATGCTGCGGCGCCTGAACGTGGACACCCTCGATCTCGGTGTGATCCGCGACGAACCCGCCGCGCTCGAGGCCGCGCTGCGCAGCGCCGCGGCGAGCGCGGACGTGGTGCTGACCTCGGGCGGCGTCTCCGTCGGCGAGGCCGATTTCACGAGGCAGATGTTGCAGACATTCGGCGACGTCGCGTTCTGGAGCCTCGCCATGCGCCCGGGCCGCCCTCTCGCGTTTGGCCGCGTCTGGTCCGGCGAGCGGCCGGGTCTCGGGCTGCCTGCGTTATTCTTCGGTCTGCCGGGCAATCCCGTGGCGGTCATGGTGACGTTCTATCAGATCGTGCGCGAGGTCCTGCTGCTCATGTCCGGCGCAACGCCACAACCGCTGCCGGTGATCCAGGCGGCAAGCCAGTGCCCGATCCGCAAGCGGCCCGGACGGACCGAGTTTCAGCGCGGCATCGCCACGCAGGCTGCGAACGGTGCTAACGGTGCAAACGGCCAGTGGCAGGTCACACCGACAGGCTCGCAGAGCTCGGGCGTGCTGAGTTCGATGAGCGAGGCCAACTGTTTCATCGTGCTCGGCCACGATGAAGGCGACATCGCCGAGGGCGAACCCGTGAGTATCATGCTGTTCCACGGCCTGATCTGACGGTTGCGCGCGTTCGCGACCCGGCGCTTTCATCGCGTTCACGTTTTGCTTTACCCATTACCACTACGACATGCGGGTTTGACTTACATGAAAAAACAGATCTCGTTCATTGCACCGGGACAAACGGCCAAAGCACTTATCCTCGTCTATCTGACGTTTTCGGTGCCTATCGTGCTGCTCGGCGTGCTGGTCGCGTTCGTTCGCTATGGCTCGGTCGAACTGAGCACGGTGTTCAGCGCCCTGCTGTTGAACGCGATTCTTGGCTTCATCCTGCTGTGGATTGCCTGCCACGCGTACAACTGGGTCGCGTCGCGCTTCGGCGGCATTGAGATCCAGCTGACGGACGCACCGGAAGAAGCTTGACCCGCGTTGTAAGGCGGGCCATGGCGGCGGCGCCGGCCACTGCTACCGCCGCCCGCGATGCCGGCCTGGCCCTCGGCCGACGCCGGACTGATGCCGGACCGATGCCGGCCGTCGCGCGAGGCCGATGCCGGCTGCTGACGTCAACGTTGACGGCTCACACGCCGCGCCGGCCTCCCTTGCCGCCTCACTGCTCGTCGGGCTCGATGCCCGACAACGCACCGCCTATCAAGCCATTCGCCTCCTCGCCCGGCAACGCTTCCACGTCGCGCAGCTTGCGGCTCATGACGCGAGTGCGCGTCTCCGCTGCCTCGATGGAACGCGTGACCGTTTCAAGCTGCGTCTTCGTTTTCGCAAGCACGTCGCCGAATTTGCCGAACTCCGTCTTGACCGCGCCGAGCACCTGCCATACCTCGCTCGAACGCCGTTCGATTGCGAGCGTACGGAAACCCATCTGCAAACTGTTGAGCAGCGCAGTCAGCGTCGTCGGGCCGGCAATGGTGACGCGGTAATCGCGTTGCAGCAGGTCCGAGAGCCCCGGCCGGCGCAGCACTTCGGCGTATAGACCCTCGGTCGGCAGGAACAGCAGCGCAAAATCTGTGGTGTGCGGCGGCGACACGTATTTTTCTGCGATGGTCCGCGCCTCGGCGCGAATCCGCGCTTCCAACGCGCGTGACGCTTCTTCCACCGCGACCGGATCGGCCCGTTCCTGCGCGTCGATCAGACGCTCGTAGTCTTCGCGCGGAAATTTCGCGTCGATCGGCAGCCACACTGGCGCTGCCGCGCTGCCGGCGCCGCCCGCTTCGACCCGTCCCGGCAAGCGGATGGCGAACTCGACGCGATCCGCGCTCTTCGGCACGGTGGCCACATTCTTTGCATATTGGTCCGCGGTGAGCATCTGCTCGAGCAGCGCTTCAAGCTGGACTTCTCCCCATGTACCGCGCGTCTTGACGTTCGTCAGCACCTTCTTCAGATCGCCGACGCCCGCCGCCAGCGTCTGCATCTCGCCCAAACCGCGGTGCACCTGCTCGAGCCGGTCGGACACGAGCTTGAACGATTCGCCGAGGCGCTGTTCGAGCGTCGCATGCAGTTTTTCGTCGACGGTACGGCGCATTTCCTCCAGCTTCGTGGCGTTGTTCGCCTCGATGTCCTTCAGCCGCTGCTCGATGGTCGCGCGAACCTCGGCAAAGCGCCGATCGTTCGCTTCGGTCAGTTGGCCGAGTTGCAAGCTGAGCGTATCGCCGAATTGCTTGAGCGAGCGCCCCTGTTCATCGCGCGCCTGCTGCGCCTGTTGCTGCAGGCTGTGCCGCACGGCGTCGAGCTGCTGCGCGAAGCCGTCGATCTTGCCGCCCTGCACGGTCGTCATGCTGCTGAATTGCGCGGCGAGCGTCTGCTGGAAATGCGCGAAGCCACTGCTCTGCTCAGTGCGCGACACGCGCGCCGTCTCGGCGATGTCATTGCGCAATTGCCGCTCGAGACGCTCGTACGCGTGCGCCTGCGCATCCGCCGCGGCGTCGATGCGCTCGCTCAGCAGTTCAAACTCTTCCTGCCCGGCCGCGCCGCGCTGCCCGCGCATCAGGATGGCCAACGCAAGCACGAGCGCCACCGCCAGCACGGCGACGGCCGCGATAAGCACCATCGTCATGCACGTGCCCGGCCGATGACTTCGGCGTTGATCGGATTAGGCGGCTGACCCGCGCGCGGGCCTTCGCCGAGACCGGCAATCAGGTTATCCGCGGCGAGGTTGGCCATCGCGCGGCGCGTCGCCTCCGTGGCGCTCGCAATGTGCGGCGTCAACACGACGTTCGGCACGGTGAGCAAGTCAGGGTTCAGATTGGGCTCGCCTTCGAACACGTCGAGGCCCGCGGCGGCGATCTGCTTCGCGCGCAGTGCCTCGACGAGCGCCGCATCGTCGACGATGCCGCCGCGCGCGATATTGGTCAGCGTCGCAGTCGGCTTCATCAGCGCGAGTTCGGCGGCGCCGATCGTGTGATGGTTCTCGTTTGTGTAGGGCAGAACGAGCACGACATGATCGGCACGCCGCAGCAGGTCCTGCTTCGACACATATTCGGCGTTCAGCTCCGCTTCGATTTCCGGCGCGACGCGCGAGCGGTTGTGATAGATGACCTGCATATTGAAGCCGCGGGCGCGCCGCGCGAGCGCCTGACCGATGCGGCCCATGCCGATCACGCCGAGCGTCGAGCCATAGAGGTCGCTGCCGAGGAAGCTGTCGTACGACCATTTCTGCCATTTGCCCGCGCGCAGCCAGTGCTCCGATTCGGCGATGCGCCGCGCCGCGGCCATCATCAGTGCCCAGCCGAAGTCCGCCGTCGATTCGTTGAGCACGTCCGGCGTATTGGTGCCGAGCACGTTCGCCGCGTTGAACGCCGCCATTTCGAAATTGTTGTAGCCCACGGCCATGTTCGACACCACACGAAGACGCGGCGCGGCCGCGAGCACGTCGGCGCCAATGGGGTCGCCGGCCGTGAGCGCGCCGTCCTTGTCGGCGAGGCGGCGCTTCAATTCCTCCGCGGACAGCACGTCGCCCTGGTTCCAGTCGACGTCGAAATAGCGTTGAAGCCGTTCGATCACGTCAGGAAAGATCGGACGGGCGACGAGTATCTTCTGCATTGCAATTCTCCGTGTAGCGTGTCGAGTTCGACGGCCTCGGCAGCAAGCTCAGTGTCAGAAAAACAGCCAGCCGGTGACGAGAAAAAGCGGCAGCAACACGGCACCGGACCAGCCGAGATAAGCGAAAAAGCCCGGCATACGCACACCGCGCGACTCCGCGATGGCCTTCACCATGAAGTTGGGCGCATTGCCGATATAACTGTTCGCGCCCATGAACACCGCGCCGGCTGAAATAGCGGCAAGCGTGGTGGCCCCGGCGGTCATGAGCGACGCCGCGTCGCCGCCCGCGAGGTTGAAAAACACGAGATACGTAGGCGCGTTGTCGAGAAACGAAGATAGCAGCCCCGTCGCCCAGAAGTACATGGCGTTGTGCGGTTGACCCGCGGCGTCGTTCACGAGATGCACGACGCCGGCAAACGCACCCGCTTCCCCCGCGCGCAGCATCATGATAACGGGAGCAATGGTCACGAAAATGCCGGCAAAGAGTTTGGCGACCTCTTCGATAGGCGCCCAGTTGAAGTCATTGCCCGCGCGAGCCGCGCGCGGCGTCCACGCAAGAGAAAGCAGCGTGACGCCGATGAGCGCGACATCGCGCACGACGTTTTGCAACGCCACGTGAGTGCCGAGCACGTCGAAGCTCACGCCCGGCTTCCACAGCCCACTCATCAGCACGAGGCCGATCACTGCGCCGAGCAACAGAAAGTTGATCTTCCCGTCGATACCGAGACGCGGCGAGTCAGGCGTCGGATCCAGAAAAGGCGAGCGCTCCTCTTCCCGCCGATGGAAAAAGTACCAATCGAGACAATAGAACGCGACGAGCAGCACGCCGCAAACAAACAGCATCGGCAGCGCGAGATGCGTGGTCGTCCAGAAGAAGTCGACACCCTGCAGGAAGCCGAGGAAAAGCGGCGGATCGCCGAGCGGCGATAATGAACCGCCCGCATTGGCCACCAGAAAGATAAAGAACACGACCACGTGAACGACATGCCGGCGATTGTCGTTCGCGCGCAGCAACGGCCGGATCAGCAGCATGGCGGCGCCGGTCGTACCCATCACGCTCGCGAGCAAGGTGCCGAGTGCGAGAATGGCCGTGTTCAGGCGCGGCGTGCCGTGCAGATTGCCGCGCACGCAGATGCCGCCCGCGACCGTATAGAGCGCGGTCAGCAGGACGATAAACGGAACATATTCTTCGAGCAACGCATGCATGAGCGTGCCGAACGCTGCGCTTGCGCCGAAGGCGAACGCGAACGGTACGAGAAACGCCAGCGCCCACGCCGCCGCGATCTTGCCGAAATGGTGATGCCACACAGCCGGCGCCACAAGCGGAAACACGGCAATCGAGAGCAGCACGCCCGCGAACGGCAGTCCCCACAGCGCGGAAAGCGACGCGCCGTTCAGAGTGGCGGCGCACGCCAACTGAGGCCAGCTCATGAGCGTCAAGACAGCCACGAGCACCATGCTCGACGGCACGGCACGTCGATTCATAACCTGGAAGTCCCTCTGCTGAAATGGGAATGGATAGCGCAGACCGGCACGTGCGCATGAAAAGCGCATGCAAAAACGGCCGACGCCCGGCTCACGCGCCGAGTACGACGATCACGTGCACGCGGTAAGGTCCATGCGCGCCGAGCACGATGGTCTGCTCGATATCGCCGGTGCGTGAAGGCCCCGATACGAAGTTGACCGCGCGCGGAAGCTCGCCCCGCTCGCTACGGATCAACGCAAATGCTTCTTCATGTCCTGCCACGATGCGCGAGGCGGGCACCACGGCAATGTGCGTTTCCGGCAGCAGGCCGGCCGATGCATAGGTTTGCGGCCCCGAGAGCAGCACGAGCGAGCCCGTCTCCGCCGCGGCGCAGAAGCAGCCTGTGAGCCCCACCACGTCGCCGTCTTGCGGCTTGCGAAATTCGACAGCCACACCGGCGTCGTTCCAGCGCAGATCTTCAAGCGTTTGCCATGCAATGGCTTGCAGCGGCAGCGCATGTTCGACCAGATAGCGATGGGCGGCGGCCGGCACGTCGCTCAGCGACGCGACAGTCTCGACCGTGGTCGACATCTTCTGCGCTTCTTCGATAAAGCGAGCGGTGAGATCGAGCGGCATGTCCGGGCGCGGCCCCTGCGGATGGCGCGCCAGATAATCCGCCACGGCCTCGCGCTCGGACGCCGACGGCTCGGGCTCGCGGCCTTGCGCCGCGCGAATGCGCGCCAGAATGTTGCGGCGGGCGATCGATGTGTCCATGTGCGAAAGTCCTCGAGAGTCTCGTGTCGACAGCCGTGCGATATACAACATATGCAGCATATGCAGCGCTTGCATGCCGGGAATTATACCGGCCGCCCTCGCGGCGAACACCCTGGCCGGACGGCATAGGAACCCATCGGACACACGCGCAACGCGTTACTTAGCGGGCTCTTCCTCGGGCTGTGCGATGCCGAACACCTGGCGCAAATACGCGAGATACGCCTTGTCTTCGCACATGTTCTTGCCCGGAGAATCCGACAGCTTGGCCACCGGCTGCCCGTTGCAGCGGACCATCTTGATGACGATCTGCAGCGGGTTATAACCCAGGTCGTTGGTGAGATTCGTGCCCACGCCGAACGCGAGCTTGCAGCGGCCGCGAAAACGCTCGTACAGTTGCAGCACCTTCGGAATGTCGAGCGCGTCGGAGAACACCAGAATCTTCGTGCGCGGATCGCAACGGTTCGCCTCGTAGTGCTTGAGCAGGCGCTCGCCCCAATCGAACGGGTCGCCCGAGTCGTGGCGCGCGCCGTCGAACAGCTTGCAGAAGTACATGTCGAAGTCGCGCAGAAACGCCTGCATGCCGTAGACGTCCGACAGCGCGATGCCGAGGTCGCCGCGATATTCCTTCGCCCACATTTCAAAGCCGAAAATCTGCGAATCGCGCAGCCGCGGACCCAGCGCCTGGCACGCCTGCAAATACTCGTGCGCCATCGTACCGAGCGGCGTGAGCCCGTGCTTCATCGCGTAATAGACATTGCTCGTGCCGGCGAACTGCTCGCCGAGACCATCCTTCAGCGTGAGAATCACTTCTTCGTGCCATTGCTTCGAGAAGCGGCGACGGGTGCCGTAATCGGCGATCTTGCAGTCGGCAAATTCCGGTCGGGCGCCGAGCAGTTTCATCTTTTCGACGAGGCGTCCGCGACCTTCGCTGTAGTCCGGTTCCTGTTGCGTGTTGCGGAAGTAGACCTCGTTGACGATCGCGAGCATCGGAATCTCAAAGAGGATGGTGTGCAGCCATGGCCCCTTGATCTCGATGTCGATCTCGCCATTGTTTTTGGGCGACGGCTCGATCGAAATGTACTTCTCGTTCAGATGGAAAAGCGCGAGAAATTCGATGAAATCGCCCTTGATGAAGCGCATGCGCCGCAGGTAGTCGAGTTCCTCGTCGGTGAAACGCAGCTTGCAGAGCTTGCGCACTTCCGCGCGAATCTCGCCGATATACGGCACGAGGTCGACATTGGGCGTGCGGCAACGGAAGCGATACTCGACGTTGGCCGCCGGAAAGTGATGCAGGACCACCTGCATCATCGTGAACTTGTACAGATCGGTGTCGAGCAGCGAAGTAATAATCATGATGGTGCAAACGGGACCGCGGGAAAGACGGAAGGCCTGACTCAACCCATGCATATGGCGCGCGTCGTGCGCACCGGCTTGACGCATGTTACCCGAATGCGCCCGCCTTCAGGCTTCGGCACGCGGCCCGCCAGCCGCCGCCCTCGCCCGTCGCGTTACTTCCGGCGGACGCAATAAACTAATCACGAAAACATATAAAAGCCAGGGTGCGATGCCGCATGCGCCTCTTGACGTTACGTTACAATAGCGCTTTTGGCGTTTGCGCCTTCCCCGATTCCGCATGCAGGAGCTGCCTGAATGACTCACGTTGTGACCGAAAGCTGCATCAAGTGCCGCTATACCGACTGCGTCGATGTGTGCCCGGTGGACTGCTTTCGCGAAGGTCCCAACTTCCTCGCGATCGACCCCGATGAATGCATCGACTGCGCCGTGTGCGTCGCCGAGTGCCCGGTGAACGCCATTTACGCCGAAGAAGACGTGCCGGGCGACCAGCAGAACTTCATCGAGCTGAATGCCGACCTCGCCAAGAACTGGCCGAGCATCACGAAGACCAAGGCGCCGCTGCCGGAAGCCGACGAGTTCAAGGACGTCAAGGAAAAGCTCGCGCTGCTCGTGCGCTGAGCATTTCGGCCTGCCGCGCGTCCTGCCCGCTTCAATCAAATTGAGATAAACGCGAGGTATTGACAGGCGCTTAAGCTGGTCCTACAATTTCGTTTCTCTGCTGTTGTTGTTCTGTTCCTCGATAGCTCAGTCGGTAGAGCGCCGGACTGTTAATCCGTAGGTCCCTGGTTCGAGCCCAGGTCGAGGAGCCAAGAATTGCAAAAGCCCGTTAACCAAGACGGGCTTTTTTATGTAGATCAAGTTGTACTGCTGTTCCTCGATAGCTCAGTCGGTAGAGCGCCGGACTGTTAATCCGTAGGTCCCTGGTTCGAGCCCAGGTCGAGGAGCCAAAATTTGAAGGCCCGCATTCGTGCGGGCCTTTTCTTTTATGCGCTTGCTTGTGCGCCTTTTTGTGCGCCGACGCCGACGCGTGTTGCGGTGCGATCCACTGGCCGCGCTGTTAACCGTTGCGCCACATCCGCCGGGTCCCCGTGCTCGCCGTCGCAATCGCATTCATCCGCCGACAGCCTGGCCTCTCATCGCGCGAATCCCGCGGCGGTATACGATGACGGCTTCGCAGCGCACGGCCGCGCTGCCCAACGCACTTCGGCCATCAGCCGGCAATCTCATGAAACTTATTTCGTCGCGCATGGCGCTTGCAGGCGCCTCTGCAGTTCTCTCCGCCGCCGTTGTCTTCGCGCCTGTCGCTCACGGCGAAGAAGTCGGCAGCGTCAATACGAACTTTCACATCACGGGTTCGGATCGCGTGGTCGTCGAGGCGTACGACGATCCGCTTGTGCAAGGCGTGACCTGCTACGTGTCGCGCGCCCGGACCGGCGGCGTGAAGGGCACGCTCGGTATCGCGGAAGATCCGACGGAGGCGTCCATCGCCTGCCGCCAGGTCGGCGCGATCCATTTCACCGGACCGCTGAAGCAGCAGGCCGACGTGTTCTCAGTCAGCATGTCGTTGATCTTTAAGGCTTTGCACGTGGTGCGCGTGGTCGACACCAAGCGCAACGCGCTCGTGTACCTCACGTACAGCGACCGGGTGGTGAGCGGCAGCGCAAAAAACAGCGTCAGCGCGGTGCCCATGCCGGCCGCCACGACGATCCCGCTGAAGTGACACACCGTACGCGCGCCGCGTCCTACGAGAAAGCGCACCGCCCCTGCGGCGACGCACGGCGCGCTGCCGCGCGCGCCAACTCCCATGCCGCGCTAAACTGAGTGGTTGTGCGAGAGCCCTGCCATGACCGCCGCCCACCGTTTCCGCAATTCCGCCCGTTACTGGCGCACGCCGCTGCTGCCCGGCGCGGATCTGCTTACGGCCGAATACCACGACCATGAATTCGCGCCGCACTGGCATGACGCGTACACGATCCCGGTGATCGTGGCGGGCGCGGAGGGTTACCGGTATCGCGGCTCCGACTATGTCGCCGAAGCGGGCGGCGTGCCGATCATCAACCCAGGCGAGCTGCACACTGGCTCGAAGGCGGTGGAAGCCGGCTGGCGCTACCGCGTAATGTACGCGCCGGTGCCGTTCATCCAGCAACTCGCCAACGACGTCGCCGGCAAGCCGCAGCCGCTGCCCTGGTTCGCGCCCGGCGTGATCCGCGATCCGGACCTTGCCGCGCGGCTCGCCAACGCCCACCGCCAGCTCGAAGCCGGCACCGAGGGCCTCGCCGCCGAGGCCGCGATGCTCGACGCGCTGTCCACGTTGCTCGTGCGCTATTCGCAGACGCAGCCGGAGCCCGCGCGCGTCGCGCCTGACGACGCCCGCGTCGCCGTGATGAAAGAACGTCTGACAGGCGACCTGCTCGAACCCGTCACGCTCGCTCAGGTCGCGCAGGCCGCCGGCCTTTCGCCGTTCCACGCGGCGCGCCTCTTCACTCGCGCGACCGGACTGCCGCCGCACGCATGGCGCAACCAGGTGCGCCTGCAACGCGCGCTGGCGCCGCTGCGCGCGGGCGTTCCGGTGACGGAAGTGGCCGCCGCCAGCGGCTTTACCGACCAGAGCCACTTCACGCGGCATTTCCGGCGCATGTTCGGCGTGCCACCGGGGCGCTGGCAGGGACTTTGATCTGCGAGCGCGCGCAAGAACGTACAAGTCCCGCCGCGCCGCGCCCGCTATGCTTCCCGACTCAAGGAGGCAAGTCTTGACCCAGTCGAAACCATTAAAGGAATTCACCGCAGGCGCGCGCGACATCATCCCGATGATGGTCGGCGCCGCGCCCTTCGGCGTGATCTACGGCACGCTCGTCGCGTCCGGCCCGCTACAGCTGTGGCACGGTCAGCTGATGTCGCTCGTCGTGTTCGCCGGCTCGGCGCAGTTCATCGCGCTCGGGCTGATTGCCGGTCACGCGAGTTTCGCGGTGATCTGGGCGACCACGTTCGTCGTCAATCTGCGGCACGTGCTGTACAGCGCGACGCTCGCGCCGCACGTCGCGCATCTGCCGGCGCGCTGGCGCTGGGCACTCGGCGCGCTGCTCACCGACGAAGTGTTCGCCGTCGCCTGGGAGCACTACCGCAACCGTGAGCCGGGCACTGTCGGCCCGCATTATTTCTTCGGCGCCGGTCTCGCGATGTATTTGAACTGGCAGTCGTGGACGGTGGCGGGCCTCCTGTTCGGCGCGGCCTTCCCCGGCCTGCAGTCACTCGGGCTCGATTTCGCGATGGTAGCGACGTTTATCGCGATCGTCGTGCCGCAACTGGTAGCCTTGCGCTATCTCGCGGCCGCGGCGACGGCCGGCACGCTGGCCTTTCTGTGGCAGGCGTGGCCGTACAAGCTCGGCCTGCTGGGCGCGGTGTTCGCGGGCGTCGCCGTCGGCGTCGTGCTCTCGGCGCCGCGGCTTCGCCCGCGACGCGCGCGCCGGTCCGCGGAGGCATCGCGATGAACTACGTCGTCCTCATATTCGGCATGGCGCTCATCACCTGGGTGATCCGCGCCGCGGTGTTCGTCTTCGGCGACCGGCTGGTGTTTCCGCCGCTGGTGCGCACCGCCCTCGGTTTTGTGCCGGTCACCGTGCTGACGGCCATCATCGTGCCGATGGCCGTCTCGCCGCACGGCGCCGAGGCCGGCGCGGAGCTGACCTGGCGCAATCCGCAACTGGTCGGCGCGCTCGCCGCCATCGCGGCAAGTGCACTGACGCGGCGGCCGCTTCTCACCATCGCGATCGGGCTGACGGTGTTTTTTGTCTGGCAGTGCGTGGTGCTCAGGTAAAGGCGCGGGCCGCTTGCCCTGGTAAGCGCCTACTTACACGGCAGGCCGCGACAGCCTGGGATCTGATCGTCGCGAGGCCGGTCAACGCGGCGGCTGGCCACCGCCGGTGCCTATCCGCCGGGCACAATGAGCGCCGCCCGGCAAAGCTTTGACGCCTGCGCGCTACCCGATAAAACCCTTAAGTTTCCCGTCGATCCGCCGATATGCAGTCGAGGTCCGCTCGTCGGGATACATCCCGGCCAAGACGCGGCAACAGGCAGGAATCAAGCGCGCGGCGATCGCGCGTCGCATCTTCCGGGTCCGCTTGCGACCGGAACACACGACAAGGCCGCGCGGCAGCACCAAACGGGATAGACACATGGGTCAAATCACCCTCACGCTCAAAGACGAGACCATTGCGACGCTGCGCAAGGATTTCGACGCTTTTCTGCGCGTATCGCTGAAGCTCGATCCGCAGTTCGCGACGCCGTCGTTCGAGGACTTTTTGCGCGCCAAGCTGCTCGACAACATGGTGCCGCTGACGGAACACGCGGTTCAGCGGATGTTGCAAGGCGGCCAGTACGCGTGGGCGAAACGCACGCTGGACAAGGAGTTCCCCGACGTCGTCGCGATCCTGATGCAGCAGGCGGGCGAATTCGGCTTCGGCTTCGCGGCCCGCTCGGAGTGGACGCCCGAAGAGCTGGCCAAGCAATGCCGCGACTGGGCGGCCGCCATCGTCAAGGAAGCCGAAGGCGACGCCGTGCTGGTCGACCCGCTTGCTGCGCAGATCAAGGGCGCGGTGCAAGACATTCAGGCGCTCGAGGAAATCATGCAGACGCCCGCGTGGCGGCTCGTCGAATCGCTGCGTCAGCGCGTGTACGAGGCGAAGGTGGCGTGCGAAACGACGGTGGGCAGCACGGCGCGCGAGAAGCTCGGCGAGCTGCGCGGGCTGTTGCGGCTCGGCATTTCGCACGGCTCGTTCCAGAAGCAGGAAGCGCAACAGATCATGGAATATCTGCGCCTGCTGAAACCGGAAATTTTCGTCGAGGAGCCGTACGACGTGTTCTCGCGGATGGCGGCATGGCTGCGCAACTTCTTCGTCCCGCCGCGTCCGACCGCCCAGCAGCAGCGCCAGTCGCGCTGAGCGCCCGCTCGCAAGCGCGCCGCCACGCCCCCTCGGCCGACCGGCAGCTAGTTGTCAGCCAGTTGTCAGCTAGCCGGCAGCCGCGGGCACGACCGCTTTCGGGTTCAGTCCCACATCTTCCTGAGCTTCGCCCCGATTTCCAGCCGGGCCTGCGCCGCGGCAGCCAGCCCCGCGGCGCTCGGCGCGCTCGGCACGGGGACGCGCGGCCACGCGTAGGCGTCGAACAACGGCATGAGATGCGCGGGAATGAAGCGCGTGCGCGACGCCCAGACATGGCGGTCGCCGAGATGCGTCTGGTTGTGCACGTAAAAACGCTGCGGCACCACGATATGCAGGTCTTCCTTGGCGCGCGTCATGGCTACATAGAGCAGGCGGCGCTCTTCGTCGATGTCTTCTTCGCTGCCCGTGCCGAGATCGGACGGAATGCAGCCGTCGACGCCATTCAGCACGAACACGTTGCGCCACTCCTGCCCTTTCGCCGAATGGATGGTGGACAGGATCAGATAGTCTTCGTCGACGAGCGGCACGCCCGACTCGTCGCTGGTGGCGTCGGGCGGATCGAGCGTGAGTTCCGTCAAAAAGCGTTCGCGCGACGCATACGTGCCCGCGATGCTTTCCATTTGCAGCACGTCGGCATGGCGAATCGCAGCGTCTTCGTGATTGCGCGCGAGATGCGGCTCGTACCAGCGCCGTACCATCTCAAATTCGGCGGGCCACGGCGTCTCACGCCCGTACACGCTCGACATCAGCTTGACGAACGGATGCCAGTCTTCCTGCGCGCGAGGCGGCGGGGCGAATGCCGCGAGCGCGCCTGCCGCCGTCGCGAGCGCATCGCCGGCAGCGGCGCCGGCGCGGGCGACGATGTCGTCCAGCACCTTCGCGGCGGTGGCCGGCCCCACGCCCGGCAGCAGCTGCACGACGCGAAAACCCGCCACGCGGTCGCGCGGATTCTCGGCCCAGCGCAGCACCGCGAGCACGTCCTTGACGTGAATCGAATCCAGAAACTTGAGCCCGCCGAATTTCACGAACGGAATATTGCGCCGCGTGAGTTCGATTTCGAGCGCGGCGCTGTGATGCGCGGCGCGAAACAGCACGGCCTGCGACTTCAGCTTCATGCCCTGCTCGCGTGCTTCCAGTATCTGCTCGACGACGTAGCGCGCCTGGTCGGCCTCGTCGGCGACCGTCACGAGACGCGGGCGCTGTGCCGATGCCTTGTCGGTCCAGAGGTTCTTGGTGTAGCGCTCGCTGGCCAGCTCGATCACCGCATTCGACGCCGCGAGGATCGGCTGCGTGGAGCGGTAATTGCGCTCCAGCGTGATGCGCGTGGCGGGCGGATCGAATTGCGCGGGAAAGTCGAGAATATTCCGCACGGTCGCGCCGCGAAACGAATAGATGGACTGGGCGTCATCGCCCACCACGGTCAGGCCGCGCCCGTCCGGCTTGAGCGCACGGAGAATGGACGCCTGCAGCCGGTTCGTGTCCTGATATTCGTCGACCAGCACGTGGTCGAAGCGCGCCGAGAGATCGGCGGCAATGGCCGGCTCCGCGGCCATATGCGACCAGTAGAGCAGCAGGTCGTCGTAATCGAGCACGCTCTGCTTCTGTTTTGCGTCGACATAGGCGGCGAACAGCATGCGCAAATCCGCTTCCCATTCGCGGCACCACGGAAACGCACTCTCCAGCACCTGGCCGAGCGACGCGCCGGTATTCACGACCCGCGAGTAAATGGCGAAGCAGGTGCCCTTGGCGGGAAAGCGCCGCTCTTTCGCCGACAGCCCCAGTTCGTGGCGCACGAGGTTCATGAGGTCGGCGGAATCTTCGCGGTCGTTGATCGTGAAGGCGGGCGCGAGGCCGATAAGCTCCGCGTATTCGCGCAGGAGCCGCGCGCCGACGCTATGAAACGTGCCGGCCCAGCTCAGCCCTTGCGCGAGCGCGGCGCGCGTGCCGAGCGCCGCCGTGGCGATGCGGGTGACACGGCGGGTCATTTCCAGCGCCGCGCGGCGCGAAAACGTCAGCAGCAGGATTCTGCGCGGGTCGGCGCCCTTCACCATCAGATTGGCGACGCGATGCGCGAGCGTGTTGGTCTTGCCGGAACCCGCGCCTGCGATCACGAGCAGTGCGCCGGGCGGCGCATGCGGGGTATCGGCGCCGTATTCGACGGCCTCGCGCTGTGCGTCGTTAAGCTTGGCGAGCCACGCGGCGGCGTCGGAGGGCGGAGATTCGGCGACGGAAAGCACGATGTTCTGGCAGGCGTTGAATGGATCGAGGATGGCGACGCATACTGTATATCCATATGGGCTATCCATTTAGCTCCACTTGCGCCATGATCGGGTAGTGAGCGAACTCAAGCATACCCCGACTGCCGGTGAAGATTTCCCTCGAACATGGAGCCAGTTTC
>NZ_CADIKB010000025.1 GCF_902859825.1 Paraburkholderia phenoliruptrix | reverse complement strand
CGGTTCTCCTTGGTTCCCTGTTCGGGAGGTTGGTCCTGGAAACCCGATTCTCTCGGATTCCACTGGCGAACCGCCGCCTTCAACCTTCAACTACGCCTGGGACATTGCCCGATGGTTGGACCGCGATCAGTATCGGCTGCATGCCACGCGCGGAATTGACCTGAGTCAGCCAGGGCCCACGCCGGCGCCGCGCGGTGGCCGCGTCGGGGTCGTGCGCGGGTCCCAGTTGCGCCCAACCCGCGCCCAACCCGCGCCGGCATGATCCACGTCAAACGGGCGTGCGCGGCGCCGCCTAATCTGAAGTCACGCCAACACCTAATAGCCAGGAGGCTTGCCATGCGCGCATCCGATGTCATGACCGGCAAGGTCATTTCGGTCACACCCGACATGACCATTCGCGAGGTCGCCAGACTATTTGTCGAGAACCATATAAGCGGCGCGCCGGTGCTCGATTCGGACGGCAGCGTCGCCGGCATGATCAGCGAGGGTGACCTGCTTCGCCGCAGCGAAATCGGCACTGACGAGCGCAAGCGCACGTCGTGGCTCGATTTCTGGTCCGCGAGCCATGAGGCGCGCGATTACGTCAAGACCCATGCGGCAAGAGTGAGCGACGTGATGACCACGAACGTGGTCACCGTCGGCCCTGACACGCCGCTTGGCGAAGTGGCCGGTGTTCTCGAGACGCGGCATATCAAGCGCGTGCCCGTGACGAAGGCGGGACGGCTCGTCGGCATTGTGAGCCGCGCCAATCTCGTGCAGGCGCTCGCGAGCGTGCCGGATGAGCCGGTATCGGACGCCACACTCTCGGACGCCGAAATCCGCGCGATCCTCATGGGCGAACTGGCGGGGCGCAAATGGGCGTTCGCCGGCCGCAATATCGTCGTGACCGACGGCGTCGTGCATCTGTGGGGTGTGTTTCAGTCCGCCGAGGCCGTGGATGCGCTCCGCGTGGCGGCGCAGAACATACCCGGCGTCAAACGGGTGGAAGACCACACCGAGCCGTATCAGGTCATGCCGGGCATCTGAAGACCGAGGGCGGGCGCGGCGGCGTAACCGGAACCCAATGGAGAGGGGATCATGAGTTCAACGGAGCGCGGTGCTCACGCCGCGGACGCGATCAGGCGGATTCTGGTTGCCGTGGATGCTTCGCCCGAGTCGGCGCGCGCGGCGGACTACGTGTGTCACTTGACGTTGCCCGGCGCGCTGATTCGCATTGTGAGCGTGGCGGAAAATCCTCGCGTCCTTCTGCCGCTCGGATCCATGACGGACGCCGAGTTGCAGCTTGCGCGCGATGAGTTGGCCCGCGATGCCGAACAGGCCGTGGCACGTGCAAGAAAGATGTTCGCCGACGCGGGCATCGAGGTGGAGTCCGGCGTCATCGACATTTCGAGGCAAGGCGGCTACACGGCCAATGCGCTGATCGACGCTGCGGCCGAATGGAAGGCGGATCTGCTCGTCCTCGGCGCGCGTCAGCATCACGGCATGTTGCGCTGGGTGGAAGGAACCGTGTCCGAGTTCGTCACCACGCGCGCGCTCTGTTCGATCCTGATCGTGCCCGCCGGTTATGAAGCCGACATCGGGCCGTCTCCGCAGCGGATTCTTTTTGCACTCGACGGCAGCACGGCGTCGCTGGATGCGCTGCGTGCAGGTCTTCGGCTGGCTCTGCCGGAATCGCGCTTGCGCGCCATCTATGTGATCGACCGTGCCGTGCGCTTGACGGACTTCGTGCCGATTCATGTTCTCGAAGAGGCTTTCGTCGAAGAGGGACACGCCGCTCTGGCGCGAGCCGCGGACGCCTTCGCCGAGGTCGCGAACCGGGCCGAGACGGCGCTCGTCAAGACCGAGCCCGTTAGCGATGACGTGCCGCACGCCATCGTGCGCGAGGCCGGGCGATGGCACGCGGACCTGCTCGTCGTCGGCACGCATGGCCGGCGCGGCGTCGCGCGCTGGTTGCTCGGGAGTGTCGCCGCGCGCACGGCGCGGCTGGCCTGCACGCCCGTGTTGCTCGCGCGGCCGGCGCGCGACGCGTGAACCGGCGGACGGCATCGCGCCGTCACTTTACCGAATCAATGTTACGTTATATCATTTCGCAGTCATTGAGCGGGAGGCGTTTGCCGGGAGGCATCGGCAATTGTTTCAATCCTCGGTGCGAGCCCGGGTTGGTTTGGTTGCTGCGTGAGACGTTATAACATTGCACGCGCACCACAAAACCGGCATTACAGCGAATCCTACAAAAGACCGTGAATAAAAATCCTCCGCGCACGTCCGCGCGCGCGCTTCGGCTGTCGCCATTTTCTCTCGCGCTCGTCGCCGCATTGGCGCATGCGCAATCGGATAACGTTCGTCCTGCCGGGAATGCGACGCAGGCGGCGGGCGGCTCGCTCGCACCGGTTTTCGTCACCGCCAATCCGCTCGGCGATACCGACCTCATCGCGCCCGCCACCGCGCTGTATGGCGACGCCCTGACGCGCCGCCAGACCAACTCGCTCGGCGAGACGCTCAACGGTCTGCCCGGCGTGTCGACCACGACCTATGGCCCGATGTGGGCCGCCCGATCATTCGCGGTATGGATGGCGACCGCATCCGCATTCTGCAGAACGGCGTGGCCGCCTGGGACGCCTCGTCGCTCTCCTGAACGAAGCCGTGTATCGCGGCGTGCGAGCAGAGTTTTACGGCGTCGAACTCGACGGCAAGTGGCGCGTGTTGCAAAAGGGCGCGCATCGGGTGGACGTGGAACTCGGCGGCGACTACACGCATGCGCGCAACATGGACAACGATCAGCCGCTGCCGCGCATTGCACCGCTGCGCGCCACGCTCGCAGTCGATTACGGCTATGGGCCCTTCGGCGCGCGTGCTCAACTGGAGCACGCGTGGGGCCAGCACCGCGTGCCCGAAAACGATCTGCCGACGGCGAGTTACACGAAGCTCGGCGTGCTTCTCACCTACGCGTTTCACGTCGGCGCGACGAACTGGCTCGCCTATCTTCGCGGCGATAACCTGACGAACCAGGACATCCGCTACGCGAGCTCCGTGGTCCGCGACATTGCACCCGAGGGCGGCCGCAGCGTGATGGCCGGATTGCGCACGAGGTTCTGACGTGCGGCGTCGTCGGGCAACCGGGCGGGCAGCACATTCAAAGATTCGATGGATTGCCCGGATCGACCTCGCCCTTCTCCGCATTTTCGCGCTGATCGCCGAGGTCTTTGCGGTTATCGCCCTCGGTGATTTGCGCTTCGCCTTCGGCCTTTTTCGCTTCGTTGCCGGTGATCGAGCCGATGCCCTTGTTGACCATGCCCTTCAGTTCTTCCTTGAGTCCTTCGGTCTTGTCGTTTGCCATCCATGCCTCCCAAAGTTGAGTGATGATCGCGCGACGCAGCCGCCGCGCGCCCTCTGCTGGGCCGCAATCGGCATGCCGGTGCAATGCCGGACGGCGTTTTTTCCAGGCGTAGTCCGGACGCGGATCGGCAACGCCCGGCAGTCCTACGGAATTGGGATTTTCGGAGCAGAGCGTGACAAAGGACACGGATTCGCCGCTCGCGCGCCGCCGCCGCAAGGTTTCGGCGAACGAGAGCGCATCCGCCATGGCGCCGGCCGGAAAGGAAGCGGAGCGCGGCACCATGGCGTCGTCTACGGTCTCGCACCAATAGACCATGAACACCGGATTCACGGAGCAGGCGACGGACTGCCGGGTGTCCCCATGCCCGGTACGTCGCGCACCGGCTGCTGATCCGGCTGGAGATCCGTTTCGGGGAGCGACTCGGGCGTGCGGGCGGGCGGCGTTCCGCGACTGACTTCGGACTGCTGCGGATCGGGTTTTTGAGGCGCAGGCGTTTCGGTCATGGGTGGCTCCTGTGCGTGGCGGTGAATGAGGCGGCTATCGTACAAGCGGCTATCGTATGTGCAGCATCGCCTGTGCCGACGTCAGTTCCGCCGGCCCGCCGTGCGTGCGAATAGCGCCGCTTTGCCGTGCGCGTCGGTTATTACAACGGCTTGTAAATGGCGCGCCCGCCGCGGGGCGTGCACCGCGCACTGCGCGTCGCGCGAGCCAGGCCGGCAGTGCACGACAGGCCCGCAGCGCACGACAGGCCCGCAGCGCACGACAGGCCCGCAGCGCATGACAGGCCCGCAGTGCACGACAGGCCCGCAGTGCACGACAGGCCCGCAGCGCACGACAGGCCCGCAGCGCACGACAGGCCCGCAGCGCATGACAGGCCCGCAGCGCATGACAGGCCCGCAGCGCATGACAGGCCCGCAGCGCATGACAGGCCCGCAGCGCATGACAGGTTCCGCGCGGCCGTGCACGCACCGCTTCTCAAACGCTGATTGCCGCCGCCGCCTTCGCCACCGCCTTGCCCCATTCATCGAGACGTGCCGGGTCGTAGCGCGATTCCGGCATGGAGATGCAGATGCTCGCTGCGGGCGCGCCGTCCGAGTCGATGATCGGCGCGCCGATCGCGCACACCGCTTGACGATACTGCGAGAGATTCACCGAATAGCCGCGCTGACGGATGCGTTCGAGTTCCAGCCGGATCTCGGTGGGATCGCACGGCGTGGTCTCGCTGAACTTCGGCAGATCGCGGCTCAGGATTTCATCCACGTCCGCGTCTTTCATGTATGCCAGCACAGCGAGCCCCGTTGCGGTGGCGTGAAACGGGCTCAGGTCGCCGATGGGGCTGAACGTGCGCACGTTCTGCGTGCAGTCGGCGCGGTCGATCAGCACCATCGAATTGGTGCTGTCCGGGACCGACAGATGAACCGTTTCGTTGGTGAGGTCGCGCAACTCGCGCATCGGCTCGCGCGCGGCCGCGTACAGCGCGCCGCCGCGCAGCGCGGCGGGCCGCACGCCGAGAATGCGCGGACCCACTTCCCAGCGCGTCAGGTCGCCGCTCGTCTGACGCAGCCAGCCGGCCTCGTGAAACGTCAGCAGCACCCGCTGCACGCTCGACTTCGGCATGTCGAGCAGGCGCGCCAGCACGCCCACGCTGACGGGCTGGTTCTGCGAGACAGCCTCGAGAATCTCCAGGCTCTTCAGCAAACTTTTCATGCAGATCTCCGAAATGCGCGCGCGGCGGACGAGCGCTCGCACACGCCGCGCTTGCAACGCAAAAAAGCGCGTGTTACTTTTCATGCGCTGAATTTGGAACGCCGTGCCGTATTGTGGCACACCTTGGTCGAGCTTGGCAAGCAGTGAGGACGATGACAGCAATGGGACTCTTTTTTCAGCCGTGCGACGCTTTGCCGGTGGTCGAGGCGCATGGCGCCCGCATACCGCGAATTGGCCTCGGCACCTGGCGGTCGACGCACGACGAAGGCGTGCAGGCGGTGCGCGCGGCGCTCGCGGCGGGTTATCGGCATATCGACACGGCCGCGCGCTACGAGAACGAAGAGGCGGTCGGCCAGGCGCTCGCGGCGAGCGGTGTGCCCCGCGACGAGGTGTTCGTCACCACCAAGGTGTGGCACACCGAATTGCGCGCGGCGGACTTCCGGCGCGCCGCGCAGGCGAGCGTCGCGAGACTTGGGCTCGATCACGTCGACCTGTTGCTGGTGCATTGGCCGAATCCCGAGGTGCCGCTCGAGGAGACCATCGGCGCGCTGTGCGACGCGCAGCAGAGCGGCTTGACGCGGCACATCGGCGTCTCGAATTTTCCGGTCGCACTGCTCGATCGCGCGGTCGCACTGGCGTCGGTGCCGCTCGTCGCGAATCAGTGCGAATACCACCCGTATCTGGACCAGACCAAAGTACTCGCCGCGTGCCGGCGTCATGGCATGGCGCTGATCGCGCATACGCCGCTGGGCAGCGGCAAGCTGCTTGCCGATCCGGTTATCGCGGAGATCGCGGGCGAACACGGGCGCAAGCCGGCGCAGATCATCCTGCGCTGGCTCATGCAGCAGCCCGGTGTGGCAGCCGTCCCCAAATCGTCGAATCCCTTGCGGATCGCCGAAAACCTGGCCGTATTCGATTTTCAACTGGATGCGGGCGAGATGGCGCGCATCGGCGCACTGGCGCGTGTCGACGGCCGCGTGAGCCAGGCGGCGTGGCATCCCGAGTGGGACGCGCCGGCACATGGATCAGCGGCAGACTAAACATGAACTTCATCGACACCGCCATGAACTCCGTCATGCAACAAGGCGAGCTGACGCTCGAAACCGACCGGCGACATCTGATGCATCCTGGCACGCATGCAGCCGATCACGCGTCCGGCCAGCTGGACGCGCGGCTGATGTCGCGCGCAAAAGGCATCCGTATGGAAGATCACGCGGGGCGCTCCTACATCGACGCATTCGCGGGACTGTATTGCGTGAACATTGGCTACGGACGCGAGGAAATGGCAGACGCCATCGCGGCGCAGACGCGCCAGCTGTCGTTCTATCACACGTACGCGGGTTTCTCGAACGACCCCGCGGTTGAACTGTCGCGGCGTCTGATCGAAGACTGGGCGCCGCCTGGCATGAAGAAAGTGTTCTACGGCATGTCGGGCTCGGACGCCAACGAAACGCAGGTCAAGCTCGCCTGGTACTACAACAATGTGCTTGGCCGGCCGCGCAAGAAGAAGATCATCGCGCGGCAACGCAGCTACCACGGCTCGGGCATCGCGACCGGCAGTCTGACGGGCCAGCCCAAATTTCACGCGGGTTTCGATTTACCGATGTCGCAGGTACTGCATACCGCAAGTCCCGACTTCTATCGCGACGCGCGTCGCGGCGCGAGCGAGGCCGAGTTTGTCGAGGACTGCGTCGAGGACCTGGAGCAACTGATCGCGCGTGAAGGCGCCGACACGATCGCCGCATTTTTCGGCGAACCGGTGATGGGCTCCGGCGGCATCGTGCCGCCGCCCGCCGGCTATTGGCCGGCGATCCAGGCGGTGCTTGCGCGCCACGAGATTCTGTTCGTCGTCGACGAGGTGGTGTGCGGCTTCGGCCGCCTAGGCTCGCGCACCGGCAGCGAGCATTACGGGCTCAAGCCCGATCTGATGTCGGTGGCGAAGGGCTTGACGAGCGGCTATTTGCCCTTGTCGGCGGTGATGGTCAGCGAGCGCGTGTGGGACGTGATCGAGCGCGGTTCGCGCGCGCACGGCGCGATGAGTCACGGCTGGACGTACTCGGGGCATCCCGTGTGTGCGGCCGCGGCGTTGGCGAACCTCGACATCATCGAGCGCGAGCAACTCGTCGGGCGCGCCGCTGAAGTCGGCGCCTATTTGCAGGCACGTCTGCATGACGCGTTTGATGCCCACCCGCTCGTCGGCAATGTGAGAGGCGTGGGCATGCTCGCCGCGCTCGAATTAATGGCCGACGGCGGCGAGCGCCGCCCGTTTCCCGCCGCAGTCAAGGCGAGCCAGCGCGTCGCGCAGGCCGCCCTCGCACGCGGCCTGATCGTGCGCGCGCTCGGCACGCACGACATTGTTGGCTTCGCGCCGCCGCTGGTCGCTACGCGGGCGGACGTCGACGAAATTGTTGCGATTACACGCGATGCCTTGCACGACGTGAGCGACGCGCTGTTTGCGTCGCTCGCTGAGGATCGCAGCGCGGTGACTGAAGAATCGCAGAAAACCGCTTCTCTAAATAAGTAAGCATAGCTAATAGTTTAGTGCCTTGACGCGTCTCGCGAGCAGGGCAGTTCCACTCTAACCAGGGACTCAACCGTGTCCACGCGCAATCAGGTTTTTTCCTCCGACTTCTCCGACACACCGTACTGGTGGAAAGACTGGCGTCCGCACGACGAACTCATGTCGGGCTTGCCTCGCGAGGTCGACGTGGTCATCGTCGGCGCCGGGTATGCGGGCCTTTCATGCGCGCTCGAACTCGCGAAGCAGGGGTTGCTGGTTGCCGTGCTGGAGGCCGATGTGCCGGGCATCGGCGCAAGCACGCTGAGCGGCGGTCAGGTATCCGGCGGCGTCAACGTGGGCAAGGCGCCGTCTGGAAAGAAGTTAGACAGTTCGGCGTCCGAAGAAAAACAGCACGAGTTGCTCACCGAAGCGTCGGTCTCGTATGACGTTTTCGAGAGCATTCTGCGCGAGAACGCCATCGAGTGCAGCTATGTAAAAGCAGGGCGCATCAACGCGATGTGGACCGACGCGCATATGGCCGCGTGGCGCAAGCGCATCGTCAATCTCAACACGTATGCGCGCGCCGGCGCACACATGCTTTCACGCGATGAACTGCGCGCCGAACTCGCGAGCGACATCTACACCGGCGGCGTACTGCTCGAACGCGCGGGCCAGGTGCATCCGTCGATGATGTTCGGGGGGCTCCTCGCCGCCGCACGCGGCGCGGGCGTCACCGTGTGCAGCCGCGCGGCGGTTAGGAGCATCACGCGCGTAGGGGCGCAGTATGGCGTCCAGACGTCGCGCGGCGCACTGGTCAGCCGGCATGTGGTGATCTGCACGAATGGCTACACGGGTGCCGCGATGCCCGATTTGC
Source organism: Paraburkholderia phenoliruptrix (assembly GCF_902859825.1). Lineage (GTDB taxonomy): Bacteria > Pseudomonadota > Gammaproteobacteria > Burkholderiales > Burkholderiaceae > Paraburkholderia > Paraburkholderia phenoliruptrix. The sequence continues at coordinate 90,689 of NZ_CADIKB010000025.1, read as the reverse complement.
AGCGTCGTGTGGTGCCGGTCGTATCGCATCAGATCGCGACCGAAGAACTGCCCGCCGATTTGCAGCGCTCGCTGATACCGAAGCGGCGCGGCATTTCGGAAACGCGCCGTGTCGTCAACTATTACCGCTATTCGCCGGACGGCAAGCGTCTGCTGTTCGGCGGCCGCGCGCGTTTCTACAACCTCGATCGCCGGCAGTCGGCCGCGATTCTGCATGCACAGATGGTCGAACGCTTTCCACAGATGGCCGACGTCAAGGTGGCGTATAGCTGGGGCGGTACGGTCGCGCTCACGCTCGACTTCCTCCCGCATCTCGGCCGTACCGCCGACGGCATGTACTACGCGCTCGGCTGCAACGGCAGCGGCGTCGTGATGATGACGTACCTCGGCTACAAGGTCGCGCGCCTGATCGTCGAAGGACAGGCACCGGAGACGAGCGCCTATGGCGCGCCGATGGTCACGCATCCGCTTTACGCAGGCAAGCCCTGGTTCATGCCCGCGCTCGGCAGTTACTACCAGATTCGCGATGTCATCGACAAACGCAGACAGCACGCGTAAGCCGCCGACGCGCACCTCACTTTAGACAGGCAAGGACACGACAATGGGTTTGAGAATCGGAGTGGATATTGGCGGCTCGTTCACCGACTTCGCGGTGCTGGACGAGAACACGCGGAGTATCCGCACGCTGAAGGTTTTCTCGCGGCCTGACAGTCCCGGCAGCGAAGTGCTGGCGGGTGTCGAAGGATTGCGCGAACGCTATGGCATCGAGCCGCATGAGGTGACGTATTTCACGCATGGCACGACAGTGGGCGTGAATGCGGTGGTGCAGCGCCGTGGGCTCAAGCTCGGGCTCATCACCACGCGAAATTTCGAAGACGTGCTCGACATCGCGCGTTTGAAGATTCCGGACATGTATCACCTGATGTCGAGCCGTCCTGCACCGCTGATTCCGCGTGACCGCGTGTTCGGTGTCATCGGGCGCCTCGGCGCGGACGGCGAGGAAGAAACGCCCGTCGATGAAGAAAGCGTGCTGCACGCCGTGCGCGGTTTGCAGGCGGCGGGCTGCGAAGGCGTGGTGGTGTCGCTGCTGCACGCCTATCGCAACCCGGCGCATGAACAGCAGGTGAAGGCGCTGATCGAGGCCGCGCTGCCGGGCGTTTTTGTATCGTGTTCGCACGAGGTGTGGCCGATCATCCGCGAATACGAGCGGACGGTGACGGCGACCATCGGCGCCTATGTGCAGCCGCGCGTGTCCAACTATCTGACGCAGTTGCAGGCCGCGCTGGCCGAAAGCGGCGTCGCCGCGGATCTGAAGGTGACGAAGTCGAATGGCGGCGTGATGAGCGCCGAACACGGCAAACAGAACTGCGTGCAAATGATTTTGTCCGGCACCGCCTCGGGCGTGATCGGCGCGGCTTATCTCGCGAAGCTGTGCAAGCTGAAAGACTGCATGAGCCTCGACATTGGCGGCACGACTGCGGACATCGCGCTGATTGTCGACGGCAAGCCGCAATACGCGACCGGCGAATATATCGGCGAATTTCAGATTCATATTCCTTCGGTATCCGTATCGTCAGTCGGCGACGGCGGCGGATCGATTGCGTGGGTCGACGAGTTCGGCGTGCTGAAGGTCGGACCCGAAAGTGCGGGATCGAGCCCGGGTCCCGTCTGTTACGGACGCGGCGGCACCCGCCCGACCATTACCGACGCTTTCGCCGTGATCGGCGTGCTTGGCAGCGCCGCGCTCGGCTACAACGCGGTGAAGGTGGACGTGGACGCGTCGCGCCGGGCGATCGAGCCGCTCGCGCGGCGTCTCGGACTCGATGTGTATCAAACCGCAGCGGCCATTATCGAGGTGTCCATTTCCGGCATGTATGCAGGCGTGAGCCGACTGAGTTCGCGCTTCGGGATCGATCCGCGCACCTTCGCGCTGATGCCGTTCGGCGGCGCGGGCCCGATGCTCGGCTGTTTTCTCGCGCGTGCGCTCAATGTGCGCAATCTGCTGGTGCCGACCACGCCCGGCGTGCTCAGCGCGCTCGGCGGGTTGATCGCGGATACAAAAAACGACTTTGTTCGGACGACATACTATCCGCTCGACCGTGCGTCGCTCGAACTGCTCGCGCAAGACCTCGCACGTCTCGACGCGGACGCGCGCGAGTGGGTGATCCGCGAGCGCGGCACGGACGCGAGCGCCGACATTGTCGTGTCGGCCGATATGCGCTATCGCGGGCAATCGTTCGAGATCGACACGCCGCTGTCCGCGCAGGCAATCATCGGCGGCGACATCGAGGCGATTGCGCAGGCGTTTCACCGCGAGCACGCGCGTCTTTTTGGACACAGCGACGAGAGCTCGCCGATCCAGGTGGTGGCGCTGCGGCTTGTCATCACCGCGCCTACGCCGAAGCCGGAGCTGCCGCAGATTGCCGTGGGCGAGGGCGCGCCGCGCGTCGAATCCGAGATCGACGTCTATCTGGACGGAGCATGGCGGCGCGTGCCGCTTTACCGACGCTCCGCGCTGCTGGCGGGACACCGCTTTGTCGGGCCGGCAATTGTCGCGCAGGACGACACCACGACCTGCGTGCTGCCGGGCTTCAACGGACGCGTGGACGAATACGGCAACCTCTTTCTCGAAGCCGTCTGACCGGCCGACCCAGGAAACGCACCATGACATTCGATAAATCCGTCCTTCAGATATTCGCGAACTATTGCGTCGCCGCCGCGGAAAGCATGGCGTACACGCTCGTGCGCACTGCGCATTCCGCCTTCGTGAAAGAAACCGAAGACTTCTCCTGCACGCTGATGAACCCCCGTGGTCTGACCTTCGCGTCGCCGAAAACGCTCGGCGCCACGTGGTATCCGGGCCTCGATTTCGGCGCGGTGATCGACATGATCGATCACTACGAGCCCGGCGACATCTGCATGACGAACGACGCCTATAGCGGCTATGTGGCGACACACACGCCTGACGTGATGATGTGGAAGCCGGTGTTTTATGAGGGCGAAGTCGTCTGCTATGTCGGCGGGCATATTCATAACACCGACATGGGCGGCGCGGTGCCGGCTTCGCTGTCGCGCACGCTCACCGAGATCTATCAGGAAGGCATTCGTTTCGCGCCGACGAAGATTGTCCGCGCGGGCGTGCTCGACGAAACGCTGCTCGAGCACATGGCGCTCAACGTGCGCGCGGCCGAACAGAATCGCGGTGACTTGAAAGCGCAAATCGCCATGTTGATGACCGGCGAGCGGCGCGTGCTCGAAATCATCGAACGCTTCGGCATCGAGCAGTTTCGCGCGGGCATGGACGCATTGCTCGACTATTCGGAAGAGCAGGCGCGCACGATCGTGCGGAGCATGCCGAACGGCGAATACTTCTTTGCGGAGTACGCCGACGAGGATTCCGTCAACGGCAAGCCGCTGCGCGTCGCGCTGACGCTGACTGTGAAGGACGACTCGCTCGTATTCGACTTCACCGGCAGCGACCCGCAGTTGAATTCGTCGTTGAATATGCCGACGGGCGGCAAGGAGCGGCATGTGCTTGCACTCGTCGGCCTGAACTATGTGCTGTATTCGCTCAATCCCGATCTGCTGCTCAATGCGGGCATGCTGAAAGTGGCGCGCTGCATCCTGCCCGAAGGCACGATCATGAACTGCGTGCCGCCGGCCGCGGTCGGCATGCGCAGCCTGACCGCGAAGGTCGCGCAGTATGTGACGTTCGGTGCGTTCTCCATGGTTTGCCCCGAGCGTTTGCCGGCGTGTCCGGCTGGCGGCATGTCGATCCTCAACGTGAAGACGGTGGACCGTAACGGCCGCACGGTGATCGCGTCGATCGGACCCGTGGGTGGCGGCGCGGGCGGCATGGCGTCGGCCGACGGCTCGGACGCTTCGGGCGCGAACGTGGCATTCCTGCGCAACACGCCGGTCGAGATCAACGAAGCCGAAGTGCCGATCCGCATTACACGCTATGGCGTGGTGCCGGGCAGCGCGGGCGCGGGCAAATATCGCGGCGGCCTCGGCACGGTGATGGAGTTTCGCGTGTCGTCGCCGGGCACGCTTGTGACGGCGCGCAATCGCGACCGCTCGCGCTTTGCTTCGTGGGGCGTGTTGGGCGGGACAGCGGGTGCGGTATCGCGGTTTACCCGCAATCCCGGCACAGAGAGCGAAGAAAATCTCGGCGTGACGGATCTCGTGATCTGCGGTCCCGGCGACGTAATCCGCCTCGAGGGATGCGGCGGCGGCGGCTATGGGCATCCTTACGAACGGGATACACAGAAGGTGCTGGAAGATGTGCGGCGCGGCTACCTGTCCGTCGAGGAGGCGCGCGAGCTGTACAGCGTAGTGCTGACCGACGGCGCCGTCGATATGGACTCGACCGCGCGTCTGCGCGACGCCGCGAGAGAAGCGGCGCGGCAGAAGCCCGCCACTCACTTCGACTACGGCGCCGAGCGCAACGCATACGAAGCGAGATGGACGCGCGAGCGCTACGACGTGCTGACCGGCATTCTCGCGCGTGCGCCGGTGGTGTGGCGGCATTTCCTCAAGCACAAGATATTCGACGCGCTCGACGCAAAAGAAGCGGCCGGCACTTTGACGCCAGGGCCGCAGGTCATCGCGCAACTGTATGAGGAAGTGCTGCAGCGCTATCCGCAGTTGCGCGAAAACACAGCGTCGGCGAGCGCCTGACATGGCTCGCGGGGGCATGTCGCGAGCCCGAAACCGGCGACCATGCAAATTGTCGCGTTAGCGGCGCAAGAACAGTCTGTTTATGCCGTCTGCCTTTTTTTGTCGGCGCTTTACGCGCTTTCTGCCGGCATACGATGCTGTTAACGAGACCTCGGAAATCGTCTCGCCGCATACGGCATGTTGCCTGGATCACTCACTTCTGCGGAGTCAATTGACGTGAACGACGATACGATTAACCGCGGCATCAGCCGCCGCGACATGATGCGCATGTTGGCCGGGACCGGCATGATGGTCGCCGGCGGAGGGCTTCTCACAGCCGCGCCCGCTGCGCTTGCCGCGGAGGTTCCGAAGAAGGGCGGCAGTATCCGCGTCGCCTACGACGCCGGTTCGGTGTCGGATACGCTCGACCCCGCGGCAGGTTCCACCGGCGGCGATTACATCCGCTTCTTCATGTTTTACAGCGGCCTGACGCAGCTCGACGAGAGCCTCACACCGCGTATGAACATTGCGGAATCCGTGTCGAGCACGGATGCCAAGACGTGGATCATCAAGCTGCGTCAGGGCGTGACCTTTCACGACGGTAAGCCGCTTGCGCCGGCCGACGTCGTCTATTCGCTGATGCGTCACAAGAATCCGCAGACGGCATCGCGCGTGAAGACCCTCGCCGATCAGTTCGCGAGCGTGACGGCGAGCGGGCCTAACGAAGTGACGCTGACGCTGCAGGTGCCGAACGCGGACCTGCCGGTGATTCTCGCCACGCCGCAACTCGTCATCGTCAAGGACGGCACGACCAACTTCAATTCGGCGATCGGCACGGGTCCCTACAAGCTGAAGAGCTTCAAGCCCGGCGCGGGCACCGTCGGCGTGCGCAACGACAACTACTGGAAGTCGGGGCAGCCGTATCTCGATCAGATCGAACTCATCAGCATCAGCGACAACGCGGCGCGCGTGAGCGCGCTGCTCGCGGGCGACGTGCACCTCATCAACTCGGTCGACCCGCGTGCCACGCGCCGCATTGCCGCAACGCCGGGCTACGAGGTCAAGGAAACCAAGTCGGGTCTCTACACCGACCTGATCATGCGCCGCGACAATACGCTGACGGGCAACCCGGATTTCGTGAAAGGCATGAAGTATATGTTCGATCGCGACCAGATCCGCTCGGCGGTCTTTCTCGGCTACGCGGTGATCGGCAACGATCAGCCGATTCCGCCGGGGCATCGGTACTTCAATGCTTCGCTGCCGCAACGCAAGTTCGACCTCGACAAGGCGAAGTTCTATCTGCAGAAGGCCGGCGCGGTCGGCACCGGCGCATTGCCGCCGATCTACGCGACGTCGGATGCGAACGGCTCGATCGAAATGGCGCAGCTGATTCAGCAAACGGCTGCGAAGATCGGTGTCAACCTGACTGTGAATCGCGTGCCGGCCGACGGCTACTGGTCCAATCACTGGATGAAGCATCCGCTGGGATTCGGCAGCATCAATCCGCGGCCGAGCGCCGATGTGCTGTTCACACAGTTCTTCAAATCGGACGCGCCGTGGAATGAGTCCGCGTGGAAGGACCCGAAGTTTGATCAGCTGCTCGTCAGCGCACGTGCGGAGACCGACGACGCGAAGCGCAAGCAGATGTACGGCGAAATGCAGGCGCTCGTCGCCGACGAGGGCGGCATCGGCATTCCCGCGTTCATCAGCCTGCTCGATGCGAACGACAAGCGCCTGAAAGGCCTCGGCTCGATTCCGACCGGCGCGATGATGGGCTTTTCGTTTGCCGAGTATGCGTGGTGGTCCGCCTGACGTAAGCTGTCCGCCGTCGAGCGTTCCGGTGACCGGCTCGTCGCGAGAACTTCGCGGCGAGGCCGGTCTTCGTCGTGGCAATCAATCGAAAAATCAATGAAGCTAGATTCGTACTGGCTGGACACGGCCCCGGAATTCAAGGACGGCGCGCAAGGACCAGTGGAGGGGCACAGTGATGTCGTCGTGATCGGCGGCGGTTTTACCGGCTTGTCCGCCGCGCTGGAGCTTGCAACGCGCGGCGTGTCGGTCACCGTGCTGGAGGCGGGCCGCATTGCGGCTCAGGCGTCGGGCAGAAACGGCGGGCAGTGCAACACCGGTGTGGCGCAAGACTTTGCTTCGCTCGCGGCGAGCGTCGGGCTCGAACAGGCTCGCGCGTTTTACCGCGCGTATGAAAGCGCGGTGCGGACGGTGGAATCGGTCGTGACGCAGCATAAGATCGACTGTGATTTCATGCGTTGCGGCAAGCTGAAACTTGCGGCAAAGCAGAAGCACTTCGACAAGCTCGCGCGGACCTATGACGTACTGTATCGCGAAGTCGATCAGGACATCGAACTGATCGAGCCGGCCCGCGTGCGCAGCGAAGTCGGCTCCGATGGTTTCTATGGCGGGCTGCTGCAGCGCAACGGCGCGCAAATGCACATGGGCAAGTTCGGCGTGGGGCTCGCGCAGGGCGCCGCGCGTCACGGCGCGCGCATCTTCCCGAACGCGGCCGTGACGCAAATCAAGCGTATGGACGGCGGCCGCTACGAGATCACGTCGGCGCGCGGCGTTGTTCGGGCGGACAAAGTGCTGGTGGCGACGGGCCCGTCGCGGCAAGGGCCGCTGCAATGGTTCCAGCAACGGATGGCGCCGGTCGGCAGCTTCATCGTCGTGACGGAGCCGCTATCGAAGGGGCAGCTCGACGCGCTTTTTCCGCATCGGCGCAATTATGTGACGTCGCTCAATATCGGCAACTACTTTCGCGTGACGCCGGATAACCGGCTGCTGTGGGGCGGGCGAGCCCGGTTCGCGATGTCCGATCCGCGCTCGGACGCGAAGAGCGGGCAGGTGCTGCAGGCCAATCTCGCGAAGTACTTTCCCGAGCTGGGGGCGACGAGAATCGACTATTGCTGGGGCGGCCTTGTCGACATCACCGTGGACCGCCTTCCGCGTGCCGGGCAGCATGACGGGCTTTACTACTCAATGGGCTACAGCGGTCATGGCGTGCAGATGTCCACGCATATGGGGCGCGTGATGGCAGACGTCATGTATGGTTCCGCCGACGCCAACCCGTGGCGCGCGCTGCCCTGGCCGCCGGTGCCGGCACATGCCGCGCGCCGCTGGATGCTGCCGCTCGTCGGCGCCTATTACCGCGTGCAGGACATTCTCCATTGACATGCCGCGCGGCTCGCGGGCGAGCCGGTCGGGCGAGGTGCCTTTACAATTCAGCACTTCAGCCCGACAAACGTGACGTGCGCGATGAGATATCCCCCAGCATTGACCCTTGCATTGGCCGCTGCATTGACCCTTGCCGCAGCCTTCGCGGCGAGCACGGCCGCTCACGCTCAAACCTCCGCCAGCGGCGACACCGGCGCACTGCAATGTGCGATCGGCAAGGTGACCGGCGTGGGCGGCTCCGAACAAAGCGTTCGCGAATACCTCGCGACACCTGAGCGGGACCAATATCGCTATCTGGCCGACAATCCGATCCGATGCCGGATTTCCGACGAAGGCCGCGCGTCCGCGTGTACCGGCATCACAACGCTCAGGCGTGAACAGGTCAGCGTGTACGATCAGATCGACAGCACGTTGACCGAGGTGGTGGCGCGCGTCGAGCTCGACCATGGCACCTACCCCGTGCTGATCGTCGTGCCGAGGAAGGACGTGCAGTGCCAGGAGTGAGTGGCCTCGGTCTTCCGTTCATTTTTCTGTTCTGATTGCGCCCACCCGTGCGAGTCCGATCCCGCATCAACGTGCTCGAAAGTATTCCGCGCAGCGTCTGGATACTCGGTTGTGTGAGCCTCTTCATGGACGTCTCGTCGGAGATCATCCACAGCCTCTTGCCGATGTTCCTGATGGTCAGCCTCGGCGCGAGCGCGGCGACCATCGGTCTGATTGAAGGCATCGCCGAAGCGACCGCGCCGATCGTCAAGGTGTTTTCCGGCGCGCTCAGCGATTATCTCGGTAACAGGAAGTGGCTGGCCGTGGCCGGCTATGCGCTCGGCGCGCTGAGCAAGCCGCTCTTCGCGATTGCGCCGACGGTCGGCGTGGTGGTGAGCGCACGGGTGATCGACAGAGTGGGCAAGGGAATCCGCGGCGCGCCGCGCGACGCGCTCGTTGCGGACGTCACGCCCGTGCATCTGAGGGGCGCCGCATTCGGCTTGCGTCAGTCGCTCGATACGGTGGGCGCCGTGCTGGGGCCGCTTTTCGCGGTCATCATCATGTCGGTGTGGGCGGACAACTTCCGGCTGGCGTTCTGGCTCGCCGTCATACCGGGCTTGCTGGCCGTCGCGCTGTTGACGGTCGGCGTCCACGAACCGGCGCGCGAGCCGGGCACCAAGCGCGTCAATCCGATCCGGCTCGAGAACCTGAAGAAGCTCGGTGCGAGCTACTGGTGGGTCGTGGCAATTGGCGGCGTGTTCGCGCTCGCGCGCTTCAGCGAGGCATTCCTGGTGTTGCGCGCGATGGGAAGCGGTGTGCCCGTCGCGCTCGTGCCGCTCGTCATGGTGGCGATGAATGTCGTGTATACGTTGTCGGCGTATCCGTTCGGCAAGCTCGCTGACACGATGAACCACACCAGGCTGCTGATCGCAGGGCTTGTCGTGCTGATTGCCGCGGACCTCGTGCTTGCGCGGGGCAGCCACTGGAGCGTCGTGTTGCTGGGCGTCGCATTGTGGGGCTTGCACATGGGAATGACGCAGGGTCTGCTTGCGACCATGGTCTCGCACACCGCGCCGGCGCAACTGCGCGGCACGGCATTCGGGTTTTTCAACCTGCTGAGCGGCGTCGTCACGCTGCTCTCGAGCGTGATTGCCGGCGAGCTATGGGACAAGCTGGGCGCCGCCACCACTTTCCATGCTGGGGCAGTGTTCTGCATCGCGACGATCGTGCTGCTCGCCACCGGCAAGGCGCCCGACACGCGTGCTGGGACACGCTGACCACGTCGGGCTAACTACGCCACGCGCGTAGCGACCGCGGCGTCACTCGTCCAGTTCGGCGACGAGGCGCGACAGCCGGGCAATGCGATTGAGGTACATGGTCGCTTGCGGCGAGGTTTTCAGATGTTCGACGCGGTCGCGCCAATAGGTTGGCGGAAAAGGCTTTTGCGATGCCGATGCGATGACGCGCTCGAGATGAACGAGCTCGCTTTCGAGAATGTGGCGATGCATCATTGAACCCCCGTAGGTGGCCAGTCTGGTCTGCTCGCAGCGTCGCTCACTATCTGACGCCGCGTAGAACTGGTCATGCAGCTTGTTCTTTTGCGCCTCACTACAACGGACGAGCCGCCGTTGCCGCCCCGGCAAGGGCACGCAACGGCGGCCAGACCTACCCCGTAGCGGATCGTCTGGTACATAGCCAAAAGATTTTCCGCCATTCAGTGCCTCGCGCCGCGAGCCGCTTCTCTGTGGAAGCCTTTCCTCGCGACGTTCCGACACTGTCACTGCTACAGCACAGCCCTCTCTCAGTCTGCTGCCGGCAACATCTCGTCGCCGGCTTGATCGGCGCTTTCGCATTTCGTTCGTATAACTAATCGAAGCATCGCGCTCATGAACGGCGATCGTTCGATCGGCGGCGTCGATTCAGGCAGACGCCGATGCTTCGAAAACGGTGCGGCGCACGATCGTTGTTTGGTCTCTCAGGCCCCCGGCATTTCGGACAGATTCGGTCGCAGCGCGCGAACTCAACGCCGCGGGTCTTCTTAAGAGCAACGACCGTGCCATATGTTGAGATCGCGTGTGCGCGGGCACACCCGTGGACACGCGTGGGCGCAAATGGTCAATCTCGTCCAGGATGGGGGTGAAATGTGGACGTTTTCGTCCAGGTCGGCATGCACGGCGCGTAGAGGGGCGATTTCGTCCGATCCGGACAGCAGGGCGCCGCGCAAAACAACGCACAAGAGTGCAGAACAGCGCGGAAACAACGCGGAAACAACGCGGTCGGGAAGCCCCTGGGCGCGAATGGCCAGGGCGGAAGGCCCGGCGCGGCGCAGCCATTGCGCGCCGCGCCGGACGGACGGGGACAGGCAGATGGGGAGACTTACGACTGCAGGCTGACCTTGCTGTACGTCAGCCGGCTCGGCCGCACCTGCATGCGCACCAGCGACACCAGGAAGCTAAAGCCGGCCTGGTTCGGATCGATCACCGGCACGTAACCGCCCATTTCGTCGCTGAGCATCCTGGAGACGCGGCTCGCGACATCCACGAAACCCGTGCAGCCGAGCAGGATGGACTGTGCGCCGTCCTCCTTGATCGCCTTCAGCGCTGCGTCGAAGGTGCGGATGATCACGACCTCCATGTCATCGAGCTGCGCGACCGGGCAGTTGATCGCGCGGATCGACGCAAACGTGTCCTGAATGCCGTAAGTTTGCGGATGGCCGCGCTGCATCGCGAGCGTGCTCGGCAGGATCGTGATGATCGAAAAACGCTGGCTGAGCGCGAGCGCCGAAAACGCCGCAGCCGGAAATCCGCCGATGATCGGAATGTCGATCACTTCGCGCGCCGCTTCCACGCCGCACATATCGAAGTCGGTCAGCCATATGCCGTCGAAGCCGTCGTTGGCGATCGCCTGCGCGAGTTCGACCACCGGCATGCCGTTTTGCAGCCAGTTCGTGCGATTCTCGATGTCGGGGTGCCCTTGGGTGATGTTGCGAATCTCGACCTGCACGTCCGGCGGCACCACCGGTGCAATGGCTTTCATGATGCGCTCGTTGTACTGCGACGTGGCGACCGGCACCAGCACGCAGATTCGGATTGGCGAATTCAAGAGGCGTCTCCTTTCGAGGCCAGCGGCATATACGGGCCGAGATAATTGAGGGAGTTCAGTAACTGCATGAAGCTGTCGAGAATCAGACCGGGCTTGCGTAGTTCCGCTTCGGCGCGCCAGGCGATCAGCGTGACCGGGCGCTTGCCGATGGCCGGATTCAGCGAGCCGTCGGCGTTCACGAGGTCGCCGTTGCTGAACACCGACTGGCCTTCGCCGCCGACGTAGTACGCCACGCTATCGGGCGCGAGCACGATCGGCTGCGCACACGCGCTGTCCCATACGAGCAGCGACTCGTTCTGGTACATGACGGTATAGGTGCGCTCTTGCGCCTGAATGCGAATCTTGCCGACGTCGAAGCCACCGCTAGTATCCACTTCCGCCGACACCAGCTGGCCCGGCTCCGACACCGCCCGCGCTGCGAGCCCGCAGCGTTCGACGAGATAGTCGACCATCTGCCGGGCGCTGCTTATTCCTCCCGCCTGCAACACACGCCCGAGTTCGAGCGCGCGCGTCAGCGTGCCGCGAATCGGCGTGGCGCGGCGGATATCGGCCGGCTTCATGACCCACATGGCAAGGCCGCCGAATTGACCGAATTCCGGGTCGGCCACGACCGGGCGCATCATCTGCTCGACGATCGCCGACACGTCGCGTTGATGAGTCGGTGCGCCGAGCTTGCCCTGACGCGGCGTCACGTCGAGTTCCACGCACAGGCCGCCCTGACTCACGAGGAACGCCGGCCGCGGGTCGATTTCCGCGGCGGCGAACGTGAGCATCGGCAGGGAAGGCACCGCGCGGCCGGCGCCGTCGGCGTCGATCACCGCGAGGCCGAGTTTTGCCGCCACCAGCGCCGCCACCGTGAAGCCGAGCGCGCCGCTTTCCGGCGGCATCACGTAAGCGAGTTTTGGGGATTGTCCGTCGAGCCGTGTCTTCACGTTTTGCACGGCGGTGACCGGGCCGAGCGGGTAGGTCGCCGAATTGATCGCTTCGGGCGCGCCGAGATAGGCGACCATGACGGCGGCGCCTTCGGTGGCTTCTTCAACCGACACCACCTTCACCGTGTCGGTCGGATAGTAGTCGCCGGCAACGAAATGCGCGGCCAGATGCCGGGCGGATTCGATCGTGCCGCCGCCGCCGCTGCCAAAAAAAGCCGCGCCCAGCAGCAGCGGTTCCAGATCTTCCCGGCGTAGGTCAAATGCCATTTACGATTCCTTTAGTGTAGTTGTCGAAAGAAGTCTGCTGCTGAAGTTCGGCAAGCAGTTTTGCCGCACGCGCGACGCGCGGCGTTGCATCCACGGGCAACGAGCGCAAGCCGCGCTCAAGCGTCTCGATCGCTTCCGCGACACGGCGAGTGGAACGCAAGAGGTCCGCGAGGTAGCGCGCGGCGTCCACGCGCGCGGGTACTGCGCCGAACGCAAGCGCTGTCGACAGCGCGGTGCGCAGCCCCAGTTCCGCCGCGTTGACGTCGCCGTGCGCCCACTGCGCGCGAGCGCGGGTGACGAGCAGCTTGCCGAGGTAGACGCGTTCCTGACGCGCCAGCGTTTCGTCGATCGCGGTCGCGAGCAGTGCTTCGCATTCCTTCGCACGTCCGGCGCGCAACAGCAATTCCCCGTGCTGCCACGCCTTGAACGAATAGAACAGCGCGCCGCCGTTGCACACCACATGGTTATCGTAGCCGTCGAGCATGACAGTTTCTGCTTCGTCGGATTGACCGATCGCGCTGAGATGACAGGCGCGCAATACCTGGCCGACTCCTCGATAAAACGCGAAGCCATACGCAATGGACACCGATTCAAGTTCGCTCGACAGGCGCCCGAGCCGGTCGACGTCGTCGAAGAGTGCGGCGAGCCACGCGGCGCCCTGCAGATTAACGACATGTGCGAGCGCATGCACGCCCGGCTCGGATGCGCGCAGAATCAGCATCTCCATCGCGCGGCGGGCCTGGGCGAAGGCGCCGATCTGATACGCCGCGAGTCCTTCGAACGTGAGCGCGAGGCTCGCCAGGTCAATGCCTTGCGAGCCGGTGCGGATGTCGTTGCACCCCACCCCGAGCAGATTGCCGCGCGCGAGACAGGCCAGCGCTTCCTCGCTGTCGCCGAGCCAGAACAGCGTGTTGGTCATCGCCACATGCGCTTCGTCGAGCGACACGCGATCGCCGCCGTTCTGCGCGCGCTCCAGCATGTTCTGCGCGGTCGCGCGCGCCTGCTTCAGTTGCAGCGTGGTCAACTGCGTGGTCCAGATGCCGAACTGGATCGCGGCGATTTCTGAGGGCGCGCACACGCCTTCGCCAATCGCGAGGGCCGCGGCGTAGCACGCCGTGGCCTCCGCATAGAGCCAGCCGTGCACGCTGCGCAAGCTCATGCCGAGCAGGCGATAGGCGTCGAACTGCAGCCGGCGTACCGCGTCCTGCTCGTTGGGGGTTTGCAGCACGTCGAGGCAGCGGCGCAGTTGCGGAATAGCTTCGGCGAACTTCGATTCCTCGATCAGCGCCCTCGCATGTTCAAGGCACTTGTGCGCTTCCCGGTGATGTTCCTCGCGCGACTTGAGGCGCCGTTCGATGGTCTTGCGACCCACGCCGAGCAGCGCGGCCGCCGCGCTCTTGTTGCCGCTCGTGCGTTCGAGCGCGCGGTCGATCAGGAGGTCTTCGGCTGCGCTCAGCTTGTCGCGGCCTTCCAGTTGCAGCAGCATGTCCGCAAGGCTCGCTCGCGAGACCGGCCCGCTCGCCTCGTTAGCGAGAAACGGCTCGAGCGTGTCCACGTCGATGTGCGTGTTTTCGGCGAGCACGCTCAGCTGGCTGATCAGATTGCGCAATTGCCGGATATGGCCCGGCCACGGGTGCTGCGCAAGACGCCGAAGCGCAGGCGGCGAAAACTCGAGGCGGCGCGCATGCTGCGAGGCGAAGTGGTTGACGAGCGCGGGAATGTCCTCGACCCGCTGCTCGAGTCCCGGCACGGCGAGCACGAACACCGCGAGGCGGTAGAACAGGTCCTCGCGAAAGAGGCCCTCGCGTGCAAGCTCGCGCAGGTCGCGATGGGTCGCGGCTACGACGCGACCTGCAAAGTGCAGACTGGTCGTCGATCCAAGCGGGCGGAAGGTTCGCGTCTCGAGTACGCGCAGCAGCTTCGGCTGCAGCGCGAGCGGCAATTCGCCGATTTCGTCGAGCAGCAGCGTGCCTTTGCCGACCTGCTGAAAAAGCCCTTGGCGGTTTTCGGCAGCGCCGGTGAAGGCGCCTTTCACGTGCCCGAAAAGTTCAGCTTCGACGAGATGTTCGGGAATCGCGCCGCAATTGACGTCGACAAAAGGTTGATCCTGGCGCTGGCTGTGCGCGTGTACACGGCGCGCCACCAGCTCCTTGCCGGAGCCGGTCGGTCCGAAAATAAGCAGCGGATGATCGGTCGGCGCGACTCGATCGATCATCCGGACCAGTTGGCGAAACGCCGGCGCGCTGCCCACGAATGAGCCGGATCCGGGCTTGTCGTGGGCGAACGGAACGACAGGGGTAGAACTCATTTAACAAGTACGCTCCACATGATCCGCGTGCGGCGCAGCGCGGAAATGGCCGTCCAGCGACGGCGGTCATGCATCGATCGGGTGTGCGGCGAAACTTCCGATTCCGCTGTCGGAAGGTTTCGCCCTAGGAGAGACAGAGTATGACGGCTTGCTGCCGGTGTTGTCTTTCGAAATTAATCCTTGCGCTGGTGCCGTTGCGCCTTTTATCCAGGCGTCGTGCGGCTCATAAAGGGCATGGTGAAAACGGGCGCGGCCGCGACTCCCATCGCGTCGATCGAAGCGAGGCGTGAACGCGCGGGACAGGTTCGCGCGGCCGCGCAAGCTCCACCGGCCGCTCGCTATGCGTAACGGATATAACGGCGGCATGCCGATGATTCTTTAACAGTCAGGCAGGGTTGGGCGAAGGGCGGCCGCTATGCTGCATGGATGGCCTTGGCGTCGGGGCTGCCCTTGCGCCGGGAAGGAGGACCGAAGGTGGACGGCCGCGCGAGGCGGCCGGATGTCGTGGCGCTTACGGTCCGACGCGCAGAATCACGCCCGTGGATAGTTGCACCATCAGATAGTCGCCGCCGATACCGACCCACGAATAACCGCGCGGCGGTGGAGCGAGCCGGTACGCGCGCCAGTCGTCAATGACATATTGACGGTCGCGGTATTCGGGCGGCAGGCGCTCGCCCTTGCGCCAATGTCCCGGCGCGTTCGCGGAATGGCCGGGACCGTCGGGACCATGCCCGGGCGGCATTGATTTGTGCCCGTGGCCATTCGGTCCTTTATCGTGATCGGCGTGACCGGGTCCTGGCCCGTGCCCATGGTCTCCGTCGTGACCGGGGTTGTCATGCGGCGGCTGGGCGAATGCGAATGACGATGCCAGCGACGATGCCAGCATAGCGGCGGCCATGACGGACGCGAGCAATAGACGGGACTTGTTCATTGCGGGGCTCCTGTGAAACTGGCGGCTGAAGTTATTCTCATTGTGCCGTATTGCGGCTCGTTAGCTCGCGCCGATTGCAACGCGGTGAGCGCTGCCGGCGCTATTCGCGGCTTGCGCTTCGAGTTCATCCAGTCGTCGCAGAAGTACGTCGATAGAACGCAATTGCGCATTCGTGAGGTGCTGCGAATCGAGCAGTTGATGAAGCCGCTCCCGCCAGTAGGCGGCCGGCAGAATGGGCCCCGCAAGATCGCCCGCCATTGATGCGCTCATGACTCGCGCGAGATGCGCGATCTCCTGGTCGATTAACGTGAGCATGCCCCACCTCGCAACGTTCATTCTTGTTTTGTAACGAAGAGCTACTAAACCTTAGTCCAAATGCGGCAAATAACCAATCAGGTTGATTATTGGCCGGGCCGCGAAAGCCGTGAACGCTTCTTTTGAGCCTATTCACCCAGCATCATATGCAAATCGGGAGTCCGAGTCTCTCCCGTCATGATAAAGAATGTTAAATCACTCTAGTTACGAGCGGTTTCAAATTGCGAGTTCTGCTTACAGCGAAATTCCATATCCTTCAGCGCACAACAACGAGGATGGAGGAATCCCCATGAAAACCCTGTTTAAAACGCTCACGTGCGCGCTCGCATTGCCACTCGCTCTTGCCGCATGTGGAGGCGGCGGCGGGGACGGCGGCAGCACGCCGACCGGCACGCTCCGCGTGCAGATGACCGACGCTCCGGCGTGCGGTTTCGATCACGTGTACGTCACCGTGAACAAGGTGCGCGTGAACATGAACGCGCAGGCAGGCGACGGCGACAGCGGCTGGAGCGACATCGCATTGACGACGCCGCAACGAATCGACCTGCTTTCGCTCACCAACGGCGTGCTCGCCGACCTCGGGCAGACGGCCTTGCCAGCTGGCCAGTATCAGCAGGTTCGGCTGGTGCTCGCGCAGAATCAGGGCAATTCGCTGGCGAATTCGGTCGTTCCCACGGGCGGCAGCGAGCAGGCGCTCGACACGCCCAGCGCCGCGCAAAGCGGCTATAAGATCATCCGGCCTTTCACGGTGCAGGCCAATACGCTCGTCGATCTCGTGCTCGACTTCAACGCCTGCAAGTCGATCGTGCAAAAGGGCAACGGCTCGTACAGTCTGAAGCCGGTGGTGACGGCGACGCCCACGGTGGTCAGCGGCACGATTTCGGGCTACGTCGCGCCGGCGGAAGCGGGGGCTGCGGTTTTTGCCGAGCAGAACGGCAACATCATCAAGGGTACCGTGGCGGACAGCAGCGGCCATTTCGTCCTGACGCCGCTCGAGCAAAGCTCGACCAGCGGCAACTATGACGTGGTCATCGTGCAGAACAATGTCGCAACGGGCGTGGTGCGCTCGGTCCCGGTCGTTGTGAACGCATCGACCGTGGTGTCGACCTCGGCCGCACCGATCGCGCTGCCGGCATCCACCATGCACGTTGCGAGCGGCACGGTTGTGCCGGTGAGCGCGCAGGCCATCTTGCGGGCGTTGCAAACCGTGAGCGGCGTCAACTATGAAATCACGAGCTCCAACGCCAATCTGGATACCGGCGCCTATTCGCTGAGCCTGCCGGCTGCCGCGCCGCTCGTGGGTACGTATTCGGGTACGCTGCCGGTTTCGCTGACGCCTGTCGCAAGCGTGGCGGGTCAGTACACGGCGCAGGCCGTCAGCGCGAGCGGGGCGACCCGGCAGTCGGCGGTCAATGTCTCGACTACCGATCAAACCGGCGTCAACTTCAGTTTCTAATCAACCATTACGTGATGACGGAAGGGCGCAAGCCCTTCCTCGGGGAACCTCATGAAAAAGATTGTTTGTCTGCTTGCTACGGGTGCCGTGCTGTTGAGCGGCTGTGCGCTGTATGTGCCGGATGCGCCGGGTGTCGTGGTCGTGCCGCAAGGCCACCCTCAGGGCGGACCGGGCAACGGCTTCTGTCCGCCAGGACAGGCGAAGAAGGGCAACTGCTGAGCGCAGGCCCGCTTAAATGAAGCCGCGCCCCGCAGACGGCGCGGCGGTGTGCCGCTTCGGCAGGGCTTGCGCGGGCGCGGGGTCAGGCCTCGCGCCGAACGCTTGCGCCTGCATCGGCCTTGCGCCGATCAGTGAGTGCGTGCGTTATACGCGGCGGCTTCGTCCAGCAACCATGACCTGAACAGTTCCAGTGGTTTGCCGTGGCTCAGCTCTGTGGGATAGACGAGGTAGTAGGCGGATTCCTCGACGGTGGCGGCGGCAGGGGCAGCGGGGGCGGCGAACGGAATCACGAGACCCAGCTGCGCGAGTTGTTCGTCGACGAAAAATTTGGGCACGAGCGCAATGCCGAGTCCTGCCGCGGCGGCGCTGATCAGCATGGAATGCAGTTCGTAGCGCACGCCCTGCATGGTCGCGTTGTCTTCCACGCCGACATTCGAGAACCAGCGCGACCAGGCGTCGGGGCGCGTCGTCGAATGAAGCAGCGGGTATTTCAGCAGTTCGTGCGGCTTTCTGATACGCCTTTCAAGCAGCGACGGCGAGCACACGGGCACCACTTCCTCGCCGAACAGATAGTCGGAAGACGTGCCTGGCCACGTCGGTTTGCCATAGTGAATGGCGGCTTCAAAATGCGATTCCTCGAACGAGAACAGGTCCGTGCGAATGCCCATGTTGATCCGGACATCCGG
This sequence comes from Paraburkholderia phenoliruptrix, assembly GCF_902859825.1. Taxonomy (GTDB): domain Bacteria; phylum Pseudomonadota; class Gammaproteobacteria; order Burkholderiales; family Burkholderiaceae; genus Paraburkholderia; species Paraburkholderia phenoliruptrix. The sequence goes on along the minus strand of NZ_CADIKB010000025.1, from coordinate 72,143 downwards.
GTTGCGGTCGTTGAAGTCCTTCATTCGCGGAATCAACCATTGCGATGCGAAGGTGGGCAGCACGGCGAGTTCGAGATAGCCGCCGCCGCTGCCGTGCGCGATGATGGACAGCGTGTCGCGATCCAGATTTTCGAGCGCGCGGCGCACCTGCGTGCCGTACAGACGGCCCGCGCGAGTCAGCATCACGCGCTGTTTCGAGCGAACAAAAAGACGCACGCCCAGATTTGACTCAAGCGTCGCGATCTGCCGCGAAATGGCGCTCTCCGTCAGAAACAGCTCTTTGGCCGCATGAGTGAAGCTTTCGTGCCGCGCGGCGGCTTCGAAAGCGAGCAGCGCACTCATGTTGGGAATCTTGAACTTGCGCATGTTAGTTCCAAAAAATCATCAAGTAACAATTTAATCTCGCTTTACGCACCGCGCAACAGTTTGAATAATGCGGTCACGTAAGGTTGGCTGCCATGGGCGGTCCGTCAGATGAACACTCCCGTTGCGGCGCGGTGCCGCGAGAGAAAAGCAAATGCGCAATTCGAACGTTGAACGCCTGTTATTGAAGCTGCTGGGTCCCGCAAAAACCGAGTCGTTGTTCTCGACGTTGACATTCCCCACGACGCTGCAAGACTGGGAAGACGGCACCGTCACGCGTGCCGAACTCGCCCAGGCCATGAACATGGCGTTGTTCGAAGATCTGCTGGAGCGCTCGCCGAACGGGCGCGCTTACACGACCGAGGCCATTGCGAACGGCGGCTCGGTCTACTTCGATCACGGTGCGTTGCGTACCGTGCGTTGGGCGCACAACGGCGCGCTGCCTCCGGGTGAGGCGGCGTTCACCCGCATTCTCCGGCCGCTCGGGTTCAGACTGAACGGCCGCTATCCGCTCGACAAGCTGGGCATGACGGGCCGCGCGTACGCGCACGAAGATGCGCCCGACGAAATCGCACAGTTCTTCGTGAGCGAGCTGCATCCCGAGCGCTTTTCGACCGAGTTCCAGCAGGCGGTGACGAATGTCGTGAGTTCGTCGAAAGACCCGTTGACGCCGCTCGCCGTTTCGCAACTGTGGGAACTGGAGCGCGAAGGCGCGCTGCCTATCGACGCCGCTCACCAGCTGTTGCCCGTGATTGTCGGTGCATTCGCGCGTCAGCACGACGTGCCGAGCGAGGCGGATTACGACGTGCTGTTGCGCGAATCCGCGGAAATGGCATGGATTTCGACCGAGGGCAACGCGTTCAATCACGCGACGGACCGCGTGGAAGACGTCTTCACACTGTCCGACGAAGAAAAGAGCAAGGGCCGGCCGATGAAGCCTGAAGTCGAGCGTTCCCGCTCGGGGCGCGTGTTTCAGACGGCGTATCGCGCGGATACCGTCGAGCGGCAATTCCGGTCGGCGGGCGGCAAGCTCGTCACGCGCCCTGTTCCGGGCTCGTTCTACGAGTTCATTACGCGCAAGCGCACGTTCGATCAGGCGTCGCGCAGCTGGGTCACCGACCTGCGTTTCGACGCCGGCAACGCGCAAGGCATTTTCAAAATGACCGCGAACGCGGCGCAATAGTGGCAAAAACGCCGGGAGAAAAGCGGTGAGCGACGCGCGAGAACATGCAGCGAAACCCGCCGCGCCTTTCGAGGCAAGCGCACGGCTGCTGCAACAGGTCGAAACCGATTTGCGCGCCGCGCTGCGCGGCGAGGTTCGCTTCGATGCGGGATCGAAGGCTTTGTACGCATCGGATGCGTCGAACTATCGGCAGGTTCCATTGGGCGCCGTCGTGCCCGCGGACGTGGACGATCTCGTTGCAGCGCTCGACGTGTGCCGCCGCAACGACGTGCCGTTTCTGACGCGAGGCGGCGGTACCTCGCAAAACGGGCAGTGCGTGAACGTCGCGGTGGTGGCGGACGCGAGCAAGTATGTGAATCGCGTCGTCAGCATCGATCCGCAAAACCGAACCGCTATCGTCGAGCCGGGCGTGATCTGCGACACGCTGCGCGATGCGGCCGAAGCACACGGCCTCACGTTTGCACCCGACCCCGCCACGCACAGCCGTTGCACGCTCGGCGGCATGATTGCGAACAATTCGTGCGGCGCGCACTCGGTGATGGGCGGCAAGACCGTCGAGAACATCGAGGCGCTGGAAATCGCGACGTATGACGGCGCACGCTTCTGGGTCGGACCGACCGGGGACGCAGAGCTGGAACAGATCATCGCGCGAGGCGGCCGCCAGGGCGAGATCTACGCGAAGTTGCGCGACTTGCGTGACCGCTACGCCGAGCGCATCCGCCGCGAGTTTCCGCAAATCAGGCGCCGCGTGTCCGGATTCAATCTCGATCAGCTGCTGCCGGAAAACGGTTTTAATGTCGCGCGTGCGCTGGTCGGCACCGAAGGCACCTGCGCGGTCACGCTGCAGGCGAAGGTGCGCCTCGTGCACAGCCCGGCGTGCCGCGTGTTGCTCGTGCTCGGTTTCAGCGACATTTACACCGCCGCGGATGCCGTCCCTCACTTCAACCGTTCTTCGCCGATCGCCATTGAAGGTCTCGACCGCGCGATCATCCGCGGCCTGCAGGCGCGCGGTTTGAAGCGCGACGAGATCGCGCTGCTGCCGGACGGCGACGCATGGGTCGTGCTGGAGTTTGGCGCCGACACGGTTGCCGAGGCGCTCGCGCAAGCCGACGAAGCCGACGCGTATTTCAGGTCGGGCGCGGCGGGCGCGGGCATCAGCGGGTTGGTCGTCGAAGACCGGCAGAAGCAGCAAAAGATCTGGTCGATTCGCGAAACGGGCGCGTCGGCGGTTGCGCTGTCGGTCGATCCGTCAAAGCCCGATCCAATGGTCGGCTGGGAAGACGCGGCAGTCGATCCGCTGCGGCTCGGCGATTATCTGCGCCACTTTCAGGCGCTCGTGGACCGCTTCGGTTACGAGACCTGCCTGTACGGCCATTTCGGCGACGGCTGTGTGCACGCGCGCATCACGTTCGATGTGCGGAGCGCCGAAGGCGTCGGCAAATGGCGCAGCTTTTTGCGCGAGGCGGCGCAACTCGTGGTCGATTTCGGCGGCTCTTTGTCGGGCGAACATGGCGACGGCCAGGCTAAAGCCGAATTCCTGCCCATCATGTATGGGCCCGAGATCATGCGGGCGATGGAGGAGTTCAAGGCGATCTGGGATCCGCTGAACCGCATGAATCCCGGCAAGGTGGTTCATGCCTATCGTGCTGATGAAAACCTCCGCATGGGACCCGCTTATAAGCCGGTCACACTGACCACAAAACTCACGTTCGCGAGCCCCGAGGGCGACGGCATGCAACGCGCGGTGGAACGTTGCATCGGCATGGGCAAGTGCCGTTCGCTCGATGGCGGCACGATGTGCCCGAGCTTTCGCGCAACGCGCGAGGAAAAGTTCTCGACGCGCGGGCGGGCGCATCTGTTCTGGGAAATGCTGCAGGGCGAAGTGATCAAGGATGGCTGGAACAGCGTCGAAGTCAAGGAGGCGCTCGACGCATGCCTCGCGTGCAAGGGCTGCAAATCCGATTGCCCGACGCATACCGACATGGCCTCGTACAAGGCCGAATTTCTGTCGCATTACTACGAGCGGCACAGTCGGCCGCGTCAGGCGATGTTCATGGGCCGCATCGGTCAGTGGGCGCCTTTTGCGAGCCGCTTCGCGCGCGTGACCAATTTCATGACCTCGGCCAAGCCGTTCGCGCCGATCAGCAAGTGGCTCGCGGGCGTGGCGCCCAAGCGGCACCTGCCGGTGTTTGCGCCGCGCAGTTTCCGGGCGCTCACGAAATCTCGGGTTAGCGCCGGTATCCCGAGCGCAAATCAGCCTTCGCGCAAGGTCATTTTGTGGGTGGATACGTTCAACGACCACTTTTCGCCCGAGATTGCGACGGCCGCGTTCGATGTACTGACTCACATCGGCTATCAGGTCGTATTGCCGCGCAAACGCCTTTGCTGTGGGCGCCCGTTGTACGACTTCGGCCTGCTGGACGAAGCGCGCGCTTTGCTGCGCAGCGCCGTGAACGAACTCGCCGACGACATTCGCGCGGGCGTGCCGGTCGTCGGACTGGAACCAGGATGCCTGTCGGTCTTCAAGGACGAACTGCTCAAGCAGCTTCCCGGCGATCCCATTGCAAAGAAGCTCTCGGACGAGACCTTCCTGTTCTCCGATTTCGTTGCGCGCGCGGATTTCGAATGGCCGCAGCTCGACGCGAACGTCGTCGTGCATGGGCATTGTCATCAGAAATCGATCTTCGGCATGAAGGGCGATACGGCCCTGCTCGACAAGCTCGGCGTGCGCTGGACGCTGCTCGATACCGGCTGTTGCGGCATGGCCGGCTCGTTCGGTTTCAATGCAGACCATTACGAACTGTCGATGAAAATCGCCGAAGACAAGCTCTTGCCTCTTGTGCGGCAAGCGCCTTCCGAAGCGATTGTCGTGACCAACGGTTTCAGCTGCCGCGAGCAGATCCAGCAAGGAGCCGCAAGGCAGTCGCTGCATATCGCGCAGCTGGCCAAGCAGGCGCTGGCCTATCCTGTATCAAAGCAGAAACGGCACGCGGAGCCGGTGACGGTGACAGCCTCCGATTGATCCGCCTGGAAAGCACCAAACGGCATTTCCGATCAGAAATCCCCGCCTGCGTCACGTGCAATCAAAGCCGCGCGGTTGAGGTTGCCGCCGAAAATCCAGGCGTGTATAGTTTCCGAACGTACCAAAATTTCGTATTGGAAATTCAAAGGGGTCTCAATCGTGAAAGCATCGACCATTCTCTCGGAACTCGGCATTGCCCACCTCGCTGAAGCGGGCGACATCGCCGTTTACTCGCCGATCAACGGCGAACTCATCGGCCGCGTCGCGAGCAAGACGGTTGCCGACGTCGACGCCGCGCTCGCCAACGCGCAGCAGGCTTTCGCAAGCTGGCGCAACGTGCCGGCGCCGCGCCGCGGGGAGTTGGTGCGCCTGCTCGGCAACAAGTTGCGCGAGCAGAAGCACGCGCTTGGCAGCATCATCACGCTCGAGACCGGCAAGATTCTTCAGGAAGGTCTAGGCGAAGTGCAGGAAATGATCGACATCTGCGACTTCGCGGTCGGCCTGTCGCGGCAGCTTTACGGTCTGACCATTGCGTCGGAGCGTCCCGGCCACCGCATGGCCGAAACGTGGCATCCCATGGGCGTGTGCACCGTCATCTCGGCGTTCAACTTTCCGGCGGCCGTGTGGTCGTGGAATGCGGCGCTCGCGCTCGTGTGCGGCAATGCGGTGATCTGGAAACCGTCGGAAAAGACGCCGCTCACCGCGCTCGCCGTCGACAAGATCCTGCAAGACGCGTTGAAGGAATTCGGCGACGCGCCGGCGGGCCTGACGTGTGTCGTCAACGGCGGCCGCGACGTCGGCGCGAAGCTGGTTGCCGATCCGCGCTCCAATATCGTGAGCGCGACGGGCAGCACGGAAATGGGCCGCACGGTCGGCGTGGAAGTGGCGCGCCGCTTTGGCCGCTCGATTCTCGAACTGGGCGGCAATAACGCGGGCATCGTTTCCGGCACGGCGGATCTGGAACTGGCGCTGCGCGGCATTGTGTTTTCGGCGGTCGGCACGGCGGGTCAGCGCTGCACGTCGCTGCGCCGCCTGTTCGTGCACGAAAGCGTTTATGAGAAGGCCGTCGAGCGTTTGAAGACGTTGTACAGCAAGGTCGTGATCGGCAATCCGCTCGAGCAGGGCGTGCTGATGGGGCCGCTGATCGACGAGCAGTCGTTCAACCGCATGCAGGCTGCGCTCGAGCAGGCGAAGAGCGAAGGCGGCAAGGTGTTCGGCGGCGAGCGCCACACGGTGGCGGGCAACGAGAAGGCGTTTTATGTGCGCCCGGCTATCGTCGAAATGCCCTCGCAGACGCCCGTCGTGCTGAAGGAAACCTTCGCGCCGATCCTTTATGTGCTGAAGTACAGCGATTTCAACGACGCGATCAATGGCAACAACGCCGCCGTTCACGGCCTTTCGTCGTGCGTGTTCACCACGGACCTGCGTGAAGCGGAGCGATTCCTCTCCGCATCGGGCAGCGACTGCGGCATCGCGAACGTGAACATCGGACCGAGCGGCGCGGAGATCGGCGGCGCGTTCGGCGGCGAAAAGGAAACCGGCGGCGGGCGCGAATCGGGCTCGGATTCGTGGAAGGCGTATATGCGCCGCGCGACCAACACGGTCAATTATTCGTCGGCGCTGCCGCTTGCACAGGGCATCGATTTCAACATCGGTTAAGCGTATTGCGCTGCGTGTCCACGGCCGTTGCAAGACGGCCGTTTTTTTAAGGCGTGCAATCTGGAGCAAGTCGTGAGTTCTCAAGTCGTTATTGTTGGCGGCGGTGTGATCGGCAGTTCTATTGCCTACTTCTTGCGGGCTTCCGACCCGACGGTTTCGGTGACCGTGATCGAGCGCGATCCGAGTTACGCGAAGTCGTCGTCGGCGTTATCGGCCGCCTCCATCCGGCAGCAATTTTCCACGCCGCTGTCGATTCAGATGTCGCTGTACGGTATCGAATTCCTGCGCAATATCGGCGAGCTTCTCGAAGTGGACGGCAACAAGCCGTCAATCGATCTGCACGAAGGGGGCTACCTCTTTCTCGCCACGCCCGCCGGCGACGCCACGCTGCGCGAGAATCACGCTTTGCAGAAGAGTCTCGGCGCACACATCAATCTGATGGATCAACAGGCGCTGAAGGCGAAATTCCCATGGCTGAATGTCGAGGACCTCATGTCCGGCGCATTCGGGGAGAGCGGCGAAGGCTGGTTCGACGGCTATGGGCTCGTGCAGGCGCTTCGCAAGAAGGCGCAGTCGCTCGGCGCGCGCTATGTGGCGGCCGACGTAACGGGCCTGGTTCGCGAAGGCCGCAAGGTCACGCACGTGATCGTCGGCAACGGCGAGCGCTATGCCTGCGATACGGTGGTGAACGCCGCCGGTGCCTGGTCGCGCAAGATCGCTGCGATGATGGACATCGACATTCCGGTGTTTGCGCGCCGCCGCAGCATTTTCAATGTGTCGTCGCCGGCTCGGCTCGAGGCTTGTCCACTTCTGATCGATCCGACCGGCGTGTACTTCCGCCCTGAAGGAAAGACCTATATTTGCGGCACCTCGCCGAGCGCGGACAACGACCCGGACGACCTGCCGCTCGACGAAGTGGACCACGCTCTTTTCGACGACGTCATCTGGCCGACGCTTGCTCACCGCGTGCCGGAGTTCGAGGCGCTGCGCGTCGAGAACTGCTGGTCGGGGTACTACGAATACAACGTGTTCGACCACAACGCGATCATCGGCTACCACCCGCAGATCGAGAACTGCGTGTTTGCGAACGGTTATAGCGGGCACGGCCTTCAGCAAGGTCCGGCGACCGGGCGCGGCGTCAGCGAGCTGATTCTGAACGGACGCTATGTGTCGCTCGATCTCTCGTCATTGAGTTGGGAACGCGTGCTGGAAAACCGTCCTATTGTGGAAAAGAACGTGGTGTAGCGCGCCGCTTATCCAGGCGGTTCTTTTGGGTGAAAACGGCCCGGCAATTCGAACTGCCGGGCTTTTTTTATTCGGCGGAGTATTGAGCTTGATGATAAAACCTCACTACGTAGTGCATAGATATCGTTTGCCGCGCAAGTGGCGACTGACCACAATGCCTGTCTGAACGCCCTGTTCCTTGCCAACGACAAACATGTACGAATTCACCGCACCTTTTCTGCATCCCTCGGGCTCTCCCATTCGCGAGCTGTTCAAGTACCTCGCCGAGCCGGGCATGATTTCATTTGCCGGCGGCTATCCCGCGAGCGATCTGTTCGACGTGGAGGGTCTGCAACAGGCGGAGGCGCGCGCCTATCGCGATGCGAATCTCTGTCTGCAGTACGGACCGACCGATGGTTTGCCGGGCCTCAAGCGTGAGCTCGTGAATCTGATGGCGCGTCGCGGCGTGGCTTGTGCGCCGGGCGAAATGCTTGTCACGACGGGATCGCAGCAGGGACTCGACCTGTTGCTTCGCGTGCTGGTCAATCCTGGCGATGTTGCGCTGACCGAACAGCCGGCGTATCCCGCAACCCTGCAGGCACTCAGGCTTCAGCAGGCGAAAGTGGTGACCCTTCCCGTCGATGCCCACGGCCTCGACGTCGACCATCTCGCCACGCTTCTCGCGTCCGGCACGCTCGTGAGGCCGAAGCTGCTCTACACGGTGCCCACCTTTGCGAATCCGACTGGCGCCACGCTGACGCGCGAACGCCGCATTGCCTTACTCAAGCTGGCGGTGCAATACAGGTTCGTTATCGTCGAAGACGACCCTTACGGCGATCTGCGTTTCTCCGGTGAAGCCGTCCCCTCGATACTTGCTCTCACCGAACAAGTGCAGGGTTCACGCGACTGGGTGGTTCATTTTGCGAGCCTGTCGAAGATCGTCGCGCCAGGCTTGCGCGTGGGCTGGACCATCGCACCTGAGGAGATTGCACGGCGTTGTGTGATCGCAAAGCAGACAGTGGACCTGTGCAGCGCGCCGTGGACGCAGGCTATTGCCGCCGAGTATCTGGCCGACGGCGCGCTTGAACGACACCTGCCGCGTATTACTGCGATGTACGGCCGCAAATGCGAGGCGCTATGCAATGCACTGCACGCGCAACTCGGCGACATGCTGCAGTTTCATCGGCCCGAAGGCGGAATGTTCGTCTGGGCGCGTCTCACCGGAAGCGGCGCCGACTCATCCGAGCTTTTGCAACGGGCAATCGGCAACAAAATCCTGTTTGTGCCGGGCAAGGCGTTTTTCGCGGACAACGTCGATGCCGCGTCGCTGCGGCTGTCGTTTGCAGCGCCGGGCGTGGCCGACATCGAAGAGGGCGTGAAGCGGTTAAAGCGCGCAGGGTCGCTGCCGGCTGCCGGTGCTTAGCCGCCCGCGGTGGCTGCTCTGCGCGCCGGTCCTGACGACTCCCTGATGTGCAACACGGCCCGCACCTCGTGGCCGTGTTGCGGCCGCTTGCCATCGAGCACATCAAGCAGATGTTGCGCGGCGAGCTTGCCGATTTCGTAGGTGTCCACCCGCATCGTCGTGAGCGTGGGGCGCATGGCCTTGCCAATCTCGAGATCGTCGAAGCCCGTCACGGAGAGTTCGCCCGGAATCGCAATGCCGAGTTCTTGCGCTTCGCGCAGTACGCCGAGCGCGATGTGATCGTTGCCGCACATGATCGCACTCGGGCGTTCGCATGACGCTTGCCAGATGGAGCGCAGACTGCGGCGCCCGAACGCGATGGTGGATTCGCCTTCGCACAGGTGCTCCGGCCGGACCGCGAGCCCGTGCCGTTCAAGCGTTGCCCGAATGCCTGCAAGGCGCGCCTGCACGCGGTCGTTGTCACGCGTGGGTTGGATGCACACGGCGAACGAGCGGTGGCCGAGTCCGATCAGATGCTCGGTCATCTGCACATAAGCGGCGAAATTATCGAAACCGATGCAATCATGCGGACTGTCTTTGCGATACGCGTACGTCACCGCATACGGCACGCGATAAAGCCGCAATGCGTCGAAGAGCTCGGGCGGATGCGCCTCGCCTACCACGGCCATGGCCTCGACGCCGCGCGCGAGCATCGCGCGCACCTGCACGAGCGCCTGCGCGGGATCGTAGTTCGAACAGCCCAGCACGAGCGTGATGCCGCGTGCGGCGAACGCGGCCTGCATGCCGCTTACCTGTGAAGCGAACACCTGGTCGTCGAGCGTGGGAATGATGATGCCGGCGATGTGGCTGCGCGTGGACGCGAGCGCGCGGCCGGCGGCGTTGGGAAACCAGTTGAGCGCGACTGCCGCGTGCTCGACGCGTTCGCGTACGGCCGCGGACACTTTGTCCGGCTCGTTATAGACGCGCGATACCGTCGCCGTGGACACGCCCGCCAGCTTGGCGACGTCGGAGAGCACCGTGCGGCCCGTGCCGCGACGCACACGGCTGGTCTGGGTTCGAGCGGCGGCAGGCGAGTCGGGCGTGTCTGACATGAGTTGGAAAAGCAAACGGCGAAACGGGAAGCCTGACATCTTACCGCCGCGGGCTTCACCGCGTCATCGCGACGACGAAACGCCGAGGCTGTTGCTACGCACCCAGCGCCGCGATGCGCGCGCGAAAATGCTCGGTGCCCGCGACGATCTTGTCGAGAATCGCATCGAGCGCCCAGAATCGTTCGCGCACGTCGTAGTCGATCACGCGGCAGCGAATCGAGTGGAAGGTGCCGATGCGCTGGTGGTACATCTTGGCGAGCGCCGGGTAGCCGAGCGATTCGGAGACCGCGGCAAGCACGAGGAAGGTGGCGAGTTCTTCGGCGAGCGCCGGGTCCTGTGCAGCGTGGTTGCGCAGCCAGTTGTACAGGTCCGGATGAAAGTTCGTGAACACGCCGTTAAAGCCTGCCGAACCGGCTTTCATCGCGTCCCACGCAATGGCCGCGTTGGCGTTCAGAATCTTGAGCGACGAGCCCTGCGCGAGCGCGACGCGGCGTTTGACGGTCGGCAGATCGCAACTCACGTCCTTTAGCATGATGAAACGGCCCGTGTCGATGCACAGCTTTAGTTCGTCATCCGAAAGAAGCCGGCGGTACGGCGCCGGGCATTCATAGAGGCCAAGCGGTACATCCGCGGGAAGACGCGCGAGCAGCCGCTCGAGATTCGCGGCGAACGCGCGTGTTCCCTCGCGGGCGGGATCCAGCCGGTTAGTCACGAGCACCACGCCTTGCGCGCCCGTGGCCGCCGCGACGTTCAGCTCTTCGGCTTGCGCGGCGGGGTCGTCGCTGATGTGGCCGGACACCACGACGGGAATTCTGCCCGCCACTTTTTCGACGACGAAGCGTCCCAGCGCGCCGCGCTCGGCGAGCGTGAGGAACTGCATTTCGCTCGACTGCGCGACCGCGAAGAGTGCGTCCGATCCGTGCGCGATGTACCACTCAATCAGACGTTCGAGGCCGGCGTAGTCGATCGCGCCCGAGTCGTCGAACGGCGTCAGCATCACGGGGACGATGCCTTCAATGGACGGACGGGCTTGCTGCGCGATTGTCATGTTCAGTGCTCCTGAAGAGAATGCGTGAGGCGGGCGGGCCATGCGTTCATGCCGGCGCCTGCATCGGTTCGTTAGCGGCGGGTTCGTCGGCGATCGGCTTGCGCACCAGCAGCAGGTAGCTCATTGCGCCGACGAAGGCGATGCCCGCGGCGGTCAGCAGCGCCGGCACAAATGACCACGTCTGCGCGATATAGCCGGTGAAGATGGGCGCGAGCGCGCCGCCGAGAAACCCGCCGAAATTCTGGATCGCGCCGAGCGAGCCGACGCGGTTCGGCGGTGCGGCGGCTGTGGCGAGCGCCCACGAACTCGCGGACGCCGCGTTGGCCAGAAAGATCACAACGGAGATGCACACGATCGCAAGCGTATTGCTTTCGACGAGCGCGGCCGGGATCGTGAACGCGACCATGCCGAGCATCGCAATCACCACGGCATTGCGGCGGCTCGCGACCGGGCTCGCGCTGCGGCTCGTGATCAGGTCGGAGAACCAGCCGGCCGTGAGCGCGCCGAGAAAGCCGCAAAAGAACGGCACCGATGCCGCGACGCCGGTGTGCATGAGGCTCATGTGACGCTCCATCGTCAGATAGCCGGGCAGCCACGTGAGGTAGACCCAGTTCAGATAGACGGAGCCGAAAAAGCCGATCAGCATGCCCCATGTGGTGGCGTGCGAAAAGAGCGAGCGCCAGTCGGCGAAAGTGACGGCGGGCGCCGGCTTGCGGTCGGCCTCATCGCCTGCCAGATAGCGGCGTTCGGCTTCACTCATGGTCGCCTTGGCCGGGTCGCGGTAGAGCGCGAACCACACGGCCGCCACGACGAGGCCCGTGATGCCCGTCACGATGAAGGCCCAGCGCCAGTGGAAATTCACGACGAGCACCGAGAGGCACAGCGGCGCGAGCGCGGTCCCGAGCGGCGACGCGGAGTTGAAGATGCCGGTCGGTTTGCCGCGTTCGCGCAGCGGAAACCAGTTGCTCACCACGCGAGCGGCCGAGGGAAACTGCGGCGCTTCGCCGATCCCGAGCAGAATTCGCGCGAGCACGAACCAGCCGAAGGTGGACACGAAGCCGCCGGCCGCCTGCGCAAGCGACCACAGGATCAGGCCCATGCCGAGCAGCTTGCGCGGCCCGATCCTGTCGACGAGCCCGCCGACCGGCAACTGAAAGAGCGCATAGCTCCACGAGAACGCCGAGAGCAGCACGCCCATTTGCCCGAGCGTCAGGCCCATGTCGTGACGGATCAACGGATTGGCGACGGCGAGCGTGCCGCGGTCCAGGTAATTGACGATGCCGCTCACCATCAGGAGCGTGAGCGCCACGACCTGCGCGCGGCGGATTTTGGGCGGGGCCTGCTCGTGACTGGGGATTGCGCTCATGATCGTTGTCTCCGTTTCATGTTTGCGGTTCGGCTAGGGCGGCCGCGCCGATGCGATGCCGGGCGGCCAGAAATCGCGCGTTGCGGGGAACGCGCGGTGGGGCAGGGTCTTCGCCCTTTTTGCTGCGATGCCTACCGCACTCGAGTAGGCCCGCGGGTATGGTAGCGCTTACATTTACACGCGATGCCGAGGGTGGTGGTTCCGAAGGTGGCCGGTTCCAGGCTGTCGCGTGTCAAATGATAGCGCTTACATTCTCGGTCGCGTTTTGCCCGTGTGCAAGTACGAACCAAGGGGTAGCGGGTAAACACCGACCGACGAATAGGCTGCCGACTCGCACCGAGCATGACAACGTTCGCCGCGCCACGGCTGGCACGCGCGTTGCTAAAGCTCCGCGTCCCGACAAGATCAATAACACTGCCGCCATGCGACACAACCAGACCGCTCCTGACTTTTCGCAGCCGGAATCCATGCTGGCCGCGCCGCTTTCGGGCGTCGTCGAACGCGCGCGACGGCGCCCGCCCAGCCTGCTTGCGCGCATCACCTTCTGCTTTGCATGGCTCTTCGGCCTCGAGCCTTTTCTGATTGCCACGGCGGACAATCGGCCCGCTCGCGTCGACGATCCTCGCTGAACTGTAGCCCGGCACACCGACGACGCTTGAAATTTCAGCATCGACTGTGGGCAGTTTCTACATCGGCGAGCCAGGCTGTTGGGCCGCGGAAGGAGGCAGCCTGCAGCGGGTATAGCCGTTGCGCCCCTTGGGATGGGAGACCTTCCCTTCCACAGGAGCCCATCATGCAAACCGACCCCACGATAGACCCCGTCGCCGACCCGTCGAATGAGCCGCTCGATGCGCCTGACGAGCAGCCGCGTCCGCTGCCCGGCATGCCGCCGCAAACCGATCCGCTCGCGCCCGGCAGCTCTCCCGGGGACGAAGATGCGCTCGGCGAGGCCGAGGACGAGTCAGAGGCAGGAGCACAACGTTACGCAGACCGGTGTTGGAATTAGGGAAACTACGGCGTCAAAAGACGAACGGCCGTGCCGTTAATGTAGATGGAAGGCTGTTCGATGCATTGCCGTCCGCTTTCAGCACCGGGTAAGTCACGCGGCGGTCGGCGCCGCAGTTCACCTCCGGACACGCCCGTGCTGAAGGCTTCACTGATTAAATAGAGAGAAATAAAGTCAATACGGGGTCTTCGCCGTGATCGCGCAAGAGCCGCCTCAGAGGCGGCTTTTCATTTGCCGCGAGGAAAGGTGGCATTAAGTGCAGGTACGAGTAAGCGGTGTTTAAGCCGACAATATCGATTGAACTAAGTTCCCAAACTCTTAAAATAAAAATGATGGGGCCTTTCTGCGCGTTCCAGTTGCTCAATTCATAAGCAGCGCTGGCAGTTTTTAATGGGGCTTTCACCTCGCTGATTACTTCGTGGGTATTACAACCTGTTGCATCTGCGCAACTTTGTTTATTGAAAAGTTGCCAATGATTTATGGCTAGCGCTGGCAGCGTGCACGCCATTTTTTCTGCTTTATCGTACAAAAACAAGGACTTAGCGAACACTCCCGTTCGATTATTGCCGATCCGGCAAGACCGTGTTGCGTGAATTGTCCGCGCCGGTATTAGGGTGTCCCCCTACACTCACGCTTCGTTTAAAGGGTGCCCGGCCGTTCCACGAGGGTTCGGCTAAGGGCGGCGGCGCCTCGGTGCGCTGTCGAGGCCGGTCTCGCTCCCCTTGCGAAATTTATCGAACAGGAGTCCCACGCATGAAAAAGAGTCTTATCGTCGTTGCGGTTGCCGCATCGTTCGCTTCCGTCGCTCACGCACAGAGCAGCGTCACCCTGTACGGCTTGCTGGACGCCGGCGTGACCTACACGAGCAACGTTGCTCACAATTCGAAGTGGGCAGCCGGCAGCGGCGGCATCGACCAAAGCCGCTTCGGTCTGCGCGGCTCGGAAGACCTGGGCAACGGCCTGAAGGCAATCTTCACGTTGGAAAGCGGTTTTAACGTCAACAACGGCCGCTTCGCGAACAACAACGGCATGTTCAACCGTCAGGCCTTCGTCGGTCTGTCGAGCGCACAATTCGGTACCGTCACGCTGGGCCGTCAATACGACGCAGCGCAAGACTTCCTCGCACCGCTGACCGCAACCGGCAGCTGGGGCGGCACGTACTTCGCGCATCCGTTCAACAACGACAACCTGAACACGAACGGCGGCTTCGCGGTTAACAACTCGGTCAAGTACACGAGCGCGAACTACGCTGGCTTCACGTTCGGCGGCACGTACGGCTTCTCGAACCAGGCTGGCGCATTCGCGAACAACCGCGAATACAGCCTGGGCGCTGCCTACCAGTGGCAAGGTCTGCGTTTGGGCGCTGCTTACGCACAGCAGAACAACCCGGGCGCGACGAACGCTGCAGGCACGGCAACGAACGGCGGCGCTTCGGACGGCGCGTTCCTGGGTCTCGCCGGCAACTTCCGTCAGCGTGAATTCGGCGCAGCGGGTTCGTACTCGTTCGGCCCGGCTACGGTCGGTCTGGCGTGGACGCAATCGCGCATCGACAACGTGGCAGGCGTTCAGCAATCGCTGCGTGCCAACAACTACGAAGTCAACGGCAAGTACAACCTGACCCCGGCGCTGGGCCTGGGCGTTGCCTACACGTTCACGGACGGTAAGGGCTACGGCGTTGCTGCAAACGGCGGCTCGAGCTCGGTGCGTTACCACCAGATCGGCCTGCAGGCTGACTACGCGCTGTCGCGTCGTACGGACGTCTACGCTCAAGCCGTGTACCAGCACGCAATGGGCGACGGCGGTGTCGCTTCGATCTACAGCGGCGACATCACGCAAGCTCCGTCGTCGTCGAAGAACCAGACGGCTGCTACGGTCGGTCTGCGTCACCGCTTCTAAGCTTCAGCAGAAGCTGCTTGTTGTAAAAAAGGTGCCGTTCGCGGCACCTTTTTTTATGCCTGCGAGAAACCCGCCGCGACGCAATCGCAACCCGCGGCTTCTCGTCAGTCGGCTCGCGCGATCAGGCGGGCTGTCCGACCTTGAACACGGCGACGGCTTCGCGCAACTGCTCAGTCTGCTCGTCGAGCGACCCTGCGGCGGCCGCGGCCTGCTCGACCAGCGCCGCGTTGCGCTGAGTAACGTCGTCCATCTGGCGAATCGCGAGGTTCACTTCGCCGATGCCGGAGCTTTGTTCCTTCGAAGCCGCCGAGATCTCGTTCATGATCGCCGTGACCCGGCGCACGGCCTCGACCACCTCGCCGATCGTGCTGCCCGCCTTGCCGGCCAGCGTTGAACCTTCGCCGACCTGTTGGACGGACTGGTCGATCAGCACCTTGATCTCTTTGGCTGCCGTCGCGCTGCGTTGCGCGAGATTGCGAACCTCGCCCGCCACGACCGCGAAGCCGCGTCCTTCCTCACCGGCGCGCGCGGCTTCCACGGCGGCATTGAGCGCGAGAATGTTCGTCTGGAACGCAATGCCTTCGATCACGTTGATGATTTCGCCGATCTTGCGCGAACTGTCCGTAATGCCGGCCATTTTCTCTACTACATCGTTGACGACTTCGCCGCCGCGCGCGGCGACGCTCGACGCGTCCTTCGCCAGTTCGGACGCGGTTGCCGCGTTGTCGGCGTTCTGCGTGACGGTCTTGGTGAGTTCGTCCATGCTGGCGGCGGTTTGCTGCAACGACGCGGCCTGTTCTTCCGTGCGGCTCGACAGGTCGAGGTTGCCTGCGGCGATTTCCTTCGACGCCACCGTGATCGTCTCCGCCGAACTCTTGATGCGCGCGACGGTGGCCGCGAGTTGATCGCGCATTTCGCGCAACGAGAAGAGCAGACTCGACGAGTCGTCGCGGCGCAAGTCGATAGGCGTTGCCAGGTCGCCGCGAGCGATGCGCATGGCGATGTGCGCCGCCACGGACGGCTCCCCGCCGATCGAGCGCGACACGTTGCGCACCACCCGCGACGCGACGAACGACACCAGCACACCCAGCACCAGCAGCATGGCGCCGGAGCGCAGCAGCGTCCTGTAGAACTGCGCCTGGATGTCGTCCATATAGGCGCCGGCGATAAAGTCCCAGTTCCACGGAGCGAAGCGCTTCACATAGCCGATTTTTTCGCTCGGCTTCGTCTCGCCGGGTTTCGGCCACCAGTAGCGCAGGTAGCCGGAGCCTTCGGCGGAACCGCCTGCCGCGGCGATGTCGTGGTACAGCGCGTTGCCCTTAGCGTCGCGAAAGCCGCTCATGTCCTTGCCGTTGAGTTGCGGGCTCATCGGGTGAGCGACCATCACCGAGTCGCTGCGCACGATCGTCACGTAGCCGGACTTGCCGTAGCGCTGTGCGACGACGCGGGCGATGGCCTGCTGCTTGGCGTCGTCGACGGAAAGCTTGCCGGCGTCGGCCTGCTTCGCGTAATCGGCGACGATCGACGCCGCCATGTCGGTGACATCGGCAAGCGCCGATCGGCGTGCGTCCATCTGCGCGCTACGCGCTTCGAACGCGTTGACTACGGTGACGATCAGCAGCGCCGCCCAGCAAAGCAGCAGCGGCACCCACAACTTCTGTTTCAGTGTCAGTCGGTTCATTATTGGATTCGACAGTGCGTTGAGCGCGAAATGGGAAAGGGCGCGGGCGAGGCCGCGCCATAGTTCGCATAACGGCTGTCGAAGCGGATTCTTTATCCGCGTGCCGCAAAATCGGGCAGGCAAGGCGCGGCTGTTGCGAAGCCGTGCCTCTTCAGAAAGCGGCAAAAAGTCAGAACGTCGAACTTTGCGCGCTCATTGTTACGTCAACCGCGCGTATCGACCCACTCGTGCGCCCAGCGCGCCGAATGCTCCAGCGCCTCTTCTTCGTCGGCGAAATAATCGAGTGAGTAGAACTGATACAAGCTTTCGCTGCGCGCACTGTCGGCGCGTTCGAGCAGCAGGTTGGACGAGAAACTACCGTCAGGCAGACGATGCGCCGAAGGTTTGACGGCATAGCCGTTGTAATGATGAATATGTTTGCTTTGCATTTGTATTTTAATAATGTGCGAGTGCGCGCCCGCCGTGCGAACTTCCATTGAGTCGCGCGGACGAGCCGATTCGAAGCCATTGCGAGCCGAATCAGAACACAGCCGAAAAGCTAAAAGGCGTTGAAGCCGAAAGGGGAATGAGGTGCAACGAGGCGTTTGGCGCTCGGGCGAGTTGCCGGTACGGCTGCAACTCCAAAGCGATCGCGCGCCAACTGTGGGAGACGAAGCTCCGCGAGGATGTCGCTGCAGCCCGGTGTCCGATGCCGGACACCGAGCCCTTCAAACTTGACTTAGAGTGGCTTGATGTTGGCCGCTTGCAGACCCTTGGGGCCTTGCTTCGTTTCGAAGCTCACCTTCTGATTTTCAGCGAGCGTCTTGAAGCCGTCAGCACGGATTTCTGAGAAGTGCGCGAACAGGTCGTCGCCGCCCTTGTCCGGCGTGATGAAGCCGAAGCCTTTGCTGTCGTTGAACCACTTAACGGTACCGGTATCCATGAAGAATCCTTGAGAAAAGAAAATAGAAAATATGCCCTGCGACAGAGCGGGAGAAGCGTCAAGGAGGGAGAGGACAACGAATACCGCTGAGGGAGCGAGACATTGATGAACAGCAATCGAACTTCTTGAACTTCGGGTGCCACAGTAACCGCTGTGGCACACCAGCGTCAACATTTAACTTGTAACTGTTCTCTGTCTTCGCGCTCGCCTATGTGACCCTGTTTGGGGCCGGCTTGCCGCGGCCACCGGCCAAGCCGCTTTTCTGGACGCGGTGTCAGATGCCCACTTTGTGCGCCGTCACGATGAGACGCAAGCCGAGAACGGCGACCGCGCCGGCGGCGATGCGATCGATCCAGGCCTTCCACTGCAGATAGATTTCGCGCGGACGCTTGCTCGAAAAGCATAAGGCGACAACGGTGTACCAGCCCGCCTCGATGCCGAAGATCGCGGGCGGCAACGCGAAATAACACCACAGCGGCGGATGCTGCGGCAAAAGCGCGGCGAAGATACTGCCGTAGTACACCGCTGTTTTCGGATTGCTGAGTTGCGTACTGAGGCCAATCCAGAACGATTTGCGTGGATTGGTCGAGGCGCGTTGGGCCGCGTCGAATGCAAGCGGTTTGGCGGCGCCGCGCCAGATCTTCGAGGCGAGATAAACCAGGTAAAACCCGCCGGCTACTTTGAGGCCGATATAAAGCCATTCGACGGTGGCAAGCAACGTGTACAAGCCGAGCAACGCGATACCGCTAAAGAACACGCCGCCGATTCCCATGCCGAGTGCCGTTGCAAGACCGTCGCCGCGCGACAGACCGATTGCATTGCGCGCGACGATGACGAAGCTCGGCCCCGGACTCATCGCGCCCAATAGCAGCGCAGCGAGGATGGTGAGGACGGCAGTTGAGGCTGGCATGGCAATGTCTCCTTTCCCGAGTTTTAGTACGTTTTCCTGTGCGTGGGTTTTCAATGCGCAGTGTCGCGCAGTGTCGTCGGAACATAGCACGGACGCTGAGCTGATGTTCTCTGTTTTACTGCATCGCTTTCACGTCGACGATACGCATAATGCAATAACCAATAAGAAGCCCTACTGAATACAAGGGCGTGCACGCTGGCTGCAAGCAAAATTATTTGAATGCTAGAATCGCCTTCCATACGCTGAAGCTGCTTCGGGGCACCGGGGCACCGGGGCGCGCGGGCGCGGTTCGAGCAATGGCGGCCAATTCCCCAAATCCTGGATTTTATGTACATGATTTCCAGATGCGATTTTTGCGCATCGGGAGAAGCGTTGCAAGTTTCGCTTGCACGCAGTGCATGTCCATCAAGCGTGAATAGCGCGCAGGCTTCGCGTTCTTTTAGCCAAGCCCATTTTATTTCCACCGCGAGCATTATTAGCTGCGATATCGGTACTCATGAAAGAGCGAGAAGAACAACAACGGCTGTTCGACCAGGACGGAAATGCGCGTGAACGCCTCGTCGTGTGGATACGCCGGCGCATGGACGAATACGGCATCACGATTGAAGCGCTTGCCGAGTCGATCGAGGCGGACGCCAATGCGAAACGCGCAGTCATGTATCGCGACGCGTTCGGCAATACGTGGGACGGACATGGCGACAAGCCGGACTGGCTCGCGCGCGCCATTTACGCGGGACAGAACATCGACCACTTCCGCTGCTGAGCGCAAGCGGAGCGACTGCAGCCTGCAGGCCGGTCGCAGAGCCGCCGGCGTGTGCCTGGGTCGTTGATCGTGCAGGCGATCTCCCTTAACATCCCCGGGTCGTTGCCGGCGGCGCGCTCTTTCTTTTCTTCCCGATGGGCGCGCGCGGCACAGAACTGGAAGCTGCATGCCGTATCGTCAATCCACTCCTTCATCGTCATTTCCAGATTTTCATTTCGCTGGCTGGCTTCGTTATGTCGCCCTGATCGGCTTGTTGTGGCTGAACGTCGGCTGGACGTTCGGCGCGACACACGAGCCGGTCCCGCATGCGTCGGTGCGCGCAAGCCGTCATGTGTCGCCGCCCGCGCGATCTGTATCGAAGGCTAAAGCGCATAACGGCGGCAAAGCGAAAAAAGCCGTTGCGCGCAAGGCACGGCAGCGCGTCGTACACAAGCGCAGGCACGGCGTCCAACATGAGCATTCGCTGCACGCGAGCAAGCTCGCGCCCAAATCCCGCCGGCAGGCCGCGCGCATCGCACGCGAGCCGCGCGGTCCGAAGCGCGCGGCGGGCATGCAAGGGCAGGGCAACCGGCAGCCGGCGGCTTCACGCAATGCGATACACGCCGCGGGAACGGCGCACGCGGGCCTGCGCCTGTTGCCGCGCTGCGGCTATACGCCGAGGTCGCGCGCATCGTTGCGCGCGCGCTCAGTGTTTGTCGTCGACGAGCGAACGCAGACCGTGCTCACTGAAAAAGAGGCCGATCGCGTGATGCCGATTGCTTCGGTATCCAAACTAATGACGGCGGTCGTGTCGCTCGATGCACGCCATGCGCTCGACGCGCCGCTTCGCGTCACGGTTCAGGATCAGGATTTCGACAAGTTCACCGGTTCGCGCCTGAGCGTGGGCTCGGTGCTGTCTCGCCACGACATGCTGCATATTGCGCTGATGTCGTCGGAGAATCGCGCGGCGGCCGCGTTGAGCCGCGACTACGCCGGCGGCCGACCCGGCTTTGTCGCCGCGATGAACGCCAAGGCGCGCGCGCTCGGCATGCGCCGCACGTCGTTCGTGAATGGCACCGGCTTGTCGCCGCATAACGTGTCGACGGCGCGCGACCTCGCTCGGCTCGTAGCCGCGGCGAGCCGCTATCCGCTGATTCGCGCGTATTCGACGGACCGCGATCAGATGGTGTTTCCAGGCGGCCCGCGCGCGAGCCTGAGCTATCACAACTCCAATGCGCTCGTGAGAGGCGGCGACCGGTCGATCGTGCTGCAGAAAACCGGCTTTATCAATGAGGCGGGGCACTGCGTGGTCGTCAGAATGATGGTGCACGGCAGGCCCATCGACATTGTCGTGCTGGGCGCGCCCGGTCCGCGCGACCATATTGCGGACGTGATCCGAATCCGCCGCTGGCTGCGTTGCTCGTTACCGTGAAGCGCGGCCGTCTTAAGCAGGCGCAAAAAAAAGCCCGCGCAAGGCGGGCTTAACTACTCGGAGTTTCGTGATCCAGTCGCAGGACGGATCGCCTTCAGTGTAGGTGAAAGCTGAATGAAAGTGTAGAGAATCCGCCTTACAGGTCGAAAAATACCGTTTCCTTGTCGCCCTGCATGTGGATGTCGAAGCGATACACGTTGGCCGTGTTCGGATCGCGGCGCGCAATCAAGGTGTCGCGGCGATCGGCGGGAACGGCCGTCAATACCGGATCGCGCGCGTTTGCTTCGGCTTCGTCCTCGAAGTAGATGCGCGTGAACGTGTGCAGCAGCATGCCGCGCATCGTGACGATCACATTCAGATGCGGCGCCTCGTCCGCGCTCACGCGGCCGGGCTTGATCGTTTCCACGACAAAGCGCTTGTGCGGATCCGTGCCCGTGCCGACCCGCGCAAAGCCGCGAAAACCGCTCTTCAGGATTTCTTCGCGCGACTCGGGATAGCGGCCGTTCGCGTCCACTTGCGACACTTCGAGCATGGCGTCGCCGATTGCGTTGCCGTCGCCGTCGAACACCTGGCCCACCAGCGTGATGTGTTCGCCGGCGGCCTCGCGGTCTGCCAGAACCGGCGTGAACAGGCTCTTGAAGTCGAAGTCGTATTGCTGCGGGCACAGGCCGTACGCGAAGTACGGTCCCACCGTCTGGGAGGGCGTTTGCTTGAGAGTGGTCATGGCTTAGCGCTCCATCGGAGTTTCGTTGCGGCCGCGCAGCACGATGTCGAAGTCGTAGCCGAGCGCGTAGGCTTCTTGCGTGGTGTCGAGCGAGAAGTTCGCGATCAGACGGTCACGCGCGTGCTCGGGCGTGCCCTGAAAGATCGGATCGAACGCGAGCAGCGGGTCGCCCGGGAAATACATCTGCGTGACGAGGCGCGAGCCGAAGTGCTCGCCGAACAGCGAAAAGTGAATGTGATTCGGACGCCACGCGTTCGGGTGATTGCCCCACGGGTAGGCGCCGGGTTTGATCGTCAGAAAACGATAACGGCCTTCGTTGTCCGTGATGCAGCGGCCCGCGCCGAGGAAGTTCGGATCGAGCGGCGCGTCGTGCTGATCGACCTTGTGCACATAGCGGCCCGCCGCGTTGGCCTGCCAGATTTCGACGAGCGTGTTGCGCACCGGGCGGCCGCCCTCGTCGAGCACGCGGCCCGTCACGATGATGCGTTCGCCAAGCGGTTCGCCGTTGCGCACGGCATTGCGTGTGAGATCGTTGTCGAGCGCGCCGAGGTCTTCCGCGCCGTAGACGGGCACGCGCTGGTCGCGCAGCCTTTCCTTCAGCGGAATCAGCGGGCGAGTCGGGCCGCGTTTTACCGACGAACCGTAGCTCGGATAGATGTACTCGGGATGCGACGCGAAATCGCGCGCGCTCAAAAAGGAATCGTCCATCAGTGTCTCCTTCGGGGATTGTGAGATACGACGTTGTGGAGTCACTTTATCCAAACTGTACGGTTATGAAAAATGACGTTTTGGCTCTTTTCGTATAACCTTCCGTTATGCAACGAAGTCTCGCGGACAGCCGCGTCAAATTCCGTCATCTGCAGTGCTTTCTGGCCGTGGCTCAGTTCGGGAGCGTCCAGCGGGCGGCTGACAGCCTGTCGATCACGCAACCTGCCGTCTCGAAAACGGTCGCCGAACTCGAAGCCATGCTCGGCGTGAAACTGTTCGAGCGCGGCCGTCACGGGGCCGTGCCGACGCGCGAGGGGCAACTTTTCATGCCGCACGCAAGCGCCTGCGTGAGCGCGCTGCGCCAGGGTGTCGATCTGCTCGCGCGCGCCGAAGGCGCGGCTGCGGCCACGCTCGAAGTCGGCATTCTGCCGACCGTCGCCGGCGCGCTGATGCCGCCTGTCCTCAAGCGCTTCGGGTCGCTGTGGCCGCGCGTGATCGTGCGTCTCGCAACCGGCGCGAATCCCGAACTGCTCGAGCGCCTGAAAGCAGGCACGATCGAGTTCGCGGTCGGCCGGCTCGCCGATCCCGAGCGAATGGTCGGCCTCAGTTTCGAGCAGTTGTTCAGCGAGCCGTTGATCGCTGTCGTGCGGGCAGGGCATCCGCTCGATGCCGCGCCGGGCCTGCCGTCCGCTGCATTGCAGGATTTTCCGGTGGTGTTGCCGCCGTTCGGCACGCTGATCCGGCAGTCGGCGGACAGTCTGTTGAGCGCGTGGGGCGTGCTGCCGTTGTCCGCGTTTGTCGAAGTATTGTCGGTTTCGACGGGCCGTGCGTTGACGCTCGAGAACGACGCCGTCTGGTTCGTGCCGCTGAGCGCGGTGGAATACGAACTCGCGCACGGCATGTTCGTGCGCCTGCCGCTGCCGTTTGCGGGCACCGACGAACCGGTCGGCCTGATCCGGCGCTCCGACACGCAGCCCTCGCCGGTGGGGCGAGCGTTTATCGACGCCGTGCGGGAAGTCGCGCAATTGAGGATGGCGGCGAGCGGCGGCGTGGCGGCGAGCAAAGTGCCACGCAAGCGGGTGCGCCGCACGGCGCCCGCCAGCTGACAGGTTCGGCGCGTGACTTTAACGCGCGCGCAATGCGCCGCCGTGGTGAACCATTCAGTACAAAATGAAGTTGCGAAGCGGGCGCGAGCCGGTGTAAAAACACGGTGCATCAACCGCCGACGACCGAGCGACGTAGCGTCACATCGCTTGGGCAGTGTCACACTGCGAGTTCAGCGCGGTTTGCACGCGATCAGCAATATGTGAAACAGCGCGGAAGACAGCGTCGAAAGTCAGCCTCGAAAGACAGTAAAGGAGATTGCCATGCCCAGCGACTTGCCCACACCCGAGGCCGCGCTTCGCGCCGTGTCCGCGCCCGAGCACAATCCGCTCGGCACGGCCGGCTTGGAATTCGTGGAATTCGCCTCGCGCGATCCGCAGGCGCTTGGCGACACGTTCACCCGGCTCGGCTTCAAGGCGATTGCGCGCCACATCAGCAAGGACGTCACGCTCTACCGGCAGGGCGAAATGAATTTTCTGATCAACGCGGAGCCTGATTCATTCGCCGCGCGCTACGCCGAGGAATACGGCGCGGGCATTTGCGCCATCGGCATTCGCGTGGCCGACGCGCAGCGCGCTTTCGACCGCGCAATCGAACTGGGCGCGTGGGCGTTCGAAGGCGAGCGCATCGGCGCTGGCGAATTGCTGATTCCGGCGATTCAGGGCATTGGCGACTCGCACATCTACTTCGTCGACCGTTGGCGCGGGCGCGGCGGCCAGCGCGGCGGGCTCGGCGATATCTCCATCTTCGACATCGACTTCCGTCCGATACAGATCGATACCGCACACGCCGACCTGAGCCACGCGGGCACCGGCCTTATCGCCGTGGATCATCTGACGCAAACGGTCGGGCAGGGCCGCATGCAGGAGTGGCTCGACTTCTATCGCGATCTGCTGAATTTCCGCGAGATCCACGAACTGCACGCCAACTGGCACGTGTCGGCGGAATCGCGCGTGATGGTGTCGCCGTGCGGCGCGATCCGCATTCCGCTCTATGAAGAGGGCACGCGCCGGACCGATTTGATGCACCAGTACTTGCCCGATCATCCGGGCGAGGGCGTGCAGCACATTGCGCTGGCAACGGACGATATCTTCAGTTGCGTCGAGCAACTGCTGGCCAACGGCGTCGAGTTCGTGGAGCCGCCGCCGCGCTACTACGAGCAGTTGGACGCGCGTTTGCCGGGACATGGCCTCGACGTCGCGCGGCTGAAGCGCACGCACCTTCTCGTGGATGGCGAGATCGGCGCCGACGGCGTACCGCAATTGTTCTTCCAGACCTTCGTGCGCCGTCGCGCCGGCGAGATTTTCTTCGAGATCGTGCAACGCCAGGGGCACCATGGATTCGGCGAGGGCAACCTCAACGCGCTTGCCCAGGCCCGCGCGTGACGCGCGGAAATCGCGTTATGTCTTCGGCGATTCGCTGACGGCCGGCGCTTGCGGGAGATCGGCGCTCGTCGCCATCCATAATACTTCGGCGTCCTCTTCACTTGTCGACACCGCGGCGTGGCCCGTGCGGCTGTCGAAGTAGAGACTGTCCCCGGCATTCAGATGCGTCGGCGCATACAGCTCGGAATAGAGGCACACGCTGCCGCTGATCACATACAGAAATTCTTCGCCTTCGTGACGGCCCCAGTCGTCGAAGGCGTCGAGCGTATGCGCTGAAATGCGGATGCGAAACGGCAGCATCGCCTTGTGCGCGAGTTCGGTGGCGAGCAATTCCATTTGATAGCCGCGATAGGCGTGGCGCTGGCCCTCGCCTTTGCGCGTCAACGCGCGGCGTCCGCTTGCGCTGACCTTCGGCGTCGAGCCGAACAACTCGCCAATTTCGATCTTCAGACCCAGAACGATTTTCTGCAGCACGTCGAAAGTGGGGGACATGAGGCCGTTTTCGACCTTGGAGAGCGTGGAGCGCGACACGCCGCACAGGCGGCTCGCGGTTTCGAGCGTCAGGTCCTGCGACTGACGGGCGGCGCGCACGCGCCGGCCGAGGTCGGCGGTGGAAGGTTCTGCGGGCTTGGTGGTATTGGTGTCCATAAGCTGCTGCGCGGGTTGCGACTGACGGCGGGTGTATTCAGTGTTTCCGATAATAACATTGGGAGTCGCGCGGCTAGCCTCGCGGCGCGACGCTCGCGCGAGGGGCCAGCTTTTCTGATTGGAAACGCCTTGGGCGGCCCACGCAAATCCGCCTATTTGATTTTTTTAATTTCCGCGCGTCGGATTTATCTCCGCATTCAGGCACGAACCGACATAAAAAAGCCATCTTGAAAGCCATATGCTCAAGGCATATTGATTAATTGTGTTAAAACTCGCGCGCCGCGATTGATTTATCGTTCGGGTGCATTACGATGCTGAAACTAAAAAATAGCGTCAAGAACATAAAATCGATCCATGTCGCAGAATCGGAAAAAAAGGCCATCGGGAAATCAGACGCGCAGAAAACCGCTGGCCAAATCGCAGCTGTTGCCTCACGCGGTCGCGTACGTGCGCGAGCAGTCGCTCGGCTGGCATCTGGCATTGGCCGCCTTTAAAGCGGGCAAGGGTAACGGCGAATTGCTGGCTAAACTCGTTAAGGTGCTTTATCTCGCCTGGTATCTTCAGGAGGCGGGTTTTGGTGCGGTGGAGCGCGAGGTTTATCTCGACGCCGAGCATATTCTCGATGCCGCGGCTCGCGGCGCGAGCCGCGATGTCTGGATAATTGAAAGCGCCGACTGTTTCCCGATTATCGCCATTCTCGATTTGCATGAGCGGCAGTTGCTTGGCGCGCCCGTGTGTGCCGTAGACAAAGCGGAAGCGCGCGTCGTGCGGTTCGGCAGGAGCGAAAGCAGGGCGCCGTGGTGACGCCCCTGCGGGCTAGAAGGTCTCCCAATCCGAATCGGACGCTTTGCCGGACAGCTTCTCAGCGACCGCCGGCATGGCGACGGCCGCCGCTACCGGCTCATTCTTGCGAGGCGCAGCCTGCTCACTGGCAGCAGACGATCCGCTTGGCCGCGGCGCAGCAGGCCGGCTCGCCGGCGTCTTCCTGAGAGCCGGTGCGGCAGCCGCGCGCGCGCGCGGCGCCATGGCGGGCACGGCGGGCGTGGCGCCCTGCTGAGCGCCCGCGACGCGGAAGATCGACACCGCGCCGTTCAGTTTGACGGCCTGCTCTTCGAGCGACTGCGCAGCGGCGGCTGCCTCCTCGACGAGCGCTGCGTTCTGCTGCGTCACCGCGTCCATCTGCACGACGGCGCGATTCACCTGTTCGATGCCGCGGCTTTGCTCCTCGGAAGCCGCCGCAATTTCGCCGACGATGTCCGACACCTGCTTGATGGCCTGCTTGACTTCGTCCATCGTTGCGCCGACTTCCGTGGCCTGCTTCGCGCCGTCCTGAATCATGGCGACCGACGAGCCGATCAACTCCTTGATCTCCTTCGCCGCCGATGCCGAACGTTGCGCGAGGCTGCGAACCTCGCTTGCGACCACGGCAAAGCCGCGGCCCTGTTCGCCGGCGCGGGCCGCTTCGACGGCGGCATTCAACGCGAGGATATTGGTCTGGAACGCGATGCCTTCGATGGTGCCCGTGATGTCGGAAATCTTGCTCGAGCTGCTGCTGATCTGGCCGATCGTATCCACCATTCCGTGCACTGCGTCATTGCCGGCATCGGCGATGTCGGTCGCTCGCGTCGCGAGGGCGTTGGCCTGGCGGGCATTGTCGGCGTTCTGTTTGACGGTCTCGGTGAGCTGCGTCATGCTCGACGCGGTTTCTTCGAGCGAAGCCGCCTGTTGTTCCGTGCGCGAGGAGAGGTCGATGTTGCCCGCTGCGATTTCCCGCGAGGCCACCGTCACCATTTCGGTGCCCGTGCGAATCGAGCCAATTGCAGTGGCCAGACGGCGCTGCATGAGCGCGACGGCGTGCAGCACGCTGTTGCCGCCGACCGTGCTGGTGTCGATCGCCGTTTGAAGGTCGCCTTCGGCGATCTGCTCGACGAGGCTTGCGACTTTCGCGGGTTCGCCGCCGATCTGCCGCACGATCGAGCGCGTGACCGCGAGACCCATGGCAAGCGCAATGCCGACGCCCACGACCGCACAACCGACGATCCACCAGGTGACGTCGCCGACGAGGGCCACGCCCGCCTCGGCACGCGCCTTTGCCGACGCATCGCGCAGGTTGGAAAACTCGATCAGGATCTTGCGGATCTTCACATGCAGCCCGTCGGTGTTCTCGCGCATCTCGGCAAGCGCGCCATTCTGGTCGCCTTGCCGCGCGAGCTCCTCGACTTTTTGCACCGACGCGAGATAGACCGGCCACGTGGCGTCGAACTCGGCCAGCAACTGCTTTTGCCGATCGTCGAATTGATGCGTGCGCTCGTAGTCGAACGCGGTGACGATTGCCGCCTCGCCGCTCTTGTTGAACGTGAGCGTCTCTTCACGACCCTTCGGGTCGGTTTTCACGACGTAATCGTAGAGCCGTCGATAGTGCGCCGCAGCCTGCCACGCAGCGGTGCCGATCTGCCGGATGGGCACGACCTCGCTGTCGTACATGGCGGTCTGCATGGTCGCGAGTTCGCGCACCTTGACGGCGCCGACGCTGCCGACAACGGCGGTGACGAAGGCCGAAAACAACAATGCGCCGACGAGTTTCTGATTCAGCTTGAGGCTGGCAAACAATTTCATGGTGACGAGTTCCTGTGTATCCTGGTCCTGCATCCGCTGATTCCGGAAAGTCCAGCGCGTGCAGGCAGAACAGGCGCCGCGGCTCGCGGCGGGTGAGTCGGCTGTTGCCTCGGAACTCGTGTAAACGGCTAAAGAGGCCGGATTCTGAAGGGCATATGCTGGGGCGGTGCGGCGACTGCCTGGATTGGGCTACTGCTGCGACGACGCTTCCAGACGGCCCTTCAGTTGCAAGACTGCCGTGTCCGATTCCGATTGAATCCGCCCGCGCAGCACAGCCCAGTTCAATACCGCGAACCACAACGACGGCGCGCGATAAGTGAACTCGCGTTCGAACGCGGTTCCGTCGACGGTCGGGCTCAGAGAATAGCTGACCGTGCCGGCGGCTCTGCCATCAATCTTTCCTGCTATGACCCATCGGCTGGGGCGCACGCGTTGAGCGACGGTCCATACAACCTGGCCGCGTCGGCCGGCCACACTGAATGCCTCTGTCACCTGCTCGTCCACATCGACGGGATGGTCCACTGTGCCGCTGACCGCCAGTGACGACGGGTGCCAGTCCGGCCAGTGAGCTGGCGTCGTGACGTAATCGAACACAACCGGAGGAGGGCGCTGTATCGACGCGGTAGAAACGATGCGCGTGTCGAATCGAAGCCGCGGCGGTAAAGGGACGAAGAGCACCGCGAGAGCAACAAACAGCGCGAATGTTGCGACGATAAACCGTGTGCGGGTTTTCATGGCGCCTCCTGTCCGACGCTGTTGGACGCGAGGATATTTTATGGCGGGGCGGGAGGCGGTGGCTGATCGAAAACGTTTGATAGCGCCGCAAATTGCATTCGAACGCGAGGTGGACGTTAATCTGAATTCCGCCTTTTAGGGGGCGCGACGGCACGCGTACCTCACCGCTCGTGGTTTTATCCCCACGCACATGCCGCATCGATCCGACTGTGCGCCAGCGCACAGTCGGCAACACATTTTTCGCGCCTAATTGCGCAGATGTGTGGCCTTCCGGGAGATTGATCATGGCACGGGTCGAATTCGAGGTCAGCGAACGCACCATTGACACTGTCAGGCGGATCGAAGAGCGGTTCGTGTCGCACCACATCGACGTATCCATCAATGCGCTGCACCTCTTCGCGTTGACCCTGCATGCGCAAGAAGCGGAAGAAGAAAACAGGACGCGCTTAAACCGCATCGAAGAACTGCTGGACACGTTTTTTGGCGACGACGCCTTCTTCGACTATTACGGCTCCACCTACGGCAACCGCAAACTGACCTTCAATCGCGCGCTGCACGTGGTCCACCATTTCGGCGAACTAAGCAAGTTTCCGTGGACGCCGACACCCGATTAAGGTCGGGAATCTTCAAGCGGTCATGCAATGAGCACGGTCCCTCCACCGACGCCTGGCGCCACTCCGGCGCCCGCTCCGGCTCAAGCGCCCGCTCCGGCTCCACCGGCGCGCACCCAGACCGATTGGGTCGACCCCGATGCGCCAGGCTCGCCGTCGACCGACAGGTTGTATATCCGAAGCCAACTATTCACCGCGCGGATGAAAGCGCACGACGTTCTGCTGGAACATCTGAAGCAAACGGTCACCATCGCGAGTGCGACGCTTGCACTGACCATCGGCTTTATCAAGGACATTCTGGGGCCCGCCACCGGCAACCTGCGCGCGGAATGGCTGTTGAAAGCGTCATGGGGCCTGCTCGGCCTCGTCATACTCCTCGCCATCTACGTCCTCGCTACGCTCATCAATAATCTCGACACGGCGGGCAGGAGTGCCGAGAAGGCATTCAAGGCGGGCGACAATCGCCTGCGGCAACTGTTCACGCTGGGCACGTTTCTGTCTTTCGGCGTGGGTATGCTGTTCCTCGGCCTGTTCGCCGCGCTCAACTATGACAGTGTGGTGCACAGGCCGCCGCAAAACGTGGCGGTCGGTTCCGCGACACTGGCCATCGAGGCTGCAAAAAAGGCAGCGCCGAACGCGCAGGACATCAAGCGTGTCGCCTCCGTCGATCTCATTCCGGGAGCGGGCGGTAGCGGATCACCCAGCGCGGTATGGCATGTGGTTCTCGAAACGCGCGGAACGCAATCGGCCGTCCCGCCGTCCAGCAGCGCGAGCTCAGATCGCCCGGCTGGCGCGGCAGCGAAACCGAAGGGCAAGCGCAAGCATACCGTCGTCAGCCATACTCCGCCGGCGGGGGCCGCCGACACATCGCCCGCTTTGCAGCGAGTCGACTACTATATCGACGCAAAGACCGGTGCAGTTACCGTGCAGCCCTAAGTAACGGGATTCACCCGGATTCACCCTCATTCACCCCAGCCGGAACAACCCCACGACCTTCGACAATCCATGCGCCTGTTCATTCAACGTCGCCGAAGCGGCTGTTGACTGCTCGACAAGCGCCGCATTCTGCTGCGTGGCCTGATCCATCTCCGCGACGCTGCGGTCGATCTGACTGATCCCCGCGCTCTGCTCGCTCATCGCGCCGTCGATCTCGGCAATGACGCGATTCACACGGTCAATGCCTTCCACGATCTCCTGCATTGCCGAGCCGGCCGCCTGCACACGCTGCGCGCCCGTGCCGACACTTGCTTCGGACGCCTGAATCAGGTCCTTGATCTCGCGCGCCGCTGTCGCGCAGCGCTGCGCCAGGGTGCGCACTTCACCGGCGACAACGGCAAAGCCGCGGCCGTTTTCGCCGGCACGCGCCGCTTCCACCGCCGCGTTCAGCGCCAGAATATTGGTCTGAAATGCGATGCTGTCGATCACGCCGATAATTTCAGTGATGCGCGCGGACGACTTCGCAATCTCGTCCATCGTGCTGACCGCGCTCGTGACCACTTCGCCGCCGCGTGCCGCGGCCTGGCTCGCCGACGTCGCGAGCCGCGTCGCTTCGACGGCGGCTTCGGCGGACTGTTTGACGCTCGCTGTCAATTCCGTCAGCGCGGCAGACGTGTTCTGCAAATTGGAAGCCGACGTCTCCGTGCGTTGCGACAGATCGCGGTTACCCATTTCGATTTCGCTCGTCGCCGTCTTCATGTTCTCGACGCCGGCCCGCACTTCATGCAGCACCGCGCCGATTTTCTCGACGAAAGCATTGAACGACGCGGAGATTTGCGAGACCTCGTCATTGCCGACAACCGGCAGACGATGCGAAAGGTCGCCGCTCCCCGAGCCGATCTTATCCATCGCGTCGCGCACCTTCGAGAGGCTGCGGAACGAGTGCGACGTAAAGAATGCAGCGACGCCCACGGCAGCCAGCGTCAGCAACACCATTGCCACGCCCAGTGCTTTGAGCACGTTGCCGAGACCTGCGGTGGCTTCCGCCTTGTCGAGTGCAATGACCAGATACCAGTCGGTGCCATGCACCGGTTGCGCCTTGAGCAGCTTGGCGGCGCCGCCCAGTTCGACTTGCAGCGGCGCGGTGGCCTGCGCAAGCGAAGCGAGCGCATCGGGCGTGAGGGCCGCGGAAATGTCGGTCGCCTGCTTGAGCGTCAGCTTCGCATCCGGATGCGCGATCACCTGACCGTCGCGCGCGACGACAAACGCGAGACTTGCAGGCGTGGGGTGGACGGCCGCCACCACTTCGCGCACGCCTTCGAGCGGCACCGCGCCGCTCAATGCACCGGTCGGCTCGCCATTGCGAATCATCGGTGCAGCAAAGGAAACATAAGGCACGCCCGTGGACGCATCGCCGTACGGCTTCGTCACGATCAGCGTGCCTGCTGCAATCGCCGCCTTATACCAGGGACGCGCGGTCGGGTCATAGTCTTTCGGTGTGCCCGGACTCGTCGAAAAGAAACTCTTGTCCGTCCAGCCGACGGTGGTGATCGGGAAACCGTCGGCGTTACCCAGATGCTTGACGAAGCCTTGTGGATCGCCGTGCTCGACTTCTTCCGCAGTGGCCTTCACCGCTTGTGCCTTGGCTGCAACCCATTTGTCGATGGCGAGTGTATTGGCGCCCGCAATGGCGGTCAGGTTCTGCTCGATCGTCTCCATCGTATTGGCGCGCACCGTGACGTAGGTCGCGGCACCGGAAAGCGCGAGTGCGCCGATGACGGTCGCCGACGAAATGATCAGAATGCGGGTGCGGAGTGAGGACATCGTGTTTTCCGTGAGGGTGAAAGGGGTACTGCACGAATCGAACGCCGGTTGCGACGCCTTTAGCGCGGTTCTGCCTGGGCCGCGGATCGGGAGCCTTTTTACGGACTACGGCGGAAAAAGGCAGAACTTGAGGTTCGAGGGTGGCGAAGGCACCACGGGCGCCAGTGTCGGCGGCGCGGGCTGGGAATCCTGCGCGCGGGCTCAGAGAACGACTAATTAAGCGGCCACTGCGTCGGGCAATCTCGGCGTCGAGGCTGGCGACCCCTAGCTCCCCATGACCTTCTTTGATTTCTTTTTCTTCGCGCCCGGTTCGACTCCAATGCGCGAGTCACGCCTGCTGACGAGTTTGACCAGCGTGCCGGCAATCGCTTCGAAGTCCTCATTCCTTTGCGACAGATAGAGCCATTTGCCCAGCACAGGATGCGGCGCGAGTTCTGGAAACTCGCGAACAAGATCTGCATGCCGTTCACGCGACGTACACACCAGCAGCCCATTCCACGGTTCTTCGCCATTGCCGACCGAGAGGCACAGCAGGCCGTCCATATAAGCGGCTTCGAAACCGAACATGCGTTTTCTCATGAACCCCGCGTCGTCGTTCAATGGGTCGAACACCCATAGCAATGAGTTCTTGACGGTTGATCCCATAAGCGCTCCTTTTTCGAAGGCTTATCTTAGAGCGGATGCAGCGAAAGCGCATCTTCAGCTCATCCCAAAAGACCTTTTGAGGGTTCGCTGCCTTATAATTATCGAGTCGTTGGGAAACACCTGGCGACCAGGTTTAGCAGCCTGACCGTTACGTCCGCACACCCGCTCAGACGGGAGTGCGTTTGCCTCTGTTCGTCTATATTTCAATGGGTGGGCCGTGGTGGGGAGCCGAAAGGCTCGCCGGTTCGACGTAACGCCGGTCTGCTAACCCGCTACGTGCCCGCTCACCCACCTTGCAAGCGAGTGTCGGGCGATCTGAAGAAGTAAAACAGGAGATCGCAGCATGAGCAAATCCGCCAAGAATCCACTCGCCACGCGCCCGCCCGTCGACGCCCTTCAATACGAAAAGCTCGCCCTGTCGGCGTTCGATCTATGCGACCGGCAATTGAGTCAACTGAATACCTTGACTACGCTTGCGGCCTCGATATGTAGGATTCCTGCTATTACCAGCGATGAGCGCCACCGTCGCCAGACCATGCTCGAATTGCTCGTCGACACGGCGGAACAGTATCAGCGCGAATTGGAATGTGACCGTGAGTTGTATCAGGTGATCGCGCTCGACGCGAAAGGCGTGCCGCAAAGCCGCATTACGGCGAGCCGTGCGACGCGGCTTCTTGCAGAGGCATCGCAGATAGCGCAGCAGGAGCCGGAGTCAAGCGGGAGCGCGGTGACTTTGCAGCATTGAAAGGCTGGGCGGATAAAACAGCGTGCAATTGCAGTAGGAAACGCAGAAGGCGCAGAATGAACTGCGCCTTCCGTCGACGGCAAGGCGCCACATGCCAACGGGGAACCGCCGTTACTGAGCCGGCACGCCAGATCCTGTTTGCGACGATCCCGTCGCCGTCGAGCCATACCCCGTGGTGTCGCTTTGCGCCATCGCATTCTGTGCGGCGACGCGAGCTTCGGCTGCCTGAATATCGGCGGGATAGTTCGCATCCACGGCCGTCGCCGGATTGTAGCCGGCCTGTTCGATCTGCTTTAACTGCGCCTTCACTTCGGCGCGCGTGAGCGGCTGCTCCGACTGTGCAAACGAGGCGACCGGCGCAGCCAGAACAACGGCGAGCGCGACTGCTCTAATCAGCGTTTTCATATGCTTCCTCCGGGAATGGTGTTCCGATGCCGCAGCGGATTCTCGGCACCATGCGCGGATTGTAGGAAGCGGTTATGCAAGAGGAAACGTCCAATACAGTAATTCACTCTTGCAGCAATTGATAAGTCGGCTAGCTGTAATCGAGCACGTCAGCCTTTGCAGTGAGCTGTCACACGCCCTGGCGCACACCCACGCGGTATGCCGTGACCTGGCGGTAGGTTTCGCCCGGCCGCAGAATGACATCTTCCTGTTCTGCCGGCATATTCACCTGGTTCGGAAAACCGCCCGCTTCGAGACACAGCCCCGCATGCGCCTGATAGACCACTCCGCCGCGCCCCGCTTCGCCTTTCAACCAGTTGCCGCTGTAAAACTGCAAACCGCGCTGATCCGTTGAGACGGTCAATTCGCGGCCGCTGCCGGGGTCATAGAGACAGGCGACTTCGCGCAGATTGCCGGAGCCGCCAGCCGCGTTGCGTAACACATAGCAGTGATCGAATCCGCCTGCCTGCACCAGTTGCCCGTGCGGCCAGTCGAGGCGCGCGCCAATCGGCGCGCTTTGCCGGAAGTCGAAGGCGTTGCCCGCTACATCGGCAAGGCGCGTAGGGATCATGGCCGCGTCGACTTCGAAGAACTGATCCGCGTCGATTGACAGCATATGTCCGCGAATATCGGTGCCGGGGCGTCCCGTCAGATTGAAGTAGCCGTGGCTCGTGAGATTGAGCGGCGTGGCGGCGTCCGTCATGGCTTCGTATTCGATCGTCAAGGTGCCGTCGTCGTCGAGCGTATAGCGGACTTGCGTGGTCACATTCCCCGGGAAGCCGGCATCGCCTTCCGGCGACTCCAGACGCATGAGCAGCGACCCGTTGTCTTCGCTCACGTCCCATATCGCGCGATGAAAGCCAACGCTACCGCCATGCAGCAGTTTCGTGCCTTCATTGCGGTCGAGCGTGTACTCAATGCCGTCGAGTGTAAAGCGTGCGTCGGCAATGCGGTTCGCCCAGCGGCCAATCAGACCGCCCATATAGGTTGTGGCCGCAACATATTGAGCGGGCGTGTCGTGGCCGAGCAGAATGTCGCCGAGTCGTCCGGCGCGATCCGGCGCGTGCCACGAAACGAGTGTGCCGCCCAGATTGCTGATGGCGACCTTCATCCCGTGCGCGTTGCGCAGTGTGAAGAGCGACACCGGGTCTCCGCCTCTCAGCGCGCCCCATGATTCGGAGGAAAGTTGTGCAATGCTGATCATGTCGTCGATAAAGAATAAGAGAGTAAAGGCATGCTCAGCCTGGCTCGGAAGCCTGAATCGAGTTGGCGCGCTCCTGATACTCGCGCGGCGTGCATCCCAGCTCACGGCGAAACACCGCATACATGTATTGCAATGACGTGAAGCCGCAGCGTATGGCCACTTCGGCGCTGGACGCATCGCGCTTCGCAAGCAGCGCCTTCGCGACATCGAGTTTATGGCGCAAGATTTCCTGATGTACCGTGCATTGCCGCTCGCGTCGAAAGTACTCTTCGAGCGACGAACGCGACACGCCGACATAATCGGCCACCTGTTCGGTGCGAATGCCCTGGCACGCGTACTGACGAATAAAGTGCCGCGCGCGCATCACATACGGACTCGCGAGTGGTTGGTGCTTCGTCGATTCGAGCACGTTGATGCCGACAGGCGGCACCAGAATGCGCCGCCCTGGAAAGCGGGCGCCGCGCAACATCTGGTGCAGAAGGTGAGCAGCGGTGCGGCCCATTTCCTCGGTGCCCTGAATGACCGACGAAAGCGGAATGCGCGTGAGTGTGCGCGTGAGCGGATCGTTGTCGATGCCGATAATCGCGACTTCCTCGGGCACGGGAATGCCGGCAATCAGGCACGCTTGCAGCAAATGCCTTGCACGCGCGTCGGTCACGGCAATGATGCCGACGGGCTTCGGCAACTCACGCAGCCACGCCGTGAGTTGCTCGGTTGCCTGATTCCATGAAGGTGCACTGGTCGACAGGCCGCGATAAATCTCGCTCTGAATCTGCTCCGCGCTGTGGCCGTCCGCGTGACGCAGATGCGCGAAGGCGAGTTCGCGCTCCTGCGCCCAGCGGTTTTGCGGGGCCTGCGGCAGGCTGTATAGCGCGAAATGCTCGAGGCCCGCGCCGATCAAATGCGTGTAGGCGAGGGAGACGAGCTTGCTGTTGTCGGTCGCAATATAGGGTAAGTCCGGAGGATATTGCGCCGGGTCCTCGAATGACGAGCCCACTGCGACCACCGGCAACGGACAATCGCGCAGCGCTTCACTCACGGCTGGATCGTCGAAATCGGCGATGATGCCGTCGCCGTCAAAGCGCTCGATGCCCGCCAGCCGGCAGCGAAAATCTTCTTCCAGAAAGAGATCCCACGCCACGCGCGTGGATAGCAGATAGTTGCCGATGCCGGTAATGATCTCGCGGTCGTAGACCTTGTTCGCGTTGAACAGCAGCGCGATCCGATGGGTCGTCTGGGGTGTTGGCGAACGGGTCATGGCGGTGAGCGGCATGCGAGTCGTCAACTCGCAGTACCTTTGTCTCCTGAGTCCTTGTTTTTAAGCGTCCAGTTATTCTAGGCCGCGAATCGCGCGCCTGGGCAAAACAAAACGGCGGGCGGTAAGAAACATCAAGCACACTGCGCAATTTCGCAATTGCCGATGCCTCGTGCAAGCGGCAGCATGGCGTCACCTTATCGACCGTCCCGGCCATGTCGCACGGGTTGCGGTGCAACATATCCCTTTAGATGGGAAGGAGACGCTGATGTCCTACTTCGAACATATTCCCGAGATCCGTTATGAAGGCCCGCAATCGGACAATCCGCTTGCGTATCGCTATTACGATAAAAGCAAAAAGGTACTCGGCAAAACGCTCGAAGAACATCTGCGCATTGCAGTGTGCTACTGGCATACCTTTGTGTGGCCGGGCGTGGACATTTTCGGCCAGGGCACGTTCAGGCGCCCCTGGCAGCAGCCCGGCAACGCGATGGAAATGGCGCATCTGAAAGCGGATGCCGCATTCGAATTCTTCTCGAAGCTGGGCACGCCGTATTACACCTTTCACGATACCGATGTCGCGCCCGAAGGCGCGAGCCTCAAGGAATACAGCGAGAATTTTTCCCGCATAGTGGACTACCTCGCGCGCAAACAGCAGGACACGGGCATCAAACTGCTGTGGGGCACGGCCAACCTGTTTTCGCATCCGCGTTATGCGGCCGGCGCGGCGACGAGTCCCGATCCGGAGATCTTCGCGTTTGCCGCCACGCAGGTACGTCACGCGCTTGACGCGACGCAGCGGCTCGGCGGAGAGAATTATGTGCTGTGGGGTGGACGCGAAGGTTACGACACGCTGCTCAATACCGACCTCGTGCGTGAACGCGATCAACTCGCGCGCTCCCTGCATATGGTGGTCGAGCATGCCCACAAGATCGGCTTCAAAGGTTCTCTGTTGATCGAGCCGAAGCCGCAGGAGCCGACCAAGCATCAATACGATTACGATGTCGCGACCGTGCACGGCTTCCTGCTGCAATACGGGCTCGAGAAAGAAATCCGCGTGAACATCGAGGCGAATCATGCGACGCTTGCCGGGCACTCATTTCATCACGAGATCGCGACGGCGTATGCGCTCGGCATCTTCGGCAGCGTGGACGCGAATCGCGGCGATCCTCAAAACGGCTGGGACACGGATCAATTCCCCAATAGTGTGGAAGAGCTGACGCTTGCCTTCTACGAAATCCTGCGGCACGGCGGCTTCACGACGGGCGGCATGAACTTCGACTCGAAAGTGCGCCGCCAAAGTGTGGATCCTGAAGATCTGTTTTATGGCCACGTCGGTGCAATTGATAACCTCGCGCTCGCGGTCGAACGCGCGGCTGTGCTGATCGAAAGCGACCGTCTCGGCCAGTTCAAACGCCAGCGTTATGCAGGATGGGACGCGGAGTTCGGCCGCAAGATTCTGGCCGGCGACTACTCGCTGTCGACACTCGCGGCTGACGCGTTGTCGCGCGATCTGAATCCGCAGCATGTGAGCGGTCAGCAGGAACGCATGGAAAACATCGTCAATCAGGCTATTTATAGCGGACGCTAAAGAGCATCGTTGCAATCGAAGAAGACGCGCGGGCGTGTCTCGCGCGAAAACAAAAAGAAGCTTTGGGTTGTCGCTTGTCCGGACCTGCGGCTCGCAGCGCAGGCCGTCCAATCCGGTATTCCGGCTATCAGAAGAAGGAGACAGAGATGAAATTTGCAACGCGTCGTACTGTACTGAGTTCGCTCGTGTGTGGAGCGGTGCTGGCCAGCCTGTCGCTTGTCGCGCCGCTCGCGCACGCGAGCAAGGATCACCCTGAAATCGGCTTCTGTATCGACGACTTGCGCGTCGAGCGCTGGTCGCGCGATCGCGACTATTTCGTCGCCGCGGCGGAAAAGCTCGGCGCGAAAGTGTCGGTGCAATCGGCGGACGCCAGCGAGGAACGGCAAATCTCGCAGATCGAAAACCTGATCTCGCGCGGCGTGGATGTCATCGTCATCGTGCCGTTCAATTCGAAGACGCTCGGCAACGTGGTGGCGGAAGCGAGAAAGGCGGGCATCAAGGTGGTGTCATACGACCGCCTGATTCTGGATGCCGACGTGGATGCCTATATCTCGTTCGACAACGAGAAGGTCGGCGAATTGCAGGCACAGGGCGTGTATAAGGCGCAACCGAAAGGCAACTACTTCCTGCTCGGCGGCGCGCCGACCGACAACAACGCGAAGATGTTGCGCGAAGGACAACTGAAGGTATTGAAGCCGGCCATCGACAAGGGCGACATCAAGATTGTCGGTCAGCAATGGGTGCCGGAGTGGAGCGCGTCGACTGCGCTGCGCATTGTCGAAGATGCGCTGACCGCGAACAACAACAAGATCGACGCCATTGTCGCGTCGAACGACGGTACGGCCGGCGGTGCGATCCAGGCACTCGCCGCGCAACACATGGCGGGCAAGGTGCCGGTGTCGGGCCAGGACGCGGATCTCGCGGCGGTCAAGCGCGTGATTGCGGGTACGCAAACGATGACGGTGTACAAGCCGTTGAAGCTGATTGCCGGCGAAGCCGCGAAGCTCTCGGTCGCGCTGGCGAAAGGCGAGAAGCCCGCCTTCAACGCGCAATACGACAACGGCAAGAAGAAGGTCGACACGGTGTTGCTGCAGCCCACGTTGCTGACGAAGAGCAATGTGGACGTGGTTGTCAAGGACGGCTTCTACACTCAGGCTCAGCTCGCGAGCCAATGAGCGTAACGCGCGCGGTGTACGCCGGTACGGTTGCATCGTATCGGCGTGCCCGCGCGCCCTGCAGCGAGGCATAGCGAATGACGCAACCGTTACTGACGATGCGCGGCATCGTCAAAGCGTTTTCAGGCGTAAAGGCACTCGACGGCATCGACCTGACGGTCGCGCCGGGCGAGTGC
Organism: Paraburkholderia phenoliruptrix; assembly: GCF_902859825.1. GTDB lineage: Bacteria > Pseudomonadota > Gammaproteobacteria > Burkholderiales > Burkholderiaceae > Paraburkholderia > Paraburkholderia phenoliruptrix. The sequence continues at coordinate 32,649 of NZ_CADIKB010000025.1, read as the reverse complement.
GTCGGCTTGTGCGGCGAAAACGGCGCAGGCAAATCCACGCTGATGAAAGTACTGTCCGGCGTCTATCCGCACGGTACCTGGGAAGGCGAAATAACCTGGGAAGGCAAGCCGCTGGAAGCCGCGAGCATACGCGATACCGAGCGCGCCGGCATTATCATCATTCATCAGGAGCTGATGCTGGTGCCGGAGTTGTCGGTGGCGGAGAACATCTTTCTCGGCAACGAAATCACGCTGCCCGGCGGCCGCATGAATTACGCCGCGATGTATCAGCGTGCCGACGAATTGCTGCGCGAGCTCGGCATTAGCGGCATTAATGCCGCACAGCCTGTCATGAATTATGGCGGCGGCCACCAGCAGCTGATAGAAATTGCCAAGGCGCTCAACAAGCGCGCAAAACTGCTGATTCTGGACGAGCCGTCTTCTTCGCTCACTTCAGCCGAGATCGCGATTTTGCTGGACATTGTGCGTGATCTGAAGCGGCGCGGCGTGGCGTGCGTGTACATCTCGCACAAGCTCGACGAAGTCGCCGCGGTTTGCGACACGATCAGCGTGATTCGCGACGGACGCCATGTCGCCACCGAGCCGATGCGCGCGCTCACCACCGACCGCATCATCTCGCTGATGGTCGGGCGCGAAATCAAGAACCTGTTTCCGCGCGAGCCGCATCCCATCGGCGACGTCATTTTCGAAGCCCGCAACGTGATCTGCTTCGACGTGACGAATCCACGCCGCAAGCGCGTGAACGATGTGTCGTTCCAATTGCGGCGCGGCGAGATTCTCGGCGTGGCCGGACTGGTCGGCGCCGGGCGCACGGAGTTGATGCAGGCCATTTTCGGCGCGTACCCCGGCGTGAGCGAGGCGACGGTTCTCATGGAAGGCAAGCCGGTCAAGATTCGCGCGCCTATCGATGCGATCCGCGCAGGCATCGGCATGGTGCCGGAAGACCGTAAGCGCCACGGCATCGTGCCGGGCCTGAGTGTCGGCCATAACATTACGCTGGCGGTGCTGCAGCGTTTTGCATCGGGTGGACGTATCGACTCTGCAGCGGAACTCGACACGATACACACGGAAATGAAGCGGCTTTCCGTGCGCGCGGCTCACCCGATGTTGTCGATAGCGAGTCTGTCCGGCGGCAATCAGCAGAAGGCGGTACTGACGCGCATGCTGCTGACCGATCCGAAAGTGCTGATACTCGACGAGCCCACGCGCGGTGTCGACGTCGGCGCAAAATTCGAAATCTACAAACTCATTTTTCAACTGGCGCAGCGCGGCATGTCGATCGTGATGGTGTCGTCGGAATTGCCGGAAGTGCTCGGCATGAGCGATCGCGTGCTCGTGATCGGCGAAGGCGAGCTGCGTGGCGATTTCGTCAACGACGGCCTCACGCAGGAAGACATTCTCAGCGCCGCGATCCGTCCCGTGCAGCGAGTCCCGAACCCTACCGCAGCGAGTGCAGCATGACGCCCGACGTTACTTCCCAACGCGCCGACGAGACCGCGCCACGAGGCGCATTCGGCGGCACACAGCGCATTCAGCAACTGTTCGCGCGCTACAAGATTCTCGCGTTGCTGATTGCCGTGGCCGCGATCTGGATTTTCTTTTCGCTGCTGACCCACGGCGCGTTTGTCACGCCGCGCAATCTGTCGAACCTGCTGCGGCAAATGTCGATTACCGGCATGCTCGCGTGCGGCATGGTATTCGTGATCATTGCGGGCGAAATCGATCTATCGGTTGGATCCCTGCTCGGCTTGCTCGGCGGTGTGGCCGCGATACTCGACGTGAACCGCCATTGGCCAATCGGCGTCACATTGCCGGTTGTGATGTTGTTGGGTGTACTGATCGGCCTTTTCAACGGATGGTGGTCGACCTACCGGCGAGTGCCTTCGTTCATTGTCGGCCTTGGCGGCATGCTCGCGTATCGCGGCATTCTGCTTGGCGTGACAGGCGGGTCGACTATCGCACCGGTGTCCGACAGTTTCGTGTTCGTGGGTCAGGGCTATCTGCCGAAACTCGCCGGCGATACGCTCGCGGTGGTGCTGTTTCTGCTGCTCGCGTTTCTCACGATACGTCAGCGCCGCAATCGCGAGCGCTATCAGTTGAGCGTGGTGCCGATCTGGCAGGACGTCGCCAAAGTGGTCGGCGCGGGCGCGATTCTCGCGGGCTTCGTCGCGACGCTGGATCGCTATGGCGGCATTCCGGTGCCTGTGTTGCTGCTGCTCGCGCTGCTCGGTATCTTCACCTGGATTGCCACGCAGACCGTGTTTGGCCGCCGCATCTACGCGGTGGGTTCGAATCTGGAAGCGACGCGCCTCTCGGGCGTCAACACGGATCGTGTGAAGCTCGTCATTTTTGCGCTGATGGGCTTGATGTGCGCGTTCGCCGGCATCGTGAACACCGCGCGCCTTGCCGCGGGTTCGCCGTCCGCGGGCTCGATGGGCGAACTCGACGCGATTGCCGCGTGCTTTATCGGCGGCACGTCGATGCGCGGCGGCTCGGGCACGGTCTATGGCGCCTTGATCGGCGCACTGGTCATGGCAAGCCTCGACAACGGCATGTCGATGCTCGACGTCGACGCCTATTGGCAGATGATTGTGAAGGGCGGCATTCTCGTGCTGGCAGTGTGGATCGACGTGATGTCTGGGTCCAACCGCAGATAGCTCAGACGAATAATGCGGGGCGTGCAGCCATTTAATGAAACGCCTCACGACTCGGGCACCCCCGGCTGACTTTGCTAGCGCGCCCGCCCCGCGCGCATACGGCCTCGTCCGACGAATTTAAGTCCGCGCGCGTTCCTCCGTCTTACTAATATTGCGTGGGGAACGCAGGGCGCGAATCGCGCCCCCAATGCGTGTTAGCGGCGGGCAAGCGGGGCGGGCCATTATCATGAAGCGCAGAACCTTCGTCATCGGCGGTGCCGGCGCGGTGGGCGCGTTGCTGGTCGGCTGGTCCGTGTTGCCCGCGCGGCAGCGCCTCACGACCAGTGCGCCCTTGCCACTGGAAGGCACCCAAACGGCGCTCAATGGCTGGGTCAAGATCGCCGCGGACAATACCGTGACCGTCGTGGTCTGCAAGGCGGAGATGGGGCAGGGCGTGCACACCGGTCTCGCCATGCTGCTTGCTGAGGAACTGGACGCCGACTGGTCGCGCGTGCGCGTCGAAGAGGCGCCGATCGACAACATCTATAACAGCGTGCAAAACGTTGTTGACGATCTGCCGTTTCGCCCCGATCACGACAGCATCACGAAGCGCGCGGTGGTCTGGTACACGCGCAAAGTCGTGCGCGAAGCCGGCACGATGATGACGGGCGGCTCGTCGAGCATCAATGATTTATGGACTCCTATGCGTGAGGCCGGTGCCTCGGCGCGCGCGATGTTGATTGCTGCCGCCGCTGCGCAATGGCATGTGCCGCCCGGCGAGTGCGTCGCGGAAAGCAGCTACGTCGTGCATCCATCGGGACATAAGGCGAGCTTTGGCGAGTTGTCGTCGATGGCCGCGCAGCAGGCGCTGCCGCGCAAGGTCACGTTAAAAGATCCCGCCAGTTTCAAGCTGATCGGCAAACCGCTGCGGCGCGTCGAGGCGGCGTCGAAGATCAACGGCACCGCGCGCTTCGGCATCGATGCGTTGCCGGACGGCCTGCTGTACGCAAGCGTCGTGATGTGCCCGACGCTCGGCGGCACGGTCGCGAGCTTCGATGCGGCAGCGGCGCGGGCCATGCGCGGCTTCGTCAAGGCGCTTGCTTTCGCGCCGTATGCGGGCGGCACGGGCGGCGTCGCCGTGATCGCGGACAACCCGTTTCGCGCGATGAACGCCGTCGACGCGATCAAGGTGAACTGGACGCACGGCGCCGCGGCTTCGCTGTCGAGCGCCGAAGTGGAGCGCCGCCTCGCGCTCGCACTCGACGACGGCGACGGCCACGCGTACTACCGTCGCGGCGAGGTCAACGACGCGCTGAACGGCGCGGCGCGCACCATCGCCGCTGAGTATCACGCGCCGTATCTGGCGCATGGCGCGGTCGAGCCGCTTAACTGCACCGTGCAGGTCGCGGACGGCGCGGCGAATGTCTGGGTGTCGACGCAGATGCCTGCGCTCGCGCGACATCACGTGGCCAACGTGCTGCATCTCGACGACGACAAGGTCCAGGTGCATACGCAGTTGCTCGGCGGCGCATTCGGACGGCGCCTCGAACTCGATTACATCGCGCAGGCTGCGGCGATTGCGCGTGAGGCGGGTGGCCGCCCCGTGCAAACGCTCTGGTCGCGCGCGCAGGACTTCACGCACGATTTCTATCGGCCGGCCTGCGTAGCGCGGCTCAAGGCAGGCTTCGACAGCAACGGCAACCTCGTGGCGTGGCACAGCGCGTCCGCGAGCCAGGCGATCGTGCCCGACGCGCTCGCGCGCTATTACGGCGCACCGCGCATGCCGCTCGACAAGACCACGGTGGAAGGCGCATTCGATCAGCCGTACGAGTGGCCCGCGGCGCGCGTTGCGCACAAGATCGTGGACTTGCCGGTGCCGGTCGGTTTCTGGCGCTCGGTCGGCCACTCGCATCAAGCCTTCTTCACCGAGAGTTTTACCGATGAACTCGCCGCGGCAACCGAACAGGATCCGATCGCGTTTCGCGCGGCGCTGCTCGCGCAGCATCCGCGGCATCTGGCTGTGTTGCAGCGAGCGGCGGTGCTGTCAGATTGGCAGCATCCGTTGACGCATGCCGCCGACGGCGCTCCGCGTGCGCGCGGCGTCGCGCTTCACGAGGCATTTGGCAGCGTCGTCGCGCAAGTGGCGGAAGTGTCCATTGGCCCCGGCAGCCGGATCCGCGTGCATCGCGTGATCTGCGTGATCGATTGCGGCTTGCCGGTGAACCCGAATCTGATTCGTCAGCAGATGGAGAGCGGCATCGTGTTTGGGCTTTCCGCCGCATTGCAGGACGAAATCACGATTGTGAACGGCCAGGTCGAGCAGAAGAACTTCGTCGACTTTCCGGTGGTGCGCATCAACGATTGCCCGGTGATCGACGTCGACATCATGCCGAGTCAGTTGCATCCGCAAGGCGTCGGCGAACCTGGCGTGCCGCCGATTGCGCCCGCCGTAGCCAATGCCGTTTTCGCACTCACGGGCAAGCGCCTGCGCGCGCTGCCCCTGAAACTCACATAAAGCGGGAGGCGCAGATGGGATCGCTGAACATCAACGGACAGGCCGTGGCGGTGCAAGTGGAGCCCGATATGCCGCTACTGTGGGTGCTGCGTTGCGAACTCGGCATGACGGGTACGAAGTTCGGCTGCGGCGTCGGCATTTGCGGGGCGTGCACGGTGCATCTGAACGACAAGCCGTTTCTGTCGTGTCAGATATCCATGTCGGATTTGAATACGCAGAAGATCACGACGATAGAAGGACTGCAAGGCGCAGAAGCCCAAGCGTTGAAAGCAGCGTGGATTGATCTCGACGTGGTGCAGTGCGGCTACTGTCAAAGCGCGCAACTGATGGCTGCTTGCGCGCTGCTGAAGGAGAAGCCGCATCCGACCGACGCCGATATCGACGCGGCCATGAGCCATATTGTGTGCCGTTGCGGCACGTATCCGCGTGTGCGCGCCGCGATTCATCAAGCGGCGAAGCGCCGGCCTGCGTGATGCACCGGCGCTTCGCGGGCAAGCGCCTCCTAGCTCGCCAGCAACTCGAGCACGGCCACCACCGCCGTGAAGATGCCGATGCATCCGCCCAATGCTGCTGCGCTTTTCATGAATGACGACATACGTTGGCCTCGTAACGTGTGGTGAGTGGCCCGTATTTAACCGTAAATGAAAGGGAAAAGAAAGTTTGTCAGAAATAAAACGTAAGCAATCGCGCGATGAGGTTAGGGAGCTTTGCTTGTCGCCGTCGGTGCCGTTGCGCTCGCTCCTGTCGGCGCGCCGGCCGCAGGCGCGCTTTGCCGATCCTGTTCCCAGCCGCCGCCGAGTGCGAGGAACAGATTGACCTGGTCGATGGCCACCTGGCCTTCGGCCGCCGCGACCTGCGATTTCGTCGAGGTGAGCGTGCGCGTTGCGTCCAGATCGGAGATGAAGGACTCGCGGCCCGCGCGATACAGCCGGTGCGTTTCGTCAGCGGATTGCGCTGCCGATTTGAGCGCGGCGCGCAACGCTTCGGCGCGAGCGTAATCGGACGCGTAGGTCGCGAGGTTGGTCTCGGTTTCGCGCAACGCGGTCAAGACGACGCCGTCGAAGCGGGCCAACGCCACCTGGCTCGACGCCGCTGCTTCCCGCACGCGGCCGCGCGCGCCGTTCGCAGGAAAAGTCCAACTGATGAGCGGACCGAAGCCCCAACGCGCGGTGGGCGAGGTGCCGAGATCTTCGAGCACGCCCGTTAAACCCGCCGAGGCGCCGATACTCACCGTGGGATACAGCGCGCCGGTCGCCACGCCGATGCGCGCCGTGGAAGCCGCCAGTTGACGCTCGGCCTCGCGCACGTCGGGCCGGCGCTTGAGCAGTGCGGCGCCGTCGCCGACGGGAATGGGCTGCCTGATCTGCGGCAGCTTTTCGCAGGCGAGAGCGGCGGGCGGCAAGTCGGACGGCGCGCGCGCGAGCAGCGCCGCGAGCCGGTACTGCGCGATCTTGCGGCGCGCGGTGTAACGCGGAATATCCGCTGACAAGGTATCCACCTGCGTTTGCCCGCGCGTGACTTCGGTCTGATTGCCGCGGCCCGCGTCACGCAGGCGCCGCGATACATCCACGCGCTGCTTTTGCAACGCGAGCGATTGCTGCGCGATTTTCAGCTCCTCGGCGGCAGAACATTGTTCGACGTAGGCGCGCACCACATCGGCGACCACTGTGATTCGCGCGAGATCGCCCGCGGCCTGCACTGCTTCGGCGTCGGCCTGGGCCGCTTCCACGCCGCGCCGCAGCTTGCCGAACAAATCGATCTCATAGGCGACGCTGATGCCGACGTCGCCTTCGTTCACAACCGGCAATTTCTCGGTCAGCAAGTATTGTTCGCCCGATTCCTGCGCGCGCTGGAAAGCCGCCGATGCCTTGCCGGAGAACCCGCCTTGCGCCTGCGCGACGCCGAGCGCCTCGCGCGAGCGCGCGAGATTCGCGGCGGCCACGCGCAGGTCGGTATTGGATTGCAGTGCTTCGTCGACGAGACTGTTCAGGACCGGATCGTCGTATAGCTTCCACCACACGGCCGGCACATTGGCGCGCGTGGTGAGCGCGGCGTCGGCGCCTTCGATGGGCGCATTGGCGAGCGGCGCGTTGACGAGGGCGTCTTTCGGCAGCGAATAATTCGGGCCGACATTCATGCAGCCGTTGAGCAGCGCGGCGAGCGGCAGCAGGGCGAGTGCGAGTGCGCTCGCGGTGGGAGACGGCAGGGACGGCATGCGGCGCGGCAGTTTCATTGCGAGGCGCCCGAAGCGATGGCAGCGGGCGCGGGTTGTGCCGCGGCGGCCCCCGAAGCCCCCGAAGCATAGGAAGCGCCCGCCGCATGCGACGCCCGCGGCTTCCCGGCTTCGCGCACCGACACGGTCGCGGTGCGCCCCGCGATCAGGCGGAAATCAGCGGGCACTTCGTCGAGCGCGACGCGCACCGGAATGCGCTGGGCGAGCCGTACCCAGCTGAAGGCCGGATTCACGTTCGGCAGCAGATTGGTGCCCTGTGTGCGGTCGCGGTCCTCGATACCCGCCACGATGCTCTGCACGTGGCCGCGCAGCACGTGAGGCTCGCCCATGACGCTGATGTCCACCGGTTGGCCGATCTCGATACCGCCGAGCTTCGTCTCTTCGAAGTAGCCGTCGACGCGAAACGAATGCATGTCCACCACGGAAAGCACCGCGCGTCCCGCCGCCACGAATTCGCCGGCACGCGGCGCACGGTCGTTCAGATAACCGTCGACGGGGCTCACGATCGTCGAGCGTTGCAGGTTCAGCCTGGCGGTGTCGACGGCGACATTCGCGTCGGCCAGTGCCGCTTCCGCCTGATCGACGCGCGAGCGGCTCTCTTCGGCGACTTCGGCGGCGACGAGATTGCCGAGCTTGCGATTGCGCGCGTCTTCGCGCCGCGCCTGGTCGAGCGTGGCGCGGCGTTGCTGCGCCGTGGCCTGCGCCTGACGCAGCGCAAGCGCATAACGCGCCTGATCGATGACGAACAGCACCTGGCCGTGCTTCACCTGCTGGTTGTCCACGACTTCAACCGACGAGATCAGTCCCGAGACATCGGGCGCGACCTGAATCACGTCGGCGCGCACATGCCCGTCGCGAGTCCATGGCGCGAACATGTAGTAGCCGACCAGTTTCCACAGCACGAGCGCCGCAATCACGACGACGATCAGGGTCAGCAGGATCTGACCGACGGAGAACCAGGTTTTTTTCACGTTGATTTCACGAAACGAGTCTGTGCGAAACGACGACGACAAGGCCCAGCACCAGTACATAGATGCCGAGATCGAAGATGGAGCGATGCCACACGAAGCGATAAAAGCCGACGCGCGCGAGCACCGCGCGGATGGCGAGGTTGATCAGGTAGGCGACCAGCATCAGCACCAGCACGGCCGGCACGAATACGCCGAAGATATCGATTTCACCGATCATCGCGGGAACGGGGCAAAGGGGTTGGGCCGCGCATCAGGCACCCGCCTCGCGTGCGGGCGGCGCGACTGCTTGCAGCGTGGCGGGAAAGAGCGACAGACGCAAGCCGATCAACGCATGCAGCGCGTCGCGCAAATGGCGTGCCGAAGTCTGCGAGGCCGCGCTCGGCGCGCCGGCATTCGCGAGCCCTTGTGCGGTGACGCGCGCGACGGCTGAATCGATCGACGACATGAGGCTCCTCGGCACCGGCTCGCGCATGCGACGGTTCACGCAGCTTTCGTAATAGGCGCGTACGTCGTCGAGCACCTGCTCGATCGCGGCCGGCGCTTCGCCGCCCAGCTTGCGCGTGAGCCGGCGCAGGTCGATGGAGTTGAACGCGATACGCAGATCGCGAAAGCTTTCGATAGAAGGATGACGATGGTCGTCGGTCGCGCCGAGCCGCGGAATCAGCTGCATCAGCCGGTCGAGCATGCGCGCCGCGTGATTGCGCGGGTCTTCGATGGGTCGCGTGGACGCGGTCAAGGCGACGTCGCTCCAGCTCGAGCGCAACAGACGAGCCGCCGCGAGTTCTGCGCCGAACGGACGCGTCACACGAGTCCACACATAGGCGTAGAGCAGCCCTGCGAGACCCGCGAGATTGCTGTTCAGGAAGGTCAGGAAGTTCGCGTCGTAAGCGTCCTGAATGCTGATGAATGTCGCGGTGTTCACGGCGACGAGCACTGTGACCATATTGAACTGCGGGCGCGGAATCAGCGTGCCGACCAGAATGAACGGCGCGGCGAACAGAATCACCAGCATCGGGAAGTCATGCACGTGCGGCAAGACGGCGAACAGATACACGCCTGCCGCGACCACGCTGATAGCGGTTGCAACGAAGAAGCGGAACACCATCGGCGCGGGTTCGTCGAGTGCGGCGAAGAAGCAGCACGCGACCGCGGCGAGTGTCACGGCGCTGGCGCCATCCGCCCAGCCCGAGCCGATCCACAAACTGCACGCGAGAATCACGGCTGCTGCGGTGGAGCCGGTGGAAAACAGCATCATGCCGCGATCGTAGAAACGTTCTGTGCCGCCAAGCCGCCAATGACGAAAACGCGGCCGCCAGAAGCCTTCTTCACGCGTGATGATGATGCGCAGCGAGCGGCAGTCCTGCCATACGTCGATCACCTGCTTCATGCGCCACAGCGCGCTGGACAGCAGCGCGCCCTCCCACGTGGTGAGCGCGGCGGGCGGCGGCTGCATCGCGGCAACACGCTCGCGCAGCGCGTTCGCGGCGGGGTCGGGATGATAGCCCGCGCTCGCGGCCGGCAGCGGCGCATTGAACCATTTGACGATATCCGCGAGCAGTGCTTCGAGCCCTTCCGGCCACTTGTGGCTGCCGCTGTTATAGAGCGCGATGAGCGGATCGGCCAGCGCCGACATGAGCGGCAGCAGCAGTTGCATGCGTCCGCGAAGTTCGTGCGCGCGCGTGAGCAGGTCGGGGCGCGTGTGATCGTACGCGAGCTGGCTCAGCAGTAACTCGAGACCGTTGATGGTGGCCGCGAGCCGCTGCCGCGCACCGGAAATCGCCGCGCCGGCAATGCGCCCCGACAGCGTTTCCGTCGAGTAAAAGGCGGCGTCGCGAAACCACGCATCGGTCCGTTCGATGATGGTCGGCGCGAGCCGGCTCGGAAACAGCACACTGCCGACAATGCTCGCGCAGACAATGCCGAGCGTGATCTCCTCCGTGCGGCTCACGGCAAGATCGAACACGCCCGTGGGGTTCGTCACGGCGGGTAGCGCGATGATCGGCATCGTATAGCTCGCGAGCAGGAACACGTAGCTGCGCGCGGTGCGGTCGGACATGGCGAGAAAAAGCAGCGTGCCGACCCAGAGCGCGAGGACCACGCTGAACAGATAAGGCGATTCGACGAAGGGCGGCACCAGCAGCACGGCCGCCGACGCGCCGAGCACGGTGCCGAGCGCACGATAAATCGCTTTCGAGCGTGTGGCGCCGACGAACGGATTCGACACGATATACACCGTGGCCATCGCCCAGTAGGGACGCGGCAATTCAAGCGCGAGGCCGATGTACAGCGCGATCATCGCGGCGGCAAAAGTCTTGACCGAAAAGAGCCAGTCGCGAGCGGAGGGGTAGATCATGGCGCGTTACGCCGGTCCTCAGGCGTGGCGCGACGCGGCTTCGCGCGTTGTGCTTTTGCTGACTTCGTGGAGGGGCTCTGCTTTGCGGCACGCGCCGTACTCACGGCTTGCGGCTCTTGCGCAGAATCAGCGGTGAACGCGGACAGCACGCGCAAGGTGGCTTCGAGGTCGCTGCGTGAAATGCCTTTGAGCGCCTGTGCACGCAGTGTGACGAGCTCTTCTTCCATTTTCTGCGTCACGGCTCGGCCTTCTTTGGTCAGCACCACGGTTTTGGCGCGCCGGTCCGCGGGGTCTTCGTCGCGGCGCATGAGGCCCGCGGCGCACAACTGGTCGAGCAGACGCACAAGCGAGGGCCCTTCAATGCCGATGTAATCGGCCAGCGTGACCTGACGGACCGCTTCGCCAAGCCGGCTCGCCGTCAGCAGCGGCGTGGCGCAGGCCTCCGACACGTTAAATGCGGACAGCACGCCATGACTCGTGCGCCGCCACTTGCGGGCAGCAATCACGAGCGTGCTGCTGACTTTGCGGCGTAAGGCGTCGAGATTCGTCATGGCCGGTATTGTATTTCCAAAACAATCGTTAGCAAACTATCGAATTGGAAATTTTTTGGCGGCGCCGGATGAAGCAAGTATTTCAGGCAACCAGTCCGAGCCGGATGGTTCGCGCGAGATCGTCGAGCTGAAACGGTTTGCGCAATACCGTGCAGCGTTCCACCGCAAGACCGGAAATGTCGACGTCGGCGTAACCGGTTGCGAGAATCACCGGCAGATCGCGGCGCATCTTGCGCGCTTCCGCGATGACGTCGATACCGTTCATGCCGGGCATCGCGAAGTCGACCATCAGCAGGTCCGGGTTGTCGTCTTCGAGACGGTTCAGGCCGGCGCGCCCGTCGGCGGCTTCCGTCACGTTGTAGCCGAGCATTTTCAGCGACTCCACGAGCATGGCGCGTACTTCGCTGTCGTCTTCGATCACGAGCACGCGTTTTTCGCCGACAGCGTTCGCCTCGGTATCGAAGACCTCGGCATTTTGTGGGGCGGCGCGGTCGCGCTGCGGCAGCCACAGTTCGACCGTGGTGCCGACGCCTTCCTCGCTCACGAGCCGTGCGGTGCCGCCCGCCTGGCGCGCGATGCCGTAGACCTGGCTCAAGCCGAGTCCGGTTCCTTTGCCGATCGGCTTCGTCGTAAAGAACGGATCGAACACGCGCGTCACGATGTCGGGCGGTATGCCCGAGCCGGTGTCGGCGACCTCGATCACGACATAGCGGCCCTCGGCGAGGGTTTGATCCGGCGCGGGGCGTTCCTTCACGCGCACGCTCAGCTGGCCGCCGCCGGGCATGGCGTCGCGTGCGTTGATCGCGAGATTCAGCACGGCAAGCTCCAGCTGGTTCGCGTCGGCCTGCGTCCACATCTCGTCGCTTTCGAATTCATTGCTGTAGCTGATGCCGGATCCGAGCGACACGGTGATGATGTCGCGCATGCCTTGCAGCAAGGCGACGACGTCCACGGCCTTCAGGTCGAGGTTGCTGTTGCGCGAGAAAGTGAGCAACTGGCCCGTCAGTTTCGCGCCGCGTTCGGTCGCGCGCTTGACGGTCGCCGCCATGCCGCGAATGCGCTCGTCGCCGCTCACGCGCGCAATCAACTCGGAGTTGACCATGATGACGTTCAGCAGATTGTTGAAGTCGTGCGCGATGCCGCCGGTGAGCTGACCGAGTGCTTCCATTTTCTGCGACTGCACGAGCACGGCCTGCACTTTTGCGCGCTCGTGGATTTCCATCATCAGCCGGTTGTTGGCTGAGGCGAGCTCATGAGTGCGCTCGGCGATCCTGCTTTCGAGCGAATCGTTTAGTTGGACTAACGCTTCCTGCGCCTCGATGCGCTCGGCGAGATGGCGGCGCGATTCGTATTGGCGGGCGCGCGCCCGCAGCCCCGAGGCGACCGCGCGCCGCAGCGTCTCCGAGTTGAGCGGCCGTTCGAGAACGACGACATTGCCGAGCCGCTCCAGCACTTCGATCCCGCGCGCCGAGCGATGCCCGATGCCGGCCGCCGCGAGCAGAATGAAGGGAAAGTCGGACCACGCCGGCTGGTTTTCGAGCCAGTCGAAAAGACGCGTCGCGTGTTTGTCGGCGAGCGCTTCTTCGGCGATCAGCGCACTGCCCGCGCCGGCGTCGAGCGCTTCAGTCAGCGCGTCGGCATCGCGGCAGACGACGCATACCCGGTTGTCCTTGTTCAGGACTTCGGCAATGACATCGGCGTCGCGGCCAAACGGCGCGAGGATCAGAACGCGTTGCTCCATGAGCTTACTGCCGCGATGCGTCGATGACGTGGTCGGTCGCGCCGAGCAGCGCGGTGCTGCCGCGATAGGCGGGCAGCCCCGAGAGCACGCCTTCGAAATCGCGCAGCGCTTCGCCCACCTCGACGCCGGTCTCTGTCAGCCTGAACTGGCGGATGGAACGCTCGTGGGCATTGGCACGACTCTTCACGGCAGTCACGGCGGTCAGGACTTCGCCGTGATGCTCGAAGTAACGGAACAGGATGACGACGTCGCTGAGATAGCTGATGTCGATATCGCTTTGAACCTCGCCGATAATGCCGTGCTGCCCGAGCACCAGCATGGTGATGATGCCTTGCTGGTTGAGATAGCCGAGCAGTTCGTGCATCTGCAGCAGCAGGTAGCGCTCGCCCGGCATGGCTTGCAGGTAGGCGTTCAGGCTGTCGATCGCGACGTATCTCACGCCCCTTTGTTCGACCGAGACGCGCACATCGGTCGCGAATTCGCCCGGCGAGATTTCGGCCGGGTCGATCTGGCGCAGCGTGAGCAAGCCGCTATCCACATAGGGCTGCAGATTCATGCCGACCGTCGCGCACCGCGCGATCAGCGTGACGAGCGTTTCGTCGAATACGTAATAGACGCAGCGCTCGCCTCGTTGAAGAGCCGCAATCAGACATGAGACGACCGTGGTGGTTTTGCCGACGCCCGAAGGACCCACGATCAGCGCATTGGTGCCCGGAATCAGGCCGCCGCCGAGCAGCACGTCGAGGCCCGGCGTGCCGGTGCTCATCAACGCCGTATCGAATTCGGCGTGATGCTCCGCGGCGACAAGGCGTGGATAGACCTTGATGCCGCCCGTGTCGAGCGAGAAGTCGTGATAGCCCTCGCGAAACTTGATGCCGCGCATCTTGGCGATGCGCACGCGGCGCCGGTTGCCGCCGTAGTCGTGCACGAGGTTATCGAGCGTGATCACGCCGTGCGCGATGCTATGCAACTGAATGTCCGACGGATCCGAGGTGTTGTCGTCGAGCAGCAGCACGGTGCACTCGCGCGTGGCGAAATAGCGCTTGAGGGCAAGAATCTGCCGCCGGTAGCGCAGCGCGTTCTGCGACAGCAGGCGCAATTCCGACAAACTGTCGAGGACGATGCGCGCGGGTTTGATTTCGTCGACTTGCCTGATCACGTTGCGCACCGTTTCGCCCAGCTCGACCTCCGCGGGATGCAGCACCGATTGCTCGAATTGCGGATCGAGCCCCTCGTCGGACAGCAGCTCGAGAATATGGAACTGGCTCAGGTCCCAGCCGTGGCTGTCGGCGACCGAGATCAGCTCCGAGCGCGTCTCCGAGAGCGTAATGTACAGACCGGTTTGGCCTTCCTCGACGCCTTTAAGTAAAAATTGCAAGGCCAGCGTAGTTTTACCCGTGCCGGGCGCGCCTTCCACGAGATACATGCGGTGCGGCGTAAAACCGCCTCCCAGGACGTCATCGATTCCGTCGATTCCCGAGCGAAGGCGGTCAGTCGTGTGATTGGCTTTTGACATAGCGGTGGTTGTGGCATCAGGTGATGGACTGAAGGTCAGTCAGCCGGTATCGCGAGGATGCAAGTTGCATGCCTATCGGTGGGCGGCGCGGGCTGGCGCCGCCGGGAAGGGCACGAAGCGTGCTCTTGCCGTGAGCATCTGCCACCTTCAAAGCGCCCGCCGACATGAAGCTCAAGCCGCTATTCGTTACCACGCTTGCCGTCGCGTCGCTCGGCGGCTTTGCACCCTGCGCCGCCTATGCCGATGATTCGCCGAGCCCCTGTGCATCGCTGAAACGGATTGTGGCGGCCGCGCCCGGCGGGTTCGCCTCGCTCACCGCGGACGACGGCAAAGGCGTCGCCGAACCCTATGGCGACGACGCGCAGTGCTCCGCCGCGCGGGGCAGCTATCAGTGCATGTGGACGCCGCATCGCGATTCGGGTTCGACGGCGGATGCCTTGCAGGCCGTCGCCGCAGACATTGCCTCATGCTTGCCGGACGCGACGCACGATCAGAATTCGCCGGGACGTCAGCACTTTTATCTCGGCGCGCCGGGCAAGCGCACGGAAATCACCTTGACGCCTGCCGGTTCAGGCAAGCTGCGGCTGTCGGTATCGGGCAAGTAGCGTTGCACTTGCAACCCGCCTTACGACGACGCCGGCCACCAGCTCCAGCCGCGCTGCCGCGAATGCTGGAGTTCGACGACCGCGAGCGGCGCGATTTCGATGCGGGAAAAGATGGCCGGCGACGCGCCGAGCACATGCACGATAGCCGCGCGAATCACCGGCGCGTGCGTGACGGCGACGACATGGCGCTCGTCGGCCGACGCGTTGTCTGGCGTCGCTGCGAGCGCGTCGAGCCACCTGCCGATCCGCGTCACCACCTGACTGAACGACTCGCCGCCGTGAGGCGCGGCATCGGGATAGCGCGTCCAGGCCGCGAGCGCGTCGGGCGTGCGTGCCGCGACCTCGTTCAGGCGTTGGCCGCGCCAGTTGCCATAGGCGATATCTGCGAGTGCTGCGTCCGTCTGCGCGATCAGGCCGAGTGCCGTCGATGTTTCTCGTGCGCAAAGCGCGGGGCTGACGAAGGTGGTTGCATCGTCGGAAAATTTCAGGCTCGGGTTCAGGCTCGTGCGCGCGGCGGTCGCTGCCGCGAGGCCGCGGGCGTCGAGCGGATCGTCGGCGGGAAAGCGGCCCACGCGCATGGCCGCGGTCGGTGCATGGCTGATCAGCAACAGCCGTAGGTTCATGCTTCGGATCCGTGAAAAAGTGCTCGCGCAGGCGCCGCGATAGCGTGGCGTCGAAGTTTAGCGCGTAGAATAGCCGCACTGCGAGGCGCGGAAGCCGGTGAGAGCCCGGCGCGGTCGCGCCACTGTAATCGGCATCGCAAGCCGAAAGCCAGACCTGAGCTTCGCAGCATTCCTTTGCAATCGACTACGGGGCGCGTTACCCCAGGAGATGTTCATCATGACCGAAGCTGTTTTCGATCCCGCCAGCCAGCCCGCTATTCAGCCCACGCCGATTCCGTTGCGCGAACTGTTGCCTTGGGCCGTGTTCGGCGGATTGCTGTTGTTGCTCGCGCTGTATTTTGTCGGCGCGGAACAGGGCGCTACCTCGATCTTCCCCGGCATGTACGTGCATGAGTTCGTGCACGACGGCCGCCATCTGCTCGGCTTTCCCTGCCACTAACGGAGCAGAACATGGTCGGTAAGTTGTTGTTGCGCGGCATGCTCGCAGGCATCGCCGCGGGGCTGCTCACGTTCGCATTCGCGAGAGTGGCGGGTGAGCCGCAGGTCAATCAGGCCATTGCTATCGAGGAAAATGCGGGCGCCTCGGGCGGCGCCGCGCACGAGCATGAACACGCGAACGACGCTGCGGATCAGCCCGTGGATGAGCACGCCAGCGCGCCCGAGCATGCGCATGGGGAGCTTGTCAGCCGCGAGACGCAAGCCGGCTGGGGACTGCTGACCGGGGTGGTCGTCTACGGCGCGGCGTTCGGCGGATTGTTCTCGTTGGTGTTTGCCTACGCGTATGGGCGAGTCGGCGCGATGAGCGCGCGCGCGTTGTCGGCGTGGCTCGCGCTCGGCGCTTTCGTCGCGCTGGTGATCGTGCCGAACATCAAGTACCCGGCGAACCCGCCTGCCGTCGGCGAGCCGGGGACCATCGGAATGCGCACGGGCTTGTTCTTTCTGATGATCGCCATCTCGCTGGCCGCGCTGGTGTTTTCGCTGCAGGTTCGGCGGCGGGCGGTGCTGAAATTCGGCGCATGGAATGGTTCGATCGTCGGTGGACTCGTGTTTGTCGCGATCATTGCCGGCGTGCAAATGTCGATGCCGGTTATCGACGAAGTGCCGGCCGGTTTTCCGGCCGCGCTGCTGTGGAAATTCCGCGTGGCCGCGCTTGGCATGCAGGCCATCATGTGGACGACGATCGGGCTGTTGTTCGGGGCGATCGTGGAGCGCGGCGGGTTGGTGCAAAGCCCTCAACTCGCATCATGAAAAATAATCCCCAACGTATGCCGCCGCCCTGAGCGCAACCGGCTCACTCCGTGTCGCAAATTCACGCGATACGCGCCGCGCGTGCCCTGCACCGGCCGATGATGAACCGCGAATACCACAGCGTCGCCCTTGCGCAGGGGCACCACCTCGGTACGTGACTGCATGCGCGGACGCTGCTCGGTCATGACGAATTCGCCGCCCGTGAAATCCTCGCCGGGCTCCGAGAGCAGGATCGCAACCTGCAGCGGGAACACATGCTCGCCGTAAAGATCCTGGTGCAGGCAGTTGTAGTCGTCGGTTGCGTATTGGAGGATGAGCGGTGTCGGGCGCGTCTGGCCGGCGGCATGGCAGCGTTCGATAAACGCCGCGTGCGCCGCCGGATAACGCACGTCGATGCCCATCGCCTCGTTCCAGCGGTTCGCCACCGGCACCAGATGCGGATAAAGCTCGCGGCGCAAATCCGCAATCAACGCAGGCAGCGGATACGCGAAGTACTTGTATTCGCCGCGCCCGAAGCCTTGCCGCGCCATCACCACGCGGCTGCGATAAAGCTCGTCGCGCGGGTATAGCGCGGCAAGCGCGTCGCATTCGCCTGCGCCGAGCAGCCCGCGCAACATTGCGCAGCCATAGCCGTTCAGTTCTTCCTCGACGTTGAACCAGTCGATCTGTGCTATGCGCGCCGTCAGCGCGTGAGCGGCGGCGCGGTGCTGCGGCCGCGTGCGAGGTTCGTTCGCCACCGTGTTCATGAGTCACTCCATCCATGTTCTTTCAATGATGATTCAGTGTAAGCGCGTCTTTCAGTGCGCGCACTCCGACTCTTGCTCTGCAATTCGCGGCCGCCAGGCAAAAGAGGCGTGACGAATATTCGACGATGCACGCAATCGCCGAAACCATATGGCTGAAATAAAACACCGCGCTTGATGAAAAGACGCGGTGTCGATAGGCCTGCGTGCGTAATTCAGGGGATATTGCCGCCCATCGCGTAGGAACATATCCATATTAAGCTGCGAGTCTGCCGGACTGCACCTTTTTATGTGCATAATGAATTGCCGCGTTCCATGGAATCATGCGCTCACGCGTGCGCCAGCTTGACGCCTAGCCGCTTGATGTTTAATTCGCGTGAACTCAGAAGAGTCGAGGAACACGTTCCGCTGTATTAATCAAGCGTGAGATTCCTACACTGCATCGGGAAAACGTCGCCGATTCGTTAAATTCAATTCGGACTGGTTTGCGGTTAAAAATATCGGTTATCATCGCTGCCTTCAGCGATCGGTCACGGCAGCTTAATCCGGCCGGCATCAACGTTAATATCGTCGCATCGAACCAGAAAAAATCAGATGAAGATGTCGCGTAAAAAGATTGCAATCCTCGTGGCCGGGCTGCTTATCGTGGCCGCCGTCGTCATTCAGGCGGTCTGGCGTCCATTCGCGCATCGCAAGGCGGCCGATAACGGCGAGGTCGTTCTCGACATTCATCATCCGGACGCCGTCATCGACAGCGAGGCGCTCTCGCGCCTGCCGCGCGACATGCTGCGCGTGCCGCTGCTTCACGACGTGCTCACCCAGGACTTCGTCGACTATTACGAATCGGCGAATACACGGCTTTCCGCGGAAGGCGCGCTGCGGCGGCTTGCATTCGAACATCAGCTCGACTGGCGCGACGAACTGGTTCGCCGCGTGTTCGACGAGCCCGCGCATGTGCTGCTGTGGCGCTCGCCGGACGGCCGCCTCGGTTACTGGGTGCTCTCGGTACGCCGCAACGGTCTCGCCAAACTGCTGCAAGGCATCGGCAACGTCGCCGCCAGCGACACGCAGTTGAGCCAGATCGCCAAGCTTTCGGGCGACGTGCCGGTTTATGCATTGAAACTCGCCGTGGGCCGCACGCTGCTGTTCGCGACAAAAGAAGATCGCTTAGTCGTCTTGTCGGCGCCCGGCGTGCTGCTCGACGAAAAAGGCGGCCTGCTGGGCGAACGCGCCGATGCCGTGTCCGACATGCTGGCGTCGGGTCATGACGGTGCGGCGCGCGCCTATGGCCTCGACGCCACAGACGCGCCGAAGGGCCATCGCCTCGTGGTGTCGGCGAATTACCTGTCGTTCGGTTATCAGGCGTTCTTTTCGGGCATCGACGCCTTGCGTTTCGATTTTTCGCCGAACGGCAACGCTGCGGCCGCCTGGCGGACCTCGGCGCTCATCGAGCCCGGCAAGCTGCCGCAGCAATGGAACGGCGCGGACTTGTGGCGCGCGCTGCCCGCCAACGCCGCGGCGTGCACGAGCTTGCCGGTGGACTGGAAAGAGGCGTCGGCGCTGTTGGGCAAGGTCGCGGAGGGCGGCGATGCAGCCGGCGCCATCGGCGACGGCCTGGCGGGCCCGGCCGCGGTGTGCTGGTACGCGAAGTCCACGCTGGTCGCGCCGGTGTTCATCGCCCGTGTGAAGGCGCAGGACGGTGCGTCTATCGCGGCACTCAAGACCGCGCTCGGCAAAACGTTCGGCGAAGTGATCGGCGCCTATGAAGCCAAGGCCGCGAAAGCGGACGGCAACGAGGCGGGCTATCGGCGCCTGCCTGTCACCACGCGCGAGCAGGGCGCAGGCGTCACCGTGTGGCAGCGGCCGGTCAGCGCGCGTTCGGGCACGGCAATAAGCAGCAAGGCGTCGTTTGCGTCGCAGTTGTCGGCGGAACGCTATTTCCCGGTGACGCTCGCGCTCGCCCACGGCTACGTGATCTTCTCGCCCGACGCGCGTCTCGTCGACGACACGCTCGCCGTGCTCGACAAGCGTTATCCGGCGCTCGCCGATACGCTTGCGCCCGAGCGTTTGCCGCGCACGATCCTCACGCTCTCGCCTGCGTCGGCTGCCGCGCTGATCGAACGGGAAGCAGGCGCCGCGTTGCCGGCGGATCAGGAGGCGGTGTTCCGCAACGCGGCGCGCACCCATCTGACGCCGAAGCTGCGCGCGCTCGCGCACTATCCGCCGCTTTCGTTGACGTTGCCGCAGACCTTGCCTGGCTCGACCGGCTGGGTGCCGGTTCAGTGGTGGTTCGACCGTGCGAAGAGCGATGCCGGCGCGGAGAACGCCGCTGCGGACGCACCCGCGGATCAGCCCGGCACCGAGGGCGATTAAGTGCGCCGCCTTCGTGCAGCAGGCGCCATGCGCTCGCGTTGCGAGGCGCACGCGCGCAGCGAACCGGGCGCGGCGGTCGCGAGCGGTGCGTCGCGCCGTGTCTGCCTCTCGCGAATGGCCGCTCTATCTGCGTTGGCCGCGCTGGCAGCCGTCGCGCCCGCTGCCCACGCGCTGAGCCTCGCCGCCACATCGCCCGACCCGGACGCGCTTAGTGCGCAGCAATCCGCCGCGTTTCGTGCCTGGTTCGCGCGCATCGTCGATCAGCAGATGCGCCGCGGCCCGACGCCGCGCTGGACGCAGCGCGACTGCGCGGGACTCGTGCGCTTTGCCGTCGGCGAGACATTGCGTCCGCACGACAGCAAATGGCTGCGCGCCAACGGCATGACCGGTCTCGCAGACACAAGCAGCTTGCCGCCCGAACTGCAGCTGTCCGCCGCGCAGCGCACGATCGCGAATCGCTGGACGCAGCTCGACGGTTCCACTGGCGCCTATGCGTCGGCCATCGCGCTGATTCAACGCAACAGCCGCTTCGTTTCGAAGGACGTGAACCAGGCGCTGCCCGGCGATCTGCTGTTCTTCGACCAGGGCGACGACCAGCATCTGATGATCTGGCTCGAGCGCTACATCGCTTATCACACAGGCACCGTCACGCCGACCGATACCGGTCTGCGCGCGGTCGCCGTTTCCGACCTGATGCAATGGAAAGATTCCCGCTGGCAGCCGCTCGACGGCAATCCGAACTTCGTCGGCGTATTTCGTTTGGACTTTTTGACACCATGACCCGAATGATTTCCGTCGTCGCAATGGGCAGCTGGTTGGGCGAGGCGCGGCGTCGCGCGGCTTTCGCCGTGGCGCCGCTGCTTGCGGCCGTCGTCCTCGTTGCCGTCAGCAACCCGGCGCATGCGGGCGACGACGCCGCGAGTAGTGCGGGAGCCGCGGAGGCCGACATCGCCGCGAATCCCACCTTGAATCCGGCGCCGCCGAGCAACTACAGCGGGCAGAAAGTGGACGGCCAACCGTTCTTCCTGCTCTCGGACGCGAGCTTCGGCAGCAATCAGCTCGCGCAGGTCCGGCTGGAGGCGCCCGGCCGCGACTTCAAGGATGCGTTGCAGCCGTATGGCGGCGCGGACATCGTCGTGTATCGCGTGCCGAGGCCGCTCGAATTTCTGAAGGCGCAGAAGAACCTGCATCGGCTGAACGTCGCGCCGAACTATCAGGGCGAAGGGCTCGCGAACACGCTGGCTTACCTGTGGGACCGCTGGTTCACCGAGGCGCGCCGCGCCTGGCAGCGCGTGCTTTCGTTCGCGACTCGCAGCAAGGCGACGGCAGCCGCGCCGCAATTCAAACTCGGCGAAGAGACCGGCAAACAGACGCAGTTCGAGCAGAACTCGCAGTTTGCGCCGCTCAAGGGCTATGACATGATCGCGCGCTTCCGCTACCCGATCTGGGACGCGAAGGTAATCGAACCGCCCAAAGGCGTGAACCTCGCGGGCAGCAGCAGTAACTTTATCGAGGCGAGCGCCGGCAACGTGATGATTCCGGTCGGCAAGCTGCCGCCGGGGCTCTATATCGTCGAGGCGGTGATCGGCAACTATCGCGCGCATACGCTGCTCTTCGTGTCGGACACGGTGGCGGTCGTGAAAGCGGCATCGAGCGGCATGCTGGTGTGGACCACGCGGCGCGACAACGGCAAGCCGGTGGCCAGCACGGAGGTCAACTGGACCGACGGCGTAGGCGTTCTGCAAAGCGGCACCACAGGCAGCGACGGCGCGCTCGTGCTGCGACACGTGAGCCCGGAGCGCAGCTGTGTGCTTGGCGTCGATCCGGCGGGCGGCGTGTTCGTCTCCGAGAATTTCTATTACGACAGCGAGATCTACAACACGAAGATCTACGCGGTGACGGACCGGCCGATGTATCGCCCGGGCGATGCGGTGCATGTGAAGTTCATCGGGCGCACGTTCCAGAACGCGACGCAATCGTCGGCGCCGGCTGAAGCCGACATCAAACTGGAAGTGCTCGACCCGAACGGCTCGCCGGTCGCGACCACGAAGACGCATTTCGCTTCCGACACCGGCGCCGACACGTCGTTTTCGCTGCCCGCCGACGCGACCGCCGGCGGCTACACGCTGCGCTTCGACTACAACGGCGACGTGTACGGCAGCGCGTTTCGCGTCGCCGAATACGTGAAGCCGCATTTCGACGTGAACCTGTCGATGGACAAAGCCGACTACGCCACCGGCGAGCCGCTGAAGGGCAAGATCCAGCTGCGTTATCCGGACGGCAAGCCGGTGCGCGACAGCAAGGTCTCGGTCACGCTGCGCGCACAGAAAGTGACGATTGTCGACGGCGAATTGCGCTATGCGGGGCTCTTCCCGGTCAAGCTGGAGCAACAGGAACTGAAGACCGACAGCGACGGCAATGCGAGCCTCACGCTGCCGGCTGCGACGGAGCCGAGCCGTTACGCACTGACGCTGTTCGCACAGGACGGCGCCGCGTACAAGGTGCGCGTCACGCGCGAAGTGCTGATTGCGCGCGGCGCCACGCCGTATCGCCTGAGCACCGCCAGGTCGTTCTCGCAGCCCAAAGAGCCGGTGAACTTCGATCTGCAGGCGCTAGCCGCGCTGGATCCGTCGGCACATATGCCGGCCAAATGGGAATGGACGCGCCTGGAATCGCAGACCCACGCCGAAGGCTCGTTGAAGAACGCGTCGGGCAAGGGCGCGGGCGGCAAGCTGTCGTTTCCGGTTCAGTTCGATGAGCCGGGCTCCTACATGCTGTCGGTCAAGGACGACTCGGGCAATCTGCTCGCGGCCGTCAGCCATTGGGTGGCGGGCGACGGCCTGAAGGCGGTTCCGGGCAGCGTCGAAATCGTATTCGACCGCGAGAAGTACCGGATCGGCGACACGGCCGAGGCGCTCATCACGTTCCCGTTGCCCGTCGACGACGCATTGCTGACGCTCGAACGCGACAACGTGGAACGGCGCGCGCTGCTGAGCGCAGGCGGCGACTGGCTGCAATTGCAGCGCGTCACGCCGTCGCAATGGAAAGCACGCGTCAAGGTCGGCGAGGACTTCGCGCCCAACATGACGTTCTCGGTGATGTACGTGCATGGCGGCGAATACGCGTTCCAGAACGCGGGCATCGTGGTCGCGCAGCCGCAGATCGAGCTCAATGTAAAGAGCGACAAGCCGGTGTACGGTCCCGGCGACACGGTCACACTGAACTTCGACAGCACGCTGAACGGCAAGCCGGAGGCCGCGAACCTGACGGTGAGCGTGGTCGACGAAATGGTCTATGTGCTGCAGCCGGAAATTGCGCCGAACATCGTCGATTTCTTCTATCACCCGCGACGCAACAACGTGCGTACGTCGTCGAGCCTGTCGTTCATTACTTACGATCTGGCGCGTTCGCCGCTCAAAGGCGCGCCCGGCGGCCCGCAGCGCGCGAACTACAACGAACGCGGGGTGAAGGTGCTCGAGCGTCCGCGCCGCGACGATCAGGATACGGCCGCGTGGGAAGGCAATCTGAAAACCGACGCGAACGGCCATGCGACCCTGAGCTTCCGGATGCCCGACTCGCTCGCGCGCTGGCGCATTACCGTGCGCGCGGCCGCGCCCGACGGCATGGTCGGCCAGCGCACGGCCTACGTGCGCTCGGACAAGGCGCTGTATCTGAAGTGGAGCGGGCCGTCGCATTTCCGCGTGAACGATCAGCCGGCCATCGACATGATCGCCTTCAATCAGACCGACGCCGACATGGACGCGCAGTGGGTGGTCGAAGGCGGCGGTTTGTCGCTCAATCAGAAGGTGACGCTCAGGCGCGGCGCGAACTATCTGCGTCTGCCGAGCGGCGCGCTGAAGGCCGGCGTGATCAACGCGAGCTTGCGCAAGGGCGACAAGGAGGTGGACCGCTTGCAGACCACGATCCGGCTCGACGCGAGCGGCTGGCTCGATCTGCATCAGAACACGGTCGCGCTCGACAGCGCCGGCAAGCCGCTCAACCTGCCGCAAGACGCGCAGGACGTGAGCGTGCGTTTCGTCGGCCGCGCGGCGAGCCAGTTCATGCGCGTGGCCGACGATCTGATCAACTATCCGTATGGCTGCGCCGAGCAGACGTCGAGCCGGTTGATCCCGCTTGCGCTCGCGCATGATGCGATCGGCCGCGGCGACAACAGCAGTGCGACGCAAGGCATCGAAGCGCTGCTGCGCAACCAGCGTCAGCGGCTTGCGATGCTGGCGGGCGTCGGCGGCACCTTCGGCTGGTGGGGCGATACCACGGGTGGCAGCGCGCTCATCACGGCCTACGCGTACTACGCCGACTGGCTCGCGAGCCGCAGTCTCGGCATCACCTTGCCCGCCGCCAACTGGCAGCACGCGATGGAGGTCTACCGCGACGCCGGCGCCAAAGAGCCGCTGCTGCACCGCGCGCTCGCGCTGTGGTTCATGCAGCAGATGGGCTTGCCGGTGGCGACGCCGGTCTCGGGCGTTGCCGCGGACCTCATGAGCGACGCGGCCGCTACGGCGAATGCGCAGCCGCGCGATTCGAACAATGTGGCGTACGCCGCATCGGACAGTATCGTGTTCGCGCAGTCCGATTCGCCGCGCGGCAAGCAGATGGCGACGCTGCTCGTCGCGGGCATGGCGCGCGGCACGGGCGCGCAGGTGCCCGACGGTTTCGACGCCGCGGCAGGCGCGGCGCGCGTCGCGCTGGCCAACGATCCCGCGCCGCTCGTCCAAAGCCTGCTTGCCATGTCCGGCGACGACGCGGGCGTCGATGCATCGGCCCTGCTCGCGAAGAGCAGCGCCGATTACCCGACGCTCGACCGCGCACTTTCGCTGTTGTGGTTGCGCAAGGCGCTCAGCGGCGACGCGGCGGCTGCGCCTTTGCCGTCGCTGCAAGGCGCGGGCTGGACACGTGCGGCGACACCGACCGGCACGCCCGCGTGGAAGTGGACCGGCGCCGGACTGCCGGCCACGCTCGACCTAGGCGCCGCGCGTTCGGACGTCAGCGCCGTCGTGTCGTTCCGCAGCCACGCGAGCGAGGACAGCCGACTGAATATCACCGTCGCGCGCCGCTTCTACAAGCTCGAGCCGCTGGAAGTGAAGGCCGACCCGAAGAAGCCGGGCGCCGGCGAAAGCAGCCTGGGACGCGCGGCGTTCACGGCGCGCCTCGTGAAATCGGGCGATGCCATCGACAGTAATGCGCTGTACGTCGACGAAGTCACGCTTACGCCGCGCTCGGGCAACGCGTATCACTACGGCTTGCTCGATGTGCCGCTGCCGCCCGGCGGCAGCGTCGAGGCGACGAGCTGGGGCGTGTCGATCGAAGGCTTGCCAGGCGAGAAGGAGGGCGAGAGCGGGCCGCAACCGTTCGCGCGCGCGGCGTCGTATGAAATGGGCGAGCTGTCGTATCACCAGCCGGTGCCCTTGCTCGACCGGCCGGTTGCACTGCGGCAACTGGTGCGCTTCGCGTTGCCGGGCACCTTCGCGTTGCCGCCCACGCGCTATTTCCGCATGTATCAGCCGGACGCGAAGGCGTTCGAAGGCGGCAAGAGCGATCGCGCGACGACGCTGCGCATCCAGTAAGCGAGGCGCGAGCATGGTCCACGTGTTGCCTCGGCCTGTCTGCGAACGCATTGCAGCGATGCTGCGCATGGTGCTCGCCATGGGTACGGCGTACGCGGCGTGCGCCCTCTGCGGCGTCGATGCGAGCAGCGCTCGGGCCGCGGCTTTGGCTTCGCCGCCTGCAGTGTCGCAGCCGGCCTTGCGCTTTGCATGGCTGCGCGACGGACAAAGCCAGCTCTGGCAGACCGCCGCTGAGGGCGCCGCTGCCGGCTTCTCGCCGCAATCCGCGCTCGCGTTGCCCGCCACGTTGGAGACGCCGCTTGGCAGCGTGTGGAAGCTTTTCGTGTACGGCTATGTTGTCGATCGAAACATCGCGACGCCGGACTATACGTGCAGCGGCGGCGATCCCGAGGAAGTGTATTGCTGTATGACCGGCGGTCATGTCGACCGCGAACACGCGCTCGTGCAATCGTGCGGACGCTTTTTCGAGCCGGGGCGGCTTCAGCTCGATCCCGCCGACTGGCGCAAGTACTGGACAGCTGCCCATGCGCCGGCCTGGCTGCGCGATCTGCACGCGATGACGCCAGCGCAGCGCGTGCCCGTCGCACAACTGCTTGCTGCCTTGCAGGCGATGCCGGCGCGACCGCGCGAAGCGGCGGGGAGCACGCTCGTGTCGGTGCTGACGAGCGGCCGCGGCGAAGGCACGGTCGCGCTTTACGGCAGCCTGCTGCGCGCGAAGACATGGACGATGCCGGACGCGGCGCGGCCGGGCGCGTCGGTGGGCGGCGCCGCCGGTTGGCTCGCCGACGGCACGCCGGTATGGCTCGGCGGCCCGGGCGGGAGCGCGCGCGTGCTCGCGTCGGCTGCGCCGCGCATCGCGCCGCTGCTCGCGCAAATCGCCGTGCCGGATGACGGCGCGTGCGTTGTCGTGGATTTTTTCAGCCGCTATGCGGTTCGCGAAGTGCTCGGCGAAAAGGGCGTGAACCGTTCTGCCGCCATGCCCGACGGGCCGCTGAACGGCGAGTTTCGTGTCGGCTTTGTGAACGGTAACTGGGCGCGCGTGACGAGCCGCGGCGAACTGCGGCTCGATCGCAATGCAGCTGGCGCGCCGCAAATAGTCGGCCGCTTCGGCATGAACGACTATGTGGCGCGCGTGGTCGAGCGCGAGGGCGACACGGCGCAGCCGGAAGCGGCCAAGGCGTTGGCCGTGGCGGCGCGCACCTACGCCGTGCAGCGCGGCGTACACGACCATGGCTGCTTGCGGATCGACGACAGCAGCAGCACACAACGCGTTTTGCCGCGCGCGCCGACGGCGGCGGCCCGTCGTGCAGCCGATTTCACCGACGCGCTCGTGCTGATCGGCGTGCCGGTGCAGTATCACCACGACAAGGCCGCGCCCGGGCAAATGAGCTGGCTCGCCGCGAAGGCGTCCGCCCAAGCCGGTCTCACCTTTGATGCAATCCTCGCGCGCACGTGGCCGCAAGCGACGCTGACGTCGTCGATGAGTCCGCTGTCCGGCGATTGCATTGCCGTCGCCGGCGCGCGCGAATGGCTGCAGCGCAATGCACCGTTGTGGGGGCGGCGCATGGACGGCGTGGCCGGCTATGAGACGCCTGACCTGCCGGCCGTATGCGCGGTCCGCGAGGGGCGTCCGTATGCGGATGCACAGCGCAACCGCGTGTATGTGTACCGCTTGCAGACCGAGGAAGATCGCATCGCGCTCGCGCATGAATATGTTCATCTCGCGTTTCAGCACCATCCACGTGGGCTCGATGAAGATTTTGTGGAGCGCACCGCGCGTCTCCTGATTCGTACCGACAATCCGATCCAATGAAAGACGTCACCTTTTTATTCCCGTTAATGCGGCCTTCGGTGGCGTGTGGGGTTCGCTCGCGCGCCGCGATGTTGGTGGCGGCAGCGCTCGGCATGTGCACGGCCGGCTTTGGCACGCAGGCTTACGCGGCCGGCGCCGGCGGCGCAGTCGCCGATCTCACCGGCGCGTTCGGCGGCTGGCGTCATAGCGGACTCACCAACGAGGGCGAGCAATTCGTCGCGGCTTATCCGCGGCCGCCGGTCGATCGCGGCGCGCAGCGCTATCGCACGCTGATCGAAGGGCGTTTGAAGCAGATCGACAAGCATGCGCGCAAGCCGCCCACACTCGTCGTCAACGGTAATCCCACGCCGCTTTACACCGACGATGAAGGCGCGTTCGCGCGGCCGTGGGCGTTCGGCGCGGGCTCGAACAGCATCGAGCTGATTTCCGCCGACGGCAGGCAGCGTCAGCGCATGCAGTTCTACGAAGCGGACCGTGCGAAGCCGCAGGCGAAGCTGCGCGCCATGGTCACGTGGGACGACCCGCGTGCGCAGGTCGATCTGCACGTCATCACGCCGGGCGGCCTGCACGCGTTCTTCGCCAATCCGACGCTGGAAGACGGCAGCGGCTTCGATGTGGATTCCGTGGACGGCGCGGGGCCGGGCATTTTTTCGTCCGCGGCGCCGGAGCGCGGCACGTGGCTGTTCTTTCTGAACTATTGGGGCAACTTCGATTCGACGGGCTATAACTTCGACGCCGCCGCGCACGACCGCGACGTGATCACGGCGACGTTGACGCTCGTCTTCAACGAAAACACGCCGAACGAACGGCGTGAGACGATGGTCGTGCCGCTGCGCAAAATCGGCGACCTCATGCTCGTGAAGAGCGAGCGACTTTGACAGTGGGACGGGAGCAGTCACGATGAAGCGCAGAACGACAGGACGGATGAGCGCGGACCTGGGCTTGCTGGTCCTCGCATGCTGGCTGGGCGCGTCGGCCGCGCACGCGAGCGATATCGACATGAACGCGCCGTTGAACGGCTGGCGTAATTCGAGCGGCGACAGCAACGAGCGCTACACGCAGGACGTGCACTATCCGGCTGTTGCGGTCGCGACGCCCGAGGGGCAGTCGAAGTCCGCGCTGATCGAAGGGCAGATCCGCAACGCGCCGAAGAAGAAAGGCACCGCGGTCGGCACGCTGGTCGTGGACGGCACGCCGTTGCCGCAGCGCATCGAGGAAGACGGCAAGTTCTCGCGGCCGTACGCGTTTCCTGCCGGCAGCAACGGGGTCGAGCTGCGCGCGCCGGACGGCAGCCGCAAGCGCGTGCAGTTTTACGACGCCTACAGCGGCAAGACGCAGCCGAAGCTGCGCGTCGTGCTCGCGTGGGACACCGACGGCACGGACCTCGACTTGCATGTCGTCTCGCCCGACGGTGCGCATGCATGGTACGGCGATCGCGTGACGCCGAACGGCGGCGCGCTCGACGTCGACGTGACGACGGGTTATGGACCGGAAATCTATTCGTCGGCGGCACCGCTCAAGGGCACCTATCTCGTCTATGTGAACTACTACGGCAGCGGCACCGGCCGCAGCGACATGACCGTCGCACAGGTGACGATCATCACCAACGAGAACACGTCCGACGAAAAGAGCGAGACGATCCGCGTGCCGATGCGCAAAGCCGGCGAACTCACGCTCGTGAAGACGTTTGTCGTGCCCTGAGCGGCGCGTGGCTGCGTCGCATGGCGGCTGTTGCCACGCTTTGTTTCGTGTTGCCTGTCGAGTTGCGGCTTGTCGCATGCAGGGCGCGAAAACCCTGCGCGCTCAGTTACTTGGCTAACTCTTGCGCAGGATATCCACAGGCTTGCAAACATTTTCTGTGGACAAACGCGGTGTGGCCGACAGTCTCGTTGCGTGACTTCTGGCTGAACGTCCCCCGCTTGCACTTACCGTCCCTTACCGGAGGTCAAGTTTCAGCCGGCGAGGGTCGATAGAGCCTGTAACCGGCTCTGCGCCGAACGCCTTGCAGAAAATGAACGGAGGTTGCAATGCAGATCGACAGCGCGTTGCCGTCGACACCCCAAGCTGCCGCTCGCGCAACGGAGAATGCTGCTTCGTCATCCGTGGCGCGCAACGATGACGCCGCGTCGCGCTTGGCTGCTTGGAACACGTCGAAGCAGGACGATGCGGTGCACATCTCCAGCGAAGGCGCCGCTGCGGCGGCTCAGCACGCAAACGCGGTAGACGGCACGAAACCGGCCGATGCGCAAAGCAACGGCGCGGCGGACGCGGATCCGTCGGCGGTCAAGTCGTTTGCGTATGGCACGCTCGGGCTGGAGCGGCCGGATCAGCCGGCCGAAGAGCGCAATGCTTTCTACACGGCCGGGCGTTGGCTCGCGGCGGGCATCACCTTGGGCGGGATCATCTCGCTGCTGATCTGAAACTGCTCGGGTGGGAGCCGGGCGGACCTTGAGATTTGAGGACTTCAGGCGGGGCGCGCTTGCCGTGCAGGGCGCACGGCAAGCGCGATGAGGCGGATTTGGGTTAGCGGTCGAGGAACGACTTCAGGCGGTCTGCACGGCTCGGATGCATGAGCTTGCGCATGGCCTTGCTCTCGATCTGGCGAATGCGCTCGCGCGTGACGTCGAACTGCTTGCCCACTTCTTCCAGCGTGTGGTCCGACTTCGTGTTGATGCCGTAGCGCATACGCAGCACCTTCGCTTCACGCGGCGACAGGGAATCGAGCGCGTCGTCGATGGCGGCGCGCAGGTCGGCCTGCATGGCCGCATCCGCCGGCGACGAAGCCGCGGAGTCTTCGATCATGTCGCCGAGCGTGGCGTCGCCGTCATCGCCGACGGGCGTTTCCATCGAGACCGGCTGCTTCGCGATCTTCAGAATGCCGCGCACTTTCTCTTCCGACAGGTCCATGCGTTCCGCCAGCACGGACGGATGCGCTTCCTGACCGGTCTGCTGCAGGATCTCGCGCGAAATGCGGTTCAGCTTGTTGATCGTTTCGATCATGTGCACCGGCACGCGGATCGTGCGCGCCTGGTCGGCGAGCGAACGTGTCACGGCCTGACGGACCCACCACGTTGCATACGTGGAAAACTTCCAGCCGCGGCGATATTCGAACTTGTCCACCGCCTTCATCAGGCCGATGTTGCCTTCCTGGATCAGGTCGAGGAACAGCATGCCGCGATTGACGTACTTCTTCGCGATGGAAATGACGAGACGCAGGTTTGCCTCGATCATTTCGCTCTTCGCCTTGCGCATCTTCGATTCGGCCGCGACCATCTGGCGGTTGATCTCTTTCAGATGCTTGAGCGGCAGCGAAACGGTGGCTTCAATGTCGATCAGCTTCTGCTGTTCCGACTGGATGGCCGGCAGGTGGCGCTCGAGCGCCGCGCCATACGACGTGTTGCCGCGCGCTGCGCGTTCGGTCCAGCCGAGATCGGCCTCATGACCCGAGAACGATTCGATGAACTTCTCGCGCGGCATGCCGCTCTTCGTGACGACGATTTGCAGAATGTTGCGCTCGATCGCGCGGACCTGCGCGACCTGATGCTGCACGTCGCCGCACAGGCGGTCGATGGTGCGCGCCGTGAAGCGGATTTTCGCGAGATGCTGCTGGATCTCTTCGCGCGCCTTCTGGTACGCCTTCGAGCTCACGTCGCCGCGCGTGTGCGAGGCGTTCATCTGGTCGTACAGAATGCCGACCTGCGCGAAGATTTCGAGGCAGTCGCTCGTGAGTTGCTTCAGGCGTGCTTCGTCAGCCGCCGAGGAATCGGCCGGGCCGACGTCGTCGTCGCCATCGCTGTCTTCGTCATCTTCGGCGTCCGTGTCTTCGTCTGCTGAGGCCTCGGCGCTGACGTTCTCTTCTTCAGCTGCGACGTTGTCTTCGTTCAGGCCGTCGACCAGTTCGTCGATGCGCAGTTCGCCGTCCGCGACCTGCTGGGCGCTGGCCAGAATGGCGGAAATGGCGAGCGGACAGCCGGCGATGGCTTGCACCATTTCGTGCAGACCGTCTTCGATACGCTTCGCGATGGCAATTTCGCCCGCGCGCGTGAGCAGTTCGGTCGCGCCCATTTCGCGCATGTACATGCGCACAGGGTCGGTTGTGCGGCCGAATTCGGAGTCCACCGTGGACAATGCAACTTCTGTTTCCTCGTCCGCCTGGTCGTCCGACACGACGGCCGGCGCGTTCGAGTTCAGCAGCAGCGTTTCAGCGTCCGGGGCCTGCTCGTAGACCTGCACGCCCATGTCGTTGAATGCGCTGACGATGCTGTCGATCGCCGCCGTCTGCGCGAAGTTGTCGGGCAGGTGGTCGTTGATCTGCGCGTGGGTCAGGTAGCCTTGCTCCTTGCCCAACTGAATGAGCGCGCGCATCTGGCGCTGACGCTCTTCGGCCTGCTGCGGCGGCAGCTCGGCCGCAACGGGGATCGCTTTACCCGCGCCCTTGCCCTTCGGCGTGCGGCCCGACGGAGCTTTCGTGTAGGCGGCGGTTTCGTGTTGCGAATCTTCGCGATCAAAAGGGTTCACGTATTCTCCTCTAGAGGCTTCGCTATGAGACGCAAGACGCGACCGTCAGGCGTTTCGAGCATGGCTCAACATCACCTGAGTGACTCAACGCGGTTATAGGGCTGTGTGCTCTGGGGAGCAAAAAAGATGAGCCCGCATGGAGCGGGCCGATAGAATGTGCGAAATTCGCGCGGCTCGCATTATATACGAGCTTGCGCCTTCGCGCGCATTGTGCGCAGCAATTCGTCGCAGGTTGTTGTCGGTCTGCGTGCTGGGCGTGGCTCGCGGGCGGCCGAGCCGGTAAAAAAGGTTGCGACTGCAACGAGGCGCGTGTCGCGGAAAAGCACCGAGTCACAACTATAGACGAACTTGTTCGTTATCACATGAGTGCGTGCGGCTTGCCAGTGTCGGCTCGTATCGCTTGTCTCTGCGCTTGTGTGCGGACACCCCTCTATATATAGCGCGAAGTTTTTTGGCGCCGATCGGTGCTTATGCAAAAGAAAATTCGCAGAAGGGGTTGACGACCTGTCACTTGGTCTTCATAATCTCGCTTCTCTGCTGCTGATGCAGCGACGCAGAACGAAGCGGTGCCGGGTGGTTGAAGTCAGGCGCTGCGAAGTGTGCGAACCGATCTTTAAAAACTAAC
>NZ_CADIKB010000024.1 GCF_902859825.1 Paraburkholderia phenoliruptrix | reverse complement strand
GCGGTTCTCCTTGGTTCCCTGTTCGGGAGGTTGGTCCTGGAAACCCGATTCTCTCGGATTCCACTGGCGAACCGCCGCCTTCAACCTTCAACTACGCCTGGGACATTGCCGTCGGACTGCTTAGCCTCGCTCGCCGGCGAGACGGGTCAGCGCGCCCACGGTCGATAATGGGAACGAATTAAGATCGAATCGAATAGCCGATTGCAGCGCTCGTCAGTTCGCAATCGAATCCAGCCGAATGATTTTTCTGTAATTTGATGTGGGTCGATTCCGGACATAATCATTCCGCTAAGCGTCGTTAAGCAAAGTGCAGTGCACCGGATTCCGCGCACGACTCAGGAAGCCACGCGCCTGCATTGGGGCCGGTTGATCGCGCGCTTTTTTAAATTAAGTAAATTCAGCGGGTGTGTCAACGCCCTTTTTTCAGGCATTAAACCTTGACTTTCTAATTGATGGACCTAAGTAAAAATCGCTTTGCATGCGGTTTAATCATCTTTTTTAATAGTGATTTTGACGGCTTCGTTCACGCGAATCCCGCTTATCGCCATGACCTGAATTCGCCCATTCGCGCCTTTAAAACGAAACAGCCAAGCGAAACGGCGGTTCCAGTGCAAGGCGATGAAGTGCGCGACCGGCCGTCGACACGAGACGACAAACAAGATCGCGTAGAGGACAGTCGTGGACCCAGCCGCGTGAGAAGCCGGCGCGCCTGGCAACGCGCCGCGCCCCACCGCTCGATCGGGCTTCTCAGTCCCCGGTTTCGCTGAACGCGGCCGCCTTCAAACGCCGCCCGCGTTCAGCAAAACCGGGCGAATCGCCGTGCGCGCGTCGTCCGGCGCGCCGCACATCTCGCGCAGTAAGGCCGCCTCGCGCTCGTGCACTTCCACCGGGAACCAGCGCGCGCCAGCCTCGGCGAGATAGCGCGCGCGATGCTGGCCGTTGCGAAACGCCACCACGCCCTCGCGCTCGATACCGAACCAGCCGAGTACGCCCGGCGCGCGACGCGTCGAGATGGTCACGTACGGCATTTGCGGAATGCGCGGATTGTCCGGATCGAGAAACTCGCGAATGCCGCGCACCTTCCCCGCATGCCACTCGGCGACGGGCTTCAGCACATAGTCGGTGTTGTCGCGATCGGCGCATGCAAGCAGCTTGCGCACGTCGATCAGCACCACCTGGTGCCGCGTGCCGTCGGCGACAAAGACGCGTTTTAACCGCACATGGTCGTACCATGAATGCTGCTGAAGCGGCACGATCCAGACTGTCTCCGCGCAGGCCGGCGCACCCGCGGACGATGAATTCGATAGAGGCAAAGGCAGGCTCGATATGCTGGCCGGGTTTCGCCAGCGCGTTAAGAGATCGCTAACGCTACGAGTCGATTGTGAAAGAAGCATGTCAAGCCACGGTATTAACTGCTCTGCATGAGCGCTGCACAACCGCCCGACTCAACGGGCGGACGCGGACCTTCAAGGACACGACGATGACAGACACCCGAAATTTCAACGAATATGTGCGCATCGAGGCTAACTACGATAACGGCGTAGCAACGATCGTGCTTGAGCGTGCCGAGCGTCGTAATGCCGTCGACCGCCATGTCGCCGACGCGCTCGGCGCCGCCTTCCAATGCTTCGAAACGGAGCCGGCTTGGCGCGCCGCCGTGCTGTTCGGCGCGGGCGGCACCTTCTGCGCGGGGGCAGACCTGAGCGCGCTCGCCGACGAAACGCGCCGCAACGAAATCCACGCGGACGGCAGCGGCCCCGGACCCATGGGCCCAACGCGCATGAATCTCACCAAGCCGGTCGTGGCGGCAATTGCAGGCTATGCGGTCGCTGGCGGCCTGGAACTCGCGGCGATGTGCGACCTGCGTGTCGTCGAAGAAGATGCGGTGCTCGGCGTGTTTTGCCGCCGCGTCGGCATTCCGTTGATCGATGGCGGGACGATTCGTCTGCCGCGGCTGATCGGCGTGTCGCGCGCGCTCGATCTCATACTCACCGGCCGCGCCGTCAGCGCGCAGGAAGCGCTCGATTTCGGGCTCGCCAACCGGATCGTGCCCAAGGGCGGTGCGCGGGCCGGCGCGGAGCAACTCGCAGCCGAACTGGCCGCGTTCCCGCAGGCCGCGCTGCTGGCCGACCGCCGCTCGGTTCTCGAAAACAGCATGCTGGACGATTTCGCCGAGGCACTGCGGCGCGAAGGCGCCGGCGGATACCGGGCGGTCGTGGACGAAGGTATCGCAGGCGCCGCCCGCTTTGCACAAGGCGCGGGACGGCACGGCAAAACGCGCGGCTAAAAACAACACCCGCGAACAACAGCCGCACCGCCGGCAGCACTATCGTTTCGACTTAGGTAGAATCCCTGACTGTTTTGCTCACGCACGGCGCCCGCGCTCTCGCCCCGAAAACGCGCGCCGGCCGCGCGACGCCTTGCGCCGCGCCGATTCACAGTCCGTCGCCATGCCTTTGCCCCTGCTTGCTCTTGCCGTCGCCGCCTTTGGCATCGGCACCACCGAATTCGTCATCATGGGGCTCTTGCCCAACGTCGCCCGCGACCTGTCCGTCTCGATCCCGGCGGCCGGCATGCTGGTCTCGGCGTATGCGCTCGGCGTGACCATCGGCGCGCCCATCGTCGCAATCGCGGTTGCCAACATGCCGCGCAAAAAAGCGCTGATGAGCCTGATCGGCGTGTTCATCGTCGGCAATCTGCTGTGCGCGCTCGCGCCCGGCTATGCCGTGCTAATGGCCGCGCGCATCGTCACCGCGTTCTGCCATGGCGCGTTTTTCGGCATCGGTTCCGTGGTGGCAGCCGGGCTCGTCGCGCCGAACCGCCGCGCGCAGGCCATCGCGCTGATGTTCACCGGCCTCACGCTCGCCAATGTATTGGGCGTGCCGCTCGGCACGGCGCTCGGCCAGGCAGCCGGCTGGCGCGCGACCTTCTGGGCGGTGACGGGCATCGGCATTGCCGCGGCCGTCGCGCTCGCCGTTTGCCTGCCGGCGAAGATCGAAATGCAGAAGGCGAGCCTCGTGCGCGAATTCAGCGTGCTGAAGAATCCGCAGGTGCTAATGGTGCTCGGCATCAGCGTGCTGGCGTCGGCCAGCCTGTTCTCCACTTTCACGTACATCACGCCGATTCTCGAAGACGTGACCGGCTTTACGCCGCACGCCGTCACGCTCGTGCTGCTGCTGTTCGGGCTTGGACTGACGGTGGGCAGCACGCTTGGCGGCAAGCTCGCCGACTGGCGCCTGATGCCCTCGCTGGTGGCGTTCCTGCTCGCGATCGTCGTGATACTGACGATTTTCGCCGGCACCATGCACGCTGAAATTCCGGCAATGATCACGATTTTCGCGTGGGGCGTTCTCGCCTTTGCAATCGTGCCGCCGCTGCAGATGCTGATCGTCGACCGTGCGAGTCACGCGCCCAATCTCGCGTCGACGCTGAATCAGGGCGCGTTCAACCTCGGCAATGCGACGGGCGCATGGCTCGGCGGTATGGCAATCGGCGCGGGCGCGCCGTTGACGATGCTGCCGTGGGTCGGCGTGGCGACGTCGATTGGCGCGCTGCTGCTGACGCTGTGGTCGGTGTCCATCGACCGGCGCGCGCAGCGGGTGGCGATGGCAGGCTAAACGCCGCTGCCGAGCGGCTTAAGGCTCAAGGCGGGCGGCTCAAGGGCGGGGGGGGCCGGGGGCCCGCGGCGCCGACCGGCTTCGCGCGACGACCGGCGCCCTCCCTCGGCGCTCAGTTCCGCGCCGGCAAGATTTCCCCGACGCACGCGCCGAAGCCCACGCGATACCCCTCGCCCTGGCACCAGCCGGCCAATGTCAATTCATCGCCGTCTTCGATGAAACTGCGCGTGCCGCCCTCTTTCAGCTCCAGGGGCTTCTTGCCGTTCCACGTCAGTTCGAGCAGGCTGCCGTAGGAATCGTCGGTCGGACCGCTGATCGTGCCGGAGCCCATCAGATCGCCCACGCGCGTGTTGCAGCCCGCCACCGTGTGATGCGCGAGTTGCTGCGCCATCGTCCAGTACATGTATTTGAAGTTGGTCCGCGCAATGGTGGTCGCCTGTTTTGCACCGTGCGGCCGCAGCGTGACTTCGAGCGCGATGTCGAATGCATGGTCGCCCGCGTGCCGCAGATACTCGAGCGGCTGCGGCTCCTGCACCGGCTGCGCGACGCGAAAAGGCCCGAGCGCGTCGAGCGTGACGATCCACGGCGAGATGGTCGTCGCAAAGCCCTTCGAATTGAACGGCCCGAGCGGCACGTATTCCCACTGCTGGATGTCGCGCGCGCTCCAGTCGTTCAGCAACACCATGCCGAAGATGTGCGCTTCGGCATCGGCGCACGCAATCGGCTCGCCCAACGCGTTGCCGCCGCCGATCACAAAGCCCGTCTCCAGTTCGATGTCGAGCTTGCGGCAGGCGCCGAACACCGGCCGCTCGTGATCGGGCAGCTTGAGTTGACCGTTGGGTCGACGCACCGGCGTGCCGCTCAGCACGACCGACGACGCGCGCCCGTTGTAGCCGATCGGCATCTCGGACCAGTTCGGCAGCAGTGCGTTCTTCGGATCGCGGAACATGCAGCCGACATTGGTCGCGTGTTCTTTCGACGAGTAAAAATCGGTGTAGCCTGGAATATCTACCGGCAGATGGAGCCGCGCATCGGCTTGGCGCACCAGCGCCTTCGCGCGCAGCGCCGTGTCGTCGCGCAAAGTGGCGGTATCGCGTGACAGCAGCGCGCTCAACTGGATGCGCACGCTGCGCCATGCGTCGCGGCCAAGGGCGATGAAGTCGTTCAGCGTATCGCGTGCAAACACGTCGGCATTCGACGGCACCGTCAGCAGCCCCGCCGCCTGCAATGCGACGAGGTCGACGATTTCATCGCCTATCGCCACGCCTGCGCGGCGCGCCACGTTCGTGCTGTCGCTGAAAATGCCGAACGGCAGGTTCTGGATCGAAAAATCGTTGGCCGGCTGGTTCGCCGACTCGACCCAGCTCTTGCGCGACGGATCGAGCGTTGCCTGAAGATCGCTCACTGCGCTCATCGTTGCTCCGGATTGAAGTGTTTCTTGAGACCCTGCCAGCACTCATAGTAGTGCGCCTGCAACTGCGCGGTTTCGAGCGCGAAACGGGTCGGCTTGATCAGCGTGCGGGTTTCGAACATGAAGGCCATTGTGTCGCCCACCTTGTTCGGCCTGGACGTATCGCTGTGGGACGCTTTCTCGAAGATCTCGGCGTCGGGGCCATGGCCTGACATGCAGTTATGCAGGCTCGCGCCGCCCGGCACGAAGCCCTCGGCCTTGGCGTCGTACACGCCATGCACGAGGCCCATGAACTCGCTCGCCACATTGCGATGGAACCAGGGCGGGCGGAACGTATCTTCCGCGGCGAGCCAGCGCGGCGGGAAGATCACAAAGTCGATCGTATCGACGCCGGGCGTGTCGCTTTGCGATTGCAGCACGAGAAAGATAGACGGATCCGGATGGTCGAAGCTGATCGAGCCGATCGTGTTGAAGCGCCGCAAGTCATATTTGTACGGCGCGTAATTGCCGTGCCACGCCACGACGTCGAGCGGCGAATGGCCGATGTCCGCGCGCCACAGGTTGCCGTTCATCTTCGCGACGAGCTCGAAATCGCCCTCGCGGTCTTCGTACGCGGCATGCGGCGTGAGGAAGTCGCGCGGATTGGCGAGACCGTTGGAGCCGATCGGACCAAGATCCGGCAAGCGCAGCAAGGCGCCGAAGTTTTCGCAGATGTAACCGCGCGCCGCGCCGTCCGGCAGGCTCACTGCAAAGCGCACGCCGCGCGGAATCACCACGATCTCGAACGGCGTCACTTCGAGCCGGCCCATTTCGGTTGCGATGTCGAGGCGGCCTTCCTGCGGCACGATCAGCAATTCGCCGTCCGCGTTGTAGAAGAAGCGGTCCTGCATCGAGCGATTCGCCGCGTACAGGTGGATCGCACAGCCGCTCATCGATTCGGCCGCGCCGTTGCCCGCCATCGTCACCCAGCCGTCGATGAAATCGGTCGGCTCGGCCGGCATCGGTAAAGCGTCCCAGCGCAACTGGTTGGGCGGCGTCGGCGGGACTTCCGCGAAGTTGGCGACGAGCCGCGCGGAGGGCAGCGGCGTGAACGGCTCGTGCACTGCCGCCGGGCGGATGCGGTACAGCCACGAACGCCGGTTATGTCCGCGCGGCGCGGTGAACGCGGTGCCCGACAGTTGCTCCGCATACAAACCATAGGCCGCGCGCTGCGGCGAATTGCGCCCTACGGGCAGCGCGCCCGGCAGAGCCTCCGTCGCGAATTCGTTAGCAAAGCCGGACTGATAGCCAGGCTCGATCTCGAGCCGCGAGCCGGCCGTATCCGGCTGACGTGTTGAGGTGTCCATGCATGGTTCTCCGTTGATGCTCGTTTCGTTGTGCCCGGTTTGTCTCAAGGGGTTGTCTCAAGGGTTTGGCTCACGCGGTTTTTGGTGCGGGCGTGGCTGCGCGGCCGCGTCGGCGCGCCGAGGGGCGGCGGGCGCCTCGCGGCTACGCGAGTCAGCGCCGCACGGCCACCGCCCGCAGCATGCGATTCCCTTCGCGGCACGAGTTCGCCGCTGCCCTGGTCGGTGGCGCATTTACGAATAGTAAAACGAATTACGTTAAGTGAAATTAACGTATACCCTGGAAGCGCGGGCCGTGACGCGCCGCAGCCCGTCCCGGCCCGCTTTGGCGGGATATGGTTATGAGCATTTTGTTCATTTCGCTGCAGCCTGGACTGCTACCATCGAAGCATGCGGCGCACGCGCCTTTGTTCCGGTGCCGAACGCGCCACCCAAGTGATCCATTCGCCTAAATGATTCCGCCGACCATCCCCGATCTCGTTGCGCGCGCCTCCGGGCATCCTTTTCTCGGCAAGCATCTGACAATGGCGCGCGGCGCACATGGAGACGTCGCGCTTGCGCGCTTGACCGACTTCGAGCTGACGAGCGCCTATGAGCCGATCTTCGACATCAGCGTGCACGCGTTGGCGCAGTCGCTTTCGTCGGATGCGGAGAATGTGGATCGTTTCGGCGACGAACTCGGCTTCCAGGCAGTCACGCAGCGGCTCGACGACGCGCCGTTCGATATGTTCGAGGCCTTCGACCGCATTGCCGACGACCAGGAACTCGTCGCCCTCGACCGCATGTCGCGCGCGCTGCATGCAATCAATTTCTTCGGCGCGCAACGCCACGGCCTGCTGTTTCTGCGCGTGCACGAGCGGCTCCTGAAGAGCGTGAAGTACGACCACGGCCGGCATTTCTCGACCGTGTTGATGTCGTTCGGCCTGAATCCGTCGCGAATCGTGATCGAACTGCCGGCGGCAGCCGTCGCGCATAAGACCTTTCTTGGCTATCTGACGAAGAGTTACCAGCACTACGGCTTCAAGGTGGCGGGCAATCTGTCGAACGCGGGGCAGATTCTGTCGGTATCGGACACCGCGCGGCTCGATTTTCTGAAAATGGACGCAGCCATTGCGTTGCGCGATGCGACCGTCAAGCCGCTAGTCGGCTACGCGAGCCGGCTGCGGATTCCGCTCATTTTCAATCGCGTGATGGACGAACCGCAGTTCGAGGCGTTGCAGCAATACGATGTGCGCTTTGTGCAAGGGCCGCTCTTTAACGCGCATTACCACGACCGCGCGGCCTGATCTGCGCCGCGCGTCAGCCGGCGTCCCCGAGGCGCCGCGCCAACGCCTTCAGCCGCGGCGCCACTTTGCCGCGAAACACCTCTTCTCCCATCGACGAAGCCGGCCCGCTGCAACTCAGCACGAGCCAGCGTCCCTCGCG
Organism: Paraburkholderia phenoliruptrix; assembly: GCF_902859825.1. Taxonomy (GTDB): domain Bacteria; phylum Pseudomonadota; class Gammaproteobacteria; order Burkholderiales; family Burkholderiaceae; genus Paraburkholderia; species Paraburkholderia phenoliruptrix. The sequence goes on along the minus strand of NZ_CADIKB010000024.1, from coordinate 97,814 downwards.
CGGCTCGCGAAACGGCACCGCCACGGCGTTCACGTCGTCGTGCCACGCCCGAAACGAATAGCAGCACCGCTCTGTGCCGAACGCGGCGATTTCCTTCACGGCGTCGGCCACCTGCGCCGCCCCGCCCTTGCCCGCCGCTTTCTTCAGCTCGGCGAGCAGCGCGTCGCGTACGTCCGCGGGCTGCACGGCGAGGTAGGCGCGGCCCATGGAGCTCGTCAGCATCGACAGTCTGGAGCCCGGCGCGAGGCCGAGCGTCAGCGCCGTCTCGCTGCGGATCGTGTCCAGATAGATCATGTCGAGACCGTCGCGGCAGCCGAGCGAGACCGCCGCGCCCACCTCGCGCGCAAATGCGCGCATGTGCGGGCGCGCGAGTTCCAGCGTGTCGGTGCCCGAGAGCAGCGCGAACCCCAACGACAGCACGCCGGCGTCCAGCGCGTATTTGCCGAGCGCCTCGTCGAGCCGGAGATAGCCGAGCACCGTCAGCGTATAGGCGAGTCGGTTGACGGTGGCCTTCGGCAAACCCGTCCGTTCGACGAAATCGCGGTTGCCGAGCATCGTTTCGCCGGGTTTGAATGCGCGCAGCAGATCGAGCCCGCGGGCCAGGGCGACGACGAATTTGCGCTCGTCGAGCGGGTCGGTGAGAGTGGCTGCGGGCGTCATGGGGTGATACACTCGGGTGTCGTTTGCAAAACATTGTTTCGCATAGCGGAACTCTAGTCAAGCTTGAATCACACAAGCATCAGGAGATACGTCATGGCCGAGGCCGCGCAGTTTCACTGGGAAGACCCGCTGCTGCTGGATCAGCAGCTCACTGAAGACGAACGTATGGTGCGCGACGCCGCCGCGGCGTATGCGCAGGACAAGCTGCAGCCGCGCGTGCTCGAAGCGTTCCGCCACGAGAAGACGGATATCGAAATCTTCCGCGAAATGGGCGAGCTCGGCCTGCTCGGCCCGACCATCCCCGAGCAATACGGCGGGCCGGGGCTCAACTACGTGGCGTATGGCCTGATTGCGCGGGAAGTTGAGCGCGTGGATTCCGGCTACCGCTCGATGATGTCGGTGCAGTCGTCGCTCGTGATGGTGCCCATCTACGAATTCGGCTCGGAGGCGCAGAAACAGAAGTACCTGCCGAAGCTGGCCACGGGCGAATGGATCGGCTGCTTCGGGCTCACGGAGCCGAACCACGGCTCCGACCCGGGCAGCATGGTGACGCGCGCGAAGAAGGTCGACGGCGGCTATTCGCTGTCGGGCTCGAAAATGTGGATTACCAATTCGCCCATCGCCGATGTCTTTGTCGTGTGGGCGAAGCTCGAAGAGAACGGCAAGGACACGATTCGCGGCTTCATTCTCGAGAAGGGCTGGAAAGGATTGTCGGCGCCGACCATCCATAGCAAGGTCGGCCTGCGGGCGTCGATCACCGGCGAAATCGTGCTCGACGAAGTGTTCGTGCCGGAGGAAAACCGCTTTCCGGAAGTAAGCGGCCTGCGCGGTCCGTTCACGTGCCTGAACTCGGCGCGCTATGGCATTGCGTGGGGCGCGCTCGGCGCGGCGGAGGCGTGCTGGCACACCGCGCGTCAGTATGTGCTCGATCGCAAGCAGTTCGGCCGGCCGCTCGCGGCCAACCAGCTGATTCAGAAAAAGCTCGCCGACATGCAGACCGAGATCACGCTCGGACTGCAAGGCGTGCTACGCCTTGGCCGCATGAAGGACGAAGGCACGGCGGCCGTCGAAATCACCTCGATCATGAAGCGCAATTCGTGCGGCAAGGCGCTCGACATCGCCCGGCTCGCGCGGGACATGCTGGGCGGCAACGGCATCTCCGACGAATTCGGCATTGCACGGCATCTGGTGAATCTGGAAGTGGTCAACACGTACGAAGGCACGCACGATATTCACGCGCTGATCCTCGGCCGCGCGCAAACGGGCATTCAGGCGTTTTTCTGACGTTTTGACGGGGCGCCGCCTGTGAGGTCGACGGCCGCGCGTTCCGCCCGCAAGCGGTAAAAAAGAAGGCCGGTTCGGGATGAACCGGCCTTCTTTCATTCACAGGTTGCGCGTTGAGGGTTGAGGGTTGAGGGTTGAGGACCCGCCGTTTTCCCGACGCGCTCGCCGCGCTTACTTGTTCGGCTGCGGCGTCATACGCAGATACGGACGCAGTGCCTTGTAGCCCTTCGGGAACTTCTGTTTGATCACCTCTTCGTCTTTCAGCGAAGGCACGATCACGACGTCGTCGCCCTGCTTCCAGTTGCCGGGCGTGGCCACCGAATGGTTGTCGGTGAGTTGCAGCGAATCGATGACGCGCAGCACTTCGTCGAAGTTGCGCCCCGTGCTTGCCGGATACGTGATGATGAGACGCACCTTCTTCTTCGGATCGATCACGAACAGCGAGCGCACCGTGAGCGTTTCGTTCGCGTTCGGGTGAATCATGTCGTACAACTCGGACACTTTGCGGTCGCCATCGGCCAGGATCGGGAATCCGACGTTGGCTGCCTGCGTTTCATTGATGTCCTTGATCCATTCCTTATGCGACTCGGCGCTGTCCACCGACAATGCGATGGTCTTGACGTTGCGCTTCGCAAATTCGTCGGCGAGCTTGGCGGTCAGACCGAGTTCGGTGGTGCAGACCGGCGTGAAGTCGGCGGGATGCGAGAACAGCACGCCCCAGCTGTCGCCGAGCCACTCGTGAAACTTGATGCGGCCGATACTCGACTCCTGCTCGAAATCCGGTGCGATATCGCCAAGACGTAGACTCATGTGCATCTCCTTTAGGTATCTGGAAGCTATCGGACAACTGGCGCGGGCTTCTGCCGGCCAAGTCTCGAAAAGATAAAGCATACGGCAGCGATCGCCTATGCCGAACTAACTTCGGCTCACTACTTTATGCGGTTTTGTAATTTTCGCCGATTTAGTGGAAACTTTGCGGGACAGATCAACTCCATCCTGCGTTAACATCATCTGCGAGGTTAGGCAGTGGGTGTTGAGTGGAGTTTCGCCTTGCCAGGAACGGTTCGTGCATTCGCCGAGGTGAATTGGGCGTGCGCTCGCCAGTCGCCGTTTCTTTGGTTACGATTCACGCGTGGCGTGAGACGAAGGGGAGCTGTCAATGTCGGAAGTCAACAAGGAGAGATTGATGTCGGATATCAAAACGGTCCTCGCGGACGCGGAAGACCTGCTGAAACAGGCCGCAAGCGCAACGGGCGAGCGCGCTTCGGAACTGCGCGAAACGGCGCTGTCCCGTCTCAAGCAAGCCAGGGAAAAAGCGGCGGACGTGCAAGTCGTCGTGGTCGAGAAAGGCAAAAAGGCTGCTCGCGCAACCGACGACTACGTCCACGAGCACCCGTGGGCATCCATTGGCATCGCCGCGGGCGCCGGCGTGCTGCTGGGTCTCCTGATCAACCGCAAGTAACACTGCACATGGCCGGACGGCTCCCGTCCGGCATGCGACCAAATAGAGTGGACCGGCGCATGTCCGGCTGGCCCGCTTGTCCCGGCGCGCACGTTTCTCGAGCGTCGCTTAGCCCATCCGCGCAACGCCCACAGCCATGACGATCGACACACACTCGCAGCGCGAACAACACAGTCCGTTACGCCGCATCATCAGTTCGGTGTCCGCCATTCTGCAAACGCGCCTTGAGCTGGTCGGCATTGAACTCGCCGAGGAAAAGGATCGCCTTCTCGGCGTGCTCTTTCTCGGCCTTGCCGCGATGATGCTGACCACCATGGCGCTGATCGCACTGACCGCGTTGATCGCCATTGCGTTCTGGGACACCTACCGCTGGCAGGCGCTCGCCGGAATCACGCTCGTGTACGCGATTGCCGGACTGTTGTGCGCGCTCAAGGCGCGCAGCGGCCTGCGCAATGCGCCCATGGTGTTCGAGGCTACCATCGCCGAATTCGAGAAAGACCGCGACGTCTTTCGCAGACCGTAGCGACGTGAAGGCCTGCAGCGCGGTTCGCCTGCTGCGACGCTTGTGAAGTATTGCGACGCATTGCCAGGTCCGCCGTTGCTGCGATGGTTAGCTGAGTCGTTCGTTGCGCCGTTTCCTGCTCCCTCACTGCCGACACGCCATGAGCCATAGCTACTCGAATACCGCATACCGTAACAAGCGCCAGCCGGCGCGAGACCTGAGCGCACCCCACCTGCGAGCACTGCGCAAGGAACTGTTGCTCGTGCGCGCGGACGTCGAGCGCATGGAGCTCGCAGAGGCCACGCTGGAACTGCGCGAGGCCGTCACCCACTTCAGCTGGCTCAAATTTATCGTGCCGGGCTTCGGCGGGCTGCGCATGGGCAGCGGCTCCAAAGCGAGCTTTCTGAATGCAGGCACGATTGGCGCGCTTCTCAAGCAATACCCGGTCATCAGTTCTCTCGTGTCGCTCGTGCTGGCGAAACCACTGCGCGCGACGGTCGCTGCGGGTGCGAAGCCCGCACTCAAGTGGGGCAGCCTTGCGTTCGCCGCGTGGGAAGCGTACCGCGTGTGGCAGCAGATCAAAGGCGAGTCGCGGGCTTCCGGCGCTTCCCGCGCTTCCCGCGACGAGGGCTGAGGCGCATCGCATAGGCTTGGTGGCATACGCTTCATGGCATGTTCTCGCACTCGCTAGCTCGTGCCCCAACATTCCGCGCTGGGCGGCACCGAACCGTTCGCCGCGCTCCTGTTACCTCGCATCCCGGTCGCGTCGAGTGTAAAGACGCCGCATGCGTCGTCTCGCATCGGTCCCGATTCATCGGGGGCTGCTTCGATCGCATAGCCGCCGTTGGCGTCGTCCGCGGGCAACACGCGCAGGCGATACACAGCCGCGCCCAACTGCGGAGCCTGGTTAAAGCCGGGCGGCAGTGCAAGCATGCTGTCGCTTGCCGCGCCCTCGACGAATTGCGCCGCTCGCAACAATGCGGAGGCCGCGTCGACTCTATGCGCACGCGCGACCTGGCTGCGATAGGCAGGTACGGCGAACAATGCGAGCACAGCGACTATCGCGAGCGTGATCACCAGTTCGAGCAAGGTGAATGCGGATATCTGCAGCCTTCTCATCAACACCTCGTTAAAAGGGCCTCGCAGCGACCCGCCGCCAATGGCGTTCCACTACGTTGCCGTCGAGAACCAACTGCATCTGCAGCCACACTTGCGACTCCCTGTTCTTGCCGAATCCGCGCGCGGTGAGCAGATACGCGCGCGCATCGGGGCGGCCGGCGATGCGCCACTCTTCCACCACGCATTGCGGCGCGCGAACGGACCCCGGCCATTGCGCAATGGGCGTCGCGGCGGCTGCTTCGAACGCGGTTTCGAGCTTCCACTGCGCCGGTTCACGGGCAGCTTGCGACGCGATCACATCCACACCCGCGGATCCGATGACGCTGCGGGCACACAAGGTCAATGCCGAATCCGCGGCGTGAAACGCCTGCAAGTAGTCGCGGACGTTGACTGCGCTGCGCGCCGCCGCGAGCGATGCTTCGAACCACGCCGCGGACGTCACCAGCAGCATCGCCGACAACAACAGGACGATCGCCAGCACGGCGCCGCGCTGGCGCGGGCGGGCGACGTGCCTACTGCGGGGACCGCGAGCGCGGCCGCAGCAGCGCTTCGGCCATTGCGATTCACGGCCGCCCCAAGGTTCGCGGATCCCACTGCACTCTGCTCTGCCACGTCTTTGGATCACGACACGCCCTCCGCTTCATTGCGCAGCGCGACGCGTCGCCAGAACGCTTGCCGCGGACGGAAGTCCGTCGCCACGCCACTCACGCCGTCGCAGTCGACATAACGGAAGCGCTGCCCCTGCGGCGCGCCCCGCACCAGAACGCACAGATCGACCGCGACGACGGTCGCCCACTGATCCGCTGTCACCGCGGCGGCGTCCACTGCACTGGTCGCGCCCGCAAGCCAGTACCTGAGGCGCAGGCGTTCGACGCCTTCGACCAGCGGCTGCGCAGACCCGGTCTTGCCGTTGCCTTCGCAATAGAGCTCCGGCTCGCCAGTCGAACTGCTCGCCTTGGCATAAAAGCGATTGACCACCGGCACGCCGCGGTCGCCGAGCGCAGCGCTGCTGCCCGTCACGGCTTGTCCGAGGCAATCCGTTGTCTGTCCCGTGGACGACGGCCACGTCGACACGCTGTCGCCGACGTACCGCACCGCGACGCCGTCTGATTTGCCGGTCAACGTCTCGCACGTCAGCCTGCTGTCGTCGCTGCCCGCGGGGTGGCCGCCCGAACAGCCGAACAGGGGCGCTGGGGCGCGATATTGCGCGACGTCGGCGGGCACGAAGCCGGCCATCTGCAATTGCTGGCCAACGACGGTCAGCGCCGTCAAGCCGGCATCGCGGATACGCAGCGCATTGCTCGCGTGGTCGAAAGCTGCACGCTGCGTCGCGTAAAGCGAGACGACGCCCGTTGTCACCACCAGTCCGAGCGCAACTGCGATCACAAATTCGATCAACGTATGGCCGCGCCCACGCTGCGCCGGCAACATCATTTGACGAACGCCAGTGCAACGCAGGAGAAGCCCGCGGGCGCGTCCACTCCGTCACATGGCTCCGGCTTGTCGATCACATCGTCGGCGCGCGGCATGTTGCGCGAAGCCGTCCATGTCACGCGCGCTACCGAGACGCCTCCCGCTCCAACGACCGACGCGTCGCCTCGCGGCAGCAGCGCCGCCGCTCGCGAGCGCCACGCGTTGAGCGCGGCTTCGTTGGCTGACGGCGCGGACATCGCCTCAGCGACCGAATCGGCAATCCACGCAGCGTGTTCGCGCATCGCCATGGCGCGCGCCTCCCGCGCCGTCCATAACTGCCCGGCAATGAGCCCGAGTGCAGTCACGGCCATCACCGCCACGGCGAGCATCACTTCGATCAACGAACTTCCAACGTGCCTCGTGCCGTTCTGACGCGACCGCGCGCGCCGCAAAGACCACCCGGTGAGCGAGTTCATGACGCCGCTCCACACGCGCCGTCCACCATCCGCGTCCGGCCGCCCGCCGCAATGCGAATGCAGCGCCGCCATTTATCGCCTTGCGTTGCCTTCGATGACGCGCGTGGCCCAATGTCGAAACTGCGAAAAGTGCCGATCAGTTGGCCGGCAGGCGGCGTAAAAGTCAGATTGGTTTGAATGCCGACGATACTCACCGCCGCAAGCGAGCCGTGTGCGCGCAGCAGTGTCGGCGTGCCGCCGCGGTCCGCTAATACAGCCCAGCCGCAAGACCAGTCGGTCACGCCGTTGCCGCACGGCTGCCCGGCGGCGAGACAGTGCCGCGCAGCGTCCGTCCTGCATACGGTCACGCGGGCGCCGCGGCGCAATGCCTCGCTGCGCGCGTACGAGAGCGTCGACAGCAGTGCCTTTGCCCGTACATCGACCTGATCGCGCACGTGCCACGCTACGAACGACGGCGTCGCCATGACAACGATCACCGCAAAGAGCGCGATGACGACCAATGTTTCGACAAGCGTAAATGCGCCGCACGGCGGCGAAGCGATTGCATCTTGTTTCATCTGCATCCCTGAACGTTTGCAACGAATGCAGCCAATCTAGCGATTCGCGGACGGCCCAACAATCGGCCGAATGGCCAGGTGGCATTCAGACGTTATGGCGCGCCAGAATTCACGCGACGAACACAACGGGAGCAGCAGATGCGAACAGTTCAGGCCGCACGGCAAAACGTGAGCTGTCGGAGGCGCCAGGCGGCGGGCTTCCGTTTAGCGCTTGCGGGAAGGCTTGGGAGGAGAGGAGGCGCGGCGAAACTCTTCGATCACGTCTTCGAACTCGGAGACGTCTTCGAAGCGCCGGTAGACAGAGGCGAAACGAACGTAGGCAATGGTATCGAGCGCGCGCAACTCGTTCATGACGAGCTCGCCGAGGCGCTCGCTACGCACCTCGCGCTCGCCGCTGCCAAGCAACTGATACTCGATGCGGGCGACAGCCGCGTCGATCGCGTCGGCCGCAACGGGGCGCTTGCGCAGCGCCAGTTGCATGCTAGCGAGAATCTTGCGGCGATCGAATTCCGTGCGGCTGCCGTCTTTCTTGACGACCGCCGGCAACGCCAGCTCGACCCGCTCGTACGTCGTGAAACGCTTGTCGCAGGCCTGGCAGCGGCGGCGCCGGCGAATCGTCGCACCGTCTTCGGAGACACGCGAGTCGACGACCTGCGTGTCGGCGTGACGGCAGAAAGGGCAATGCATGGCGGCTTAGCGGTAAACCGGGAAGCGCTGCGTCAGCTCGGCGACTTGCCCGCGCACGCGTTCGATCGTGGCGGCGTCTTCCGGGTTGTCCAGCACGTCGGCAATCAGGTTGCCCACCTGCTCCGCTTCCTTCGTGCCGAAGCCGCGCGTGGTCATGGCCGGCGAGCCGAGGCGGATGCCGCTCGTCACGAACGGCTTTTCCGGGTCGTTCGGAATCGCGTTCTTGTTGACCGTGATGTGAGCTGCGCCGAGCGCGGCTTCCGCAGCCTTGCCGGTAATCTTCTTCGCGCGCAGATCGACCAGCATGACGTGGCTCTCGGTGCGCCCGGAGACGATACGCAGACCGCGCTTGACGAGCGTTTCGGCGAGCACGCGGGCGTTTTCCACGACTTGCTGCTGATAAGCCTTGAATTCCGGCGACAGCGCTTCCTTGAACGCGACAGCCTTTGCGGCGATCACGTGCATGAGCGGACCGCCCTGAATGCCCGGGAAGATTGCCGAGTTGATCTGCTTCTCGAACTCGGCCTTCATCAGGATCACGCCACCGCGCGGGCCGCGCAGGCTCTTGTGCGTGGTGGTCGTAACAAAGTCGGCGTGCGGCACGGGGTTCGGGTAGACGCCCGCGGCGACGAGGCCGGCGTAATGCGCCATGTCGACCATGAAGTATGCGCCGACGGACTTCGCAATCTTCGAGAGACGCTCGAAGTCGATGCGCAGCGCAAAAGCCGACGCGCCTGCGACGATCAGCTTCGGCTTGTGTTCCTGAGCGAGCTTTTCGGCAGCGTCGTAGTCGATGTCTTCGGCTTCGTTCAGGCCGTAGCTGACCACGTTGAACCACTTACCCGACATGTTGACGGGCGAGCCGTGCGTCAGGTGGCCGCCGTGCGCGAGGCTCATGCCCATGATCGTGTCGCCCGGCTTCAGCATCGCGAAAAAGACGCCCTGGTTCGCCTGCGAGCCCGAGTTCGGCTGCACGTTCGCCGCTTCGGCGCCGAAGAGCTGCTTGACACGGTCGATGGCGAGCTGTTCCGCCACGTCGACATATTCGCAGCCGCCGTAGTAGCGCTTGCCGGGATAGCCTTCCGCGTATTTATTGGTCAGTTGCGAGCCTTGCGCGGCCATCACAGCCGGGCTCGTGTAGTTTTCCGACGCGATCAGTTCGATGTGCTCTTCCTGACGGCGGTTTTCCAGCTCGATCACCTTCCAGAGTTCAGGGTCGACGTTGGCGATGGTGCTTTGGGCTCTGTCAAACATACGGATTCCGTTGAGTGTTTTCAGGTTGACCGGATCGTGCGCCGAATTTTGCGTAGAGGGTACGCGGCGCTGCTGGCGGCTGGGCTGGCCCTGACGTGGCGGAAGGAGAATTGCCGCACACGCGAGGCAGGACAGCCACCGTCAGCGCAGATGAATGCGCGCGGATCACGGCTGCCCAGGCGAACGGCAAAACGGCACCCCGCGCTTCACGGTGGGTTTTTCCACCTTGAATCCGATTGGTTGGATCGGTTCTATCGCCAGTCACGCAGGGATGAGCGCGTTAGTTTATTGGAAGAGGATCGAATAGGCAACCGGCTTTCCGCCGCCTCCGAGGGCGCGCCGAAGGCGGTCGGCCAAGGGTGGCAAGACTGGGCGGAAGCGGCTTCCAACAGCTTGTCCGGCGGCGCTTGCCCGCGCCTTGCGCCGCCGCTCATCCGCCTCGTTCATCCTTGCCGCAGCGCCGCATTGGAAGTAGGCTTGGGGCCTTTCCCTCCTACCGACCAGGAAACCGTAATGATCGTGTTCGTCACCGGGGCGTCCGCAGGATTCGGCGCCGCCATCGCTCGTGCCTTCGTGAAGGGCGGCCACCGCGTCGTCGCCACCGCCCGCCGCAAGGACCGCCTGCAAGCGCTCGCCGACGAGCTGGGCGACGCGCTTCTGCCCTACGAACTGGACGTGCGGGACCGTGCCGCCGTCGAAGCCGTCCCGGCAGCCTTGCCCGCGGAATTCGCCGCCGTCGATGTGCTGGTCAACAACGCCGGCCTCGCGCTCGGCGTCGAGCCGGCCCACAAGGCAAGCCTCGACGAATGGCAGACGATGATCGAAACGAACTGCAAGGGCCTCGTGCAGGTGACTCATGCGCTGCTGCCCGGCATGGTGGAGCGCAACCGCGGCCACGTCTTCAATCTGGGCTCGGTGGCCGGCCACTGGCCTTACCCGGGCGGCAACGTCTACGGCGCCACCAAGGCGTTCGTGCGGCAGTTCAGCCTGAACCTGCGAGCCGACCTTGCCGGCACCGCGTTGCGTGTGACCGACATCGAACCGGGCCTGTGCGGCGGCACTGAATTCTCGAACGTGCGCTACCGCGGCGACGACGAAAAAGCCGGCAAGGTCTATGAAAACGTGCAGCCGCTCACGGCCGAGGACATCGCCGATTCGATCTACTGGATTGCCACGCGCCCGGCGCACGTCAATATCAACACGATCGAACTGATGCCGGTCGCGCAATCGTTCGCCGGTTTGAGCATTCATCGCGGCTAACGCCCGCGAGAGCGCGCGCACATCTTGAAACAGACCTCGCGGTGTGCGTTCCGGTAAAATGCGCCGCATGAATATGACGACAAGCCAGCCCGGCACGGAGATCGGCCACACGTGGAGCATCCGCGTGTATTACGAAGATACCGACGCCGGCGGCATCGTGTTTTACGCGAATTACCTGAAGTTCTTTGAACGGGCGCGCACCGAATGGCTGCGCGCCTGCGGGGTCGACCAGAACCGGCTCGCCGACGAAACGGGCGCAATGTTTATCGTCCGCAGCACGGCGGTCGACTATCTGGCGCCCGCACGTCTCGACGACGTGGTCCGGGTGGTGAGCCGCATCGAGCGCCTCGGCAAGGCGTCCGTCGACTTTGCGCAGGAAGCCTGGCGCGACGGCACGCTGCTTGCTAAGGGCTCGATCCGGATCGGCTGCGTCGAGCGCGCAGCGCTGCGCCCCGCTGCAATCCCTCCGCCGGTTCTCGCTGCCTTGCGGCGCGGCCCCTGCGCGGGCGACGGCGGCGTGTCAACGAACCCGGGCGGAGCCCCGTTGTTACGGGGCCAGTGAACTCGCATCGATCAAGCAGCACCAAGCATGGTTCGGCTCGCGGTACCGCCGATGCTTCCGTTTTGCTCACGGCAAGCTTCGTGTGGCCTTGCAAAGCCGGACGCCCCCTTTCGGGACGTTAAAACGAACCTTTATGAACACTACACAAGATCTTTCGATCGTCTCTCTCGTACTCAATGCGAGCCTGCTGGCGCAGGCCGTCATGGCGCTCCTGCTGTTGCTGTCCCTGCTGTCGTGGACTTTTATCTTCCGCAAGTGGTTTGCGATCCGCCGCGCCCGCGCGCAAACTGAGCGTTTCGAACGCGATTTCTGGTCCGGCGGCGACCTGCAGGCGCTTTATCAAAGTGCCGCCAATAACCGTCACACCATCGGCGCGCTTGAGCGAATTTTCGAATCCGGCATGCGCGAATTTCTGAAGGGTAAGGAAAAGCGCCTGAACGATCCTGGCGCGATCCTCGACGGCGCGCGCCGTGCAATGCGCGCGGCGTTCCAGCGTGAAATGGATGTGCTCGAAGCGAACCTGGCGTTTCTCGCGTCGGTCGGCTCGGTGAGCCCGTATATTGGTCTGTTTGGCACGGTGTGGGGCATCATGAATGCGTTTCGCGGACTCGCGAACGTGCAGCAGGCTACGCTGGCCAACGTCGCGCCGGGCATCGCCGAGGCGCTGACCGCCACCGCGATCGGCCTGTTCGCCGCAATTCCTGCCGTGGTCGCGTACAACCGCTACGCGCACGACATCGACCGTCTGGCGATCCGCTTCGAGACCTTCATCGAAGAGTTCTCGAACATCTTGCAGCGCCAGGCGCACTAAGGAGTCCACGATGGCAGGCTCTCGCTCCTCCAGCATGCGCGGCGGCCGCTCGCGCCGCGCGATGTCCGACATCAACGTCGTGCCGTATATCGACGTGATGCTCGTGCTGCTCGTCATCTTCATGGTGACCGCGCCGCTCGTCGCGCCGTCCATCGTCAATCTGCCGACAGTCGGGGGCGCAGCGCCGCAGCAGCAAACGCCGCCCGTGATCGTCAACATCCGCGCGGACGGCAATATGAGCGTGAAGTACAAGGACGACTCGGGCGCGCAGCAGCAGGAGGACATGACGAAAGCGGGCCTCAACGGCTTTATCGCCGACCGCGCGCAGTCGCATCCCGATCAGCCGGTCGTTATCGCCGCCGACAAGACCGTGAAGTATGAAGCCGTGATGAATGTGATGTCCGAGCTGAAGGCTCAGGGCGTCAAACGCGTTGGATTGCTCGTCAAATCGCAATGATCCGCAAGAACACCGACTATCCGCTCCAGCCACCGCGTGAACGCGGCACCGGGCGAGCCTTTGTGTTCGCGCTGGTGATGCATGCGCTGCTCGGGTTCTTCCTGTATCACGGCATCCAGTGGCAAAACAGCACGCCGGAAGGCGCAGAAGCGGAGCTATGGACGGAAGTGCCGGACAGCGCGATCCCGCGCCCGGTCACGCCCCCTCCTCCGCCCTTGCCGGTCGCCCCCGCTCCCCCGGTGCGCGACGAACAGGCCGACATCGCGCTGCAGGAAAAGAAGCGTAAGCAGCAGGAAGCGGCGCGCGAGGCGCAGCTCGCCGAACAGCAGCGTCAGGAGAAGTTACGGGCTCAACAGGAAGCCGAGGCGAAGCGTCAGCAGGAACTCGCGGCGGAACAGGCCGCGCAGAAAGCGGCGGCGGCGAAGCAGAAACAACTGCAGCAACAGCAGCAAGCGGAGAAGCTCCGCCAACAGCAGCTCGCTGAGCAGAAGAAGCAGCAGCAACTGAAGCAGCAACAAGAGGAACAGCAGAAGCAGGCCGAAGCGCAGAAACAGGCCGAAGCCGAAGCGCAGAAGAAGGCGGAGGCGCAAAAGGCGGCGAAGGCCAAGGCTCAGGCGGAAGCGGCGGCGCAAGCGAAAAAGCTCGACGCCGAACGTCGCGCGCGCCTTGCGCAAATGCAAGGCATGGCGGGGCCGCCGGGCTCGACCGGCAATGGCCTCGGCAAGAGCGGAACGGGTAGCGGCTCCGGCGGCACGGCGGCGTCGCCCGGTTATGCGGACAAGGTTCGTCGCGTGGTCCGGCCGAACATTTCGTGGGGCGGCGAGACCGAGGGCCTCGAAACCGTGATCGCCGTTCGCTGCTCGCCGACGGGCACGTTGTTGAGCGTGACGATCGCGCACAGCAGCGGCAACCCGGCCTGGGACGATGCGGCCCTGCGAGCCGTTCAGCGTTCCGACCCGATGCCTCAGGACATCGACGGAAAGACGCCGGCGAGCTTCAGAATTACGTTGCGGCCGGCAGGTTGAGGGCAGCCTGACAGTAACTTGACAGCAGACTGCGCGCTTCGCCCGGCGCGGCGCACTCGGGAACGAAATAGCGCTTTTCCGGTCTGTCTGCTGTTGCGAAGCTTTAGTAAAACCGTTTTTTGGGGAATCCATACAGCATGAGTTTGATGACCAAGCTAGGCCTGCGGACACTTGTAGCGTCGTGCCTGATCGCCGTCGGCGGCGCCGCGAACGCGCAACTCAACGTGCTCGTCACGGGCGTCGGGTCCACCCAGTTTCCGATCGCAACGGCGAATTTCGCCAATGAAGCGAACTCGCCGCAGCAGGTCAGCACCATCGTGCGTCAGGACCTGCAGCGCAGCGGCAAATTCACCAATATCGACGCCGGTTCGGCGCCCGTGCCGGAAACGGCCTCGGTCGATCTCGGCAGCTGGAAGGCAAAAGGGGCGAACGCATTCGTGGCCGGCAGCGTGAACCGCCTGCCGAACGGCCAGTACGAAGTGCGTTTCAAGCTCTACGACACGGTTAAGGGCGAAAGCCTCGGCGGCCTCGTGCTGGTGAGCCCGGAAAGCGGCCTGCGCATGAGCGCCCACAAAGTGGCCGACTACATCTACGCGAAGCTGATGGGCGGGCGCGGCGTGTTCGCCACGCGGCTGTCGTATGTCATCAAGACGGGCAACCGTTATCAGTTGCAGATTTCGGATTCGGATGGCCAGGACGCACACATTGCGCTGTCGAGCCCCGAGCCGATCATCTCGCCGGCCTGGTCGCCTGACGGCACCAAGGTCGCCTACGTTTCGTTCGAGAAGAAAAAGCCGATCGTCTACATTCACGATCTGCCCACGGGCCGCCGCATCGTCGTGTCGGATCAGAAGGGCAACAACAGCGCGCCCGCATGGTCGCCGGACGGTCGCACGCTCGCGGTCGCACTTTCGCGCACGGGCAACACGCAGATTTTCGCGGTCAACGCGGACGGCACCGGCCTGCGCCGCCTCACGCAGGGCAGCTCGATCGACACCGAGCCGACCTTCTCGCCGGACGGCCAGACGATCTATTTCACGAGCGACCGCGGCGGCCAACCGCAGATCTACAAGATGTCGGCGCAGGGCGAAAGCGCCGGAGCGGCGCAGCGTGTCACGTTCACCGGCAGCTACAACACCAGCCCGCGCGTGAGCCCGGACGGCAAGCAACTCGCGTATATTTCGCGCGTCGGCGGCGCCTTCAAGCTGTATATCCAGGACCTGCAAGGCGGAACCGCTACGGGCCTGACGGACACGACACATGACGAATCGCCGAGTTTCGCGGCGAACGGTCAGTACATTCTTTACGCTACCCAGGTGAACGGCCGTGGCGTATTGGCCGCGGTTTCGACTGACGGTCGCACCCGGCAGGTCCTGTCTGTGCAGGGGGGCAGCGTACGCGAGCCGTCCTGGGGCCCTTTCATGCAATAACGTTGATGCAATAACACAAGGAGAGTAAAAAATGATGTCCAAACTTCGCTTCGCATTTGCAGTGCTGATGGTCGGTGCATTGGCCGCGTGTCATTCGGGCGTGAAGCTCGACGAAAACGCGAACAAGGGCGGTGCTGTCTCGACGCAGCCGAACCCCAACGATGTCGCGCAAGTGAACGTCGACCCGCTGAATGACCCGAACAGCCCGCTCGCTAAGCGCAGCATCTATTTCGATTTCGACAGCTACTCGGTGAAGGACGACTACCAGTCGCTGCTGCAACAACACGCGCAGTACCTGAAGAGCCATCCGCAACGCCACGTCCTGATTCAGGGCAACACCGACGAGCGCGGCACGAGCGAGTACAACCTGGCCCTCGGCCAGAAGCGTGCTGAAGCGGTGCGTCGTTCGCTTTCGCTGATGGGCGTGACGGACTCGCAAATGGAAGCTGTGAGCCTCGGCAAGGAAAAGCCGCAAGCCACGGGTCATGACGAATCGTCGTGGGCACAAAACCGCCGCGCCGACCTCGTGTACCAACAGTAAGTAACGGGTAATGAGCCGAATGACGCATCGTTTCTTCTCGCTGCGAATTGCCGCAGCGGCCTGCGTCGCGGGCACGGTCCTCGCGGCTGTGCCGGCGCACGCGGGCATCTTCGACGACGATCAGGCCCGCCAGGCCATTCTCGATCTGCGGGCGAAGACTGACAGCCTGTCGAGCCAGTTGTCGGCAGCGCAGCGCACGATCCTCGATCAGTCAAACCGTCTCGACCAGCTCAACCAGCAGGTTGCGACGCTGCGCGGGCAGAACGAGGACATGGGCAATCAGCTCGCCACGCTGCAAAAACAGCAGAAGGACTACTACACCGATCTGGACACGCGGCTGAAGAAATTCGAGCCGCAGCAACAAACGGTGGACGGCGTCCAGGGCGAGGTTCAGCCGGGCGAAACGGATGCGTTCAATGCGGCCTCCCAGCAGTTCCGCAACGGCGACTTCAAGAATGCGGCGGCGTCGTTCCGCAGCTTCATCTCGAAGTATCCGAACAGCCCCTATCAGCCGACCGCGCAGTACTGGCTCGGCAACGCGCTGTATGCGCTGCGCGACTACAAGGGTTCGACGGCGACCTGGCAAGGCGTCGTGGCCAGATATCCGCAGCATCCGCGCGCGCCGGAGGCGTTGCTGGCTATTGCGAACAATCAGCTCGAGCAGGGTCAGAAGGCTGCGGCCAGGAAGACGCTCGAACAGATCCTCGCGCAATATGGCGGCTCGGACGTCGCCCAGTCGGCGCAGAGCAAGCTGTCGCAAATCAAGTAGCCGCGCAGCGGTTGCCGTGCTGCGGCAGGTCTGTTTGAGTAGTTTGCAGTAACGCGCAGTGCCTGCAATGCCGGAAAAGATAGTCACGCGCGCCTCTCGCTGAAAAGCCCGGGCCTCATGCCCGGGCTTTTCACTATCTGGATTGCTTCCTTCTGTCGTTGGCGGACGTGCGGAACGGTTGACAGCCCCTTGCGGCCATCGCTATAATTTCGCTTCTCTTTTGGGTCGTTAGCTCAGCTGGTAGAGCAGCGGACTTTTAATCCGTTGGTCACAGGTTCGAATCCCGTACGGCCTACCAAAAGATTCGAGGGCTTACACGCGTTAGCGTCGTAAGCCCTTTTTCTTTGTCATAAGCTTTTTGCGCCGCAGAATCTGCTGCGGCCGCTACCTCTCTCCTGGAAGAAAAACCACAAGCCGGAAAGCAGCAGCCCTCATCAATCCCTGCAATTTCACTCGTCGCCTTCGGCCTTTTCGACCGCCAAACTTCACGCATTCTGACAACACTACGGACTGCGAACCTGAGCATTTATTGAGACATAAAGACGTGCAATGATCGCCGCCGTCTGACACGGCCGCTCTGCATGAGCGGGTACAGACGCTCTCGCAACACCGCAACCCGCGGCGCTTTCATTCCACTGAAATGACCAACTTTCTGTTCGATCTCGTCTCGAATCTTGCGTTGCTGGCGATCGTACTCGTGGCGTGCCAGTTGTGTAATCGTCTGATACCGGGCGTTGTGCTCAACGGCTCGCGCGTGTTTGCCGCGCTCGCGCTCACGGCTGCGCTGCTCGATGCCGCCCTCACCTTTCTCGTGTTCGCCGACGCCCGAACGCGCTACGGCCAATTCAGCACGCCGTCCGCGTTTTGTGTGCGCAGCGCCGCCTACGCGCTCGCAATCGTTGCGGCGTTTGCCTGGCAAGGCGTCAGCCGCCGGCATCGTCCGGCAAAGCCAGCGCCCGGCAAGGCGCTCGTCATTCCGACCTCGCCTTACTCTGAATCTCAGTTGCCGATGTGAGCGGCGAGCCACCGTCCATGTTGCGGTCCGCAAACAAAAACGGCGTCGCGAAAATCGCGACGCCGTTTTTTCATAGGCAACTCGTGCGGAAACTTATGCGGAAACCTCAGCAGTCCGTGCGCGCAATGCCTCTTACCCGTTAGCCCGGCTTCGACGCGCTCTTGCGCATCATCTTCCACAGCGCACCGAGCACGACCGGCACAATCGCCGCGCCAATGCCGACGAGCACGATCACATTCAGATATTGACGGATAAACGGAATATTGCCGAAGAAATAGCCGAGCAGGACAAGCAGCAATACCCAAAACAGCGCGCCCGCCAGATTGAACAGCTGAAACCGGCTGACCGTCATCTCCGAGGCACCGGCGACGAACGGCGCAAACGTCCGCACCACCGGAATGAAGCGCGCGAGCACGATGGTCTTGCCGCCATGCCGTTCATAGAAGTCGTGGGTTCTTTGCAGCGCGCGCCGGTCAAGAAAACGCTCCAGCACCGGAATGCGCGAATTGAAAACCTTCGGACCAATCGCTCGTCCGATCATGTAGTTGACGGTATTGCCGCTGGTTGCCGCGACGAACAGCAGCAAAATCAACAGACCCAGATTCATCTGTCCAGACGCACAAAATGCCCCGCCGATGAACAGCAGCGAATCGCCCGGCAGAAACGGCAGAATCACGAGCCCGGTTTCGCAGAACACGATCAGGAACAGGACCGCATACACCCACGCGCCGTACACGTGGATGAATTCTCCGAGGAACTTGTCGATGTGCAGCACAAGGTTGACGAGATGTAGCAGAGTGTCCAAAAAGCGTCCTTTATCAAGCGAGATTGAATGCGGCGGATAGGTTCGCCGGCGGACCGGCGGGCGATGGCGCGAAGTCTCGCCCGTCGCCGCGAATTGACCGCGTCATGATACCGAAAGTGCCCGAGCGAGCCGGGAAAATCTCCGGCATGTTTCCGCCATTTCCGGGCTGCCGCCCCCGAATCGCTATAATTTCGCCATGTCCGAATTCTCCGAAACGCCCGCCCGCGCCGACACGACAGCCGCCACAGCGGCTCTGCGCCCGCCGCGCGCCATCCAGCCGCTGCCCGATCAGCTCATCAGCCAGATTGCCGCAGGCGAAGTGGTCGAACGGCCGGCCTCGGTCGTCAAGGAATTGCTGGAAAACGCCCTCGATGCCGGCGCGCGTACGCTGCGCATCATGCTCGATGAAGGCGGTGTCAAGCGCATCTCGATCACCGACGACGGCTGCGGCATTCCCGAGAACGAACTGGCGCTCGCCCTGATGCGCCATGCGACCAGCAAAATCCGCTCGCTCGCCGAACTCGAGGCCGTCGCGACGCTCGGGTTTCGCGGCGAGGCGCTGGCCTCCATCGCGTCGGTCGCGCAAATGACGATCACGAGCCGCACGGCCGACGCGCCGCATGCGGTGCGTGTCGATGCGCAAACGGGCGTCCTGAGTCCCGCGGCGGGCACTCAAGGGACCACCATCGAAGTCCGCGAGCTGTATTTCAATACGCCCGCGCGCCGCAAGTTTCTGAAGAGCGAACAGACGGAGCTCGGCCATTGCCTCGAGCAGATCCGTCGCGCCGCGCTGGCCCGTCCTGATGTCGCGATTTCGGTCCTGCACAACGGCAAGGCAGTCGAGCATTGGAACGCGAGCGAACCGCCGGTCCGCGTCGCGAAAATTCTCGGCGAAACCTTCGCAACGGCTCATCTACCGCTCGACGAGTCCGCCGGTCCGCTCGCCGTCTACGGTTGCGCGGGGCTGCCGACCGCGAGCCGCGGGCGCTCGGACCAGCAGTATTTCTTCGTCAATGGCCGCTTCGTGCGCGACAAGCTGCTCACGCACGCCGTCCGCGCCGCTTACGAGGACGTGCTGCACGGCGACCGTTATCCGTCGTATGTGCTGTTTCTCGACCTGCCGCCCGAAGCGGTGGACGTGAACGTGCATCCATCGAAAATCGAAGTGCGTTTTCGCGATTCGCGCTCGATTCATCAGTTCGTTTTCCACGCGGTGCAACGCGCGCTGGCGCGTCACGCGGGCGCGTCGCCGGAAACGACCGCGGGCGGCCACGCGGCGCACCTGCAGGCGTCCGCGGATGGAGCGGTTTCGTTTGGCGCGTCGCCTGCGGCGAGCGCGGGCTTCGCGGCATCAGGTGCGATGAACGGCGCGAACGCCGCGGGCGGCTCCGGTGCGAATGCGTCGAGCGGTTCGAGCGGCAGCGGCTTCAGCGCGTCGCAGGCCGGCAACACGTGGATGCGCCAGTCGCGCATGACGCAAGGCACGCTGCCGGTCGCGCAGCCGCTTGCCTTCTACGACGCGCTGTTCGGCCGCAAAGACAGCAGCGCGGCAACGGCGCAAGGGGCGACGCTTTTCGAAGCGCGCGATTCCGCCGCCGAAGGTCCGTCGCCATACAACGCGTCGGCGCCGCATGCATCGCCCGCCTTCCATCCCGCCGACGACCAGCCGCTCGGCTTTGCGCTCGGCCAGATTCACGGCATCTACGTGCTCGCGCAAAACGCGCATGGGCTCGTGATCGTCGACATGCACGCGGCACACGAGCGTATCCTGTACGAGCAATTCAAGAACGCGCTCGCCGATCGCACGATCGCCGTCCAGCCGCTGCTGATTCCGCAGACCATGCAGGCCGATCCCGTCGAAATCGGCACTGTGGAGGAAGAGCGCGAGACGCTCGACGCGCTCGGCTTCGATCTCGCCGTACTGTCGCCGACCACGCTCGCGATCCGCGCGGTGCCGGCGTTGCTGAAAGACGCCGATCTGCAAGCGCTGGCGCGCGCGGTGCTGTCCGATCTGCACGCATACGGCGGCTCGCGCGTGCTGACCGAGCGTCAGCACGAACTGCTCGGCACGCTCGCCTGCCATCACGCGGTTCGCGCGAACCGGCGTCTGACGCTCGATGAGATGAACGCGCTGCTGCGCCAGATGGAAGCGACCGAGCGCGCCGATCAATGCAACCACGGGCGTCCAACGTGGTATCAATTGACGCTCTCCGATCTCGACCGCCTGTTCATGCGCGGACAGTGACCGTGCGCTTCCCGAGACGCGATCCGCGCGCGCCAGCACGCCGATGACTGCACGCAACCCCACGCCGATTCCCTGCCTGCTCGGCCCGACTGCGTCCGGCAAGACCGCGGCCGCGCTCGCGTTGGCGGCACAGCGGCCGGTTGAAATCGTGAGCGTCGATTCGGCGCTCGTCTATCGCAACATGGACATTGGCACCGCCAAGCCGACCGCCGAGGAGCGCGCGCTGGCGCCGCACCATCTGATCGATATCGTCGATCCCGCCGACGCCTATTCAGCAGCTCAATTTCGCGCCGACGCGTTGCGCCTCACCGCCGAAATCAGCGCGCGCGGGCGGCTGCCGCTCCTCGTCGGCGGAACGATGTTGTACTACCGGGCGCTCACGCAAGGACTCAACGACCTGCCCGCCGCCGACGCCACGGTGCGCGCGCAGCTGGACGCCGACGCGGCGCGCGACGGCTGGCCCGCGCTGCACGCGCGGCTTGCCGCGGTGGATCCGGCGACAGCGGCGCGCCTGGCGCCCAACGATTCGCAGCGCATCCAGCGCGCGCTCGAAGTGTTCATGCTCACCGGCGAAGCAATGTCCGCGCTGCTCGCCGCCCCCGCGCGCACCGACGAAGCCGCCGCCCAATGGCACTTCGTGCCGATCGCGCTTGAGCCGTCGGACCGCAGCGTGCTGCACGCGCGCATCGAGCAACGTTTCGATGCGATGCTGGCCAACGGTTTTGTCGACGAATTGGTGAAGCTGCGCGAACGCGGTGACTTGACGCCGGACATGCCTTCCATGCGTTGCGTCGGCTACCGGCAGGTCTGGGAGTATCTGGACGGCGCCGTCGACTATTCGACCATGCGGGACAAGGGCGTTTTCGCGACCCGGCAACTGTGCAAGCGGCAGCTCACATGGCTGCGCAGCATGAACGAGCGGGTGGTGGTGGACTGTTGCGATCCGCACGCGACGGCGCGCGTGCTGGAGATGATCGAAGCGCTGCTCGAGGCCTGACGCAGCGACAATGCTGGAACCCGCGCGGCGTGGGCGACTGCTCGTCACACCGCGCAGGCTACGGCGCTCTACCGCGCGCCTGAAGAGAACAATTAAACGACGACCGTCTGCGCTTCACCGGCCGCGCTTTCGCGGATCAGACCGATCTTCCAGACCTGCTCGCCGGCTGCGGACAACAGACCGATGGCCGCGTCGGCATCCGCCGCCGATACGACGACCGCCATGCCGATACCGCAGTTGAATACGCGATGCATTTCCGCGTCCGCGACGCCGCCGTGCTTCTGGAGCCACGAGAACAGCGGCGGCAGCGGCCAGCTGCGATGATCGAGCTCCGCGGTCAGCCCTTCGCGCAGCACGCGCGGAATGTTTTCGACGAGCCCGCCGCCCGTGATGTGCGCCATGCCCTTGACCGCGATCTGCTGCATGAGCGCGAGGAGCGGCTTCACGTAGATGTGCGTGGGCGCCATGAGCGCGTCGGCGAGCGAACGGCCGTCGAAGTCGGCGTTCAGATCGGGCTGCGCGCGCTCGATAATCTTGCGTACGAGCGAAAAACCGTTTGAATGGATGCCGCTCGACGCAAGGCCCAGCACCACGTCGCCGGGGGCGATCGTGCTGCCGTCGATAATCTTGCTCTTTTCGACCGCGCCGACCGCGAAGCCGGCCAGATCGTATTCGCCGTCCGGATACATGCCCGGCATTTCAGCCGTTTCCCCGCCGATCAGCGCGCAGCCCGCCAGTTCGCAACCCTGCGCGATGCCCTTCACGACCGTGGCCGCCGTGCCGACGTCCAGCTTGCCGCACGCGAAGTAGTCGAGGAAAAAGAGCGGCTCGGCGCCTTGCACGAGAATGTCGTTCACGCTCATGGCGACCAGATCCTGGCCCACCGTGTCGTGCCGGTTCAACTGAAACGCGAGGCGCAGCTTGGTGCCCACGCCGTCCGTGCCCGACACCAGCACAGGTTCCTTGTACCGCTTCGGCACTTCGAACAGCGCGCCGAATCCGCCAATGCCGCCCAGCACGCCGTCGCGCATCGTCTTTTTGGCAAAGGGCTTGATTGCGTCGACGAGAGCGTCGCCCGCGTCGATGTCCACGCCGGCGTCGCGATACGACAAACCTTGGGCCGAATCAGTGGAATTCGGGGCGGATTTCGGTTGATTCATGGGGGGAGTGCTCGAAGGTCGGTAAAATGCGATTTTACCCGATGCCGCGACGACACCTGGGAAACAACTTTGCAACAGAACTCCTCGATACTGACGCCGGTGCAGCGCCGCGCCTTCATCTGGCTCGCCATTGCGCTTGGCGTCGGCATTCTGCTGTGGCTGCTGAGTCCGGTTCTCACACCGTTTCTGCTCGGCGCGATTCTCGCGTACATCCTGCAGCCGGGCGTCGCGTGGCTGGTGCGCCGGCGCGTGCCGCGCGCGCTCGCGGCCTTGCTGATGATGCTGCTCTTCACGCTGCTCATGACGTTGCTCGTGCTGCTCGTGTTCGCCGTGGTCCAGAAAGAAGGCCCGCAGTTGCGGCAGCAGGTGCCCGTGCTGTTCGCCCATATCAACGCGTGGCTGCAGCCCAAGCTCGCGCTGCTCGGCCTCGCCGATTCGCTCGACTTCGCGAGCGTGCGCGACCTCGTCATGGGACAGCTCGAAGGCAGCGCGCAGACGGTAGCACGTTATGCGTGGACCTCGATCGTGACGAGCGGCAACGTCATGATGACGGTGATCGGCAATCTGATTCTGGTGCCGCTCGTGCTGTTCTATCTGCTGTACGACTGGAACCGCATGCTGCTGCGCGCGCAGGCCGTGGTGCCGCGGCGCTGGCTCGTCAAGACGCTGCAACTCGCGCGCGACATGGATCAGATGCTGTCGCAATACCTGCGCGGCCAGTTGCTGGTGATGGGCGTGCTCGCCGTGTTTTACGCGGTTGCGCTCACCCTCGCCGGCTTCGAGATCGCGCTGCCGGTCGGCATTTTCACGGGACTCGCGGTGTTCATTCCGTACGTCGGCTTCGCGACCGGTCTTGCGCTCGCGCTGCTCGCCGCGCTGCTGCAATTCGGCAACTGGTACGGTTTCGGCGCGGTCGCGGTGATTTACGGCGTGGGCCAGATCGTGGAGAGCTTTTTCCTCACGCCGCGCCTCGTCGGCGAGCGGATCGGCCTGCACCCGCTGGCGGTCATTTTCGCGTTGCTCGCGTTTGGGCAGCTGTTCGGCTTTTTCGGCGTGCTGCTCGCGTTGCCGGTCAGCGCGATTTTGTCGGTGGCCGTGCGCGAGTTGCGGCAAAGCTATCTGGAAAGCACGCTCTACAACAATTGACATTCCGCTTCGCAGTTCCGGCTCGCAAGGCGCTTCGCGACGCGAGTTCTACTTTCGGCATTCACCTACTGTGCTTCGTCAACTGACGCTCGATCTCGGCACGCCGCCGCCATCGACATTCGAGAATTTTTTCGCCGGCACCAATGCCGAGCTCGTCACGCGCTTGCGCGAGCTCGACAGCGCGCTCGCCGCCGGTCCTGTCGCCGATCGTACCTTCTACATCTGGGGCGAAGCGGGCAGCGGCCGCACGCACCTGCTGCAGGCGCTCGTGCACGAAGCGCCGCCGGGCCACGCGCGCTTCGCGGGTCCGCAAAGCAGCCTCGCCGCGTTCGGCTTCGACCCGCGCATCGCGCTCTATGCGATCGACGATTGCGACGGCCTCTCCGCCGCGCAGCAGATCGCCGTGTTCAATCTCTTCAACGAGGTGCGCGCGCATCCGACGAGCGCGCTCGTCGCCGCCGGCAACGCGCCGCCCATCGGCATGACGGTGCGCGAGGACCTGCGCACGCGGCTCGGCTGGGGCCTCGTGTTCCATCTCGCGCCGCTGCCGGACGAAGCCAAGGCCGCCGTGTTGAAACGCGCGGCGCGCGAGCGCGGCATCATGCTCGCCGACGACGTCCCCGCCTATCTGCTCACGCATTTTCGCCGCGACATGCCGAGCCTGATGGCGCTTCTCGACGCGCTCGACCGCTTTTCGCTCGAACAGAAGCGCGCGGTGACGCTGCCGCTTTTGCGCACAATGCTGGCTTCGCCGGGCCAGGAGGGCCCCGCCGCGTCGTCCGCCGCTTCAAGTAAAATAGACCCCCATGGCTAATCTCGCACTCTTCGACCTCGATCACACGCTCATTCCCACCGACAGCGACCACGAATGGGGCCGCTTCATGGTGAAACACGGCATGGTCGACGCCGAAAATTTCGCCCGTGACAACGACCGCTTCTACGCCGACTACAAGGCCGGCAAGCTCGACATCCACGCCTATCTGATCGCCATGCTCACGCCGCTCGCCAAATACACGCGCGCGCAACTCGCGGACTTTCACGCGCAGTACATGCATGAGGTGATTACGCCGGCCATCCTCCCGGCGGCGGTCGAACTGGTCAAGCGGCACCGCGAAGCCGGCGACCTGTGCTGCGTGGTCACCGCCACCAACGAATTCATCACCCGTCCCATTGCAAGCGCGTTCGGCGTGGATACGCTCATCGCCTGCGAAGCGGAAACCGTCGACGGCCACCCGCACTCGGCCTACACGGGCCGGCCCACGGGCACCCCGAGCTACAAGGAAGGCAAGATCGTGCGCACTGAGGCATGGCTCGCGTCGCTCGGCAAGAGCTGGAGCGACTTTGAGCGCAGCTTTTTCTACAGCGATTCGCACAACGACATTCCGCTGCTCGAAAAGGTCACCGACCCGATCGCGACCAATCCCGACGACACGTTGCGTGCCCATGCACAGGCCAAAGGCTGGCGCATCCTCGAACTCTTTCAACCCACGTGATCAAAAAACTCATTCGCAAGCTATTCGGCCAGGACACCGCATCCGCCGACGAGACGCTGCCGGCTGAAGCCGACGCAGACGAAACCGGCAGCGCACCGGCACGCAATGCACAGGGCGCCGCGGGGGCCGGCCGCGCGCGCCGCAAGCCGGCCCGCGGCAGCGCCGCAGCCAAGCCGGTGCGCGACCCCGACGTGCCGGTCATCATTCCGCACGACGTGCACGGCATCGACCCTACGCTCATCTCGCGCAACGCGATTCGTGTGACCGAAGGGCTGCAACAGGCGGGGCACCGGGCATTTATCGTCGGCGGCGCGGTGCGCGATCTGCTGCTCGGCATCAAGCCGAAGGATTTCGACGTCGCCACCGACGCCACGCCCGAGCAGGTGCAGAAGCTGTTCCGCCGCGCGCGCATTATCGGGCGCCGGTTTCAGATCGTGCACGTGCAGTTCGGCCAGGAAATCATCGAAACCTCGACGTTCCGCGCGCTCGTCGATCCGCCCGCGGCGGACGCGGCGCCGCCGCGCCGTCTGAAGCGCGACGAACTCGACCGCCGTACGCACGCCGTGGACGCGAGCGGCCGCGTGCTGCGCGACAACGTGTGGGGGGAGCAGCACGAAGACGCCACGCGCCGTGACTTCACGATCAACGCGATGTACTACGATCCGGCCACGGAAACCGTGCTGGACTACCACAACGGCATGGCCGACGTGCGCGCGCGCCTGTTGCGCATGATCGGCGATCCTGCCACGCGTTATCGCGAAGATCCGGTGCGCATGCTGCGCGTCGTGCGTTTCGCCGCCAAGCTCGACTTCGAGATCGACGACGCGACCCGCGCACCCATCGCGAAAATGGCCGACCTGATCAACAACGTGCCGGCCGCGCGTCTTTTCGACGAAATGCTGAAGCTGATGCTCTCCGGCCACGCGCTGGCCTGTCTGAAGCGGCTGCGCCAGGAAGGCCTGCATCACGGGCTTCTGCCTTTGCTCGACGTGGTGCTCGAACAGCCCACCGGCGAGAAATTCATCACCCTCGCGCTCAACAATACGGACGCGCGCGTGCGCGCCGGCAAACCCGTGTCGCCCGGCTTCCTGTTCGCCACGCTGCTCTGGCACGACGTGCAGCAGCGCTGGCAGAAATTCGAGGCGAACGGCGAATATCCGGTGCCCGCGCTGCATCGCGCGATGGACGAAGTGCTCGACATGCAGACCGAGAAGCTCGCCATCCACAAGCGTTTTTCGTCCGACATGCGCGAGATCTGGGGCTTGCAGCTTCGTCTGGAAAAACGTTCGGGAAGGAGCGCGCTGAAGCTGCTGGAACACCAAAGATTTAGAGCGGGGTATGATTTCCTCCTGTTGCGCTGCGAATCGGGCGAACTCGACGAGTCGGTCGGAGCGTGGTGGAGGGAGTTCATCGAAGGAGACGTCGCGGCGCGTGAAGCACTGCTCACGCAAGGCGGGAAGGACCGAAGCCCCAGAAAACGACGGCGGCGCGGCGGTGGCGCCAGGAACCGCAAATCGGGCGACGGAATGGAGGGCGGCACGCCAGCCGAACGCGCGGATACCGAAGCGGGCCACGACAGCCCGCATGAAGACTGACGCAGCGTTTGCTGAAGCCGTCGAACGATAGTTGCAGGAAGTTATGCCATGACGGTTGCTTATCTCGGCTTGGGCGCGAATCTCGGGGACGCGCGCCAGACCCTGAAAGACGCGGTGGTGTGCCTCGCACAACAGCACACCATCACCGTGCTCGCCAAGTCGAGCCTGTATCGCACTGCCCCGATCGACGCGGGCGGTGACGACTATTTCAACTGCGTGGTGAAGCTCGACACGACGCTCCCCGTGCGCCATCTGCTCGCGCTGTGCCATAAGATCGAGCATCAGTTCGGCCGGGAGCGGCCCTTTCGGAACGCGCCGCGAACGCTCGATCTGGACATCCTGCTCTACGGCGATCAATCCATCGACGAAGCCGATCTGATCGTTCCGCATCCCCGCCTTGTCGAACGCGCGTTTGCGCTGGTGCCGCTCGTCGAGATCGACGCCGCGCTGGTCATTCCGCGGCACGGCCGCGCCGACGCGCTGCTCGAGGGCGTGCGCGAGCAGCGCATCGAAAAAGTCAAAGGGCCGTGCCAGTGCCCGACGCTCAATGCACTCAACGCCGGCAAGGGCCGCTGCGAATGAATTCACCACCGCTCACCGTCACCGCGCCGCAATTGCGGCCTCCGTTTGGCTACCTGGCGATCGAAGGCCCGATCGGCGTCGGCAAGACTTCACTCGCGCGGCGCCTCGCGCAACGCTGGTCGATGCAGGAACTGTTCGAGCGGCCGCAGGACAATCCCTTCCTCGAACGCTTTTATCGCGACACCGCACGCTATGCGCTGCCCGCGCAATTGCATTTCGCGCTGCAACGCGCGCAGCAGGCGCAGGAAGTGAGCGCGGCGCAGGTGGCGGGCACGCCGCTCATCGCCGACTTCATGACGCAGAAGAACGACATCTTCGCGCGCCTCACGCTGCAGGAAGACGAGTGGAATTTGTACCGCGCGCTCGCCGCGCGGCTCGAGGTGAGCGCGCCGGCGCCGGACTTCGTCGTGTATCTGCAGGCAAGTCCCGAGGTGCTGTTCTCGCGCATCCAGAAACGCGCCGTGCCGATGGAGCTGCAAATTTCCGACGCCTATCTGCATGCGCTCTGCGACGCGTACAACGAGTTTTTCTATCACTACGACCGCACGCCCGTGCTCACGGTCAACGCCGAACATCTGAATCCGCTCGACTCCGACGCGGACCTTGCGCTGCTCGCCGAACGCATCGAAACCATGCGCGGCCGCAAGGAATTCTTTGTCAAAGGCACGTCGCTCTAAGCGGCGCGCGCTTCTCTTTCAACGGATTGACCCATGACCTATTTGCAGGAAACGAGCCGGAATGCGATCACCGTGCCGAAACTGCAGGCAATGCGGGACGCGGGCGAGAAAATCGCCATGCTCACCTGTTACGACGCCAGCTTCGCTGCGCTGCTCGATCGCGCGGGCGTCGATGTTCTGCTGATCGGCGACTCGCTGGGCAATGTGTTGCAAGGGCAGGCGACCACGCTGCCGGTTTCGCTCGCCGACATTGCCTATCACACGGCCAGCGTGGCGCGCGCGCGCCCGTCGGCATTGATCGTGGCCGACTTGCCGTTCGGCACTTACGGCACGCGCGAAGAAGCCTATCGAAGCTCTGTCGAATTGATGCGCGCCGGCGCGCAAATGGTCAAGCTGGAAGGCGGCGAGTGGCTCGGCGACACTGTGCGCTTTCTGGTCGAACGCTCGATTCCGGTGTGCGCGCACGTTGGATTGACGCCGCAATCGGTGCACGCCTTCGGCGGCTTCAAGGTGCAAGGCAAGACCGAGGAAGGCGCGAGCCAGTTGCTGCGCGACTCGCTGGCGATGCAGGCGGCAGGCGCGCAGCTCATCGTGATGGAAGCCATACCGACGCTGCTCGCAGGCGAGGTCACAAAGCAGTTGCGCATTCCGACTATCGGCATCGGCGCGGGGCTCGACTGCTCGGGTCAGGTGCTGGTGCTGCACGACATGCTGGGGATTTTTCCCGGCAAACGCCCGCGCTTCGTGAAGGATTTCATGCAAGGACAACCGAGCATTCTCGCGGCGGTGGAAGCTTATGTGCGCGCGGTGAAGGATGGGACGTTTCCTGGGCCTGAGCACACGTTTTGAGAATGAGGCGCCGAGATGGCTTGTGGGCGCGTTGTCGAATTCCTCGAGCTTCCAGCGGGCGCGGGAGGCATGGGCCCGTGCCCTACCGAATAACCCGTGCCCTACCGAATAACCCGCGCGGGCAGCGCCCCACGTAGCGCATTGCAGATCATCAGCGCTTCGGCATTCATTACGTCCGCCCGCGTCAACACTCTCTCGGCCGCGTGCAGGCTCGTGTCTTCCTCGAGCAACACCCCTCGCATCACGCCCGGCAACACGCCGGAGCTAAGCGGCGGCGTCCACCAGCGTCCCGCCAGCCTCACGAACACATTCGACCGGCCGCCTTCCGTCAACTCGCCGCGTTCGTTGAAGAAGAGCATATCGAAAGCGCCCTTCGCCTCCGCCTCGCGCCAGCCGCGGTCGTACTCGGCGCGGCGCGTGGTCTTGTGGCGCAAGAGCGGATCGCCGGCTTGCATGGTCGCGAAATCATGGTCGCTTGCAAGCAGCACGCCGACCGTCGGCTCGGCCAGCGGCGTCAGGACCGCCGTTGTGATCTGCGTCGCGCCGCTTTTGGCTAACGCGAGACGCATGCGGTGGGCAGTTTGCGCGGGCAAGGACGCGCACTGTGCCGCAATCTGCGCGCCGATGGCTTTTGCATCGAATGGAAAACCAAGTGTGGCGGCGCTCGCTGACAGTCTCGCGAGATGGCGCGGCAGATGGCGCACGCCCTCTTCACGCGTCGCATAGAGGGTTTCGAAGAGCTCGAAGCCGGGCTCCGCGCCCGTCAGAAAGCGCGCTTTCAATCGACACTCGGCGTGTTCATCCTGCGCGACGCTGTCGAGCACGATGCCCGCGCCCACACCCATCGTGCCGCACAACACGTCCGCTTGCGCCGACGGTTTCAGCGTCAGCGTGCGGATGGCCACGGACATGCAGAAGTCGCCGCCGGCATTCTGATCGGCGCCCGCCGGCTCGCAAGCCGCGTCCAGCCAGCCGATCGCGCCCGTGTACAGCCCGCGCGGCGTGCTTTCCAGTTCGTCGATCAACTGCATCGTGCGATGCTTCGGCGCGCCGGTGATCGAGCCGCACGGAAAGAGCGCGCGCAGTATGCCAGCGAATGACGTGCCGGGCCGCAAAGCCGCCTCGACCGTCGAGGTCATCTGCCAAACGGAGGCGTACGGCTCGACGGAAAACAACGCCGGCACCTTGACCGATCCCGTCTGCGCGACGCGTGACAGGTCGTTGCGCAGCAGATCGACGATCATCACGTTTTCGGCGCGATTTTTCGGATCGCTGCCGAGGAATTCGGCCGCGGCGCGGTCGGTTGCGGAATCCGCCGAGCGCGGCGCCGTGCCTTTCATCGGACGCGCGCGCAACATAGCACCGTGTTTCTCGACGAAGAGCTCCGGCGAACACGACAGCACCCACGCGCCGCCCGGCAGCGCGATCAGCGCGCCGTAGCGAACCGGCTGACGGGCCCGCAGCCGCCGGTACAGTGCGACAGGCGAGCCGAACACGTCGAAACCGAGCCGGTAGGTGTAATTGACCTGATAGGAATCGCCTGCGCGCAACGCGGCATGAATTGCGCCGATGGCCGCATTGAATTCTTCAGCCTCGACGCTTTCACGCACATTGGCCGTGCCCGCCACCGACGGCTCAGCGAGTCCGCCGTCCTGCCTCACGAGCCACGTCTCGACCTCATCGCGCGAAAGCTTTTCACAGCGTTCGAACAATAAAAAGCGCAGCGTGGCATCGCCATGCTGCGTTTTGAAAGACGGCGCCGATGCTCCGTCGAGAAGATGCCGGCCGAGCTCGTAGTCGGCGAGCACGATGGCATAGAGGCCCGCCTGCATGTCGGCGGCCGCTGCTTCGCAAACCGCTTCCAGTTGCGCGGCGTCCGCGCACACGCGCTCATGCACGAAGCCCGTGTAAAGACGGCTTAAGCGGCGCGCCGCGGACGCGTCGCAGTCATCGAGCAATGCAAACACCGCGCCGCGCCCCTCTGCCGTCATGCTTACCGCCGACTTCAAACCGCCGTTAATCGAAGAAGCTCTTCACCCGGTCGAACCAGCTCTTGCTTTGCGGGCTATGCCGCGCGCCGCCTTCCACCAGTGCTTTCTCGAACTGCTTGAGCAGGTCGCGCTGCGACTCGGTGAGCTTGACCGGCGTTTCCACCTGCACGTGTACGTACAGATCGCCGGCAATGCTCGAGCGCAGTCCCTTGATGCCCTTGCCGCGCAGCCGGAACGTCTTGCCCGACTGCGTGCCTTCGGGCACCGTGAAGCTCGCGCGGCCCGCCAGCGTCGGTACTTCGATTTCGCCGCCCAAAGCCGCCGTGGTGAACGGAATGGGCATCTGGCAATGCAGGTCGTCGCCGTCGCGCTCGAACACCGCGTGCTGCTTGATGTGAATCTCGACGTACAGATCGCCCGACGGCCCGCCGTTGATGCCCGGCTCGCCATTGCCGGCGGAACGGATGCGCATGCCGTCGTCGATACCTGCCGGAATCTTGACTTCGAGCGTCTTGGTTTCCTTCACCTTGCCCGCGCCGTGGCAGTGGCCGCACGGCTCAGGAATATAGGTGCCGGTGCCGTGGCACTTCGGACAGGTTTGCTGAATGCTGAAAAAGCCTTGCGACATGCGCACCGCGCCCGAGCCGCTGCAGGTCGGACAGGTTTCCGGCTTGGTGCCTGGCTTCGCGCCCGACCCGTGACAGACTTCGCACGACACCCAGCTCGGCACGCGGATCTGCGTGTCGTAACCATGCGCCGCCTGTTCCAGCGTGATTTCCATGCTGTAGCGCAAGTCCGCGCCGCGATACACCTGCGGGCCCGCACGGCCGCCGCCGCGCGCCGCGCCGCCGGCCGCCTGACCGAAGATGTCGCCGAAAATATCGCCGAAGGCATCGGCAAAACCGCCGAAGCCCTGCGCGCCGGCGCCGCCCATGTTCGGATCGACGCCCGCGTGACCATACTGGTCGTACGCGGCACGCTTTTGCGAGTCCGAGAGCATTTCGTAGGCTTCCTTCACCTCCTTGAAATGCTCTTCCGCATCCTTGTTGCCCGGATTGCGGTCGGGGTGGTGCTTCATCGCCAGCTTGCGATAAGCCTTCTTGATTTCGTCGTCGCTTGCGTTCTTTGCGACGCCCAGAACCTCGTAGTAATCCCGTTTCGCCATATCGGTTCAACGCCCCCCGCGAGAGTGCCGCGCGGTGGCTCCTCTTGAATGCTGGAGTCTCACGACTCGTCCGGCCGCTGCTCATGCCGCCTGAATGCGGCTAAAAACAACGCCCTCCATAAAACAAATGTGCCCGGAGAGCCTAAAAGGCTCGCCAGGCGTGATAACCGCTCTTGCACGTTCCCGCGTCCGGAAGGTCGCGGTCCCTTGTGCAGCCGGGCCGCACACATGATCCGTGTGCGGCTTTACGGTCGGAATGCGACCTGGCTTTAGTCTTTCTTGACTTCCTTGAACTCGGCGTCGACCACGTCGTCCTGCTGCTGGCTCGCGCCACCCGCCGAGGCACCCGCGCTCGCGCCCGCCGCCCCTGCTGCCGCAGCTTCGGCGCCTTGCGAAGCCTGCATGTCGGCGTACATCTTCTCGCCCATCTTCTGCGAGGCGGTGGCGACTGCTTCGATCTTCGCTTCGATCGCGGCCTTGTCCGCCGAACCGCTCTTGAGCGTGTCTTCCAGCTCCTTCAGCGCGGTTTCGATCTTTTCCTTCTCGCCGGCTTCCAGCTTGTCGCCGTATTCCGTGAGCGCCTTCTTCGTGCTGTGGACGAGCGCGTCACCCTGATTGCGGGCGTCGGCCAGCTCACGCAGCTTATGATCTTCTTCCGCGTTCGCTTCGGCGTCCTTCACCATCTTCTCGATTTCGGCTTCGGACAGACCCGAGTTCGCCTTGATCGTGATGCGGTTTTCCTTGCCGGTCGCCTTGTCCTTCGCGCCGACGTGCAGAATGCCGTTCGCGTCGATGTCGAAGCTCACCTCGATCTGCGGCGTGCCGCGCGGTGCGGGCGGAATGCCTTCCAGGTTGAACTCGCCGAGCAGCTTGTTGCCCGCTGCCATTTCGCGTTCGCCCTGATACACCTTGATCGTCACGGCGCTCTGATTGTCGTCAGCCGTCGAGTAGACCTGCGAGTGCTTGGTCGGGATCGTGGTGTTCTTGTTGATCATCTTCGTCATCACGCCGCCGAGCGTTTCGATGCCGAGCGACAGCGGGGTCACGTCGAGCAGCAGAACGTCCTTGCGGTCGCCCGACAGGACCTGACCTTGAATCGCGGCGCCAACCGCCACGGCTTCGTCCGGGTTCACGTCGCGGCGCGGGTCCTTGCCGAAGAATTCCTTCACCTTCTCCTGCACCTTCGGCATACGGGTCATACCGCCGACCAGAATCACGTCGTCGATTTCGCCGACCTTCACGCCCGCGTCCTTGATCGCCATGCGGCACGGTTCGATCGTGCGTTCGATCAGGTCCTCAACCAGCGCTTCCAGCTTGGCGCGCGTGATTTTCAGGTTCAGGTGCTTCGGACCCGACGCGTCAGCCGTGATGTAAGGCAGGTTGATTTCGGTCTGCTGGCTCGACGACAGCTCGATCTTGGCCTTTTCAGCCGATTCCTTCAGGCGCTGCAGCGCGAGCACGTCTTTCGACAGATCGACGCCCTGCTCTTTCTTGAACTCGCCGATGATGTAGTCGATGATGCGCTGGTCGAAGTCTTCGCCGCCAAGGAACGTGTCACCGTTCGTGGACAGCACTTCGAACTGCTTTTCGCCGTCGACGTCCGCGATTTCGATGATCGAGATGTCGAACGTACCGCCGCCCAAGTCATACACCGCGATCTTGCGGTCGCCCTTCTCATTCTTGTCGAGGCCGAACGCCAGAGCCGCTGCGGTCGGCTCGTTGATGATGCGCTTCACTTCCAGACCGGCGATGCGGCCGGCATCTTTGGTGGCCTGACGCTGGCTGTCATTGAAGTACGCGGGAACCGTGATCACCGCTTCCGTGACCGGCTCGCCGAGGTAGTCTTCAGCGGTCTTCTTCATCTTGCGCAGCACTTCCGCCGAGATTTGCGGCGGAGCGAGCTTCTGGTCGCGCACTTCGATCCATGCGTCGCCGTTGTCGGCCTTCATGATCTTATACGGCATCAGACCGATGTCTTTCTGCACTTCTTTTTCTTCAAAGCGGCGGCCGATCAGGCGCTTCACCGCGTACAGCGTGTTCTTCGGGTTGGTGACCGACTGACGCTTGGCAGGCGCGCCGACGAGAATCTCGCCGTCTTCCATGTAAGCAATGATCGACGGCGTGGTGCGCGCACCTTCCGAGTTCTCGATCACCTTGGTCGTGTTGCCTTCCATGATCGCCACGCACGAGTTGGTCGTGCCGAGGTCGATACCGATGATTTTGCCCATTTTTACTAATCTCCTGACTTTGATCGCTGCGGGAAGCGCCCTGTTTGCCGGTTCGGCGGCAAGGCGATCCGCCCTGAATTCATACCTGCACTCAACATAAGTGCGTCCGCATCGTTTTCAAGACCTCTTTTACGATGCGGTCTTTAATTTTTTTCAATCGGCCGAGCCCTCGCCCGAAGTCTTAGCCGAAGCCTTGCCCGAAGTCCTGGCCGGAGCCGCGCCGCCTGCCTGCGCGCCGTTGCCAGACACGCCGCCGGGCGTCGCGCCGGCCCGGATCTTCTCCCGCGCCGCGGCCACCGCAGCCTCGAACTGCCCCAGACCATGCCAGCCGGTCGCCCGGCCAAGCCGTTTGCCGCGATAAAAGAAGAACCACGTGGGCACGCCGTGAAGCATGAAGCGCCGGCCCAGCTCGCGGTGCTCGTAGACATTGCTGTGAAACCACCGCAGGTCCAGCGCGCGAATCGCCTCCGGCTGCGCCAGCATGGCTTTCTTGGCGACCTCGCAGTTGAAGCAGTCGACGCCCCAGAAAAACACGACCGCTAGCGCGTCGCCAGCCTCGGCGAGGCCGGCGTCGAACGATTCGGCGCTCAGCTCCTTCATGTCGAATACCGAAAACGCAGTCGCGTCGACGGGAACATTGGCCATGACGGTGTTCACCTGCTGACGGAGTCCCAGCTGCTATCTGACGGCGGAACGCCTGCGGCGAGCCTGACGGGTTTGCAAACTTACTTCGGCGCGGCCACCGTCACGAGCGCCGGACGCAGCACGCGGTCGGCGATCACAAAGCCTTTTTGCAAGACGGCGACCACGGTGTTGGGCTCCTGGTCCGCCGGCACCATCGAAATAGCCTGATGGCGGTGCGGGTCGAACTTCTCGCCAACCGGATTCAGTGCGACGACGCGGCCCTTTTCCAGCGCGCCGGTCAGTTGGCGCAGCGTGAGTTCGACGCCTTCGCGCACTTTCACGAGGTCGTCCGAAGAATGGGCAACGGCAGCTTCCAGACTGTCGACCACCGGCAGCAGATGTTCCGCGAAGCTCTCGATTGCGAACTTATGCGCTTTCGCGACGTCTTCCTGCGCGCGACGGCGCACGTTTTCGGTCTCGGCTTTGGCGCGCAGGAAGCTCTCCTGCAATTCGGCGATCTTCGCCTCCGCTTCGGCCAACGCAGCTTCGGCACCCGCTGCCGGCGCGTCCGTGGCGACGCTCGCTGCGGCTTCCTGCTCGGGCGTGGCCGCCTCGGCGGCCGGGCGCGCGGTCTCGTCCGCGGGCGTGGGATTCTGGCTCGTCGGGTTCTCTTGCGTGTTTTCCATGTCGCTGAAAGTCGTTAAAAATTTAAAAGCCAACGGTGGCGGCGAAGCATGAGCCTGCAGGCGATTTGTGCGTTGCAAAATCGCGACAGAAGTTCAGACGCGCCACCACGTATTGGAACGGCAGATGGGGCCGCGGACGCCCGTTTCAAGCGCCTCCCCAGAAATTTTCAAAGCGGCGGCCCGCTGGCGGAAATGCACGGTTACAACCATTAGCGCGACGCAATCAGATTCAGATTGAGCGCAGCAAACAAGTGACCTATGCTCCAGTTACGCGCGGAAAAACCTCGTTAACCCTAATCTGACGTAATCCTTTCCGCCCCTTTGCAATTTCCACCCGGCTAGCTCGTTCCTTTTCTGCACCATCCCAAAAAGGGGGTACCGTGAAGCTGACCTTTGCAATCTCGGTGGTCGCACTGGTACTCGTTGCGGGCACCACGACCATCTGTATGTCCGGGGCGGTCAACGATCACACCACCGAATACGGCGGCGTGAACGCGACCATCGAACAACTGTTCAATCCCCACCTGAAAATCTGTCGATAATGCGGCGGTCGCGCTTGGTCGGCCGGCCGTGCAGCGCCTCGGCCGGCTCGCGATACGTCTTGCGGCGCTCGTGTTCGGCTTCGCGCTTCGCGCGGCTTTCGGCGGTTTCCGCATAGAGCGTCTGCGCCACGGTCGCCGGGCCGCGCACGTCGCACACGCCCAGTACCTGCACCTGCCACACCAGGCGCTCGATCTCGATTTCGACGAGGTCGCCGACCCGCACGTCCTTGGCCGGCTTCACACTCGCCCCGCCGATGCGCACCCGGCCTTTTTCGACGGCATCCGCGGCGAGCGAGCGCGTCTTGAAAAAGCGCGCCGCCCAGAGCCATTTGTCGATGCGCAGCTTCGCGCCCGGTTCGGTTGAAATCCTGTAATTCATCAGTCTCGTCAAGCCGCTGTGTTATGCGGTACGGGGACCGCTTGCACCGGCCAGCCTTGCAGGTTTTGCGCGACGATTTCGCCGAGCGCGGCAATCCACGCCTGCGACGCGTTCAGGCAAGGAATGCGGTGGAACTCCTTGCCGCCGGCGTGCAGGAACTCGTCGCGCACTTCGATGCCGATTTCTTCAATTGTCTCCAGGCAGTCGGCAGTAAAGCCCGGACAAAACACATCAGCACGCCGTACGCCTGCCGCACCCAGTTCCTTCAGCGTGGGCGCCGTATAGGGCTGTAGCCATTCGGCCTTTCCGAAACGCGACTGGAAGGTAATGCGGCATTCCACCGGCGTCAATCCAAGCGCCTGCATGAGCAGTGCGCCCGTGCTCTGGCATTGGTCGTGGTAAGGGTCGCCGAGATCGAGCGTGCGCTTCGGCACGCCATGAAAGCTCAAGATCAGCTTGTCGCCCGCCGCAAAATCCGGCCTGCCGTGGAGGTGCCAGTATTGATGCACCTGCGCGGCAAGTGCCGAAATGTACGCGGGATGATCGGCGTATTGACGCACCGTGCGGATTTCCGGCTGGTTGCGCATGCGCTTGAGCGCGGAAAAGGCGTCGTCGAAAGCAGTTGCCGTGGTCGACGACGAGTATTGCGGGTACATGGGCATGAGCAGCACGCGCTCGGCGCCCGCGAGCTTCAGTTGATTCAGCATGGCGGGAATGCCGGGCGTGCCGTAACGCATCGCGTAGTCGACAAGCACCGTGTAGTCGTTCAGCTGCAGCAGATGACGCAAGCCCTCCACCTGCTTTTCCGTGTAGACGCGCAGCGGCGAGCCCTCCGGCATCCACACCGCCGCATATTTTCTCGCGGACGCCCGCCCCCTGAACGGCAAGATCAGCAGCCGCAGAATGACCTGCCACAAAAGCGCCGGAATCTCCACCACCCGCGGATCGGACAGGAACTGGGCGAGATAGCGGCGAACCGCGCGCGGCGTTGGCGCGTCGGGCGTGCCGAGATTGATCAGCAGCACGGCAACACGGTGCGACGCGGCGTTCTGCGAAGGCCGCTCGAGGTCGAAGCGCATAGGCTGGCAGGAGTAACCGCTCGGGGCGGGCAGTGGAACAAGGTGGAATTCATTATAGCGGCGCGCCCTTGCGCGGGGCGCCCGAAGCGCCCCTGGCCGTTCGGCTGATTGGCACGCGGCGCGCGCTCGCGCATGATGTGCCGCATCGACCGCGGCGGCAGTCACGCGCTACGGCTGGCTCATTGTTGACTGAGCGTGAGAGACAGCAGTCTCGCCGTGATGTCCACAATCGGGATGACGCGGTTGTAGGCCATGCGCGTGGGGCCAATCACGCCGAGCGTGCCGACGATCTTGCCGTTCACTTCGTACGGCGCGGTGACCACGCTCATTTCTTCGATCGGCACGAGGTTGGACTCGCCGCCTATGAAGATCTGCACGCCCGCGGCATGGCTCGACACATCCAGCAACTGAAGGAGGCTCGTTTTTTGGTCGAACACATCGAACAGCTTGCGCAAGCGCGCCATGTCGGAGGAAAGATCCGCCACTTCCAGCAGATTACGCTCGCCGGAAATCAGCACCGTCTCGCCGGTGTCCGATTCGTCCGTGCTCGCGGTGACGGCCGCGTGCATCAGCGTCGTCATGTCGCCGCGCAGCTGGTCGATTTCTTCGCGCAGGCGGCGCCGCACTTCGTCGAAAGACAGACCTGCGAAGTGGGCGTTAATGTAGTTGGATGCCTCGACCAGTTCCGACGGCGAAAAATCGCGCTGCGTCGCCATCATACGGTTCTGCACGTCGCCTTCCGGCGTCACGATGATGAGCAGAATGCGCTTGTCGGACAGGCGCATGAACTCGATCTGCTTGAACACGTGGCTGCGCCGCGGCGTGAGCACCACACCGGCGAACTGCGACAGATTCGAGAGCACGCTCGCCGCGGCCGCGACGATTTTCTGCGGCTCGCCTGCCTGCAGCGTAGTCTTGACGGTACGGGTCACCGCCTCCTCGTCTGCGGACGATTCGACCGTCAGCATCGTGTCGACGAAAAGGCGGTAGCCGCGCGGCGTGGGAATGCGGCCGGCGGAAGTGTGCGGACTGATCACGAGCCCCAGATCCTCGAGATCCGACATGACGTTGCGGATGGTTGCCGGGCTCAGCTCCAGGCCGGAATAGCGCGACAGCGTGCGCGAGCCGACCGGCTGACCTTCGGCAATGTAGCGCTCGATCAGGGTTTTCAGGAGGGTTTGTGCACGAGGATCTAGCATGGCGAAAAATTTTAGCTCAATGATGCGACTACCGCGAGCGCCCAGCGCGCCCCTCGCCGCCCGCATTCCGGCCGTCCGGCGGGACCGCGCCTTGCGCCCGTTTCAGGGCCACGCGCAGCAATTCGTCCGGCGCGCCGTCTGCCCTGTTTCCGGCGGCCCGCCCGGCAGCGCGCCCGTGCAGTTTGCCCGGCGCGCATGTCATCAAGGCTTCACCATTCTAACGATAATCCCGGACTGCGCTCATGGCCTGCCGCGACCGGCCACCCGCAAGGTCCGGGCGCGGTTCTTTTCAGGCCCTACCTATGGTGTAATGCCGGCATGCAAGTAACCAGCCAGTTCAAGACCGTCGCGCTCGTCGGGCGCAACAATACGCCGGGCATCGGCGAGCCGCTGACCGCGCTCGCCTCGTGCATCGCGAAGCGCGGCTTCGAAGTCGTTTTCGAAGCCGACACCGCGGCGGAAATCGGCGTGACCGACTATCCGGCGCTGCGCCCGGCGGAGATCGGCGCGCGTGCCGACGTGGCGATCGTGCTCGGCGGCGACGGCACGATGCTCGGCATCGGCCGGCAACTCGCGCCGTACCGCACGCCGCTTATCGGCATCAACCACGGCCGTCTGGGCTTCATTACCGACATCCCGATTTCGCACATGAGTGAGATCGTGCCGCAAATGCTGTCGGGCAATTTCGAGCGGGAGGAGCGGGTGCTGCTCGAGGCGCGCATCATGCGCCAGGGCAACCCGATCTACCATGCTCTGGCATTCAACGACGTCGTGGTCAACCGCAGCGGCTTTTCGGGCATGGCGGAACTGCATGTTTCCGTGGACGGCCGCTTCATGTACAACCAGCGCTCCGACGGGCTGATCGTTGCCACGCCGACCGGCTCGACCGCTTACGCGCTGTCGTCGCAGGGGCCGATTC
The DNA here is from genome assembly GCF_902859825.1 of Paraburkholderia phenoliruptrix. Classification (GTDB taxonomy): domain Bacteria; phylum Pseudomonadota; class Gammaproteobacteria; order Burkholderiales; family Burkholderiaceae; genus Paraburkholderia; species Paraburkholderia phenoliruptrix. The sequence continues at coordinate 58,169 of NZ_CADIKB010000024.1, read as the reverse complement.
TGCATCCGCAATTGCAGGGCATCGTGCTCGTGCCGATCGCCCCGCATGCGCTGTCGAACCGCCCCATCGTGCTGCCGGACGACTCCAAGGTCAGCATCCAGATCGTGTCCGGGCGCGAGGTCAACGTCAATTTCGACATGCAGTCGTTCACCTCGCTCGAACTCGGCGACGCGATCGAGGTGCGCCGCTCGCGCCATACGGTGCCGATGCTGCATCCGGTCGGCTACAGCTATTACGCCACGCTGCGCAAGAAGCTTCACTGGAACGAATACCCGTCGCACGAGGAAGACGCCAAGCCCTGACCGGCGGGACGCCGCAACCCGGCGCCGCTCGTGCAACCCGCGTACGTGAAACCCGAACACCCAGCTCACAGACGACTTCCATGCTTCGCCACCTCTCGATACGCGACTTCGTCATCGTCGCCGCGCTCGACCTAGAGTTCGACAGCGGCTTTACCGTTTTCTCCGGCGAAACCGGCGCCGGCAAGTCGATCCTGATCGACGCGCTGGCGCTCGCGCTCGGGGCGCGCGCCGACGCAAGCGTCGTGCGTACCGGCGAGAGCCGCGCCGACATCACCGCCGAATTCGACACGCATGCGCAAGTGGACGAGTGGCTCGACGAGCAGGCGTTGGGCGCGTCGGCGGCGGACAGCCAGCACGGCGGCACGGTCATGCTGCGTCGCGTGGTGGATGCGAATGGCCGCTCGCGCGCTTTCATTAACGGAACGGCGGCGACACTCGCGCAACTGCGCGAGGTCGGCGAAATGCTGGTGGACATTCACGGCCAGCACGCGCACCAGTTGCTGATGCGTCCGGACGCGCAGCGCGAACTGTTCGACACGCATGCCGGCCTGACCGAACTTTCCGCGAGCGTCACGCGCGCGTGGCGCACGTGGCGCGAGAAGGTGCAGGCGGTCGAGCATGCACAAACCCGCGACCGCGAGCTGCAGCTGGAGCGCGAGCGGCTCGCCTGGCAGCTCGCCGAGCTCGACAAGCTCGCGCCGCAGCCCGGCGAATGGGAAGAGGTCAACACGGAACATCGGCGGCTGTCGCATTCGGCCAATCTGATCGACGGCGTGCAAGGCGCGCTCACCGCGCTCTCCGAATCGGACGAGGCAATGATCACGCATCTTTCGTCGATCGTCTCGAAAGTGCGCGACCTCGCCGACATCGACCCGGCGTTGAACGACGTGCTGGCCGCCCTCGAGCCCGCCGAGATCCAATTGCAGGAAGCCGCCTATTCGCTGAGCCATTACGCACAGAAGCTCGAACTCGACCCGGACCGGCTCGCCCAGGTGGAAAGGCGCCTCGACGCATTGCACTCGGCGGCGCGCAAGTTCCGCCTGCAGCCCGAAACGCTGCCCGAGGAACACGAAACGCGCCGCGCGCAGCTGGCCGCGCTCGACGCCGCTGCGGACCTCGACAGCCTGCACGCAGCCGAAGGCAAAGCCCGCGAAGACTTCCTCGCCGAGGCGAAGAAGCTTTCCAAGGCGCGCGCCAAGGCGGGCAAGGCGCTCGGCGCCGCGGTCACGACCGGCATGCAGGAACTGTCGATGAAAGGCGGCAGCTTCGAAGTGGCGCTCGTGCCGTTGCCCGAAGGCGGCGCGCACGGACTGGAGCAGGTCGAGTTCCGCGTCGCCGGTCACGCGGGCGTGCCCCTGCGGCCGCTCGCAAAAGTCGCCTCCGGCGGCGAGCTCGCGCGTATCAGTCTGGCGCTGGCGGTGATCGCGAGTGCCGCGAGCCCGACGCCGACGCTGATCTTCGACGAAGTGGATACCGGAATCGGCGGCGGCGTCGCCGAAGTGGTCGGACGGCTGTTGCATCAGCTCGGCGAGGCTCGCCAGGTGCTGTGCGTGACGCACTTGCCGCAGGTCGCCGCGCGCGGCGACCATCATTTCCAGGTCGCGAAAACCGGCAACGGCAAGGGCGGCACGGTGAGCAGCGTGATTTCACTCGACAAGGCGAGCCGCGTCGAGGAAGTCGCGCGCATGCTGGGCGGCCTCGAGATCACGCCGACCACACGCAAGCACGCGAAGGAAATGCTGGCGGCGTAGGCGGTCCTGCGTCGCTCTGCGCGAGCCGAGCCAAAGCACGCCGAAATCCATCCCGCCTCAGCCCACCTCAGCCCGCCCCGAACACCCGCTCCCAAAGCCCGAGCACGGCGTCGCGCTCGGCCGCGACCCGCGCCGGCTCCACGCGCGCCTTCTCCATCCCGTCGAGCCGCAGCTTGTGCTGCAGCTTCCGGTAAGTGCGATAGGCCGCGCCGACGGTCTCCGCTTCCGCCTCGCTCATCAGCCCAAGACGCGACACCTCGCGCAGGAGCGCAATGTTGCCGGTATTGCGGATCAACTCGGGATCGCGCGCCGCGTGCAGCAGCACCCAGTACTGGACCGTGAACTCGATATCCACCATACCGCCGCGATCGTGCTTCAGGTCGAACAGCGTCGTATGGTTGGGATGTCCGGCGCCCACGCGATCGCGCATTTCGGCGATTTCTCCGGCGAGCTGCGCGGCGTCGCGCGGCGTCGTCAGCACCTGTTCGCGGATGGCCTCGAACTGCGCGCCGATCTGCGCGTCGCCGGCACAGTAGCGCGCGCGGGTCAGCGCCTGGTGCTCCCACACCCACGCGGTGTTGGCCGCATCGCCCTCGCGCAACTGATAGCGGCGAAACGCGTCCAGATCGGTGACGAGCAAGCCCGACTCGCCGTTCGGCCGCAAGCGCAGGTCGATGTCGAAGAGCGTGCCCGCGCCGGTCGCGGTGGTCAGCCACGTGATCAGCCGGCGCGTGTAGGTGGAATAGATGTCGGCCGCGGCGTCGTCCGGGTCGTCGTAGAGAAAGATCACGTCGAGGTCCGACGCATAGCCCAACTCCTTGCCGCCGAGCTTGCCGTAGGCGATCACCGCGAAACGCGGCGCCTCGCGATGGCGCTTCGGCAACTGGTTCCACACAGCTTCGAGCGTGACGTCGAGCACGGCATCGGCGAGCTCGGACAGCCGGTCGCTCACGTGCTCGACGCTCAGTTTGCCCGCAAGGTCGATCAGCAGAATGCGGAACACTTCGGCCTGATGCGCGTGGCGCAGCAGGTCCATCTGCTGCTCGACGCCGTCGGCGGCGGCAAGCCGCAGGCGCAGCGTGCGCTTGAACTCGGGCCAGTCGAACGGCGTGTTGAGCGCTTCGTCGTCGAGCAGTTCGTCCAGCAATTGCGGATGGCGGATCAGGTAGCCCGCCGCCCACCGCGACGCGCCCAGCACCGACAGCACGCGATGCAGCGCCTGCGGATATTCGGTCAGCAACGCGAGATACGCGCCGCGCCGGCCCACCGCTTCGAGCAGGTCGAAGAGCCGCGCGAGCGTATCGCCGCGCCGCTCGGGCGGCTCCAGCGTGCGCGCGGCCTCGAGCGCCCGCTGCGCGACGATGTCGAAGCGCTGCCGGCTGCGCTCGGCAAGCCCGGCATAACGCGACGACTGCCACACGCCGCGCAGCCGCGCGAGCAGGTCCGCCGGCTCGGCCACACCCAGTTCGACGAGGCGCGCGCGCAAGGCTTCTTCCGCGCTGTCGTCCGCGAGCGCGCTGCTCCATACCCAGGCCGCCGCGCCGTCTTCCGGCGCACCGCAACCGTCGCGGCCGCTCACCTTGTCGGCGAAAATCTGGTCGAACTGCTGTTCGACGAATTCGCGATGCGCGTCGAGCCGTTCCATCAACATCGGATAGCCGTCGCAGCCCATTGCGCGCGCGAGCGCCGCGCGCTCTTCCGGATCGACCGGCATGGCGTGCGTTTGCGCGTCGTTGCGATATTGCAGCCGGTGTTCGAGCTCGCGCAAAAAGCGATACGCCTGCGAAAGCTTCACGCACACGGACGTGTCGATCAGCCCGTGCGTCGCCGCATGCCGCAACACGGCGAGCGTCGGACGCACCCGGAACCCGGCGTCCTGGCCGCCGCGAATCAGCTGGAACACCTGCGCGCTGAATTCGATCTCGCGGATGCCGCCGCGTCCGAGCTTGATGTCGTCGGCCTTGTCCGGGCGCATCGACGCGCGGCGCTGCGCTTCCTGGCGAATCTGCAGATGCAGCGCGCGGATCGCGCTGATCACGCCGAAATCGAGATAGCGACGGTAGACGAACGGCGTGACGAGCGCATCCAGCTGTTTCTGCAAGCGCTGGGCGGACTCGCTCGCACCTTCGGAAACCAGCCGTCCCTTGATCCACGCATAGCGCTCCCACTCGCGGCCCTGCACGTAGAAATATTCCTCGAGCATACCGAGGCTGCAGACGAGCGGCCCCGAATCGCCATTCGGCCGCAGGCGCATGTCGACCCGAAACACGTAGCCGTCGGCGGTCACTTCGGCGAGCGCGCCAATCAGACGCTTGCCGAGCCGCGTGAAAAACTCCTGTGTGGCGATCGGCGCGCGCTGGCCGCCCGCCGTCTCGCCGTCCTCTTCATAAATGAAGATGAGATCGATATCCGACGACACATTCAGCTCGCGCCCGCCCAGCTTGCCCATGCCGACCACGCCGAGCGTGAGCCGCTCGCCCTCTGGACCGCGCGGCTCGCCAAAGAGCGCTTCGAGTTCGGCGGAAAGTACCGCCAGCGAGCGCTGGATTGCCGTCTCCGCGAGGTCCGTCATCGCGCCCGTGACTTCGGCGACATCCGCCTCGCCGGCCAGGTCGCGCTCCATCACCGCGCAAAAGACCTCGGTGCGCAGCTGGCGCAATGCGCGTTTGAGCGCATCTTCGGTCAGCGGGGCGCTCGGGCCGCCCGCCGCTTCGGCGCACAGCGCGTCGAAGCGCGCGTCGATGCGCTCGCGCGTCAAGGGCTCGGACGCAAGCTCCGCCACCTGCACGACGAGCTGCGGGCGGGCCGCGACGGCGCGCGCCGCGTAATGTGAATAGGAGGAACTCAGGAGAGTGGCGTGAGTCATCAAAGGTCTGGCTCGCTCGTTGCTTGATTGGCATGAACCGTGGATTACCGGCTCGTCGCACGACGGGTTGCCGCACGCCGATGCGGGTCGCGCGGCGGCGTGCGGACAGGGTTTTCAGGAAGTCCTGTCGACGCTTTCCCGTGTGTTACATTTCGTCGTTAATTCGCAAAACTACCATACGCCCACCCGCCGCAGCATGTCCGAGCGAAACGAATCCGCCGACCCGCAGGAAACCGGGCAGGCCCGGCCTGTGAGCGGAAGCGACCACGTCGTGCTGCGCCGGACGCTTCACGTCGTTCTCGCGCTCGCGCTCGTCCTGTATTTCATCGCGGCGGGGCTCTTTCTCGGCTTGCGTTATGGGGTGCTGCCGCGCGTGGACAGCTTCCGGCCGCACATCGAGGCGACCGTCTCCGACAAGCTGCACGCGCAGTTCACCATCGGAAAACTCGCGCCGCATTGGACCGGCTTCCAGCCGGGGCTCGACATCACGAACCTCGTGATTCGCGACCATGACGGCAAGCCGGCGCTGACCATCCCGCACGCCACCGCGACGCTGTCGTGGCGTTCGCTGTGGCAGTTTCGTCCGGTGCTTTCCAGCCTGATCGTCGATCAGCCCGACGTGCTGATCGCGCGCGGCGGCGACGGCGTGCTGTCGGTCGCCGGCGTGCCGGTGCCGACGCGTCACAGCGGCAACGACATCCTCTCGACATGGCTCGTTCGCCAGGAAGCGATCGTGGTGCGCGGCGGCGTGCTGCGCTGGCGCGACGCCCAGCGCGATGCGCCGGAACTCGCGCTGCACGACATTCGCATTGCCATTCTCAACGAAGGCTACGATCACCGCCTCGCGCTTCAGGCACCGCCGGACGGCCAGCTGCTGCACGGCCCGCTCGATTTCCGCACGCACTTCCGCCACACGCCGCTCTCGGCGATCGGCAAGCCGGTCAACTGGAAGGGGCAGGCCTATGTGTCGACCGGTCCCGTCGACCTGCCCACGCTCGCGCGCTATATCAAATTCCCGATCGAGACGTTTGCCGGCCGCATCGACAATGCCATCTGGGTCGATTTCGCCGACGGCCGCATGAGTTCGGCAAGCGGCCAGATGGCCGGCGCGGATGTCGCCCTGCGCGTGCGGCCCACGCAGCCCAAGCTGCTTTTGCCGGTGGCGAATTTCGGCTGGCGCCTGCAAGCCCAGCAAGGCGACTACACGCTGCAACTGAACGACCTGCGGGCCGAACTCGGCCAGCCGCCGCTCGAAGACGGCACGCCGCTCACGCGCACGCTCTCGTTCCACACGCTGAATGGGCACTACCGCATGGCGTCGCAGCAAAACGGGCAGTTGATCAGCGTCTCGGGCGACCGCGTCGATCTCGGCATTCTCGCGGAATTCAGCCGCGCGCTGCCGCTGCCGCGGCCACTGCTGAACAATCTCGTGCGCTATAACCCGCGCGGGCTCGTCGCCAACTACGTGATCGAAGTGGAGCGCGGCAAGCCGGAATCGGGCGAACCCGGCGGCGACCGGCACGCGACGGGCGCGGAGCCGATCGAGCGCTATCGCGTCCAGGGCGACCTGCAAGGTATCAGCATCGCCGCGCAGGAACCGCCGCCCGGGCTCACGGCGCGCAATCATCCGCGCGCCGGCATTCCGGGTATCGAAAACCTGTGGGGCCGCGTGGATGCCGATCAGCATCACGGTAGCGCAACACTCGACACGTCCAACGTCGCGATTACGCTGCCAGGCGTATTCGACGATCCGCGCCTGAAGCTCGACCGCCTGCATGGCCGTGCCGACTGGACGATCTCGCCGAAGGCGCCCGGCGAGAAACACCCGGCGTTCACGGTCAAGCTGGCCGACCTGGGTGTCTCCAACGCGGACGTCGCGGCCACCGCCAGCGCCGACTACAGCAACCCCGGCCACGGCCGCGGCTCGCTGGATCTGACGGCGGACTTCGAGCGCGCGCAGGTGTCGCGCATCGTCCGCTATCTGCCGACCAGCATCAGCGAGAAGCTGCGCATCTATCTCGGCCACGGCTTGCAGGCCGGCATGTCGCACGGCGCAAAGATCGAGGTGCACGGCGACCTGACGAAATTCCCTTACTCGCGCGATCCCGAGGCGGGCATTTTCCATATCGTCGCGCCTTTCAAGGGCGGCAAGTTCGACCCCACGCCGTACCCGCCGCGCAAGATGCGCAACGGCACACCGAACGTTTGGCCGCCGCTCGACGGCATCGACGGGGTGTTCGAAATCAAACAGAACATGCTGCGCTTCGACATCGACCGCGCGCGCTACAAGCGCGTGGCATTGCGCGGCGTGAACGGCAGGATCGACGATCTCGGCACGCGCGAGTCCAACCTCGTCATCAAGGGCGACGGCCTCGGTCCGCTCGCCGACATGCTCGACTATGTGAACGAAAGCTCGCTCGGCATCATGGCGCGGCATCAGACCGAGAAGATTCGCGCCGACGGGCCGGCATCGCTCGCGCTCAAGCTGACGGTGCCGCGCACGCCCAAGCCGCATATCGGCGTGGAAGGCGCGCTCGGCTTCCAGAACAATCGGCTGAGCGCGGAGAACATGCCGCCGCTCTCTCAAGTGAAGGGCAAGGTGCGCTTCACCGAACACAGCGCGCAGACCGAGCGGCTCACCGCGCAGTTTTTGGGCGGCGACATGCGGGCAAGCGGCGGGCTCAAACCCGACGGCACTTACGCGCTCGATCTCGCAGGCCATATCGCAGTGGATGCCGCGCGCGGCCTCGATCTGCATGGTCCGGCCGCGCAGGTGCTCACGCGCATGAGCGGCAGCGCGCCGTATGCGCTGACCGTGCGCGGCGTGAAAGGCAAGCTGCCGCAAGTGACCGCCGACTCCGACCTGAGCGGCCTCGCGCTCGACTTCCCCGCGCCCTTCAACAAACCGGTGGGCACGCCCATGCCGCTGCACCTCGCCGCCGGTCCGTCGACGCTCGCCGGTGAAAGCGGACTCGAGCGCGCGGAGCTGAATTTCGGGCCGATTGCCGCGCGCTATCTGCTGCACTATGAGCCGAAAAGCCCGCTCACGGTGGTGCGCGGCGCCATCGGCGTGAACCGGCCGGCCGACTTGCCGTCTGAAGGCGTGATCGCCGCGGTCGACGTGGACGCCTTCGACGCCGACGCCTGGCGCGCGCTCGTTGCCCAGTTGCGCAGCAACGAAGCGCCCGCCGCTTCGCCGTCTTCGGCCGCTTTGCCGCCTTCGCCCAGTCCGGCCCCGCCGGCCACGCCCAACCCGACCGTCGCGCAGTTCCTGCCGAGCCGCTTCGCGCTGCACATCGGCACGCTGACGCTGCTCAAGCGCCACTGGGAAAGCGTGATCGTCGGCGCTTCGCACGCGGACGGCAAATGGCAGGCGAATATCGCGTCCAACCAGGTGTCAGGCCATGTCTCGTGGCTGCCAGGCGCCGACAAGGCGTCGCCGGGCACGCTGCAGGCGCGCTTTGCGCGCGTGGTGATTCCGTCGGTCGCGGACAAGGATCTGCTCGGCCAGGCCATCTCGGCGCCGGCGCAGAACATGCCGTCAATCGATCTGGTCGTCAACGAACTGATCGTGCGCGACCGCAATATCGGGCAGTTGGAAGTGGCCGCGCACAACTTCACCGAAGACGGCGTGCCCGTCTGGCAACTGGACAAGCTCGACATCGAGAATCCGTCCGCCACGCTCACTGCCACGGCCAACTGGCGCACCTCGACCGAGCTGGGTAATACCGCCGACGAAACCACGCCGCGGCGCACCGTGTTCGACTTCAAGCTCGACATCAAGGACGCGGGCGGCCTGCTCCAGCGCTTCGGCCAGCCTCGCACGCTGAAGGCGGGCAGCGGCACGTTGACGGGCAAGATGGTGTGGCGCGGCGGCCCCACCGCGATCGACTATCCGACACTCAACGGCAATGTCGCCGTCGACTTGCGCCACGGGCAGATTCTCAAGGTCGATCCCGGCGTCGCAAAGCTGCTGGGCGTGCTCAGCCTGCAAAGCCTCGCGCGCTTCGCGACGCTCAATTTCCGCGACGTGATCGGCGAAGGTCTGCCGTTCGAGCACGTCACCGGGACGGCGCAGATCCGCAACGGCATTGGCCGCACCGAAAACTTCGAAATGGTGACCGCGCCCGCGCGCGCCGAAATGAAAGGCTCGGTAGATCTGGCGCAGGAGACTCAGGACCTGCACGTGCAGATCGTGCCGACGGTCAGCGCGGGCGCGGCGGTGGTCGCGGCTGCCGTGGTCAACCCGCTGCTCGGACTGGGCGCGCTGGTGGCCGACCTCGCGTTCAGCAAATCGGTGTCGCACGCGTTTGCGCGCGAGTACGCGATCACGGGCTCGTGGTCGAAACCGCACATCGAGCGGGTCAAGAGCGATCGGGGTAAGATGGACGCTCCAGCTTCGACCGTCGGCGCCAACTGAGCTTCGAGCCGCGCGCCCAGCCGACCGCCTGACTCGCCGCGCCACGGGCGCGCTGGTCAGCGCAGCCGGGGGCACTTTCCGGTGGAGCACGCGGCGCCGCACCGGCGGCCAGAGCGAACCCTGAACGACGTAGGCGGCGCCGGGTGCTGCGCCGCCGCCTTGCCGGAAGTTTTCCGAAACGCTCATGAGCGAAACACACGTCTCTTCATCTTCGTCCCCTGCTACGTCCCACGCCTCGTCCGCCGCTGCGCCGCATGCCGCCGGGCGGGAGCTGACGGGCGGCGCGCCGGGCACTTTCCGCGTCGCCGCGCTGCAAATGGTGAGCACGCCGGATCGCGAGCGCAATCTCGCGGAGGCCGGGCGCCTGATCGCCGAAGCCGCCGCAGACGGTGCTCAGCTGGTTCTCCTGCCCGAGTACTTCTGCTTCATGGGCTTTAAGGACACCGACAAGCTCGCCGTGCGCGAGGCCTACCGCGACGGCCCGATCCAGCGTTTTCTCGCCGATGCCGCGCGCCGCCACAAGCTATGGGTGATCGGCGGCACACTGCCGGTCACGGCGCCGGAGCCGTCGCGCGTATTGAACACCACGCTCGTGTTCGATCCGCACGGCAATGAGGCCGCGCGCTACGACAAGATCCATCTGTTCAACTTCGAAAAAGGCGAGGAGTCGTTCGACGAGGCGCGCACCATTTGCCCCGGCGACGAGGTCCGCACCTTCGAGGCGCCGTTCGGCCGCGTCGGCCTGTCGGTCTGCTACGATCTGCGCTTTCCTGAGCTGTACCGGCGCATGGGCGATTGCACGCTGATGGTGGTGCCGTCGGCGTTTACTTACACGACGGGCCGCGCCCACTGGGAAATGCTGCTGCGCGCCCGCGCTGTCGAAAACCAGTGCTACGTGCTGGCCGCCGCGCAAGGCGGCAAGCACGAAAACGGCCGCCGCACTTGGGGCCACAGCATGCTCGTCGACCCGTGGGGCGAGATCGTGGCGGTGCGCGACGAAGGCGCCGGCGTGGTCGCGGGAACGCTCGAACGCGCGCGCATCGACGAGGTGAGGCAGAGCTTGCCCGCCTGGCGTCATCGGGTGCTGAGCTAGCAAGATTGACATTGAAAGTGCGGCGCGCCTCACGCAGGGAGTGACGGTCGCGCTAACCGAATCCTTCGTATCGAGCAGAACATACTTCGCATGAACATCATCGAACCCGGTATCCGTAATCTCGCCACCGCCAAGGACATCCTCCTGACGCCGTACGGTCTCGACGAATCGCTGCTCACCCGCACGCTCGCCGAAATCTTCACGCATCGCGTCGACTACGCGGACCTGTATTTCCAGGCGACGCGCAGCGAAGCGTGGAGTCTCGAGGAAGGCATCGTGAAGTCGGGCAGTTTCAGCATCGACCAGGGTGTCGGCGTGCGCGCCGTGTCGGGCGACCGCACGGCTTTCGCGTATTCGGACGATTTGTCGCCGGAGGCGATCCGCCAGGCGGCCCTCGCCACACGCGCCATTGCCAAGGCGGGCGGCGGCAAGCAGAAGATCAAGGTGGCATCGTCGCTGACGGGCATTGCCGGGCGCGATCTATACCTGCCCGCCGATCCGCTGCATTCGCTCGACGCGACCGCCAAGGTCAAGCTGCTCGAGCGCATCGAACACATGGCGCGCGGCCGCGACCGGCGCATCCAGCAAGTCATGGCGGGCCTCGCCGGCGAATACGACGTGGTGCTCGTCGCGCGCAGCGACGGCGGGTTTGCAGCGGACATCCGGCCGCTCGTGCGCGTGTCCGTCACGGTGATCGCCGAGCAGAACGGGCGCCGCGAGATCGGCAGCGGCGGCGGCGGCGGCCGCTTCGACTACAGCTATTTCACCGACGAAGTGCTGTCGCGCTACGTCGACGACGCGGTGCACGCGGCGCTTGTGAATCTCGAAGCGCGCCCGGCGCCGGCCGGCGCGATGACAGTCGTGCTCGGACCGGGCTGGCCCGGCGTGCTGCTGCACGAAGCGATCGGCCACGGGCTCGAAGGCGACTTCAACCGCAAGGGCTCGTCGGCATTTGCGGGACGCATCGGCGAGCAGGTCGCCGCGAAAGGCGTGACCGTGGTGGACGACGGCACGCTGCCGAACCGCCGCGGCTCGCTCAATATCGACGACGAAGGCAACCCGACGCAGTGCACCACGTTGATCGAAGACGGCATTCTGAAGGGCTACATTCAGGACACGCTGAATGCGCGGCTCATGAAAATGCCGGTCACGGGCAACGCGCGGCGCGAATCGTACGCGGCGCTGCCCATGCCGCGCATGACCAACACCTATATGCTCAACGGCGACAAGGATCCGCAGGAAATCATCGAGTCGGTGAAAAACGGTTTGTATGCGGTGAACTTCGGCGGCGGCCAGGTCGACATCACGAACGGCAAGTTCGTGTTCTCGGCCTCGGAGGCGTACATGATCGAGAACGGCAAGATCACTTACCCGGTGAAGGGCGCAACGCTCATCGGCAGCGGCCCGGAATCGCTCAAGTACGTGAGCATGATCGGCAACGACATGAAACTGGATTCGGGCGTAGGCGTATGTGGCAAGGAAGGCCAGAGCGTGCCCGTGGGCGTGGGCCAACCGACCTTGCGCATCGATCGGATGACGGTGGGCGGCACCGCTTGAAAATTGAGCAAACGCATACTTCGTGCACGCAACCCGCGAAGTATGCGGGTTTTCCGCATTTTCGGCCTGCGCGGCTTGTCAGGCGCGCTTACCCGGGTTATAAAGTCACTCACCCTTTTTTGACCAGCGACTCCATTTCGCCATGTCCGCCAAGTTTTACTTTTACTTTTTTTGGTATCTCAGACCGCTGGCGGATCGAGAGGGGTGTTAGTGCACGTAGAACACCGAGAATTCCCGAAAAACCGCCAGCGAGTCTGGCGGTTTTTTTTCGCCCCAGGTCTTTGCCCATTCGGCCTTTGAACATTCCGTTTTGCACGCGCCGCCCGCGCGAACACGCTACGAACCGATTCAGGAGAACAACATGCCCCCGCACAACACCGACGATGTCCGCATTCGCGAATTGAAAGAGCTCACGCCCCCGGCGCACCTGATTCGCGAGTTCGCGTGCGACGAAGCGGTGTCCGACCTGATCTACAGCTCGCGCACTGCCATGCATCGCATTCTGCACGGCATGGACGACCGGCTGATCGTGATCATCGGGCCCTGTTCGATTCACGACACGAAGGCGGCGATGGAATATGCGGGGCGTCTCGTCGAACAGCGCAAGCGTTTTGCCGGCGAGCTCGAAGTCGTGATGCGCGTGTACTTCGAAAAACCGCGCACCACGGTGGGCTGGAAAGGGCTCATCAACGACCCGCACATGGACAACAGCTTCAAGATCAACGAAGGCCTGCGCACCGCGCGCGAGCTGCTGTTGCGCATCAATGAGCTGGGGCTGCCGGCCGGCACCGAGTACCTCGACATGATCAGCCCGCAGTACATCGCCGATCTGATCTCGTGGGGCGCGATCGGCGCCCGCACCACGGAGTCGCAAGTACACCGCGAACTCGCCTCGGGACTGTCGTGCCCGGTCGGCTTCAAGAACGGCACGGACGGCAATGTGAAGATTGCCGTGGACGCGATCAAGGCCGCCTCGCAGCCGCACCATTTCCTGTCGGTCACGAAGGGCGGACACTCGGCGATCGTGTCGACGGCCGGCAATGAGGACTGCCACATCATCCTGCGCGGCGGCAAGACGCCGAACTACGACGCGGACAGCGTGAATGCAGCATGTTCGGACATCGGCAAGGCGGGGCTCGCCGCGCGTCTGATGATCGACGCAAGCCACGCGAACAGCTCGAAGAAACACGAGAACCAGATTCCGGTGTGCGCGGATATCGGCCGTCAGATTGCTTCGGGTGACGAACGAATTGTCGGCGTGATGGTGGAATCGCATCTCGTGGCGGGCCGCCAGGATTTGCAGGAAGGCTGCGCGCTGACGTACGGCCAGAGCGTGACGGACGCGTGCATCGGCTGGGATGAAAGCGTCGCCGTCCTGGAAGGTCTCGCGGAGGCGGTCAAGCAGCGCCGCGTGGCGCGCGGAAGCGGCAACTGATCGGCGTTTTATCGGCTTCTAAGACACGTTTTGCTTTGACAAAAACCCGGCTCGGTGAGCCGGGTTTTTTTATTGGATTGGCCGAACGGACGAATGGTGCAGTAGACGCCCTCCAGGTACCGTAACAGCTCATCGCCGGGTCGCGAATGACTTGACCGGGCGGGAGGTTGCGTATAATATTTTGTACATGGAAGGCGGTTATGACGCAGGAAAAAGAAATTCGCTGGCTAGGTTCCAGCTATCGCGATTTGCTCGCCTTTCCCGAAGAGCCGCGCCGGCAAGCCGGGTTTCAACTCGGCAAGATCCAGGCGGGCCTCGACCCCGACGACTGGAAGCCGTTCGACACCATCGGTCCTGGAACGCGCGAAATTCGCATCAGGGAAGAGAACGGTATCTTTCGCGTGATGCACGTCACGAAGTTTGCCGAAGCACTTTATGTGCTTCACTGCATGCAGAAGAAAACGCAAAAGCTCGCACCGCGCGACAGGTTGATTGCCGAAACGCGATACCGCGCCATCATTAACGATAGGAAACCTTAACAATGACGATCGACACCACAATCCGTCACGTAACCAAGCCCGGCGCGAACGTCTTTCTCGAATTGGGTTTTTCGGCCGAAGAGGCAAAGCGTCTGCATGCGGCATCGCAAAAGCAGATCAACGACACGAGGCTGCTCAAGGAGCAGCTCATGACCGAACTCTCCACGTGGATCGAGCAGCATCATCTGAAGCAGGCGGAGGCGGCCGAAATTCTCATGGTCTCGCGCCCGCGGGTGTCGGACGTGGTGAACAAGAAGACCACCAAGTTCACCATCGACACGCTGGTAGAAATGTTGAGCCGGATCGGCAAGCCGGTCACGCTGGCGGTGGGATAACGCGCGAGCTGCGCGCTGCCCTCACCGGCCGCGGCTTACTCGACTGCGCCTGAACCGAACACTTCCGTGTGAATCCGCGCCGCGTCCACGCCTAGCGCCGTCAGGCCGTCGCGCTGTGCGCGCATGAACGGCACCGGTCCGCAGATGTAGTAGTCGGCATCCGGCACGATGATCCGATCGGCGATCTGAGCCACGTCGAGACGACCTTCGAAGTCGTAGTCGATGCCCTTGCGGTCGCCTGCGTCCACGGCTTCGTAGAACACCACGCGCTTCAGGTTCGGATGTGAGACAACGGTCTCGTTGAGCCACTCGCGGAATGCATGCACGCGGCTGTTACGGCAAGCGTGCACGAAAGTCACGCTCCGCTCGCTGCCGTCGGCAAGCAAGGTCGAGAGCATGGAGGTCATCGGCGTCACGCCCACTCCGCCGCTCATCAAGACAACCGGCGTCGCCTTCTTGCGGTCGAGCGTGAAGTCGCCCATCGGCGCGCTCACGTGTACGATCGTGCCCTCTTCCACGCCTGCGTGCAGCAGGTTCGACACATGGCCCGGCGCGGCGTCTTCGCGGCCGTCTTCGCGCTTCACCGAGATGCGCAGCCACTTGCCATGCGGCGCGTCGGACAAGCTGTATTGACGCGGCTGGTCCACGCCCAGCTTGTCGACAAAGCGCGTCACGCTGACATACTGGCCCGGCTCGAACTCACAGGCAGCGGTGCCGTCGGCGGGCGTCAGATAGAACGACGTGATCTCGTCGCTCTCCACGTGCTTGCGGGCCACCTTGAACGGGCGGAAGCCGCTCCATGCCGCGCCCTGGTAAAGCTTCGCCTCGGTGCCGACAAAAATGTTCGCGAGTTGCCCATAGGCGACTTCCCACGCATCGAGCGTCGGCTGATCGACCGCGTCGCCGAGCACGTCGACGATGGCGCCCAGCAGATGGCGGCCGACAATCGGATAGTGTTCCGGCCGGATGTTCAGGCTCGCGTGCTTGTTGGCGATTCGCGAGACCGCCGGGCCGAGCGCGCCCAGATTGTCGATGTTGGCCGCGTAGGCATAGACGGCGCGCGCCAGCGTTTCCGGTTGATTGCCGCTTTGCTGGTGCGTCTGGTTAAACAGATTCTTCAGTTCCGGATGATGCGCGAACATGCGCTTGTAGAAGTGCTTCGTGATGGTCGTGCCATGCTCGGCCAGAACGGGAACCGTTGCTTTGACGCGGGCAATCTGATCGGCGGTAAGGGCGGTCATTTGTACTTCTCCTTAAAGATGCACGAAGAATACATGTTTAAGGCAGTTCTTTCTCTCAGACAGATTGTCGCAGTCTGCTCGGTTGCCGTCGTGTGATCCTACGCCGTGTGGGGCAACTGCTTAACCGTGACCTCGGTTGTGCTGCCAGAGAACGTCGGTGCCACCGTCAGCGCGGTTCAGCACCCGTGCAAGTACAAAGAGCAAATCTGACAGCCGATTCACATACTGACGCGGCGCCGCGTTGATCGTCTCCTCTTCGCCGAGCGCGACGATCGCCCGTTCGGCGCGGCGGCACACCGTTCGGCAGACGTGCGCGAGCGACGCGGCCCGCGAGCCGCCCGGCAAAATGAATTCCTTGAGTGGCGGCAAGGCGGCGTTGTGGTCGGCGAGCCAGCCGTCGAGCTGGGCAAGATGGCGGTCGGTGATCATGGTGTGGCCGGGAATGCACAACTCGCCGCCAAGGTCGAACAGGTCGTGCTGGATGGCCACCAGTGCCGCGCGCACGTTCTCCGGCAGGACTTCGCACAAGAGCACGCCGAGGTTCGAATTGAGCTCATCCACGTCGCCGATTGCTGCAATGCGCGCGCTGTCCTTGCGCACGCGCCGGCCGTCGCCGAGGCCCGTGGTGCCGTCGTCGCCGGTGCGCGTTGCAATCTTGCTCAGGCGGTTGCCCATGATGTCTCCCGTTTCGTTCGGTGATGTGCCGGTGCCGGCTGTGCAGTGTGCGGTTGGCAATCTGTCGGCGGACCGGTTGGTCTATGCGTCTCGCGCGTCACAGAACCGCGTCAGGCACCACCGCGTTAACCATATTGCACGCGTCGCGTGGCCGCCGCCATTATAGGAGCGATGGGCGCGTGGGGAGCGGAGTGAGGCGGCGCGGCTGGGCCCGGCTGAATGAAGCCGGCCAGCGAACAATCGGCGTTAGAATGAAACATCTGCTGCAAAGTGGTTTGAGCGGTAACGTTAGTCGGTACCCGTATCGGTAAATGTGGTCGAGTCAGTGCTCGCTAGCGCCAGCCCGTGCCGCCAGGTGAAGCCGAGCTAACGCTGACGCTAAACAAGGAGACACGTGTGAATCAGCTTGTTCCGCCGGCCCCGCTGCGCCGGCCCTTCCCCCCGGCGTTGCTCAACGCGCTCACCGATGCCTTCGGCGAACGCGCCTCCGTCGCGCAAGCCGTGCGCGAACACCACGGCCGCGACGAATCGCCATTCGATCCGCAACTGCCCGACGCCGTCGTATTCGCACGCAGCACGGAAGACGTCCAAACCATCGTCAGGCTCTGCAGCCAATACAACGTACCGATCATTCCCTACGGCAACGGCTCGTCGCTCGAAGGACATCTGCTCGCGGTGCAGGGCGGCGTGTCGATCGATCTGTCGGAAATGAACCGCGTGCTGTCAATTAACGCCGAAGATCTGACAGTCACCGTCGAGCCCGGCATCTCGCGCAAGCAGCTCAACGAGGCGCTACGCGATACCGGTCTGTTTTTCCCGATCGACCCCGGCGCGGACGCGAGCATCGGCGGCATGTCAGCCACGCGCGCGTCCGGCACGAACGCGGTGCGCTACGGCACGATGCGCGAGAACGTGCTCGGCCTGACTGTAGTGTTGGCGGACGGACGCGTCATCAAGACCGGAACGCGGGCGCGCAAGTCGTCCGCGGGTTATGACCTGACGCGGCTTTTCGTCGGGTCGGAGGGCACGCTCGGCGTCATCACCGAGATCACCGTGCGTCTTTATCCCCAGCCGGAAGCCGTCTCCGCCGCGGTCTGCGCGTTTCCGTCAATGGGCGATGCGGTGCGCGCCGTCATCGAGACTATCCAGATCGGCGTGCCGATTGCACGGGTGGAATTCGTCGACGCGCTCGCGATCCGCTCCATCAACCGCCATTCGAACCTGACGCTGCGCGAAGCGCCCACGCTGTTCTTCGAATTCCACGGCACCGAAGCCGGCGTGAAAGAACAGGCCGAGCTCGTGCAGGAGCTCGCCGCGCAGAATGGCGGCGAAGGGTTCGAGTGGGCGACGCGGCCGGAAGACCGCAGCCGTCTGTGGAACGCGCGTCACAACGCCTATTTTGCAATGCTCCAGTTGAAGCCGGGCTGCCGCGCCGTCACCACCGACGTCTGTGTGCCGATCTCGCGCCTCGCGGAATGCGTGGTCGAGACGGAGCAGGATCTGAAGACATCGCCGCTGCCCTGCCCGATCGTCGGCCATGTCGGCGACGGCAATTTCCACGTCGCGATTCTGATCGATCCGAACAAGCCGGAGGAACTGGTCGAGGCCGAACGTCTGAACCATCGCATCGTGCAGCGCGCGTTGCGCATGGACGGCACCTGTACCGGCGAGCATGGCGTCGGCCTGCACAAGATGGCGTTTCTACTCGAAGAACACGGCGACGTCGCGGTCGATACAATGCGCTCGATCAAGCACGCGCTCGATCCGCACAATCTGATGAACCCCGGCAAGATTTTCAGCTGGGCGGCATAAAGCGGCGTAAATAGAGGGACCCGCATCATCGACGCTGGATCAGACGCAACAGCGCGGCAAAACTGCCACGGCGGCCGCGCATAACGGCGGCCCACAGCGGCGGCAACGGAAATGGAAACGCCAACGCCACAGTAGCAGCGCCAACGAGCGATGCGCGACAGGCAAGAGGAGACGACTCACATGAACGCACCCGCTGAACTGACGGCTGAAGTTCTCGCCCAGCGCCAGCGCGAAGTCGTGCAGGCGCTGATGGCGGTGCTGCCGAACCACTGTCTGCTGTATCGTGACGAAGACACCGTCGCGTACGACTGCGACGGCCTCGCCGCCTATCGCCGGCTGCCGCTTGCAGTTGCGCTGCCGGAAACGGAATCCCAGGTTCAACGCATCGTGCAGATCTGCCACCGCCTCGGCGTGCCGATCGTCCCGCGCGGCGCGGGCACCGGCCTCTCCGGCGGCGCCATGCCGATCCGCCACGGCGTGGTGGTCTCGCTCGCGCGCTTCAGGAAGATCCTCGAGGTCGACTCGTACGCGCGGACCGCCACCGTGCAGCCCGGCGTGCGCAATCTGTCGATTTCGGAAGCCGCCGCGCCTTATGGGCTGTACTACGCGCCGGATCCGTCGTCGCAGATTGCCTGCACGATCGGCGGCAATGTGTCGGAAAATTCAGGCGGCGTGCACTGCCTCAAGTACGGCCTCACCGTGCACAACGTGCTGCGCGTGCGCGCGGTGACCATGGAAGGCGAGATCGTCGAATTCGGCTCGCTCGCGCCCGACGCGCCCGGCCTCGATCTGCTCGCCGTGCTGATCGGCAGCGAGGGCATGTTCGCCATCGTCACCGAAGTCACCGTCAAGCTGATCCCCAAACCGCAAACGGCGCAGGTCATCATGGCCAGTTTCGACGACGTCGTGAAAGGCGGCGACGCGGTCGCCGGCATCATCGCGGCCGGCATTATTCCGGCCGGCCTAGAGATGATGGACAAGCCCGCCACCCGCGCCGTCGAAGAATTCGTGCATGCCGGCTACGACCTCGACGCGGCGGCAATCCTGCTGTGCGAATCCGACGGCACGCCGGAAGAAGTCGCCGACGAAATCGTGCGCATGACCGCGGTGCTGCGCGAGCACGGCGCGACGCGGATCCAGATTTCGCGCACCGAAAGCGAGCGGCTGCGCTTCTGGTCCGGCCGCAAGAACGCGTTTCCGGCCGCCGGCCGCATCTCACCGGACTACTACTGCATGGACGGCACCGTGCCGCGCCGCAGTATCGGGCCGCTGCTCTCGCGCATCGAGGAGATGGAGAAGAAGTACGGCCTGCGCTGCATCAACGTGTTTCATGCGGGCGACGGCAACATGCATCCGCTCATTCTCTTTAACGGCAACGACCAGGACGAATGGCACCGCGCGGAGGCGTTCGGCTCCGACATCCTCGAAACCTGTGTGGAACTGGGCGGCACGGTCACGGGCGAACACGGCGTCGGCATCGAGAAGATCAATTCGATGTGCGTGCAGTTCTCACCCGAGGAGCGCGATACCTTCCACGCCGTCAAACGCGCCTTCGATCCGCCCGGCCTGCTGAACCCGGACAAGGGCATCCCCACCCGCGCGCGCTGCGCCGAATACGGCAAGATGCACGTGCGCGGCGGTCTGCTGCCGCATCCGGATCTGCCGCGCTTCTAGCGTCACGCATCGCGCATAGGCCGGCGCGGCGGGGTGTCCACTCATCCCACCCTGATTACCCGGATGCGGGTCCGCTCCGGGTTGCCAGCGCGCCCCCGCCCGGTACAATCGTTCGAAACACAACGAAGCAGGGCATCATGGAAGAGGACGACATCGTCGCCATGTGGTCGGAGCGCGTACGTTCCGCCAGCGCCGAGGGACGCGCGTTGCGCGTGCGCGGCGGCGGCACGAAAGACTGGTACGGTCAGACGCTGGAAGGCGAGATCCTCGACACGCGCGCTTATCGCGGCATCATCGCGTACGACCCGGCGGAACTGGTCATCACCGCGCGCGCGGGAACGCCGCTCATCGAAATTGAAGCCGCGCTCGCCGAGCACAATCAGATGCTTGCCTTCGAGCCGCCGCACTTCGGGCCGCAGGCCACCTTCGGCGGCTGCGTGGCAGCGGGCATTGCAGGGCCGCGGCGCCCCTCGGCAGGCGCCGCGCGTGACTTCGTGCTCGGCGCCGTCATCATGAACGGTCAGGGACAAACGCTGCGCTTCGGCGGCCAGGTGGTGAAAAACGTCGCCGGTTACGACGTCTCGCGTCTCATGGCAGGCTCGCTCGGCACGCTGGGGCTGATCCTCGAGTTGTCGCTCAAGGTGCTGCCGCTGCCGCAGGCAGAAGCCACGCTCAAGTTCGACATGAACGGCACCGACGCGGTCCGCAAGCTCAACGAATGGGGCGGCCGGCCGCTGCCGATCACCGCGAGCGCGTGGCGCCACGGCACACTCGCCGTGCGTCTCGCGGGCGCGGAAACCGCGGTCAAGTCGGCGCGCTCGGCGCTGGGCGGCGAAGTGGTCGACGCGGTCGAGGCCGAACGCTTCTGGGCCGGCCTGCGCGAGCAAACCGACTCGTTCTTTGCCGCCATTCCGCCGAAGGCCGCGCTCTGGCGGCTTGCGTTGCCCTCCATCACCGAGCCGCTGCAACTGCCCGGCGCGCAATTGATGGAATGGGGCGGCGCCCAGCGCTGGTGGATCACCGACACCGACGCGCAAACGGTGCGCATCAGCGCGAAGCAGGCAGGCGGCCACGCCACGATCTTCCGTTCCGGCCTCGGCTACGACCGCGGCGCCGGCGTGTTCACACCGCTCCCCGCGCCGCTGATGAAAATCCATCGCGGCCTGAAAACCGCTTTCGACCCGGCCCGCATCTTCAATCGCGGCCGTCTCTACCCCGACTTCTGAGCGCGCGATGCAAACCAATCTCGCGGATTTCATTCGCAATACGCCCGATGGCGCCGAAGCCGACGCCATTCTGCGCAATTGCGTGCACTGCGGTTTCTGCACGGCCACCTGCCCGACCTACCAACTGCTTGGCGATGAGCTCGACGGCCCGCGCGGCCGCATCTATCTGATCAAGCAGATGGTGGAAGGTGCGCAGGTGACGCGCAGCACGCAAGTTCATCTGGACCGGTGCCTCACCTGCCGCAATTGCGAGACGACGTGTCCGTCCGGCGTGCAGTACGGCAAGCTCGTGGAAATCGGCCGCAAGATCACCGAGGAAAAAGTGACGCGGCCGCTCGGTCAGCGTCTCACGCGTAGATTGCTCGCGAGCTTCGTGCCGAACAGCGCGCTCTTTACGCCGACCATGCGCCTCGGCCAGCATTTCCGCGCGCTGCTGCCGAGGAAATTGCGCGACAAAGTGCCGGCGCGGCAGCGCCCGCTTGTCTGGCCGACCGCCCGGCACGAACGCAAGATGCTGATGCTCGCGGGCTGCGTACAACCGTCGATGATGCCCAACGTCAACACCGCCACCGCGCGCGTGCTGGATGCGCTCGGCGTCGAGACCGTGGTCGCCCCCGACGCCGGCTGCTGCGGCGCGATCCGCCTGCATCTCGGCTACAACGACGAAGCGCTCGACGACATGCGCGCCAACATCGACGCATGGTGGCCGTATGTCGAACAGGGCGTCGAGGCCATCGTGATGAACGCGTCCGGTTGCGGCGCGACGGTCAAGGAATACGCGCACCTGCTGCGCGACGATCCGGCCTATGCGGAAAAAGCGCGCCGCATCGTCGAATTGACGCGCGACATCGCCGAAATCCTGCCGGACTTCGAAGAAGAACTCGTCGCGGTCACGCGCCGCCGCGCGATCCATACCGTGGCGTTTCATCCGCCGTGCACGTTGCAGCATGGACAGCAGGTGCGCGGCACCGTCGAGCATCTGCTGACGAAACTCGGCGTGGAAGTGCGCCTGCCCGTCGACAATCACCTGTGCTGCGGCTCGGCAGGCACTTACTCGCTCACGCAGCCGAAGCTTTCGTACGCACTGCGCGATCAGAAGCTCGAGCGGCTGCAGGCGCAGGAGCCGCAGGTGATCGTGTCGGCGAACGTCGGTTGCATTTCGCATCTGCAAAGCGGCACGTCGACGCCCGTCGCGCACTGGATCGAACTGGTCGAGCACATGCTGTCCGTATAATCGGGGCATCGACTTTATCGACCTGAGGTCCGCTCCGGTTCGTTCCATGCCCGATCTGATTCACAACCTCGAAGCGGTGCAGCAGCGCATCGCCATGGCCGCGCACGTAGCTGGGCGCGACGCGCGTTCCATCGCGCTGCTCGCGGTCTCGAAGACCTTTCCCGCCGAAGACGTGCGCGCCGCCCATGCAGCCGGTCAACGCGCGTTCGGCGAAAACTACGTGCAGGAAGCGCTCACGAAGATCGAAGCGCTTGCCGATTTGCGCGCGTCGCTCGAATGGCATTTCATCGGTCCGCTGCAGTCCAACAAGACGCGGCCGGTGGCCGAGCATTTCGACTGGGTACATTCCGTCGATCGGCTGAAGATCGCGCAGCGGCTTTCCGAGCAGCGGCCGGATGCGCTGCCGCCGCTCAACGTGTGTTTGCAGGTCAACATCAGCGGCGAGGCATCGAAAAGCGGCGTCAGCGTCGACGAGGCCATGCAGGTAGCCCGTGACATTGCCGCGCTGCCGAGGCTCCGGTTGCGCGGCCTCATGGCGATTCCCGAGCCGGCCGGCGGCATCGACGAGCAGCGTGTGCCGCATCGCCGCCTGCGCGAGCTGTTCGAGCGACTGCACAGCGACGGCCTGGCGTTGGACACACTGTCCATGGGCATGTCGAGCGACCTGGAGGCGGCCGTGCTCGAAGGCGCGACGATCGTGCGCGTGGGCACGGCAATCTTCGGCGCGCGCGATTATTCGCATTAAGTGGCCGCAGCCGCAGTGGCAGACGCGGCTGCAAGCACCGTTTCAGAAGCTCAATCAAACCTTCCCGGAACATCATGAAAATTGCTTTTATCGGCGGCGGCAACATGGCCGCGGCGTTGATCGGCGGCCTGATCAAGCGCGGCGTCGCGCCCGTCGACCTGTATGCGATCGATCCCAACGAAGACGCCCGCAAGCGCAACGAAACGCAGTTCGGCATCAAGACAGGCGCAGCCGCCGACGGCGCGCTCGCCGCCTATGACGCGGTCGTACTCGCGGTGAAGCCGCAAATCCTGAAGAGCGTCGCCGAGGCGCTCGCGCCGCATCTGAAAGCGTCGCAGCTTGCAATCAGCATCGTCGCCGGCATTCGCATGGACGACATGTCGCGCTGGCTCAACGGCCATACGCGCATCGTGCGCGTCATGCCGAATACGCCCGCGCTGATCGGCATGGGGGTCGCGGGTTTGACCGCCACCGCGAGCGTCGACGAAGCGGGACGCGCGCTCGCCTCGCAGGTGCTCGGCGCAGTGGGGGAAACCGTCTGGTTCGACGACGAGGCGAAAATCGACGCCGTGACCGCCATTTCCGGCAGCGGGCCCGCCTACGTGTTCTACTTCATTGAAGCGCTGCAGGAAGCCGCGCGCCAACTCGGCATGGACGAAACGCAGGGCCGTGCGCTCGCCGTCGCGACGTTCACGGGCGCCGCGCAACTGGCGGCGAATTCCGACGAGCCGCCTAGCGTATTGCGTGAGCGCGTGACGTCGAAGGGTGGCACGACCGCGGCAGCGCTTGCGTCGTTCGACGCGAGCGGAGTCAAGGAAGCGATTGTGCGCGGCGCGCTCGCCGCCGATGCGCGCGCAAAAGAAATGGGCGATGAGTTCGGCAAACAGTAAGCGGTCATGAGCCGCTGTCGGCCGGTTTCGTCTGGCGCGAACACCAAAAGCCGTGGGGCGCGGAGCCGTTACAGGAGAAAGTCCGCGCCTGCGGCAGCCACTGATAAAAGCCCGGCCCGGCGGTAACGGCCGGGCAACGGCTCGCGCTTAAAGCCTAAACCGAAGCCACCGCATAATGCGCGGCAATGCCGACGAACAACGCGCCGCCCAGCCAGTTGTTGTGCAGGAACGCCTTGAAGCACGGCATACGCTCGCGGTGGCGGATCAGCGTGTAGTGATAGACGGCGCAGCCCGCCGCGACCGCCCATCCGCACCAGTACAGCACGCCGAACGCAAGCATCACGCCGATGCCGACGTAGATGCCGAGCGTGACCGCATAGCAGAGCATGATGGCCGCCACGTCGAAGCGGCCGAACGTAAGCGCCGAGGTCCGAATGCCGATCTTGATGTCGTCGTCGCGATCGACCATCGCGTACTCGGTGTCGTACGCAACCGACCAGAACACGTTGGCGAGCAGCATGACCCACGCGAGCAAGGGCACCTGGTTTTGCACAGCCGCAAACGCCATCGGAATGCCGAAGCCGAATGCGATGCCGAGATATGCCTGCGGAATGGCGAAGAAGCGCTTCGTGAACGGATAGGAGCCGGCCACGAACAGTGCGGCGACCGACAACTCCTTCGTCAGCGTATTGAGCGGCAGAATCAGCAGGAAAGCCAGCAACGACAGGCCCGCCGCGAGCGCCACCGCTTCCCACGCCTTGATCTTGCCCGAGGTGATCGGCCGATTCTCGGTGCGCTTCACATAACGGTCGAAATCGCGATCCGCGTAGTCGTTGATCGCGCAGCCCGCCGAGCGCATCAGCACTGTGCCCACCGTGAAGATCACGAGCAGCGGCCACGACGGGTGACCGTCGGACGCAATCCACAGCGCGTTGAGTGTCGGCCACAGCAGCAGCAGACTGCCGATAGGCTTGTCCATGCGCACAAGGCGCAAATACAGGGGAAGTCGGGCGAACATGGCGGACTCGATGAAGGCAGGCGAATAGCGGGTACAGTGCCGCTATTTTACGGGATGCGGCGGGCACCCCTTGCCGGCGCCCGGAAGCAGGCGCGTAGGCCCGCGCAGCGGACCGTTTTGCGCCGCAAGCCTCGAGTGTCACGTGTCGGTCGACGCAAAAAACAAAGCCTCCGCGAAGGGAGGCTTTGTTTTTTGGCTATTGCGTCAAACCCGCGTCTAACATATCGGCCGGCGCAACCCGGCCGGAACCGGCCGGCAGCGGCCTCAGCCGATGCTCGTCAAGCCAGCATCGAGCGCAGCATCCACGCGGTCTTTTCGTGCGTCTGCATGCGCTGCGTCAGCAGGTCGGCGGTGGGCTCGTCGTTGGCCGCTTCCGTCGACGGGAAAATGGCGCGCGCGGTGCGCACCACGGCTTCCTGACCTTCCACCAGTTGGCGGATCATCTCTTCCGCGGACGGCACGCCGTCTGCTTCGGGAATCGACGACAGCTTGGCAAAATCCTTGTAGCTGCCCGGCGCATGCACGCCGAGCGCGCGAATCCGCTCGGCAATCGAATCGACGGCCAGCGCCAGTTCGTTGTATTGCGTTTCGAACATCAGATGCAGCGTGTTGAACATCGGACCCGTCACATTCCAGTGGAAGTTGTGGGTCTTCAGGTACAGCGTGTAGGTGTCCGCGAGCAGACGCGACAGACCTTCCGCGATCTTCTTGCGGTCCTTGTCGCTGATCCCGATATTGACGTGCTGTACAGCTTCTTTTTTGGCCATGATGACTCCTTCGAAGAGTGATACGAACCGGCAGTGAAGTAACGGCGTGCCAATGGCCCGCTGATGGCAGGCCCGGCAAAACGAGCGTTCGACAGTTTATCTTAGAAAGACGAAACGTTCGTGTGGCGTGCCGCCACGGCAGCGTGACGCGCGAGCCGGCGGCGACGCGCGTGCGCAAGCTCGTTCACGTCCGTGCCTGCCGCTCATCCGCCCAACGCATGTTGCAGCGCCTGCGCCGCGATCACCGCGAATCCGCTTGTCACGATGGCGAAGCCGACGGCTTTGCGCATGTTGATATGCCGGTTCGAGCCCGGCGCATGCATCGGCCGTGCGCGTTGCGTGGCCGACGATCTGCCGGCCGTGGCTCTCATCATCTCGATCATCTGCGTGCTCCCGGTTCGTCTCCCGAGTGGCGGGGCGCCCGCGCGCCCCGCTTCGCTTACCGCTTTACTTCTTGCCGCCTTCCGCGAGCGCGGCCATCGCGGCGATCACGCCTTCGGCATAAGCCGGATCGATACGGCGGAAATGCTCGACCGCACGCGCGACGATCTCCTGCGGCACACCGTTGATATGGCGCGCAATGTTGCCGAACAGACGCTCGCGCTGCGCCGTGTCGAACAGCGCGAACAGCATGCCCGGCTGCGTGTAGTAATCGTCATCCGCGCGATGATCGTAGCGATCCACCGCGCCCACGGCGAGCGGCGGCTCGGACGCGTTGGCGTCCTGAGCGAAATCGCCGAAACGGTTCGGCTCGTAGTTCACGTTACCGCCCAGGTTGCCGTCGGTGCGCATCGCGCCGTCGCGATGGAACGAATGCGGGTTCGGCACGCGCGACGCGTTCACCGGAATCTGATGGTGATTGATACCGAGGCGATAGCGCTGCGTGTCGCCGTACGAGAACAGCCGCCCCTGCAACAGACGGTCGGGCGAGAATCCAATGCCCGGCACCACGTTGGCCGGCGTGAACGCTGCCTGCTCGACATCCGCGAAATAGTTGGCCGCATTGCGGTTCAGTTCGATCGTGCCGACGTCGATCAGCGGGTAGTCCTGCTGCGACCACACCTTCGTGATATCGAACGGATTGAAGCGATAGGCCGCTGCCTCTGCCTCCGGCATCACCTGGATCGCGAAGCGCCACTTCGGGAAATTGCCTTCGTCGATGCGGCCCACCAGATCGCGCTGCGCGCTTTCGCGGTCTTGCGCGATGACCTGCGCCGCTTCGGCATCGGTGAAATTCTCAATGCCTTGCAGCGATTTGAAATGGAACTTGACCCAGAAGCGCTCGTTGTTCGCGTTGATGAACGAGTACGTGTGCGAACCGAAACCGTGCATCTGACGGTAGTTCTTCGGAATGCCGCGGTCGCTCATCAGAATGGTGACCTGGTGCATCGACTCCGGATGGCGCGTCCAGAAATCCCACGCGGCAACGTTGTTGCGCAGGTTCGTGTACGGGTCGCGCTTCTGCGTATGAATGAAGTCCGGAAATTTCAGCGGATCGCGGATGAAAAACACCGGCGTGTTGTTGCCCACCACGTCCCAGTTGCCTTCTTCCGTATAGAACTTGATCGAGAAACCACGCACGTCGCGTTCGGCGTCGGCCGCGCCGCGCTCGCCCGCCACCGTCGAGAAGCGCATGAAGAGCGGCGTTTCCTTGCCGACCTGCGCAAACACCTTCGCCTTCGTGTAGCGCGAGATGTCGTGCGTCACCTTGAGCGTGCCGAACGCGCCGGAGCCTTTCGCGTGCACACGGCGCTCGGGGATCACCTCGCGGTCGAAGTGCGCGAGCTTTTCGAGCAGCCACACGTCTTGCAGGACAACCGGGCCGCGCACGCCGGCGGTCATCGAGTTCTGGTTATCGGCGACGGGCGCGCCGGCGGCATTGGTGAGCTTACGTTCGGACATGCGGGACTCCTGGATGGTTTTCGTTTAAACGGATGGGGGAGAAGCGCGGCACGGCAATGCCGAAAGCTTGGGCGAACAACAGTGCCGGCACATGACGCCAGCAGATGAAGCATTACGCGGACAGCGCCCGGTCGACCAGCAACGACACGGCGACCGTGCGAAGGCCGAGCATGGCGGCCGCAAAGCCGGCGGGGGCGGTGGCCGGTTGAGCGGCGAAGGCTTGAGTGTGCGGCACATTCGGTTGCGTCATGATGTCCTCCGGTTTTTGACGATCGGGCGATCCATGCAGACGACTATATCAATACTATCGAATTTGTGCGTTTTATAAATTTTATCTATCCGATAGGCCCACGTTAGGCGCTCGTCTGGTGGGGCCAACCAATGAGACGCGCGCCTGGACTGGAACGTCGGCGCGCCGCCTATCATCCGCAGCTCAGTTGACGGCGACCGGCAGATCCAGCTTTTTCACGCCCGGCAGGTCGCAAGCGCTGATGGCGTCGCAGATTGCGTCGATGGCAGGCATCCGCGTAAAGCTCTTGCGCCACGCGAGCACCACGCGCCGGTCGGGCACCGGCTCGTCGAATGGAACATAGGACAAAAGGCCCGAGTCGATGCCGCCCGCGTGCGGCTTGACCTCATGCACCGACATGCGCGGCAGCACGGTAATGCCTACGCCGCTCGCCACCATATGGCGTATGGTTTCCAGCGACGAGCCCTCGAACGTCTTCTGGATGCCGTCGGCGTTCTGCGAGAAACGCATCAGTTCCGGGCAAACGCCGAGCACGTGGTCGCGAAAGCAATGACCGCTGCCGAGCAGCAGCATGGTTTCCTGCTTGAGATCGTCGGCGTCGATTTTCGGGCGGTTTTCCCACGCGTGGCCGGACGGCAGCGCGACCACAAACGGCTCGTCGTAGAGCGGCCGCAGCATCAGCCCGGTTTCCGGAAACGGCAGCGCCATGATCGCGACGTCGATTTCGCCCTGCTTGAGCAGCTCGATCAGCTTGAGCGTGTAATTTTCCTGCAGCATCAAGGGCATTTGCGGGACGCGCTTGATCATCTGCTTGACGAGCGTGGGCAGCAGGTACGGCCCGATCGTATAGATGACGCCAAGGCGCAGCGGGCCGACGAGCGGATCTTTGCCCTGCTTGGCGATTTCCTTGATGGCGAGCGTCTGTTCCAGCACCCGCTGAGCCTGCGTGACGATCTGCTCGCCGATCGGCGTGACACTCACTTCACTCGTGCCGCGCTCGAAAATCTGCACGTTGAGCTCGTCTTCGAGCTTCTTGATGGCGACCGACAAGGTCGGCTGGCTGACGAAACACGCTTCGGCGGCCCGGCCAAAGTGCCGCTCGCGGGCCACGGCGACGATGTACTTCAATTCGGTGAGCGTCATTGGGGGACCAATCAGTGCGATGGATTCGATAGGTTCTAGTTATACACCCATAGGGTCGGTTCGCCAACCTGGTTTGCCGGGTTTCGCTTGCTTTGTATCCGCGAAGTCGGCCGCGCCGGCCCAGTCTGCCACTTCGGCCAAGGCGCCCCGCAGCGCGACCTGGCGCGGCGCCTGTCGGCGCTCACGCCTTCAGGTAATGTTCGCGCGCACCGAGCCAGCGCGCCAGATGCTGCGTGACCACCTCAGGATGCTTCTCGAGCAGCGCCGCGGCGGCTTCGCGCGCGGGCTCGATCAGCCATTGATCGTTTTGCAGATCGGCGAACCGGAGCATCGCCGCGCCGGACTGCCGTGCGCCGAGAAACTCGCCGGGACCGCGTATCTCCAGATCGCGGCGCGCGATTTCGAAGCCGTCGGTCGTCTCGCGCATGGTTTGCAGGCGGGCGCGCGCGGTCATCGAAAGCGGTCCGGTGTAGAGCAGCACGCAGACCGACGCCGCGCTGCCGCGCCCCACCCGCCCGCGCAACTGGTGCAGCTGCGCGAGGCCGAAGCGCTCGGCGTGCTCGATCACCATCAGCGACGCATTCGGCACGTCGACGCCCACTTCGATCACCGTAGTCGCGACGAGCAGCTGCACCTCGTTGCGCGTGAACGCATCCATCACCGCGGCCTTCTCGGCCGGCGCGAGACGGCCGTGCACGAGCCCGACCTTCAATTCCGGCAAAGCCGCGACCAGCGTTTCATAGGTCTCGACCGCGGTCTGCAGTTGCAGCGTCTCGCTTTCCTCGATCAGCGGACACACCCAATAGACCTGCCGCCCGGTCAGCGCCGCTTCGCGCACGCGGCCGATCACTTCCTCGCGGCGCGCGTCGGACACGAGCTTGGTGAGAATGGGCGTGCGCCCGGGCGGCAATTCGTCGATCGTCGAGACGTCGAGGTCCGCGTAATACGTCATGGCGAGCGTGCGCGGAATGGGCGTGGCGGACATCATCAGCTGATGCGGCTGGAAATCGCGCGCGCCGTCAGCGGCGTTCAGTGCTTTGGCGCGCAGCGCGAGACGTTGCGCGACGCCGAAGCGGTGCTGTTCGTCGACGATCACAAGCCCGAGCCGGGCGAACTCTACCGTGTCCTGGATGATCGCGTGCGTGCCGATCACGAGTTGCGCGGTGCCGAGCGCGGCGGCTTCGATAGCCGCGCGCTTTTCCTTCGCCTTCAGGCTGCCCGCGAGCCACGCGACGCTCACGCCGAGCGGCTCCAGCCAGCCGCGCAGCTTGCGCGCGTGCTGCTCGGCGAGAATTTCGGTGGGCGCCATGAGCGCGGCCTGGTACCCGGCGTCGAT
This sequence comes from Paraburkholderia phenoliruptrix, assembly GCF_902859825.1. Lineage (GTDB taxonomy): Bacteria > Pseudomonadota > Gammaproteobacteria > Burkholderiales > Burkholderiaceae > Paraburkholderia > Paraburkholderia phenoliruptrix. The sequence goes on along the minus strand of NZ_CADIKB010000024.1, from coordinate 27,958 downwards.
CGCCTGCGCGGCAGCCAGCGCCGCCACAATGGTCTTGCCGCTGCCGACGTCGCCCTGCAGGAGCCGCTGCATCGGATGCGGCTGGGTCAAATCGAGCGCGATCTCGCCGCCCACGCGCTCCTGCGCCTTCGTCAGCGAAAACGGCAGCGCCTTCAGCAGACGCGCGACGAGCGCCGCTTCGTCGCCCAGCTTGCGACGCGGCATGGCCGGCGCGGCGCGCGTGCGGCGCTCCTCGTGCGCGCGCTTGAGCGACATCTGCTGCGCGAGCAGTTCCTCGAACTTGATGCGCACCCACGCCGGATGCGTGCCGTCGATCAACGCGGTCTCGTCCGACTGCGCGCCCGGATGATGCAGCGTGCGCACCGCGTCCATCAGCGAGGGCACGCCAAGCGGCTGCAGCCATTCGCGTGCGACGGCCTCGGGCAACAGCTCCGGCAGCGACGTGCGCGACAACGCGTTGTCGATTGCCTTGCGCAAATAGGCCTGTGTCACGCCCGCGGTGCTCGGATAAACCGGCGTGAGCGCTTGCGGCAGCGGCGTGTCCTCGTCGACCACGCGCACTGCGGGATGCACCATCTCCATGCCGAAGAAGCCGCCTCGCACGTCGCCGCGCACGCGCAGCCGCGCGCCGATGGCCATCTGCTTGACCTGCGAACCGTAGAAGTTCAGAAAGCGCAGCACGAGTTCGTCGCCGGCATCGTCGCGCAATTTGACGAGCAACTGACGGCGCGGACGATAGGCGATCTCGTTGTCGAACACCACGCCTTCCGTTTGCGCGATGCCGCCGGGCAGCAGATGACCGATCGGCGTGAGCGAGGTTTCGTCCTCGTAGCGCATCGGCAGATGCAGCACGAGGTCGATGTCGCGCGTGAGGCCGAGCTTGGCGAGTTTGTCGGCGGTTTTGGTGGAGGCCGCTTTGGCTGCGGAATTGGCCGCGGATTTCGCCGCAGGCTTGCCCAACCCGTCGTCTCGCGCGACGCGGGCTGCCAGTTCGGCGCTCAGTTCATCTGCGGAAGGCGATCGGCGGTCGGACAAAGGCATGGGCTGCTTCGCAAGTACAATATCGGCTGTCAAAAGTGTCGAAGGCTGCGCGGCCATCGGCTGGCTACGGTTGGCTGCACGTGCGCGCCGGCTCGCGGGCCGCCGCGGCGTCCCGCAATCATAGCTGCCCGGCCGAGGCTTCGGCTCAATTCAGTCCCCATTCGCTTCCAGTCGTTTGCATGTTTACGCTTTCCGATTTCGATTTCGATCTGCCGCCTGAGCTGATCGCGCAAGTCGCGCTGCCCGAGCGCAGCGCGAGCCGTCTGCTCCAGGTCGACAACGCCGCCGATGCCGAGCGCGCCGCGCGCCTCGTCGACCGCCGCTTTTCCGAGTTGCCCGACTGCATTTCGCCCGGCGACCTGCTGGTCTTTAACGATACCAAAGTCCTGAAGGCGCGCTTTCTCGGCCAGAAGGCAAGTGGCGGCAAGATCGAGGTGCTGGTCGAGCGGCTCACCGGCGAGCGCACGGCGCTCGCGCAGATCCGCGCGAGCAAAAGCCCGCAGCCGGGCACGACGATCCGTCTTGCCGATGCGTTCGACGTGACCGTCGGCGAGCGCGTGGAGCCGTTCTACACACTGCATTTCCCCGCCGACTGCCTGACGCTGATCGAGCAGCACGGCCGCCTGCCGTTGCCGCCCTATATCGAGCACGATCCCGACGCCGTCGACGAAACGCGCTATCAAACCGTGTATGCGCAAAATCCGGGCGCGGTCGCGGCACCCACGGCGGGCCTGCATTTCGACGAGTCGCTTTTCGCGCGGCTCGACGCGCACGGCGTGGAGCGCGCGACGCTGACGCTGCACGTCGGCGCGGGCACGTTCCAGCCGGTGCGCGTGGAAAACCTCGCCGAGCACAAGATGCACAGCGAGTGGTATCACCTGCCGCAGTCGCTCGCCGACAAGATCGCTGCCACCAAGGCGCGCGGCAACCGCGTGATCGCCGTGGGCACCACGTCGATGCGCGCGCTCGAAGCCGCCGCGCGCGACGCCGAAGCCGCCGGCCGGCCGCTCGGCGCGGCGAGCACGGAAACCGACATTTTCATCACGCCGGGCTACAAGTTTCGCGTGGTCGACCGGCTGGTGACGAATTTTCATCTGCCGAAGTCGACATTGCTGATGCTGGTGTCGGCATTCGCCGGCGTGGAGACGATTCGCGCCGCGTATCGTCATGCCATCGAGCAACGCTACCGCTTTTTCAGCTACGGCGATGCGATGCTGCTGACTCGCCGCGACGGTTGATCTGACAGAGCGCCTGTCGTTTTCGACGTTTTTTGCACGCCGCTGCGAGCCATCGCGGCGGCATTTTCTTTACCGCGCCGGACTGTTTTCCGGTTTGCCACGGAGTGAGCTCAATGACCACCGGTCATCCATTTCAACCACCCGCCGACGGCCTCCACTTTGAGCTGCGCGGCACCGACGGCGCCGCGCGCCGCGGCCGCGTCACGCTGAACCACGGCGTCGTCGAAACACCGATCTTCATGCCGGTCGGCACCTACGGCACCGTGAAAGCGGTGCAGCCGCGCGAGCTCGAGGAAATGCACGCGCAGATCATCCTCGGCAATACGTTTCACCTGTGGCTACGCCCGGGACTCGAAACCATCGCCGCGCACGGCGGCCTGCACGGCTTCATGGGCTGGAAAAAGCCGATCCTGACCGACTCCGGCGGCTTTCAGGTATTTTCGCTCGGCGACCTGCGCAAGATCACCGAAGACGGCGTGACGTTTGCCTCGCCGATCAACGGCGACAAGCTGTTCCTGTCGCCGGAAGTGTCGATGCAGATCCAGAAAGTGCTGAACTCTGACATCGTCATGCAGTTCGACGAGTGCACGCCCTACGCGACCAACAATGTGCCGACCTCGCACAAGGAGGCGGCCGACTCCATGCGCATGTCGATGCGCTGGGCGCAGCGCTCGATCGACGAATTCCGCCGGCTCGCCAATCCGAACGCGCTCTTCGGCATTGTTCAGGGCGGCATGTTCGAGGACCTGCGCGACGAGTCGCTCGCGGGTCTCGCGGAGAAGGATTTTCACGGTCTGGCCATCGGCGGGCTCTCGGTCGGCGAGCCGAAAGAAGACATGATGCGCGTGCTGAACCACATCGGCCCGAAACTCCCAGCCAACAAGCCGCACTATCTGATGGGCGTCGGCACGCCGGAAGACCTGGTGGCGGGCGTCGCGGCCGGCGTCGACATGTTCGACTGCGTAATGCCCACGCGCAACGCGCGCAACGGCTGGCTCTTTACGCGCTTTGGCGACATCAAGATTCGCAACGCCACGCACAAGAACTCGCTGCGACCGCTCGACGAGCAATGCGGCTGCTACACGTGCCGAAATTTCACTCGTGGGTATCTGCATCATCTGCATCGCGTCGGGGAAATTCTGGGCGCACAGCTGAATACGATTCATAACCTGCACTACTACCTCGAACTCATGCAGGAAATGCGCGACGCGATCGACGCCAAAATGTTCGAGCCGTTCCGCAAGCGCTTTCACGAGAACCGCGCGCGCGGCGTCGACGAGGCGCCATGACGACGAACGCTGTCAGATTCGAAGGACGAATCCGTCAGCGGTTCTCATAAAACCTTACAATCCACTTTCGAGGACGACGAAAAACGGCTTTAAGCGGTTGATCGCAAAGCCGAATCGCCGCGCCGACGCGCGCCATGCCGGTGGTAGAATAACCGGCTGATTTTTTTGATTGAATTGATCTATAACGGAGAGACCAACGTGTCGTTCATTTCCAATGCCTTCGCCCAAGGCACCGCAGCAGGTGGCGTTGAGTCGAATCTGATGAGCTTCCTGCCGCTGATCCTGATGTTCGGCGTGCTGTACTTCATCATGATTCGCCCGCAAATGAAGCGCCAGAAGGAACACCGCAACATGCTCGCCGCAATGGCCAAGGGCGATGAAGTGGTGACGAACGGCGGCATCGTCGGCAAGGTGACCAAGGTGGGCGAGGCTTACGTCGGCGTCGAAATTTCGGAAGGCACGGAAATCACCGTGCAAAAAGCGTCGGTCACGACGATTCTCCCGAAGGGCACGATCAAGTCGCTGTAAGGCCTGCTCTCTCGCGTCCGGCGCGGCCTCGCCGGCGACCCATGCAAAGCTGCCGCGGGTCGCCGGCGCTCATCGCTGGGCGCATCGCTTAAAAGCCAACCTTCCGTTGGACCACTCATGAATCGTTACCCCCTCTGGAAATACGCCGTGATGCTGGTGGCTCTCGTCATCGGCCTCGTGTACACGCTGCCCAATCTGTTCGGCGAAGCGCCGGCGGTGCAGGTGTCGAGCGGCAAGGCAACGGTCAAGCTCGACTCGACCACGCTGTCGGCGGTCGAAGCCGCGCTCGCAGCCAATCAGATCAAGCCGGAAGACGTCACGTTCGACAACTCGTCGACCAACGCGAACATTCGCGTGCGTCTTCTCGACACGGACACGCAATTGCGCGTGAAAGACCTGCTGCAGAAGTCGCTCAACAGCGACCCGAGCGACCCGCAGTTCGTCGTCGCGCTGAATCTGCAAAGTGCGTCGCCGCGCTGGCTGACCGCCTTGCACGCGCTGCCCATGTACCTCGGTCTCGACTTGCGCGGCGGCGTGCACTTCCTGCTGCAGGTCGACATGGCGGGCGCGCTCAACAAGAAGCTCGACTCCGACGCGTCGGATGCGCGCACGCTCTTGCGCGACAACAACATCCGCGACGGCGGCGTAAACCGCGTCAACCAGACGGTGGTGATCAATTTCGCCGACCAGGCCACGGCGGACGCCGCGGCCAAGCAATTGAGCCGCAGCATCGGCGAATTGCAATGGGCGTCGCAAAACGGCCCGGACGGTTCCGTGCAGCTCGTCGGCACCTTCACGCCGACCGTGCAGAAAGCCGTGCAGGACGCCGCGCTCAAGCAGAACATCACCACGCTGCATAACCGCGTGAACGAACTCGGCGTGGCCGAGCCGGTTATCCAGCAGCAAGGCGCCGACCGGATCGTGGTCGAACTGCCGGGCGTGCAGGACACGGCGAAGGCAAAGGACATCATCGGCCGGACGGCGACGCTCGAAGCGCGTCTCGCCGACCCGGTCAACACGCATCCGAATCCGTCCGACCCCGTGCCGCCCGGCGACGAGCTGTTCACGCAAGGCAACCAGACGCCCGTGCTGCTGAGAAAGCAGATCATCTTCACCGGCGACCGGATTATCGACGCGTCGGCGGGCTTCGACGAACATCAGCGCCCGTCCGTCAACATTCGCCTCGACTCGGCCGGCGGCCGCGCCGTGCGCAGCGTGTCGCGCGACAACATCGGCAAGCCGATGGCCATGGTGCTGTTCGAAAAGGGCAAGGGTGAGGTGCTGACGGTCGCGACCATCCAGTCGGAACTCGGCGACCGCTTCCAGATTACCGGCCAGCCGACGCCGCAAGCCGCCGCCGACCTCGCGCTGCTGCTGCGCGCCGGCTCGCTCGCCGCGCCCATGGACATCATCGAGGAACGCACCATCGGCCCGAGCCTCGGCGCCGACAACATCAAGAAGGGCTTCCATTCGGTGGTGTGGGGCTTTGCGGCCATCGCCGTCTTCATGATCGCGTACTACATGCTGTTCGGCGTGATCTCCATGATCGGCCTGTCCGTGAACCTGCTGCTGCTGATCGCGGTGCTCTCCATGCTGCAGGCCACGCTGACGTTGCCGGGTATCGCGGCTATTGCGCTCGCGCTCGGTATGGCGATCGACGCAAACGTGCTGATCAACGAACGCGTGCGGGAAGAACTGCGCAACGGCGCGCCGCCGCAACTGGCCATCCAGAACGGCTACGCGCATGCCTGGGCGACCATCCTCGACTCGAACGTCACCACGCTGATCGCGGGCGTCGCGCTGCTCGCCTTCGGCTCGGGGCCGGTGCGCGGTTTCGCGATCGTGCACTGTATCGGCATTCTGACGTCGATGTTCTCGGCGGTGTTCTTCTCGCGCGGTATCGTCAATCTCTGGTACGGCGGCAAGAAGAAGCTGAAGTCGCTCGCCATCGGCCAGGTGTGGCGTCCGGAAACCGCGCCCGCGGGCTCCGCTGCCTATCTGGGCAACGACGACTCGGCAACGGACACCGCGCAGGCCATGCGCGCAGCCACTGCAGCCGCCGCGAAGCCGAAAGCGCCCGCGGCAGCCGCGCAATCGCGCGCCGGCAAGCCGACCGTGCGTCGCCGCAATGCCCCCGGCACGCCGGGCACGCCGCAGAAACCGGGTTCATCCCGCTGAGTCCCGGAGAACAAGACCATGGAATTTTTCCGTTTTCGCAAAGACATTCCGTTCATGCAGCGTGCGTTGATCTTCAACGCCATTTCGCTGTTGACGTTCCTCGCGGCCGTGTTTTTTCTCGTGCATCGCGGGCTGCATCTGTCGGTGGAGTTCACCGGCGGCACGGTGATCGAAGTGCAGTATCCGGGCGCGGCGCCGCTCGACCCGGTGCGCAACACGCTGAACAAGCTCGGCTATGCCGACGCGCAGGTGCAGAACTTCGGCACCTCGCGCGACGTGCTGATCCGCCTGCCGCTCAAACACGGGCTCACGTCCGCGCAACAAAGCGACCAGGTGATGGGCGCGCTGAAAACCGACACGCCGCAGGTGCAGTTGCAGCGCGTCGAGTTCGTCGGCCCGCAGGTCGGCAAGGAACTCGCCACCGACGGCCTGCTCGCGCTTGCCTGCGTGGTGGTCGGCATCGTGATCTATCTGTCGTTCCGGTTCGAATGGAAGTACGCGGTGGCGGGCGTGATCGCGAACTTGCACGACGTGGTGATCATTCTCGGCTTCTTCGCGTTCTTCCAGTGGGAGTTCTCGCTGTCGGTGCTGGCCGCCGTGCTCGCGGTGCTCGGCTATTCGGTGAACGAGTCGGTGGTTATCTTCGACCGGATTCGCGAAACGTTCCGTCGCGAACGCAAGATGACGGTGATCGAGGTCATCAACCACGCCATTACGAGCACCATGTCGCGGACCATCATCACGCACGGCTGTACGCAGATGATGGTGCTCTCCATGTTCCTGTTCGGCGGCCCGACGCTGCACTACTTCGCGCTGGCGCTGACGATCGGTATTCTGTTCGGCATCTACTCGTCGGTGTTCGTCGCCGCGGCGCTCGCCATGTGGTTTGGCGTAAAGCGCGAAGATCTGCTGAAGGACAAGAAAGAACGCGTCGACCCGAACGATCCGAACGCGGGCGCGCAGGTCTGATCGCGGCTGAGTCGGCCGCAATCGCAAGCCGCAGTTAGCTGCCGCAATGAAAAAGGCCGGTTCGTGATGAGCCGGCCTTTTGCGTTTACCGCGTAGCCTTCGCTGCCGCCTACCGGAACCCGAGCTTGCGGCGCGCCGCAACGAGCGCCGCGATGCTCAGCAGCGCCGCGAAAATCAGGTAGTAGCTCGGCGCCGCCTTGGAACCGGTAAAGCTGATCAGCCACGCGATAATGAACGGTCCGAAGCCGCCGAACACCGTCACCGCGATGTTATAAGCCAGCGACATGCCGGTCGTGCGCGTCTGCACGGGGAACATTTCCGAGAGCAAGCCGGGCAGCGCTCCGAAATAGCCGGTCATCAGAAAGCCGAGCACGACTTGCAGCGCGATCAGCGTGCCGAAGGTCGGATGCGCGACCAGATAGACAAACGCCGGATAGATCAGCACGAGCAGCAGCAGCCCGGAGATCAGCATGATCGACGTACGTCCGTGCCGGTCCGACAGGTGACCGACGACCGGCGCGAACACCATCTGAATCAGGCCCGTCAGCGCGATAGTCGAGAACGCGACCGAGGGCGCAAGTCCCAATTGCTTCACGCCGAAAGTCGGCATGAACAGCACGAGGTAAGTCGACACCGTGCCCAGCACCACCGCGCCGATGGCGATCACGAGCCGCAGCTTCTGGCTCGCGAACGTGTCGCGCAACGGCGTGGTCGTGGTTTCGGCGGCGAGAAACTCAGGCGTTTCGTCGAGCTTCGTGCGAATGTACCAGGCCACCGGCCCGATCAGCAGCCCGAAGAAGAACGGCACGCGCCATCCCCAGGAAGCCATCTGCGCGGGCGACAGATTGCCGGTCAGCACGACGCCGAAACCCGCCGCGAGCAGCGTGGTGAGCCCCTGGCTCGCGACCTGCCAGCTCGCGAAAAAGCCGCGCCGTCCCGGCACGTGCTCCGCGAGAAAGGCCGTCGCGCTGCCGAATTCGCCGCCGGCCGAAAAACCCTGCATCAAACGCGCAATCACGAGAATCACCGGCGCGGCGAGGCCGATGCTCTGGTAGGTCGGCAAAATCGCGATGATCAGCGTGCCGCCCATCATCAGCAGGATGGACAGCGTGAGCGCCGCCTTGCGCCCCCCGCGATCCGCGTACGCGCCGATCACGATGGCTCCGAGCGGCCGCATGAAAAACGACACGCCGAACGTGCCGAGCGTAAGCAGTAGCGAGACGGTGTCGTTGCCGGCCGGAAAAAACAGCTTCGCGATCACCACGGCAAAAAAACCGTAGACCACGAGATCGAACCACTCGAGCGCGTTGCCGATCGACGCGGCGACCACCGCCCGCCATGAATTTCCCCGGCTTCCCGCAAGGCTTGCTGCAGTCGTTGCGTTCATGCAGATCTCCAGTTCGCGCGAATCTTATATCGGGCCGGACCCGATTTCGCCGAATTGGATGCGCGCACAACCAATGCGGTGCCAGCGCTTTATGTACCTGAAAAATTAAACCGAGGCGAGCGCGAAATTTCGCATTTGTGCGTCAGATGAGGCCAGAGGCGCCTCGCTGCGACTGCGACTGCGACGCCATGAAAAAACCGCTTCGTCGCAATAGCGAACGAAGCGGCCTAATAAGCAACCTAACAGGCGATGAAACAGGCGCCGCCGTCTTTGCTGCGCCGCAACGGCGACTTGTATGCAATGACGAGCCGAAGGCGCCCGCGCCCGAGAGCAGCGCTTACTGCTTGATCCCTTCAGCCTGAATATGCAGCCGGGTCTCCATGCTGAAACCGTACTTGCTGCCGAAATCCATGCCGTAATCCGCGCGATTGAACTGGGCGCTCGCCTCGACGCCGCACACTTCGCGCTTGAGCACCGGGTGCTGCATGCACTTGAACGACTCGATTTTCAGATTCAGCGGCTTCGTCACGCCGTGCAGCGTCAGGCTGCCGACCACTTCCGAGGGCTTGTCGCCGTCGAACTTGATGTCGGTGCCCTTGTACGTCGCGGCGGGGAATTTCGCGACGTCGAAGAATTCCGGCGCTTTCAAATGCTCGTCGAGCTTGCCGTTTCCAGTCGAAATCGAAGCCGGATCGACGTTGACATCGACGCTGCCGGTCTTGCCCGCGCGGTCGAGCGTGACCGTGCCCGAACTTTTGGTGAACTTGCCGCGCCACACCGACAGCCCGCCGAAGTGGTCCGCCTCGAAGCTCGGATACGTGTGAGTCGGGTCGAGCTGATAGGTGTCGGCGGCGGCGAATGCGCCAAGCGAAACGCAGGAGGCCAATGCACCGGCGGCGATCAACATGGATGTCTTCAATTCATGCTCCCAGTCAGGAAAAAACGGCTGCGCTTATACGCGCGGTCCCATTACTTGCGTGCAGCTACGATATGAAACTTGATGACGACCTCGTCCGCCACGACAGACGTGTCTTTCCACTCGCCCGTGCCGATGTCGAACTGCGAGCGTTTGATCGGCAACGAACCGTCGAATGTCTGCGTCGCGCCTTGCTGCGTGACCGTAACAGGCACCACCACCGTCTGCGATTTGCCCTTGATGGTCAGCTTGCCCGTCACCTTGTACTGATTGCCGCCCGCCGGCGCAATCGCGCTCGAAACGAAGGTGGCGCTCGGGTAGGTCTTCGCGTCGAACCATTCCTTGCTGCGGACCTGGTCGTTGTAGCTCTCATCGCCGAGATCGTAGCTCGACACGTCGATATTCAGCTGCGCGCTGCCCTCGGCGGGTCTCGCCGGATCGAACTTGACCTGCGCGGTGAATTTGCCGAACTTGCCTTCGACCGGCACGTTCATCTGCTTCGAGGTGGCGCTCACCGAACTTTTCGCCGCGTCGACCTGGGCGAGGGCGCCGCCGGCCGCGGCCAGCGAGGCGGCGGCAAACGCCGCCAGCATGTAGCGATAAAACGAGACCTTCATGGTTGTCCTTATTTGAGGAAGGGAAGCATGCGCGACAGCAGCCCGTCGCGGTCCAGCCATTGATGCTTGAGCGCCGCCGCCACGTGCATGCCGACCAGCGCCAGCAACGTGTAGTTCAACGCAATGTGAACAGTCTTGAGCAGTTCCTTCAGATGCGGGTCCGGCGCAATCAGCCGCGGCAGCGGAATCAGCCCGAGGTAGACGACCGGCACGTTGGCCGCCGAGCTGTACAGATAGCCGGAGACGGGAATCGCCACCATCAACGCATACAGCAGCAGATGCACGAGGTGCGCGGCGCCGCGCTGCCAGGCCGGCATGCGGCGCGGCATGGACGGCGCGCCGTGCGTGGCGCGCCACAGAATGCGCAGGACCGCGAGCGCGAACACGGTCACGCCGATCCATTTATGCCACGAAAAATAACGCAGCTTGGTGGGCGTAAAGCCCGGGATGTCGGTCATCACCCAGCCGAGCGCAAAGCCGCAAACGATCAGCAATGCGATCAGCCAATGAAAGGCAATGGCAGTCCGCGTGTACGACTCCGCGCCACCGAACGAAGGATTGTGTGCCATGACAGGTCAACGCTTGCTAGAAGAGGTTAACGGCGCCGCACGCCCGGCTATTCCCCGCCGAAGCAAAGTTCATCGGCAGATGGCCCGGCGTCACAGGCTTCAGGACGCGCCAGGCCGCCATGCTACCCGAAGCGGAAAAAGCTGACTGGGAGCAGGGTGAAATTTACCGAAACGCGGTTCGGCGCGCCGCCGGCGGCACCCGTGAACAATTGGGGACGGACGCTGTCAGACGTTTAGAGGGTGAGCGCTGTGCCCGTCGACGCGGCGCCGCAGCGCCTTTTGGTACTATTGCTGCACAAATTTTCACGAACCGGCCACATCGACCCACATCGCCACCCACAGCGCCACCTCTTCGCGACCGGCATTGGACGCTCATTCACCTATCGTTGCCCCGTTGCCGTATGGAACATGACAACCTGATCGCGTGCCATGAATGCGATACGCTGTTCCGCAAGCCGCGGCTTGTCGGGCGCAAGGTCGCTCGCTGTCCGCGCTGCCGCGCGACGCTTTACAGCGGCGTGTCGCGCAAGCTCGACGGCATCTGCGCCATGACGCTGGCCGCACTGATCACGTTTCTGATCGCGCAGGGCTTTCCCATCGTCGAACTCGAGACTAATGGCATTACCACGCAAACCACGCTGTTCGGCGCGCTCGTCGCGCTGTGGAACGAGAACATGCAGATCGTCGCCGTCATGGTGTTCTGCTCGACGGTTCTGTTTCCGCTCACCGAACTTGTCGCGCTGCTGTATGTGCTCGTGCCGATCCGTGCCGGCTATGTGCCGGCAGGCTTTAACCGCGTGTTGCGGGCCATCCAGTTCGTCCGGCCGTGGGGCATGATCGAAGTGTTTATGCTGGGCGTGCTCATCACCATCGTAAAGATGGTCAGTCTCGCGCGCGTGATTCCCGAGGCCGCCCTCTTCGCGTTCGGCGCGCTCACGCTGATGTTCGCCGTGGTCGTCACCTTCGACCCGCGCATTCTGTGGGATCTCGCCGACGAACTCGGCGCGCGCAATCAGCGGCCGCTGCCGCGCACCTCGGCGGACAGCGCGGCGGCCGCGGTCGGCTCCGTGGCCGGACCGCCGGCTCCGCCGTTGCTGCCCACCGACGAGGGGCCGGACGACGAGACCGGCACCCATGCCGGCGCGCCGCCGGCGCCCCATCGAGGATGACCCGCGCGATGAAATACGTGAGCGCAAAACGCGCCGGGCTCGTCGCCTGCCACGCGTGCGGACGCGTCGAACCGCGCATCCGCTCGGTCACGCCGCAGCACTGCGGACGCTGCGGCGCGCGCCTGCACTCGCGCAATCCCGACAGCCTGATGCGCACGTGGGCGCTGCTGATCGCCGCGGCGTTGCTGTATATTCCAGCAAATTTGTTGCCGGTCATGCACACGTCGTCGCTGGTCGGTTCGGAGGACGACACCATCATGAGCGGCGTCGTGTACTTCTGGACCTCCGGCGACTGGCCGCTCGCGGTGATCGTTTTTGTTGCCAGCATCATGGTGCCGATGCTCAAGCTCAGCGTGCTCGCGCTTCTCACCATTACCGCGCAGCGCCGCTCGCGCTGGCGGCCGCAGCAGCGCACCACGCTATACCGGATGGTCGAGCGGATCGGCCGCTGGTCGATGCTCGACGTGTTCGTCGTCACGCTGACCGTCGCGCTCGTGCGCTTCAAGTCGCTTGCCGTGATCACGGCCGGGCCGGGCGCGATTGCGTTCGGCTCGGTGGTGATCCTGACGATGATGGCATCGATGCAGTTCGATCCACGGCTCATCTGGGACCACGTGGACGGCAGTACCCAAAAACCTCAGGATCTCGAACATGACTAGCCCGCCAGGACCGACGCCCGCCTCCGAAGCGCCGCGCAACGATTCGAACGGACCGAAGCTGCCGCCCCAACTGCCAGACCCCGAAATCGAGCCGCGCAGCCGCTGGCTGCCGTCGCTCGTGTGGGTCATTCCGCTGATTGCCGCGCTGATCGGCATTGCGCTCGTCATCAAATCGGTCACGGAAAAAGGCCCGACTATCACGATCAGTTTCGTCAGCGCGGAAGGGCTCGAGCCGGGCAAAACCAAGGTCAAGTACAAGGACGTCGACGTGGGCGCGGTGAAGTCGATCACGTTGTCGAAAGATCTGTCGCACGTGCTCGTGCAGGTGCAGCTGACGAAGGAAGGCGAAGACTTCGCGGTGAAGGATTCGCGCTTCTGGGTCGTGCGCCCGCGCGTGGGCGCGAGCGGCGTATCGGGTCTCACCACGCTGCTCTCGGGCGCGTATATCGGCGCCGACGCCGGCCATTCGCCGGACAGCGAGAAGAACTTTGTCGGGCTCGAGACGCCGCCGCCCGTCACCGGCGACCAGAAGGGTCACCAGTTCATTCTGCATGGCGATTCGCTCGGTTCCATCGACATCGGCTCGCCGATTTTCTATCGCCGCGTGCAGGTCGGCCAGGTGGTCGGCTTTTCGCTCGACAAGGACGGCACCGGCGTCACCATGCAGGTGTTCGTGTCGGCGCCGTTCGACCAGTACGTCGGCACCAATTCGCGCTGGTGGCATGCGAGCGGTGTCGATTTGCGGCTCGATTCGAGCGGCTTCAAGCTGAACACGCAGTCGCTTGCGACGGTGATCGTCGGCGGCTTGTCGTTCCAGTCGCCGCCGGGCCAAGGCGTCGGCGCGCAGGCGCCGAACAACATGACGTTCCGCCTCGCCGCCGATGAAGCCGACGCCATGCGCGACCCGGACGGCGTGCCGCTGCGCGTCGTGATGAACTTCAACCAGTCGCTGCGCGGGCTGTCGGTCGGCGCGCCGGTCGATTTCCGCGGCATCGTGCTCGGTCAGGTGACGAACATCGGCATCGACTACGATCCGAAAACACGCAGCTTCACCATGCCGGTGACCATGAACATCTACCCCGACCGGCTCGGCAAGCGTTTTCGCGAAACGGCGCCGGCGCCGGGCAGTCTCGCCGGTCAGAACATGCTGCAGCAACTGGTCAAACACGGGCTGCGCGGCCAGTTGCGCACGGGCAATCTGATCACGAGCCAGCTGTATGTGGCGCTCGATATCTTCCCGAAGGCGCCGCCGGCCACCGTCGACGTCGCCAGCGACCCGCTCGAATTGCCGACTATTCCGAACACGCTCGACGAATTGCAGCTGCAGGTCGCCGACATCGCGAAGAAGCTCGACAAGGTGCCGTTCGACCAGATCGGCAATAACCTGAACGCCGCGCTGAAGAATGCAGATCAGCTCTTCAAGCGGCTCGACACGGAAGTCGTGCCGCAAGCGCGCGACACCCTCGCGGCCGCGAAGCAGACCTTCGGCTCGGCCGAGGCGACGTTGCAGCAGGACTCGCCGCTGCAGTCGGACGTGCATCAGGCGTTGCAGGAATTGACGCGCACGTTGCAGTCGCTCAATGCGCTGTCGGATTATCTGGAGCGCCACCCGGAATCGTTGTTGCGCGGTAAAGCAGGAGATAAACCATGATGTTCGTCCGACTCCCTCGCCTGCACGGCGCACTCGCGCGCGGCGCTGTTCGTGCCGGCGCGCTGGCTGCGGCGCTCGCGCTCGCCGCCTGCGCATCGCCGACGAGCCGGTTCTATACCCTGGGCGACGTGAGCGGGGGCGCATCCGCTACGGGGTCGGGCGTGCGGAGCGCGGCGGCGGCGCCCGCGTGGCTCATCGAGGTCGCGCCGATCGACGTGCCGCCGCAAGTTGCAAAAACGCAGCTGGTCGTGCAGACGGGACCGACGCAGGTCAAGGTGCTGGAGCAGGAACGCTGGGCGTCGCTGCCCGGCGACGAGCTGCGCCGGGCGCTGTCGACGAGCCTCACGCAGCAGCTCAATACCATCGACGTGTACGGTACGGCCTATTCGGATGCGACGCCGGTGTATCGCGTGAGCATGAATGTGCAGCGGTTCGAATCGTGGCCCGGCTCGCACGCGCTGATCGATGCCGTGTGGAGCGTGCGCGCTGTACGCAGCACGGCAGTGATGACGTGCAGAAGCGTGGTGAGCGAGCCGGTCGCTGGCGGCTATGACGCGCTTGTGGACGGGCATCGGCAGGCGTTGCAGCGCATTTCAGCGCAGGTGGCGGCGGCGGTGCGGGCGATGGCGGCTGCTGCGCCTGCGGCTGCCTCGCAGGCGGGCAAGGGTGTGGCCCGTGCCGCTGTGCCGGGTTGTCCTGTGGAAGCGGCTGGGGCGGTGGCTGGGGGGTAGTGCTTCCGCCATGGCGATGTTCAGGTGCTCTGATCAAAAATCCGGCCGCGCGTCGCAGGCAAAGGCCTCCTCGCGACCGCGTACAATACGCCCTTACCCATCGCCAACCGGCCCCGCCGCACCCCATGTCCTTCGATTTCTTCCTCCCCTGCCCACGCGGCCTTGAAGCCGCGCTCGCCGCCGAACTCGCCGAAATCGCCGCAAAGCATCTGCACGGCGCGCCGTTCGCGGCCGGCTCGCAAGTGCCCGGCGGTGTGCATTTTCGCGGCGGTTGGGCAGCCGGCATGGCGGCCAATCTGTATTCGCGCATCGCGAGCCGCGTGCTGCTGAAAATCGCGCATCGACCGTATCGCAGCGAGCAGGACATCTATGCGCTCGCCGTCGAACAACGTTGGGAGCAGTGGTTCTCCGCGAATGAAACGCTGCGTGTCGACGTCACCGCCATCAAGTCGCCGCTGCGCAGCCTCGAATTCACCACGCTGCGCGTGAAAGACGGGATCTGCGACCGTCTGCGCGAAGTAAGCGGCGCGCGTCCGAGCATCGACACCGGCATGCCCGACGTCCGCGTGTTCGCGTTTCTCACCGCGACCGACTGCACGCTTTACCTCGACACCTCCGGCGACCCGCTCTTCAAGCGCGGCTGGCGCCTCGACAAGGGCGCAGCGCCGCTGCGCGAAAATCTCGCGGCGGGCATTTTGCGCCTGACCGGCTGGAGCGCCGGCACGCCGCTTTACGACCCCATGTGCGGCAGCGGCACGTTCCTCGCGGAAGCCGCGCAAGTCGCGCTCAACATCGCGCCCGGCGCCGAGCGCCGTTTCGGCTTCGAGAAGTTCAAGCAGTACGACACCAAGGCATGGCAGGCGCTCAAAGCCGCCGCGCTCGACGCCAAACATGCCGCTCGCAACTCGCGCGCCGACCTGCAGATTTTCGGCAGCGATATTTCCGGCGACATGCTCGACAAGGCGCGCGCGAATTTCCAGCGCGCGGGCTTGCCGCTGATTCCGCTGAAACAGGTCGACGCCCGCGGCATGACGCCGCCTACCGCCGAGCCGGGCATTCTGGTCGCCAATCCGCCGTACGGCGAGCGAATCGAAGTTCGCGGGCGCAATGCCCGCGGCGAAATCCGCGAAGGACGCAATCGCGACAATCGCGAAGACGACGGCTTTCGCCGCGCCCAGGAAGAAACGCCCGACAGCGAGTTTTTCCAGTCGCTCGGCGACGCGCTCAAGCAGCGCTTCACCGGCTGGCATGCATTCATTCTCACGTCGGATCGTAAATTGCCCGGCCAGTTGCGCCTGCGCGAATCGACCAAGACGCCGCTCTTTAACGGCGCGCTCGAATGCCGGCTGTTCCGCTTCGACCTGATCGCGGGCAGCGTGCGCCAGCGCCCGCAAGGCGACACGCCGGCGGGCTGAGGCGCTCGCACCGAAACCGCGGACACCGTTCCGCGGTTTTTTTTGCGCCGCATACCGCGCCGTGTCGCTTGCCGCTGCACCCTACTGACACCACGCTGTCAGCAGCCCCCCTGCACACTCCTCCTCACGCCATCCGGCGATTTATCCGGCTTATCCGCCATCCACAGGAGAGTGTCATGTCCGCATCGTCCAAAGTCGTTGCATGGTTCGAAATTCCGTCCGTCGATTTCGATCGCGCCGTCCGCTTTTATGAAGCCGCGCTCGACGTCACGTTGAATCGCCAGGAATTCGGCGGTCAGCCCATTGCCGTGTTCGACTGCGAAGAACCGGCCACGCGCGGCGCGGTCGTCCACAGCCCGTCGATGACCCCGAACGGCGACGGCGTGCTCGTCTACCTGAACGCGCACCCGACCGTGGACGCCGCGCTCGCCCGCATCGAAGAAGCCGGCGGCAAGACCGACGGACCTGTCATCAAGCTGCCGCAGGACATCGGCTATATCGCGTTTTTTATCGACAGCGAAGGCAATCGCCTCGGCCTGCACTCGCGGACCAACGGCTAAGCGCAACGCGCGGATCGGCCGGGCAGCAAGCGGGCAGCGCGGCGCGCATGGCAACGCCCAACGCGCCCGCCGTCTGAGCGTTGACCGGAGCACGGCATGCGGCGCTATCATCGCGGGACTGTCCCTGTCCTCTTCTACAAGACGCCCACGATGACGCGCCGCGCCGACCGCCTGTTCCAGATCGCCGAATTGCTGCGCGGCCGGCGCCTCACCACCGCGCAACAACTTGCCGACTGGCTCAACATTTCGCTGCGCACCGTCTATCGCGACGTGCGCGATCTGCAGTTGTCGGGCGTGCCGATCGAAGGCGAGGCCGGAATCGGCTACCGGTTAAGCCGCGCGGCGAGCTTGCCGCCGCTCACCTTCACCGCCGACGAACTGGCGGCGCTCGCCGCCGGGGCGCGCATGCTGGAATCGTGGGGCAGCGCCGGCTTCGCAGCAGGCGCGCGCGGCGCGCTCGCGAAAATCGCCTCGGCCATGCCGGCCGAGAAGCGCGCATCGCTCGAAAGACTCGCGATCTTCGCGCCGTCCTTTCATATCAAAAGCGAATTTTCGACGCAGCTCGACACGCTGCATCGCGCGATCGACACGCGGCACGTGGTGAGCTTCGCCTACACGGACGTCAACGGCGCGGCAACCGAGCGGCGTGTATGGCCGCTGGCTCTCGCCTATTGGGGCGCCCGCTGGACGCTAGGCGCGTGGTGTGAATTGCGCAGCGACTTCCGCAATTTCGGACTCGAGAAAATTCAGCAACTGGAAGTGCGCGAGCCGTATCCGGACCAGGCAGGACGGCGGCTCGCGGACCTGTTGCGGCATGTGAACGCAAAACCGAAGTAAGCCACGCGACGCCGACGTGCGCCGCGCGGCCACTTGCGTGTCATTCCACCGCCTTGACCATATCCTCGATCACCTTCTTGGCGTCGCCGAACACCATCATCGTCTTGTCCATATAGAAGAGATCGTTATCGAGGCCCGCGTAACCGGCCGCCATCGAACGCTTGTTGACGATCACCGTGCGCGCCTTGTACGCCTCGATAATCGGCATGCCGGCAATCGGCGACTTCGGATCGTTCTTCGCGGCCGGGTTCACCACGTCGTTCGCACCGAGCACGAGCACCACGTCGACCTGACCGAACTCGCCGTTGATGTCCTCCATCTCGAACACCATGTCGTACGGCACTTCGGCTTCGGCGAGCAGCACGTTCATGTGACCCGGCATGCGTCCGGCCACCGGGTGAATCGCGTACTTCACCTCGATTCCTTTCTCGACCAGTTTGTCGGTCAATTCCTTCAACGCATGCTGCGCGCGCGCGACGGCGAGCCCGTAACCCGGCACGATCACCACCGTCTCCGCGTTGCCGAGCATGAACGACGCGTCGTCCGCCGAACCCGATTTCACGGGACGCTGCTCCGCCGCGCCGCCCGCCGCCGCGCCCGGCTCGTTGCCGAAGCCGCCGAGAATCACGTTGAAAAACGAGCGGTTCATCGCGCGGCACATGATGTACGACAGAATCGCACCCGACGAACCGACGAGCGAGCCCGCGATGATCAGCATCGGATTGTTCAGCGAAAAACCGATGCCCGCCGCCGCCCAGCCCGAGTACGAATTGAGCATGGAGACGACCACGGGCATGTCCGCGCCGCCGATCGGAATGATGATCAGCACCCCGAGCACGAACGCAATCGCCGTCATGATGATGAACGGCAGCCACGACTGCGTGAAAAAGAAGATGATGCCGAAGCCGAGCATCGCAATGGCGAGCATCAGGTTGATCAGATGCTGGCCCGCATACACAACCGGCGCGCCTTGGAAGAGCCTGAACTTGTACTTGCCGGACAGCTTGCCGAACGCGATCACCGAGCCGCTAAAGGTGATCGCGCCGACGAACGTGCCGATGAAAAGCTCGACGCGATTGCCGTACGGCAGGAAGCCCGGAACCGGATTCTCGGGATCGATCAGCCCGAATGCCGCCGGCTCCGACACCACCGCATAGGCGATGCAGACCGCGGCAAGACCGATCAGCGAGTGCATGGCCGCGACGAGTTCCGGCATCTTCGTCATTTCGACGCGCGCGGCGACAAACGCGCCGATCGCGCCGCCGACTATCAACGCAGCGAACAGCAAGCCGAGCCCGAGCGCGAGGTTCGAACCCAGCGCGTTCGCCTGTTTCGCGATCAGCGCGATGGTCGTGAGAATGGCAATCGCCATCCCGACCATGCCGAACGTATTGCCGATGCGCGCGGTCTTCGGATTCGACAGCCCCTTGAGCGCCTGAATGAAGCAGACCGACGCGACCAGATAAAGCAGCGTGACGACGTTCAGGCTCATTACGCGTTCTCCTTGCTCTTGTCGGCGATGAGCTTTTTCGGCTCTTTCTTGCGGAACATCTCGAGCATGCGCCGCGTGACCAGAAAGCCGCCGAACACGTTGACCGCCGCAAGCGCGACGGCGAGCGTGCCGAAGAACTTGCCCGGCGTGCCGAGCGTGAGGCCGGTGGCGAGCATTGCGCCGACAATCACGATCGCGGAGATCGCATTGGTCACCGCCATGAGCGGCGTGTGCAGCGCGGGCGTGACATTCCAGACGACGTGGTAGCCGACGTAAATCGCCAGCACGAAAATAATCAGGTTGATGACGGTGTGGTTGAGCACTTCCATCGCCGTTTCTCCAGGTGAATTCGCTTTATGCCTTGCGCGCGACTTCGCCGTCGCGCGTGAGCAGCGTGGCCGCGACGATGTCGTCGGCGAGGTCGATATTGAGCGCGCCTTCCTTCGTCACGATCAGCTTGAGGAAGTCGAGCAGGTTGCGCGCGTAGAGCGACGACGCGTCCGCGGGCACCATCGAGGCGAGATTCGTGTAGCCGACAATCGTCACGCCATGCCTGACGATCACCTTGTCCGCTTCGGTCAACGGACAGTTGCCGCCGCGCCGGCCTTCGTAGTCCGCGCCGCGCCCCGCCGCGAGATCGACGAGCACGGAGCCCGGCTTCATCGCCTGCACGGTTTCGACGGAGAGGAGCGTGGGCGCCGCGCGCCCCGGAATCAGCGCGGTCGAGATGACCACGTCGGCCTGCTTCGCGCGCTCGTGGACCAGCGCCGATTGCCGTGTGAGCCACGACGGCGGCATCGGCCGCGCGTAGCCGCCCACGCCTTGCGCGGCTTCGCGCTCTTCGTCGGTTTCATAGGGCACGTCGAGAAACTTGGCGCCGAGCGATTCGATCTGCTCTTTCACGGCCGGCCGCACGTCGGAGGCCTCGATCACGGCGCCGAGACGCTTCGCGGTCGCAATTGCCTGCAGGCCCGCCACGCCGGCGCCGAGAATCAGCACGCGCGCGGCCTTGACGGTGCCCGCGGCGGTCATCAGCATCGGCATGAAGCGCGGATAGAGCGTCGCGGCCAGCAGCACCGCCTTGTATCCGGCGATGTTCGCCTGCGACGACAGCACGTCGAGGCTTTGTGCGCGCGTGGTACGCGGCGCGGCTTCGAGCGCGAAGGCGGTGACGCCGGCCGCGGCGAGCTTCTCGGCATTGTCCGCGTTGAACGGATCGAGCATGCCGATCAGCACCGCGCCGCGTTTGAGGAGCGGCAGTTCGGGCTCGGTGGGAGACTGGACCTTCAGAACGAGGTCGGCGCCGAAAGCGGTGGCGGCATCGACGATCTCCGCGCCCGCGGCGGCGAGGGCGTCGTCAGGAAAGCTTGCGCCGGCGCCGGCGCCGCTCTGGATGGTGACCCGGTGGCCCTGAGCCACGTACTTCTTGACGGTCTCGGGCGTCGCGGCGACGCGGGTTTCGTGCGCGCGCGTCTCGGCTGGCACTCCGATGTGCATCGTGGTTCCTCCTCGACTTACTGTTTGACGACAGATCGGCCGACGAGGCACGCCGGCTTGCAAGTGCAACGGCTAACGCCTCACTTTACCCGAAAGATGGGGGGCCGCAAAAATCGGGGACAATCCGGGGTTGCAGGCTGGGCGCGGGCCCGACATGCCGGGGGCCGCCGCCCGCTGCCCGCTTCCCGGCAGTCGACGGACATAAACGGTAAAATGCGCACCCATGAAACCGGAAACCTGGCTGCCGCACGTGACCGTCGCGGCCATCGTCGAGCGTGACGGGCGCTTTCTCGTGGTCGAGGAACACACCGCCGCCGGCCTGCGGCTGAACCAGCCGGCCGGCCATCTGGAAGCCGGCGAAACGCTGCTGGAAGCGGTGATCCGCGAAACGCTCGAGGAAACCGCGCATCCGTTCACGCCCGAAGCGCTCGTCGGCCTGTACATGACACATTTCGAGCGGCCCGGGCGCGACGGCGTCACCTATCTGCGCTTCACCTATTGCGGCGCGGGCGGTGAACGCGAAGCGGCACGCGCGCTCGATCCGGACATCGTCCGAACCTTGTGGATGAGCGCAGACGAGCTGCGCGCCTGCCCCGAGCGGCACCGCACGCCGCTCGTCATGCAATGTATCGACGATTACCTCGCCGGCCGGCGTTTCCCGCTCGACTTCGTGCATACGCATTCGGTCAGGCCGAAAAGATAACCTCGCGGCAACCGCGACCCGCGATCCATGAAGTCACGCAGTACCCAGTGAGCATCTTATGAGCAAGCAGAAAGTCGTAGTAGGCATGTCGGGCGGCGTCGATTCGTCGGTCACCGCGTGGCTGCTGAAGGAACAGGGCTACGACGTGGTCGGCCTGTTC
This sequence comes from Paraburkholderia phenoliruptrix, assembly GCF_902859825.1. Classification (GTDB taxonomy): domain Bacteria; phylum Pseudomonadota; class Gammaproteobacteria; order Burkholderiales; family Burkholderiaceae; genus Paraburkholderia; species Paraburkholderia phenoliruptrix. The sequence continues at coordinate 6,352 of NZ_CADIKB010000024.1, read as the reverse complement.
ATGAAAAACTGGGAAGACGACGACGACAGCGAATACTGCTCGACGCGGCAGGACTGGATCGACGTGGTGTCCGTGGCGGATCTGATCGGCATCGACGTGGAAGCGGTCAACTTCGCGTCCGAATACAAGGACCGCGTGTTCGCCGAATTCCTGCGCGAGTATTCCGCCGGCCGCACGCCGAACCCGGACGTGCTGTGCAATGCCGAGATCAAGTTCAAGGCCTTCCTCGATCACGCCATGTCGCTCGGCGCGGAAACCATCGCGACCGGCCACTATGCGCGCGTGCGGGAAAACAACGGCCGCTTTGAGCTGCTGAAGGCGTTCGACCATACGAAAGATCAATCCTACTTTCTGCATCGGCTGAATCAGGCACAGCTGTCAAAAACGCTGTTTCCGCTCGGCGAAATTCCCAAGACCAAGGTGCGAGAAATCGCCGAGCAGATTGCGCTGCCGAACGCGAAAAAGAAGGATTCGACCGGCATCTGCTTTATCGGCGAACGGCCGTTCCGCGACTTCCTGAACCGCTATCTGCCGACCCAGCCCGGCCCGATGAAGACGACCGACGGCAAGGTGGTCGGCGAGCACATCGGCCTCGCGTTCTATACCTTCGGACAACGCAAGGGCATCGGCCTTGGCGGCAGCAAGGACGGCAGCGGCGAGCCGTGGTTCGTGGCGGGCAAGGACATTGCGTCGAACACGCTGTACGTCGCGCAGGGCCACGACCACCCGTGGCTGCTGAGCCATAGGCTCACCGCGGGCAACACGAGCTGGGTCGCGGGCGAGCCACCGGCGGAAGGCTTCGCGTGCGGCGCAAAAACCCGCTACCGCCAGGCCGACGCGCGCTGCACGTTCAGTGCAGCAGGCGCGGGCGGGGACCTTTTCCAACTGACGTTCGACGACGCCCAGTGGGCTGTCACACCGGGGCAATCCGCCGTGCTCTACGATGGCGACGTGTGCCTCGGCGGCGGCATCATTGAACAGGCGGCTCGCGCGCAGCCGGCCGCGCGCGAGCCGCAAAAGGCGGCATTGCTGAGCGCGCGCTAGCCGGCAGGGTTCAGCCGCGGCGCCAGAGCCTCGAGGTTCGAACCGCGCCTGTGCCGGCTCGCGGCTTCTCATCAAGCCAGCCGCCCGTTTCCCCACGGTGGATCCGCCCACGCCTTGAGCGCGTGCCATCCCTCCGTGACGACCGACTGCACCGGAGTCTCCATGTTTTCTCGACGTTATCTGGCCATGTGGAGCGCCGTCGCGCTCCTCGCCGTCTACGCGGCGCTTGCCGCGACCCATTACGTTTCATGGTTGTGGATCGTCGTGCCGCTCGCGTTCATCGCGCTAGGTTGCTACGACCTGGCGCAGCAGCGCCACGCGATTCTGCGCAACTATCCGCTGTGGGGTCATCTGCGTTTTCTGTTCGAGTTCATACGCCCGGAAATCCGCCAGTATTTCGTCGAAAACGACACCGACGAAAAGCCGTTTTCGCGCGCGCAGCGCAGCATCGTCTATCAGCGCGCCAAGAATGACGTCGACAGCCGGCCCTACGGCACCGAACTCGACGTCAAGGCCGTCGCGCACGAATGGATCAGCCACTCGCTCGCGCCGACCACGCTCGACAGCCACGACTTTCGCATCGTGGTCGGCGCCGATCGCGTGCAGCCGTATTCCATGTCGATCTTCAACGTCTCGGCGATGAGCTTCGGCTCGCTCTCCGCGAACGCGATCATGGCGCTGAATCTCGGCGCGAAGAAAGGCAACTTCGCGCACGACACCGGCGAAGGCTCCATGTCGAAGTACCACCGCGAGCATGGCGGCGACATCATCTGGGAAATCGCGTCGGGCTATTTCGGTTGCCGCAATGACGACGGCACTTTCAGCGCGGAAAAATTCGCGAAGCAGGCCGCCGAGCCGCAGGTGAAAATGATCGAGGTGAAGCTCTCGCAAGGCGCGAAGCCCGGTCACGGCGGCGTCTTGCCGGCGGCCAAAATCACGCCGGAAATCGCCGACACGCGCGGCGTGCCGATGGGCCGCGACTGCATTTCGCCGGCCACGCATTCGGAGTTTTCGACGCCGCGCGGTCTGCTCGAATTCGTCGAGCGGCTGCGCACGCTGTCGGGCGGCAAGCCCACCGGCTTCAAGCTGTGCATCGGGCATCCGTGGGAATTCTTCGGCATTGCCAAGGCGATGCTGGAGACGGGCATTCTGCCGGACTTCATCGTCGTCGACGGTGCGGAAGGCGGCACGGGCGCCGCGCCGCTCGAATTCACCGACCACGTCGGCGTGCCGTTGCAGGAAGGCTTGCTGCTCGTGCACAACACACTCGTCGGCATTGGCTTGCGCCAGCGCATCCGCATTGGCGCGAGCGGCAAGATGATCACCGCGTTCGACATCACGAAGACGCTTGCGATCGGCGCGGACTGGGTCAACGCGGCGCGCGGCTTCATGTTCGCGGTGGAAATCCCCCCATACTCGAACAACTATTGGAGCGATTCAACCCTCTTTTTTGGCACTTAATTCATTTTATCAGAGGAATTACTGCTCTTAGCGCGGGAAATTCTGTCCTTGAATTCTGCACCCGTCTCGCCTAGTTTGTAGACACCCCTAACTATTTAACCTTTCCGAACCGATTCGGGCGCCTTTCGGCTCAGTCAGTGGTCAAAACCGCCTCAATGTAGTTCCGTCGATTTAATTAGGATTCCTATTTAAGCGCTACGCGTAGGTGGTTCTACGCGTACCGCGCTCGCTCGCTGAGAGATTGCCAAGATGCAAGTGACCGCTCACTCAATAATCGAACTGAACATCTCGGAAGGCGCAATCGGCAACAGCATTCCGCTGCTGATTCTTCAAGATGGCAGCATCAGTTTCCTAGTGTTGTTGTGGGCGCAACATTTGATGCTCCATGAGCTAACCAGCGCGAAAAATCTCTGGACGAAGGTATCTGGAGTTGGCCGTTTCTATGATTTCCTCGTTCTTGTAAAAGATGGGAAGAGGATACCCAATAACGCCATGCTGATTATCTTGGAAGAGTTCTACCAAGCGCGGCGATTCGGGTCGACCACTTTGAAGTGGAAACCTGTCGCCCCCAAGACCGCGAAAGCTGACGAAGAGGCTGTCACACAGTTTAGCGAGTGGTGTGCCGCTAATCTGGGGCTCCCCACACTTAACGCCGTTGAACGAAAACTGTTCACAAGCTTAAATTTTCGCGCCCAGCAGACTTTTCGGCGGAAGCAACAACACAAGCGCACCTATGACAAACTGAGCCACCTCGAACCTTCGACTCTATCGGGCAAAGGCTACCGGGGGTATACCGCGCGGTCAGCAGCGTAGGCACAAAGCCCCAATTGAGACTGCGCAGTGCGGCGCAGGTGTGCCGGGGGCAGTTTCAAAACTGAAGCGACTTGCCGGCATCCCTAGGCGGCCGGCTCAGATAGACAACGACGGTTGAGGTCGGGAGAGCATACCGTTAGCCCGATAATGTCCCCGTCGTCTGCGACGCAACCAGCTTCGGCAGCGGATGGCACTCGCATTGGCATAAATCGCCCTCCAACGCGACCAGCTTGCTCATGACCGTCATCGTGTGCGGCGAGCCGTCCGAGATGATGGTCCCCTCGATATTACATGTGTGACACTGAACAGGCGCGCCGAGATACGCGAGTGGCCGGCCCGCGAACGACGAGCCCACGATGCCATCAAGCACGACGCCGTTGTGGTCAGTCTTGTCGTCTTTCAGGATAAACCTGCGGCTCATATGCGAGACTCCATTGGGTTAGAGACAACCGTGTGCCGCCGACGCCAGCGGCACCGCGAAGGCACTACGAATCGCCGCCACCTCAAATGCAGGGAATTGCGCGAACTCAAGGTTCGCCCGCGAGCTTCACCAGACGCCACGTAACCCAATGAACACGGCGCTCCCCTGAACCCGGCGACGGCGCGAGAACATCGGGCATGACTTGTCCCTTCGCGACTTCAACAGGCTTCACTTCGAAGCCCTTGGCTTCCCACGCCCCGGATACAGGGCAAATATCGCCGGTCCTGACTTCGACACCTATCGCCAATTCAGGTGGTACTACCTCCTCACTTCGCTTGGGTTCAAGGAAGTATTCCGACTCGTCAGGAATGACGCCGTCCTTGTATCGTGTGTCTTCCCAGACGAGGCGCCAATGGGTGCCCACAAGCTCCCTGCGCGACTCCGCCTCGTTCCATTGGCCATCGACGTTGGGCGCCTTTGTCTCCTTCACCAGATAGTTAAAGCAACCATTGTTCTCGACACTTTTCACGCCCAAAGGCACCAAGCCGAAGACCTTTTCTCGCTCGACCGTAACCGGCTCCCATATCCCGTCCACCGGTACGCGCTGCCCGGAACTGATGATGAGGTCCGTCGCCGCAGGCACTTCCGGAAGTTCAGCTGGAAAGACCGGATAGGACAATTGATAGAATCTGTACCTGTAACGCTCGGGGTCTAACAATGCCGCCGCGCTTTCGCACCGGGCGGACATATGAGGCACAAACGGCACCTCTACGGGCGAGTATTCACCCCCATATTTAGAGGCAAGTAGCAGTCGATTGAGTGCCTCGACTTTGTCCGGGTAGGGCGCCGTCTGCGCACCTCGCTCCCAGTAGTCAGGATGCGTATACAGGAAGTTGCGGACGGTTCCGCTTATGACTAGCGCAGCCGCAAACGGTTCGCCCGTTCGCCATACGAATCGATGCCCCTTTCCGAGTTCTTCAAGCCCTTTGTTATACAGACTTTGCGTTTCGAAGATTCGGGGAAGCAAATCGGCGTCCATCCGCTCTGGGTCGCTTTTGGGCCAGGTTCTGACGGCGTTCTCGTGTGCTCTGGCAAACACCTCCCATGCATCCCGTTTCTTCGCCCACAGCGAATAACTGGTCAGCCGCTTCAGCAGCCAAAACACGCGTCGCCGAGTCTCGGAATCCAGCATGTCATATTCTTTCGTGACGTACCCCATCGAATCTACTCCTGACCGCTTGCGGCCGTACGAGACGCCGCAACTGTTTTACTGTTAGCTACCTTGGTTTGTATTTCGTCGCTGGCAAGCCGACGAGTGCGAGCCGAACCGGATACGTCGTCTGAAAATTTGCTATACCCGTATACATCCTCAACGTTCGTCCAGTTGGTCGGATAAAAGTCAACTCGAACTCCGTTGATAGTTTCGGAGAGGGCTGTACCGCTTGCCTTCACACTCTCTCCAATCCGAGTTATTTCGGTGGCGAGCGCTCCAAGGTCGACGACGAGTTGATGGCCGCCCCCTTCGAGATATTGTGCCGGAATTTTTTCGCCCCACTGCTCCGCAATCTGGCCTGCCCATGCTTTTGCAGAAGGCACTCGGATTCCGAAATCATCAGGGAGATGTACCACGGCGAGGAATCCGTTGCCGTTCCACTCATCCAAAACCGCCGACCGGATTCGCCATTCCTCCGCACTTTTCGGCGCACTGCCGAGGCCCCAAAACGCCGGCTGACGACCGCCAGCTGCTTTGCTGCCCCAAGAGGCGTGCTTCGATGGATTGCCAAATGCCCGATATAGCGTCTTTCCCGCCAGCTGATTGGCGTCGAGTGCTGCAACTTCGCCGTGAAACGTCGCAAGTGTGCGATACACCTCCTTGCCTTGAAAGGCTGGTATCTCATCACTCACCTCAGCGAGGATATCTGGCCACCCGTCCTCTATTTTGGGTTGGTACTTGGCTTTAATCCGTGCATCGCCCACCGCGCAATTCGTCGAGGCGTACTTGCCCTGCCGTATCTCTCTCGCGAGCTTGCGTTCCTCAAGATAGGCTTCCGCCTCGCGATTCACCCGTGGCATCCCCCCCGTAGCAATCTCATGAATTTCGCCACGGTAGACCATGTTCTGCAGCGTCTTGAGCTTCGCGTCCAGTTCTTTGAGAGCTTTCGGGACCATCTGGTCCGCCAGGTCCTGGAGAGCCCGAAAACCATCACCAACGCGTTCGAGCTGCGACCGCCACGCGTCGGGAAGCAGTTGACCGACACGGGCTTTGAGCGAGCGCTCGATGGCAAGCCGGACGGTAGCGCAAAAGTCCTTAAGTTTCGACAAGAGCTGGGACTGGTACGCGGCGATATCCAATGCCTTCAACCACTTCGGAGCATCGCCATGCCCCATGCGGTTCAGAAACTGGATGACTTCTTTGAGGAGTTCGGCGTCTTTCGCGGCGTCCCCAACCACTCGCAGGGCAAGGCGACCAACGCCCTTGATAACACCACCTACAACTGGAATGGCAATGTCCCAGGCGTAGTTGAAGGTTGAAGGCGGCGGTTCGCCAGTGGAATCCGAGAGAATCGGGTTTCCAGGACCAACCTCCCGAACAGGGAACCAAGGAGAACCGCC